>CAWDND010000001.1:0-257305 GCA_963803395.1 uncultured Planctomycetaceae bacterium
GGGGGGCCGGTACATCTCGAAGTAGACCAGCATCGTCACGGTGAACAGGATCATCGCCAACGCCAGCGGGATGCCGATCCAGAGCATCTCGATCGTGTGGTTCTGCGTGACCGCATTCTCCCGGTTGGCCTTCGAGCCGCGACGATACTTGATGGCGAAGGTCAGGATCAGGACGCAGATGAGGGTCGTGAAGAAGAGGACGATCCCGAGCGCGTAGAAGAAGACCGCGTCCACATGCCCGGCGACCTTGGTGGCCTGCTCAGGAAACAGCGGGAAATTCCACATAATTCATCAATGTCCCCATCGAGACCGGATCAGCCCCCGACCCGGGCCCTCACCCTTTCGGGGAGGAGCCGAGGGGCCGACCCGGAGGTGCCCTCGTCTACGGAACGTCTCCCGGAGGGAGGAGCGGATCGGCTTGGCGTCCCTCGCGCGGGGCGAGGGCGGACGGGTCCGGCCGCGACCGATCGCGCCGGAGCATCACGAGCATGAACATCCCCAGGCTCGCGGCCGTCGCGCAGCCCAGGACCTGGAGGATCCTCATAATGGCCAGGTTGTACTTCCCCGTCTTGGGGTCGTAGTGGTAGCAGAGCAGCAGGATCTGGTCGATGGGCGAGCCGACCTTGCCGTCGGACGCCTCGATCAGCCCGAGCCGAAGGTCCTTGGCCGGGTAGCTGATCCCGAAGGAGTAACGGGCGATCTTCCCCTCGGGCGTCAGGAGCATGATCCCGGCGGCGTGGGCGTACTGGTCGCTCGGGGCGTCGTAGGCGTAGCGGAACCCGACGGCCTTGGCCAGCCGGTCGATCGACCACTGCGAGCCGGTCAGGAAGTGCCAGCCGCGCTCGGCCCCCTTGCGGTTGTACCGCTCCAGGTAGTGCGCCTTCTTGCGGGCCGCCAGCTTCGGCGACTCGCCCGGGTCGATGCTCACGGTGATCACGTTGAATTGGTTGCCGACGTCGAACGACAGGGCGTTGAGGCTCCGCAGGAGCGAGTTGAGGACCTCGTTGCAGAGCATCGGGCATTCGTAGTAGACCAGCGTCAGGATCGTCGGCTTGCCGCGCATCAGCTCGGCGAGCCGGACGGGCGCCCCGACTCGTCCCGGAACGCCAGGTCGAGCGGGATCTGGGCCCCCAGGTTCTGGTCGAACCCGATCTTGCGGAACGTGTCGGTCGTCACGACCTGCGTTGGCATCCCCGGCGTCGGTATCCCCGGCTGCGGCATCGCCGGCTGTCCCATCGCCGGCGCGGCCGACGCCAGGAGCAGCAGGATCGGGAGTGTGCGGTGAAGGGTTTTCATTTCTGTTCGGGGTTCTGCTCGTGACTGTTGATCTGGATCTCGGTTTGCGGCCCCTTGCCCTGGGGCACGCCGCGCTGGGCGACCAGGTCGATGGCGCGGTCGATCGGGATCCGGACGACGCCAGCCTTGCGATCGACCCATGCGTAGCCGCCCAGCGCGGCATGCTCGGTCCTGCGCATGGCTGCAACTGGGCCGCCAGGTTCTCGGCCGGCGTCGGGGTTTCTCTCGGTTCGCGCTGCTTGTAGAGCTGGTCGTACACGCTCAGCAGGAGGACGTTGGCAACGACGACGAGGAGGACCAGGCCCACCCCGAAGAGCGTGACCGTGCGAATGTTCGTGTCGCGGACCTCGTACCCCGGCCCGGCCTCGAGGGCGGGGTCATGGCCGGTCAGGGGAGCGATCTGCTCGTCGTGTCCGTGTCCCATGGTCAAGCGATCCTCTCGACGGTGCGTGCTCTTGCGCGTGTCCGTGTCTTTTCGAGTTCGTGGGCGAGGACCTCTTCCAGGAGCGGGTCGTGCAAGGGGAGCAGGGGTCTGGCCCTGAGGAACCGGGCGGCGACCGCCAGCCAGAGGCCGCCGATGCCCACCATGGCCGGCACGACGCCCCAGTAACGCCAGGAGGTTCGACGCCGGGAAGGCCGGGAGGATCAGCCAGCAGAGGTCAAAGAGGTGCATCGCCAGGAGCAACCAGCAGACCCGCACCAGCTCCGAGGGCCTGCGCTTCCGCTCGCGGAACAGCAGCAGGAAGAACGGCAGGAAGAAGTGGAACAGGATCAGCCCCAGGGCGAGCCCCCACCAGCCGCCCCGCGAGCGGCGGAGGTACCAGGGGATCTCCTCGATCAGGTTGCCCATCCAGACGATCAGGTACTGCGAGAGCGAGAAGTACGCCCAGAGCATGGTGAAGGCCAGCAGCAGGTTGCCGAGGTCGTGGAACCCCTCGGCCGAGACCACGCGCGACAGCGGCTGGGTCCCCGCGAGCCGCTCCGCGACGATGACCAGCGTCGCCAGGGCCGACAGCGAGAAGCCCACCAGCAGCATCGCGCCGTAGATCGTCGAATACCACTCGGGCTCGATCGACATCGCCCAGTCGATCATGGCGAACGTGATGGCCAGGAACCAGAGGGGCAGGCCGGGGCCGCTGAGCGTCTGGGTCCAGCGGGTGGGATACGACTCGGGGACCTCGTCCTGCCGCCGCGAGCCCCGGCGGATCAGCAGGGCCAGACCGATCCAGACGGCGAAGTAGATCATCGCGCGGATCAGGAAGGACCCGACGTTCAGGTAGGGGGCCTTGTGCTGGAGCACCGCGCTCTTGCTGACCTCCTCGGCGATCGGCCCAGGGATACAGGAAGTGCATGCCCAGGACGATCGGGAGGAACAGCACGGCCATCAGGGGGAGGGTCAGCGTCGCCGCCTCGGCGGGCCGGCGGATCATGAACCCCCAGGCGCCGCCGACGAGCTGGTGGAGCATCACCGCCCCCAGCGCCGCCCAGCGTGATCCCCAGCCAGAACAGGAAGGCCACCAGGTACGAAGGGAAGAACCACCTGGGGCCGACGACGGCCGCCAGGACGCAGAGGACCGCCCCGGCGCCTCCCGCGATCAGCGCGGGCCGCTGGACCCTCTCCAGCCAGGCGAGCGCCGCGGGGTCCTGGATGCTGAGGTCGTCGGTGCTCATCGCTCCTTCCCCTCCAGTTTGGCCAGCTCCTCGGCGGGGACGTCCTCGGGCCGGGCGTTCTGGCTGAGCTGCAGCGCCCGGATGTAGGCGACGATCGCCCAGCGGTCGTCGACCGGGACGCGCGAGGCGTACGAGTACATCGCGCCGTAGCCGTTGGTGATGACGTGGTAGAAGTGGCCGGCGGGCGCGTCGCGGAGCCGATCGATGTGGAACGAGGGGGGCGGCGAGAAGCCGCGCTTGACGATCATGCCCTGGCCGTCGCCCAGGCGGCCGTGGCAGGGGGAGCAGAAGATGTTGATACCGCTCCTGCCCGCGGACCAGGAACGCGCGATCGACCTTCCTCGGCGTCTCGCTCGGTTTCCTGGCCTCCTCCGGGTCCTCGGGCGGCGCCGGGATGTAATCGATCAGCAACTCGCCCGACCGGCCCTCGTAGTACGCCCGATCGACCCGGAGCTGGCCTCGGGCGACCGTGCCGGCGACCAGGGGCCTCGAGGACTGGCCGTCCTCGAAGAAGTCGCTCTCCTGGTACGGCCGCTGGATCTTCGGCTGTTTGACCATGTCCTGTTCGCTGCATCCGACGACAAGCGCCAGGCAGGGCGCCACCCACCAGGCCCGGCGCCTTGCCCGGTGGTCGTCGTGGCGGATCTCGGTTTGGCGGTGCCGCTCCACGGAGTTCTCCCAAGGTCGGGCGTGGGTCCCATGCCGGATGATCCGATGTCCCCTCGCTCCCGCCCCTCCGCGAGGGGCGCGGGCGAGGTCGTCTCGTCCGTCCGATCGTCGCGACGCGGATCGGGCCGCTCGTTGATGCTCAATGATCGACTTCGCAGACCTCTTTCGGCTTCAAGCCCTCGAGGAACCGCCTCGTCTCCTCGCGGTCGAACAGCGGGTCGTCCGACTCGATGCAGAGGAAGAAGCGGTTGCGCGAGGCCATCTCGAAGCTGGGCACGTTGAAGACCGGGTGATAGGGCATCGGCAGGCCGTTGAGGCCCAGCATGCCGAGCACCGCCGAGAACGCGGCGAACAGGACCGTCAGCTCGAACGTGATCGGGATGAACGCCGGCCAGCTCAGCAGCGGCCGACCGCCGATGTTGAGCGGGTAGTTGATCACCGCCGAGTACCACATCATGACGTACGCGGTCGCCGCGCCGGCAAGCCCGCCGATCAGCACGAGCAGCGCAATTCGGTTGCGCCTGAAGCCGATCGCCTCGGCCAGCCCCTCGACCGGCATCGGCGTGTAGGCGTCCATCCGCCGATACCCCCGCTCGTAGGCCCGCTTCGCCGCCTCGACCAGGTCATCGGGGTTGGTGTACGCGGCCATCAGGCCGTAGATAGGCGTCTTGATCTTCATCGCTCGGACCTCAACCTCACGAGACGGCCTGGGACGGCTCGCGCGCTCGGCGCGTTCCTGCGTCTCCGCCACCAGCTCCCGCATCTCGGCGATCGAGATCACTGGCAGGAACCGGATGAAGAGGAACATCAGGAAGAAGAACAGCCCGATCGTCCCGTAGTAGGTCGCGTAATCCCAGAACGTGCCGTTGTACATGCCCCACGCGGCCGGGATGAAATCCCGGTGCAGGCTCGTAATCACGATGACGTAGCGCTCCAGCCACATCCCGATGTTGATGATGATCGAGAGCACGAACAGGAACGGGACGTTTCGCCGCAGCGGCCCGATCCAGAGGAGCTGCACCGCCGTGCAATTGAAGAGGATCAGCATCCAGTAGGTGTGCCCGTACGGCCCGAACATCCGGTTCTTGATCATGAACCACTCGTACTCGCTGCTGCTGTACCAGGCCATGAACGTTTCCATCACATAGCCGTAGGCCACGATCATGCCGGTCGCCAGGAGGATCTTCGCCATGTTCTCGAGGTGGCGCATGGTGATGAAGTCCTCGAGCTTGTACGCTTTGCGCAGCGGGATGGCCAGCGTCATCACCATCGCGAAGCCCGAGTAGATCGCCCCGGCGACGAAGTAGGGGGGGAAGATCGTCGAGTGCCAGCCGGGGATGATCCCGCCGGTGAAATCGAGGCTGACGACGCTGTGCACCGAGACGACCAGCGGCGTGGCCAGGCCCGCCAGCAGCAGGTACGCCGTGCGGTAGCGGTGCCAGTGGATCGCCGAGCCGCGCCAGCCCATCGCCAGCGCCCCGTAGGCGAACCGGGCGAACTTGCTCCGCGCCCGGTCGCGCAGCGTCGCCACGTCGGGGATCAGCCCGACGTACCAGAACAGCAGCGAGACCGTCGCGTACGTCGAGACGGCGAACACGTCCCAGACCAGCGGGCTCCGCCACTGCGGCCACATCGCCATCGTGTTCGGGTAGGGCAGCAGCCAGTAGAAGAACCACGGCCGCCCCAAGTGCAGCAGCGGGAACAGCCCGGCACAGGCGACCGCGAACAGCGTCATCGCCTCGGCGAATCGGTTGATCGACGTCCGCCACTCCTGCTTCAGGAGCAAGCAGGATCGCCGAGATCAGCGTCCCGGCGTGGCCGATCCCGATCCACCAGACGAAATTGACGATCGCGAACCCCCACATCACCGGCCGCCGGACCCCCCAGATCCCGACTCCCTCCATGAACAGATACGTGACCGCCACCACCAGCAGGATCACCAACGCCGACGAGGTCGCGAACCCCAGGACCCAGCGCCAGTTGTACGGGCGGACCAGGACCAGCGAGCTGATCTTGTCGGTGACCGAGGCGAAGGTGTGCCCGGGCGCCAGGACGGGCACCTCATCGCTCGGCCCCCTCCGATCCAACGCATCAGACGCCATGGCGGGGCTCCGTCTCGATCTCGGGGTTCGGGTTCCTCAACCTGGCCACGTAGGTCGTGCGCGGCCGCGTGTTCAGCTCGGTCAGGAGCCCGTAACTCCTCGGCTCCGCCTTGACCTTGGAGACCTGGCTATGGGGGTCGTTGACATCGCCGAAGACGATCGCGCGGGTCGGGCAGGACGCCTGGCAGGCGGTCACGACCTCACCGTCGCGGATCCGGCGATTCTCCTTCTCCGCCGTGTACCGCGACCTCGTTGATCCGCTGGATGCAGTAGGTGCACTTCTCCATGACGCCGCGCCCGGACCGTCACGTCGGGGTTGTTCAGCAGCTTGAGGCTGGGCGTGCGGAGGTCGGCGTACTGGTAGAAGTTGAAGTGCCGGACCTTGTACGGGCAGTTGTTCCCGCAGTACCGCGTGCCGACGCAGCGGTTGTAGACCATGTTGTTGATCCCCTCGGCGTCGTGCAGCGTCGCCGCCACGGGGCAGACCAGCTCGCACGGGGCTTTCTCGCAGTGCATGCAGAGCCGGGGCTGGTGATAGGTCTCGGGGTTGTCGAGGTCGTCGCCGTGATAGTAGCGGTCAACGTCGATCCACTGCATCTCCCTGCCGCGGGAGACCTGGTCCTTGCCCACGACCGGGATGTTATTCTCGGCCTGGCAGGCCACGACGCAGGCGCCGCAGCCGATGCAGGTATTCAGGTTGACGGCCATCCCCCAGGCGTAGTTCGTGTCGCCCCGGGAGAGGATCGTCGGGTCCGTGATCCGGGAGACGGACCCCTCGATCTCGGGATAGAGCGAGTCGTCGGGTCCGGGCTGGTGGTCGTGCGACTGGGCGAAGTCGGGATGCCCGCGGAACTGCTCGAGCGTGGCCACCCGGACCAGGTGGCGTTCCTCCGCCGCCTTGCTTTCAACGTAACGATGGTCCTGCGTGGAGGCGAGGATGTAGGTCTCGCCCGTCTTGCGGGCCTCGGCCCCGGTGCGGATCCCGGGGGCGTCGGACCTCCGGAGCGGGTAGGTGTTGAACCCCGCGCCGTTGCCCACCCGGCCCGCGGCGGTCCGGCCGTAGCCCAGGAAGAGCGTCACCGACTCGTCGGCGTGGCCCGGCGTGACCCAGACGGGGACCTTCAGGTCGCCGTCCCGGGTGCTCAGCACGACCATGTCGCCGCTCGAGAGCTGGAGCCGCTCGGCCAGGGCCGGGCTGACCTGCGCCGGGTTGTCCCAGGTGAGCTTCGTCAGCGGCTTGGGCAGCTCCTGGAGCCAGCCGTTGTTGGCGTGGCGGCCGTCCCAGATCGTCGGGTCGGGGCGGAAGACGAGCTCCAGGCCCTCCGACTTGGGGAGCGGCGGGACCGTCAGCCCGCCCTTGAGCGTCACGTCCTTGGGGGGCAGCTTGGTGTCGGCGACGACGCCGTCGTGCACCGAGGTCCGCCAGAAGGCCTCGAACGTCTCGCCCTTGAGGTCCTTCTTCTCGGCCTGCCAGGTGTCGCGGACGATGTCATAGCCCGCGCGGGTGGGGTGGCGGAGCAGCGCCGCGACGACCTCGGACGCCGACCGGCCGCCGTACAGGGGGGCGATCAGCGGTTGCTGGATCGTCGCGGTCCCGTCGGAGGCCCGGACGTCGCCCCAGGCCTCGAGCTCGTGCGTCTCGGGGAGATGCCAGCCGCAGAGCTGCGAGGTCTCGTCATCATAGAGGCCCAGGTGGGCGCTGAGCTTGACCTTGGGCAGGGCCTCGGCGAACTTGATGTCCCCGGGCGCGGTGAACGCCGGGTTGCCCCCGAGGATCAGGAGCACCTCGACCGCGCGGGCCTCCATGTCGCGGACGAGCTCATGGAGCGAGGCCGTCTCGTCGACCGACCGGGCCTCGATCGGGGCCGTGTGGACGACCGTCTGGCCGACGTTGCCCAGCGCGTCGTTGATCGCGTGCGTCAGCGCATGGACGATCGGCGGCTGGGCGTCGCCCGCCATGACCAGGCTCGCCCCCTTGTTCTTCTGGAGGTCGCGCACCAGCGCGTCGAGCCACTTCTGCTTGTCCCGAGGGACCGCCGCGGCCGACGCGGGGGTGAGCTGGACCCCCAGCTTCTGGGCGACGGCCTGCGCCCAGGCGACGACCCGATGCGCCGGTACCGCGAGGCGGTGATCGGCCATCGGCGCCGGTGATCGTCGGCGTACACTCGATCGAGTAGAGGCGGTTCATCCCCGACGGCGACAAGGGCTCGCGCCGTGCGCCGAAGCCGCGCGCGGCGTGGAGGTGGCCGGGGCCGGCGCCGAGGAAGTCGGCGTCGAGCGCCAGGATGACGTTGGCCTTCTCGAAGTCGCAGCGGGTCGCGACGTCCTCGCCAAAGGCGAGCAAGGCGCCGGCCCGGGCGGCGTCGCGCCCGACGGGGCTATACTGGTGCCATTTCGCCTCGGGGAACTCGTCAAGCATCGCGCGGAGCTGCCGCGCCAGGGTCGGCGAGGTCACCGGCTCGGTCAGGACGCGGAACCCTTTCCCCTTCTTGGGCCGCAGCGCGGCGAGTGCGGCGACCGCCGTCACGAAGAAGGCGTCCCAGGTGTTGACCTCCCGCCCCCTCATGACCACCTGCGAGCGGTCGGGGTCGTAGAGCGTCAGGAGTGACGCCTGCACAATTGGGTCGACGGCCCCCAGGCTGTCGGGGTGCTTGTCGTTCCCCTCGAGCATCGTCGGGCGGCCCATGTGGCTCTCGACCACGACGCCGACGCCCTGCCCGCCCTGCGTCACCGCGGTGGCGAAGTAGAGCGGCTTGCCGGGGACGATCTCCTCGGGAGCTCGGACGTAGGGCACGATCTTCTCGGACGTCCGGTCCGAGCACCCGCTCACGCCCGCCAGGGCCAGCGAGGCGCCCATCAGCCGGAAGAAGCTCCGGCGAGTGGTCGGGTCGCTCCACTGCGGCGCCTGGCTCGGGAACTCGCTGTGGAGGAACTCCTGGAACTCCTCCGTGTCGGCCAGCTCCTCCAGGCTCCGCCAGTAGCGCGGGCCGCTCTTCCCGGCCAGCCGGGCGCGGATCGTCGTCAGGTCCAGGCCGTGTGTCTTGCGCGAATGGATTGTCATCGGTGGCATGTATAACAGTGGGTCAGCCGGTCGCCCGGGATGTGGTTCTTCTCGACCAGTTCCTTGCCCATCGCGAACTGGTCGGCCGGCGGCGTCCAGCTCATGTTGAAGATCTCCTCGCGCGGCCGGATCTGCCTCTCGGGCTCGCGGTGGCACCCGAGGCACCACTCCATCGTCAACGGCTGGTCCTTCCACGTCAGGGGCATCAGGTCCACCCGGCCGTGGCAGCTCGAGCAGCCGATCCCCTTCTGGACGTGGATCGCGTGGTTGAAGTACGCGTAATCGGGCAGCTCGTGGACCCGGTTCCAGCGAATCGGCTCGTCGGCCCGCATGCTCGCGCCGAACCGGCTCGAGCATCGGGCTCTCTACCCAGATCTGAGAATGGCACGACATGCACGTCTCGGTCGGGGGGATCCCGGCGAAGGACGACTTCTCCACCGACGTGTGGCAATAGCGACAGTCGATCCCCAGCCCCTGCACGTGGTGCTGGTGGCTGAACGGCACCGGCTGGTCGCGGACGACGGCGACCTGCGTCACGTACGGCGATCGGAAGATCGTGTACACGACGCCGAGCAGCGCCAGGGCGAAGAACACCGCCCCGAAGATGCTCACGCGCGAGATGACATTCGTGCTCTGAGAGAACACCTGAGCCATGGACGCCCTTTCTTCCTCTCCTCGAACCCGAATAGGATGATCCCGCCGCCCACGATTCTCAGCCGACAAGAAGCTCCTGGAAATGGAAAACTTCTGCGAATCAGAAAATTCAATGATTCGTATATTATGCAAATATGATCGCGTAAATCGATGTCCGCCGCGATTCCACTCGCACTCACATTGCCGTCCCCGAATGGGTCCGGTCGACGCGTCACGAGGGACCCTTTTCCAGACAGTCGGCGCGACCAAATTTTCGACACCGATGTTTTACCCACTTTTCCTTCGAAAGCTAGGGGGCACCAGGATTGAAATCGATTGGGGCGGAATCGGGCGGGAATTCGGGCCGATGCTGGCGCTGGCTGGGCCGGTCGTCGTGGCGGAGCTGGGCTGGGTGGCGATGGGGATCGTGGACACGATGATCGTCGGCCGGCTGGGGGCGGAGGCGATCGGCGCGGTCGGCATCGGCAGCACGATCTTCTTCACCGCAGCGGTCTTCGGCGTCGGGATGTTGCTCGGTCTCGACACCCTGGTTGCGCAGGCGTTCGGGGCGGGGCGGCTCGCCGACTGCCACCGCGCGCTCGTCCAGGGGATCTACCTGGGCCTGGTCCTTGCGCCGATGGTGATGGGCCTGGTCGTCGGGGCGATCCCCTGGCTCGACCGCGCGGGGTGCATCCGACGATCCTCCGGCCGATGGCCGCTTATCTCCGGGCGACCACGTGGAGTACCTGGCCCTTGCTCGTCTTCGCCACGCTGCGGCGTTATTTGCAGGCGATGGGTCGCGTCGGTCCAATCCTGTTCGCGCTGATCGTCGCGAACGGGGTCAACGGCCTGGCCAACTGGATCCTGGTCTTCGGCCACTTGGGTGCACCGGCTCTGGGCGTCGAGGGCTCGGGATGGGCGACGACCCTGGCGCGCGGCGTGCTGGCGCTGATGCTCATCGGCAGCGTCATTCGCCACGAATGGCGGCACCCAACCGGCCTGCGGCGGGCCTCGCTCCGACCCGACCCGGCGCGGATCGGGCGGCTGGTCGGCCTGGGGTTCCCCGCGGCGGTGCAGGTCACGCTCGAGGTGGGAGTCTTCGCGCTGGCGACGACCCTGGTGGGGCGGCTCGGGCCGATCCCGCTGGCGGCGCACCAGATCGTCCTGAACGTCGCCAGCCTGACCTTCATGATCCCGCTGGGACTCGCCTCGGCCGCCGCGGTCCGGGTCGGGCACGCGCTCGGCCGGGGCGAGCCGGAGTCCGCCGCGCACGCCGGCTGGACGGCGATCCTGCTCGGCGCGGGCTTCATGACGATTTCGGGCCTGACCTTCCTGCTCCTGCCGGAGGCCATCATGGGCCGCTTCACCACCGACCCCGCAGTGGTGGCCACCGGCCTCTCGCTGCTGGGGATCGCGGCCTGCTTCCAACTCTTCGACGGCCTCCAGGGGGTGACCACCGGCGCCCTCCGCGGCGTCGGCGATACCCGGACGCCAATGCTCTGCAACCTGCTGGCACACTGGTGCCTGGGCCTCCCGGTCGGCACGGCCCTCGCCTTTGTGGGCGGATGGGGCGTGCTCGGCCTCTGGGTCGGCCTGTCGCTCGGCCTGACCGCCGCAGGGATCATCCTGCTCCGCGTCTGGGTCCTCAAGGCGCGGGCGATGACCGTCGGCGGCCCATTGAACGACCTCGGGCGTCCCGACAAAGAAACGACATGAATTCTCAAATCTGAGATTTCCGATCCCAGATCCTCTCAGATTCGAGAATCCGGGCCGAGGCTCCCGTCTGTTAAGTTCGCCGCTATCTGGCACGATTTCTTCGGAGCTATCTGGCATGCTCGGGAAGTCTTTGCTGCCGGCGCCCGACGGGGCGAAGACGTGGTCGGGGAGCATAAGGGGTAGCCTTCGATCAGCGTCTCGGCCTCGCTCAGGGAACCGCGGACCTCGGCGCCTTCGAAACAATGACGGATTTGCCCGGTAGATCTCGCGCAGCTTGATAAGGGTCCCCGGGCCACGTCGCGCTAAGGACCGGCTGATCGACTCGAAGGATAACCAGCACGTCCCCGTCTAGCCTGCCACCGCGTCGACGCCAGCCAGCTTGCAACTTGGACACACACTTATGGTTGACATATGATCAAAATTAACAGCAGTGGGTGAGGCTTCTTGTTGCGCCACGCTTGGACGAACGGACCAAATACGGCCGAAATCCGTCAGCCTCTATCGTCTTCTTGCACCCTCGCAATGTGCATGCCGTACCCGACAACCTTGGCGATGGCCTCCTCCAACTTCGGGAGACTCACTGGCTTGACCAAGAGCGCGACAAAGCCGGCCTCGCGGCACTGCTCAATGTCCTTCTCCTGCCCATAGCCGCTGAGGGCGATACCGGGCAACTTCAAGCGTTTCGCCTGTATCGCCCGCATCAGGTCCAATCCACTGCTATCGGGCAGGCCCAAGTCGCTGAGGAGCAGGTCAAACGTCTGTTCTTCCGCCAGCTTCAATGCAGTGGCCACGTCTCCGGCCCGTTCCACTTCGTGCCCCTTGCCCATCAGCAGTCGTTTCAGGATCGTGGCCGTGTCGCCGTGGTCCTCAACCAGCAGGATTCGCAAGGACCGGGTCGGAACACTCGGTGGCGGCGCTTCGGAAGTGGGCGGGGTAGCCGGACCTGCGACTTTCGTCAGCAGCAGGGGCAGCCTGACCGTGAACGTCGCCCCTTTGTCTTTGCCTTCGCTCCTGGCCGTGAGGGTTCCCCCGTGCATCTCCACCAGCGTCTTGCTGATGGCCAGCCCAAGGCCCAGCCCGCCGAACTCCCGCGTGGTCTGCCGATCGCCTTGCTCGAATGCGTTGAACAGGCGGGGCAGCAGTGCCGGCTCGATACCCTTGCCGCTGTCGTTGACCTCCGCCATGACATGGCTATCGCCATCGCGGCGGCAGCGGATTCCCACACACCCGCCGGGTGGAGTGAACTTGATCGCGTTCTTGACGAGGTTCCAGAACACCTGTTGCAGGCGGGCCGCGTCGGCGTCAACGGGATAGGGTCCATCCGGGGCGTCCACGCCAACCTCCACTTTCCGCGCCTCGATGTCCGGCATGCAGACTTCCACCGCCCGACGCACGATGGTGTCCAGATCCTTGGGCTGCCGATCCAACTCCACCTTGCCCTGCTCGATGCGGGTCACGTCCAGTAGATCGTCGATGAGCCTCGCCTCCAACTCCACGTTGCGCCAGACCATTTCCAGGCTTTCGCGGGCGTTGGCATCGAAGCGGGGATCTTGCAGGAGCATCGACACCGCGGCCACCACCGGGGTCAGGGGGGTGCGGAGTTCGTGGCTGAGCACCGCTAGGAAGTGGTCCTTGGACTTGGCAGCACGATCGGCGACCTCATTGGCGGTTTCCGCGCGGACCTTGGCATCCTGCACCGTTCGAAGATCGTGAACGTCGATGGCGGTGCCAGACCACTTGGTGACGTGGCCGAGTGCGTCGCGGATCGGCACGGCCCGGCTGAGGTGCCACCGCCACTGCCCGTCGGCCAGGCGGAGACGATGCTCCACCTGGTAGGTCTGGCCGGTTTCCACCGCCTGCTGCCACGCCTCGAGGCTCCGCTGAGTATCGTCGGGATGGAGCGCCCCCCTCCATTCCCACGTGCCGTCTTCTCGCTGCTGGAAACCTTGGTACTGGCTGATCCGCTCGTTGTAGAAGTCCATCGTGCCATCGGCGAGGGCCGTCCAGGCAATGGCGGGAATCGTATCGGCAAGTTGACGGGCGCGCTCCTCGCTCTGCCGCAGCGCGTCCTCGGCCCGCTTGAGAACGGTGATGTCCGCAAAGGTGACCACCAGCCCGTTGATGACGTTCGCCACCGTCCGCGACGGCAGGATGCGAACCAGGAACCAGGACTGTGTGCCCGGCAGATGGATCTGCCGCTCCTCGATGACCAACGTCTGCAGGACTCGCTTCAATTCCGCAGTCAGGTCGCCCTCGGCAAAGCGCGGCGCAAAGTCGCTGATCGGCCGTCCCATGTCGCTGTCGAGCAGGTGGAAGAGGGTTGTGGCCGTCGGCGTGAAGCCCTTGATGCGCAGCCGCACGGTCCAGGAAGAGGGTGGCGATCTCGGTGCTGCGGATGAGGTTCTGAAGGTCGGCGTTGGTCTCATCCAATTGCTCAATCTTCTTGCTCAACTCGGCGTTGACGGTCGCCAGCTCTTCGTTGACCGACTGCATCTCCTCCTTGGAACTCTGGAGTTCCTCATTGGTCGACTGCAGTTCCTCGTTCAGCGACAGCAACTCTTCATGGTCGCTTTTCTGGCCCTCGCTGGTCGCCTGCCGCTCCTGGACCATGGCCTGCAACTCGCTCTGGGCGGTCTTCAGTTCCGCCTCCAGTTGCTGCACGGCGAACTCTTCGGAAAAGGATCCCGCCCCTTTCGCCAGGTCCTTGCCTTTGGCCGCCTGGAAGACGACCGCCAGCAAGCCAGACCTCTCGCCCGCCTCGGCCACCAGGCGCACGATGAGGTCGATGGGCCGCGGGCCGCCGGGAGTCCACACGACCACGTCCTCCTGGACCACGGGCTGTCGGGTCCTAATTGCCTGGCGAATCGCCGTCCGCAGGATCACGCGCAAGCCCTTGCGAGCGTGATCGATGACGTTGAGGGTGGTGGCCGTTCCGGTGGGCAACTGAAGATAGGGGCTGGTCTCCCCCGAAGCGTAGACGATCTCCGCCTGCTCGTTGATCATAACGCCGGGCGGGGCATAGTCCCGTACGATGCGTTCCAGAAGGCTGCCGACATCCGGTGGCTTGGCCTGCTCCGCCCGTTTCACCGGCACGGCGGCAAGGCCCATGGGTTCGCTCGACACCGTCAGCGGGAAGACCACCGTCGGTGCGCCCCCTCCATGCGCTGGAAGATCCGTTGGTTGGGGTCCAGTTCGCGGAACAGCCCCGCACTGCTGCTGACCCCCTCCGAAGAGCCCAGGAACAGATACCCGCCGGGGGACAGGGCGTAGTGAAAAAGCGGCATCAACCTCTGCTGCAGTCCGGCGTCCATGTAGATCAGCAGATTGCGGCAGGAGATCAGGTCCAGCGAGGAAAAAGGCGGGTCGCGAACCACATTGTGGACCGAGAACACGCACATCTCGCGGATTTGCTTGTTCACCTGGTAAACATCGCCCTGCCGGATGAAAAAGCGTTCCCGCCGTTGCGGTGAGAGCTGCTCGACGCTGCTTGCGGGATAGCGGCCCGACCGGGCCGCCTCGATAGCTTGATCATCGATGTCGGTCGCGAAAATCTGCACCGGGGGCGCGACGTTGAGCTTGGCAATGCCCTCGCCCAGCAGCATCGCGATGGAGTAGGCCTCCTCGCCGCTGGCGGAGCCGGGCACCCAGACCCGCACCCGCGCATCCCTGGCCTTGTTGCCGAGGAACTGGGGGATCGCCTGGCTGGCCAGGAGCTTGAAGGCTTCGGGATCACGGAAGAACTGCGTCACGCCGATCAACAGATCTTTGAGGAGCTCGTTGGCTTCCTGGGGGTCCTGCTCCAATTTCGCCTCATAAACGGCGACCGAATCCAGGTGTTGAACCTGCATGCGGCGTTCGATGCGCCGTACCATCGTGCCTGGCTTGTAGCCGCCGAAATCATGCCCGGTGGCGTGGTGCAGGATCTGGCAAATCCTGGGCAGATGATCGCCGGCCTCACGGTGCAGGGCCTTGCGTGGTTTGGTTCGCCTCAGGCTCTCCATGTACTTCGCATGCTCGACCAGCTTGGCGGGAATCTCCTCGACGGGGAGGGTGAAGTCCACCAGTCCCGTGGCGATCGCACTCAGCGGCATGCTGTCGTACTTGGCCGAGGCGGGAAACTGCGCGAACGTCACGCCGCCATGCTCCTTGATGGATTTGAGGCCCAGCGTGCCGTCTCTGCCCGCGCCCGAAAGAATCACGCCGACGGCTTGTTCCGCTTGGTCTTCGGCCAGCGAGTCCAAGAAGAGGTCAATGTGGGTGCGAACCGTGGCGTGCTCGACCGGCGTGCTCGTCTTGAGAACACCGCCCTGGATGGTAAGCGTGACATTGGGAGGCATGACGTAGAGCCGGTTGGGCGCCACCCGCATTCCATCCTCGGCCGTCTGCACAGGCATCTTCGTCTTCCGGGCCAGCAGTTCCGTCATGAGACTCGTGTGGGAGGGGTCGAGGTGCTGCACCAGCACGAAGACCATCCCGCTATCGACCGGCATGTGCGTCAGAAAGGCTCCCATCGCCTCCAAGCCGCCGGCGGACGCGCCGATGCCGACCACGATGACCGATCGGTCGGGTATCGCACCGTCCTCTGATGCCGGGTCGTTCTTCTGGCGCACTGGACCCATCCTTTCTTGCGGTGCTTCGGTGTCGAGGGCGACGCCATGCGGGAGTCGTTCTTCTGGCGCACTGGACCCATCCTTGCTTTCCCAGTGGTCGTTCACCAGTGTCGTTGTAGCTACTGTACTGTAATGTGAGCGCGTACGGGGACACTCGCCGATGGGGGACCATCGACACTCCATGCCGCGATCGCTCGCCACCACCCACGTCGCGTGGGATGATCCCTGCCTTCGTCGTGGATGTCGTCACCGGCGCGTCGCCTTCAGGACTTCCCGGTCCCAGCGGACCTTGCACCTGAGCACTCCACCGGCTCACCCTTCGGTGACCTTCAGCCTCCGGGCAACAGCGACGGCGGCTCGGTCCCATCGAACCACGCCCCGACCGCCGCCTCCAGGTACGCAAACACCGAACGACCTTGCTGGCCGCAAGTCGCGATCACCGTCCAGATCCGTTCGCACCAGCGGTTCCCCGCCTCACTCCGCGTCCCCTGCGTGATCAGGCGGTCGATCACCACGAACCGGATCGCTTGCTCCGCCAGGTTGTTCGTCGGCTCCACCCCCGGCGTCGTGATGAACCGGAAATAGCTCTCCCCGTGCTTCTCGAACCGCTTCGCCAGGTTGCGACAGTGTCTCGTCTCCGGCACATCCCGCGTGCCACACCGCAGCACCTCGGCCCGCGCCGCCTCCAGTTGGCTCTGGAACGCCTCGGCGGACAGCTCCTCCCGCCGGTGGATCACCGCGAACAACCGCCGCAACGCCTCGCGCAACCGCTCCCCATACGCACGGTCCCGCGCGTCGGGCAGCGTCGTCAGGAACTTCACGTCGCGGATCAGATGCGCCAGACAGAACTGGAGGAGCACGCCGAACTCGCGCTGGTAACGCCGATAGGCCGAGAAGTAGTCGCACCCCAGCACCCCGTTGAACTCCGCGCCCAGCACCTCGATCAACACGTCGCCACTGCGGGTCGGGTCGATCTTGAACAGCGTGTACAGGCCGGCCCGGAAGCACCAGGTCCACTGCCGCTGGCCGTTCTGCTTGTGGCCGGTCTCATCGACGTTGAGCCGCGCCTCGTCGGGCAGGGCGTCGAGCAGTTCCTCATAGGGCCGCTCCAGCGCCCGGCTGACCTTGGCGATGATCCGCGCCAGTTCGCCGCGCGAGATCGTCACCCGCACGACGTCGCGGAGGAACTTGCGGACGGTCGAGAACGAGGCGTGGCAGGCCCCCTTGAGGTAGGCGATCAAGGTGGTCAGCGACGGCCCGACCAGGCCGCCGCGTGCGATCCCCGGCGGCAACGGGGCCTCGTACATCTTCTGACAGCGGGGGCACCACCCCGGATGACTGCGATGCTCCTGGATCGACAGCGGCACCTCGCCGATGTCGACCTGCTGGACCACCCGCGGCGGGATGGTCGGCGCGGGCCGCAGGTCATGGCCGCACGAGGGGCAGGAGTCGAGGCGATGATCGAAGGACCCGCCGTTGATGGCCTCGGGCGGGAAGGCGGCGCGTTCGTGCTTGGGGTGGCCGGGCTGTCCGCCGATCCGGCGCTTGTCCTGGCCCTCGGGCGGTGGCGGCTTGGGCGGCTTGACGATGTCGGAGGACGGGGGCTTGGAGGAGGTCGAGGAGTCCTTGCGCGCCGCGGCGAGTTGCTGGCTCAGTTGGGCGACGACCTCCTTGAGGGCGGCGAGTTCCGCCTCCAGGGCATCCACTCGCGCCTGTAACCGTCGACAATTGGGGCAGTCGGGCCGTGTCCTTGGCTCTCATGGCGCGCGATTATACAACCTCTGCATCTGGGGAACTACACCGGTGAACGGGCACCTTTCCCAGCGGCTGGGCCTCCTTACCGTCGGCTGTCGATTGGCCAACACTCCGTCAAGCCGACTCAGGGCGGGTGTTGGCGGCGAGGAGACGTCACGAGAAGAGCCGGAAGCCCTCGGTGAGAGCTTCCTCGTTCGCTTGCCAGTCGTGGCGGCCCACCTCTCCCCAATCGCCTCGGTGATGTCGGGCGAAGGCTGTTAACTTCAGAACTATTTGTCACCCTCTCAGAGCCTGTCGCACAAACCCCTTAACGAATTCGGACAACGCCTGTTTTGACAGGAAAACGCTCTGAACTTCCGTAAAAATAGGGGCATGCTTGCCTGATTTGGCTTGTCTTGAGAGCCCGAAAGGGTTTGTGCAACAGCCTCCTCAGAGCTCGGATTTTCGCCCGGAGTTCGGGTGTCGGCAAGCCGGGTAGCCGTCAGGGCGTACGCACCAAAATAGCTAAAATGGGTAAAGTGGGGCGACACTCTCTGGACCGTGATCCCGATGAATTCAGCGAAAAACCCGGCGTTTTTTGAAATCTCGTCGTTTAATATTATGCTGGTGATAATGTTTATTTATTTATTCATTTATTTATGATTTAGAATTATGCTGGTGATAATGTTTATTTATTTATGATTTAGAATATCGCCTACCCCTGGGGCGGCTTCCCGGGGATTTCCTCGACTCAGGACTTGCCAGACGTTCAGGGCCACAATCGATCAGCCCGTCGTCGCCGAACGCGTAACTCGCCACCTGACGACACCATCCCGCGACTTCAGTGAGACCCGACAGCCATCCGGGCGAGGCAGCACAGGGGGGGTAGCCACGTCAAATCGAGATCCGCACCACGATGTTCCGCGTGACCTGCTTCCGCCGCCGGTCGTAGAGTCGCGTGGTCCGTGGGTCGGCGTGTCCGGCCAGGTGCTGCACGTCCTCCAGGGGAACGTTCTGCTCCAGCAGGTCCGTGACCGTCGCCACGCGGAACGAGTGGGGCGAGAACTGCCCCGGCAACCCAGCGGCCTTGAGTCGCCGTTTCATCATGCGGCAGATGTCGATGCCGCTCATCGCCTTGGTCGTGAGCTGCTTCGTCCGGCGGACGGCCGTGCGGAAGAGAGGCCCCTCGGTGATTTTAGCGGCCTCGATGTAGCCCAGAAGGAATTGCTCCAGGTCGTGCCGGACAGGGATCTCGCGCGATTTGCCGCCTTTCTCGGAAAACCGCAGGGCATACTGCGTCCCGTCGTGCTTCAGGTTCTTGAGAGTGAGCTTGGCGACGGCACCGACGCGGGCTGCGGTGTAGATGAGGACGGCGATGATGGCCCGGTCCCTTAGGCCCACGAGGTTCGAGGCGTCGACTGACTTCAGGAGGTTCCGGGCCTGCTTGGCGCTGATCTCGGGCGTCTTGCCCTCGACCACGGCGTAACGCTCGGCCCGGACCGAGGCAGCCGGGTTCAGGATGACGACGTGCCGGACGACGAGCACGTCGAAGAACTTCCTCAGCGCAGCGAGGCGCAGCTTCTTGGTGGGGGTCGCCACTGCCAAACTCGCCATGTAGTCACCGACGTCGCCGGGAGTGATCCGGACAAGCGGGATACGCCGGTCAGGGTGGTCGCGCCAGTCGAGGAAGTGGCGCACGGCGTGGGCGTAGTTCTTCCGTGTGTGGGCGTTGGCGAGCTGGCCCTTGAAGAACTCGTCCCAGGCGAACTCGGCCCCGCCGCCCGCGGCGGAGACGATCGTCGGGGACGGTCCGGCCGTGTCGGCGCCTCGGCGTCGTCGGCCCGGTGGCCGGTGGCCCCCCGGGTGCACGATGATCTCGGTCGAATCACTCATATTGGATGATCCCCTACTCCAGATTATGATAGACAAAGGGTGTTGTCTATCATTAATTCGGACGGAGCAGGGGGGGCCGCTCCAGCCCCATCCGCGGTCGCGGCGAGCGGTCCCCGACGGGACGGCTTTCACGCCGTACCGATGACCAGGACCTCCCGGGCCGCCTCGACCACCTCGCGCGTCACCACCCTGAGGCCGTTGAGCTCGAGGATCCGTCCGACCTGAGTGAGCAGCCGGTCGAGCAGCCGGAAGTTTCCGCCGGTGACCCGGATGATGGTTGCGACCCCCTCGGGGTCCGCCAGGAGGTCCTCGGGCAGCGTCACCCCGGGCGGCCGCCAGCCCGCCAGCAGCGTGCACACCTCCGCGGCTCCCAGTGGACGGAATGCGTGCACGAAGCCGATCCGCGAGTACAACTGGGCATACCGCGTCAGTCGTCGTTCCAACCCCGGCATACCGATCAGGACGAGGCCGATCCCACCGCCGTCGAAGATGGCGCGGAGCTGCTCCAGGCCCGACATCTTGATCCGGTCCACCTCGTCGACAAGCAGCAGGTCGGTCGGATCACCGGCCCCTCGGTCCCGCTCGGCTCGGTCGAGGATAGCCTTGGAGACCGCGGCTTCGGCCCGCTTCAGTCTCGCCGGTTTCCCCTTGAGAAAGTCGTGCTTGACGAGGAGATCGTCGCGTTCCTTTTCGAGCTTCCGTCGCGCCGCGGTGATCACCGGGTCCACCTCCGTGCGGATGGCCTGGCGGACCAGCTCGTGCATCCTTTGACGCAGCTGAAACACGTCGCTTTGGATCTGCCCTGGAGAGTTCACGACCGTCGCGGTGTACAGGATGCACCCGTTCCCCGGCACATCATCGGTCCTGAAGTCCCCGCGATCGGCGTACGGGTTGCACGCCGTGACCCGGTCCCAGTCGGCGTAATGACAGGCTGAGAGTATCTTGCCCACCCCCGCGGGCCCGTAGCAGAGTCCGACGTAGCGATACCGGCGACAGGCATCGCAGAACTCGCGGAACCGGCGGTACTCCCTCGTCTCGACGAAGGCCGCACCCGTCGCGTCAGTCATCGGCGTAACGCTTGAGCGTCCTCCCCGGCTGTTGAGGTTCAGGGGGAATCTCAGGGGTGTCTTCTGGCGTCCCTTCCGTCGCGCAACCGCGGCGAACCTCCAGCAGGGAATCGACCACCTTTCGCCGGTCCTGGATCGTCCGGCGGAGCTCGCGACGGCGTCGTTCCCGCGCCGGAGACCTCGCGAAGCGGAACCGTCTCGCCGGCAAGCTCTTAGCAGACCGCTCGACAGATGAAACGGCCATCGTGGAAAACGCGGACTCCGCGACATCGCGCGGGTCATAACGCAACAGAACCCAGGGCCAGCGCTAACTTTAAGTAAGCTCGGCAGTCTGTAGGGGTTGCGCCTTGGTCGATTTCTTTGTACAACATGCCCACTGTGGCTTCTTCTGAGGCGATGCCCCGAAAGTCAACCATGACGAACATTCAGCATATCGGTCTGGACGAGGTTGCACGGTATTTTGAAGAGTTGGAGGATCCTCGCTCCTCCGTCAATCGGCAGCATCCTCTGGTCAGTGTCCTCGTCCTCGCTCTCATGGCGGTGCTGGCCGGCGCCAACGGGCCAACCGCGATTGCCAAGTGGGCCGCGAGGAAACAAGAGTTCCTCTTGAGAACGCTGAACTTGCCGAACGGCATTCCACGCAAGGATGTCTTTCGCCGCGTCTTGATGACGCTGAAGCCCGGCGCGTTTCAGGCCTGTTTTGCCAACTGGCTGCAGTCGTTGCGCGCGACGGCGGCCACGGAGACCGGCGTCGAGCAACCGGTCCTGGCGGTGGACGGCAAGACGGCGCGGCGGAGCCACGAGCGCAGCAAAGGCTTGGGCGCCTTGCATTCGGTCAGCGTCTGGGCCAGCGACTCCGGCCTGTCGCTGGGACAGGTGGCTTGCGCCGAGAAATCGAACGAGATCACGGCCATTCCCGAACTTCTGCGACTGGTGGACATCCACGGCGCCATCATCACGATCGACGCCATGGGGACACAGAGAGCGATCGCCGAGCAGATCATCGAGAGCGACGCGGATTATGTTTTGGCGCTGAAAGGTAATCAGGAGACGTGGCATCAGGCGGTCATCGATGACATCGACGAGCAGGGCCGGAACAACTTCGCCGATGTGGATGCTCGTCAGCATCAGACCAAGGAGACGGGGCATGGGCGTGAGGAGACGCGAAGCGACGTCCAAATGCCGGTGCCGAAGGACCTGCCGAAGCTCGAGCTGTGGAGCGGTCTGAAGTCGATCGGCATGGTGGAGTCGAAGCGTGTTCGCGATGGGAAAGAGACAGTCGAGGTTCGCTCTTACATCAGCAGTCTCGAGGTGGGTGTGAAGCGTTTCGCCCATGCCGTCCGCAGTCACTGGAGTCTTGAGAACACCTGCCACTGGAGTCTCGACGTCACCTCTCGCGAGGATGAGTCGCGAACTCGGCACCACCACCTCCGTGAGAACTTGGCGTGGCTCAATCGCTTCACGCTGTCGCTGTTGAAGCAACATTCCGGCCGCGACAGCCTCGCCATGAAACGCCGCAGTTGCGGTTGGAACGAAAACTTCATGCTGGAAGTCCTTATCGGAGCAACACATTGGTGAGCGCTGGCCCTGCACGTGCCGTGATGTCCTCGACCAGCGCCCAACCCACCCCGGAAGCTTGAAGCGTACTCTGATTCCCGATCCGGCTGAGATGGTCCGATTATCCGAGGGCAGAGGCCGAGGAAAAAACGGTGATCGAGGAGTTGTCAACCGTCGATCGATTGTCTGCCCTCTGCCCTCTGCCCTCTGCCATCGACAGATCCGCCAGCAATCCCAGGATCATGGCCCAGCCATCTCGCGAGGCGAGCCGATGGTCCCTTACAATCATCTTCCGGAGGGGAACCGAACCGCGTGAAGGGGGAGATGCCATGCCGACGATCCTCGACGAAATCGTCGCCTCGAAACAGCGAGAGTTGGCCGCCGCGCGGCTCCGGATGCCGCTGGAGGAGATGGAGGTGCAAGCCGCCTCGGCCCCTCCGGTGCGCGACTTCCGCGCCGCCCTGACCGGTCCCGGCCCGATCCAGTTGATCGCCGAGGTCAAGAAGGCGAGCCCGTCGGCCCGGGTGATCCGCGCCGAATTCGATCCGATCGCGATCGCGCGGACCTACCAGGCCCACGGCGCGGCCTGTGTCAGCGTCCTGACCGACGCCCCCTACTTCCAGGGGCACCTGTCCTACCTGGCGCGGATCCGGGCCTCGGTCGCAATCCCCTTGCTTCGCAAGGATTTTCTCATCGACGAGTATCAGGTGGTCGAGGCTCGACTCGCCGGCGCCGACGCGATCCTGCTGATCGCCGAGATCCTCGACGATGCGACGCTGGCGCGCCTGCTGGACCGCGCGCGCGGCCTGGGCATGGCGGCGCTGGTCGAGTTCCACGACGAGGCCAACCTGCCCCGGGTCCTCGCCGCCGAAGCGGACCTGGTGGGGATCAACAACCGCGACCTCCACCACTTCGTCACCGACCTGGATCGGACCCTCCGGCTGCGCGACCAGATCCCGCCCGACGTGGTCCTGGTCAGCGAGAGTGGGATCCGGACCCGGCGCGACGTCGAACGGCTGGAGGCGGTCGGCGTTGCGGCCATCCTGGTCGGCGAGACACTGATGCGGGCCGACGACATCGGCCGGGCAGTCGAACAACTGCTCGGGCTCATCCCCGAGCCGTCGGGTGAGCCGGCCCAAGTCGTCCCGGAGGCCTGATGCACCCTCCCAACAGGAAATTCCCAGGAGACGCCTGGCAATCTTACGGAGCGCGTCAGCTCTGATCCTGCAAGATGTCTCTCTCCGCCCGGTTTATCCGATGCGGTCCGGCGGCCGGGGTCGCCTCGTGGGTCGGTCCGACCGGACTCCGTCGCCGGCGCTTCGCGGCCCGGCGCCTGGCCTTGCCTAGCAGCATCAGGTTCCTCGCATAGACGACCAGCCCCATCGCCTGCCCGACGATGATGACCGGGTCCTGGCGATAGCTCGCATATGAGAGCAACGTCAGGCCGCCAAGCAGGCTGAACCACCAGAAGGCGGCGGGCACGACGGAGTCGCGCTTCCTCTCCGAGACGATCCATTGCACCAGGAAGCGTGCGGTGAAGAGGGCCTGGCCCAGGAAGCCGATCGTCAACCAGAGTGTCGGGGTTCCCATCATTCTCATTCAGGCCTCCTGGCCAATGCGCGGGCGCACCGGGGTCGGGGTGTGGGGAGAGGAGGGGACCTCCACCGCCGACGGAACCACCTGGTATCGAACGGGTCGGCGCATCAGCCAGGCCACGCCGATCAGGTCGACGATCACCCGGAGCGACCGGTTCCAAAGGTTGTAATGCGAGACGCCGTGCGGCCTCGGCCGGTGCGACACAGGCACCTCAATCAAGCGACATCCCTCGCGGAGCAGGAGCGGCCCCAGGAAGCGATGCGACCCGTGGAACATCGGGAGCCGCAAGGCCATCTCGCGCGAGAAAATCCGGACCGAGCAGCCGGTGTCGCGGATCGACTGGCCGAGGACCGCGTTGCGAATCCGGTTCGCCCATCGGCTGATGACCCGCTTCGACCAGACGTCCTCCCGCTTGATCCGCCAGCCGAGCGCTGCGTCGTGGCCCGGCAGGGCATCCCACAGGACCGTCAGATCCGCCGGGTCGTTCTGAAGGTCGGCGTCCAGCGTCGCCACCCAGTCACCCCGGGCCACCCGGAACCCCGCCGCTGTCGCCGCCGATTGGCCCATGTTCTGCGCCAGGGTGATCGGCAGGAGTTCGGGGTAGGCCAGGGCCAACTGCCGCAGGACGAATGGCGTCTCGTCGGTCGACCCGTCGTCCACGATCAGGACCTCGAACCCGCTGAACGGACGGCCATCCGCCCGCGCTCCGCGTTGCGGGCGAAGCGCACCGGCAATTTCGGCGACGAGTTGGGGCAGGCTCGCTGCCTCGTTCTTGGCCGGCACAATGACCGAGAGAAAGTCTTCCCCCCACGGCTTCGACGGCCCCTCGGGGGGATGGATCCGCAACCCGCTGGGCGGTCCCGAGGAATGCGATGCATCTTGCCGCAAAGACGACATGAACGAGGGCCTCCTTGCCGATTGCGGGGACGGAGCTCAAGACCCTCCTGGTCTTGATTCCCCGCACATTTTCCAAATCATGGGTTTTGCGTCCATCCCAGAATGACGCAGTCTCCCCACCTCGAATCCGTTCTGGACAGATCCAGGGTGTCTCTGCTAGTGTGCCCTCAATCTTCGATAAGTCGGGTGGATTCTCGGGTTTTTGACGGTCGATATCGCAAGGGACAATCCAACGGATGCGGCACCACACCCGACAATCGCAGATTGACGGCACACGAGCCTGCCCCCGGAGAGGAAAAGAATCGACGGCTTCACTCCGAAGCTTCATGATTGGCCGCTGTGGACAAGGACGCCCCAGCCATGCCCTCCACCACGACGGACCCCACGGGCGCCCGCCCGATCGCCACCGACGAACTTAAATCAAATCCCTTCAGTCTCTCCATTTACGGCGATCCAGCCGGGGAGATCGACGACCTCGTCGAGAGCATTCGCGCTCACGGGATCCTGGTCCCTCTGGTGGTCGCCCCCGAGAAATCGGGATGGGAGGTCCTCTCCGGCCACCGGCGGCTGGCCTGCGCCGAGCGTCTGGGCCTGCGCGACGTCCCCTGCGTGGTGCGGACTCTCCGTTCGCGGGTCGCTCGACAGCGGGCGATCCTCGAATATAACTGCCAGCGTCGCAAGACGTTCAGCCAGTTGATGCGCGAGGCCGACGCCCTCGAATCGTGGCTCGTGGCCGCGGCGCGACGACGACGCGCCGCCAACCTCCGTCAATTCCGCCCCGAGCCCCCCGATCGTCGGAATTCCGACGATCGGTCGGGCCGGACCGACGCGACCCTCGCCCGCGCCCTGGGGCTCGGCGGCAAGGATCTCTATCGCCAGGCCCGCGCCATCTGGCGCACCGCCCAAACGGGCGACCCCCGCGCGTGTAGCAGCCTGGCCCAGCTCGATGCCGGGACCAAGACCATCCATGCGGCTTATAAAGACCTGAGAAGGCGCGACCGGTTCGCCGCGGGCTTCCGCCCCACCCCCTATGACGTCTGGTCTTTCAAGCACGACCGCGCCTTCGGCATCCCCCACCCCGGTTCGATCCCCCCCGCAATCGTCGCCCATCTTCTCCACTACTACACGACCAGCGAGTCTCTGGTCGTTGATCCCATGGCGGGGGGAGGCACCACGCTCGACGTCTGTACGTCCATGGGACGTCGGTGTCTTGCGTATGATCTCCACCCCGTGCGTCCAGAGATTCTTGCTCACGACGTAAATAATGGTTTTCCGCCTGAAGTCTCGCGGATGCGACCTGGTCTTCTGCGATCCCCCCTACCATACGATGTTGGCGCGACAGTACGCCGGAGAGGGCGTCGAGACGGCGCCCCTTGCCGAGTGGCTCGACTTCCTCGCTCGGCTTGCCCGGCACGCCTTCGCCACCCTCCGCTCCGGAGGGTACGTCGCCCTCCTGCTCGCCAACCAGACCGAGAAAGACCTCCCAGCCGGGTATGGCTACCTCGATCACGCCTTTTTTGGCTATACGCGCCTTGATCTCCGCGGGCTTCCTCCCGGAGCGTCGGATCAGTTGCCCGATGGATGGCGCCTACCTCCCCCAGCACGTCAAACGCGCCGGGCAGACGGCCGGATGCTCGGCCAAGTCCGCGACCTGCTCGTCATGCGCAAGCCGTCAAGAGAAAGGAGCTAATGACAGCCCCGTGGGCGGAGTGCCGGGCGCAGTTGGGTGGGCGCATTTCGAAGGGGGGACGGTCAGGACAGGGGTTCGCCGCAGGCAAGCTCGTAGACCTTGCCCCGCACAAACGGATTGGTCAGGGTCGGATTGCGTCGGATGATCGGCTCGGGGAGCAAAGCAAGGGCTTGTCGAACCAGGTCTTGCAACTCGTCGGGGCGGAGGCGGGCGATCACCAGATTGATCGCGGCCTCCTCCTCGGCCTGAGCGGATGCCGCGCGGAGCTGTTCGCGCTTCACCTCGATCACCTTCAATCGCGCCTCCAGCTCCCGTCGCCGATTCTCCAACCGGTTGGCCACTTGCGGCAAGAGGTCGTAGCCGTCCTCGAGTCCCGCGCGAATATAACCAGGTCCATTCTGGAGCTTGCCCTGACTCTGGAGATAGAACGCGTTCAGGAGGACTTTGGCGACGTCCTCCGGGTCTTTCTGCGCCGCGAGCCGCTCCGCCAGGCGGCGCGGGATTCCCTGGTCTGTCAGCAATTCCTGCAAATCAACAGCAACAAGCAGCCGCCCGTCGGCGGAGAGGCGGAACGGTGTTCCCGGAATCGGGATGCTGTTGCTGTCTTCTCTCGATTCATTTTGTCGTTTGGGCCCATCCGCGGGGCCTCCCGGGCCGAGGAATTGGGCCAAGGCCTCGAAAGAACTTGGACCGGTTTCGGGGGTGGGTTCTAAAGAAATTGGGACAGCCGGCGAGGGGTCTTCTAAAGATTTTGGGACAGAGGGCGACGAATTTTGGACGGGCTTCGTCTTGCCCGGCGGTCGCTCGGGGGGGCCTGGCGGATGATCTTGTAGGCGGTCGATCGGCCCTTCGACTTGCTGGTTGCGAGCAGGCCCCTCTTCGTCAGCTCGGCGATGGCGGTCAGCACCGTCTGGCGGCTCAGCCCGGCCTGGCGGGCGATGGTCCGGATGCTGGGGTAGGCCCAGTCCGAGCCGAAGTCGGAGTACAGCCCAATCACGAGATAGACCTTGATCGCCGAGCCGCCCAGCGATTTGAACGACTCGGACCGGAGGAGGTCGTGCTCGACGCGAAAGAAGTAGGGGGCCATGACCTGCGGTCACCCTCCTTGGGCCGAAATCCGAAAACCGAAGCGGGCCAGACTCGTTGGAGGAAGGGGTCAAGCCGTCAAGCTGGCGGGAGGGTCGGAGACGTAATAGGTCTTAACCTTCCCACGCTCATGAGTCGTGGAAACCACCAGGCCGAGGCCCTCGAGCTGCAAGAGGCCCTCGATCACCGTCGGGCAAGACAGGCGCGTCCGCTTCATCAACTGGTTGAGGCTGATCGTCACGCTCCGGTCGGGCGTCCCGCCGCAATCTTCGAGCATGGCCAGATAGACTTTGATCGCCTCCCCTCGGATCCGGGCCAGATAGCCCCGGTCGAAGAGGACGCTCTTCACCCAGTCGGTTTGGATGGGCATGGCGACGGACACGATGATCCCCCTCCCTAGGCCCCCTCGCTCGCGGCTCGATAGGAATTGATGAATCGAAGCCTGCGCGAGACTCTCGAACATCACACTCCGTTTTTCCCGAATCGCCTGGATCTGAGGTCAGCCTGACTGGAAAGAATTTATCGACCTCTTTGCTGCGATGACTCCAACGATCTGCCGAGTCGCGATCCGCAGCCGATTTGCTCCCGCTCGAAAAAAACTGGATCCAGGGTGTTGACCTCAGCCCGAACCGCGTTATCATAACTCTTGCTGGTCGTGAAAAGGACTGGCAGACATGATACCGGCTGACAGGCTTGGGAATGGACAACTGAACTCAGCCGCAAGCCGTTTCGTCCGATCGATCACGTCGGCCGGCGTGACTTCCCCAAAGGGGGTGGGTCGCTCCGGCCGGTGACATCGGAGGATCTGTGTTCTTTGACAATGCGGTCGATCGTGTTTGTGGTCGTCATGAACCCTTGAGGGAAGCCGGCGTGAGGCCTTCGGGGCCGCGGACGTTGCGGTTGGCAACGTCGCGGCGGGAACGGACCTCACCAACCGGCAACGTGATCGCCGCGGGAGGTTTGCTGCTCCCGACGCGATCATGGTGCGACCAGTCAGTTATCCTCAATCCCTGGTGAAAGAGGAACGAGTCGCAAGGCCCCCTGGGGCCGCCCGACTCGGACACTTTCGAAGGGTTTGATCCTGGCTCAGAATGAACGTTGGCGGCGTGGATTAGGCATGCAAGTCGTACGGGCCGCAAGGCCAGTGGCGCAAGGGTGAGTAAGGCGACGGTAACCAACCCCACGAATGGGTATAGCCGCGGGAAACCGCGGGTAATCCCCAGCGATGTCCGCGGGAGGCCTCTCCTGGGGACCAAAGCTCCGGCGTCGTGGGACGGGCCGTCGTGGTATTAGGTGGTTGGCGGGGTAACGGCCCACCAAGCCGACGATGCCTACCGGGCGTGCGAGCGTGGCCCGGCACACTGGGACTGAGACACTGCCCAGACTCCTACGGGAGGCTGCAGTCGAGAATCTTCGGCAATGGGCGCAAGCCTGACCGAGCGACGCCGCGTGGAGGACGAAGGCCTTCGGGTTGTAAACTCCTGTCGAGGGGGAAGAAGGGCGCGCAAGGCCGTGACTGATCCCTGGAGGAAGCACGGGCTAAGTTCGTGCCAGCAGCCGCGGTAAGACGAACCGTGCGAACGTTATTCGGAATCACTGGGCTTAAAGCGCGTGTAGGCGGGCGGGCACGTCGGTCGCTGAAAGCCCCCGGCTCAACCGGGGAAGGGGCGCCGAAACGACTCGCCTGGAGGGACGTAGGGGGACCTGGAACTTCCGGTGGAGCGGTGAAATGCGTTGAGATCGGAAGGAACGCCCGTGGCGAAAGCGAGGTCCTGGACGTCTGCTGACGCTGAGACGCGAAAGCCAGGGGAGCGAACGGGATTAGATACCCCGGTAGTCCTGGCCGTAAACGATGGGCACTGGGTAGGGGGCTCGCCGATGGGCTCCCTGCCGGAGGGAAACCGTGAAGTGCCCCGCCTGGGGAGTATGGTCGCAAGGCTGAAACTCAAAGGAATTGACGGGGGCTCACACAAGCGGTGGAGCATGTGGCTTAATTCGAGGCTACGCGCAAAACCTTATCCTGGGCTTGACATGCACGGATTAGCCGGCGGAAACGTCGGCGAGGCCGCAAGGTACAACGTGCACAGGTGCTGCATGGCTGTCGTCAGCTCGTGTCGTGAGATGTTGGGTTAAGTCCCGTAACGAGCGAAACCCCTGTGATCAGTTGCCAACAGGTCATGCTGGGGACTCTGATCAGACCGCCGGCGTGAAGCCGGAGGAAGGCGGGGATGACGTCAAGTCCTCATGGCCCTTATGCCCAGGGCTGCACACGTGCTACAATGGGGTGGACAGAGCGATGCCAGGCCGCAAGGCCACGCCAATCGCAAAAACCACCCCCCAGTTCGGATTGCGGGCTGCAACCCGCCCGCATGAAGCCGGAATCGCTAGTAATCGCGGATCAGCACTGCCGCGGTGAATGTGTTCCTGAGCCTTGTACACACCGCCCGTCAAGCCACCAAAGCGGGGGGCATCCGAAGTCGCCGGAGCCGTCCAGGCAGGCGCCGAAGATGAAACCCGTGATGGGGACTAAGTCGTAACAAGGTAACCGTAGGGGAACCTGCGGTTGGATCACCTCCTTTCTAAGGACCACCTTGACCGGTTCGCCGCGGGTCCCCGCGGGGCCCCAACCCCGCCACTCGCGCAGCCGCATCGGCACCGTCCCCCCTGACCGATTCCGCACGCCGGCTCCCCCTGGGGGTTGGTGACGACCCTGATTTTTGGCACGATCGATCGCAGCCCGCGCCGGGGGTGCCCGCCTGTCGCCCCCGGGCCGCGGGGCGGGGCCGTCCTCGCGACGGCCTCGCCCCCTGGTCAGTGGCCAGGCAGGTGACGGGTGGGCGCGGTCCGGGGGGTTCGTCCTCCGGGGGTTGCGGCTGTACTCACCTATTGCTCTCTGACAATCCGGTGGTTGGTCACGCAAGCAAGTCAACCAAGCAAGACGTGGTAGTGGCACAATTCTCCACGAATGTGGACCCTTACGGATCGCGCACCGTCGCGTTGTCAAACGCTGCGGCCGCGGGGTTATCGTTGACCCAGTGGTGGCGGCCGCGTCGCGAGACGCCGCAGCCGCCGGCAACGGGAACGGACCCGCGCCCGATCGTGGGCGTCGTGAGCCGGGCGGAGACGCCCGTCCCGCGGCGACCGGATCGGCGTGGTCAAGCTCCTAAGGGCACGGGGGGGATGCCTAGGCGTCATCAGGATCGGGCGTGGAAGGCTGCGAAAAGTCCGGGGGAGCTGCCGAACGAGCGTCGAGCCCGGAATGCCCGTACAGACCCGGGGAACTGAAACATCTCAGTACCTGGAGGAAGAGAAATCAACCGAGACTCCCTCAGTAGCGGCGAGCGAACGGGGACGAGCCTAAACCGGCCGGGACACCGGCCGGGGTCGTGGGGCCGGTGGCATGGGATGGGTGCGTGGTAGCCGAAGTCCCCTGGAACGGGGCACCAGAGCGGGTGAGAGTCCCGTAGGCGACACCGCTAACCCCCCTCTCCGGTACCCGAGTAGGGTCGGGCACGTGAAACCCGGCCTGAATCGGCGGGGACCCTCCCGCAAGGCTAAGTACTCGATGACGACCGATAGCGAACCCAGTAGGGCGACCGAACGGTGGGAAGAACCCCGACCAGGGGAGGAGACTGAACCTGAAACCCCGTGCCTACAAGCGGTGGGAGGGCGTGTGGCCTTCGGGCCGGCCTGACCGCGTGCCTTTTGCATAATGATCCGGCGAGTTACTGTATCCGGCCCGAGGTTAACCCCTTCAGGGGGGGAGCCGGAGCGAAAGCGAGTCTGAAACGGGCGGCCCTGTCGGGTGCAGCAGACGCGAAACCAGGTGAACTACCCATGGGCAGGTTGAAGCGATCCTAACCGATCGTGGAGGACCGAACCCACCAGTGTTGAAAAACTGGGGGAGGACCCGTGGGGAGGAGTGAAAGTCTTATCAAACCTGGAGATAGCTCGTTCTCTCCGAAATGGCTTTAGGGCCAGCCTCGGGACGTACCGCGCGGGGGTAGAGCGACGGAATTCGGCCGGGGGGCTTCCCGCCTACCCGCCGAAACCCAACTCCGAATACCGTGCGGAGGACCCCGGGAGTCAGAGCGTGGGGGAGAAGCTTCACGCTCGAGAGGGAAAGAACCCAGACCGCCGACCAAGGCCCCCAAGACGACGCTCAGTGGCAAAGGAAGTGGGATCGCGGTGACAGCCGGGATGTTGGCTTAGAAGCAGCCACCATTTCAAAAGTGCGTAACAGCTTACCGGTCGAGCCATCCCGCGCCGAAAATGACGGGGACTAAGCGTCGCGCCGCAGTCGCGGACTCCGTGACAGGAGTGGTAGGAGAGCGTTGCCCCCCGCCGAGAAGCCGGACGGAGACGACCGGTGGAGCGTGGGCAAGTGCGAATGCCGGAACGAGTAACGACAAGACGGGTGGGAAGCCCGTCCGCCGAAAGCACAAGGTTTCCTGGGGAAGGTCAATCCGCCCAGGGTCAGTCGGGACCTAAGGCGAGGCCCAAGGGCGTAGCCGATGGACAGGCGGTTAATATTCCGCCACCCGCTCCCAAGGTTGAACCGTCGATGACGCCGGGACGGAGCGGATCGGGGCGTTAGATGACCCCGTGCCGCAAGGGCGACAGCGTTCGATCTGGAAGTCCGCGAACCTCCCGGCCACGAAAAGCTCGACGGGGACGACGGAGCGGCCCGTACCGCAATCCGACACAGGTGTGCTAGGCGAGCATCCGAAGGCGTTCGGGAGAACCCTCGTGAAGGAACTCGGCAAAATGACCCCGTACCTTCGGTACAAGGGGTGCTCACCTCCGGGTGGGCCGCAGAGAATCGGCTCTAGCGACTGTTTATCAAAAACACAGGACTCTGCCAACGCGCAAGCGGACGTATAGAGTCTGACGCCTGCTCGGTGTCGGTAGGTTAAGGAAGCCGATGAGCGGAAGCGCAGTTGGCGACCGAAGCCCCGATAAACGGCGGCCGTAACTATGACGGTCCTAAGGTAGCGAAGTTCCTTGTCGGGTAAGTTCCGACCTGCATGAATGGCGTAACGACTGGAGCACTGTCTCCACGAGGGACCCGGTGAAACTGTAGCCGTGGTGAAGATGCCACGTACCCGCGGTCAGACGGAAAGACCCCGTGAACCTTTACTGCAGGTTGGCACTGGCCTGACGTTGATACTGTGTAGGATAGGTGGGAGGCGACGATCCGGCGGCGCTAGCCGTCGGGGAGCCAGCGGTGAAATACCACCCTGTGATCCGCGTCAGTCCTCACCGAGACGTGGCCCGTCTCGGGACCGTGCTCATCGGGCAGTTTGACTGGGGCGGTCTCCTCCCAAAGTGTAACGGAGGAGTGCAACGGTGCCCTCGGCCCGGTCGGCAATCGGGCAACAGGAGCGCAAACGTAGAAGGGCGCCTGACTGCGAGACGGATCGGTCGAGCAGGGACGAAAGTCGGCGTTAGTGATCCGGCGGTGCTGGATGGAAAGGCCGTCGCTCAACAGATAAAAGGTACTCCGGGGATAACAGGCTGATCTCCCCCGAGCGTCCCTAGCGGCGGGGAGGTTTGGCACCTCGATGTCGGCTCATCGCATCCTGGGGCTGAAGAAGGTCCCAAGGGTTTGGCTGTTCGCCAATGAAAGCGGTACGCGAGCTGGGTTCAGACCGTCGTGAGACAGGTCGGTCCCTATCTGCCGTGGGCGGAGGAAACTTGCGGAGCGTCTCCCCTAGTACGAGAGGATTGGGGAGGACCGACCGCTGGTGTGCCGGCTGTCCCGCTCGGGGCATCGCCGGGTAGCCAGGTCGGGACCGGATAAGCGCTGAAGGCATCTAAGCGCGAAGCCCCCTCCAAGACGAGGTTTCCAGCACGCAAGTGCGAAGGCTCCTGGAAGACGACCAGGTCGATAGGCCGGGCGTGCACGGCGGGCAACCGCCGCAGCCGACCGGTCCTAACAGCCGAGTCGCTTGACCACCCCGATCCGTTCGCCGCCGCCGGGCGGCCGCGGGATCGGGCGTCCCCTCCCCGAAGTCGGGGACGATTCCTCCGCGCGAGCGGAGGGTGCGCACGCGTGGACGAAGCCCCCTACCACGTCTCATGCCCATTGGCCCGTGCGTGACCATGCCCCCGTGAAACGCGCCCGGCGCGGCCTGACCGCCCGCCGGGCGCCTTTCCGGCGACCACACCGGCGGGGTCCCACCCGTTCCCATTCCGAACACGGCCGTTAAGCCCGTCGGGCCTATGATAGTGCTACGGCGCGAAAGTCGGTCATCGCCGGAATCTACCTCGAAACCGTCCCCGATCCCTCACCGGATCAGGGGCGGTTTTTGTTTGCGCGTATTTGATTAGCGGGTCAGACGAAATGTGCAGTAGCCCTTGGAAGTCCCAAACCCTTGAATTCCAGGGAAATGACGGTCTTCCTTCAACCGGTCTATTGAATCAGCCCACGAAAGGGTTGAAATACCCATGAAACATCGTTTAATTCAGGAAACCCTGGAAACAAGCCGAATCCAATACGAAATTTCGTCTGAACCGCTAATCAGGTACCCCGCACCTCTCGCGCCCTGGTTGTGGGGAGATACGGCGCGGGCGGTTGCCTGGAGGGGGTCGGAATCGCGGCTCGGGCACCGCTGGTGGCCCGGATCGAGGGGGTGCTCGATCCCGATCAGTCGGTCGTCGGGTTGATGGCACTGGATATCGCGGCGGGGCGGCGGAGCGCTCTGGGATATTGGCTGCCAAGGCGTGAGCACTGCGCGGCTCTTCGCCGGTGCCGAGCCCGACGCGGTCGAGGCACTGGCGCAATTCGGGCCGACCGGCGTCGATCTCTCGCTCACGGCCGGGTTCCGGTTCCCCAATGGGGTGCTCGGGCTCCTGGATTGCAGCTTCGAGCAGCCGTTCCGCTGCGTGTACGAGCTGATCGGCACGCGGGGGTCGTCGAGGTCCCCGACGCCTTCATCCCCCCCGCCCATCCCACGGCCTGGCTTCGCGTGGCCGACTCGGTGCAGGAGTTCAGCTTCGACGGCCACAACCAGTATGGCGCGATGGTCGATGCCTTCGCCCTGGCAGTTGCCGACGGCGGCCGGCTCCACGACCCGGCCGAGGACGGCCTGGCCCACCTGATGACGCTCGACGCGATCCTGGCGGCCGCGTGATCGGACTGAGGCGGTCCCTCGATTCGGAATCTGATTTGAGGTTTCAAATTTAAGATTAATTAATGGTATTTATTTAAACGGAGACGCCCCGGCACGGCTCGGTTCCCGAGGACATGCTGGGGCATTGGCTGTCACATTGAGCGTCGCAATCTCCTCACGCGATGAGGAGTCGATCGCAAGGGACGCCAGAGATTATTGCGGCGGGACCGGCTGAGTGCCCGGGACCGGCTGGATGCCCGTTGCGGGGCGATTGATGGCCGGGACGGTGATGTTCGGGACCGGGGCCACTTCGGCCGGCCTCCGCCCCGCATTGATCAGGTTGCGGGCCGAGTTGGCCGGCTCGGGGACGTTGAGCGGCGCGGAGCCGAGTCGGCGATCAAGCGTGCGGCGGCCTGGGCCTCCTGCGGCGAGAGCTGGCCGTCACCATTGGCGTCGACGACCTTGAAGACGGTGGTCGCCGGGTCGGTGAGCGCCTTGATGAATTCGTCCTGACTCAACTGGCCGTTGCTGTCGCTATCGGCCCTCTGGAAGGCGGCCTGCGCCGCCGCGCGGGCCATACCGACGAAGGCGGCGTTGACCTCACTGGGGCTCAACTGGCCGTCGCGGTTGGTGTCGGATGCGGCGAAGACGCTCTGGACGGTCGTGTTGACCAGTTGACGGAGTTCCAAAGCTCCGATCTTGCCATCATTGTTGCTGTCGAGCAGGTTCAAGAGGTTTCGCCTGCCGTTCGCATTGGCGGTGTTGGACTGGCTCGCGTGTTGGGCCCGCGCCCTCTGCAAGAGGATGTTCAGGACCGGCTTCTCCCTCAGGAACTCGTTGCGCGCCGCCTGCAGTTCCTCCGGCTCCAAGGTGCCGTCACCGTTGGCGTCGCGCGGAAGAAAAGGCCGCCGACCGTCAGGTTACCTGCGTCAATGGCCTCCTTCTGCGAGATCTGGCCGTCGTTGTTCTCGTCGGCAATCTTGAACAGCATCTTGCCCGTGTCTTGCAGGTCTTGCAGGCTGTCGATCGGGCCCGGTACGTCTCTCTGAGCCTGCTGAGCACGAGCCTCACCCGGGTAGGCCATCACGGCGAAGCCCAACGCGACGATTCCCAAGCTTGAAAACATCCGCACCATGTGTCACTCTCCTCAATCGAGTCGTGAGGGCGATCACGCAAGTCGGTCTCAGGGGCCAAACCGATTGGCCAGACCACGCGTGAAAGTCACCTGAGTCCCAATGCAAGAGAAGTGCCAGTCGCCGCTCGAGCCCCCGACTGTGCGTAAAATCGGCGCGTTGGCATTTCCTGCTTTTCCAAGTTTCACCAGAGGGTTACGTTCTTCTCGGTTGTTTATCAATCGTTGACGCGAGTACGCGCACGAGGATGAGAAGCCCGCGCAGTTTTTTTCCGCTCAGGGAGAAGTTTTGTATGGTTTTGAAACGATTTGGAAGGCGAAACCGTGACGGTGGGGGTGAGGGCGAGGTGGGGGCCCACGGCTCAGCGAAACATCTGGCCCGTGCCCGAGGCTTCGAAGGCGTTTCGGAGATGTTCGATGGCCGGGCGCGGAGCCGGTCGGGCCAGACGATCGCCACGACGTCGAACCGGCACCGCTGTTCGAGCAGCCCGTGCTCCTTGAGGAACCGCAGCGCGGCGAGCGTCAGCCGACACTGCTTCTCCGCGGTGACCGCCTCGGCGGGCACACCCTGTCGCCGTGCCTTGACCTCGACGAAGACCAGGGTTGCGCCGTCCCGAGCGATCAGGTCGATCTCGCCCTGCGCGGTCCGATAACCGCGGATGAGGATGCGGAACCCTGCCGGCGCAAGTAACCGACAGCCGCACGCTCGCCCCGATCGCCCAGCAGCCGATTCAGGAGAGATCGCATCGGTGAATCGCATGATTGCGCTACCGGATGCCCAGGTCTCGCTCGATTTCTCGGCCCTCATCACTCATGGCGCCGGAAAGTCGGGACGACTTGAAGAATCCCTTGGGTGCCTCGGACCGCACTTCACCCTCCATCGGAGCCGCCTCGGCGACGTCCTCCAGCGAGGGCTCCGACTTCGGGCGGACCTCACGGTTGAGCGACTCGCAGCCCGCGAAAAAGGTGAACGCGGAGAGAAGGGCCAGGCAAAGCCCCTGGATGCGACGCTTCATCGCGACACCCTGGATTGAGAGGGACCGGCGGGCTCCGGTCCGGGCCCGAGCTGCTCCTGAGGTGCAGGCGGAACGGGCGAACGCCCCCGCGCGGGATGGTAGCGGATCTTGCCAGATCCCCCGGCCGCCGTCTAGCTCGGTTACGACCCGGCCAGGGTCCCGTTCCAGCCCAGTAGCAGCGCCCCCAACCCGACGAATGGCAGCAACCCCACCAGCACGAAGATCGGTGCGAACCCGCCCGTGCTGTCCTTCATCTTGCCAGCCAGAAGTAGGAGCCCCGTCGCACAAAGGGATGCCAGAACCCGAGACCCAGCGCAACAGTTGGCAACCAAGACCTTGGAGCCACCCGTCCCGATTGGGTCAGGGCTCGACACGCCCGCGAGCACTGGGGCATGCGATCAAAGCCCCATTTGTGGAATCACACCTGATTCGATCAATGTTCACAAAATGTCATTCGAGCGAGTCCTGGAGTTTGTGAACCTATCCCGGCCCATGAGCGAACGGGTAAGATGGATCGGTTTGGACGCCGAGGGATTCGGACTCGCCGACTCCCGCGCATCGGCCAGGAGCAGACGCCTCGGGAGCTCGTGAGCGATGACCAACGCAAGCCCGGTCCGGAAACGTCGGCGGTGGTGGATCGTCACGAGCGTGTTGCTGGCGGGTGTGGTCGTGCTGGTGGCGGCGTTCCCGTGGCTGCTGGGGACCGCTCCGGCTCGGCGGTGGCTCCTGGCGCAGGCCGATCGGCGCTGGCGCCGGGGGGCTCGCCTTCGAGACGGTCCGGCTCTCGTGGTTCGGGCCGACCCAGATGTCGGGCTTCGTGCTCCGCGACCGGCAGGGGGACCGTGTGGTCGTCGCCTCGCGGGCGACCTGGGACCGCAACCTCAGACAGATCCTCTTCGACCGCCCGCGCTATGGGATGCTCGTGCTCGACGGAGCGGACCTTGACATCGAGCGCGAGCCTGACGGCTCGGTCGACCTGTACGAGACGATCAAGCCAGTCCTGAAGGATGATCCGAGGACGGCGCTGAAGATCGTGTTCGAGGGGGGGCGGCTGCGGTTCCGGAGCGCGGGGCTGCCCGAACCAGTGACGGCCGAGCATGCCGACCTGACACTGGACATCCAGGCCGCGCCGGACCGATCGCTTGGCGGCTCCGGATGCGCAAGGGCCCGACGATGCCGGATCCGGTCACGATGGAGATCCAGGGCCGGTACGACCGCTGGCAGGAGCGGCAGGTGGGGGCCCCGGCCGACCTGGCGGTCGAGCTGGCAGGGCGGCGCTGGCCCTGGTCGCTCGAACGTGCGGGATGGACGGCCCGCGGCGCGCTCGACGGCGTCCTCGCCTTCCGGCGTCGATCGGGCCGGTGGGGCCTCTCGGGCCTGGCTCGGCTCGACGGCCTCGACGCGACCGGGCCGCGCCTGGCCGGCGACCACCTTCGGCTCGACCGGATTGCCGGGGCGTGGGACCTGGCCGAGACCGTTGACGCCTGGGCGATCCGACGCCTCGACCTGACCTCGCCGCTCGGCTCGATCCAGGCCGACGGCACGCTGCCGGCGCCGCCCGGCGTCGCGACCCGGCTGGTCGGCACGCTCGACCTCGCCGCTCTGGCGAGACAACTGCCGCACGCGCTCCACCTCCGCGAGGGGATCGCGCTCGATCGGGGCTCGGCCTCGATCCGAGCGGAGGCCCGGACCGAATCCGGCACTCCGGCCTGGGACATCGAGGCCAAGGTCTCGGACCTCCACGCGCGGGATCGCGGCCGCGCATTCACGCTCCAGGATCCGGCCACACTCTCGGCGCGACTCGCGCGCCGAAAGACGCGTGGGCGGTCGAGCGGCTGGCGATCAAGACCGCGTTCCTCGACGCCTCGGGCCGGGGCGATCTCGACCGCGGGGTCACCTGGTCGGGCACCCTCGACCTCGGCGGCTTCCGGCGCCAGCTCCGCGACCTCGTCGACCTCGGCGCGGTCGAGCTGGCGGGCCGGGGCGACCTCTCGGGCACATATCGCCGGGCCGGCGCAGGGTTCGAGGCCCGGATGGCCGCCGACCTGCATGACCTCCGCGTCACCGGCCTCGGCCCCGGCTCGATCCACCGCGATGCGGTCCGCTTCGAACTGGCGCTGGGCGGTCCGGCGACCCCCGCGGGCCTCCCCCAGACCTGGCGCGACTTCCGGCTCGGCGTGGCCTCCGGCGAGGTCACGGCCGACATCACCGCGACCGCGCGCGACGGCGGTGGCAACGACCTGACCGCGACCGCCAGGGTCCCCGTCACCCTTCGCGATCGCACACACGAGGCCGAGGGGCGGCTGACCGCACGCTGGGAGGACTCCGGTGCCGCCATCGAACGGCTCCGGGTCGCCCTCCAGCCCGTCGAAGGCGCGGAGAAGGCCGGGCTGATCGCCTTGGAAGCTCGGGGCCGTTACGACCGTGACCAGGGGGAACTCGTCCTGACGCCGCTCCCGAACGGTCGGGGGTCGGAGGCAATCGCGCTGGCGCCCGACGGGGTGCACGTCGCCGGGATCGGCCGCCCCGGCGCCTCCGGGCGACGGGAACGCTCGTCGGCGAGGTCGCCGCGCTGCGCCCGATCATCGCGCCGCTGGGCGACCTGGCCGGCACCTGGTCGGCGCGCGCGACCGCGCAGGCAACCGACGAGGGCCTGCAACTCGGCGGCCGACTCGACCTCCGCGACCTGTCCTGGCCCGGTCTGGACGGCCAGGACCGTCGCGCCGAGGGATCAATCGGGATCTCGATGAAAGGGCTTTATCAGGCCGATGCGGACCGGCTCGAACTGGCCGAGCTGATCCTGGCCAGCCGCTACGCGACCCTCGAAGCCTCGGGCCACCTGAGCGAGCTGGGCGGCCGCCGCCTGGCCGACCTCAAGGGGACGCTGACGCCCGATTGGAAGACGATCAACGACCTGCTAGCCGAGCGCGTCGAGCCCCGCGCCCGGATCGCGGGCAAGCCCCGACCGGTCCGGCTGGAGGGCGCGCTCATTGCCGGCTCGATCGACGAGGTGCTCAAGTCGCTCGAGGGCGAGTTCGGCTTCGACCTAGTCGAAGCCGACTTGTACGGCATGCACGTCGGGCCCGCACCAATCGTCCTCCGCCCACGCCGGGGCCGGCTCGCGCTCGACCCGATCGACACGACGATCAACAATGGCCGGCTCCACCTCGAACCCGAGCTGACGCTCGATAGCAACCGCGGCGCGGCACTCCGGCTCGGGACGGACTCGGCGATCCAGGACGCGGAGATCAACGACGAGGTCTCACATCGGGTTCTGTCCTTCGTGGCGCCCGTGCTCGACCGAGCGACCCGGGCGCATGGCCGCGTCTCGGTCGATCTCGACGCGGCGGTCATCCCCCTCGGCCGCGATCCCGGCCGAAGCACGACCGTGAATGGCGACGTCGTCTTCCAGGACGTCGAGTTCATCCCCGGCCCGCTCGCCGACCAACTCTTTGCGCTGATCGGCCGCGAGGACCGGCCGGCGCTGAAGCTGAACGAGCCGGTCTCGCTGACGATCGCCGACCGTCGGGTCTATCAGCAAGGGCTGGCGCTGCCGCTGGGCCACGTCACCCAAATCGAGCTGGAGGGCTGGGTTGATTTCGACCGCAACCTCTTCATGACGGCGAACCTGCCCGTCACGGCCGCGATGGTCGGCAACCGCCCGCTCCTGAGCGGCATCGTGGAGGGGACGCGGATCAGCGTGCCGATCCGGGGCACGCTGACAAACCCTGAGATTGACAAGGATGCCCTGAACCTCGCCCTTCAGGACCTGGGCAAGACGCTGCTGGAGCGCGGCGTGACCCGAGGGGCCACCGAGTTGCTCAACCGCATGATGCGCCCGCGCGACCCGAACGCCCCGCCCCCACCCACTCGCGAGGAGCGCCGTGCCCGTCGGAGGGAGAGGCAGGCCCAACGTCGCTTCAACCGCGGGATCGACCCCTGAACCAGGGCCGATGGCATGATGGACCATGCAAGTAAGGTTCGACGCTCCCATTCCGATAATGTCGCGTCAACCCGCTCGCCAGTGAGGTGCACCTGATATGTCTTCCCAGACGCGTTCCTGGAGGAATTGTTTCCTCGAATCGGGCAATGGAATATTCATTGCTGCCTTTTTATACCAACGCCGATCGAGACCTTCCTTGCTGAGGAAACGACAATCCGTGGGCCTGTTGGTTGATGTCCTTTACCCTCGGTATACGAACCATCCCCGACCTTTGGGGGGCATCGTTCGTTGTGATCCGGGGCGGGCGATGGAGGGTCCTCGTCTCAAGCGGCCGGGTCGAGGGGCAGGTCCGCGTCCTGGAGGATGTGAAACTCCTCGCTCATCAGGCTGTCCAACTCCGAGCGGGAACGCTCCAGATGGTCCAGCACCTCCGCCACGGCTTCCTGCATCGCCTCGAACGTCTGGTGCCAGCGGTTGAGCGCCTTCTTCCGGAGGAACTTCCACAGCCGCTCGATCAGGTTGAGGTTGGGCGAGGAGGGCGGCAGGAAGACCAGGCGGAACTGCCGAGGGCGGGCCAACCACTCCTTGACCACCGGCTTGCTGGAGGAGCGGGCGTTGTCCAGGTACAGGAGGAACTCCTCCGTCTCGGGATGCTTGGCCAGCAACGTCTCCAAGAGCGTGACGAACTGCTCACCGATGATGTTCTCTTTCGTCAGGCGGAGGTCCACAGAGTCGTGATCGTCGGGGCTGTAGGCCCCCAAGATGTTCAGCCGCCTACGGCCGCTGCCCGACCAGCAGCCCGCAGCGGTAGAGCAACTCCAGGCCCCAGACCGGAGGGCACGCGTCCCCGAAGGAGCGGCGGGTCGTCGGCCCGGCCTCACGCCGATGCCGCCGAGACTTCCGCACGAATTGACGCTGCTTCGTCCGGTCCGCCTTCCCGAAAAAAGCCGGAGACCTTGTGGGAGCTGGCCCCGATGCGGTGCAACAGGTCCTTCATCCCGGAAGGGGTTTGCAGAGATCCAATAGGCGAGCTGCTCCGCGGGACCGAAGCTCACCACTGACTTTTGTCCGATCGACCCAAGAGAATGGCCGGGTCGCCACCGGAGTGGCGCCCGGCCGCACTGGTTGAAGTTCGAGTCTCCTCACCTGCCGCCGGCCGCGCGGTAACCGGCCGCGGCGCCCATCAGTTGACCGCCGCCGACACCGCCCCGAGTGAGCCCGTAGGTCCAGGCCGGCGCACCTCCGCAGGGTGATCGGAGAACCTGTGGACGGTCAGCGCCCCGGGCCTAAGCCACCGAAGCCCAGGCCGGGCCGCACCCCCAGCCCGGACGCCGGCCCGCCGATGCCGCCCCCGCCCATACCCGGTGCGCCAAAGCCCAGACCGGGCCGGACGCCCAGCCCGGAGAGCGGCCCGCCGATGCCGCCCAAGCCGTAGCCGGGCCGGCCGTACCCGTACCCGCCGGGATAGCCGGCCATGCCGTAGCCGCCCCCGGCACCGTAGTAGCCCGTGGGGCCCCCGTAGGTATACCCCGCGTAGAGACAGTTCGTGGCGGTCGCGTGGGCCCGACGCCGATGGCACGCCTCCGACGTCGTCGCCCACGCGACGATCAGCATCGAGGCGATCAGCAGACTTCCCCTCAAGTTGCGCGTCATGATCGGTTCTCCCCTGGGACTGGGTGCGTGCACGAAGAACCGGCACGCACGTGTTGCGACGCGTCGTCGCGTATGTCCCGCGCGCAACCTAATGTACCCCACCCTTAAAGTCTAGGCAGCTCCAACAAGCTTCCCTGCAACGGATGCGATATCATGCGTGCAACGTCGGTTCGTGATTCCGACGCCCTCGCTGCGACCGGGAGGAAAACCGGGGGACGCGGGAGCGGTCTCCCGGGCTCGGCGGCCTGCGCCGGGTTCCGCCCCGGCTCACCACGCCTTCATGAACCAGAAGATCATGCCGAGGTCGGCGACGCGATCATTAGTCACCGGAATCGGTAGACCGGCCAGGAAATACCAGTCCTTGCCCACGTGCGTGCGCAGGCCGGGGGTCAGCGTCACGCTGGTCTGGTCCCCGTTGGCCAGTGGGGTATTCACCACGGCCGAGAGGTAGTAGGTGAAGTCGCCGAACAGCGGCACGTCATGAGCGGTCAAGGTCTGACCGATGGCGAGCTGGCTGATCAGGTCATCCCCACTGCCATTGGTCGGGATCGCGAGACCGAGCCCGCCCCGGATCACCCAACCGCCTGCGAAGTTGTTCCAGAAGCCGACGGCCGGGGTCAGGAGGGTCGTTTTCCCCGCGAGGGGCTGGGTGCCGGTCGGGGTCGAGACCGCGAGCTCGCCCGTGAGTGAGAAGTCCTTCGTCTCGTGCAGTAACACGCGGGGCGTGAACGAGATATCACCGAACCCCGTGTGGCTCTGCGACGTTGAGGCCCCCGGCCGGTTCGGGTCGATGGTGGGCAAGCCGGTGACGGCGTTGTTGCGGAGCACGAAGGGGATGTTGATGATCAGGTCCAGGCGACGGCTCAACGGCGTGAAGATCGTGTAGGCGCCGAGGTAGGCGTCGCCCTTCGGGCCTCGGTTGAACCCCTGAGCGAACGTGAAGAACCCCAGCCGGTAAAGGTTGCCGTCCGTGGCATTGATCCAGCCCTGCCGGGCGCGCCGCCCGAGCCGCTGGGCGACGGCACCCAGGCTTCGTTCCAACCCTCGCTGAAGAGCGTCGAGAGCGGCAGCGGCCGCCAGGTGTCCGGATCGGGCTTGCCGAAGATCGACTCGGTGATGGTGTCGAAGAACCCCAGTTCGACCCGGGGTGCCGTCGGTGCCACGCCGGAGGCGGGGTGGTACGTGGGCCCGGGGACGGTCATCGGCGCGGGCATCACCGCCGGCGACGTCACGGCGTCGACAACCTCGGCGAAACTCGCGGCCGGCATCCCGGCCGGCGGTAACGGCGGTGACGGGTTTTGCGCCGGGCGCCACCCGCGGACGTCAGGAAAGAGACGGCGAGTGCGGCCGCGAACCGGCCGCCTCGCAGGCGGAGAGTCTGGCTTCCTGCCATCGGTCTACTCCCAGAGTAGGGGGTTTCGAGCATCCCCGCCCTTCAAAGAGGGTGCCCGTGTGTCGGCCAAAGCCCGGCCTCCATCGCCGCGGGGGCGGGGCGGGCCGGTGAATCCCTTAAACTTTTCGACCGGCGTCTCGGTCCGACTTGGCCCGAACTGGCTGAAGTCACTGGTTTTCGGCTTTGTTGATGAGTCAGACGGGGCTGGGGTCCCCTCCTGGTGCCTCTGGGTTTCACGGACTCCTCGCCGCTACGCTTCGAAAGGCTCCGAACGCCCTGACCGAAATCGGTGTCTCTCCGAACGGCCGTTCCTCACGTGCCTACTTGGTCACGGCGATGGACTGGCGGAATTGTCCGAGACTGAAGGCGAAGAAGGCGAGGCCGATGGCGGCGACGGCAAGGAACTGGGGCCAGACGGTCTCGAGCCCGGCGCCCCTGAAGATGATGGCCTGGGAGAAGCTAACGAAATGCCGCGAGGGCAGGAACAGCGTGAGCCGCTGCATCCACGGGGGCTGGCTCTCGACCGGCGTGTTGCCTCCCGAGAGCAGTTGCAGCACGATGACGACCAGGATGATCAACAGCGCGAACTGAGCCATGGAGCGGGCGATCGTTCCCAGATAGAGCCCGAGCGCAGTGGCGGAGAACAGGTAGAGCACGACCCCGACGAGGAACAGTCCAAGCGACCCGGCGATGGGCACGTCCAGGAGGCTGCGAACTACGAAGACCATCGAGGCGGCGACGGCCAGCAGGATGACCAGGCCGTTCGCCCAGACCTTGGAGATGGCGATCTCGAACGGGGTGAGCGGCAGGGTGAGGAGGTGCTCGATCGTGCCGTGCTCGCGTTCGCGGATCAGGGCGGCCCCGGTGAGGACCACGGTGAGCGTGGTGATCTGGTTGATGAGGGCGACAATCGCGGTGAACCATGACGCCTCGCCGTTCGGGTTGAATTCCTTGCGGACAACGATGCGCAGGGGCAACTCGGTCTTCGCGTCGGTGCGGTGGATGAACGAGGCGATACGATCGGTGAGGATGTTCTTGATGTAGCCGGCGCCAATGTTCGCCTGAAGCATGGCAGTCGCGTCCACGTTCACCTGCACCTCGGCGGGCCGGCCGCGGCGAAGGTCGGACTCGAAGCGGGGCGGGATTGCGACGATGAACATATAACGGCCGCGGTCCATGGCGCCGGTGGCCTCGCCGGGCGCGATGAGATGGGGAAGCTGGAATTGCGGCGGGTAGAAGGCGGCGATCAGCTCCTTGGAGAGCTGCGACTCGTCCTCGTCGATGAAGGCCAAGCTGGCGTTGTTCACCTCGGACTTGACGCCGCGGGCCTGCGTGAGGATTGACAGAGAGAAGGCATAGAGGATGAACGCGACGAGCACGGGGTCGCTCGCCAGGCTGCGTAACTCTTTCAGGCCGAGCCAGAGGATGTTGGATGGCCGCCTCATGCTAGTGCTCCTGGCGGGGCAGGCCCGCGACACTCAGGCCGATCAGGATCGGGAGGAAGGCGGCCAGGGCGAGGGCGTCCATCAACAGGCCGTCGGCCCCCAGGCCCTTGGTGAAGGCGCCGACACTGGCGTGCATGTAGTAAGTGGTGGGCCACAGGGTGCCGAACACCCGGGCGCCGCCGTCCAGGGTCGAGACCGGTTGGAGCAGACCCGAGAACTGAGTGGTCGGCAGGATCGTGAGGATCGCCGTGATGAAGACGGCTGCCACCTGGCTGGAGGTGATCGTCGAGACAAGCATGCCGAGGGCCGTGGTGGCCGTCACGTACAGCAGCGTGCAGAGTGTGAGCATCCACCCGCTGCCCTTGAGCGGGACCCCGAAGACGACGACCGCCATGAGCAGGAGCACCGCGTAATTGATCATGCCGATGACGATGTAGGGCAGCTGCTTGCCCAAGAGGAACTCGAGCCTGCCGGTGGGTGTAACGTAAAAGTTGATGATCGAGCCCAGCTCCTTCTCGCGGACGACGCTCACCGCCATGAGGATCGCTGGTATCAGGATCAGCAGGATGGCCGGCACGCTGGGCACGATGGCATACACGCTCTCGAACGTCGGGTTGTAGGCGAAGCGGGTCTGCACCTCGACCGCGGCCTGGCTGGGGAAGACGCCGGGGCTGCGCCGCACCTGCTCTTTCAAGAAGGTGTTGTGCACGCCCACCAGGTACTGGCGAAGGCTCTCGGCGCGGTTTGTCAGGGCGCCGTCCACCCAGGCTGTGATCTCGCCCACGTTGCCTTTGCCGAGGTTTCTGCCAAAGTTGGGCGCCACTTCGAGGGCTACCTCGATCTCGTGCGATTTCAGCCGCCGTTGCAGCTCCTCCTGGGTCTGGGCGGGGGGATGGCGGACGAAGTAGCGCGAACCCTCAAATGTCGCGAGGTAGGAGCGACTCTCGGGCGACCGGTCGAGGTCCAGGTACGCGAAGCGGATGTTCTCGACGTCGGTGGTGATGCCGAAGCCGAAGGCGAGCATCATCAGGGCCGAACCGAGGAATGCGAAGAGCAGGCGCACCGGGTCGCGCTCGATCTCCTGGGCCTCGCGGCGGCTGTAGGCGAGCATCCGGCCCGGGCTGAAGCCGGACCTTGTCGGGTGAGCCGGGGCCTTCGAAGACGAAGCGCTCGGGGCCGCCGTCGCGGTCACGGCTTCTTTGCCTCCCCCCTTCGCATCGTCGGGGGCGGGGGGCCGGGCCCCGGCCTGCTCTTGTCGGGTGGCTTCGGCGTCGGCGATGAAGCCGATGAACGCGGATTCCAGGTCGTCGGTATCGCGCTCGGCCATCAGTCGGGCTGGAGTGTCGCAGGCCAGCACGGTCCCCGCGTGCATGAGGGAAATACGATCGCAGCGCAAGGCTTCGTTCATGAAGTGGGTGGAGACGAAGATTGTCACCCCCTGACGGCGCGAGAGGTCGATGAGCAACTCCCAGAACTCGTCGCGGGCGACGGGGTCCACGCCCGAGGTCGGCTCGTCCAGCAGGAGCATGTCGGGCTCGTGCAACACGGCGACCGCCAGGGAGAGCCGTTGTTTGAGCCCCAGGGGGAGCCCTTCGGAAGGCGCGTCCAGGTGCGCGCGCAGGCCGAAGCGGTCCACCAGCTCATCGATCCGGGCGTGGGCACGGTCTCTGGGCAGGTCGAAGATCTTGGCGTGGAGGTCGAGGTTCTGCCGCACCGATAGCTCGCCGTAGAGCGAGAAGGCCTGTGACATGTAGCCCACGCGTTTCCGGGTGGCCAGGTCGTTGGCATCCACGGGTTCGCCGAAGAGCTTCGCCTCGCCTTCGGTGGCGGGAAGCAGGCCGGTGAGCATCTTCATCGTGGTGGACTTGCCGCAGCCGTTGGAGCCGAGGAAGCCGAAAATTTCGCCGCGGCCGATGGTGAAACTCACGCGATTGACGGCGGTGAAGCTGCCGAAGCGCTTGGTGAGGTCCGTGGCCTGGATGGCCGGCGCGCCGCCGGGATCCACCCGCGGCGGGATCACCAGGGCGCGGCGCCCCCCTCCTCGGCGCCGGGAAGCAGCGAGACGAACGCCTCCTCCAGATTGTTCGTGCCGGTGCGCTCCATCAGCTGGACGGGCGTGCCGGTGGCGATGACCCGGCCGGCGTCCATGGCGATGGTCCAGTCGAATCGCTGGGCCTCGTCCATGTAAGCCGTGGAGACGAGGACGCTCATGCCGGGCCGTTGTTCGCGGATGTGGTCGATGAGGTTCCAGAACTGCTGGCGGGAGAGCGGGTCGACGCCGGTGGTCGGCTCGTCGAGGATGAGCAGGTCGGGGTCGTGGATGAGCGCGCCGCAGAGGCCGACCTTCTGCTTCATGCCGCCGGAGAGCTTGCCCGCGGGTCGGTCAGGGAACGGGCCCAGGCCGGTGGCGTTCAGCAGTGCCTTGATGCGCGGCTCGCGCTCCCTGTCGGATACGCCGAACAATCGCGCGAAGAAGTCGATGTTCTCGAAGACGCTCAGCTCGAAGTACAGGTTCTTGCCCAGACCCTGGGGCATGTAGGCGATCCGCGGACAAACGGCCTCGCGGTGCTTGGCATCGTTCATCTCGCCACCGAGAACGCGGACCTCGCCCGTCTGGATCCGCTTCGACCCGGCAATCAGGCCCATCAATGTCGACTTGCCTACGCCGTCGGGCCCGATCAGGCCGACCATGCAGCCGACCGGGATCTCGACGTCGAGGCCGTCGAGTGCCGCGCCGTTCCGTAGACGTGCGAGACGGCGCGGACCAACGCCACAGGCTCCTCGACTCGGGCCGGGTCGGCGGAAACGCTGGAAGTGGCCATCGCGTCCTCGGATTACGATTTGGGGGCCGTTTTGCCGGCAGCCGGGGGTGCAGCCGCCTTCTCCTCGGCCGGCGGGGTGGACGCGGGGACCTTCGGCGGGGCCGCCGGGAGCCCCGATTCAACCGTGCCATTCGGCCGGGATGAGGTCGCCCCCGCCGCGGCAGGGCCACGCCCCGGCAATTGCCGGTCCAGGCGCTCCGGCCACTCAATCGCGTCGTCGAGCCGGACGTAGCCCACGCCGCGGATGCCGGTCTTCACTCGCTCGATGTACGGCAGGACGCGCTCGGGCGGGACGCTCAGCTTGACGCGGAACATCAGCTTGTCGCGCTCACTGCGGGTTTCGACCTGTTTGGGCGTGAACTGAGCCTCCGGAGCGACGAAACTGACCTTCGCCCGGGCCGCGTATTCGGGGGCGATGTCGAAGACGATGCGGGCGTCGGCACCGATCTTGACCCTCACGGCGTCTTGGGCCGGCAGGTAGATCTCCATGTAAACATCGCCGAGGTTGACGAGTGTGAGGACCTTGCCGCCGTTGCCCAGGACCTCGCCTTCCTCAGCCAATCGATAGAGGACGCGTCCCTCGACGGTGGAGCGGAGAGTCATGTCCGCGATCCGCGACCGGACATGGGCCACTTCGGCCTTGGCCGCGTCGATGGACTTCCGGGCCGTGTTGAGCCGGGCCTTCTCGCCGTTCAGCGTGGCGCCGGCAGTCCTTACCAGGGTCTCCTTGAGGTCGAACTCGGTGCGGGGAGCGGCGTTGCGGGCAAGGAGGGCGCGTGTGCGGTCGAACTCGACTTCGGCCAGCTTCAACTGGCTGCCGGCCTTGGCGATCGCGGCGTCGACCTCGATGGCCTTAGCCTCCTGCTCGGCGACGGTCGCCTCGGCTCGAGCCAGCTCCGCCTCGAGGGTGACGGTGTCCATTTTTGCGACGATCTGGCCGGCACGGACCATGTCCCCCTCGCGGACGAGGATCGTCTCGACCCGGCCCGGCTCCTTCGTGGTCACGTCCACCTGGACCGACTCGATCCGCCCGTTTCCCGAGGCGATTCCCGGCGGCAGCGCCGCCCTCCGGGCCTGCCAGGCCTGCCAGGCGAGGACCCCGCCCCCGGCCAAGAACGCCAGTAAGAGGACCCAGAACGTTCTCCCCTTCATCGCGGTCGCTCCCAACGATCCATGGGCTCGATTGCCTTGATCGAACACAACTCCAGCCGGAATGGGGCCGGCACCGCCAGATAGGGGACGTGTTCAGCGAAACCGCCCGAGCAATCGCGCCCTGGAATGTGCGCGTGTCCATGATGGCGTGGATCGAGGAGATGGCCCCGAGGTTGTGGTACACGGCGATGGTGTCTGCGATCACGCTCACGCTTCGTGTCCTGGGATACCCCCTACGCCGACCTCAACACCGAACTGTGGTGTCCCTGGCCGCCGGCCATCGAGCGGCAACCAGAGCTCAAGTGAGTTTCTCCTGAAGCACCCCTGTTCAGACCCGTGCCGCGTTGGCAACAGCGTGGAAGTGCCCGTGATGGATCATCCCACCGAGTGCCGGCTCCGCATCGTTCGGCGACAGTGCCCCATTATATCAGGCTCTTCCGCAGAATCTGTAGGTGGAAAATCAGGAAGCAGGCTCGGCTCTGGCTCGACAGGAGGGGAGGCCGGAGTTCATACGCGAAAAGGCGTCGCTTCCAGGCCTCGATTTCAGATACGACAAACGACGGCCTCCGACGAAGTCGAATCCCGCTGATAAAGCCGGGGAAAGGCCGAGCGAGGAGCGTTTTTCCCACCCACAGATTCTGGTTCTTCCGTTTTATAAGTGCGGGACCGCAGGGTTTTCACGGTCCAGCGGCTCTTTTCGGCCCCTGTTCGCACTTAAAAACGGAAGAACCACAGATTCTGCGGAGGAGGCTTACATCAAGGGTTCACCTACGAGGGAGCCCCACCCAAGCGACGGCACCCCCGCAACGAGGACGCGGTCGCGCTGTATCCGGTAGAATCGGTTGCTGTGGCGAGGCGCGGGTCCGTTGCCGTGCATGACAACCCCCGCGGCGATTCGGCCAGGCGCCGCGACTGACATCTCGACAGGAAACGTGGAGAGGAGCCGGACATGAGCCGTCGCGACAAGGACAAGCGGGACAGGGCCCCCACTGCGCAGGAGAAACTCGGGGGCAAGGAATATGAGCGTGCGCTCCAGAAGCTGCACGTGGAACTCGTGAAGCTGCAGGAGTGGGTGCGTCACAAGGGCCTCAAGGTCTGCATCGTGTTCGAGGGGCGAGATGGCGCCGGCAAAGGGGGCACGATCAAGGCCATCACCGAGCGGGTCAGCCCACGGGTGTTTCGCGTGATCGCTCTGCCCGCGCCTACCGAACGCGAGCAATCCCAGATGTATGTTCAGCGCTACCTCCCCCACTTCCCCGCGGCAGGCGAGATCGTCCTGTTCGACCGGAGTTGGTACAACCGCGCGGGGGTCGAGCGAGTGATGGGCTTCTGCACCGAAGACCAAGTGCAGCATTTCCTGCGGGTCGCACCTCTGGTAGAGAAGACGATGGTGGATTCGGGAATCACCCTACTGAAATACTGGCTGGAGGTGTCCCCGGAGGAACAGACACGGCGTCTCGAGGCGCGGATCGACGACGGGCGGAAGATCTGGAAGCTCTCGCCGATGGACCTCAAGTCCTACAGCCGTTGGTTCGATTACTCGCGTGCCAGGGACGAGATGTTCTTGGCGACGGACACAGCTTGGGCGCCTTGGTTTGTCTTGCGATCCGACGACAAGAAACGGGCGCGACTGAATCTCATCAGCCACCTGCTGGATCAGATCTCTTACGAAGAACTCCCCCGTGACGAAGTGGAACTGCCCAAGCGCCAGAAGGCAGGGGATTACCAGGAGTCCAACCACCCCTTCAAGTTCGTTCCCGAGGTGTATTGAGGTCGGCGGAGGCCCCGTGGCATCCTGGATCTCCGGTATCGGACGGCAGGGCGACAGGGAAGACGCCGCCTCCGGCGTCCCCTCCCCGAACCGGGCCGATGCTGCAGGCCTTGCAGTTTCTACCGCCGTCCGAGCGGGGCTGAACGAGGCCCTCCGGGGCCTTCTTGATGGGCCGGTCTGCCCCTCGTCAACCGGCTCGGCGGTCTGCCCCAGATGACGCACACTGCCGGCGGCCTCACGCCGGATGCGCACGCTTTAACCCCGGCCAGGAAGCCATCCGTCATCGGGCATCCTGCCTGATGCGTCGGCACCTCAGTACCGGGTAATCGCATCTCGTCCCGATCAGACGGCGCCATCGGTCCCGTGGATCAGCCCGGCGGGGGGCGAGGCCCCGAGGCCGGCCGACCCTTGAGCAGGTCGCGGATCTCGGCCAGCAGCTCCTGCTCCTTAACCACTTGTGTAGATCCCAGGCAGGTGAACGCGGGGCTTAGAGCATAAGTTTCCAACAATCGGAGCGGTACCCGGGGTCACGCCCGATTCACGGCCAAGACCAGCAAGAACAAACCCGCTGTGAGATAATATTATGAGCGCGCTTACGCATTTTGTAAAGGTGACGTTGATCGGCGGTTTGCTGGTGGTGCTGCCGGCCTGGTTGACGGTGTTGCTGCTGCTAAAGGCCGTCAAAGGTGCGCTGGGAGTGCTTCGGCCGATCGCCCAACTGCTGCCACAGAGCGTCGTCCATGAGGACTTGGTGGCCTTGGCGTTGTTGCTGGCGATCTGTTTTCTCGCCGGCCTGCTGGCGCGACCGCGACCGGTTCAACGCTTCGGTCGGTGGCTGGAGCAGTCCCTCTTCGAACGCGTTCCCGGCTACACGGTGCTGCGTGGCATGACCCGGCAAATGGCCGGGAAGGCGGAAGAGCAGTCGTTTCAGCCGGCACTCGCGGAGATCGAGGCGCCCTCGTGCCGGCCTTCATCGTCGAGAAACACGGCGACGGGAAGTTCACTGTGTTCGTCTCGTCCAGCCCGACCCCGATGGCGGGCGCGATCTTCATCCTCCCGCCCGAACGGGTGCACCCCGTGGAGGTGTCCTTGGCCACGGTGATGATGTGCGTCACGAAGTGGGGCGTCGGCTCGGGCGAGTTGCTTGCCGCGATGCGTTCGAAATGAAAGGAACCTTACGAAGACCGGGATCGTTCGTGGTGATCGTGATGCGTCTTCCGGTGCGTCAGGAAGCCTGGTTGATCTCGTCAGTTGAGAGGTACTGACCATGGGAATTGCTCGTTCACCATGAAGGCGACCCGGCGGCGGCGCGGGTAACCTCGCCGTCGGAGCCTGGGAAGGCGAAGGCGTCAGCCGTAATGGGCCAAGGCCATTCCTGCCATGGGTCTACTCTTGTGTATGGAGTTTCGAGCATCCCCGCCGTCCAGCGTGGGTGCCCGTGAGTTGGCCAGAACGCGGCATACATCGCATCAGGGTCGGAGCGACCTGACGATTCTTCCTCTCTCTCTTCGGTCAGAGGATGGTTGCGACTTGGCCCGATTTGGCTCAAGGGTGTGAAATCACGATTTCTTGCTTGGTGGAGACGCGGGTTGGGCAGGCGGAAGACGGACCGAGGAGTCCCCGGACTCGTGGCAGCACGAGATCGGAGAGCCAGCGGACGGGAAGTTCGGCGTAGGAGCGGCGGACCTCGCCGAAGACCAGGACGAGCAACTCGAGATCGCCCCGCAGGCTGATGCCGCCCGCCGGTTGCTCGGGGGTTGTCCATTCACACTTGGGTTCCGGGCCGAAGACCGTCTCCAGCAAGGGCGAGGACCAGACCCCCTGGTGCTCGTTGCCGGGCACGAAGACGGGTTGCTCGAGGGTGATCGGTCGATCCAGGACGTACCCCGTGCAGGACCGGATCGCCAAGGCCGTCAGGGGATAGCGGACCAGATGCTCCCAGTCGCCGATCCGGACCGATTCGGAGAGGGCGAGTCCCTGGGTCCGGAACGCCTTCTCCGTCATCTCAAGGCAGTAGAGTGTGGAATCGTCCGGGTGGAACGAGTAGTCGAACGGGACTTGCTGCTCGAAGACCTTGCGGCAGTAAGCGAGCACTCCAGGGATGTGGCGCCTGTGCTCGGGCTTGAGTCGCTTCACGCCCATGGATCCGACGCAGTCGAGCATCCAGACCTCGAACGGCTGGCGCTGGATGCCCGGGGAGGAGCAGTCGTAGACCACGGGCGAGCCGTCCTCGATCGCAACGATCCCGGTGTGCGAGAACGCGCTACCCGTCGCCTTGGCGATGAAGAGGCTTAGTGGGAACATGCCGCGCAGGATCCGAGCCTCGCCCATCCGGAAGACGATGTCTCCCTCGCGAAGGACGCTCCGCCCCCAATCCCGCCAGCGGGCCATCGCCGGGTTCCCCGGCAGCAGCGGTAGCTGCCCGATGTCCCGAGCGCGGGTCGCGACCGGGCCCCAGAAATTGCCGGTCCAGCCGGCTGGTTTCATCCAGTCGGTCGGTTCCGCCGCACCCTTTTCATAGTTCGACAGGGCAATCATCCACCAAAATAAATAGAGCACGGAAGCCTCCGGATGCGTCTCGGGCAGTCTGGTCCATACCCTTCCCGGGTCTTTGCTTGTCCTGGGGAAACCTCCGTGCACGGGAATGGCTCTGAATTGGGCGACTGTAAGGGCGTCAAGCCAGTCTGGGGCCCACTGGCGGTTAGTCACAAAGACCAGGATTCGGCACATGATCGCTGGACCGTGTCGGAGCATCCCGCCGAGGAGAACCCACTGGAGCTTCAACGTCACCGTGAGTGTCTCGACCGGAGACATGGTCGTGTGTGCAGCACCGTAATCCAGACCCGGCTGCTCATCGCTCAGGAAGCAAGCTCAGGGGCCGCCAATGGCTTCCCCGCCATGCGACTACACTTACATAAGTCATTCTACCACAGAGCTTACTTGGAGGCGTAGCCGGTGGCTTCCTCGTTGGCATCCATCGAGCCGAGCGTGCCAGTCCAGATCAGATTATCGGGCCAGTCCCAGGTCCTGCACCTGGCTGCGTCCTCCCGCCAATGAAAACGCATCGTCTCAACCCATGCGACTGACTACATGTGGCGAAAGACCCCGGGATTCCCGACAAACCCGTCCTCTTCGCGATGCGGTGCTGGCATCGGCATGTGTCGGATGACGCAGCGGCTGCGTGTTCCGACCGCGAGGACGCAGGATTTCGGGGCTGGGACACGTCGTATCAACATGACAACGACTCAGATAGCCTCGAAGAGAGGGTGCCACTTATCGCGCAAGTTATACCAACGCCGATCGAGACCTTCCTTGCTGAGGAAACGACAATCCGTGGGCCTGTTGATGGAGGGTCCTCGTCTCAAGCGGCCGGGTCGAGGGGCAGGTCCGCGTCCTGGAGGATGTGAAACTCCTCGCTCATCAGGCTGTCCAACTCCGAGCGGGAACGCTCCAGATGGTCCAGCACCTCCGCCACGGCTTCCTGCATCGCCTCGAACGTCTGGTGCCAGCGGTTGAGCGCCTTCTTCCGGAGGAACTTCCACAGCCGCTCGATCAGGTTGAGGTTGGGCGAGGAGGGCGGCAGGAAGACCAGGCGGAACTGCCGAGGGCGGGCCAACCACTCCTTGACCACCGGCTTGCTGGAGGAGCGGGCGTTGTCCAGGTACAGGAGGAACTCCTCCGTCTCGGGATGCTTGGCCAGCAACGTCTCCAAGAGCGTGACGAACTGCTCACCGATGATGTTCTCTTTCGTCAGGCGGAGGTCCACAGAGTCGTGATCGTCGGGGCTGTAGGCCCCCAAGATGTTCAGCCGCCTACGGCCGCTGCCGACGCCCACATCATGCCGCTGCCCGACGAGCAGCCCGCAGCGGTAGAGCAACTCCAGGCCCCAGACCGGAGGGCACGCGTCCCCGAAGGAGCGGCGGGTCGTCGGCCCGGCCTCACGCCGATGCCGCCGAGACTTCCGCACGAATTGACGCTGCTTCGTCCGGTCCGCCTTCCCGAAAAAAGCCGGAGACCTTGTGGGAGCTGGCCCCGATGCGGTGCAACAGGTCCTTCATCCCGGAAGGAGAGTAAGTGACACCGAACTGCTCCTCGATCCAGGCCCGCACCTGCTCGGCGCTGTGGAAGACCCCCGTGGCGATCTCCTGCTGGAGTTGCTCCACTTGAGCGGCTCGCAATCGACCGGGATCTCCCCGGTCGTGCAAGGTACACAACTCGTCCCAGCCTTGGTTGCGGAAGATGCGGAGCCAGTCACCGACCTGGCGGCTGGTGATACCCAGCAGGTCGGCCACCTCTTCCCGGGTGCGTCCTTCGTCGATCCACAGCAGGGTGGACAGCCGTGGGAAGATGCGGCGGTCGCTGGCCTGCCGCCGCCGTTCCTGGATCTCCTGGCGTTGCTTGGCACTCAGCGCGATGGTCTTCATCGTTCACCACACGACCGCTGGACGCGGCCCCAACACAGCCCTTACCTCGGTTCCACCAAGATCATTGTAGGAAATTCTGGAACGACAAGACTATAGTTTTCGTTATTTCACTTCCAATGGTGAGAAGATGCCATGCCCCGATCCGAAGAGATCTGCTCGCTTGACACAAGTTCCTGGATCCTCGCACTCGGGAATGGACCTGCGTTCTATGGTTCCTCGGACTCTGACGCCGCTTTCGGGCGGTCGCGCGGGCGTCCCCGAGAGCGACTGATCTCGCCGCCTTGACCGCGCCGGCGACAATCGCGGCCACGCGCCGCGCAAGGGAATTTACAGGGACCCGCATGCGGGCAAGCAAACGTTGGCGGCTGTCGGGGATGATGGCGTTGATCTACGCCGTCCAGGGGGCATACTTGCCCTTATTGGCGATCCACTTGAAGGACCTGGGGATCGACGGCCGGGGGCGCGGCTGGATCTTCGCCACGATGGCGCTGGGGTCGCTCGCGATGCCGCTGGGAGCGGGTCAACTGGTCGATCGGCTCATGCCGATCCAGCAATTCCTGGCATTGGTCTTTGCGCTGGGGACGGGGTTCCTGGTGATGCTGGCCTGGGGCGTGACGGCGCGGTCGGACGTGCTGTTCGCGCTATTTCTGGTCTACTGGCTGCTGACGGCGCCGGCGTATGGGCTGAGCAACGCGTTGGCGATGCGCAACCTGGCGCGTCCGAACGAGGAGTTCGGCGGGGTCCGGCTCTGGGGGACGGTCGGGTGGATGGTGGTCGGCTGGGCGGTCTCGGGGGTAATGGCGCTGTCGGGCTCGACGCGGGAGGGCCACGGGTCGTACGACGCCTTCTGGATCGCGGCGGCGCTGTCCGTGACCCTGTCGGCCTACAGTCTGACGCTGCCGCATACCCCCCCGCTGGCCGCTGCCGCGACCGGCCCGCGCGGGCGCTCGACCTGGTCCGGCGGCGCGAGGTCGCGGTGTTCCTGCTGACAGCGTTCGGCGTCTGCCTGACGATGCCGTTCGTCTACCAGGTCATGCCGACCTACCTGGAGTCGCGGGGCCTGCCGCGCGCCTGGATCTCGACGGCGATGACGCTGGGTCAATTGCTCGAGATCGTCGCGCTGGTCGCCCTACCCTGGCTGCTCCGCCGCCTCGGCGTCAAGGGGACGCTGGCGCTGGGGATCGCGGTCTGGGTGGTGCGCTTCGGGAGCCTGGTGCTCGACCCGCCGCTCTGGGTCGCGGTGGCGGGCATCCTGTTGCACGGGGTCGGGTTCGCGTGCTTCACCGTGGGGGGCCAGGTGTTCATCGACGGTCACGCCCCCGTCCACCGGCGCGCCAGCGCCCAGGCGCTGCTCGTGGTGACGACGTCGGGGGTCGGCACTCTCCTGGGCAACCTGATGGCTGGCGAGAGCATGAGCCTCACGCAGGGCGACGATGTCCCGGTCTTCCTCATCCCCGCCGCGATCAACCTCGCCCTGCTTCTCGCGTTCCTCCGGGGCTTCCACCCCGCTGAGGCCGGCCTCGAACGCTCGAGGAGGGCCGAGGCCGCGCGCGGGGCGATCGCTCGCGTCGGTCTGCTCGCGGCGAAGTCGGCCGACGGCTGAATGATCCCGGACCGGGGGACGCCGGGCTCGCCAGCGTCAGAGGTCGTCGGTCGATCCCTTCGTGGACGCCTGCTGCTCGATCTTCTTCGACCGCGACCGTCGCTTGGCCGGCGGCTTCGCGGGGGGGACCGGCGTCGGCGCCGGGGCCGTCATCGACTCGTCGAGCACCTCGGCGGACTGCTCGAGCTGGCCGATCAGGAGGCCCAGGAAATGGAGGCGGGTCCCCTGCGATTCCAGGAACTCGTGGAACTGATACCCGCCCTCGATCAGGTCGTCTCCTTGATCAAGGATGTCTTCGGCCAGGGTGTCGACGAAAAGTTCGCGCCCGCGCTGAAGGACCTCGATGGCCGCGCGATATTTGTTGAAACGTGCGTCAGGCATGGGTGATCTAGCCTCCATGATGACATCGCAAGTTTACCTTTGTTCCGGCTCGGTCGGCCAAGATGGGTCCCCAGCGCGACGTCAACCAGGCGGCGAGTCGCGCATCGAGCCAGCGACGATCTCCGTCCCAGTAAGTACGGCTGAGATAGCCGAGGTGACCACCATATGGGATTAATTCCAGTGTCAAACCGGACGGGAAACCGGCGCGGCGGAAGGGTTCGGCGGGAATGAGCGGGTCGTCCTCGGCGTGGACGACCAGGCCGGGGATGCGGATCCGGGGGATCAGCGGCGCCGCGCTGCTCCGCGCGTAGTAGTCGTTGGCGCCGAGCAAAGCCGTTGCGTGGGGCGACGTACAGGTTATCAAAGTCGAAGATTGTAAGGACTTGCGTCAGATCGACCGGCCCGAGGTCGGGGAACATGGCGTGGCGCCGGACGGCGTCGGCGCGGAGCCAGCGGACGAAATTCCGGTCGTAGATCCGATTCTCTCGGCGGCGGATTTGCTCGCTGCACGCGGCCAGGTCGATCGGCGGGTTGGCCGCCAGGACGCACTCGAGGCCGTCGAGCGGGGCCGTTGCGGCCTCCGCTGCCAGCTTCAGGACGAGGTTGCCGCCGAGCGAGAATCCGACCAGCGCGATCGGTGCGCGGGAAGGCGTCGGGAGAGCCATTCGACGACTCGGCGCAGGTCCTCGGTTCGGCCGGCGTGATAAAAACCCCGCGCCAGCCCAAGCCCTGCCCCTGCGCCTCGCAGGTTCATCCGGACGACGCGTACCCCGAGCCGGACCAGTCGGGCCGCCAGCCGGACTACGTACGGCGATCGTGCGCAGCCGGCCAGCCCGTGCACCAGGATCGCTGCCGGCTCGCCGGCCCACCCGTCCCGAGAAACCGACTCCAGAACAACGAGCTGGTCGTCTCCGTCGACGTCGATCTCATGGGAGGTCGAGTCGAGTCGGATGCGAGGGCCGGGCAGAAAGCGCCCGACGATCGTCTGGGCGTGCCCGTTCCGGAGCCAGGGATGGGGTTCGAATGGAGGGATGGCCGGATTGAGGTGTCCACATTCGAACTGCGCTCGTCATGGTCGTTGAGGCCCCGGGATGGGATCATGCCGTACCCTCGAACCTCGAATTGTACCAGGATCGTCCTCAGGGGGAGACCTGGCGTACCCGGTGATTACCAGTGTCAGAGTCTATCCGGGATATAGACAAATGTTCAGTACTGCTGTCAGTTTTTGCAGTGAACAAACCAGCCTTTTCCGGTGTACAAGCTCCTTTTTCAGGGAGCCTAATACTGAACATCCGCCTACATCCCGGATAGACTCTCACTCAAGACGATCGCACGGGCGGGGCCGCCGTCGCTGGCATCACCCGGCTGGCCCGTCTCGACCAGCATGGTGATCGTCGGATCGGCCGCGACAGGGAGGCCATTCCCATCGTGGCGCACGAACATGAAGCTGAGCCCCCCCCTCCCGCAAGGCAACCTGGCGCGGGAGACACGCCCCAGTACCGGCGTGTCCCTCATGCGCGACCCATCGACTCATTGTTTCCCAAACCCATGGCCGCCCGCAAGACCCATCTGGTCAGCCTAAGTTGATGACATGCCCTGATCCGCGACAGGATTTCGGCGGGAAATCGGTGGCGTGCTTGGGCTTATTGGGTAACACGGCTAAGATGCATACTGCGACCAAACGAGAAACCGGCCTTCGATGGCATGAGGAGCTTGCCCGACCATGGCGGATATCGTGCTCATCAATCCTCGGTTCGAGGTGTCGTACTGGGGCATGGAACACGCCCTGCCGTTCCTGGGCAAGCGGGCCAACCTGCCGGTGGCCTGCCTGCCGCTGCTGGCCGCGCTGACGCCGGCCGAGCACACGGTCACCCTGATCGACGAGAACGTCGAGCCGATCGACTGGGAGCGGCTGCGCCCGCGCCGACATCGTCGGCGTCACCGGCATGAGCGTGCAGCGGTTCCGCATGAAGGAGATCCTCACCGAGCTGAAGCGGCGCGGCGTCTTCACCGTCGTCGGCGGCCCTTGGGTCACGCGTCCAGGAAGACTATTTCGGCGACCTGGCCGACGTGATCTTCATCGGCGAGGCCGAGGAGACCTGGCCGCGGTTCCTCGAGGAGTGGCAAGCAGGGCCGGCATCAGCGCCGCTACGAGCAGGCCGAGAAGACCGACATGACCACGGTGCCGACGCCGCGGTTCGACCTGCTCAAGATGCAGCACTATGCCTTCGGCAGCGTGCAGTTCTCGCGCGGCTGCCCGTTCCAGTGCGAGTTCTGCGACATCATCGTCACCTTCGGCCGCCGCCCGCGGATCAAGACCAGCGCAGCAGATCATCGCCGAGCTGGAGGCGCTGCGCGCGCAGGCGATCGCGGATCGTCTTCATCGTCGACGACAACCTGATCGGCAACAAGAAGGCGATCAAGGAGGTGCTCCGCGACGTGATCGCCTGGCAGCACGCCCACGGCTATCCGCTGACCTTCTTCACCGAGGCCTCGATCGACCTGGCCGACGACCCCGAGCTGATGCGAGCTGATGGTCGAGGCCAACTTCATGGCGCGTCTTCATCGGCATCGAGAGCCCGAACGAGGAGTCGCTCCGCGAGACCAAGAAGTACCAGAACGTCCGCGCCGGCGGCACGCTGCTCGAGAAGGTCCACCGCATCCAGAAGGCCGGGCATGGAGGTCTGGTGCGGCATGATCATGGGGTTCGACAACGACGACGCGACGATCTTCGACGCGCAGCGCGAGTTCATCCAGGAGGCCCGGATCGCGCTGTCGATGATCGGCATGCTCCACGCCATCCCCAAGACGCCGCTCCACGACCGGCTGGCCGCCGAGGGCCGGCTCGACCCGGCCGACGAGCCCGAGTTCGGCACCAACGTCATCCCGCTCCAGATCGGCCGCGAGGAGCTGCGCGACGGCTACCTGCGGGTCATCAACGACCTGTACGAGCCCGAAGCCTACTTCGAGCGGCTGGAAGCGCTCTACATTGAGGAGAGGATCCAGCTCGGTCGGGGTCGCGCCCGCTACTGGCGGCGCCATCCCTTGAACCGCCTGAAGATGGAATCACTCTGGCTGTTCCAGGCGCTCGGACTCGTCGCGCGGCTGATGCATGGCGTTCCCGAGGCCTCTCTCCGCAAGGAGTATCGCCAGCGGCTCTGGCGGCTCCTGAAGGTCCGCCAGGATCCGGGCACGATCCTGATGTACGTGATCGAGATGGCCATACACTACCACGCGCACACGATGGCCAAGCAGATGTCCTCGGGCGGGACGCGGATCTACAACTCGTTCTGACAAGGATTGGCGCCCTCGTGAACGTCTTCGATCAGGCCGCGCGGTTCGCCCTCCGACCTGACCCGCTGGGCTTCCTCCAGTGGCTCGTGCCCGGCCTCGATCCCGCGTTGCGGTTCGCCGAGTGGCTCGACACGCGGACGCGCCCGCTCCCCGGCGAGCCTGACCGCACCTGCGACACCGTCGCGGCGCTGGTCCGCGACGGTGAGCCGACAATCTGGGCATTGGTGACCGAGTTCCAGGCCGAGCCGGACCCGGACATGCTCGATCGCCTGCTTGAATACCTGGCGCGGCTGCGGCGCGGCCACCGGCACGGCCCCCAGCGGCGCGACAAGTACCAGGTGATCGCGGCGCTCGTCAACCTGACCGGCCCCCCTCAGCCCGACACGCTCGACATGGTTCTGCCGGGGATCGATACACCCGGGTTGAACTTGCGGGTGGGTGTCCGCACCCTGCGCGAGGAGGACGCCCTGGCCATTCTGACCGAAATTGCCGAGGGCCGGACCGCGCCCTGCCTCCTCCCCTGGATTTCTCTCATGAAGGGAGCGGACCGGCCAGATACCATAGAACGATGGAAGCAACGCGCGAGCGAAGTGCCGGAGGGGCAATTGCGGACCTATTACGGCGCATTGGCCGTGGTTTTCGCCGAGTTGGCCGGTCGCCATGGCCAATGGAAGCGAGCCTTGGAGGGTTGGAACATGCGTGAATCGACCGTTGTGGCAGAGTGGAAAGCCGAGGGGAAAGCCGAGGGAGAAGTCAAGGCCAGGCGCGATGACTTGCTGCGCGTGCTGCAATACCGCTTTACCGCTCCGCTACCCCATGATGTCGTGACCGCAGTGCAGGCACAGACCGACCCGGATCAGTTGGCGCTCTGGTTTGAGGAGGCTTTCCAGGTTCGTTCCTTGGAGGAGTTTCTCTCGCGCATCCGTGGTTGACGCCACATCCGGCCCCGCGGCAGCTCGCGCACCCTATGATTCCGCCTCGAGGTCCCTACAATGGGGGGATGTTTCCATCCCTTCCCCGCGAGGATGAGCGATCCTGATGGCGATCATCGAGGCGGAGGGTCTGACCAAGACCTACCGCGTCTTTCAGAAGAAGGAAGGCCTGCTGGGCGCCTTGCGCGGCCTGTACCGCCGCGAGTACAAGGAGGTCAGGGCCGTCGACCACGTCGGCTTCTCGATCGAGCCGGGGGAGATGGTCGCCTTCCTCGGCCCCAACGGCGCGGGCAAGACGACCACGCTGAAGATGCTCTCGGGGCTGATCTACCCGACGAGCGGGTCGGCCCGGGTGCTCGGGTTCATCCCCTGGCAGCGGCGACGACGCCTTCCGCCGCCGGTTCTCGCTGGTCATGGGCCAGAAGAATCAGCTCTGGTGGGACCTGCCCGCCGCCGACAGCTTCCAGCTCCACCGCGAGATCTACTCGCTCCCCGCCGCCGATTTCCGGAAGACGCTCGACGAGCTGACCGAGCTGCTCGGCGTCGGGCAGCTGACCCGCCAGGCGGTCCGCGAGCTGTCGCTGGGCGAGCGGATGAAGATGGAGCTGATCGCCGCGCTGCTTGCACCACCCGCAACTGCTCCTGCTCGACGAGCCGACGATCGGCCTGGACGTCGTGGCGCAGGTGGCGATCCAGAAGTGCCTGCGGGACTACCACACCCGGCGCGGCGTGACGATGCTCCTGACCAGCCACTACATGCGCGACGTCGAGGCGCTCTGCCGCCGGGTGCTGGTCATCACGCACGGCACGCTCGTCTACGACGGGCCGCTGTCGGGCATCGCCGAGCGGTTCGGCCAGTCGAAGCTGGTGCGGCTGGAGTTCGCCGGAGGGCAGGCGCCCGACGACCTCGGCCGCTTCGGCGAGGTCGTCGCGGCGCGACGGGCCGTCGGCCGACCTGAAGGTCGAGCGCGCGCGGGTGGCCGAGGTGCTCGGCGCGATCCTCGACCGGCACGCCGTGGCTGACGTGAGCGTGCAGGACCCGCCGCTCGAGCAGGTGCATCGCCCGCGTCTTCGAGGAGGGCCGCGCCAGCCATGACGCCGCCTGACGCCGTCGCGACGGAACCGCTCGCGCCCCACCGGGTGGCGGACGCCGCCGAGGAGCCGAGGTCGCGCCCTCCAGCGCGGGCTCCGCTGGCGACCTCCCGGAAGTACTTACAAGATCTTCCGCGTCTCGCTCGTCGAGCGGATGACCTACCGCGGCGACTTCCTGCTCGGCACGCTCCTGCGGTTCCTGCCGATGCTCACGACCATCCTGCTCTGGCAGGCGGTCTACGCGGGCTCGGGAGGAGTCGGACCTGGCCGGGTTCCGCTACCGCGAGATGATCGCCTACCTGCTGCTGACGCACATCAGCCGGATGTTCTCGAGCATGCCCGGCCTGGCCGGCGGCATCGCCCGCGACATCCGCGAGGGGACGCTCAAGCGCTACCTGATCCAGCCGGTGGACATGATCGGCTACCTGCTGTCGTACCGGGTCGCGCACAAGGTGGCGTACATCGTCACGTCGTTCCTGCCTTACGCCATCCTGTTCTTCGTTTGCCGGGGCTTCTTCGACGGCTTGCCCGACCCGATGACGCTGGCGGCCTACGCCGCCTCGCTGGTCTTGGCGTTCCTGGTCGGCTTCTTCTTCGAGGCGAGCGTCGGGATGGTGGGCTTCTGGTTCCTGGAGGTGACGTCGCTGCTGTACATCGTGATGACCCTGAACTTCTTCATCTCGGGGCAGATGCTGCCGCTCGACCTGCTGCCGCGAGCCCTGGTCGGGTCTGCTCAAGGTGCTGCCGTTCCAGTACATGGCCTACTTCCCGGCGGTGGTGTTCCTGGGCAAGGTCCAGGGGATGGCCCTGGTCTTCGGGCTGCTCGGCGAGCTGCCTGGGCGGTCGTTTTCATGGTGCTGGCGCGCGGGCTCTATCGGCTGGGGCTGCGCCGCTACAGCGCTTACGGAGGCTGACCGCGTTGCCGGACCGATTCTGGCAAGTACCTCCGCCTGCTGCGGCTCGCTGGCCCGCTACACGCTGAGCCGCGAGATGGCCTTCCGCGGCAACTTCCTGGTCAAGGTCTCGGTCGAGGTCCTCTGGCTGGCGATCCTGCTCGCGTTCTACCGGACGGTCTTCGCGCGGACGAGGACGATCGCCGGCTGGCCCGAGGAGCAGTACCTGTTCTTCGTCGGCTGCTTCTTCGCCCTGAACGGGCTGATCGAGACGCTCTTCCTCGAGAACTGCAACGAGTTCGCCGAGCTGGTCCGGACCGGCGACCTCGACTTCCTCCTGCTCAAGCCGATCGACGAGCAGTTCCTGATCACCTGCCGCAAGATCGACTGGGGGACCGCCCCCAACGTGCTGATGGGGGCGGGCGTGATGGCGGTCGCGCTGGTCCAGATGGACTGGCAGTTCGACCCGGTGCGCGTCGCGGCGTTCCTGGTCACGTTCGCCTGCGGGACGGCGATCGCCTACAGCTTCATGCTGCTGCTGACCTCGCTCTCGGTCTGGATGGTGCGGAACCAGAGCCTGATGGAGATGTGGTGGCTGTTCTCCAGCCTGGCACGCTACCCCAAGGAGATCTTCCAGGGGGTCGCGTGGGCCGAGCCGATCGGGCGTCTCTTCACGTTCGTCCTGCCGATCCTGCTCGTCGTCAACGTCCCGGCCAACGCGATGGTCCGTGTCCTCGAGCCCGAGGATGGTCGCCTTCACCCTGGCGGCGGCCGCGGCGCTGCTCTGGGCGAGCCGGCGGTTCTTCCAGCACGCCCTGCGGTCGTATCGCAGCGCGAGCAGTTGAAAGGCAGACCCCATGGACATCGAATCTGCAGACGAGAACGATCGGCTTCACCTCAACGGCATCGACGCCCTGACCGGGCTCCCCGCGGTGCCGCCGATGACCAAAGAGGAGGCCGCACGGCGCGCCGCGGGCGGGCCGCCTCCCGCCGAGGACGTCGGGATTCTCCGGCGGCTCTGGGAGGCCTTGAAGCGGCCCTTCCGCGGCCTGCCCGACGATGTCGAACCGACCGACTTCGCCACCGCGGGGTGGGCCGTCGTCCTCCCGACCGATCTTCCGGGCGAGGTCCGCCAGGCCATCGAGCGGCTCGTCGCCCATCGGCGCGACCACACCCGCGTCCCGTCCGATCTCTGCCGCATCCTCGATTACCGACCTGGTCTGCCGCTCGGGGACTGGCTCCGCCGCCTGGGAGCCTCCTTGGCCGACGTCGAGCCGACCCGGCTGCCGTACTACGTCGCCCTGGTCGGCGGGCCGGAGGTCATCTCGTTCGAGTTCCAGGTCCTCCTGGACATCAACTACGCGGTCGGCCGGATCGCCTTCGACCGGCCCGAGCAATATCAGCATTACGTGGAAGGGCTGATCGCCTACGAGACGGCCGCGGCCGTGCCGAACGGGCGCGAGGTCCTCTACTGGGGGCCGCGGAACCGAGACGACCAGGCGACCCAACTGAGCGCCGACTGCCTGATCCGGCCACTCCATGAGGGCATCGCGGCAGCGGGGGACCAGCCGGCATTGCCGGCCATCGCCGAGCAGCGCCGGTTCCGCTCCCGGTGCCTCCTCGGCCCCGCGGCGACGCGGGCCCACCTGCTGGAGCCGCTGCACGCCGCCGACCCGGGCCGTCGGCCGGCGTTCCTCTTCACCGCCTCGCACGGGCTGCAGTGGCCCAGCGGGCACGAGAGCCAGGTGGCCAAGCAGGGGGCGCTGCTCTGCCAGGACTGGCCCGGCCTGGGCGTGCCGCCCCGGCCGGAGCACGCCGCGCAGGCCGCCGATCTCGGCGACGACGCGCAGGTCCACGGCCTGGTCGCCTTCCTGTTCGCCTGCCACGGCGCGGGGACGCCGGCCTTCGATCAGTTCCTGGCCGACCGCACCAGGGGCCCGGTGCCGATCGCCCCCCGGCCGTTCGTCGCGGCGCTGCCGCAACGGCTGCTGTCGCACCCCAACGGCTCGGCGCTGGCCGTCTTCGGCCACGTCGAGCGGGCCTGGGGCTACTCGATCCAGCCCCGCGGCCTGGGCTCGCGGCTGCGGCCGTTCCGCAACCTGCTCAGCCGCGTCCTGAGGGGCGAGCCGGTGGGGCACGCCACAAAGGACCTCAGCGACCGGTTCACCGCCGCCTCGGCCCAGTTGAACCTGCTCCTCGACCCGAGCTACCCCGATATGCGGCCGTCGGACGTCGAGGTGGCCTCGCTCTGGATCGAGTGCAACGACGCCCGCAATTACGTCCTCCTCGGCGACCCCGCGGCGCGGCTCCGGGTCGACTTGCTCGCGTGATCGTCCGGTCGTCGGGATCGGTTGGTGGCCCGTCGGATGATGGGACGTGAGGGTCGCATGCACTTGCGGCGAGGGCGTGGCCAGTCCTCCGAGCGGCCTACCGAGGTCGCGTCGAGCTTTGAATAGCCATCAAACTCTTGCTTTGGGCCACACATCGGTCATGATGGATGGGGCCATGTCACGGATCGGAGCCACGGCGGCTCGAGGGAAGGGGCCCTATCCATGTCCGAGATCGTCTGCCAGGTCGGCAACCAGGCGGGCCAGGTGGAGTTCATCTGGTCGTCGCGCGGCGGGTTCTTCCGGCCCTACGTCGTCTCCGGGACGCAATTGACCGAGCTGCGCCAGGCGGCCGATCAGACCCGCGTTGCCCTGGAGAAGCTGGTCTTCGCCCTCAATGACGCCGGAGCGGGGCCGACGCCCTGGGAGCCGTCGTACGAGCTGGCGGAGGCCGGCTTCCGGCTGTTCAATTGCCTCTTGCCGACGCGAGGACGAGACGGCCGGCAAGGTCCGCCGCTGGCTGGAGGACCTGAGGAAGCAGTCGGGGCTGATCGGCCTGGAGGTCGTGGTCGAGGAGCGGGCGGCCGACCCGAAGGCGTTCCTCTCCGTGCCGTGGAACCTGGTCTACGACGAGCGGCCCGCCAAGAAAGACCGCGTTCCAGAAGGGGCAAGGGGCCGAGCGCTGGCGGCCGTTCTGGTCGGTCCGCTACAACCTGACCAGCGGCCGGCGGGTCGAGCCCCTGAAGCGGCTGCCGCTCTGGAGCGACCCACGGGTCGTCGTGGTGGTGGACCCGACCGTCCACGAGGGCCTGCACGACGATCAGAAGGGGCGGCTGGACGGGTTCCTGGCCGAGGCGGGGCTGACGGCCGTCGGCTCGATGGACGAGCTGGAGGCGGCGCTGGAGGAGGGCTATCCCCGGCTGCTCTACTGGCTGGGGCACGCGACCCCCGAATACCTGATGCTGGGCGACGAGCGGATTGCGCCGGGCGACCTCCGGAACCTGCTGCGGAGCGTTCGACGACCGCGAGCGGCCCGAGGGGATGCTGGCGTTCCTGAACGCCTGCCAGACGGCCGAGGCCGGGTCGGGCGGGTCGTTCCTGGACGTGCTGCACAGCTTCGGCTTCACCGGGGCGATCGCTACCGAGCGGCAGACGATCGACACCTTCGCCAACGAGTTCGGCCTGGCGTTTTATTTGATTTAGTTTGGATTAGGGAGGTTTACATGGAGCACGAGATCACGGATGACACTGGGATCGGATCAAGGGCTTCCTCCGAAGAGGGTGACGGGTGACTGCTAAGGACACGGATGTTCGTCTATGCGTCTCTGGATCGCCAAACGGTGCCTTGTGCGACTCGAACGCTTCGGCTCTGGAATTCGGTGTGGAAGCGGTTCGATCGGTGGGCGCAAGGGCGTCTGGCATCGGGTCTTCGAGGTGTTGAAGGACTCGACTTGGAGTGGCTATCCTCGACAGCACCGTGATCCGGCGCACCCGCATGCGGCCGGGGCGGTTAAGGGGGCGCCGACCAGGCGTTGGGTCGGTCCCGCGGTGGATTCAGCACCAAGTTGCACTTTGCCGTCGACGGCTTGGGCAACCCCGTCGTGTTCATCCTGACCGGTGGCCAGGTGGCCGACGTGACGCAGGCCGAGGCGTCGATCGATGAGAACAAGGTGGAGGCGGCCCCAGGACGCGACACCCCAGGCCCCAGCCCAGGGGCCGAAGCGCTGATCGATGAGAACAAGTTGAAGGCGGTGATTGCGGACAAGGCGTACGACAGCGATCCGTTCGTGGCGGCGATCGAGAAGCGCGGAGCAGCGGCGGTGATCCCACCGAAGAAGAATCGGACTTGCGGCGCGATTATGATAAGCATTTGTACAAAGAGCGAAACCTAGCGTAGCGATTTATCAATAAGATCAAGCAATACTGTTGTGTAGCGACCTGTTATGAGAAGATGTTATGTAATTTTTTTGTATTTATTTATGTAGTTTTGATTATGGTTATAATGATATAGTTAAAATAATGTAGTTTTTAGTATTGTAAGCCTAGCATTTCTGCAAGGCTTCCTACGCGAGGGCAAGCCGCTGGGCGAACTGCTGCACGGGCTGCGGCTGCAATCGGCGCCGCTGGGCCTGCTCTACGGCGCCGACTGCCCGCCCGAGATCCGGGTCCGGTCCGGCAACGACGCCGCCGACGTCCCGGCGCCGATGCCGATCCGGGAGAGCGGCCCCGTCGCCGGCGTTGCCCTGGGCGCGGCCACGCTACAGGGCGACGGAAGCGACGTCGCGATCGCCGATCGAACATGGGCCGCGCCCCTGCCGGCCGCCGCGCCGCCGCTGCCCGCCGCGCCATACCGCTCGCTAGGCTTACTACGACGAAAAGGACCGCGCCCTGTTCACCGGCCGCGACGCCGACGTCGTGCGGTTCGCCGCGACACTGGACCGGCCGGACACGCGGATCCTGATCCTGCACGGCGAGAGCGGCACCGGCAAGAGCTCCTTCCTGGCGCCGGGGTCATCCCCTACCTGGAGGAGGAGTGCGTCGGCTACCGGTTCTTCCGCCGGCCCGACGGCGCGGTGCTGATCATCCAGGCCGCCCAGGACCTGGTCGGCCAGTTGGCCCAGGCCCTGCTCGACGCCACGGCGACCCCGCTGCGCTACGACACTCCGGCGGGGAGCCGATAACGGTCAACCTCCGCCGGGTGCTCGACGAGGCCCTGGGGACGACGGCCGAGTACGCCACGCTCCGCGAGGCATTGCGCGCGACCCGCGCCTGCTGGCGGACGTCCTGGCGGATGGCGGGCCAGTTGCCGCACGCCTTGGTCCTGGTACTCGACCAGGCCGAGGAGGTCTTCACGCTGGCCAAGACACCCGAGGAGGTCGCCAGCAACGCCCACGGGCTGCGGATGCTCCAGCGCCTGGTCGACGTGAAGGCCGACGTGAAGTTGATCGTCTCGCTGCGGACCGAATACTACGGCCGGCTGCTGGACCACCTGCGGGCGGGCCGGCGCGACCTGACCGGCGTGCGCGACGACCTGCTCCGCGACTTCTCCAAGTCCGCCCTGATCGAAGCGATCACGCGGCCGACGTCCGAGACGCCACTGGCCCCGGGCCAGCCGTCACCCCGAGAGAAGTACGGCTTCCGCTACGACGAGGGCATCCCGGGGCAGATCGCCGACGGCGTCCTGGCGTTGCGCTCGGAGAACCAGGACAGCGCTCTGCCGCTGGTGCAGGTCATCTGCATCCAGCTCTACGAGAGGGAGAAGATGCGGCCGGGCTCGGACGGGGTCATCACCCGGGAGGACCTCGATGCAATCAGGGGTGTCGAGGGGGGGCTCCAGGCGTTCGCAGAGGATGCCCTAGTGCGGTCGCTACGGCTCGGTCCCGCGGATCGCGAGGCGTTCAAGGCGTTGTTCAGCCAGCTCTACAACCACCAGCCCGACGGCACGCTGACGACCTGGTTGATGCCGCGTGAGAGTCTGGAAGGCCAATGGGACCGCCCGACCCCGTTCGCCGGACCTGCTCGAGGCCGCCAAGTCGGTCCGCCTGCTGCGCGAGGATGAACTCCGGATCGAGGGCGGCGAGCCGCGCCGTTACGTCCGGCTCGGCCACGACGCCCTGGCCAAGGTGGCCGCCGCCTGGAAGGCGGAGCAGGAGCAGGAGTCTCGACTGACAGAGGAGCGGGCCAAGCGCCGCAAGCGTGTCCTCCAGTTCATTGCCGGCTCGATCGCCGCCTGCGTCATGACCGTCCCGGTTGGGTACATCATCTACCGGCAGTATATGATTGACGTTGCCAACGCAAAAGCAACCGAGGGGAAAAATCTAGTCCGTAATGGTGAATTTGACACAGCCGCCAATTTGTTTAAAGAAGCGTTGAACATCCGGATGGGCTGGCTGGGCGAAAAACACAGCGATACTTTGCAGGCCGAAGATAGCTTGGCCAAGATATCCGACAAATACTTCGAGCAAGGCAAGTACGACAAGTCGGAGCCGCTGGACCATGTGGTCTTGGATGCGAGTGCAGATCATTAGGCGAGGATGACGACAAAACGGTGCAATCGATGGTAGACCTGACAAACTCATATTCCTATCGGCGCAAGTACGACCTTGCCGTCCCGTTGTACCAAAAGTTGATGGAAGCGTACGAAGTGCGCCTTAACCACTCGGGCCCGCTCGACAGCAAGAGCGAGTTAAACCTCGTGTGGTCGATGAATAATCTGGCCTCCGCCCTTCAATTGAGCGGAAGTCCGAAGGAGGCGGTCCCCCTTCTGGAGAGGGCCTTGAGAATCTTGCAGACGGTCCCGAGCAACCGAATGGATCCGAAGGATAAAAATTTATGGATCGCGTATACCGAGATCAATTTTGGATGGGTGCTACTGCGTCAGCATCACCCTGAGGCTGAGAAGTACATCCAGCTTTCTCAAAAATCCCCAATAAGTGATCAATCCAACACGTGGCCCCACTTCGCCGCGAAGAGCTTGCTCGCCGGCATCTCTCTCGGGAGGAAGAATGGGGGTGAATCCGTGAAGGAACTTGCCAAAGGGTATGATAATATGATTGTCAAACTCCCAATCGATATCCCCCCCTTGGAGATGGCCTGCCTGGACGACACCGCTGCGTGGCTCTTCGAATTCTACTCGAGCAAAAACCTTCCTTCGAAGGCGAACAAGTGGCGCCCCCCGGTAAAACACCAATTTTCCCAATAGAACCGTGCGGCCGGGAAGTCAGATCGTGGAGATCGCCCACGCCGGACTAAGGATCATCACGGTCGATCTCGCCCGGGCTGGAACGAAAGAGGGAGATCGATGGAACCGCCGGACGGAGTTCTCGACCGCAAGATTGAAGAGCAAACCCGCCTGGTCCGCGGGCTGATGGCCGCACTCTATGCCCGCAACGACACGGAACCGGACGAGTCGCTCCTGCGGGAGCTGACCGAGGCGAAGAAGATGCTCCGCGAGCTGCAACTTCGTCGTGATGCCGAGCGGGCCGAGGCGGAGAAGGGACAGGCCGGGCCGAGGAAGACGATGGGCGTGCCGCTCGGGCCCGAGACGACCGGGCTACGGGTCGTCACGACGATCCGGCTCCAGCCGATCCCGACCGGCGTCTACCACCTGCTCGACCCGGAGACCGATCCGCTGCTGACCGTCACCGTCAAGAACGAGTCGCACGAGCCCCGGCGGATCTGCGTCACGGCGTACCTGGAGGGGCTCTCGGCCCGGGCCATCAAGACCGTCGAGCTGGGGCGCATGGACCGCGTCGGGCAGACGATCCCCCTGCTGCCGTCGCTGATCCCCGAGCAGGCCCGGCGGATCACCGAGGTCCAGCGCTGCACCCTGCACGTCGAGGTCGTGGACCTGGACAAGAAGATCGAGTCGCAGGACAGCTACAGCCTCGTGCTCCTGGCGCACACCTCCAGCTTCAACTCCGTCGTCGACCCCGAGACCGGCCGGCCCCGCGACCTGACGAAGTACTACGCCGCCTGGGTCACGCCCCACGTCGAGCCGATCCAGGCCCTGGTCCGCCGCGCCGCCGAGCGGGTCCCCGGCCGCCGGATCTGGGGCTACCAGGGAAGGCCGGACCCGGAAGCGACCACCACCCAGGTCCAGGCGCTGTTCGACACCCTCAAGGAGGCCGGCCTCGCCTACATCGACTCGGTCATCGACTTCGGTGCCGGCCCCGGCCAGGTCACCCAGCGGACGCGGCTGCCGCGCGAATCGCTGCGGCACCGCAGCGCCAACTGCATCGACGGCACCGTCTTGGTGGCCAGCCTGCTGGAGGCCGCCTCGCTGCACGCGGCGATCGTGCTGGTGCCAGGCCACGCCTTCGTCGCCTGGGAGACCTGGCGCGGCTCCGACGAGTGGGACTACCTCGAGACAACCCTGATCTCCAGCCACGACTTCGAGGCCGCCCGCCAGCGGGCCCGGACCCTCTACCAGCGGTTCGCAGAGGAGGATCTCGCGGGCGACGAGGGCCCGATCCCGCGCGTGCTGAAGCTCAACGACCTCCGCACGCAGGGTATCTGGCCGATGGAGTGAGCGGGGCCGTTGACCCGTCCTCCGGACGGGCCGCTTGCCTGAGGTGGACCCCACTCTGGGACGATCCCCTCATCGCCCTTCTGATGACCCCAGGCCTCTGAAAACGTAGGATGAGCCGCCTCGAAATGGGCCAGGTGTTCGGATAGGATGAACTACCCAAGGATGAGGAGGATGCACCTGACGAACAGGACGCCGCTCAGATCGACTCCGAACCTGGACGCACTCGGTTAATGACTTCGAACCGTAATCCCACCGCCGGATCGAACCCGGAAGCGCGGCACCTCGATCCCGCCCGTCCCGCAAACCCGGCCAGGCGAGTGGCTCTGTCGCGACGCAATTTTCCCGAAGCCACCGGCCTCGTCGTGGCCGGTGCGGCGATCCCCTTGACCCGCGGCGCCTTCGCGGCCGAAACCACTCCCGGGCCAGACGAAGACACGGGCCTGGACCTCCCGCGCGGGGGGCCCGGAGGAAGCCGCCGCCCGCCTGGGGTGGGACCGAGGGCATCACGAACGGGTGTTGGAATTGGTCCTCCTCTGGGATGGCAAGGTCCGCAAGGTCCATCCGCAAGAGGCATTCGGCAGGACACCGAACGTGGAGGAGGCGCACGGCGCGTTCAGCCGCACCGTACCGTCCCTCTTCGTGCATGAAGTTGTGGCAATTGATTTATGATCGATCGATCGACGAGACCTGCCATCAGGGAGACCAGCATGGCACCATACGTTAAGGCCGGCGACTTGAAGGTGCACAGGAGCCTGTACGACCTCGTCCGGGACGAGATCGCCCCAGGGACCGGCATCGATCCGGACGTGTTCTGGGGGGCCCTCGGCGGGATCGTCCGGGACCTGGGGCCGAAGAACCGGCGACTGCTCGACAGGCGCGACGCCTTGCAGGCGAAGATCGATGAGTGGCATCGGCAGCGTCGCGGGCGGCCCGTCGCCGAGGGAGAATACAAGGCGTTCCTCCGGGAGATCGGCTACCTCGCGCCCGAGGGCGAGGACTTCCAGGTCGCGACGGCCGGCGTCGATCCGGAGATCGCCGTGGTGGCCGGCCCCCAGCTCGTCGTCCCAGTCGACAACGCACGCTATTCCCTCAACGCAGCCAACGCCCGCTGGGGGAGCCTCTACGACGCCCTCTACGGGACCGACGTGATCCCCGAACGGGACGGGGCGGAGAAGCAGAGCGGGTACAATCCCGTCCGGGGCGCTCGGGTCATCGCCTTCGCCGAGGCCTTCCTGGACAAGCACGTCGGACTCCGGCAGGGGAGCTACTCCGACGTCACCCAGTATCTCCTGCAAGACAACCAGGGGCGGATGGAACTCCTCGCCAGGCTCAAGGACGGCACGCAGGTCGGGCTGGCCGATCCCGCCGCGTTCGTCGGCTATGGCGAAGCGAAGGGCCAGCTCAGCAGCCTCCTGCTCCGGCATCACGGCCTGCACATCGAGATCGAGATCGACCGCGACCACCCGATCGGCAAGGGCCATCCGGCCGGCGTGAGAGACGTCGTCCTGGAAGCCGCGATCACGACCATCATGGACTTCGAAGACTCGGTCTCCGCGGTCGATGCCGAGGACAAGGTACGCGTCTACCGCCACTGGCTCGGCATCATGGATGGCACGCTGGAGACGGATCTCGAAAAGGGCGGTCGCACCCTCAGGCGCCGGCTGAACCCGGACCGGACCTTCACCACTCCCGACGGAGGCACGCTCACGCTGCCCGGCCGCAGCCTGCTCCTGGTCCGCAACGTCGGGATCCACATGGAGACGGACGCGGTCACCACGCCGGACGACCGGCCCATTCCCGAGGGCTTCCTGGATGCGATGGTGGCCACACTGACGGCGCTCCATGACCTCAAGGGGCTGGGCAAGGTTCGCAACAGCCGGTCCGGCAGCGTCTACATCGTGAAGCCGAAGCAGCACGGCCCCGAGGAAGTCGCCGCCACCATCGAACTCTTCGGCCGGGTCGAGGACGCCCTCGGACTGGGGCGGAACACGCTCAAGATCGGAATCATGGACGAAGAGCGGCGGACCACGGTCAACCTCGGAGAGTGCATCCGCCAGGCCCGGGAGCGGGTCGTGTTCATCAACACCGGCTTCCTGGACCGGACCGGAGACGAGATGCACACGAGCATGGAGGCCGGGCCGATGATCCCCAAGATGGAGATCAAGAATACCCCCTGGATGCTGGCCTACGAGGATTGGAACGTGGACGTCGGCATCGCGACCGGCCTCCCGGGCAAGGCCCAGATCGGCAAGGGGATGTGGACCATGCCCGACCGGATGCACGCGATGGTGGAGACGAAGGTCGCGCATCCGAAGGCCGGCGCCAATACGGCATGGGTCCCGTCGCCGACGGCCGCCACACTGCACGCCCTGCATTATCACGAGGTGGACGTCGCCGCCAGGCAGGCGGAGCTCGCCCGACGCCCGCGGGCCAGCCTCGACGACATCCTCACCCCGCCGTTGCTCGGCAACCGGACCCTCTCCGCCGAGGAGATCCAGCGAGAGCTGGAGAACAACGCGCAGGGCATCCTCGGCTACGTGGTGCGCTGGGTCGAACAGGGGATCGGCTGCTCGAAGATCCCGGACATCCACGACGTCGGCCTGATGGAAGACCGGGCCACATTGCGGATCTCCAGCCAGCACATCGCCAACTGGCTCCATCACGGCATCACGGACCGCGAGCAGGTCATCCGCACGTTCAAGAAGATGGCGGCCGTCGTGGACCGTCAGAACGCGGACGATCCGAACTATCGCGCGATGGCCTCCGATTTCGACGCAAGCTTCGGCTTCCGCGCGGCGCTCGATCTGGTGTTCCAGGGTCGAGCCGAGCCGAACGGCTACACGGAGCGCGTGCTGACGGCACGCCGGCGCGAGGCGAAAGCGGCCAGGTGAGGTTAATTTCGAACCAGGGCATCGCGACCCCGCCGGACCATACCCGTGAAGGATCATGGCCGGCGGGTCGGTGACCGGGAGATCGGCTGGGGCGGGACAACCGAGGACGGCCGTCCCACACGGACAGGCCTGTTTGGACCTTCCTTTAGATGAGCCCGGCCAATTCCTGGAGGAGCCGCCAGTTCTCGAGGCGATCCTGCCGGGCGGCCGCCAACACCTCCGAGGGGTTTCCTTCCGTGTCGAAATGCTTGGCAAACCGTCCCTCGCTCCGACAGAACTCGATGAAGTCGACGAGCCGCTTGGTCTTCGGGTCGGTCCACCAGTCCTCCTTCATCGCGGGGTTGCCTTGCAGGGAGAGCCGTTTCTTGATCGTCTCGCCCTTGCGGGGATCGTAGATCAGCAGGGGGAAGGCCCGCGTGTCGACGGCCAGGCGCGCCTGATGGCTGGCCATGTTGTCCGCGACGCCGTGCTCGGGCTGGCAGGTGGTGAAGCAGCAGACGAGGGCCGGTCCGTCGAACTCCAGCGCGCCGAGCACCGACCGATAAAAATGGTTGGCGTGGGCGCATGTGGTTTGGGCCACGTAAGTGCGCGGGTGCATCATGGCGATCTGGGCGATCTCCTTACGGCGCTCTTGCTTGCCGCCGATCACCTTGCCGTGCACGCTCATCTTGGTGTTCTGGCCGGTGTACGAGCTGGTCGAGGCCTGTCCGCCGGTGTTCGAGTAAACCTGCGTGTCAAGGACGAACACCTTGATGTGCATGCCCGACGCCAGCATCCGCGACAGCGACTGGAACCCGATGTCGTACATGGCGCCATCGCCGCCGATGCACCACAATGGTTTGCCCTGCCATCCCATCTGGTCCCAGCGCTGGCGGACGCCCATGGCGAAGGCCGGCGCGTTCTCGAAGAGCGAGTTCGACCACGGGATCAGGTACGGATTGTACGGGTACGTGGACGTGTAGACCGTGTTGCAACCGGTCGCGGCGATGAGGCCCCAGCGATCGCCGTAACGAGCCGCAGTGGCCGCACAGAGCATCCGCAGGGCCGTCCCCTCGCCGCAGCCGGCGCAGGAGCCGGCGCCGCCGACGTAGACGTGCGTCTGCTCCTTCAGCATCATGTCGATCAGCAGGTTGTCGTTGATGTACGACTCGTCCGATGGCCCAAACTGCTTGAACCAGCGATGGCTCGCGCGGATGTCCTCCATCGTCTGCTCGGTCTTCGGCACCATTTTCAGGGCCGAGTCGTCGCAGACCGAGACGCATTCAGCGCACCCCTTGCACTTGCTGGGATCGATGATGATGGCGAACCGACCACCGGGCTTGCCCTGCTTCACCGCCCCTTCGTAGTACTTGCGGGGCTTCGACCACTGCCGGCGGAAGGTCTCGCGGTCGGCGTCGTCCGGGATGGTCTGGAGTTTCTCCTCCAGCGAGGGCTCGGCCAACACCTTACCCAGGATGGCTGTGTCGGGGCACTCGGTGACGCACTCCATGCACCCGGTGCAATTCTCGGCGATGTAGACGGGGATCTCCGGGGCGATGTTGCTGAAATCGCGCAGGGCGGCCGTCCCAGCGGGGACGAGGGAGCGGGCCGTGGAGAGGTCAGCCGGCAACGTGTGATCGGCAATGCCCTCCTCATAGCCCCGGATGATGCGCTCGTTGAAATCGAGGACATCCAAGACCGGCAGCGAGACGGTCTTGGGAGCGCGATCCACTAACGTGCCGTAGCCGCTGTGGTTGCATGGATCGCGCAGGTTGGCCTGGTTCTTTGAGGCCGGTTCGTGCACCGTCGCCATGGTCCCGTCCTTCCGGGTTGTCGAAGAGGATGACGAGGATGAGAAACACCGAGGACGAACGGGTCGTCCCAGGGAGTTGATCTGGCACGGACGGTGGGTGAGGACCCCGTGAGCGAGCTTCGCTCGGGGTGCGGGCGGGTCACCGACCTGCCAGTACGGTGGCCCCCTGGAGGATGGTCGTCGGAATTTCTAGCATCTCCTGATAGCCCCGCCTCACGCAGATGAGGTTGTCCTGCACGACCCGCTCGCCCCGCTTGCCGAAGTATTTGCGCAGGGCCCTCTCGACCCCGGAAAAGACCTCGTCATCGGACATGCCGAGGTCGCGGGCGTAGGGGGTTAGCCGGAGGAAGGCGCCCAGGAGGACGATCCCCTGCATCCTCATTTGCAGGTCGGGGACCGACGTGACCTCGCGGGCGATGCGGACCATGTCAGTGTAATAGACGCGCAGTGTCTTCTGGACGATCGTCCCCCGATGGTGCGACGGGATCCGCGCCCGGACGTCGACCGGGTCGGTGAAGGGACTCTGCATGAAGATGGCGCCGCCCGGATCCATTCCCTTCAGGGGATTCCCGCTGAGCAGGGCGGTCGTGTCGTTGAGCACGACCAGGTCGACGTGCTCCAGCTCGGCGTGCGAATAGATGTGCGAGTCGGCGATCGTCAGATAGTAGGTTGTCGGCAAACCCTTCTTCTCCGAGCCGTATTTCGGGTAAGCCTGGACGTCCTTGCCGAAGACCTCGCCGACGATCGTGGCGATCACCTTGTTGGTTGTCACCGACCCGAACCCGCCGATCGAGTGCCCTCGCATGGAGAAGGCGCCCGAGGGGCGCAGGTCCGGATCCTCCTTCGGCACCAGGGCCAGCGGGTGCTCGATCCCGACGCAGAAGTAGTCCTGGCCGTCGTGGATCATGTTCTCAAAGATCGCGCACAGGTCGCCCGGGCGCACGTCGCGGCTCCCCAGGCCCGCGGAGCCGTGGTAGATGCGCGGGACGCGCTCGAGACGTTCCAGGTCGTTTTGGCCGGTCAGGGCGTCGCAGAAGGCGGCCTTGATCTCCCGCGTGAGATGGTTTCCCGTGGTCGAGAGAGGATCGTCCATGCGCTCGATGACGGTGAAGGCTCGGCAACCCTTCAGGGCCTCGACAATGGGGCGTGAGGGGAAGGGGCGGAAGCAAGAGACGGTCAGGCATCCGGCCCGGATCCCCTTGACCTCGCGCAAGTAATCGACGGTGGTCCGGGCTGTCTCCATGTAGCAGCCCATGCCGACGAGAATCAAGTCGGCGTCCTCGCACCGGTAGGCTTCGACGAAATCATGGCGGCGGCCGGTCTTGCGATGAAACTCGTCGAACGCCTCGCGGAGGGCGGGCTCGACCCGCTCGTAGTACCACCGTTGGGCGATCTTGCCCTTCATGTACGAATCTTGATTCTGCACGACGCCGGACATCAACGGGCTGTCCGGGTCCATCAGGTTGACCAGCGTCTCCTCCGGACGACCCACGTACTCCTTCATGAACTCCGGCTCGGGCAGGCGCACGGTCTCAACCGTGTGGGTCGTCAGGAAACCGTCCTGAACGTTGAGGAACGGGGTCTTCGAGGCTTCCGCGGCGCGGCGGGCGATCAGGCAGAGGTCGCAGGTCTCTTGAGCGTTGCGGGCGAAGAGGATTCCCCAGCCGCAGTCGGCCACGCTCATCACATCATCGTGGCCGGCGTGGACATTCAAGGATTGGCTCGTCAGGGCGCGGCCCCGATGTTGAAAACCACGGGCAGGCGCTTGCCGGCGATCGTGTAGAGCACCTCCTTCATCAGGACCAGCCCCTGACCGGAGGTGAAGTTGGTGACCCGGCCCCCCGCCAGCGCGAAGCCCTCGCAGAAGGACGCGGCCGAGTGCTCACTCTCCGGCTCCAGGAAGACCAGTTGATCGCCCCACAGGTTAGGTACGCCGTTGGCGACCGCCTGATTGAACCCGCCCCCCATCGTGGTCGAGCTGGTGATGGGATAGGCGCCGGAGCCCTGCGAGATCCGGGTCTCGACCCAGACGATCGCCTCCGCACCGTCACAGGTGGTGGGGATCCCTGGATACCGGAACTTCGGCCCGATCGCATCTGCTTCGAAGGGGATGTCGGTGGTCCGGTTGTCAACCATCATCGATGCCATGGACCCACCACCTCCTCACTTGAGGGCGTTCACTTTGTTCCCTATTCCAACCGCAAAGACTCGGGACGAGCTCCGAGGATTGGCGGTATTGATTGTAATCATAGCGCGAGGGCTCGGTAAAGATATTTTTTCTCAAGGACCTCCTGCTGATTTCGGATTTCGGGAAGTCCGCCAAGGTTCAGGTGATCTGGGCGGCGGTTCGGCGATGTCGGCGGCAACGGATCTCCTCGCATCCTCATGAGGCCTCAGTGCCCGCATCTCCTGCTGCCACTCCCCGCGTCATCCGGACACTCTCCCGTTCGCTCAGGCGATTTCTCGTGAACGGGATGGTCCGCGTTTTCGATGATGTCGGTGTCGGGGTGGCCCTGCACTCGACGGAGAGGCCAGGGCCCACCCCATCACAAGTCTCTGGGAGGGCCTCGAGCATGGGTCGCACGTCACGCCGCGTCGCGGAGGGAGACATCACGATCATCCCGCCCCCGATCTCCTCGAAAACCCAACGGGTCCCTCCTCCTCAACGCAGCCTAAGATACGGCGCGTCGGGCGACAACTCAGTCGAGCCGATCACAACATTCGACACCTTCGCCGAGGTGCTCCGCGAGGAGCTGGCGCCTTCGGGCCTGCTCGAGACCCTGCTGACCAATCGCGCGATCCTCTCGGCGTGGCGGCTGCACGCGGCCGCGCGGGCTGAAGCCACGGCGCTGCGGAAGGCGGTCGCGAAGCCCTCCGCGCGAAGGACGCCCCGCCCCCCCTCCGCCGAGGCCCAGGCGCAGCCGCTCTCACGACGAGCGCTGTCTGGAAAAGACGCTCGCGCTGCTCCAGACGGTCCGCGACCGCCGCCAGCTCTGCTGGGGTCAGCCGGCTCCGCTCGCCCACGCGCCGGTCATACCCGAGCACGACGACGAGGCGAACGATCGCCTCGCGTCTCACCTCTCGAACGAGTGGCCGATCGTCTCCCACAATACGTTCGAGGATGTCGCCGACGCATTGCCCGAGGACCCGGAAACCGGCGCGCGGTGGCAGGAGCGCCTCGTCTTGGATCAGAACGTCTCGGAGACCTCGCCAGTCGTCAAGGGGACGTGGGTCACCGTCAGCCAGATCGTCTCGCTGATCGTCGACGGCTGGTCTTGGTCCGACATCCTGCGGACCCACCCCGAGTTGACCGAGGCGGACATCCGCTGCTGCCTGGCCTATAACGTCGAGCAGGAATGTTAGGTGCTGCCCAGAAGCATTGAATGAACGGCTAAACCCTCTTCAGCACACAAGGTTACGGTTCAGGGGGCCGAGCAGTTCAACACCGTGGCTCGCAAGGGGTTACGGCGCTCATTCAATGCTTCTGGGGCACCACCGCGTCGTGAGCATGGGCCCTAATTCAAGATCTCCAGCTTGGGCATTTTGGGGGTCTTGATGTTCTGGATGCTAATCTGGGCGGCGAGCTGCTCAACGACGCCGAGGAGGGAGGCTCGCGCGGGCGAGCCGGCAGCCAGGCGCGGCCTTGAGCTTGCCCTCGTCTCCGCGCTCGCGGACGCTGATGTTGAGCGGCACCTCACCCAGGAACGGGACGCCGAGCTGCTCGGCGCGACGTCGCGGCCCCGCCCCGGCCGAACAGGTACGCCCGCTCGTCGCCGGGTGTGTCGAAGAAGCCCTTCTCCCCAATCAGCTCCTGGGCCCTCGGGCCGCCCCGATCTTTGAGATAGGCCCGGACGTCGAAGAAGCTCATGTTCTCGATCATGCCGAGCAGGGGGACCTTCAGTTGACGAAACATGGTGACGGCACGGGTCGCGTCGAGCAGCGCGACCTCTTGCGGCGTGCAGACGACCACGGCGCCGGTCAGCGGCAGGGTCTGGGCCAGGGTCAGGGGCACGTCGCCGGTGCCGGGGGGCAGGTCGATGACCAGGTAGTCGAGCGTGGCCCCAGTCCACCTGGTGGAGGAACTGTTGCATGATCCCGTGGAGCATCGGTCCGCGCATGATCACGGCGCGCTCGGGCTCGAGCAGGAAGCCCATCGACATCAGCTTCAGGCCGTCGGTCTCAATCGGCTGGATCCGCTCGCCCCGCGCCATCGGCCGGCCCGAGGCGCCGACCAGGTGCGGGATCGACGGCCCGTAGACGTCGGCGTCCATCAGGCCGACCGTCGAGCCGTACGCTTGCAGCCCGAAGGCGATCGCTGCGGCCATCGTGATCTTGCCCACGCCTCCCTTGCCCGAGCCGATCGCGATCACGTTCTTGACGCCTGGGATGTCGCCCTTCTCGACGATCCCCTTGCCGCGGACCTCGGCGCCCATGGTCACCGACACGTTCCAGTCGTTGCCCAGGCGGCTGCGCCAGCGCCTGGCGGACATCGCGCTCGATCTGCGCCTTGAGCGGGCAGGCGGGGGTGGTCAGATTGACGGTCAACGCCACGGTGCCGTCTCCGATCTGGATGTCCTTGATCATGCCGAGATCGACCAGGTCGCGGTGAAGGTCCGGGTCCTTCACTCCCTTCAAAGCGGCGAGCACGTCTTGCTCGGTGAGGCTGGGGCTTGTCTTGCCGAACATCGGAAGAGTTCCTCGACTCGCGTGAGCGTACGGGTGCGGGTGGGTGAGAAGAAGGGGACGATCCCCCCGGCTTGGGCCGCGCGGAGCCCGGCTCGGTCGTCAGGATCGCGAAATTCGGGTCGCAGCCGAACGCTCCCCAAGGTAGGGGGCCAACCAATTCCAGGGTTCCGGTTCGGGCTCGGGACGAGGTGCTCTCGACCAGCCCTCGCGCTCGGTCCGCCGCAGCGCCAGTGGGAGCCAGCGCTCGAGCAGCGCGGCGACGGTGGGCGGGGTGGCGACCCCCGAGATCACATGGGTGGCGCCCAACTCGCGGGCCAGCAGCGCCACCCCCTCATGCGACTCTGGGTCAACTACCAGGACCATCGCCTTTGGTGCCGCCTGCACCGCCCGATCCAGGTCCTCCAGCCCGGCGCGGGGGCGCCGGGCCAGGTCGAGCACCACGATCGGGCAGGCCGCACCGGCCAGCGCGGACTCCAGATCGGTCGCCGACCGGCTCTCCACCCAGCGGATCGGCCAGCCGAGCAGCAGGGGCCGCAGGTGCCGGGCCCAGTACCCCAACCGTTCGTGAAGGACCAGCGGCAGGCGTGCCAACGGTGGTGTCGTCCCTTTGCCTGGATGCGCCCGAGCGGTCGCGATCGTACAGACAATGATTGTACCAAACCAACGTCCCCGCGGCGAGGGCTGATCGGCCGGCAAGCCCATCCGATCGGCCTCGCCTCCACTTGACGTCCGCGATAGGATCGTCAACATTAGCGAGAGAAAAATCGCCCTCACCGAGGATGATGGACCCGACATGAGCCGAACCGCCTCGCGAACGTTCACCGTGGGCCTGATTCAGATGCGATGTTCGACCGACCCCGAGGACAACCTGCGCGGGGCCTGCAAGGCGCTCCGCGAGGCGGCGGACGCGGGGCCCAGATCGCCTGCTTGCCCGAGCTGTTCCGCACTCAGTATTTCTGCCAGGTGGAAGACGCCGCGCGGTTCGACCTGGCCGAGCCCATCCCTGGCCCGACCACCGTGACGCTGCGGCCTCTGGCGAAAGAAACTCGCATGGTCGTGTCGGGTCGATCTTCGAGCGCCGCGCGGCCGGGCTCTACCACAACACGGCGGTCGTAATCGACGCCGATGGCACGCTCCGCGGCCGTTATCGCAAGATGCACATCCCGGACGATCCGCTCTATTACGAGAAGTACTACTTCACGCCCGGCGACCTCGGCTTTCAGGCGTTCGAGACGCCGTATCGCCCGCGTCGGCACGCTCGTCTGCTGGGACCAATGGTATCCCGAAGCCGCCCGGCTGACGGCGTTGAAGGGGGCCGAAATCCTCTTCTATCCCACGGCGATCGGCTGGCACCCTGCCGAAAAGACTCGAGTTTGGCGAGGCCCAGGCTGACGCCTGGGAGACCATGCAGCGGGCCCACGCGATCAGCCAACGGTGTGTATGTCGCCGCGGTCAACCGGGTCGGCCACGAAGGGCCGCCGACGGCGGCCTGGAATTCTGGGGCAGGCTCGTTCGTGGCCGACCCCTTCGGGCGGATCGTCGCTCGCGCCGGACGCGACAGACCGAGGAGGTCTTGATCGCCGCCTGCGACCCACGGCTCCAAGAGGAAACTCGCCGCAACTGGCCGTTCCTCCGCGATCGCCGCATCGATGCCTACGGCGCCGATCACCCAACGATTCCTCGATCGGATAATATGGACCGGCTGACTTCGACCTGCATGGCCAGCCCGATTCCATGACCAGATTGCCCGCCGCTCTTGGTTTCCGCATGCCCGCCGAATGGGAGCCGCACGCGGCAACGTGGATCGCCTGGCCCCACAACCGCGACGACTGGCCGGGCAAGTTCGCCCCGATGCCTGGGTCTACACCGAAATCGTCCGTCAACTGAGCCGGGTTGAAAGAGTCAACATCGTGATCCGCGGCCGGACGATGAGAGAGCGCGTGGCCGAACAGCTCGACGCCGCGGGCGTCAATCTCGAGGCCGTCCGCTTCTTCAGGGCGCCGACCGACCGGCGCTGGCTCCGCGATCCGGCCCGACGTTCCTCGTCAAACGACCGCGCCGCGCCCGGCCGAAGATCGCGGTCGGCCTGCGTCGACTGGAAGTTCAATGGTTGGGCGAAATACGACAACCACCGTCGACGACGACCGCCTCCCGCGCAGGATGGCGCGGCGGCTCGGACTGCCACGATGGACTCCGCGGCGTGAAGGCAAGGGGCGGGCCGCGCCCGCGTCGTGATGGAAGGGGGCGCGATCGATGTCAACGGCCGCGGGAACGCTACTGACGACGGAGGAATGTCTGCTCGGCGAAGTCCAGGCACGCAACCCCGGACTCGACCGCGCCGGGCATCGAGCGGATCTTCGCCGATTATCTCGGCGTCACGACAGTCGTCTGGCTCGGCCGGGGAATCGATGGCGACGACACGCATGGCCACGTCGACGATCTGGCGCGGTTCGTCGGACCCCGAACCGTCGTCACGGTCGTCGAGCCTCGTGCCCGCAGACCCGAACCACGAGCCACTCCTGGACAATCTGCGACGACTCCAAACAGGCCTGCGACCAGGACGGTGAGCCGCTTCGCGTGGTCGAGCTGCCCATGCCCAGCCGGTTGATTTCGAGGGCCAGCGGCTGCCGGCGAGCTATGCGAATTTTTACATCGCCAACCGCATCGTGCTCGTCCCGACATTCAACGATCCGGCCGACCGCGTGGCGCTGAGTGTCCTGGCAGCACTATTCCCCGACCGCGCAGGTCATCGGCATTCACAGCGTCGACCTGGTCCTCGGCCTGGGCACCTTGCACTGCCTTTCGCAGCAGCAGCCGTCAAGTTCGACTCGGAGCCGGTCTCCGGCCGTTCGACGGACATTTTCAGACCGCTGGATTTCCCTGCGGGTCTGATCTCGATCCTCCAAACAAGGAATCACCGCGCGTCCAAGCGGAAGCTCCGCGAAGGGGCGGACTGGAAACATCGCCCTCTGCGCCGCTAGGATAGATTGATCAGGAACAACCATCGCCGCGACCGTGGCGCGATAGCAGCCTGGCAGTAGCCGGGCTAGTGAGAAACTGGCCCATGGCTCGACGCGATTCCAACCGTTGTGAGGCACACCGATCGAATCCGCGATCGAATCGCGCAAGCTGAAAGGTGGCTCGGGATCCCCTCCGCTGCCCGGGGTCTGGTCCGCCGTCCAAACCGATTGTCCGCGAACGGGACAAGGAATCCGGGGCTCGGTCCGACGAGCCTTGAAGCGGGGCGACACTCTGGAAACGGCGAGACTGGGAAAGGTGGGCTTGAACGAGTTCAGAAAGTGCTAGCCCACGCCGGCTTGGCTCGCGAGGACTGTGAGGAGCTGATCCTCCAGGGTCGGGTCACGGTCGACGGGCAGGTCGTCCGTGAGCTGGGGACGCGGGTTGACCCAGCCCTGCACACATCGCCGTCGACGGCGAAGCAATCCGCCTCGGAGCGATGGTCTATTTCGCCGTCAACAAGCCCAAGGGCTACGTCTCGACCAACTTGGACCCAGCGGGCCGGCCGCGCGTCGTCGACCTCCTCCCCGAGATCCCCGAGCGAGTCTACACCGTCGGCCGGCTCGACGAGAAGAGCACGGGATTGATGATCTTGACCAACGACGGCGAACTGGCCAACCGGCTGGCGCACCCGCAGTTACGGCGTCGAGAAGCTGTACCGGGCAGTCGTGGCCGGCACCCCGACCGCGAGATCCTGACCAAGCTGACCGAGGGCGTTTGGCTGTCTGAGGGAAAGGTCCGCGCCAAGCGCGTCCGGGTCGGTCGGCCAGAAGGGCGAGGCCACCGTGCTGGAATGGTCCTGGCCGAGGGGAAGAACCGCGAGATTCGCCGGATGCTGGCCAAGCTCGGTCACAAGGTCATGTCGCTGACCCGGGTCGCGGTCGGCCCGGTCAGTCTGAAGGGGCTGGCGCCTGGCGAGTGCCGCCCGCTGTCCGCGTCATGAGGTCGAACTGCTTCGCAAGGTCGCCGCGGGCATCGCCGTCTCGCCCCGCGGTTCTCGGAGCGGAGGCGCACTGCCCCGTCGCGGCCCGGCGGACAATCGCCGCAGGGCCGGAGGGCCAGGGTCGCCGCACGACCAGGCCGCGCAGCCAGGCTGGCTCCATCGACGAGGTCGACGCGAGCGGCCATCCGTGCTCCTGAGCGGTCAGGACGCCGACAACCGACCGAGCCGGACACGGCCCGGCGCGGTCGCCGCCGCGAGGCTCAACCCGACGGCCGCCCGGCCCGGCGGCGCCCGGCGGCCGCATCGCCAGGCGCATCGAGACGCCCGACGACGCCAGAGCGGATACTCGCCGCAATTCGCCTGCACGGACTTGCCCGCCTCGCAGCGCCGGCCGTTGCCGCCGACCTCCGAGACCGCCCGCTCCCCCCGAGACCGCCGTCGCGGCGGATCATCGGCCTGGACCTCGGACCCGGAGGCGCGGGCCCGCCGCCACTCGCAACGCGCCGGACGCGACCCAAGTCACATTCCCCGCGCCCCTCCCTGCGGCAGACGGCGGCCTGGCCTCCGAATGAGTGGCGAGCGACGTGAGACAAGCGATCCGGGTCCCTGCCGAGCCCCTCGTTTCTCGGTGGCGGATCTGACCTCGGCATGAGGATCTCGCTCTTGGACGCCGTCGCCCCGCCGTGTGCGGCTCAGCGGACTGACGATCCTGGAGAACGTGGCGATTGCTCGCGACACATACCGGCTCCGCCTGGACGATCCGAGGATGGCTCAGCGATCCGCCCCGGCCAGTTCGTGATGATCCGGCCCGGCCCGGGGACCGACCCCTTGCTGGGCCGGCCTTTCGCCCTCTACGACGTGGTCCGTGACGGCCGGGAACGCCACGGCGTTCGATGTCGTCTATCTGGTCGTCGGCCGGGGCACGGCAGCGCTGCCGTTCGCCGGCCGGGCGACGCGTCGCGGTCTGGGGACCGCTCGGCAACGGCTTCGGACCACCCCCCGTGGGCCGGTCGATATTCGTGGCCGGCGGGATCGGCCAGACGCCGTTCCTGGCCCTGGGCCGTTGGTGGCTCGGCCGGCTCGTCGTACGGTCGCGGACCGAGTGGGGCCGAGCCGCACCCGGCCCGTTCGCGCACGTCGGCCACGCCTGCTCTACGGCGTGCGGACCGCCGCGCTGGCCGGCGGCGTGGACGACTTCCGCGCGCGCGGGCATCGAGGTCGAGCTGGCGACCGACGACGGCTCGGCGGGTCACCACGGCTTCGTCACCGAGCTGCTGGCACGCCGGCTGGAGCGAGGCGAGCGGCCCGCGAAGGTCGTCGGCTGCGGGCCGCCCGCTATGCTCGCCGCCCTGACGCAGGCTGGTCGCGCGGCATCACATCCCCTGCGACCTCTCGCTCGAAAACCACATGGCGTGCGGCTTCGGCGCCTGCTTCAGTTGCGTCGCCCCGATCCGTCAGCCCGACGGCTCGGTCGACCTCCGCCGCGTCTGCGTCGAAGGCCCGATCTTCAACGCGGTCGACGTCGTCTGGTCGCACGAGTGACCGGATGATCGGACATGATCGCCTAGATTCCCATTCCCGCAGCCCAGGCTGCTGGAGATCGATGCGGAGTGTCCCCTTCCTTCGTTCGACACTTCGTGTCCCATCCAACATCCCGCTTCACGCCCAGACACTCCGGTCGAGCGAGCGGTAGCCGACCGCCTCGGCGACGTGCTGCGGCTTGATCTCGTCCGAGCCCTCCAGGTCGGCCATCGTCCGCGCCACCCGCAGGACCTTGTCGTGCGCCGCGGGCCGAGAGGCCCAGCTCCTCCATCGCCGCCTTGAGGAAGCCCAGCGCCTCGGGCTTCAGCGGGCAGTACTTCCGCACCTGCCGCGGCGTCATCCGGCCGTTGACCCCCGGGCCCTTCGACCCGAACCGCTCGGCCTGGCGGGCGCGGGCCTGGAGCACCTCGGCCAGCAGGTCGGCCGAGGTCGGACCGGGCGGCGCCTCGGCCAGCTGCGTGAACGGGACGGCGGGGACCTCGACGTGCAGGTCGATCCGGTCCAGCAGCGGGCCGCGAGATCTTGCTCAGGTACTTCTCGACCTGCGGCGGCGTGCAGTTACAGGCCCGGCGGGGGTCGCCCCGGTAGCCGCACGGGCACGGGTTCATCGCCGCGACCAGGACGAAGTCGGCCGGGAAGGTCGTGCTCCGCAGCGCCCGGCTGATCGTCACCTGGCCCTCCTCCAGCGGCTGGCGGAGCACTTCGAGCGTCTTGCGGTTGAACTCGGGCAGCTCGTCCAGGAACAGGACGCCCTTGTGCGCCAGGCTGATCTCGCCCGGCTGCGGCGTGCTGCCGCCGCCGACCAGGCCGGCGTCGCTGACCGAGTGGTGCGGGCGAGCGGAACGGGCGGACCGCCATCAGCGGCTCGCCCGCCCGGAGCAGGCCCATGGCGCTGTAGATCCGCGTCGTCTCCAGGCTCTCGGCGGGCGTCAGCGGCGGCATGATCGTCGGCAGCCGCTTGGCCAGCAGCGTCTTGCCGGTGCCCGGGCGGGCCGATCATCAGGACGTTGTGCCCGCCGGCCGCCGCGATCACCAGCGCCCGCTTGGCGTAGTCCTGCCCCTTGACGTCGACGAAGTCATCCTCGGTGTGCGCGAGCCGCTGGAAGACCTCGTCGAGGTCGACTGCCTTGGGGTCCGATGTCGAGCTGGCCCGGAGAGGAAGCCCGACCGCCTCGGCGAGGCTGCCGATGGGATAGACGGCGATCCCCTCGACCACGGCCGCCTCGGCCGCGTTGGCCGCGGGGACGAGCAGGCCGTCGCGCCCCTCGGCGGCGGCGGCCAGGGCCATCGCCAGCACGCCCTTGATCGGCCGGGTCTCGCCGGTCAGCGCCAGCTCGCCGACGACCGCGAAGCGGCCCGGCCGCTCGAAGGCGACCTGGCCGCTGCCCAGCAGCAGGCCCAGCGCGATCGGCAGGTCGAACCCGCCGGCGTCCTTCTTCAGGTCGGCCGGCGCCAGGTTGATCACGACGCGATCGATCGGCCGGCGGTAGCCCGAGTTGACCAGCGCCCGCTCGACCCGGTGCGTGCTCTCGCGGACGGCCGCCTCGGCCAGCCCGACCAGCACCGTCTTGGGCATCGAGGCCGACGAGACGTCCACCTCGACCTCGACCGGGGCGGCGTCGATCCCGACCAGGGTGTACGACGAGAGCTTCGCGAGCATGGAGGGTTCCCACCGTCCGCCAGGGGACTTCGGACCAACGCGCCCGAAGCTGCCTCGCCTCGACACGCGTCACATCAGTCTAGCATGACCTGATGCTCCCGATCACCCCCGCGTCGCGAGAATACCCCGTCCAGGTCTTGGCGGGTCGGAATCGCCAAGCTTCCTGTTTAAATCCTCCGGTCGGGCGTTGTTCGCTCCGGCAGTCCCTCGGCCGGAATCCTTCCGCGGTCGGCGGCGGGGGCGAAGGGTCAGATCCAGGCCCAAGAGCGGCGAGTTGCCCGACCCAGATCGGGGTGCCATAGCGCAACCCCGTCGCGGTACTCCGGCGCAACGCGATCAACTCGGCCCCGTCATCGTAACGCGCGGTCCGTGGTTTTTTCCGAACCTCGACCGGATGGAGATTCTAAGCCGAGGAATCAGCCGAGGTTATGCTTAGTGGAGCGGAAGGGGATCGAACCCTCAACCTCAGCATTGCGAACGCTGCGCTCTCCCAATTGAGCTACCGCCCCGGCGGTGGGATGCTCCTTAATTTATCGTCGAACGTCGGGGGACGCAAGGCATCGTCGCAAAACCGACGTCGAGAGTTGAGATCCCCCGGATGGGCATGCTTGCCCCGACCCGGCCAAGGCCGCTAGAGTGGGCCGGACGATTCGATCAACAACCTCGCCGAGGGGAGATCCGTTGCGTTTTTCTTACGAAATCCGACTCGCCCTCGTTTTCCTGGCGTTCTCGATCAGCTCGGCCGTCGCCGACGAGTTCCCGAGGGCGCTGGTCGAGTGGTCGCCGACCGCGGGCAACCCGGTCTTCCAGGGGGCGGGGGACGACTCCTGGGACCGAAAGATCCGCGAACGCGGCTGGATCCTGGTCGAGAACGGGACGTACCACCTCTGGTATACCGGCTACAACGATGACCAGTCGCCAACCAAGTTCCTGGGCCACGCCACCTCGTCCGACGGCCTCCACTGGTCGCGCGACCCCGCCAACCCGATCTTCACGAAGTCGTGGGTCGAGGATGTCTGCGTCGTCCGCCGCGACGGCACATATTGGATGTTCGCCGAGGGGAAGGACGACGTCACGCACCTGCTGACCTCGCGCGATCGGGTCCACTGGGAGGATCGGGGATCGCTCGGCATCCGGAATGCCGACGGAACCCCGTTGAGCCCCGGCCCCTACGGCACTCCGACCGCCTGGTTTGAGGACGGGACGTGGTCCCTCTTTTATGAGCGGGGCGATCAGGGCGTCTGGCTGGCCACCTCGAAGGATGGCCGTATCTGGACCAACGTGCAAGACGCGCCCGTCCTCGCCCGAGGGCCCGAGCCCTATGACCGTGAGGCCGTCGCACTCAATCAGGTCATCAAGCGCGACGGCGCCTACTACGCCTTCTACCACGCCAACGCCCACCGTCCCTGGAAGGACTGGACCATCAACCTCGCACGCTCCCGCGACCTGATTCATTGGGAGAAATATCCTGGCAACCCGATCGTCGCGAACAACTGCTCCAGCGCCATCCTCGTGCCAGGTCCCGAGGGAGACCGGCTCTACACGATGCACCCGGACGTCAAGGTGTTTCGGTCCAAAATGGACGAACGAATCCCGAAATGAGATAGAAGAGTTTCTCGCGCAGGAGCCAGGTCGTAGGTGGCTTCGAAGACGTCGCGTTCGATTCGCGTCAATCGCGGACCTGGAAGATCGCCTCGATCTCGACAGCGATGCCGCCGGGCAGCGAGCCCATGCCAACGGCGCTGCGGGAGCCCTTGCCGGCGTCCTCGCCGAAGACCTCGACCATCAGGTTGGAGAAACCATTGAGGACCAGAGGGTGGTCCTTGAAGTCGGAGGCGCTGTTGACCATCCCGAACGCCTTGACGAGCCGGACGACCTTGTCGAGCGAGCCGAGGTGGCTGCGGAGGGTCGCCAGGATCGACAGGCCGGTCTGCCGCGCGGCGTTCTGACCGACCACGACGTCGCAGTCGCCGCCGACCTTGCCGAGGATCATCGAGCCGTCGGGCCGGAGTGGGCCGTGGCCCGAGACGTAAAGCAAGTCACCGTACCGAAGGGCCGTCACATAAGTGGCCACAGGCTTCGGAGCGGGGGGCAATTCCAACTGCAACTCGGCCAGGCGGGCGTCGGCTCCCATGGCGTCTTTCCTGTGCTCTTGAGCCAGCAGTCCGGGAATGCGCGAAGACCATGGCCCCAAAAGCTAACCGGTGCCCTCGACCAAATCAACGGGCAGGCCGTGCGCCGAGAGTCTCCGGCCGGTCCCTCGGGCCGGCCCAAAGCTTCGCTTGAATCGGGCCACAATCGAGCTAGAATTGGAATGGAAAATGTAGGAAGCTTTCCTGCGGATCAATCCTGGCCGCATCTTGCGAGCCCACGAGGCCCGTCACCACCATGGCCCAACGCGATTATTACGAAGTGCTTGGTGTGGCGCGCGACGCCTCGCCCGAAGCGGTCAAGAAGGCGTACCGGAAGCTGGCGCGGAAATATCACCCGGACGTCAACCCGGGCGACAAGACGGCCGAATCCAATTTCAAGGAAGCGCAGCAGGCGTACGACGTGCTCTCCGACGCGGAGAAGCGGGCGCTGTACGATCGCTACGGCACGGCTGCGTTCGAGGGGATGGCCGCGGCGGGGCCCAGGTCGGGCGCCTCGGAATGGGCGTCGCGCCAGGCGGGGCCGGGGGGCTCCGAGTTCGACTTCAGCGAGTTCTTCGGCCCCGGCGGGCCTGGGGCGGGGACGGTGGAAGGCGGCGAGGCGGGCGGCGGCATCTTCGAAGAGCTGCTCGGCCGGATGCGCGGTGGCCGAGCGGGGCGGCGTGCCGCGGGGCCTCGGTCTGGCCGCAGCGTCGAGGCGCACCTGACGATCCCCTTCCTCACAGCGGTTCGCGGCGGCGAGACCAAAGTCGACATCGAACGCGAGGACGGCCGACGCGAGACGCTCGTCGTCAAGATTCCCCCCGGCATTGAGTCGGGCGCCAAGCTCAGGCTCCGAGGTCAGGGCGAGGCCGGGCGCGACAAGGGCACGCTCCGCGGCGACCTGACGATCACCGTCACCGTCGAGCCGCACCCCTACTTCACCCGAGACGGTCGCAACCTCTCGGTGGAAGTTCCGATCACGATCGCCGAGGCGATCCTCGGCGCCAAGGTGGACGTGCCCACCCTGGACGGCCTGAAGTCGCTGACCATCCCCCCCGGGACCTCCAGCGGCCAGAAGCTCCGGCTGCGCGGCCAGGGACTCCCCGCGTCAGGCAATCAACCTGCGGGCGACCTCTTCCTCGTCGTCAAGATCGTCGTGCCCAGGACCCTCGACGATACGAGCCGACGCCTCATCACTGAGTTCGCCCAGCGGAATCCGCAACACCCGCGCGACGGGCTTTGGTAACCATCCGAGGACCAGGCACGGCATTCGGGGCCCTGACCGCCGATGACACATTCGATCATCCCCCGCGACCAAGTCGCCGCAAAATCTCGCAGTGCCGATACAACTGCTGATCCGCTACGAGGCGCATGGGCTGGTCCACGCGGTCCGCGACGGGCCCGTCGAAGGCTACGAGCCGGCCGAGATCCGCCGGATCTGGACCGTCCTGAGCTTCCAGCGCGACCTGGGGATCAACCTCGCGGGGATCGAGGCGATCCTGAAGCTCCACGCGCATCTGGCTGAGGTCCATCACCGACTTGACGTCCTGACCCGCAGGCTTCGCGAGGCCCTGGAGGACGAGAGCGAGCCCGGACCCGATGCCTGAACCGCCCCCCGACCGGCGGCAACACCTTCTGGAGCGGCCCGAGACCCGCCGGGTCGCCCGGCTGGCTGTCTCACTGCTCGGGGTCAGCCTTCTCGCCAGCGCCACCTGGGGGCTCCTGGCCCTCTGGCACCTCGTACGCCGGGGCCGCCTGATCCGAGAACAACTCGGCCCGACTCATGCCGGCCGACTCCCCGAGAGCGAGATCAAGCTCACCGAACAACGCGAGCCCGAACCCCCGTGACCCGAGCTACCTTCCGGCCCTACGAACGGATTAGCCATCCCGACGACTTCCGCCGCGCGTTCGAGCGGCGACGGTCGGCTTCCAGTACCACAATGGTTGTCTACGGCGCCGAGAATGGCCGCGACCACCCGCGGCTGGGGATCTCGGTCGGTCGCAAAAAGATCCGATCCGCCGCCGCCCGCAACCACGTGAAGCGCCTGCTCCGCGAGGCGTTCCGCCTGAGCAAGGCCGAACTGCCCGCGGGGATCGACCTGGTCGTCGTCCCCCGAGGCCCGGCGCTGACCTTCGCCGAGGCCCGCCGCGCCCTGCCCGACCTGGCCCGGACCGTCGCGCGCCGGCTGGGACCTCGCCCGGCGAAGGCCCCCTCATGACCCTCGCGGCACCCTGGCATTGGCCCGGCCAGATCGTCATCGGCTTGCTCATTCTGGCCATCCGGCTCTATCAACTCACCCTCAGTCCCTTGCTCTCCGCCTTCGGCCCGGTCTGCCGCTTCGAACCCAGTTGCAGCCGCTACACGATCGGCGCCTTGAAAAAATATGGTCTGTTCATGGGATTATACAAAGGTGTCAGGCGAGTTCTGAGGTGCCATCCCTGGAATCCAGGCGGGTATGATCCGCCCTGAAGCCGGACCAGCGTGCAGCGGGGAGAACGAGATTTTTCGGAGTCGAGGACGGGTTGCCCCTTGACGCGTCCCTTACCGCGAACCGAGCGCCTGGTTCAAGTCCTCCCAGAGGTCGTCGGGATCTTCCAGCCCGATCGAGAGCCGGACCAGGCCGGGCGTGATCCCCTGCCTCCGCCATGGCTCGGCGGTCTGGCCGCGGTGGCTGGTGGTGGCGGGGTGGCTGAGCGTGGTCGCCACGTCGCCGAGGCTCGGCGCGAAGGGGATGTGGCGCAGATCTCGGATGAAGGCGTCGGCCTCGGCGCGGCCACCCAGGTCGATCGTCACGATCGTCCCGAAGCCCCCCTTCAAAACGCGGATCGCGCGGCGTGGTCGGGGTGACGCGCCAGACCCGGGTAATGCACGGCGCGGACGCGCTCGAGGCTCGCCAGGCGCTCGGCAAGGTTCAGGGCAGTCGCGCAGGCTCGGGCCGAGCGGAGCGCGAGCGTCGCCACCCCGCGCAGGGCGAGCCAACTCTGGAAGGGATCGCCGGTCAGCCCGAACGTCGAGGCCACCACCGAGGCGCGGGCGATCCGTTCCCGAGGGCCCGCGACCAGCCCGAGCGTCAGGTCGCTGTGCCCACCGATCAGCTTCGTCGCGGAGTGCGTGACGGCCTCGGCCCCCAGAGCGATCGGCCGGCAGAGCAAGGGGGCGAAGGTGTGGTCGATCACCAGTCGGGCCCCGGCGCCGTGCGCGACGTCCGCCAGGCCCTCGATGTCGGCCAGGCGGACCAGCGGGTTCGAGAGCGTCTCGGCGAAGACCAGCCGGGTGGCAGGCGTCAGCACGGCGTGCAATGTCTCGGGACGCGTAGCGTCGAAGACGGCGTGCCCGATCCCGAACCGCGCCAGTTCGCGGCCGACCAGCGCCTCCGTCCGACCGTAAAGCCCCTCCGAGAGCGCGACCTCGTCCCCCTGGCCCAGCGCGGCCAGGAACACTGCCGACTCGGCCGCCATGCCCGAGGCGCAGACCAGCGCCGCTTCCGCCCCCTCCAGGGCCGCGACCTTTGCGGCCAACTGCGCCGCGTTGGGATGCCCGTCCCGCGCGTAGATGAACCCCGGCTCCCGCCCCTCGTACAGGGCATCGAGCTGCTCCAGGCCCGCCACGCGATAGACGGCACTCAGGTGCAGCGCCGGCGCCAGCGGCGCCGGCGTCGCGGTCGGCTCGCCCGCCGCCCGCACACAAATCGTTGCGGCATCAGGATGTTCTGGTGGGGGCATGGAGCCTTCGGAAGAAGCCAGGGACGTTTCTCGGAAAAGCACAAGGCAAAGAACTTGAAAACCTTGCGCGCTTTGCGAGAAACGCCGCTTCAGACCACGTGACTGCTCGCCTTGCGATGGAACCGCGCGGCCACACCGAGCAGCACCATCATCTCACCCAGGCTGCGCAGCGCCGCCCGCTGATTCCCCGCGGCCCGCGCCTCCGTCTCCTGACGACGATACTGCGCGAACTGATTCCAATCGAGCGACCACGCATGATCGATGGCATACGTCTGGATGCGGCGCGTCAGGTCGGAGAAGCGTTCGACCAGCTCGGGGTTGATCGGGCAGTCGGCGGAACGGTAGGGGTGGTCTTCGACGATGGCGGGGGTCGTGGAACGGGGGCGGAGATGGAACAGGTCGGCGAGGCTCGAGTGCCACTTCTTCTTACCCTTGTCCTTGTCGTGAGGCGTGGTGGGGACATCGCCGGCGGAGTTGGGCTCGATCCAGAGGCCGATCCGGAGGATCAGGACAGTGATGTTGTCGAGACCGCCGCGCAAGTTGCTCAGGTTGATCAGGTAGCGGCAGGCGTCCTTGGGATGGAAATTGCCCGCGAAGGCACCGAGCTCGGGGTCGGCCACCGGGCCGGTCAGGCCATCGGAGCAAAGCAGATAGACGTCGCTGGGCTCAACGGCCAGGGGGCCTTCGGTGTCCACCTCGACGTTGGGGTCGGGGCCCAGGCTCCGGGTGATCACATTCTTGGGGACCGCCAGGTTCGCGTGTTCGAGCGTGAGGTGATTGCGCCGGACAAGCTCCCAGGCCAGACTGTGGTCGAACGAGAGCTGGTCGATCCGGCCATTCCGGATCCGATAGACGCGCGAGTCTCCGACGTGCGCGATCAGCGCCCCTTCGGGCAGGAGCAGCAGGGTCGAGCAGGTCGTCCCCATTCCCTGGAAGTCGACGTTGGCGCTGGCACGGCTGTGGATCAGCGCGCCGACCTCGCGGTACGCCTTGGTGATCGCCTCGATCGACGTGCCGGTCCTGGTCTTATGGTAGTTGTGGGGGATGTTGTCGCAGGCCATCTTGCTCGCCAGTTCGCCGACGGCGTGCGCCCCCATGCCGTCGGCCACCATGAACAGATGGCCACGCTGACGCCAGGTCTCGATGGTCGGAGCGCGGACAACCGTGTGGTTGTCCTGGTTATTGGAACGGCGCATCCCGGTATCGGTTGCGGTGGCGTCGGTAATGATATCGTCCCAGTTCACGACCCGACCTTGTCTGAGGCCCTGGCGACCGTGGCGCGGCCGCGCGACAGAGGTGTCGTCACACAACGCCTGGGCCGACCGTTTGGGAAAAGTCTCCTGAAGCTTTCAAACCACTCGGCCAAGCTCCGGCGCTCGGAGCCCTCAAGCGATTTCTCCAAACCGTGAATTTTTTTTTAGAAAAACCATCTTCTCAAACGGGTATTATATCGTCCACGCAATTGGCGGAAAGAGAAAAACCGGTGAGTGCGCGATTCTTGCGGGCATCGGCGCCGGATAGGCACGAAACACTACTTCGGGTATCGTGGTTTGTGACCGAGAAATGCCCTCCGTGGGCGTCCAACGGGCTTTCTCGTCTTTCCCCAAGATCGGGCGGGGGGCGAGGGTGGCCCGGCCCCTCACCCCGGCCCTCTCCTGGAGGGAGGGGGGAGGAAAGATCCGGTCCTCTCGCCCTCCGGGAGAGGGTTTAGGGTGAGGCGCGTTCGGAACGGCCCCCCGACCCTCTTAACCGTGGGAGGGGGGAGATGCTTCGATAACCTCCCAGAACAGGGAACGCGCCCCGTCCCATGACATCTCCCCTGCGACTGCCTGATATTCGTTTCACGAAAACCACGCTTGCCAACGGCCTCGACGTGATCGTGCGCCCTCAAGGGCATCTGCCGCTGGTGGCGGTGAACCTCTGGTATCACGTCGGCTCCAAGAACGAGGAACGGCGGCAGCGCGGGTTCGCGCACCTGTTTGAGCACCTCATGTTCGAGGGTTCCGAGCACTATCCGGGCGACTTCTTCAAACCGCTCCAGCGGTTGGGGGCCAATGTCAACGCCTCGACCTCGAGCGACCGGACCAACTACTTCGAGGACATCCCCCCGGCGCACGTCGAGCTGGCTCTGGCGATGGAATCGGACCGGATGGGGCACCTGCTGCCGGCCCTCGACGACGCCAAGCTCCGGATCCAGAAAGACGTCGTCAAGAACGAGTACCGGCAGAACTACGCAAACCGGCCCTACGGCATGGTCTGGCAACACCTTTCCGAGGCACTCTACCCACCCGACCACCCGTACAGTTGGCTGACGATCGGGGTCATGGAGGACGTCGAGGCGGCGACCCGCGAGGACGTCGAGGAATTCTTCCGCCGCTATTACGTCCCGGGCAACGCGAGCCTCTGCCTGGTCGGCGACATCGACAAGGATCGCGGCGCTGGCGCTGGCCGCGCGCTATTCGGCCCGATCGCCGGGGGTGCCAAGGCGCTGCGGCCCTGGGCGCCGATGCCGCGGCTCGACCGCGATGTCGAGATCCCGCTCCACGATCGCGTCGAGCTCGATCGCGTCTACCTCGCCTGGCTGACGGTCCCGCACTTCCATGCCGACGAGGCGCCGCTGCTGCTCCTGGCCGACATCCTGGCGCGGGGCAGGTCGAGCCGGCTCTACCGCAAGCTGGTCGTCGAGCGTGAGCTGGCGCAGGACGTGATGGCGTACCAGGCGGGCCGCGAGCTGGCAGGCAGCTTCGGCGTCCACGCCACGCTCCGGCCCGGCCGGTCGCGCGACCAGGCCCGCGCCCTGATCGACGCCGAGCTGTCGGCGGTCGCCGAGTCGGGCGTGACGGCCGAGGAGCTGAAGCGGGTCCAGAACGGCCGGCTCGCGGGCTTCTTCTACGCGCTCGACAACATCGGCGGGTTCGGTGGCGTGGCCGACCGGCTCAACACCTATAACACTTATCTCGGCGACCCGGGGCGGATCACCTCCGACGTCGAGCGATATCAGCAGGTCACGCCCGACGCCGTCCGCGACATGGCGCGACGGTACGTGGTCGGGCGCACCGGGTGGCGCTGACGGTCCTGGGCCGGCAGGCGGCACCAGCGGTGATTCCACTCGACCGCTCGGTCCCGCCTCCGAGCGCCCCGGCGGCGCGGTTCCGCGCCCCCCGGCCCGAGACGAGGACCTTGCGCTGTGGGGTGCCGCTCTGGGTGATTCCCCGCCGCGACCTGCCGATTGTCGCGGCCACCTTTGTCCTGGGCGGGGGGCGGCGTGGCAGGTCCCCAGGGCCGGCGGCCTGGCGCAACTGACGGCCTTGATGATGGACGAGGGGACTGCCTCGCGTACGTCGCTCGACCTGGCCCGCGAGGCTGAGCAGATGGGCACCAGCCTCTCGACCAGTTGCGGCTGGGACGGTTCGTGCATCAGCTTCCAGTGCCTGACCCCCTACCTCGGGCCCAGCCTCGACCTGGCGGTGGACGTCCTTCGCAACCCGACGTTCCCCGCGTCGGAGTGGGAGCGGATCCACGGCCAGACCCTGGCCGCGCTGAAAGCCGAGCGCGATAGCGCCGAGGCGCGGGCGCATCGCGGCCTGCTTCGCGCCCTCTACGCGGCGGACCACCCCTACCACCTCCCGATCGACGGCGAGGAGCTGATCGTCGCCCGGCTGATGCGCGACGACCTCCAGCGATTCCACGATCGCCACCACGGCCCGAGCGGGGCGGCGTGCGTCGTGGCCGGTGACGTCGCCCCGGACCACGTCGCCGAGGCGCTCGACGAGCGCCTCGCCGGCTGGACCGGCCCCGAGGCCGCCGCGCCGAGCTGGCTGACACTGCGCGGGGCAACCGCCCGCGCGTTCTGCTGCTCGACCGGCCCGGGGCGCCTCAGGCGGCCGTCCGGGTGGGCCACGTCGGGCTGGCGCGGCTCGACCCCGACTACACCGACGTGCTCGTCCTGAACCAGGTGCTGGGGGGCCAGTTCTCCTCGCGGCTCAACGCCAAGCTCCGCGAGGAGAAGGGATTCACCTACGGCGTCCGGAGCCACTTCGACTGCCGCCGCGGCCCCGGGCCGTTCGTCATCGCCGCGAACTTGCAGACCGACCGGCTCGCCGAGGCGCTGGAGGACCTCCGCCGCGAGGTCGAGGCGCTGGTCGGTGACCGCCCCCCGACCTCCTCGGAACTCGACGACTCGCGCCGCGCGTTGATCGAGGGCCAAGCCCGTCAGTTCGAGACCCCCGCGGCGCTGCTCTCGCGGTACGCGGGCCTGTACGTCCATGGACTGCCGCCCGACCACCACGCCCACTTCGCCGCGCGACTGGACGGCGTGAGCGTCGCCTCGCTGGCCGCCGCCGCTGCGCCGCCAGATTCGCCCCGCCGCGCTGGTCGCCGTTGTCGTCGCCGATGCCGCGCTCGTCCTCGACCCCTTGAAACGCCTCGGCTGGGCCGACGTTGAGAGCGTCACCGAGTGAGAGGCTGTCTGGAATATCATTCCTGAGTACCGCTCATAGCAAATCACTCGAGGATCCTGATCCGGTCGGCCTTCGTCGCTCCTGGTGGGCGCGGTTCCTGGGCTTGTTCAGGCGGTCGTGCAGCCCCTCGGAGATCCCGACCCGGCCGCGCGAGTCGATGTCCATGTTGGCCGGGTTGTGGACTGGGGCTCGGCGGCCCAGAGCGTCGCTTCCAGGCCGTCGGCCAGTTTGATCCTCTTGGCCGACGCCTCGGGGCTAACCTGGGCGACGCTGGTAAGTGAAATCGCGCTGGTGCCAAAGGCTGAGGCGACTTGTGGGATGTCGCCAATTCACGGGATAATCGCCTCAATTTCAAGAGTTTCGAGCCCTCCGCTGAAGGACTCAAGGGCCGACCGAGGTCAATAACGTGGAGATTTCGCCGAAATCCTGGGCACTGGCGCGATCGAACCCTCTCCTCCGCTTCTCAACAATAACCGCGAGACTCACCGTAAGAAGGATCCACCAGGGTCTCTCTCGGACGAAGCGGGCATAAATCGATTGATCATGGACCAGGCTCACTTTTGTGAGTCTCGTTCCTTCGGAAAAGATAGGTAGCTGAGTGATCGTCCTCCCGAGCGGGTCGACCACGGCGCTCAGGCCCGTGTTGGTCACCCGCACCAGGAAACGCCGATTTTCGATCGCCCGAAACGCCGCGATGAGGTGATGCTGGTAGGGCGCGGCCGAGCGCCCGAACCAGATGTCGTTCGTCAGATTCACGAGGAGTTCCGCCCCCTGGAGCGTCGCCTGCCGCGCAGCGCCGGAACGGTATCCTCGTAGCAGATGAGGGGCGAAACCTTCAGAGGATACGCCGTGCCATCTCCTCGATGCATCGGGAATTCGAAGACTTTGACCTCCGTGCCGGCGGTGAAGACACCGGCATGCGCATTCATCTCTTTGAGCCAGGGGAGGAGCGAGGCAAAAGGCATGTACTCACCGAAGGGAATCAGGATCTGCTTGAAGTAAGGCAGGGGGACGTTTCCGTCCGGGTGAATGGCAAATGCCGCATTGTATCTTCTCGCCGAACCACGAAAAGAATAGGATCCCACGAGAAATGCCGACCCGTCTCCCATCCACGGCAAAATGGGTTCTGCCCTCACCGAGCCGACATCCGCCGGGATATAAGCCGGGATGGATCCCTCGGGCCAGACGATCAGAGCGTTCGTGCGTGCGGCCATTCGGCTCAGATCGTGGAGTCTGGCGATGTTTCGCTGGGCAGAGCTGAGGTCAAGTCTTTCGGCGAGGGAGAGATTGCCTTGCACGAGAACGACCTCTTGTTTCTCGCCGGGAGTTTCCGAGGAAAAAGTGCGGATCTTGACGACGCCATAGCCGAGTGAGAGGCTGAAGAGGATCACAGGAAGGAGGAAGGCCCTCTGTCTCTCCTGAAAAAGGATGACTCGGACGCCGACCTCGGCGAGCCAGAACATGAGGAAGGAAACGAGCATCGCGCCGCCAATATCGGCGATTTGCACAAACGGGGTAAATGCGATCTGCGTGTGTCCATAGTGCCAATGGAAGAGACGAATCGCGATGAACTCGGAAAGGACGAGTGCGGTCGGAGCGCGCAGCGCGTAGGCGTCGTGGAGAGGACCGAGGTTGTGGTGGATGAAGGCAAAGAGCAGGAACTGCAAGGCGCTGAGCACGACGAAGAGTGTAAAGACAAGCGCCGCGGGAAACGCCGCGAATCCCCCAAAGACGGAGATCGTGTTGTACATCCAGTAAAAGCCCAAAGAATGGCCAGCGAGGCCGTAGCAGTAAACCGGAAGATAAGCCCGCCGTGCGCGTACGGCGAAGATCAGGAGAAACGCCGCGATCCAACCAAGAAGGGGCGCTCGCGAGGGTTTGCGGGAACCACCACGCCATGGAGAGGATCGCGCCGCCGAGGATGGACAAGAGATGAACATGCCGTCCGCGGATTTCGGTCGGAAATCGTCGGCCGGGCGAACCGGCAGACCTCGCTTTGAGGGGAGGCTGGGGTTGCGATCGGTCCGGAGGAGCCTTACTCCCGGGCAGAACGAGTGCCAAGAGGCCCAGAGTGATCGGCAAGGACGACCTCCATCCAGGAGCGGAGAACGGGCGCGACGGGAGATGAGTCCGAGCGGGTGGCCGGGATCATAGGCCGATGCTCCTCGGAGGTCAATCGCGGCCCCTTCGGCCGCGGAAGCCGGCGTCGAAGCACTGCGCGCGGCGCTGCTGGAGCGCCCCGAGGACCTGACGGGGCGCCCGACGGCGAGGCTCTCCGAGTGGCCCGGCCACACTCCACCGACCCCTGCGTGTGGCTTCTCGCGTGTCCCACGGTGACCGAATCCATCGCGAGTCTCCTGCCCGTATCCCTTCCTGGAGCAATCGGTGAGAATGGGTTTCGGCCTGGGCGATCTCGACCTCAGGCGTGGCCTTTTCGATCGGAGGAGGACAGAGCGTGGCGTCCATGAATGAGGCCCGCCGGAGGCTCCGGGAGGTCTTCGGGTTCGCCGAGTTCCGCGCGGGGCAGGAGCGGGTCGTCGCCGCGCTGCTGGAGGGTCGCTCGGCACTGGCGGTCTTCCCGACCGGCGGCGGCAAGAGCCTTTGTTACCAACTCCCGGCGCTGCTGCTCGACGGCCTGACCGTGGTGGTCTCGCCCCTGATCGCGCTGATGAAGGACCAGGTCGACTTCCTCATGCGGCATGACGTCCCCGCCGCCCGGCTCGATTCGAGCCTGGAGACCACCGAGGCCCGCCGGGTCTTCGCCGAGCTTCGCGCCCGCCGCCTGAAGCTGCTCTACGTCGCCCCGGAGCGGCTGGCCGGGGAGCGGTTCCTCCAGACGCTGTCCGGGCAGAGGATCGAGTTGCTGGCGGTGGACGAGGCGCATTGCATTAGCGAGTGGGGACACAATTTCCGCCCCGAATACTTGAAGCTGGCGCGGCTGGCCGAGCAGCTCCGGATGGGCCGGGTTCTGGCGTTAACGGCCACTGCCACGCCCGAGGTGGCCCGCGACATCGCCCGCGCCTTCCGGATCGAGGCCGCGGACGTCGTCCAGACCGGGTTTCACCGGCCGAACCTCGAGCTGCATGCGACCCCCTGCCCAGCCGAGGGACGCCGCGGGCGGTTGCTCGAACGACTCCGCGATCGCCCTCCGGGGCCGGCAATCGTCTATGTCACCCTCCAGAAGACGGCCGAGGAACTGGCCGAATTCCTCGTCCGGCACGGCCTCGACGCCTCGGCCTATCACGCCGGCCTCGACGACGACCGCCGCCACGCCATCCAGGACGCCTTCATGGCGTCCGGGCGCGGGATTGTCGTGGCGACGATCGCCTTCGGCATGGGGATCGACAAGGCCGACATCCGCGCGGTCTACCACTACAACCTCCCCAAGAGCCTGGAGAATTTCGCGCAGGAGATTGGCCGCGCCGGCCGCGACGGCCAGCCCGCCCATTGCGAACTGTTCGCCTGCGCCGAGGATCTTGTGACGCTGGAGAACTTCACCTACGGCGACACCCCGACACCCGAGGCGATCGCCGGCCTGCTGGGCGAGGTCCTGGGCCTCGGCCCGGCCTTCGACGTGTCCACCCACGAGCTGTCGCAGGCGCATGACATCCGCCCGCTGGTCGTTCAGACGCTCCTGACCTACCTGGAGTTGGAGGGCGTCCTGGAGGCAACCGGGCCGTTCTACGCCGAATACAAGATCCAGCCGCTCCGGACCTCGAAGCAGATCCTCGCCCGCTTCGACGCGCGGCGTGCCGACTTCCTGCGCAAGTTGTTCCGGCAACTCCGGAAGGGGAGGACGTGGCTGAGGCTCGACGTCCCAGCGGCGGTCCGGGCCCTGGGCGAGCCTCGGGAGCGGATCATCACGGCGTTGAACTACCTGGAGGAACAGGGCGATCTCGTCGTTCAGGTGACCGGCGTCCGCCAGGGCTACCGCCGAGGCCGCGCCGACCTGGACGTCGACCGGCTCCGCGAGATGATGACCAACCGGTTCCTGGAGCGCGAGCATCGTGACATCGACCGCGTGCATCGGGTGCTCGATTACGCCCAAACGGAGAGCTGCCTGACTCGCCGGCTGCTGGCGCACTTCGGTGAGGACCTGCCGGCCGATTGCGGCCACTGCGGCCGATGCCAGGGCCTGGAACGCGCGCCGCTGCCCCCCGCTCCGACCCGGAGTCTGGGGCCGCCCGAGGCCGAGATGCTCAAGGGTTTGCAAGCTGAGGGACACGCGGCGCTGGCTGCGCTGCGCCCGTGGGCCCGCTTCCTGTGCGGGCTCTCGTCGCCGGCCACGAGCCGCGCCAAGCTCACAAGTCATCCGCGCTTCGGCGCCCTGGCCGACGTGCCGTTCGCGCGGGTGCTGGCCTTCCTCCTTGAGTTCGGGGCCGAGCCGGCAAATCCTGGGACAGGGCGGAGATGATCCCGCCGGTTCCTCTCCGAACATCGGCATCGTGAGAGCACTGACCGCTTGAGTGTCTTACCGTCGGGTTTGCGGGGTGAACGGATCGGCGGCAATCCCGGTCCGCACAGCGGACCCGACGCAGGAAATCCGCGACGACCAAACGGGAACCGGTCTCGCCCGATCCCTTTTCGCATCATGATCAACGATGAAGAATTAAATCTCCCCCGGGGACCACGGCGGCCGACAGCGGCCGAGGTCGCGGCCGCGCGGGGCAAGACGGTCCCCGACCTGATTGCGCCGAGCTTGAAGGTCCTGTTCTGCGGGATCAACCCGAGCCTCTACTCGGCGGCGGTCGGCCATCACTTCGCGCGTCCCGGCAATCGTTTCTGGCCCGCGCTGCACGCGGGGGGTTTTACCAGCCGGATCCTGCGCCCTTGCGAGGAGCGCGAACTCCTGACGCTCGGGTATGGGATCGTCAACATCGTGGACCGGGCGACCGGGGCGGCGGACGAGCTGACGGCCGAGGAGTTGGTCGTCGGCGGGAGACGGCTGGAGGCCAAGGTGCGTCGCCATCGGCCGGGGGTCGTCGCCTTCCTTGGTATCACCGCGTACCGGATGGCCTTCGGACGCAAACGGGCGCGACTCGGACGGCAGGCCGAGGCGATCGCCGGCGCCAGGGTCTGGGTCCTGACCAACCCGAGCGGTCGCTGTGTCTCCTTCTCGGACACATGGTTCCGGGAGTTGTGCCAGGAGACGGCCCGGATGCCTCAGTCGAGGGAGGGTCATGACCGTACCCCGCCGGCTCCGGTCAGACCGGGATGGGGTAGACCGACGAACGATCGAAACCGAACCCATCGTTTCCGACGCCACCGGAATGGCTTATCAAGTCCCCTCCATCTGCCGATCTTCTCCAATATCGGATCGACGTTCCGCGTCCCGATGGAACGGTCTCGCCGGAGACCAAGATTCGATCGTCACGAGAGAAATCGACAGGAATCGTCGTCCTGCGTCGGGCGACGATGGTGATTCCGTGCTGGCAGCATGATGCTTCTGGACCTGGAGACGGAGACGATGCTCACCGCACTCGGTATCCTGGCCTTCCTCTGGCTCTTCGGGGGAGATGCGTTCGGCCCGGCGCACGCACCCTCTTGGCTGCACCTCCCCACCCTTCGCTCCGCGCGACAAGCCGCATGCTTCCGCGTCATGTCCGCGCCAGACACGCTCTGCGCCGGTTACGCTTGTCCGGGACCCGGCGGTTGCGCGCCCGGCGGCTGTCCCGATTCGACATGCACTCAGGGTTGCCAGCGTGAATGGAACCTCTTCGCCCATGGCGATTGCTGGGCCCTGTTGTTCACGAAATGCGTCTGCCCCCTCGGGACCACCGTGCCTTGCGGGCAGGATGTCTATGCGTCGCAGTATCGAGGAGGTTACATTCCCGCCCAGCCGGTCCATCCCCCCTCGGGATCTGCCGCCCCACCGCCCCGGCAGCCTGAGTCACAACCCGATTGAGTCTGGCTGAGCGGCGCGAAGAGATTCATTACTCAAAGTCACAAAGCACACAAGGGAAGCGTTGGGATGAGATTCATCCTTTGTCTTCTCTTTGTGTCTTTGTGTTGAGTCCTTTCCACTCTTCAGCAAGACGTTCGGTCTGAACCGGCGTCGCCGGCGTCGTGATTCAGGCGCTCCCGGGAGCGGTCTCTCCAAGAAATGCGAGATGAGGCGGCGCTCCCCTCTACCTCTCGCCCTCATCGAGGGTGATATTATTTCGGTCCCGGCCGTGATGCGGGCCGTTCCTGGACGCACGTCCCACCGGAAATGCGACCGGTCCCCGGCCGGGCGTCGAGCCAGATTGGCTCAGGGGAGAAGGTACGATGCAGAATCGCCGCATGTTCCTGTTGACGCTGACCTCAGGTCTCGTGGCCCTGGCCATGGTCGTCGCCCCGGTGATCGCCGACGAGTTGTTTGGCATGATCACCAAGGTCGATGCCGAGGGCAAGAAGGTGACTGTCGTCGAGAAGGAGAGCGACAAGGAGATCGAGGTCACGACCACCGACGACACGGATTGGGTCACCCCCAAGGGGACTCGCAAGCTCGACCTGGAGAAGCTGGATCACCTTGTCAAGAAGGTGCAGGACGAAGGCAAGAAAGGGCTCCGCGTCCACGTGACCCACGAGAAGGGGGTCGCCTCGAAGATCGCCGTCGCCAGGAAGAAGAAGGAAGCCCCGAAGCCAGAGTATTGACCGCACGGCGCTGACATCGAGCCGTTCGGGCCAAGTCATCTCCAGAGGGCGGGCCGAGCGCCGCGAGGCCCACCCTGCGAGAGCCAACGGCGTCACTCCCCGTGGAAGAGAGCGTTGCGAATGTCACTGCCGGACGTTCCCCACCTTCGCGTCGATCGCGGACGCCGCCGGGAGCCGCGCATCGGCACCGAAGCTCAGCGATTCACCCCGTGACTGGCAACTTCGGGATGGGCGTACCGGCTCTTCCCGCTCCCGTTCCACGAGTCCTGCTGTCTCCTCGACGCGGACAACCGCGGCACGAACTCCTCTTGCAGGGCGAACCTCGTCATCGCCCTCTTGCCAGCGCAGAGGACGACGACGGAGATCTTGTCCCGCTTCCGTTGACAGGAGGAGCAGGCTGAGCATGATAAGCAATCAGCATCGTGCGCATCGGCGATCCCCTTAATCTCTCGCCGTGTTTCGGGGCGGCAGAGTCGGGTCCCTCAAGACATCGAGCATGACCCGAGGAATGGAGATTACTGAGGATGCCCGACCCGAATCAACCCCTGAGCGGCAAGGTCTGCCTGGTGACCGGAGCGACCTCGGGCATCGGCGCGGAGACTGCCCGGGTGCTGGCCCGGAGGGGCGCCACGGTCGTCCTGGCGGGGCGCAGCCCCGAGCGGACCGAGGCGATGGCCACGCGGATCAGGGAGCAGACCGGCAACCCGGCAGTCGAGTACCTCCTGGCCGACCTCTCGTCCCAGGAGCAGCTCCGCCGGCTCGCCCGGGAGTTCCGGGACCGGCACCGGCGCCTCGACATCCTCGTGAACAACGCCGGGGCCATCTTCATGCAGCGCCAGGAGATGCCGACGGGATCGAGATGACCCTCGCCCTGAACCACCTCGCGTATTTCCTCCTGACGAATCTGCTCCTTGATCTCCTCAAGGCCAGCACACCCTCTCGGATCATCTGCGTCGCATCCGGCGCGCACCGCTGGACAAAGGGGATCGACTTCGAAGATCTCCAGGGAGGACGGGGCTATGGTGGTTTCCGGGCGTACGGGCAGTCGAAGCTCGCCAACCTCCTCTTCACTTACGAGCTGGCAAGGCGGCTGGCGGGGACGGGCGTCACCGTGAATGCCCTGCATCCGGGGTTCGTCGCCACCCACATCTTCAAGGACGACGGCTGGGCCGGGCGGCTGATGCGCCTCGGGGCGAGACTGCTCGCGGTCAGCCCCGAGGAGGGGGCGAAGACATCGGTGTTCTTGGCGACCGCGCCAGACGTGGAGGGCGTCACGGGGCAGTATTTCCTCAGCGCGAAAGTTGCCCGGTCCTCCAGGGCGTCTCGTGAGGAGGCGACGGCCCGGAGGCTCTGGCAGATCAGCGAGGAAATGACGGGGCGACCAAACGGTTGAGAGCGCGAATCGGCCCCGCTTGCTTCGCGACGACTTTCTTCCATCGTTCCGGTGGATCTTATGGCGCGGCGTCGCCGGGTCGCCGGGAGGCAGGCTGTCGCGCTTCCTCTCCAGGAGCGCGGCCCCCCGTCGCCCCCGTCCGTCGGACGAGGCCCGGAGCTCTGCCGGCGATATCGGATCGATGATTGGGGTCGAGAACGGGATGGTCAGCGTTTAACCGCTGTCGTCGCTCCAGTTGTCCGAGAACTGCGGAATCGCCTCCTCGGGGGTCGCCCGCGTGGCGGCCGGCGCCGCGGAGGCCGACCGCCGCGAGCTACCACCGCGCCCGCAAGGGCAGGGTCTTCGAGGCCGGGTCGGTCAACACGACGGTCGCCCCCAGGGCCAGCAAGAGGATCCCGATGCCGATCAGGGCCAACCTCACGACCGCCTTCACCACGCGCCCCATCACTTCTGCACCCTGGACCGCCACCCCCCACCGGTGGCCAGTTAAACGGTAACATATTTTTTTATTTCTGAGATCCGCGTCAATCCGCGGCGAGTCCTTCCATGGGGAGAATGGCAAAGTCGCGCAGGGTCGCCGACCAGTCGCACCGGGTACCTTCGAGGAGGAAGCGGACCACCTCCTCCGAGGCGACCGCGATCGCCAGCAGCACGAGGTTGCGGGCCAGGGGGTAGTCGCAGACGTCGCCGGCCACGTCGCGGGGCACGCGGTAGCGCTCGTCCCAGACGACCTCGGCGTAATCGGCGAAGAGGCCGACGTGCAGGCAGGGGTACCCTTCGGCCCGGCACTGCTCCTGGACGAGGCGGCGCGCGTCGGAGTTGTCGAACGTGTCGAGGACGAGGCCGGAACCCCTCAAGAGGCTCCGGGCGTTGCGCCCGGTCAGCTCCTTGGCGACGACCTCGACCTCGACGCCGACGGCGCGGAAGAGGCGATTGCGGAGCGCCTCCACCTTCCAGACACCGACGTCGGATTCGCCGTAGAGCTGGGTAGCCGACGTTGTGCGCTTCGACCCGATCGCGGTCGATGGCCTTGAGTTGCCGGAAGCCCTGGCGCGCCAGGTTGTCGGCCAGGTGCGAGCCCAGGGCCCCCGCGCCGCAGACGGTCAGCGGGACCGACGCCAGCCGGGCCAGACGATCCGGCCCGCGAGAGATCTCCTCGTGGTGGAACTTACCCGCCATCGGCCTCGATTCCTAACATCATCCCGCGGGGAAATACCTCGACCGACGCCAGGGGGACGCCGTCGGATACCTCGTCCTCATCGAACCGGAAACCCGCCAGGCCCTCGGGGCTGGCGATCACGCAGAGCAGCGGCTTGCCGAAGGCCGAGCACCAGGCCCGCATGGTCCGGACGTCGCGGGCACTGGGGTGGGGAGCACCGTCGGGGTGGGTGTGGTAGAACCCCAGTACGTCGCGCCGACCTTCTTCACGACGGAGCACCCTCATGCCGTCGAACCGGACGCTCGTCGCGGCGCCGGAGCGATGGTGGATCCGCCGCGTGTGCCAGATCCGGCCGCGCCGCGCGCCGACAAGCGTCCCGTATTGCTCGGCCGCTCGATGGCTCAAGGTTCGGGGGGATGCACGTCTCAAGAGTCCTCCTCCAGCATCGTGTCCGGATCGGGCCCGACCTGGACGACCGCGCCTCTGGCGCTGCGCCTCGCGGAGCACGCCGACGAGGCTTTGCAGATCGAAGCGGCGGTCCTGGCCGCTCAGACAGATCCCGGCCGTCTGGACGGACAGGTCATGCTTGGCGACGACGGAGACGTGCCGCCGGCCGTCCAGCTCGTAGGCCACGCGGTAGACGCCGTCGCGCTCGGTGTAGTCGCCCAGTGTGGCGTCGGCGTGGGCCAGGGCCGTGCGGAGCCGCTCCTCGATCCGGTCGCGCCGGGCCGCCTCCGCAGCCTGGAGCCTGGGCAGGTAGTACAGCGCGTAGGCGACCCGCTCCTCGGCAGTCAGCCCGGGACGGCTCAGTTGCTCGGGCTCGACCATGCCGCCCGAGCGCCTGCGCAGGTAGGCCGCCGTCGCCGGGTCGCGGCGGGGGTCGGGGCCTTCATACCAGCACTGTGCGCCGTCGAACCGCGTGTGGAGGACCTCGAAGAGCTGGGCCTCCTCAATCAATCGGACGAGCATGAGGCCCTCGATCCGGAACCGGGTGTCGGCTCGGTGCGCGGGGATCGCCAGCCACTGGTCGCCGTCGCGCCGGCAGACGATCAGCCGCAACAGCGGGAGCAGCTCTAGATACTGCTTCCGCTCGGCCAGCCGAGCCGGGCGGACCAGTTGCGCGGTGGTCGAGGAGGTCGGCCGGAAGACGCCCCAGCCCTCGAAGCTCTCGGGCTCGACCTTGAGCCGGCAGACAACTCCGGAGATCCGAATTTGCACGCGACCACCGCGGAGCCTCGGCGCCAGGAACTCGCGGGCGAACGACTCCGCCTCGGCCGCCGCCAGGCGATTCAGGGTGTCATGGAGCCGCTTCAATGCCGCCACGGCAAGGACCACCGGGTCTCGGGGGAAAGGGATGTCCGGGCCATGGGGTGAAAGGAAAACCGGAGCCCGCCACAAGTTCCAAGAGCGTTCGTTTTCAAGCGTTTCAGGCTTGAACCTTCTTTTGGGAAAGTTCGGTTTGTACGCTCCTGCGGTCGGGCAGCAGACCCCGGTATTCGCATCATAATCTTTGGACACCGTTTCGATGAGCTATGGACGTCACGTGGGTTATGAATCCTCGTTGGCCCTCGAATCGCCCCTCGAATCCTCTCGTTGGGTTCGCCGCGCGGACCACGACGTAACTCATGAGAACTGCCGAGCTTGCGAACATCGTTAGGGATGGTCCGCGTCGCGGACCCGCCGGGATTACACCGAATCTGAGGACTTGAGCCCGGGGTTTTCCGTGAGACAACCGAGTCCGCGCAAGTTCCAGGAGCCTTCGTGACCAGGTCCTTTTCAGGGACCAGCGTGAGAGGCTGGGTTGGTTTGTAAGCTCTCGCGGTCGGGCGCGGGCCTCGGTTGATTCCGTTGAGCCCCGCTCAGGCCGACTGGCGGGCCGGCAGCGGGTACTCGAGGATTTCCATGAGCAATTCCAGCTTCGACGGGCGGGTCAGCAGCGGCACCAGGTTCGGCAGCGCGTAGTAATCGCCCGTGAACTGGAACGCGTCGGCCATGATCCCTGCCTTGCGGCACTGGTCCTCGAGCAGCGTCACGGCGCCGGGCGTGCGGACGAAGCAGACGTTGGGGTCGGCCTTGACCTCCTCGCGGTACTTCTTCAGGGTCTCGACGAACAGCGGGGCGGTGTTCTCCTCCTCGTCGGTGACCATGATGATCTGCTCGACGTACTGCTTCTTGCGCCGCAGCATCTCGACGGCGACGCCGCACGAGGTCGACCCGCCCGCCGTGATGCCCCTGAGAGCCTTCTCCCAGGCGGCCAGGTCGGCGCCGGCGGGCTCGATCGGGTAGGCCAGCGGTGTCGAAGGCGTAGACGTACAGCGCCTAGGCGCTGACGGCCGAGACCAGGGCGCCGATCCGCTTGCCCAGCTCGATCGCCAGGCTCATCGACGCCGACTTGTCGATCAGCAGGGCGGTCGGCCGGTCGATCCGTCCCTTGGCCTTGACCTGCGCGTCGGCGACCTCCTCCAGCGTGCGGCGGACGTCCTCGGAAAGGTCAGCCGCCTTGACGGCCTCCTCCGCCTTGAACGCGCTGACGCGCGTGGCGGTCTTGGCCTCGTCCAGCTTCGCCTCGATCAGCGCCTTGAGGTCCGGGTTGTCGAACGCGCCGCGGCGGCGGAGCGAGCCCAGGTTGTTGATCAACTCCTGCGGGCTCATCCGGTCGATCAGCGCCAGCAGGACCGTCGGCGTCATCTGCTTGATGACCGTGGCCGCCACGCGGTACGGGATCGCGTGCTCGACGATGGCGCGGGCCTGATCGGCCGGGCCCTCGGCCTTGGCCAGCTCCTTCAGCGCGAAGAGCCGGCTGTCGGCCGGCGGCTCCTCGTCGAAGAGGATCTTCTGCGCCCGCTCGCCCGGCGCGACGTGCAGCAGCGCGTACAGCCGCTTGAGCGCCTTGCGCGCCACCAGCACGGTGCTGTCGAACCAGTCGGGGTCCGCCTCGCGCTCGCGCAGGTAGCGGATGATCTCGGTCCGCAGCGCACGCGGCGGGTTGCGGAACAGGCCGAACTCCTCGACGACCGTGGCGATCGGCGCCGGCGCCCCTGGCGGCCTTTGCCTTGGCCGCCTTGCCGCTGCCTGGCCTCCTTCGCCGCAGCGGCGCGGACCTTCCGCGTCGCCTTGCGGCCGTGGATGAAGTCGAGCACGCGGACCACCTCGTAGGGCGGCAGGCCGCGGAGCAGCGCCAGGCCGACGTCGCGGTGGCCCTCGAAGGCGCTCAGCACAAGGCGACGATGAACATCTCCTTGTGGTCGCGGACGTCGCCATGGTCGTGGTACCAGGCCGCCAGCCGGACGTAGAACCGCGGGTCCTGCTCGACCAGCTCGCGGTGCACCGGCCAGATCTGCTCGAGCTTGCGGTGCGGCGTCGTCAGCAGCGTGTTCAGGATCTCCAGCCGAAGGTCTTGCTCGGGTGCCGCCATGACGATCGCCCTCCCTTCCTTCAGATCAACCCGCACAAGTCGCAGGAGCCGTTGAGAAACCGAAGGACTCGAACCTTCGACCTCAGCATCCCCAATGCTGCGCTCTACCACTGAGCTATGTTTGTAAGCTCATGCCGTCGGGCGCGGGCTGTCTCCTCGCGAATCGGACCGGCCACCTGAAGAAGGGCACCGGCCTCATCGCCCTGTCTCTGGACCTCAAAACCCGTACGAGTCGCAGCAGCTTTCAAAACGATCAAGTGCTCGTTCCGATTGAGCTACGGGTCCGGTCACGGAAAGTGGACCCGGAGGGATTCGAACCCCCAACACCTTGAGAAAGGTTGTTTGGAGGCTGTTGCGGTCGGGTACGGGCTGGTTTCCTCGAGTCTCGTTTAACCGAACACGGCCTCGGGCCGGACGGTCAGGTTGCCGGTCTCATGCCGGTCCACCACATAGTCACGCAGCTTCTCCTCGAGGACATCGAGATGTCGGGCCAGGGCGCGCTTGATCTCGCCGTCGTCGGACCGAGGCCCCACGTCAAGGTCGTCCAGCGGGAGATCGAGGCTGCGGCCATCGAAGCGAATATGCACGACGGTCCGCTCGCGGACGTGTTCGACCATCGCATCCTCCGTTGTGTCTCGGAAAAAAGGCCGGCATGAGTTCCAGGAGCGATGCCCCTCCTCTCCGCGGCCCAGCCTTGCGGATGGCCCGCGAGGACAGAGTAGGATTCGAACCGATGACCGACCACACGCGTCGGCCCTTCCCGTTTGTAAGCTCATGCGGTCGGGTGCAGGCCCTCGAGGAATCCGACGGCAATCATCGGATCGCTTGAATCCTGAAGACGCGCGAGCCCTCCGGGAAGTTCACGGAAATCCGTAATCTAAAATCGAGAGGTCCCGCTTGGGGGAACGATCAATGCGCTGAGGGGAGATGATCGATGCTGGAGGAGAGAAGGTCGTGCGGCCTGGCAGCCTTGCCTCACGGGAGGATTTCCCTGAAGGTGCCCCCATCCCGGCCCTCTCCCCCCGGGAGAGAGAGGAAGAGTTCCGGTCCCCTCTTCTCCCGTGGAAGAGGGTTCAGGTGAGGGGCGAAACCACCAAGGCGATTCCGCAACACCGCACCAGGATGTTCCCGCCATTTCTGGTGACACCGGCCCCTGGCCGGTGGGCAATCCATCCCTACGCTCCGGAAGTTCCGCATTCCCGGACGAAACGGCCTGCCCGCCGGGGCGGCTGGCCCAGAGCCTGGGGCACGGCCGCCCTCGGCCGTGCACGAACTTCCCGGGTTGCGGATTACAGGTCGAAATAGAGGAAGAACTCGTAGGGGACGGGCCGGAGGTTGATCGGGGCCAGCTCGCGCTCCCGCTTGTAGCCGATCCAGGTCTCGATCACGTCGGGGGTGAAGACATCACCCTGGAGGAGCCAGGCGTGGTCCCTCTCAAGCGCGTCGAGCACCTCGCCCAGCGAGCCCGGCGTGTTCCGGACCTTCTCGGCCTCCTCGGGTTCGAGGTCGTAGAGGTCCTTGTCGATCGGCTCGCCCGGGTCGATCTTGTTCTTGATACCGTCCAGCCCGGCCATCAACTGCGAGGCGAAGCAGAGGTAGGGGTTGGTGGACGGGTCGGGGCAGCGGAACTCGATCCGCTTCGACTTCGGGCTCTTGGAGTAGATCGGGATGCGCACGGCCGCCGAGCGGTTGCGCTGCGAGTAAACCAGGTTGACCGGGGCCTCGTAGCCGGGGACCAGACGGCGGTACGAGTTGGTCGTCGGGCGCAGATGGCCAGAAGCGCGGAGGCGTGCTTGAGCAGGCCTCCGATGTAGTACTTGGCTACCTGGCTGATCTGGCCGTAGCCCTGCTCGTCCCAGAACAGGTTCGTCTCGCCCTTCCAGAGGCTCTGGTGGCAGTGCATGCCTGAGCCGTTGTCGCCGAAGATCGGCTTGGGCATGAAGGTCGCGGTCTTGCCGTGCTTGCGGCAGACGTTGCGGATGATGTACTTGTAATAGAGGAGGCTGTCGCCCATCTTCGTGAGCGGGCCGTATCGCATGTCGATCTCACCCTGGCCGGCGGTGCCGACCTCGTGGTGATGGATCTCGATCGGGACGCCCACCTCCTCGAGCTTGAGGATGATCTCCGAGCGGATGTCCTGGAGCTGGTCGGTTGGCGGGCAGGGGAAATAGCCCTCCTTGTGCCGAACCTTGTAGCCCAGGTTCGGCCCCTCCTGCCGGCCCGAGTTCCAGATCGCCTCGGAGGAGTCGATAAAGTAGTAGCCTCCCTGCGCGTTCTGGTCGAAGCGGACGTCGTCGAAGATGTAGAACTCCGCCTCGGGCCCCCAGTAGCTGATGTCGGCGATGCCGCTTTTCTTCAGATAGGCTTCCGCCTTTTGGGAGATGTGCCGCGGGTCGCGGGTGTAGGGCTCGTGTGTCACGGGGTCGAACACGTTGCAGATCAGGCTCAGGGTCGGGATCTCGAGGATCGGGTCCAGGACGGCCGTTTCGGGGTCGGGTTTCAGCAGCATATCGCTTTCCTGAATCTGCTGATATCCGCGGATGCTCGAGCCGTCGAACCCGATGCCCTCCGTGAACAGATCGTCGCTAAGGTCCCTCACGAGGAATGAGAAGTGCTGCCAGACTCCCGGCAGATCCACGAACCTCAGGTCCACGATCTTCGCTCCCGTATCCTCTGCCAATTTCCGCACATCTTTGGGTGTCTTGGGCATTGAGAACCCTTCCCTTGTCCAATGGTGCCGTGAAACGCGTTCTCTCCTGGACTGACTCGATAGATATGATGACCGACGGGAAAAACCGACTCACACTTCCTACTTCGCGTTGCCGAAAAATTCAACAAAAAAATGAAGACGAGCGATATTTTGTCGCTCGACTTGGGTCGGGCTTGGAGTCGCAACCCCCTGTCCCGGAGGATCAATCGCCGGGCGTTCGATCCGAAGCGGTGCCGAGGAATTCCTCGATCCGATCCCAGAGACCCCGCGTCTCGCGGAGCCTTCGGTCGAGCTCGGCCTGGAGGTCGCCGGGCTCGGTGGCGCGCATCCGGCGGGCGAGCCGCGCGAACTCCTCCGAGCGGGAGTCGGGCACGGTGAGGTCCTTGGCATTGCCGTGGACCACGCGGAGGGCGTCGATCAGCACCCGGTAGAAGGTGTAGCCGGCCCGGAGGCTCGCCGAGGTCCGGGGCCCGACCCGGCCGGCCAGCGCCAGGGCGGACAGGGCCTGAAGCGTGTTCGGCGTCCCCACGGCCGGATCGTGCGCGCCGTGGGAGATTTGCAACGCCTGGACGAAGTATTCCACGTCCACCAGTCCCCCCGGGCTGTACTTGGCGTTGATCGTGCCGGGCTGGACGAGCTGCTCGACCTGGAGCCGGCGCATCCGGAGGCAGCAGTCGAGGTCGAAGGGCTCGGGGCCGTAGACGAAGCGGTCACGGAGCGCCTCGACCGCGCGGATCGTCGCCGGGTCGCCCGCGACGGCGCGGAGCTTAATCAGCGCCTGCCGTTCGAAGCCCCAGGCCGGGCCGCCCGCCTGATAATACTGGTCGAAGGTCGTCAGCGAGGTGGCCGGCGCCCCGCTCCGGCCATACGGTCGGAGCCGGAAATCGACCTCGAAGGTCCCGCCCCGACGGCTGGCGAGCACCCGGCGGAGGGTCGCCACGAGGCCGTCGAAGTCGCTCCCCGTACCCTCGGCGATGTCCCGGTCGGCGTAGACCAGCATCAGCTCCAGGTCCGAGCCGAACCCCAGCTCCCGGCCGCCGCACTTGCCCAGGGCGAACAGCGCCGAGGGGGCGACCCGGCCGTCGGCACGTCGGGGCGCGCGGGCGCCAGCTCGTCCTGGGCGACCCGATATGCGGCCCGGAGCAAGACCTCGGCCACATCGGAGAGCTCGGCTGCGAACCGCTCCGGCCCGTCGCTGCGGCCGAGGATGGCGCGGACGCCGGCCCGGAAGACCTCGCGATCCTTGAACCGACGGGCCGCCCGGCAGCGCTCGTCCAGGGTCGCCGCGCCGGCCAGCGCGGCGTCGAGCTCGGCCGCCAGCTCGGCCGCGCTGCGGCGACGGTCCCACTTGGCCGGGTCGCAGACCATGGGCAAGAGGTTCTCGGGTTGGGCGTGGAGGTAGTCTTCCCAGAGGAAGTCGCTCTCGCCGAGCACCCGGACCAGCGCATCGAGCACCTCGGGCCGGTCCAGCGCCGCGAACTCCTCGGCCCATTCGGGGTGGGCCATGGTGTCGGTGACGAACCGGCTGAAGTGCACCAGCGCGGCCTCCGGGTTGGTGGCGTGGTGCAGGTAGCAACTGAAGTGCTCGAGGAGGATCAGCGAGAGCCTCAGCTCGCGAAGCGCGGGCTCAGCCGTGATCTTCCGCCCGAAGCGGTCGGTCACCCAGAACGTGTCGTCGATCCGGCCGTCGCCGGTGCGGACGTCGGCCTGGACGATCATGATACCGCACAGCGCCAGCGCGTCGGTCGTCAGCGAGAGGAACCCGAAGCTGTCGCGGGCCGCGATCCGGACCGCCGTGGCGAACCCCGACGCATCCGGATCGATCGTCAGGTCGATCGGCTCGAGCGCCGCGGGCTCGGGCCGGTGGCGTCCCAGCGCGGTGACGAACTGGCCGATCAAGTGGTGGTGCACCTCGTCGTAACGGTCCTCGCGCAGGAGCAGGACCAGCGCCGCCAACTCCTCCTGGAACGCGCCCCAGTCGGGCGCCGCGTCGCCCTCGGCAACCTGCCGGACGCGGAACGCGTCGACGACCTTCCAGCGACGGTCGGGGCCCCGGGCGCCGGGGGCCGTCGCGACAGGCCCGGCGGGCCGATCAGCCGACGGCCCGGGGCGCGAGGCCGGGCGGCGGCTGTGAGGTGAACACCCGCCCCTCCTGGATTGAGAAGCCCCGCACGGCCAGCAGCGTGCAGAGGGTCGAGAGAAACCGGAAGGTATCGTAGCTGACGACCTCCACCCACCACTCGCCCGACCCGGCCGGGCGCGCGTGCACCATCACCGGCCGGTCGTCGCCGAGCTCGATGATCAGGCCCAGGTGCCGCCCCACGTCGGCCTCATCGAATGCCTCGAAGTACGCCGGCGTGAGCGACTCGAGGTGTTGCCGCACCCAAGGCTCCGGGTAGCGGTCGAGCAGCGAATTTCGGAGCCGGGAGAAGTCAGGCATAGCCAGGAACCGAGAGCCAGGAGAGAATGGCTATTTAATGGTCCGTCGGCCCGCGTCGGGATCTTGGACTTCATTCATCAGCGTACCACCGGCCGCCAGCCCCGCTCAACCGCCAATGAGGCTTGGACTGATCGCCGATATTCACGCCGACCCCCGCGCCCTGGAGTCGACCCTCCGACATCTGGAGGCGCTGGGGGTCGTTCAAATCGTCTGCGCCGGCGACCTGGTCGGCTACGGTTCCGAGCCCGACGCCGTCGTGGCGATGCTTGACGACCGGGCGATCCCTTGCATCCGGGGCAACCACGACCGCTGGGCCCTGGAGCGTCGTCAGGTGATCGGCACGCGAGGCTGGAAGCCGGCCGCGCTGAAGAACGCCACCTGGGAGTTCCTCCGGGAGCTGCCGGCCAGCCGCCGGTTCGAACGCGGCGGACACGTCGTCGCCGTCCACCATGGCTCGCCCGCCAGCGACACCGAGTTCGTCTCCCCCTACAAGTCGCTGCCTGAGTCGATCGCGCGGTTCTGGGCGGAGGACAAGGCCGACATCCTGGTCCTGGGGCACACGCACATCCCCATGATCGATCGCAGCCCGCGGGGCACGATCATCAACCCCGGCTCGGTCCTGGGCGTGCCTGGCATCCAGACGTCGTACAGCTTCGGCGTGCTGGAATGGGATCCGCTCGCGGTCGTGATTCACGACGTCCGCACGGGCGCGAGATTCACCGCGATCCTGTCTTCCTGGCCAATGCGTGAGGGACTCGCCGCGCGGGGGCAGCTTTCGGGAAATGCAAACAATAGGGCGTCGAGCCACGGCCCTCCCACCCCAGCCCTCTCCCCCCAGGGGGAGGGGCCCGAAGAACTCCCTCCCCCTGGGGGGAGAGGGCTGGGGTGGAGGGGAGAATGATCTCTTGAACCTCATTTCGTGAGCGACTCGAACGTTCGGAAGATTGCGAAGAATGCGAATCGAGAACGAGATTCGCCTGGAGAGCCTTCCAATGGCCAAAAAAAAACGTCAGCCGCCCAAGAAGACACCGAAGCGCCCGCATCGGCCGAAGTCGCATCCCGAGGCGACGCCCTCGCTCCCCGACCGGCGCGTGCTGGAGGGCCTGATGCAGAAGTTCGTCCGAGATGTGGGTGAGCCCGTTGTAGAGACCCCGCTCTCCAGGGCCCAGGCGGTCGTCTATCAGGCCGTCGAGATCCAGGACAGCCAGAAGCGGCTCGAGCTGGCCAAGCAGGCGCTCGCCATCTCGCCCGACTGCGCCGATGCCTATGTGCTGCTGGCCGAAGCGGCCTCGAGCCGGAAAGAGGCCCTCGAACTCTATCGGAAGGCCGTCGAGGCGGGCGAGCGGGCGCTCGGCCCGGAGGTCTTCGAGGAGGCGGTCGGCGACTTCTGGGGCCTCCTCGAGACCCGGCCTTACATGAGGGCCAAGCTGGGGCTGGCCGATACCCTCTGGACCTCGGGACGCCGCGTCGAGGCGGTCGAGCAGTTGCAGGACATGCTCCGGCTCAACCCCGATGACAATCAGGGCGTCCGCTACACCCTCGCCTCCTGGCTGCTCCTCACGGACCACGACGACGACCTGGAGCGGCTGCTCCAGCAGTATCCCGACGAGGGTTCGGCCGCCTGGGCCTACACCAAGGCGCTGCTCGCCTTCCGCCGGGGAGGAGACACGCCCGAGGCCCAGGCGCTGCTCAAGGCGGCCAGGAAGGTCAACAAGCACGTCCCCGACTACCTGTCGGGCAAGAAGCCGCTGCCTCGCGAGCAGCCCCACTTCTACAGCCCTGGTGACGAGAGCGAGGCGATCGTCTACGTGGGCGGCGCCCTGCGGCGCTGGAAGGCCGCGCCTGGGGTGATGAGCTGGTTGAAAGGGAACGAACCGGCCACCAAGAAGAAACCGGGCAAGGCCCCCACGTCGCGAGGCCCGCTCGCCGAGGTCAAGAAGCGCCTCCAACGCGTGTCGCAGGTGTTCGAAGTCTGGCAGGCCGACAGCCGCCCGCTCCCCTCCTGGATCGAGGAAGCGGGCGAACGCTTTCGGCCCTGGATGATGCTGGTCACCAGCCGGAGCAACGACCTGGTCCTCGCCCACGAGATCGTCCAGGAGCCCCCCTCGGCCGACCTGATCTGGGACACACTGGCCAAGGCCATCCAGAAGCCCATGACGGGCCGGCCGCACCGCCCTACCGAACTTCAAGTCCGGCCGGACCCGCGCTGGGACGAGCTGAAGCCGCACCTCGACGAGATCGGGATCGACTGCGTCCCGGTAGACGCGCTCGACCAGCTCGATTTTGTCTTCGAGGCACTGGGCAAGGAGATGGCCAGAGACGCCCCGCCCGGCCTGCTGGAGATGCCCGGCATCACGCCCGAGCAGGTGGCCGGCTTCTACCGGGCAGCGGCCGAGTTCTATCGGAAGGCCCCCTGGCGGTCGCTAGGATACGAGTCGGCTCTCAAGGTCGAATCCGACAAGTTTGAGAGCGGCCCCTGGTATGCCGTCGTCATGGGGCAGTCGGGCCTGACCTTCGGCGTGGCCCTCTACGACAACCTGGACCTCCTGAAAAGGATGTGGGCCGGCAAACTGTCCGACGAGGAGAACGCCCGCGAGACCGTGGCCTTGACGGTCACCTTCGGCGACGAGACCGAGGTTCCGATCGCCGACCTGGAGATCGGTCGTCGACACGGCTGGGAGGTCGCGGGGCCGGAGGCGTACCCATCGATCTTCCGTAAGGAGCGCGGGCTGACGATGCGGCCTCCCCTCTCCTGGGAGCTGGAGCTGATGGAAGGCTGCCTCCGCGCACTGCCCATGTTCGTGGTCCGACAGCCGCTCGACGACCCCTCCCCGTTGAGTGTCACCGTGCCGGTAGCGTCGGGGACATTGGGACTGGTCCTGTCATGGGTGGAGTAGTCCGGAGTCAGGCGCCACTCGTCCCACTTCGTTCGGGAACCCTCCTGGTCGCCTCGGAGAGGGGCGAAAGAGACCGGCCACCCCAGAAAACGGCAAGGGCCTTCGACTGATCACGGACTGCCGAAGATCGAGGAGAGTGGACGATGAGCGAGAAGATCGAGAAGACCGAGGCCGAGTGGCGCGCGCAACTGACGCCCGAGCAATATCAGATCCTCCGCCAGAAGGGCACCGAGCGAGCTTTCACCGGCGAGTCCTGGAACACGAAGAGGCCGGGCATCTATCGATGTGCGGGTTGCGGCCAGGAGCTGTTCCCCTCTGACGTGAAGTTCGACTCCGGCTGCGGCTGGCCGAGCTTTTTCCGGCCGCTCGACGAGACCCGCGTCGATGAGCACGAGGATCGCAGCCACGACATGGTCCGGACCGAGGTGTTGTGCAGCCGATGCGGCGGCCACCTGGGGCACGTTTTCCCCGACGGCCCCCCACCCACCGGACTGCGCTACTGCATCAACTCCGCCTCGCTCGAACTCGACGCAGGTAAACCGTAGCGCTTTGGAGAACCCCTTTCGGCAAGCAGCCCGGCCAGTCGAGCGGGACGCCGTCCAGAGATCGAAAAAAACGGGACATGCTGACTTATCTCTGTTGCCATGGAGGATATATTTCCCTAAGAATTCGCCAGCGAATCCGGCCGTGGGTTGGCCGGTCGCTGAGGGTTCCCATTGGGAAAGGGTTCTACGCGATGGACACCAGCAGGAAGGCTGAGACCTCAACCCCCGAGACGAAGGTCGGCCCAAGGAAGGGCAGGACCAGGCGGACGACAGACGTGAGGGCGAACACCGGGGCCACGCCCTCCGCCGCTCCGGAAACCGCCGCGACGGCCGTCACGCCCGAGGCCGCTCCGGAGACGGTCGCGAAGGTCGCCATGCCCGAAGCCGCCCCGGAGACGGTCGCGAAGGCCGCCACGCCCCGGGATGGCACCAAGCAGACGACTGCGGCCCCCGTCAAGTTAAGCACTCGTCAGCACGAGTTCCTCAAGAAGATCCATGATGCCGGCGCGGCCGGCTACGAAGTTGGCCTGAAGTCCGAGCAGCGGACCATCGACGCCCTGTTGACGCGGCAACTCGTCAAACGAGGCACGAAGAACAAGGAGACCGGGAAGTCACGGTTCCTGCTCACCAAGGCGGGAGAGAAACAACTGCCCACCGCACCGACGACCGCGTCCTGATCGCCCCCCGCCCTGCGATTTGTCTCACGCGACACGCCGATCCTCGCGCCCCCTCCGCCCTCGGAGGGGGGCCTCCGCCGCCGAAAGACAGGGCATCGAGCCTCATTGGCAAGGGCGACCCCACGGGGGCTCTTTCGGGATGAGAGATGCAGCTCGACTCGATCCGAGATCCGTCTAGGAGTTACGCAGTTGTGCAGTTTCTGTACAGGAGGTGGCCGAAATTTGCCTTACCGCGCAAACGCTATCTTGCCCATGTTCCGGCTCGACTGGTCAATTTTCTATACATCAATCCACTAACTGCGTAACTCCTACCGTCCTCCAGCCTGGATTGCGGAGGGGATGTTGACTTCATGAAACGGGAAAGGTCCAATTCATCCGAGCGCTTCTATTGGCCACAAATGACATCAAAATTTTTTATGTTTGACGTTCGATGTTGCTCTGTGGAAATCGCTTTGATGACTTTGAGCATGTTGCATGCCTGTCATTGTGCATGTACTATGCTTTAAGAGGACATCGCTTGCGTGTTGCGCGGGCATCGGCCGTCGAGGTCAGGGGTTTCAGCGCCTCGGTCGGATCGTAACTTGGAGGTGACGTGGAATGTCCTTTGTGAAGAGTTTCACGATCGGCACCGCAGGGCGGGGGACCTCCGAGATTACGGAGGAGGTCCAGCGCATCGTCCGGGAGTCCCGGATCAGTCAGGGCCTTTGCACGGTCTTCCTCCATCACACCAGCGCCTCGCTAATCCTCTGCGAGAACGCGGACCCGAGCGTCCGCCAGGATCTGGAGCGCTTCTTCGCGCGCCTGGTCCCCGACGGCCACCCGGATTTCCGGCACATGGCCGAAGGGCCTGACGATATGCCCGCCCACATCCGCACGATCCTCACGCAGAACGCGCTCTCGATCCCCGTCGCGGAATCCCGGTGCGACCTGGGGACCTGGCAAGGCCTCTTCGTCTGGGAGCATCGCACGTCGCCGCACCGGAGGCGGATCACGGTCTCCATCGTGGGGTGAAGCGCCGGGCAAGCTGAACCTAACTTCTCGGCCCTTTCTCCCACACAAGTTTTTTTTGAAGGTGTTGATGGTCAAAATGCATCAAATCATTCCTGCATAACTCCATGATGTCGAGTTTGCCCCGAGATCGCTACGCGGGTCGAGATGACGTGGCGCCCGGTCAGGCCAGGCGGCCGTGGAGTGAGAGGCCAAAAAAAAACGAGCCTCTTTCAAAGGATATCCCATAATTTTAAAAGATCGGGTAGACTTGTTGAAGAATAACGACTAGAATGTGGTACATTACCAAGTCTTTAGTATGGGGCTTTACCTCGTCGTTTACGAATCTATGATTCCACCCAACTAGATCATTCCGCCATGCGATAATGGATGGATTGATCTCATCTAGAGGGTCTTGGATCATTCCGGAGTGCCGAGGTCCTTCTCCGGGATCCTTCGCAGACCCGTTGAATCATCGAATCATCCAGGGATGAGGCAATGGATCGAGTGATTTCACCCATGGGTCCACGATCCATTCAGTGGTGTGTTCCTTTTCCAGATCGACCAGTGTTTAGCGCGTCGGCCGGTTCCGGGGTTGCTCGCGACCTCGTCCGGGCTTCGCCAGGGAAGGAGTTCTCAGATGTCGACCGTCAGCACGAACGTGAAGCCAGGAGCGAAGACCACTAAAAAGGCAGTGAAGGAGGCCGAGCAGAGGCTCAAGAAGGCGCAGCGGGCGTCAACCCTGCTGAAGCAGGTCAGCGACCCGACCCGGTTACAGGTCATCTTGACCTTGACGGAAGGGGAGAAGCACGTAGGGGCCCTGTGCGAGGTGTTGAGCCAGAGCCAGCCGGCCGTGAGCCATCACTTGGCCTTGCTGAGGCACGGCGGGATCATCGCGCCCCGTCGTCAGGGCAAGAATAATTTCTATGCACTGACCGACGCGGGCAGCGAGCTCGCGAAGGTGGTCAAGACGGTACTCGCCTGATTCGTCACGAAGGCGACTCCATGCCGCGAGGCAAGCGACTCGACCGACTTCGTTCCCTCGGTCGCCGGAGGGCCCGATCTCGGCGGTGACTGCGACGGGAGATCGTTGCACTTTATTCGAGGTCCGCGAAGGTGACCTTCCGGTCGACCAACTCGTGATGCTTGCCGTCGATCTGGGCATGGGGATTGATGAAGACGTTGAGCGGCGGTCCCCGTTGCGGGGGAGGGCCAGAGTCAATTCCCGACCCCTGCTGGAACTCGAGCCGGTTTTCGTCGTCGTGCCCGAAGACATCATCTCTCTTCGACGAGTCCTCGACTGCCCCGTTGTCATCGACGGGGATCCAGCCTCGCGCCATCACATCGATCTCGGCCCAGCAATGTCGCCGGTGACCTTGTCCGCTCCGCGCACCCCCGGGCAGGGGGAACCCGATCGCGAATCGCGCCGGGATTTCGACCGATCGTGCCATCCCGATTAGCGGGGCGTGGAAGTCGGTGCGGGTGCCGCGCCTGGCCTCGCAGGCGAGGAGGGCCTCATGCGCCACCCCGGAAGAAGAGGCCCGCCAGGCGGGGCGGTTTGGCCCACAGCCTGGGGCAAGGCCGCCCTCGGCCGTGCCGGAACGTCCGGGGTCGCGGATCACCCCGGTCCCCGCCTTGTCATCTCGCAACAGGCTGGTCTCACGCGGTCGTCGATCGCTTGAGACTTCTCCGCGACAATCTCGCCGGGATTGGCGGTCGCGCGGGACGCCCGCGCCGCGAGGAAACGTTGCGGGGTCTCCATGGGTGCTTGATCTCTCGAGGAGCCAAGCGGCCGCTCCCGTCCCGAGCGATCGTCCTCCCGCGCCTCCCATCGATGATTGCAGATCCTCGTCTCGCGTCAAAGCGGGCGCCACGTTGTGAGGCCACGGGTTCGTGTCGATAATGGTGCCGGGAGCGCACAACGCGAGACGAGGATGAGGAGGAACGATGCTGGTTACTGCGCGCCGCCGCGGCCTACGACCTGCCCGCCGAGACATTCATGCTGCTGATGGTCGAGCCGCCGTCGACCGGGCCCACCCATCGGGTCAAGCAGGAGCGGCTGATGACGACTCCCACGCCCTACAGCGAGTTGTGGACGGATGCCGCGGGCAACCCGCAGCGGCGGCTGATCGCACCTCGGGGGCTGTTCACCTTCGAGTTCACGGCGACCATCGAAGTCGTCCCAAACGAGGCCCTCCCGCCCGAGGCCGCCGAGCACCCGCCGCGGGAGGTCCCCGCCGACGCGATGGTCTACACGCTCCCCTCTCGCTATTGCCAGTCGGACCTGCTGACCCGGATGGCGCGGAGCGAGTTCGGACACCTGCCGCCCGGCGGCGGCCGCGTGCGGGCCATCGCCGACTGGGTGCGCGGGCACGTCGAATATCGCTATGGCACGACCGATGCCATGACGTCGGCCTACGACACGGCGACCGAGAGGGTCGGCGTCTGCCGCGACTACGCCCACTTGGTCATCGCCTTCTGCCGGGCGCTGGGCACCCCGGCCCGCTACGTCTCGGGCTATGCGCTGGGGCTCGAACCGCCCGACTTCCACGGCTTCGTGCAGGTGTATCTGGGAGGGAGGTGGTATAACGTCGATCCCACCTTCGAGGGGATGCGACCGGCCCTGATTCCGATCGCTGTGGGCCGCGACGCCGCCGACGTGGCGATGATGACGCTCTGGGGGGCGAGCACGCTCCGGGAGCAGTCGGTCGCGGTCCGCGAGGTCTCGGGATGAGCCGAAACAACTCACCACAAAAAAGACACGCGGGAATGCCATTAAGCAAAGCGTAATTGCTTGTCGGGTTAAGACTTAGAGCACACTTCTATTTGGGCCGACTGGACTTGACAGACGGCGCGAATCGCTGGTAGAGCCGGAATTGTAGTACATAGAGAATTTGAGATTGTTAAACGTTAATAATTTTCCAACTGAATATTGGGCATTTTTCTGGCGTAATGTTATTCCGGGTAAGGACTTGCGCTTTACTTAATGACGTTCAAGACAAGCGGTTTCATCTCGCGGAGGGGGTTCTGGGGCCTGGGGTTTCTCTTCGGGGTCATCTGTCTCACCGCGCTGCTCGGCATTCGGCATGCCCTACTTGCTCCATGTCGGGATCTGACAGTGGGTGAGGCAGACTGCCGGGATCGAGCCATCATCGCCCGTTGGTCCTGGGTCTCGGCGCTTGATCCGAGGGTGAAGGATCGCCCTTCTTGCTCATCCAGGACTTCATCGCCATGACGACCAAGAGGATCAGGATGAGCGGGACGACTGTAATGAGGAATATGATGAGCAAGAAGAGCAGGGTTTTGTCCATTCCTCGCCGGCCCCTCGGAGCCGCCTCCAGGTCGAGCCTTGCTCCTGATTTGTATTGTACCGTGATCTCGGCGACTCGCCCGGAGCAAGCGTCGGACCGATGCCGGCCTGGCCCTACTTCGCGAACTCGGCGTGCGGGTGCGTTGTGTAGAAATGGAGCCCGTTGCGAGGATCGACGAAGCGGTAGAGCGGCACTGTGCCCGGCCTCGGGTCGGGGTGGACGTAGCAGGCGATCCTTTCCAGTCGGTATCCCAGCCGGTCGACCCCCTCGCCGTCCGGCGCGGTGGTGTAGAAGTGTTCCCTTGGGCTCCGCCAGCGGTAGAGCGGGACCGTTTGGGGTATCGGGCGGTCGTAGACGTGGCAGGTGATCCCCTCGGCGAGGTGGCTCATGCGGTCGGGCTCGCCAAGGTTCGTCGTGTAGAAGTGGTCGCCGCGACGGATGCGGAACCAGCGGTACAGGGGGATGGTCCCCGGCTTCGCCGTCGGGAAGACGTGACCAGTCACGCCCTCGGACTGGAACCGGGTCAGGTCAAAGTGGAGGACGACCCGCGCCGGGGCGTAGTCGATGCCGCAGAGAACCCCATACGGCTTGAGCGCGGAGAGCCGCCGGACGACCTCGGCGTTGAGCCGATCGCTCAGCAGCGCCACCTTGCCGTCGGCGATCCGGGTCACTATCGCGTCGAATTGCCGGCCCAGGAGCCGCGCCAGGACCCCGGCAACACCCTCGAGTTCCCGCCGCTTGACCTCCTCAACATCGACCCGGAAGTGCGGGGTGCCGTCGTTGCCCGGCTCGATGTTGACCCCGACCCGGACATCGAAGCGGAACTTCCGCCAGTCGGGGGGGCCCGGCCCGCCCGGTCCGCTCTCCCCCGAGAACGGGCGGGGGATCGGGGGGCGGAACTCGCCCTCGACCTGGCAGGCGACCAGGAAGCGGCGGGGCCACGGGTCGATCGCGACGAGCCGGTAGGCCCCGGCCGTCCCGCGATACTCCCCCGGTTTCTGGAAGGGACAGGGGGGCAGCTTCTCAACGAGCGCGGCGAGGAACTCCCTGTCGAGCTTCACCTCGGCCGGTGCCGACCGGGCCGGGCCGGGCCGCAGCGCGACGGCCGCGACGCCGAAGAACGCGAGGGTCCGCCAACCGGGACGAGGTGCGGTCATCGACGCCGTCTTCCCTTCTGGAGCCGAGGGGTTGCCGCAGGGGTCCCGCGGATCGTCGATCGCAGGTGACAGATGGCAGTTCGCCCCTGTTCCTCCATCCCAGTGATCCGCTCTCCGCTACCTTCCATGCTGTCCTCTTCCGTACTTTCCATCTGTCGTCTGAAATCGGGCAATCTCTCCCGGATTCTGAATTAGAGTATTGATCGGCGATTGTCTTGTGTGAACGTGGGAATCGTCTTCGGCTTGATCAGCCGGCTCCCCTCGATGCACCCGAGGGCGACCTGGAGGTTCATCGCTGGTATGATCGGGCGGTGGGTGCGACCCCGCCGATTCCTCGCGAGGATTGCGTACCCCTCTCGAGAAAGGCAAAGCGAACCTCGCCGAGGCCCTAGAGGCTGCGAGCGAGGTCACGTCCGAGATCGCCCAGCGCGAGAGCGAATTGAAACTGGCGGAGCAGGAGTTCAACCGCTCCAGGAACCTGCTCACCCGAAAAGTCATCTCACGGGAGGAGTACGACCAGCAAGCGAGCAAGCGGACGAAGGCGAAAGCCGTGTTGACCGGAGCCAAAGCCAAACTCCGGACCGCGAATCAGTCCCTCAGCGCCGCCGATGTCGAAGTGAAGCGGACGGAGGTGAAGATTCTGTGAAGTGGACCCCATTGTCTAGACCACTTTGCCCGCTTTTTTCGTTAAGAGACTGCGAAACAATCGGGTTTGCTTCACACACCGGGTCTTGGGCTTCATCGACGCAAGTCACTGAAATCCAAGAGATTCGGCAAAATGAAGGCCCGACAACCTAGTGTACGTTAGTCGAAAGTTTCACAGGCTCTCAGCCGACCGGTGGGCTGGTGAGACGACTCGGCCACCCTCGATCCTTTCGGGGCGGCCGTCGGTGTTTCGGGGCAGAGTGGGGCGATTGGTTCACGCCGCGGGGGCGTGCGAACGTTCCGGCAACTTGATCGGCGGTCGCACCGGCTCGACGGCCGGGAGCGCCTTCTGCTGGCGCTCTCGAGGGCCTCCCAGACACCGCCCGCGGCTGCTCCTAGGAGCAGGGCGAAGAACCCGACGGCGCAGACGATCACGGTCCCGAAGATGAGCAGCGGCAACATGGTGATTGACCTCCTAAAAGATCAACCGCATATCGCCGGCGGAATTAACCCGACGCCAAGCGAAGCCCGCGGGTGAAGGCAGAGAAAGGGGGGTGCCTTGACACCTCATCCCCTGTGGCGTCTCCGCCACGTGGGCGAGGTCGGGTTTGATAGGGACCCGGGGCCGGCTTAGAGTGAGCCTTACCTTTCTCGGTGGTTCCCCGGCGACTCCAGGGACGGAGCCGACGGGGAGAGCGAACGACGCACCCCCGGCATGGTCGGTACGGCCCCCGGGTCACACGCGACGGTTCCGCCGCCAGGTCCATCCCCTCATGGTCGCGATTCTGGCCTAGGCTTCCCTTGACCGCGCCATGCGGGCGCGGCGTTTCGGGTCGCAGCCGACCGTTGAATCAAGGGTCGATTCCATGAAGTTAACCGGGTTGATCTTTGCGATTGCCGCGACAGCCTCGATGGCCTCGATCGCATTCGCACCGTTTTTCTCCCGCTGCCGGACTGAAACCCGGCATGCGCGTCTCCTGGAAATGCAGGAAGCATGGGCGGAGCAGATGGACCGCGAGAGTATTGCCCGTCACGGCTCCTGCTGAGAGGGGGTAGACCCAACAGTCGTGTCACAAGGGGCCATTTGGAGCATTGAAGCGGCCGTAGCGCCCGCCAACGCCGTGTGTCGCAAAAGTCGCGCGATCTGCGATTTGGACACTTCTCCTGGATTCTGTGGGGCTTCCGCGTCGCAAAACTCTGACGCAAAATCTTACCGTATCCGAGGTGATTTGCGACATGCGGACCGAGGTACTGACTCGAAAATCCTCAGTGTTTACCACGTAACGCTTTTCGAGTGGTCCGAAATGGCCCATGTGACATGACTGTTGGGTCTACCCCATTTTGCGGTGGGATCGGAAGCGTCGTTCGCGCTTCATTTGATGTTGAGTTGTACCCACAAATTGTAATCGAAACTCCAGTGCGGGTAGCGGGAGTCGTGCTCGACGCCGTCTTGATCGTAGTAGGAATAGCTGCGACTGGGCGGAGAGTAGCCATGCGCCGGGTAGGTGTAGACCGGGGCCGGGGCGTAGTAGGGCGGAGTCGAGTAGGTGTAGGCTGGAGTCGGGGCGTAGGAGTGCGGGGCCGGATAAGAGTAGACCGGTGCCGGGGCGTAGGAGCGCGGGGCCGGATAAGAGTAGACCGGTGCCGGGGCGTAGGAGCGTGGGACCGGGGCCTGAACCGAAGGGGCCTGAGCCTGAACCAAACGGGCCCCGATCCCCAGGGGACAACCGATCGCCAGGACACCCACCCAGATGACAGATCGCGCGGTCGGGAGCATAGTGACACCTCTGGTCTGGCTCAGAAGATCGGGACGGTTCCCGGTGCGGGGGTGAGCCGGTCCCCTTGCAAATTCTTGAAGTACCCCTCCGAGGTCCGGATGAAACAACGGCGCACAACTGATACTGGGGCACTCAAGTAAATTATATTCGAATCCTCTCAGGGCGGCAAATTCGATTCCAACTTGGGCGGCGTGGCGATCCATCACGGTGAGGTCTCCGGCGTCCTTGGCGTGTTCGAAGCGCCCGACACCTCTCTGCTGATTGGGATGACGTTCGGGGCCAAGCGGACGGCCTCTTCATGCATGATCTCATCGAAGGGTGAACGGTCCGAAGGAAATGGCCGAAGCGAATTTTCAACATCTGGGCGCGTCGCTCCGACGTTCGCGGATCGCCTTGCCATAGACTTGGCGAAGGCCAGGGCGATCTGCCATTGAGCCCATGTTCCTCCGGATCCTCCCAAGTGCTTGCTTCTCGGGAGGGCTCCCTGCCGCTCGCACATAGCGGTCAAACAAGGCATCGTGGGAGGGGGGCGCAGGAACGACACGGGCCGGGCGTGATGCCCGAGGATGGCGGCTGCGAGGCTAGTTCGTGGAGGGTACCGCGAACTGCCGGTAAGGTCGAGAGGATTGCAATGCCGACTGGGATATCAGGAAATTCTCTGCCACAAGAGGATTATGTTGGACATTCGGATTCTCGATCATTATTTGAGGTTGATCCTGAAATGGGCGTCGGCTCGTGCTGGGTCGACGGGTTATGAGGGGCGGCTGGCCAGTTTGTCGCCGTTGTCACTCCGGCCCTCATTGATACCCCCAGAGAAGAGGATCATCCTATGAGAAACTGGACCCTGTACTTCGGCATGGCGGTGGCGTGGGGCCTGTGGTTCGGCGCGGTGGGTCAGGCGGGGGCTGCTTCACTCGATCGCAAACCTCTTTCCCTCGCTGGGTGCGTTTCCCATCTCGCCGGGGCTTTACTTATTTGACACGAGCGGAATCCCCACCCTGAGCGGGCCGGGCGGGACCTTCACCGGGGTCGTTTCCAACGGCGTCGCAGTCTTCGACTTCGACACGCTGAACGTCGTCACCGGCCAGACGATCGGAGGTAAGGGGTCGCTGCCGGCGGCCCTGCTGTCCCGCGCCGGGATCGACGATCGGCGGGGTGATCGACGTCAGTGGACACAAAATTCCCCTGGGGTTAGCGGCCCGCGCGGAGCGACGATCTCGGGGCCGGAGTGCAAGAATTCGACGGGCTTGCGACGAGCAGTGACACCAGAGATTCCCTAGCGAGCCACGATGGACGAAACCGCACAGGAGCCTTGCGAGCCGGCTTCTGGCAAGCTACCGGTGAGCGCACGACCCGACGGCGATCGCTCGAGTCACGGTTGCGTGGACCGCTCCAGGGCGGCAAGGCCGGCGCCCGTGAGGGCGACGCAACATCATACCTGTGGTTGCAAAGTGCCGATGCTGCCTCGGTTGGGAGTCCCAGCGGCGTGCTCGCGGTCCTGGGCGACGGTGCCACGATGGTCGCAACGAGACTGTACGAGCGCCGGCATTTCTCTTAAAGCGATGATCTTGTCGACTGGTGGCATTTCGGTGACCTGCTGACCAATGTCCGCGCCTCAGAGGGACGATCGCGGTTCCATTCGTTCCCCCTGGGTCAGGTGTGCGGAACTGGGACAGGTGGATACCGCGATGGCCCGTCTGACGAGGGACTATTGGCAGCGTTGGTCAGGAACCCCGCGGCGGTCGAGCGAGTTGATCGCGTACCTGAAGGCTCTGCGTACATCCCCAACTACCAGCAACGGCAACAGGCGGGGTTATGGATCGCGAGCACCAGGGTGGACGAAATCAACGACTGGGCGGTGTCGGCACGTTCAAGCACCAGGGGCATGAGTTGGTCGCCCCAAGCCGGGTGCTGGCCTTGCGCCAGCGCATCGAACCGCTCACCAGCAACGGTGAACTCGACGATCCTGGCGGTCGGTCGATGGTCGCTGCCCGAGCGACCGCGTTGCCAGAACCGATTCGCAAGGCCGCTTGATCAGCGGTGTCGCGCACGACCTGGCGAGCGCCAGGGGAAATTCTCTGCCACGAGAGGATTACCCACATTCCAGGTGCGTCCGTAACTTCGTTGATCATAATGGTTTGTGGCGAGACGCACTCATGGACAAGCGTTTAAACCATGCGGGATCGCCGATGGATCAAACGACGTAATCACATCCAGGCTCAGGGGTTGCGTCTTTCTATACAGACGTCTATTTGCGAAAGAAGGGGATTATGTTGGACATTCGGATTCTCGATCATTATTTGAGGTTGATCCTGAAATGGGCGTCGGCTCGTGCTGGGTCGACGGGTTATGAGGGGCGGCTGGCCAGTTTGTCGCCGTTGTCACTCCGGCCCTCATTGATACCCCCAGAGAAGAGGATCATCCTATGAGAAACTGGACCCTGTACTTCGGCATGGCGGTGGCGTGGGGCCTGTGGTTCGGCGCGGTGGGTCAGGCGGGGGCTGCTTCACTCGATCCAAACCTCTTTCCCTCGCTGGGTGCGTTTCCCATCTCGCCGGGGCTTTACTTATTTGACACGAGCGGGATCCCCACCCTGAGCGGGCCGGGCGGGACCTTCACCGGGGTCGTTTCCAACGGCGTCGCAGTCTTCGACTTCGACACGCTGAACGTCGTCACCGGCCAGACGATCGGACGGTAAGGGGTCGCTGCCGGCGGCCCTGCTGTCCCGCGCCGGGATCACGATCGGCGGGGTGATCGACGTCAGTGGACACAAAATTCTCGGGGGGAAAGGCGGTGGCCCTGGGGTTTAGCGGCCCCGGGAGCGTCGGTCTCGGGGCGGCCGGCAGTGGCGTAGGGACAGTTCATCTATCTTCCCGATCGGCAGTTCGGCACAGATTTTCTCTTTGGTGGCGGGGGCGGGGGCGGCTTCGGGGGCACCGGCGGCGCCGGCGGGAGCGCCTTCCCCTTCTTCGGTCCTGGTCCTCCTCGGGGAATCGCCAGCGGTGGCCCCGGGGGCGGCACTTACGGGGACCTCCGGCTCCAACTCCAGGGTGGCAGTCACGGTGCAGACTCGGGCGGAGGGCCGAATCTTACCAGGGGTAGTGGTTCGAGCGGCGGCGCGGTCGAGCTTGGCGCCATCGGCAGCATCGCCATCAGCGGCTCAATCCTCGCCAATGGTGAGGGCACCTTCGACCCGCAATCCCAGTTCGGCAACGGCGGCGGCAGTGGGGGTGGGATCTTGCTGCACGGCAATGGGGTGACACTCACGGGCCTCCTGTCCGCGAGAGGGGGTGACGGAGGCCCTGCCGGGATTTTTCACGAGGGTTCTGTCACGGCGTTCGTGGGCGGCGGCGGTGGCGGCGGTGGTGGCCGGGTGGTCATCGATCCCGGGGCCGGCGGGTTCACCACCACGGGGGGAACGATCGATGTCTCCGGTGGCGGCGCCGGCGGCCCGGCGGCCCGGCGGCCCCCCGGCCAGGTTTTGGTCGTTTCCGAGCCGATGAGCTGGATCTTGGCCTGTATCGGCGGTCTCGTCCTGGGGGGTTCCAATTGGTACCATCGCCGCCGCGTCGCCGCCTGAGGCTGTCAGCCGGCCCTCCCTCCAGCCGTGATCCGCTGACCGCAGCGGGTCGCCCCCTCGCCGAGGGCGCGGCCCCGGGTGTTGCCCCTTCAGGTCAATCGCGGCCCCACGCGGCCCCGGGGTGGGTGCTCGGGGCCGCGTGGGGCGGTCGGGTTTTGCTGTGAGCCTGCGAAACGTTCGACTAACGCACACGAGGTTGTCGGGCCTTCATTTTACCGAATCTCTTGACTTTGCAGTGACTTGCGTCGATTAAGCCCAAAACCTGATGTGTGAATCAAACCCAATTGTTTCCCAGGCTCATGTTGCGAGATCTCACTTTGCGAGAGGTCAGCCATGAGTAAAGCACCATTTGATCCGCCGAAAGATGGTCCCGGGGCTCGATCCTTTGGAATCGCGCTGGCTCCTGAGCCTGTGCCGCATGATCTCGGGGGCTCCCATCACAACCGCACCACGACACCGATCCAGAGACGGGACGACCGGAAAAACCAAAGATCCCTGCAAAGTTTGACGATAAAGAAGACGAGAATCTTCCGAGGATTTTCGCGCCGTTTAGAGGAACGCCAACAGGTGTGACGTCGAGCCATGGCTTCGAACCCTTACCCCAGCCCTCCCGCATCAGGGGGAAAGAGCCGGAAGACCTCCTCCCTCCTTGTGCGGGAGGGCTGGGGTAGAGGGGAAGACGGCGATGAGAAATCAAGGGAGGTCGATCGCCGGGTGATTGGGCTTCCTGGAATGGGGTGGGGAACGTATGATGCCCCGCCGATGCAGGCCGGGCCGCGAGCGATGGGATGGCGGCCGAACCTGTGGCCCTCATCGGATGAAGTAATCACATGGATGTTCGCACGACAGCCTCGGTTCCGCACACGGACTATTTTCCCCCGCCGCGAGCGGCGCGGGGGCCGATCCGATGGCTGGCCAAGATGGCCGACGATCGCCGCCAGCTCGTCCGGTTCTGGCCTGTCGTCCAGAACATGGTCGTGCAGGACCTCCGCGTCCGCTACCAGCGCTCGGTGCTGGGGTTCTTCTGGACGCTGATGAACCCCATCCTGATGATGACCACGATGACGCTCTTCTTCTCGCAGGTCTTTGACTTCGCGAAGGACAACTACATCGTCTACCTGTTCGCGGGCATGGTGCCCTGGAATTTCCTCAACTCCAGCCTGAACGACTGCGCGTTCTCGATCATCCAGAGCGAGCAGTTGATCCGGAAGATCTACTTGCCGAAGCTGATCTTTCCCCTGACCCGCGTGCTGATCAATTTGACGACCCTGGTGCTGTCGATGACGGCGCTGTTCTTGCTGCTCGAGCCGATGGGGGCGCGGTTCACGCTCCCCATGCTGCTCCTGCCGATGGTCATCCTGCTCTTCGCCGCGTTCACGCTCGGGCTCGGCCTGATCGTGGCCACGACCAACACGTTCTACCGCGACTGCGGCCACTTGGTCGCGGTCTTCCTCCAGGCGTGGTACTTCGCGACCCCGATCTTCTACAAGACGAGCATCCTCAAGGAGGCGCAGTGGCGGTTCTGGCTGAACCCGGCCTATCCCTTCATCACGTTGTTCCAGACGATCATCTGTAAAGGGGCTTGGCCACAATTCACCCTGTTCTTGGTGGCTGCCGGCATTGCGACGGCAAGCCTGGGAGTCGGTTATGCCGCATTCAAGTGTCATGAAGACAAGCTGGTATTCCGACTCTAAGCGGACCCGGGCGGCGGGCGATCGCCGCGCTGCGGCGGGTGAGGCCCCGGCCCTGGTCGAGCTCGAGGACGTTTCGCTTCGGTTCGTCAGCTACTTCGACAAGCAATACTCGCTCAAGCGGGCCGTCCTCGACTTGGTGCTCCGGCGCGAGGCGCCGGTGCCCACATCGGAGTTCTGGGCGTTGCGCGGCGTGAACCTGCGGATCGACAAGGGCGAGCGGCTGGGGATCATCGGGTCCAACGGCGCGGGCAAGAGCACACTCTTGAGGCTCATGGCGCGAATCTATCCGCCGACCTCGGGGTCGCTCTCGGTCCGGGGCACCGTCGCCCCGCTGATCGAGATGGGGGCGGGGTTCAACCCCGAGCTGTCGGGGTCCGACAACATCTTGCTCAACGGCGCGATGCTCGGCTTCAGCCGCCGCGCGATGCAGGAGAAGGTCGAAGGGATCTACGAGTTCACCGGCCTCCGCGAGTTCGCCGACCTGCCGCTGAAGTATTATTCGAGCGGCATGTACATGCGCCTGGCCTTCGCGATCGCCACCGAGATCGACCCCGACATCCTCCTGATCGACGAGTCGCTCGGCGCCGGCGATGCCGCCTTCCTCGACAAGGCCAAGGAGCGGATCGTCAGCCTGCTCGACCGCTCGAACGCCGTCGTCATCGTCTCGCATGACTTGACCTCGCTGCGCGAGATGTGCATCCGGGGCGTCTGGATGCAGCGGGGACAGGTCGTCGGTGACGGGCCGATCGACGAGATCATCGACCGCTATCTCGAGCACGTGGCCGCGAACCAGGCGGGGTGACGCTCAGTCGGATCCGGAATCAAGACCCGGCCGGACTCTCACCCCGGCACTCTCGTCGAACGTGACGATGTGCGAGAGTGTGTGATGATGTGAGCCATTGTAGCCACAGGCTCACCACCCGTGATCATCCTCTGTGGACTGCTGGACATGCCCGCGAAGAATTCGCCCGGAGTCCGACCTTGACCGTTGGCCACTCCGACGTATGATGCTCGCGCCGGCGTCTCAATCCTCAGGGCCGGTTCGCCAAGGATGATTCCGCCTGGGTCGATGGAGTGGCCCGTCCATGATTCTCGCCCAACTGACGATCGTCGTCTCATCGCTGCTCGGCTGGCAGGAGATCAGCGTGCAGGCGAGCCGGGGTCGGTCGCCCTCGGCTTATCAGCGGAGCGTGGCCAACCTCGACCGGCCGAGCGAGCGGACGGTCGAGACGCTGCGGCGATACGACCTCGAGAAGGGCTATCGCTGGGATGCGGGCCTCACCTTAACGAGCCTCGAGAAGATCGCGCGGCAGAGACCCGATGCCGAGGTGGTCTATGCGCTGGCCGAGCTGTCGTGGGTTGAGGGGCGTCGGCTCGACCACACGGCGCAAGGCCACGGCCATCGACCGCTACATCGATGCGGTCGCCTACGCCTATGACTTCCTGTTCGACCCCGAGATCGCCAGGCCGCAGCAGGCCGACCCGCGCTATCGTGGAGCGATGGAGCTGTACAACGGCGGGCTCGAACGGCTGATCCGCGCGGCGCAGGCTCGACCGGCAGCTTTCGCCCGAACGGACGATCCCGCTGAAGGTCCACCGGCACGAGCTGATCCTCCGCGTCGTCTTGGAAAACTCGCCCTGGACGCTCAACGACCTGGACAAGATCATTCTCGCCTCCGACTATGAGGTGAGCGGGCTGCCGACGCGGAGCTTCCAGTTCGGGCTGGGCGTCCCGCTGATCGGCGTCCGCCTGGCGGGCGAGCCGGGCAAGGGGGCCGAGCGGTTCTATCCGCCCGAGATCGCGTTTCCGCTGACGGCCTACCTCGTGCCCACGTCGCGGCTCCGCGACCCGAACATGGACCTCGACCAGCCGCGCGAGTGCACGCTGCAACTGATCGATCCGGTCCGGGTCCGGGCCGTCGGCCCCGGCATCTCGGTCGAGTCCGACCTGACCACGCCGCTGGGCTACATGTGGTCGCGGACCGACCTGAACCGCTACCGCTGGGCCGGCCTGCTCCGACCCGGCGAGGCGCTCGGCCGCGCCAACCTGATGCTGCTCCGACCATACGAGCCGGGCAAGATCCCCGTCGTCATGGTCCATGGCCTGATCTCCAGCCCGCTCGCCTGGATCCCAATGCTCAACGAGCTCCTCCGCGACCCGACGATCCAGGAACGCTATCAGTTCTTGCTTTATATGTACCCGACCGGCGTGTCGATCCCGATCGCGGCGGCGATGCTCCGTGATTCGCTGCGCGAGTCCGAGCGGATGTACAACCCCGACGGCCGCGACCCGGCGTTCAACCAGATGGTCCTGCTCGGCCACAGCATGGGAGGGCTCCTGAGCCACGCGATGGCCGTCTCCAGCGAGGACAAGTTCTGGCAGTTGAACTCGGATCGCCGGATCGAGGACATCAATGGGCCGAGACCGGTCCTCGACGAGCTGCGGCACTACCTGTTCTTCGAGCCGCTGCCCTGTGTGTCGCCGGGTGGTCTTCCTGGCGACGCCGCACCGCGGCTCGGACCTGAGCCGGGGGATGGTGGGCCGGGTCGGCTCGGGGCTGATCTCCGAGCCCGATCACATCAGCAGCCTGCTGGCGCAACTGATCAAGGACAATCCCGACGCCTTCGACCGTCGCCAGTTCCGCCGGATGCCGACGAGCATCGAGACGCTGGAGCCCGATCACCCCGCGCATCCGACAGTCCTGATGGCGCTGCGGGCGATGACGCCAGGGCCAGGCGTGACGTTCCACTCGATCATCGGATCGAACCGGCCCGGCCCGGTCGAGTCGACGACCGACGGGATCGTGCCCTACCGCAGCGCTCACCTGGAGGGAGTCGCCTCGGAGCGGATCGTGCGGTCCGACCACGGGGTGCAAAAGGACCCGCTGGCCATCCAGGAAGTGCACCGGATCTTGTACGAACACCTGGGCCTGACTCCGGCCCGGTCCACCATGGCCGCCCCGGTCGCCGCGGAAACGAATCCCTCGTCGGCGGTGCGGTGATCTCGAACTCGACACATATCGATGTCGTGAAGACTCATGGAAATTCTTGAGCGCATGCTTGCGCAGATGGTTGCGCGCGGGCGAAATCGTGTCGAACCATAGCACCCGGCAACCGATGAAGATTGCCGAGGATTCCAGGATTCCGTCAAGGCGAATCGCCGCAATCGCCGAGGAACAGCGATGAGTGCGCGGAGCGCATCGGCAATGGCAATGGGACGGACGGTCACTCAAGGACGAGGGCCTGTGGCATGCTCTTCAACACCTTTCATTTCGCCTACTTCTTCGCGATCCTGCTGCCGCTTTACTGGGCCTTGCCCCACCGGCCGCAGAACTACCTGCTGCTGGCCGCCAGCTATTACTTCTACGCCTGCTGGGACCCGAAGTTCCTCTCGCTGCTGGTCCTCTCGACGGCGATGGATTACGCCTGCGGCCTGGCGGTCGATCGCATCGAGGAGCGACGCCAGCGCAAGCTGTTCGTGGCGCTGAGCATGGCGCTGAACCTGGGCATGCTCGGTTACTTCAAGTATTACAACTTCTTCGCCGAAAGCCTTCAGGCGGCCCTGGCCCGTGCGGGGGTCTCGGTTTCACTGGCGCACCTGAACGTGGTCTTGCCGATCGGGATCTCGTTCTACACCTTCCAGTCGATGAGCTACGTCATCGACGTCTATCGCCGCGACATCAAGCCGACGCGGAACTTCTTCGAGTTCGCGGCATTCGTCTCGTTCTTCCCACACCTGGTGGCCGGGCCGATCATGCGGCCAACGACGCTGCTGCCGCAGATCGAGCAAGCGCCGGCGGTTCGACCTCCAGCAGTTCTACCAGGGGGCGTACCTGATCTTCTGGGGGCTGACCAAGAAGGTGGTCGTGGCCGACAACCTGGCGCTCGATCGTCAACGACCTGTTCGGCCAGTGGGAGACGATCGACGGCGGCCTGGCGCTGATTGCGATCTACGCCTTCGCGTTCCAGATCTACTGCGACTTCTCGGGCTACACCGACGCGGCGCGGGGGATCGCCAAGTGCCTGGGCTTCGAGCTGGCGCTGAACTTCAACCTGCCCTATTTCGCCACCAGCCCCAAGGAGTTCTGGACGCGGTGGCACATCAGCCTCTCGACCTGGCTTCGCGACTACCTCTACATCTCCCTGGGCGGCAGCCGCGGCGGCACGCTCATGATCTACCGCAACCTGATGCTGACGATGGTCATCGGCGGCCTCTGGCACGGCGCGGCGTGGACGTTCGTGCTCTGGGGCTTCTATCAGGGCGTGCTGCTCGTCGGTCACCGGCTGCGCGCAGCCCTGGCTCGATCGGATCCAGCCGACCGACCCGGTCGAGGCGCGCCTGCTGGAAGGGCCTCCGGATCGTGGCGACGTTCCACATGGTCTGCTTCGGCTGGCTGCTCTTCCGCGCCAACTCGATGCAGCAGGTCGTGGGCATGCTTCGGGCGATCGTCGAGCGGCCGTCGATCCCGGCGTCGGCGTACATGCTGCCGGTCGTGGTCGTGATCGTGCCGCTGCTGCTCTATCAAGTCGTCGCAGTACGTCTCGAAGGACCTGGACGTGATCGCGCGGACCCCCTGGTACGTCCGGAGCGTCTTCTACACGGCCTGCTTCTACGCCTTCGTCCTCGGGGGCGAGTTCGGCGGCCAGCAGTTCATCTACTTCCAGTTCTGAAAGGGAGACCAGGCATTCCGTGCGTGGTCCCGGTGGCAGCCCCGACACACGTCTTGGTCCGCCTGTCCGCCGACTGCGACCAGCCGAGCGACGTGCCTGTGGAAGAACTCGGCCAGGAGCGACGGGCGCTGGCTGCCCCCGATCGAGGGCGGAGGCGATGAGTGTACGACTCCACCGGGCCATACCCTGGGGCCTGCTTGCCCTGGTCGCGCTGATCGAGACGTTCGTGGCGCGGTGCGTGCTCAGGCTGCGGTCCGGGATCCAAGGATTCGGCCCTCATCGACGCGATGCACCTCGACTGGCAAGGGGCGGGCGCCTTCAGCGCCGACGTAGCGGAGGTCGTCGACCGGCATCTCGCCGATCCGGCGCGGGCCGCGCTGGGTCGCGCTGCCCGGCTCCCGCGAGCGCGCGAGCGACGTCCCACTCGAACACTTCGCCAGGTCGGTGGCGGTCGTGAACCAGAAGGAGTCGCAGCGGAAATGAGCGCATCTGCACGTGAAACGACGCGCGCGGCCTCGTGCCCTGGGGCCTGCTCGGCCTGCTCGTCCTGATGCTGGCGTCGGAGCGCCTACGTGGCGCGCTGCTCGCTCGACTTCACCAGGCCCGAATACTGGGACTGGAAGCTGAGCGGCCACGCGGCGCGTCATCAGACGCCCAAGTGTCAGGTTCTCTGCTTCGGGACCAGCCGGGTCCAGCAGGCGCTGGTGCCCCAGGTGATCCAGGAGCGGTCGGGACTGCGGGCCTGGAACCTCTCGTCCTGCTGGGGCCAGGCGCCGGCCTATTACTACCTGCTGAGGCGTGCGCTGGCGGCGGGGGCCAAGCCCTCGGCCGTGATCGTCGAGTATCATCCCCAATGCCTCGCGGGCGACTACTGGCAGGCGGTCCGCTTCTGGCCCGAGCTGCTCGGGCCGCGCGAAGGCCTCGACCTGGCCTGGACCGCGCGCGATGCCGAGTTCCTCGCCACGACGGTCCTGCGCACTGGTTCCCCTCGATCAGGGACCGCTTTCAGATCCGGACCAACGTCCTGGCGGTGCTCCGGGGCGAGACGGCGGGCGACCTGGCCTGGACCACTTTGACGATCGTCCGCAACAAGAACAAGAACCGAGGGGCGTCGTCGCAAGCAAGAACTCGAAATATCAAGGCGACATCGCGATACCGATGGCGGCGGGCTTCTTGCCCGAGTCGTGGACGTGCGACCCAGTCAACGAGGTCTATATCCGGCGGCTGCTCGATCTGGCCCAGGCGCGGGGATCACCGTCTACTGGCTGATCCCGCCGGTCACCCCCGCGCTCCAGGCCCGGCGCGAGCAGAAGGGCTTGGACGCGCTCTACACTCAGTTCGCCCGGGGTTTCCTGGGTCGCTACGCGAACTTGGTCGTACTCGACGCCCAGCGCTCGGGCTATGGCGCGTCGGTCTTCCTCGACCCGGCGCACCTCGACCGCCTGGGAGCGTGCACACTGAGCGCCGACGTGGGCGACCTGCTCCGCGCCGCGCGGGATCGGAACCGGGCGGCGCTGGATCGCACTGCCCGCCTATCGGGAACGCGAGGCCGGTGTCCCGGTGGAGGACCTCGCCGAATCGGCGGTCGCCCTGGTACAGCGGAGGACGAGGCGATGAAGCCCGGATCGAGATGCAGACCCTGGAGGGGGCGGAGGCCTTGGGGATTGCTTGGCGTGCTCGCGCAGGTCGCGGCAGTCGAGTCGAGGCTGGCCCAGCACGCCGTCGCGTTCGCGGACGACAGCGCGGAGTGCTGGCATTCGAGCGGATCGGCGGCCCGCTATGTGAAGCGGAGCGAGATCCTCTGTTTCGGCACCAGCCTGTCGAGACACGGGGTGCTGCCTCGCGTGATCGAACGCCAGCTCGACAAGCGGGCGGACAACCTCGCGGTTTTCAGTGGTCCCGTCTCGGCCAGCGATTTACTCCTGAGGCACCCGCTGCAAGGGGGATCACGGTTGGTGGCCCTCCTGATCGATTGCCAGGATCGGTCGCTCGACCCCGCACGTCGACACGAACGGGAGGGGGCTCACCTACAACATGGCGCTTCTGGCCCGAGCTGCTTGATCTGCGCGATGGCCTCGACCTGTCCTGGTCGGCGCGACGCCGGCTTCTTCGCCACAGTGATGCTCTCGCGGACATTACCCTCGTACCGTTGCCGGTTCGAGATCCGCGCCTCGATCCTGGCGGCCTTGCAGGGTCGCAGCGCCTCCACGCAACGTGAAGTCAAGGCGCTCCGTCGCAACTGGGCCATCAACCGAGGGGCTCATGTCAACCGACAGAACCCGCGTTCCTGAATCCGTTGGGCCAGGGCGCCGCGACGTTGGATCATCCCCGCCCCGTAGCGTTCGACTCGCGCCATGGTGCACGCAACAAAGTGGCCTTGTCGTAGCTGCGGCGGTTCCTCGACCTGGACGCCGCGCACGGGATCACGGTCTGCTGGCTCATGACCCCCTCAGCCCCGAGGAGCAGGCCGCGCGTGACCAGAACGGCGTGGATGACTCTCTCACGTGGATGGCCCGCCTGCGCGGTCGTATTCGCGGGACGTGATCGTCCTCGACGGCTGCCGCTCGGGTTACGCGCGGTGGAGCTTTGCCGACAAAGACCACCTCGACCTCTACGGAGCCGTCACCTTCAGCACCGGCGTGGCGGCGATCGTCGGTCGATCCCTCTCCCACCCAGAGTCGGTCGTGCGCTGGAACATACTGCCCGCGAGCCGTTATCGCGAGCCGGACGTCCCGATCAAAGACCTCAAGGGGTCGATGATCGCCTTCGGAGTCGGCGAAGGAGAGGCGATGAAGGATTGGAGGGTGTTCCAGGACCTTGCCACTCGAGAAGTTCGTTTTCGTTGCTGCGGGACCAGGGGCAACTCCTATGGCTCTCGAAAAGCTGCCCCTCCGGGGGAGAAGAACAAGATCAGACGGTGCACGAAATTCCTGGTCTGTTCATGGTGTGTTGTGAGGGGGGCGGCGATGAACGAGACTTCAGGACCTCGGACACGCGTTGCGGTCCCCTTCGGGCTGCTCGCGATGATCGCGTTGGTGTCGGCGATCGAGTGCTTCGGGGTGTGCGACAACCTCAACATCACCAGTGACCTGGCCTTGAGCTGGCGATACGCGAGTCGTCAGGTCGGGCGGCAGGCGGCGGGGTGCGAGATCCTCTGCTTCGGCGACAGCATGATCAAGATGGGCGTGATGCCGAACGTGTGGCAGCAGGCGACGGGTCGGAGCAGCTCAACCTGGCGCTCTACAAGGGGCCGGCACGGCGAGCTATTTCCTGCTCCGCCGCGCAGCTGAGGGCGGGTGCACGGCCGTCGGCGGTCGTCGTCGATTTCGCGCGTCGATCTTGGCCCAAGGTCCGGAGACGAAGACCGGGCCCTATCCCTGGTCGGACCTGCTCACCCTCCGCGAGGCCCTCGAGCTGGCCTGACCGCGCCCGACGCCGCTTTCTTCGCTCGGGTCATGGTCGGCGAATGTCTGCCCTCGTCCCGTCGGCGTTTCGAGATCCGCGACAACCTGATGGAGACGCTCAACGGCCAGCACGTCGCGCACGAGAAGCACGCTCACGACTCTCTGGCGAACTGGGATACCCACGGCGGGGCCCATCTTAATCTCCCGCAGCGAGCCGCGGAGATCCCTCTCCCTCCGAACAACGGATCACCCTTGCCGTGCAATTGGCGCTGCGACCCGGTCAACTGGCAGTATCTCCGGCGCTTCCTGGACCTGGCCGCCGCCCCTCGGATCCCCATCTTCTGGCTCTTGCCACCGTTCCACCCCGGCCAGCAGGCGCAGATCGAATTCTGGGGTGAAGATGCAGTCTTCCAGAAGTTCGTGCATGCGATGCAGGACCGCTCTCCCAACATTGTGGTCATCGACGGCCGGCATTCGGGCTATGACCGCACGGCGTTCATCGACGAGGTGCACCTCAACGCGGAGGGTGCGACCGCGTACACGGCCGGCCTGGCGGAGGTCCTCGCCCGGCACGGGACCGGCGGATCGGCTGAGGCGCGCTGGGTCAAATTGCCGGATTACCGCACGGTGCTGCGCACCTCCACCGAGAAAGGCTCCGAAGCATCTCGGAGGGCGCTCGATTCCTCGAATCGAGGACGGCGACGATGAACCGACTTCCCTGGGGCTGCTCGGGATGATCGACCTGATGGTGGCGATCCAGCGATTCGAGGGATGCCGTGAGCTCGACTTCGTGGGCAACGTCGCCGCGAGCTGGAGTTACACCGGCCGCGTCGGGACGTGCTTGGCGCGGGGGTGCAAGTTCCGCTGCTTCGGTGACAGCTTGGTCAAGTTCGGCGTGCTGCCCTGGGTGATCAAGCACCAGTCGAGTCTGAAGGGCTACAGCCTGGCGCTCCATGGTGGCACGGCGCCGGCGAGCCATTTCCTGCTCCGCCACGTTCTTGAGTCGGGGGCGCGGCCCTCGGCGGTCGTTTTCGATTTCGCCGCGGGGTTCCTCAAGGACGCGCCGGCGTCGAAGCTCCGAGCCAATCGGTGGGCCGAACTGCTGAGCCTCCGCGAGAGCGTCGAGCCGACCCGCGCAGGGCGTGACCCCGACTTCTTCGCGAGGAGCACGCCAGGCCGGCTCCTGACTTCGTTCCGAAGTCGCTTCGAGGCCGCGCCAGCATCCTGGCGGCGCTCCGGGGGAAGGGCACCGGTCAGCGAGATCACGCGATCGGTCGTGTGGAACTGGCAGATCAACGCCGGAGGCCAGGCCAACGCGATCGACCCGATCTTGCCGTCCTGTTCCGACTTCCCCGAGCCGCTGAGACGATGGAAGGCCGATCGTCATGTCTTGGAGTGTCCGACAATGATATCAGGCAAGTTTCGATATCTCCTTGCGGCTGGGTTCACTCTCTTGTTCGCGGTCGCCCTCTGGTTCCGGGTGAGCAGCCTGAGTGCGTTCCCTTGTCACAGCGGCGACGAGGCGTATTACGGGCTCCAGACCGCTCGTCTGCTCCGGGGAGAGTCGTTCGCCCTGCGGACGCCGTCGCAGAACCTCCTGAATCCCTACTCGATCGTGTTGCAGAGTCCCTTCCACCTCGTCGCGCGGCCCTCCGTCTGGATCCTGCGGGTGCCGGCGGTGCTCTGCGGTGTCCTGGCGGTCGCCTTGACCTATGTGCTGGGCACTCGGCGCGTGGATCAGACCATCGCCCTGATCGCCGCGGCCCTCCTGGCGGCGCTGCCCAGCGCCGTCTACTACTCGCGGGTCGGATTGGAGCAGAGTCAGCTCCCCCTGTTTGGCATCCTCGTGATCGCATTCGCGCGCTGCGGGGCCATGGGATCGGCTTGCTCCTGTCGTTCCTGGCCAGTCTGCTCGCCCATCCGACCAATGTCTTTCTGATCCCGATCGCGCTGCCAGTTTTCCTGGTGCAACTCGATCGGAAGGGCGAGGGCGATCCGAGCCGACGGCGGCGCATTCGGCTCTGCACGGCGACGGTGGCGCTGGTCATCGTCGCCGCCTTTTCGATGCTGATGCTCGGGCATCCCGTGGCACGGCATTTCCTCAGGAATCGTCCGGCGCTGCACTGGAGCCATTTCCTCGACGGGTACGAGCGTGTCCTCTTCTTCCTCTATGCCCCGGCGTCGAAAGCGGTCACCCGATGGTTCCACTGGGGCTTTCGGGGCGTGTTCCTGGTCTTGCTGGCACTCGGGGCCGTGCGGCTCGTGCGGGAGCGTCGCTGGGAGCGGCTGTCCCTGGTCGTCGGCCTGGCCGCGAGCCTGTCGGGGTTCCACCTGATGGCCGGCCCGGAGTTGCTCAGGCAGTATGGGACGCACCGATATGGAGTCGTCTTCCTCGTGCCGACCGTCCTGGCCTGCGCCTGCCTGCTGCGGAGCTTGTTCCCAACCCTCGCGCCGGAGGCGACCCGCCCGGCGATGCTCCGCGCCCCGCTCACAGTCGCGCTCGTCCTTGGCTGGGCGATGCTCCTGGGTCTCAAGCTGAATTATCTCGACCCCACCACGAGGGGTCTCCGGGAATCGTTCTGGACGTTCCGGTCAGACGGGAAAGACGAATTCGAACGGGCCCTCTCGCTGATCCAACGCGACATCGCCCGGACCAGGGCCAGCCATCACCCCGACGCTAAGACTCCAACCGAATTTGCGCAACGCGCACCCCGATCGTCGTGCACGACTACTGGGCCTTCTTCCCCTTGGCCTACCTCGCCAGCTCCAGCAAGGATCTCGAAGTCCTCTGGTTGATCAGCGATCGAGAGAGGGGCCAAAGATCGCTCGATGAGATTTCCCGGGAAAAACAGCGTGAACTCCGCGATCGACTGCTCTCAGGCGCCTATGTGGTCGATCGCGTCGGGATTCCGTACGAAGCAGGAGGAAATGTTATCCCTTACACCGTGCTGGCGTTGTTCCCTCCGGAACGCGTCCAGTGGTGGCCGGTCTTGAACCGTGGCGGCGGTCCGGCGCTCAACGTGTATCGGCTCAAGGACGGCCCGGCCCCGCTCGCCTCGGCGCAACCGGCTCCTGCGGGAGGTTTGCCCAACGTCCGGCGTTGACTCCACCGAAGGGCGGTAGGATGATCGAGGAGTTCTCGTTCGAGAACGTGAGTGATGCGAGCCGGTTCTCAGATGAGTGAACCTACACACTGAAACTTCGCGTTGCAATTCCGCGGCACAACCTCATGTCGCTTGACCATGAGATTCCCCGCCAACACGCGGACATCAGCATCAAATGTATTCGTTGATCAGGTTCTCGAGCATCTCCTGGCGACCACTGAGGTTCTTCGAAGCCTCGCCCTTGGGGAGGACAAACGCTTCAAGGTCGGCGAAGCTAGCCTGTCCCGCCTCGACCCGACGGCCGAGCCGCAGTCCCAGCTCCTGTAGCGCTCCTTGACAAAATCGGCCAGCCGACCGTCGGCGAGGATCGCGTGGGCGATCTTCAGGCCGTGTGCGAAGGTGTCCATACCGCCGATGTGGGCGTAGAATAGATCGATCGGCTCGAAGCTCTCGCGGCGGACCTTGGCGTCGAAGTTGACCCCGCCGGTTGTGAGGCCCCCCATCCGCAAGATGCTGAGCATGCACTGCGTGGTCAGGTAGATGCTCGTCGGGAACTGATCAGAGTCCCAGCCCAGGAGCGGGTCGCCGGTGTTGGCGTCGATCGAGCCCAGCGCCCGGCGCCGATGGCGACCTCCAGCTCGTGCATCATCTCGTGGCCGGCCAGGGTGGCATGGTTGGTCTCGAGATTGAGCTTGAAGTAGGGCAGCAGGTCATAGGTCCGCAGGAAGTTGAGGCAGGCGGCGGCGTCGGAGTCGTACTGGTGCTTGGTCGGCTCCTTCGGCTTGGGCTCGATGTAGAAGGGGCCGGTGAAGCCGATCTGCTGCTTGTAATCCACGGCCATCTGGAAGAAGCGGGCCAGATGATCGAGCTCCCGCTTCATGTCGGTATTCAGGAGCGTCATGTAGCCCTCGCGCCCCCCCAGAAGGTATAGCCGGCGCCGCCCAGCTCGTGCGTGACCTCGAGCGCCTTCTTGACCTGCGCGGCGGCGTAGGCGAAGACATCGAGGTTCGGGCTGGTGGCCGCGCCATGCATATAGCGCGGGTTGGTGAAGAGGTTGGCTGTCCCCCAGAGCAGCTTGACGCCCGTGCGGGCCTGCTCGTCCTTCAGGACCTTGACGACCTCGTCGAGGTTCGCGTGACTCTCCTTGAGCGTCTCGCCCTCAGGGGCGATGTCCCGGTCATGGAAGGCGTAGAAGGGAGCGCCGAGCTTCTCGATAAACTCGAATGCAACGCGGACCTTGCGCTGCGCGTTGGCTAACGAGCCGCTGAGATCGTCCCAGGGACGCACCGCCGTGCCGGCGCCGAACGGATCCGAGAGCGGGTTGCAGAACGTGTGCCAGTAGACGACCGAGAACCTCAAGTGCTCCTTGAGCGTCTTGCCTCCGACGACCTCGTCCGGATTGTAATGCTTGAACTCCAACGGGTTGCGCAAGCGCGGACCGCCATAGACGATCTTGGAGATCTCGGGAAAGCACTCGGACATCGGCGGATCTCACCCATCGTGAAGAAGTGGAGCAATTCGGGGCTGAGGCAAGACGCTTAGTGTAAAACCGCATGTCATGGCGAACAACCCCCCATCGCATCCGAGGTTGACCAGTTTTTCAGGATCTCTCCGGACGATCTCCTCGGAGCCCTGGATGGGCGTCAGTCACTCGCCCAGAGCGCTCGGGGGCTAATCGCAAGTATTGAACACAGGGATCACGCGATTTCTGGGATCGTGTTCGCTCAAGTCTTTTGTCGATGTGGGGCCGCATAGGCGATCGGAACGGCCCGACCGGCGGGTACGGGAGGGACGAGCCGCAGGAACTTGAAGTAGTTGACGAAGGCGATGCCCGTGTAGGTGACAGGGACGTAGCGAAAGCCTCGGCGGATGAGCCACACCGCGACCCGGGCCGCGACGGGCCCCGTCATCAGGCCGGGGCCCATCGGCGATCGGAACGCTGACGGGACGATGTGACGGTAGACCAGCCGCCGGTCACCATAATAGCGCCGCGCATGCCGCGCGAATGCCCGCTTGGAATCGCGGTAGAGCGCCAGTTCGGGAATGCCGAAAGCGGGGTGCGCCTCGATCTCAGAGCCGACCGCCCAGACCTCCGCCGGGACCTGGTGCACGGCGGTCAAGGCACGGAACCGCTCGATCAGCGCGACGAACGAGTCGCAATTCGCCTCCATCGCGTGATCCACTTTCGACCCGTGGCAGAGGATCAGGATGTCGGCCTCGCGGAGCGCATCGTCGAGCCGCCCATAATCGTCGTAAGTGTAGTCGCAGCCGAATTTGAAAGTCCGGATGCCGGCCGCGCCCTCGCGTTCCAGGAGGACCCTCAACGGGGCGCCGAAGGCCCCCGAAGCGCCGGTCATCGCCACCCGACGGCCCCGGATCTGGCAGGCCGTCCCCGCCAGGCGGTCGAACAGCGTGGTCCACGAGCTGTAGAAGCGGTCGGGGTAGACGTGGTGCAGCGCATGGTAGGCCGGCGTGACCAGCAGCCCGAACAGCGTGCCACCCGACGCCGGGATCGAGGCGTACGAGACGTGGTTCCGGTCCTTGCCGCGGAGCCAGACCACCCCCAGGAAGATTGTCGTTTCGAAGGCCAGCGCCGCCACGACGGGCGGAGGCTCCAGGAGCAACAGCGCCGACGCTGTGATCACGACCTGGTTCAGGTACTCGGGGATCACGTGCTTGATCAGGTTGTCCCGGACGAGATGGTCATCGAAGGCGAGCCGCTGATCGAAGAAGTCGTGGTGCGCCTGGTGCAGCAGGCCAATCCGGCGGAAGAGAGAATATCGTGATTTCAGGAATTGATGCAAGAGATAATGAATGACATCAAAGACGAATGTGGCGACGACGAAGAGCGCCACGGCCTGTACGGCAAAGATCGGCCATCGCCTCGGATCGAGCAGCCCATCCATCCTCGGGCCTCCCTGCGAGCGGAATCGACCGGCCTGCCCGCCGCGCGGCGGGCCGAGGTTGGCGAGGCGGAGGTTCTCGGGCACTATGGCTCTCGCTGAGGACGCGCCGCCGCTCGTGCCCTCATTCAGTAGCCCGCGTGGACTCTCCGATTTTCTCCCTCCTCCACGCTTGTCTTTACCCAACTGTTTGTATAGTAGATCCGGAGGCGAACGACATCAGGACAGGACACAAGTCAATAGGAACAAAAGACTTACAAAATACAGCTCTCCCTTTGCTCCAGCCGCCTGATCGCTAATAGAGACCGAATCCCAGGCAATAAATTTGACATTTTTATATGATTATATTTAATTATTATCAGATAATCTAAGTTTTTCGAGCACAAGTGCTTGCCAATTCAGAGGTTCCGTTAATCGTGTAGCTCTTCGACTCAGAGCACGTTACTGTACAAACAGTTGGGTAATGACAAGCCTCCACGAGGGAGAGGGAACCAGAGACCCTCATCGAGTTCGTGTCTCAGGAGCTGGAGTCGGGAGGAAGCGCACTGACGATTATGGACCGAAACATGGGCCCGATACCAGTGGAAAATCGCTGAAAGTTAGGGGGAATCGAGTCATCCCGAACATTGATTGTCGAGATGCGCGGTGTCCCCCCCGGCGAGGGTTTCATCCTCCTGGGCTGATAACGTGATCACGCTGCATCATTGAAAAAAAAATTAGGAGTTACGCAGTTGTGCCGTTAAGCGACCCAGGCGTCTGGAAAGATGGATATCGAAACAACGATGGGATAAAGCCCGTCTCGTTGCCTATGTCGCCTCTTGTCCTCAGAGCGACAGCTCACGAGGCCACTGGACCCCCGCTGCGTAACTCAGAAATCACCCAATTTTCGAACTGGTGATGGCATCGGTGGATTTTGGAAGCTACAATTTCATCATGCTCGACGGTACGCATGTCGGGCACGATGTGATCTCCGTATGCGCGATAACATCCGTCTCATCGACTGAACCGGCCCTCGCATCGCACCTTGACGAGATACCCATGAGACGCACGTGCCGCCGTACAAAGACTATGCCGCGCCTCGAGGTCCTTGAGCCGCGTGCCCTCCTCAGCAGCGACTTGATGGGACCGTCACCGATTCTCTCCTCCGTCGTGGCGGATCGCGTCTTTGTGCGATTCGCCGCGAACGCACCGGAGTCGGCGATCCAGACCGACCTGAATGCCGTAGGGCGCACGTCCTCCAGTTGTACCCCGACGGCCCCTACCTCATCACACTGGCACCAGGGGCCGATCTCAACGCCGCGCTGGGACAACTCAAGAGCGATCGCGAGGTGCTGTACGCCGAGCCCGACGCCACGCTTCAGGCCAAGGCAGCCGTGTATCCCAACAACCCGTATTTCGGCTACCAGTGGGGGCTGAACAACGTCAATGATGTGGACATCGACGCCCCCCAGGCATGGAGCATCACGACGGGAAATCCCTCGACGATCGTGGCCATGCTCGACACCGGCATCGACCTGAATAACCCCGCGTTCGCGGGGCGGATCTGGACCAATCCCGACACTTCGGGCGCCGACGGCTACCCCGGCGACCTCCACGGCTGGAACTTCGTCTCGAACAGCCCGAACGTTCAGGACGACGACGGCCATGGCACGCACGTGTCGGGAATCCTCGGGGCGACGGGCAACAACGGTCTCGGCGTGGCCGGGATCAACTGGAATGCTCAGATCATGCCGGTGAAGATCCTCGACAACCTCGGCAACGGCACGACCGCCTCGGCGGTCGCCGGGATCTATTACGCGGTGGCGCCACGGTGCCCGGGTCATCAACGCCAGTTGGGGAGGCGGCTCGTACTCGCAGGCCATGTACGACGCCATCAATTTCGCGGGGGCGCATAACGTCGTCTTCGTGACCGCCGCGGGCAACGACGGCACCAACACCGACTTCGTCTCCTCCTACCCTGGCAGCTACCGGCTCCCAAACGAGATCACCGTCGCCGCCATCGACTCGTCGGGGTATCTGGCCGGCTTCTCCGATTACGGCGCGCACACCGTCGATCTGGCCGCGCCGGGGGTGGGCATCTGGAGCACGATCCCCGGCGGCTTCGCCCAGGAATCGGGGACCTCGATGGCGACCCCGTACGTCACGGGGGTCGTCTCGCTGCTGGTCGGAATCCATCCCGAGTTTTCCGCCACGCAACTGGTCCACCAAGTCCTGGCCACCACCAAGCCGCTCCCGAGCCTCTCTGGCCGAACGATTACCGGGGGCATGGTAGACGCCGCGCAGGCCCTGGGCGTCACCGGCTCCGGGCTCCCCGTCAATAGCCAAGTGAACCCCACCCGGACCTCGACGCTCGTGATCAGTCCCTACCTCCTGGCCAGGCCGTCGGCGTCGCACGGGAAGGCCAAGCCGGTCCGTCGCCCCGTGTTCGTCCCCCACCGCAAGCCAGTCGTCAAGCACAGGCAGGCCCCGGCCAAGGTCCTGGTCGCGTCCGCCGGGACGACGCGCGTTGTCCCGGTCGTGAAACTTGACGGCACGCCCAGGCCGGCGCCTCCGGGGTCCCTCGTCTCCTGGCGCAGCAACAGCAAGGGCCCAGGCATTTTGTCAAAGCTGTTGAGCATTGCTTGAGCTGAATTCCCGGCCGATCCCGGCCTCCTCGCTATCCGGGACGTCCCCGGCGCGAGGGATTGACATTGTTCATCACGTACCGCACGATGCCCTTATCTTTTCGGACCCGTACCGACACGATGAGGTACCTATCCATGGCACAGACCGTTGCGGCACGATTCTCCTCGCCGGCCATCCGCCAGACCCGCTTGCTGATCAACAACGAGTGGGTCGATCCGGCCGAGGGTGGAGAGTTCGAGACGTACAACCCGGCGACCGGCGAGGTGATCGCGAAGGTCGCCGCGGGCACCGCCGCCGACGTGGACCGTGCGGTCAAGGCCGCGCGCGGGCGCTGGAGTCCGGCCCCTGGAGCACGATGGACGCCGCCGATCGCGGCCGGCTGCTCTTCAAGCTGGCCGACCTCGTCGAGCAAAACGCCGACGAGCTCGGCCGCGCTCGAGTCGCTCAACTGCGGCAAGACGATCAGCGACTCGAAGGGGGACATGGAAGGCGTCGCCAACACGCTCCGCTACTACGCGGGCTGGGCCGACAAGGTCGAGGGCCGAACCATCCCGGTCCGCGGCAGCTTCCTGTCGTACACGCTGCGGCAGCCGGTCGGCGTGGTCGGGCAGATCATCCCCTGGAACTTCCCGCTCGTGATGCTCGCCTGGAAATGGGGCCCGGCGCTGGCCTGCGGCAACACCGTCGTCATGAAGCCCGCCGAGCAGACGCCGCTGACCGCGCTCCGGATGGGCGAGCTGGCGATCGAGGCGGGCTTCCCGCCGGGCGTGATCAACTTGATCAACGGCTTCGGCGAGACCGCCGGCGCTGCCCTGGTGGCGCATCCCGACGTCGACAAGATCGCCTTCACCGGCCACGTCGATACGGCCAAGATCATCCAGAAAGCCGCCGCCGAGACGCTCAAGCGGACGACGTTCGAGCTGGGCGGCAAGAGCCCGAACGTCATCTTCGCCGACGCCGACCTCGACGAGGCCGTCGACGGCGCCTTCCACGCCATCTACTTCCACGGCGGCCAGTGCTGCACCGCTGGCAGCCGGCTGTTCGTCGAACGGAAGATCCACGACGAGTTCGTCGAGCGGCTCGCGCGGCAGGCCAAGGCGCCGCAAGGTCGGCGACCCCCTCGATCCCTCGACCGAGCAAGGGCCGCAGGTCTCGCAGGAACAGCTCGACAAGATCCTCCACTACGTCGACCTCGGCAAGAAGCAGGGCGCGAAGCTCCTGACCGGCGGCGAGCGCGTCGGCGACCAGCGGCTTCTTCGTCGAGCCGACGATCTTCGACGACGTCAAGGACGACATGGCGATCGCCAAGGACGAGATCTTCGGTCCGGTCGTCAGCGTCCTGCCGTTCCAGAAGGTCGACGAGGTGATCGAGCGCGCCAACAACACCTACTACGGCCTGGCCGCCGCGATCTGGACCAAGGACATCGACAAGGCCCACCTGTTCGCCAAGCGGGTCAAGGCGGGCACCGTCTGGGTCAACTGCTACCACGTGGTCGATACGACCACGCCCTTCGGCGGCTTCAAAATGTCGGGCCAGGGCCGCGAGAACGGCGAGGCGGCGCTGGAGCACTACACCGAGCTGAAGACCGTCACCATCAAGCTCAACGGCTAAGGGGCCGTTCCAAGATAACTTTCCCAAGACTTGCAGTTTGCCTACACTGCCAACATCGCCCAAGCGGCAACGAGAGCCGGTGTGCGGCAGAAGTACGCGGCGCGAAGTGGCCCCGGCACTGGGCCTCCTGTGAGGCCCAGGCGCCGGGCGCGGTAGGAGCTGTCCCGCCACCGCATCATGCCTCCCTCTCCTCCCGGGAGAGGACCGTGGCGAGGGCGCCTCGATGAGCGGCTCGCGCGAGCCTGCTCACGGCACGTCGAAGAGGTGTCCCTTATTATGGGATCGTCCCAAAGTGGGGCACAGAGCATAGTGTACGAACTTGACACTTTACGGCACAAAGCGAGGCACGGACTGGAGCATTATCCCTCGTGATTCGCGGCAGTTGCGCCAACAAGAGCCAAACGACCACTACTGAACAGTGTCAAGTAGCCGCCGGATCAATTTGGGACGGTCCCCCTTTACACTGCCCGTGTAAAGACCCCCGTGAATTGAGACTCCTCGTGATCTCCACCGGTGTACGGGTGATCTACACGACGAACTCCCGAGAAATCCCGGCCCCAACAAGATCGAGAGCGAGTCGTTCGCTGGGATTTCGCCACGACCGGCCCGGAAACCAAAAAATGCAGTTAACCATCAATGGCACAGGGATCAGAGGATTGATTCGTATTGCAAGCGCGACGGCCTCGCTCCATAATGAAATAATCCCACTCGTTGAGAGCCTTTACGCAATCAGGGAAGGGATGGTTATCTATCGTAGAGTTTAATACAAGAGATCGCTTTTGTTGATTTTATCGAAGTTGCGTGTGGTTGTGTCCTCAGAACTGTCGTACGGTGGGGAAAGTTCGTCATTCTTTGTGATCACACATGGTCAGCCGAACCCGCCACCATCGGGGGGGCCCGACGGTGATAATTGCACAAATGATATTATAATTTTTCAATCAATGCGGGCGTAATTCAGTGGTAGAATGCCAGCTTCCCAAGCTGGACGTCGTGGGTTCGAATCCCATCGCCCGCTCTTGACGCAAGTCGAACAGCCGAAAGCAGTTCGGCTTACCTCCCGGCGATCGGGAGTGCGGCGTGGAAGTCCGGAAGTAGTAGTACCTGGTACTCCCGAATTCCTTAGGACAAAGGGGACCGACCGAGCCTCTCGCCCACCCAAGAACCGCCACTACAAGCCCACAGGCCTGGCCGTCGTCCGGATCGTCGGCCGCGATCACTACTTGGGGAAGTACGGCTCCCCGGAGAGCTGGGAGTAATACGGCCGGCTCATCGCCGAATGGCGGAAGGCCGGCCACGCGGCTGCCCCCGAGCCCAAAGGGGGAGAGCCGATATCAGCGCGATGCTGACCGTTACAGAGTTGGTCCTGGCCTACTCTCGAGCACGTCGAGGCCACGCTTCTCCACCTGTCTCGCCCTGTCGCCGCGATGGTGCGGTTGCAACTGCTGACGGGCTGCCGCGCGGGCGAGATCATGGCCCTGCGCGGGGCCGACCTGCTGCCCGGGGAGCCGAACTGGGAGTACCGGCCTGCCTCCCACAAGTCCGCCTGGCGGGGGAAGGGGCGGGTGATCCCGCTGGGCCCCAAGGCGCAGGCGACCATCAAGGAGTTCCTCAAGCCGGACCTCGAGGCGTACCTATTCGACCTGCGCGAGGCGGTCGCGGCGCTCCACGCTCGGCGCGTCGCGGGGCGGAGATCGCAGCCGACGCCTTCGGAGAGGGCACGTCGCTGCAAGGACAGGCCTGGCCAAGCCCACGCGCCCGGCTACGACCGGCGGACCTACCGCCAGGCGGTCGTTCGCGCGTGCCGCCAGGCGGGCGTGCCCGCGTGGTCGCCGCTCCAGTGGCGGCACACCTCCGCGACCCTCATCTGGGCGAGGTTCGGCCTGGAGGCCGCCTCGAACGTGCTGGGGCATGCCAAGCTCGACACGACGCTGATCTATGCCGAAGTGCGATTTGGCCCGGGCGCATGCGATCGCGGCCGAGATCGGGTGAAGCCTTCCTCCTGGAGAATCGGAAGACTCCTCTCATGCCCTCTTGCCACGCCGTTCAATATCGACAGATGAGCCGGGTCGCTCTCGGCGTTTTCGGGCCGGGCAAGGATCGCGGGGTCCCCAACCCTCGGCGCGGACCGGCCCGGTCGTTTGAACTGCGGAATCCCGCCATGCACGAGAGTGATCCTGGGTCTGAAGACGCCGAATACCCCCCGCTCCCGGAGGTGCCCCCGCAGATCTCTCGACTTCTTCCCATGCCGAGGGGCACGGAGTGGACGGTTGGAAATGTGCTCGCCCGTCTACAAGCGAACGATTTCTTAAGAGTTACGCAGTTGGTACCTTGGGTAATTTTCCTCGCCGAGAAATTGGCGAGAAATAAGGACTTACGTCGAGGTCATCTTGCCTAGAATACCAACTGCGTAACTCCTAGATTTCTATCTCAGATGTGAGAAAGGGGTTCGACAGCGAAACTCGCCCTCTCGACGTTGCCCGCCTGCGGTCGCTCCCACTGTCCAGGAATTGACGGGATCGAAGCCACCGGGCCATCATCGTTTCGAGGAGCCCCGGGGACATGCTGATCCTCTGCAGTCGGCTGCATGGGATGGGGGAGCTCCGCCGGAAGCCCTCCGACCCGGGCCGCCGGCCCGAGAGACAGGAGCCTCGATCGTCTGGGGCAGGTTCTCAGCCTGCCCTGAAAAGGCGCACCCAACACGACCGGAGGTTGCCCGGGTTGCTTGTCAAGCCTGGCCGAACGTTTCAATGAGAAGTGGTATCACCCGGAATGGTCCCAGAACCTGCTGCTCTCCGCCTCTCTCGGCGGGTCTCGCAGGGCTCACCGAAAAGCGGGAGAAGCCGAAAATAAACAACGGCTCGACAAGCGGCTAGAAATGCGGAGGATTTTGAAGATGCTGCAAGTGGTTCACTGGCGGGGACTTGCGCTGATAAACCAGACGCAAGTCATGGCCTATCAACCACTTATGGCATCTCAATTTTCGTCGGGTTTCTAGTTCTACTGTATCGGGTCGCCATCGAGATACAAACCGTTTGATGTCATGGCGCTTATGAAGAATTTGCTCGGCAGAGCCCCCTGTGCCCTCGGATCGACCCTTTTTTTCGCTGCCCGCGAGGAAACCCCGATTTTTTCAGGCAACCGCCGACCTCGGTTCGTCTGGAGGATGCCGACAAAGCCCGCGGGCACCAGAAAGGGCAGCAAACCTAAACTAATCCAATGAAACAAGTTCCGCCCATCAAACGAAGGCGTCCGTAGGAAAAGTTTTTGGTCTTTCAAAATCCCCTATTGATCCACCAAAAATAAGACGTTAGGCTCTTCCAGGTCATCACGACCATTTTGATCCTGGGGACCGAACATGCGTGCTCGTCGGATTGAGAAGGTCCGCCCTGGCGGTTTCACGCTGATCGAATTGCTGGTAGTCATCGGGATCATCGGCGTGCTGGTCGGCCTGCTGCTCCCCGCCGTCCAGGCGGCACGCATGTCGGCCAGGCGGATGCAGTGCGTCAACAACCTCAAACAGATCGGCCTGGCCCTGGCCAATTACGAGTCGGCCGTCGGGGCGTTCCCGCCGTCCTACGTCGCCGATCCGAAGGCCGTCGGGTCGGCCTACGGGATCAGTTTCCCGGATGGGGGCATCAATACGCCGCCGGGCTTCGCCTGGGGGACGCTGATCCTGCCCTATATCGAGCAGGCCCCGCTCTACGCGAGCTTCAACACTAACCTGCCCTGCTGGGCCCCGGACAACACCACGGCGGCGCGGACGAAGCTGGCGGTGTTCCTCTGCCCCTCCGCCACCGGAGGCAGCGACGGTTTCTCCGTCCACCAGTACACCAACGACGACGCACAGGCCCCGAACGACGGTGGCCCCTTCAGCCCGCCGATCACCCTGGCCCACAGCCACTACGTCACCAACGCCGGGGTGAACCAGCCTTGGGGGCGGAGCAGGCAATACTCATCCGACATGGACGTGCCCGAGCCGATGCCCGGCCACCTGCCACCCGACATCATCACCGGCCCGTTCTACAAGAACTCGCACACGAGAGTGGCCGACGTGACCGATGGATTGTCTAACACGGTCTTCATCGGCGAGCGATCCTCATGCATCTCCGACAATACATGGGTGGGCGTCGTCCCGTTCTCCAGCGTCTGGCCCAAGCCGGGCTTGCCGTCCGACCCGAACAGCGGCGGCGACCTGGTCGGCTGCCACAGCGGACCCGACATCCACGACCACCCCCAGGTGATCATCCACCCGCCGAACCACCCGTTCCGACACACCGACGAGATGTACTCCGAGCACGGCAACGGCTGCAATGTCCTGTTCGGCGACGGCTCGGTGCGATGGATCAAGCAGTCAATCTATCCGTGGACCTGGGTCGTCCTTGTCCACCCGAAACCAGAGCGAAGTCATCAGCGGCGATTACTGACGAGACGAGGAGATGGCCCTCCGTGGGGGCGGCGATGGATCGTCGTCCGGTGCTCGCGTCTCATGGACCTCTATTCGCCGGGGCTCGCACCATGAATCGCATGGTCATCGCCGGTTTCGCCTCGTCGCTCCTGGCCTTGGGGCTCGGGGGCTGCGGGGACCCACCGCAAATTGGTGCGGACAGGGAGGCGTTCAAGGCTGTGGATGCCCTGTACACGGCGGTCGGACTTCGAGATGCCGGGAAGATTGACCAATGTGGGGCAGAGCTGAAATCTCTCCAAGAAGCGGGCAAGGTCCCGGAGGACGTCTACAAGTCCCTGGAGTCGATCAGCGCTGAGGCGAAGGATGGGCGGTGGGAGACTGCCCAGGAACGCTTGAGCAAGTTCATGGAAGGGCAGCGACGTTAAGCCGGACAGGGCTGATGCGCCGATTCCTGGCGATCCCAAGCCCGGCCAATGCCGCCCGTGTGGCTTCGGCTGACGGGCCGCGTCCGCCATCGTGGCAATGGTGTCAAGTTGCTCGAACAACACTTCGGAGGTGCCGGCGGCCAACAGGTACTGATGGCCGCCGACCAGCACCAGGGCGGTGGAGGTCACGAGCTGCTTGCGGCCGGTCGTCGCCTGGGCCTTGGTCTTGACCTTGTCGAGTTCGACCAGCACCATCCCCGGATCGACCGAACGCGGTTCGTCCGCGGCGACCGCCGCGGCCGCCGCGACGCCGGTGAAGCCCACCGGGATGACCGTGGACAACGGCACGGGTTGCCCGGCTGGTACCGGGGACTCGACGGCGGTGTCGGCATCGGCGGTGTTGGCGTCGGCATTGGTGTCGGCATCGGCGTCCGGCGGCTCGGCAGCAACACCGCGCGGGCCTCGGGATGCTCCTCCAAGGCGGCGGTCGCCCGCCGGTGCTGGGCCGTGAGTAACTCGGCCCCCTCCTGGTGCACGACGTTGAGCACGGTGCTGCGGGCGATCAGATCCTCGCTCGTCGGCGCGGTCGCCGAAGTCGGCCTGACTGCGGCCCGCGGAGTGAGCCAGCATCTCGTCGCAGATCGCGTCGCGCAGGCCTCGCGTGAGGGCGACTTGCTTTGGCGTGTCCCAGGCGGTGTGGGAGGGGATCGTCGGCGCGGCCGTCGGCGCGATGGCAGACGCGGATGCGGCTCGATGGTGTCGGTGCCGAACGGGGTGACGAAGGTGTAGGGCCGGGTGCCGCGGAGCTGGAGGCCCTGACCCTGGTCGCCGTCGCGGATGTCGAGGACGACCTGGTGATCGGCCTTCTCCATCAGGGCGCGGAACAGGCAGTGCTGCGTCTCCACGCCGGCGGCCCGGAGATGGGCCTCGATGCAATGGGGCAGGTGCGGATCCTGGGCGGGCATGGGGAAGGAGACGTGGAGCCGGAGATCGGCCGCGAGGGTGTAGTCGTGGAGGTTGACTCGATCGATGGAGGCGGTAACTTGGAAGCCATCGGCGAGACGCATGGTGGGATCTCCCTCCTGATTCTAGGGGGGTGACGTCGTGCGTATTGTCGTTCCTGGGGTCGCTCCAGTCATCGTCCCAGCCAAAGAGCGCGTATGCGGAACGAGGATCAGAGTTAACTCAGCTTTCTCAGATCACGCATTTTAGCGCTCTCGTCTGGTGGCGCTTCCCTTTTTTTTGCCCTTTTCGCCCCACTCGGCAGCAGGGGATTTGACACCGTCGTGCTCCTCTTGTTATCATAGGTGATGCAACGATCTGCTAATGGCTGGCAGATCGATCGGCCATGTGGCTCCGCTGTGCCTTCGGTGCACAGACGGGGCTTTTTTTATGTCTTGGATCCGCCCGGCAACCGTCCCATTACAATCCAGGAGATTTTGGGCTCGTCGGCAGGGGCTGACCGGCGAATGAATCTCGTGAGCCATCGGAGGGGATACACCTCACCACCCGTGGGCCGACATGAGCCAGACGAACGAGGCACGTCCGGGACAATCGGAGCCGAGGCCCCCTCGTGAGGGGTCTGACCAGATGGTAAGATCACGAAACCGCGGACCGTCCCGGATGCCCGATCGGCTGGCAGGCGGCGCACGTGCCCCGATCTCGATCCCACATCACCGAAATGATTTTAAGGAGATCTCAACGTGAGCATTGGCTTCGACAAACCGCTCTATATCCTGCCGTTCGACCATCGGGGGTCGTTCCAGACGAAGATGTTCGGCTGGAAGGGGACGCTGACCGCCGAGCAGACGGCGGCGATCGCCGCGACCAAGCAGGTGATCTATGATGCCTTCAAGGCCGCCCTCGGGGACGGGGTCGCAAAGGAGAAAGCCGGCATCCTCGTCGATGAGCAGTTCGGCGCCGCGATCCTCCGCGACGCCGCGGCGGACGGCTATTCCACCTCGTGCCCCGCGGAGAAGAGCGGGCAGGATGAGTTCGACTTCGAGTACGGCGAGGAGTTCGGCAAGCACATCGAGGCGTTCAACCCGACTTTCTGCAAGGTCCTGGTCCGCTATAACCCGGAGGGAGACCCCGTGTTGAACCGGCGCCAGGCGGAACGGCTCAAGCGGCTGGCCGACTTCCTCCATGGCCACGGCCGGATGTTCATGTTTGAGCTGCTGGTCCCCGCCGAGCCCGCCCAGCTCGAACGGCTGAAGGGTGATAAGAAGGCCTACGACCGCGAGCTCCGCCCCAAGTTGATGGTCGAGGCCATCCACCAGTTCCAGGACGCGGGTATCGAGGCGGACGTCTGGAAGATCGAAGGTCTCGAACGCGCCGCGGACTGCGCGAAGGTCGTCGCCGCCGCACGCCGGGGCGGCCGAGACAAGGTGGGCTGCATCGTCCTCGGCCGCGGCGAGGATGACAAGAAGGTCCGCGAATGGCTGGCGACCGCGGCCCAAGTGCCGGGGTTCATCGGGTTCGCCGTGGGCCGGACGACCTTCTGGGATCCCTTGGTCGACTGGCGGGCCGGCAAGACCTCGCGGGAGGCGGCGGTGGCCGAGATCGCACGCCGCTATCGGGAGTGGGTCGACATCTTCGAAAAAGCCCGCGCCTCCTGAGCCCGATCGCCGAGGCACGCCGCCGTCCGACCCCTCCGGTCGCATGGGGCGTGCCTCACACGCGCGATCGTATCTCCTCTCCCAAGAAGGGCCACTCTTGGCGTGAAGGGGCCCCCTGCGCGGCGGTCAGTATGGACCGTTGGGTCGATCCGGAGTGTCGTGCCCCCAATGATTTCGACCCCGGTCAAACCTGAGAGCGGGAAGAGTTCCTCTTCGGCTCCGGTGACGACCGGAATGCGTTGCTGGCTGTCTTCGCCGCAGGGATCGTGAAGAACCGCCCGCCGCTCCATTTCGCGGCCGTGCCGACCGGCTGGTGTTCGTGGGATTGCTCCGGGTCCCACGAGACGGCGGAGCAGGTGCTCGGTAACCTCAACGTCATCACGAAACAACTCCCGGCACTGAAGTACAACTTCTGGAGCGCAATGCGACTGCGCCTTCTTCCTCGTCATGCACACGAAGGACGCTCGGCGCATGGCAAGACCGACCGCCCCGCCCCGATCACGGACACCCGGGCCAGGTCCCTTGACTCTCAATTAGTTGGTGTTTAAACTATAGGCGTGACGATTAAGTTCGTCTCCTCGAGCAGGGCGGGTCCAGTGTCGCGAAGCCCGCCCGGCGATTTTGGGCAATTAGTTGAAGTCTCAACAATACATGAATCAATCAAGGAGGCGATGATGATCCGGGTACGCAAGGCGGGCCAGCGGGGTCACTTCGACCATGGCTGGCTCGACACCTCCCACACGTTCTCGTTCAGCCGCTACTACGACCCCCGGCACATGGACTTCCGGGCGTTACGGGTCATCAACGAAGATCGGATTGCACCCCGGATGGGCTTCGGCACGCACCCGCATCGAGACATGGAGATCGTCACCTATGTGCTCGAGGGGGCGTTGGCGCACCGGGACAGCCTCGGGCACCGGCAGCATCATCCGGGCGGGAGAGTTGCAGCGGATGACGGCGGGAACCGGCATCACGCACAGCGAGTACAACGCCTCGGCGACCGAGCCGGTCCACCTCTACCAGATCTGGCTCTTGCCCGAGCGAGAGGGGCTCGAGCCGGGCTACGAGCAGCGGGCCTTCTCCGAGGAGGAGCGGCGGGGCCGGCTCCGGCTGGTCGCCTCGCCGGACGGCCACGACGGATCACTGATCATCCGCCAGGATGCCCGCCTCTTCCTCGCGCGCTGGCGGACGGCGAGCGAGTCTCCTCGTCCTTGCGGCCCGGCCGACATGCGTGGCTGCAAGTCCTGAAGGGGGTCGTCGATCTCAACGGCCTTCCGCTGGTCGCTGGGGATGGGGCCGCCCTCACCGACGAAACCTCCCTGGCGATCCGCGCCGATCAGCCGTCCGACGTGTTGTTGTTCGACCTCGCGTGAAAAAAAGGAAACGAATCATGCTTCGCGCCTTCAAGGAATCGTGGCCATCCTCGGCCGGCTCATGCTCTGCACGATCTTCCTCCTCGCCGCCGTGACGAACGACATCCCGAACTTCGGCCGCACGGCCGGGTTCATGGCGTCTGAGGGAGTGCCCGCGCCGCGAGTGATGCTCGCTGGGGCGATCGTGTTCCTGATCGCCGGCAGCCTCTCGATCATCCTGGGCTACAAGGCCCGGATCGGGGCGGCACTGCTGCTCGTGTTCCTGGTGTTGGCGACCTACTTCTTCCACGACTTCTGGACCGTGAGCGACCCCAAGCTCAAGCAGGACCAGATGATCCACTTCATGAAGAACCTGGCGCTGATGGGGGCGATGCTCCTGATCATCGCCAACGGGACGGGGCCGATGAGCCTCGACGCGACGCGCCCCTCGGAGGGCCTCCCCGCCGATCGGCCGTTCTCGTGAAGGAACGGCTGCGGCCCCGGCTGTTGGCCCTGGAGGCGCTCGAGCAGGAGCGCCGACAAGTCGACCCGTTCCGCGGCCGAGGTCATTCGGCCGCGCGGCGGGTTTCCTCCTCATCTCTCTGATCCCATGAAGATCCTCTATCTCCACGGGCTTTATTCGAGGCCGGGCAGTGTAAAGCCGACGTTCCTGCGGAGCCTGGGCCATGAGGTCATCAACCCGTCCCTGTTCGACGAAGACTTCGACCACTCGGTGCGGAGCGCCCAGGCGGCCCTCGACGAGGGGCGGCCCGAGGTGATCGTCGGCAGCAGCCGGGGCGGTGCGGTGGCGATGAACATCGACTCGGGGCAGGTCCCGCTGGTCCTGATCGCGCCGGCTTGGAGACGCTGGGGGACGGCGACGAAGGTCAAGGCCGGGACGATCATCCTCCATGCGACGGGTGACGACGTGATCCCGATCACGGACAGCCGCGCTTTGCTGCGGGCCAGTGGTTTGCCCGAATCGGCCCTGGTCGTCGTCGGCCGGGACCACAACATGGTCGATGAGGAAGCCTTCCGCGCGCTCCAAGAGGCGATCGAGAAGGTCGAGGCCAGCCGCTGATCCACAATCCGGCTGAGGTTGAGCGATACCAGATGGCAAGTGACAGATGGGGAATTGGGGAACTGCCATCGCTCCTCTGTCATCTCTTCGATTTCATCATTCACGGCCACCTGCCGCCGAGAGACGAGCCCAGCCCATCCGGCGAACTCTTGCCCCGAACCTCCTGAGCGCGACGGGTGGACTTCGACCCCTCCATTCAAGTCATGCGGTGGACATCGCCCACCGCGATTGACGGGTGGTGGGTGGGCAGCGCCCGGACCCGCCAGAACCCCGCTCGCCGGAGGCGAGACGAGGGCTTTCACGGAGTCGCATCGAACGCTTATGATAAGGACCTGGGGCGGATGGCCTCCTTGGCCGACGTGCTCCGGGGGCGCTGCCGTGGGAGGGGCTCTCTCCCAACACGCCGACTCCAACTCTTGCGGCCGGTCCTTCTCGCGGCTCTCCGAGGTCCCGTCGGCCCCGGCGAGTCGTGTCAGAACCTCTCGGAATCGGCGGGTCATGAAGCGCCGACGGTTGGCCTCAGCGGCCGGACGGAGGATTAAGTGTCCTTTATTCTCGCCCTGGACCAGGGGACGACGAGCTCGCGAGCGATCCTGTTCGACCACGGGGGCCAGATTCAAGGGGTCGCCCAGAGGGAGTTCCGACAGATCTTCCCCCAGGCCGGTTGGGTCGAGCACGACCCACGGGAGATCTGGGAGTCCCAGCACGCGGTAGCCGCCGAGGTGTTGAGCCGGGCCGGCCTGTCGGCCGCCGACGTGGTCGCTCTCGGGATTACGAACCAGCGGGAGACCACCGTCGTCTGGGACCGTCGCACCGGCGCTCCGATCCACAACGCGATCGTCTGGCAGGACCGCCGCACGTCTCAGTTCTGCGACCGGCTCAAGGAGCAGGGGCTTGTCGAGACGGTCCGGGAGAAGACCGGGCTCGTGATCGACGCCTACTTCTCGGGGAGCAAAGTTCGCTGGCTCCTGGACAACGTCCCGGGGGCCCGGGACCGGGCTGAGCGGGGCGAATTGGCGTTCGGCACCATCGATTCGTGGCTCCTCTGGAAGCTGACCGACGGCGCCACCCACATCACCGACGCGACCAACGCGTCGCGGACGATGCTCTACAACATCCGCGCGGCAGTGGGACGATGATCTGTCGCGCGCTGCTGCAGGTCCCCCGTTCCATGCTGCCCGAAGTGCGATCCTCCTCCGAGGTCTATGCGACGACGGCCCGCCGGATCTTCGGCGCTCCCCTCCGGGTCGCGGGCATTGCCGGCGACCAGCAGGCGGCCCTCTTTGGCCAGACGTGCTTCTCCCGCGGGCTCGCCAAGAACACCTACGGCACCGGCTGCTTCATGCTCATGAACGTCGGTGCCGAACCCGTCGTCTCGCGGCACAAGTTGCTGACGACCGTCGCGTGGCAGATCGGGCAGTCCTTCGAGTATGCCCTGGAGGGGAGCGTCTTCATCGGCGGAGCCGTCGTGCAGTGGCTGCGCGACGGGTTGGGGCTCGTGAAGTCGGTGTCGGATGTGGAGCAGTTGGCCGCCAGCGTCCCGGACAACGGCGGCGTCTATCTCGTCCCGGCCTTCGCGGGCCTGGGCGCACCTTACTGGGATCAGTACGCCCGCGGCACCATCACTGGCATTACACGCGGCACGACCGCGGCGCACTTCGCCCGGGCCGCGCTGGAAAGCATCGCTCATCAGGTCGCGGACATCCTCGACGTGATGCGGGAGGATTCGGGTGCTCGGGTCGAGGAGCTGCGCGTGGACGGCGGGGCCGCCGCCAACAACCTCCTCCTTCAGTTCCAGGCCGATCTGCTGCGCGTGCCCGTCGTCCGGCCCAAGGTCACGGAGACGACCGCGCTGGGGGCCGCCTACCTCGCGGGGCTCGCCGTCGGGTTCTGGACGAGCCGGCAGGACGTGCGCGAGCTGGGAGATCGAACGGACCTTCGAGCCGGCGATGGAGGAGGATCTGGTTCGGCACCTCCGCAGCCGCTGGTCCGAGGCGCTCGTTCGCTCGCGTGACTGGGAGAGGTGTTCGACGATCGACGCCAGCCAGTTCCTCTGAGGGGCTTGAAGAGGCTCTTCCCGGATTCCGGGGAGCTACGTGACCAAGAGCCCGATCAACACTCTCAGCCACACCTTGCCTCTGAACTCTCATTCTCAGGGTTCAACGATTCACAATAACATCCCACTTTATCGAAACCAAGGAAACCATGTTTGAGATCGATTAGCGGTTCGAGATGCCGACACCGGCACCATTCCGGCACCTCAGCCCTGCCGGACCATCAGGAGGTGACGAATGCGGTCTTCGAAACTCTGATCGGTCGCCATGACGCTCTCGAAGTTGTTCTTCCGGATCGTGAACAGCTCGAGATCGGTTTGCGCGGACCGTCTCGGGGATCGGCTGGTGGAAGATGGCCGTGATCGTGCCGAATGAGCTGCCGACCTTCAGCTCGCGTTCGAGGTGGCCGTCCTTGAGGGCCTCGGCGGCCCCCTCGCCGATCAGGTAAAACCGGTCGCCCTCCTGTCCCTGGTGGACGATGGTCTCGCCGGCCCCTCGCCGCTCGATCGACATGCGCTCGGCGATTCGGGTGAGGGTCGATTCGCTCAGGCCCTCCAGGTTCTTGACCATCTTGAGGGCGCCGACGATCCGAACCATCAGCTTGGGACAGGTGTTCGAGACGATGTGGCCGCCGACCATGCTCACGATGCGGTCGGCCCGGTCGAGGAGGCGCTGGTCGTGGGTCACGATCAGGACGGTCGACCGCTCCGGCCCGTTGGACAGGCGGTGCAGCAGGGTCATGACGGTCTCGCCCGACGCCGCGTCGAGCGCCGCGGTCGGCTCGTCGGCCAGGATCAGCATGGGCCGATTGACCAGTGCCCGCGCGATCGCCACGCGCTGCCGCTGACCGCCGGAGAGGCGCGAGGGCAGATAGTCGAGCCGATCGCCGAGCCCGAGTTCGCCGAGCAGGTCCGCGCACCGGCGGTTCATCTTCGCGACGCCGCCGTTCCTCAGGCCCGTCGCCATCCGCACGTTCTCGATCGCCGAGAGCGAGCTGAACAGGTTATGATGCTGGAAGATGAAGCCGATGCTCTTGCGCAGCGCGACCTGGTTCGAGCCACCGAGCCCCGACAGTTCGTGACCCAGGACCCCCAGGCTCCCGTCCTGCATGGCCCGCAGCGCTCCGATCAGCGTCAGGAGGGTCGTCTTCCCCGATCCGGACGGACCGGTCATGATGACCACCTCGCCACGGCCGATGTTGAAGGTGTTGTCGAAGAGGACCTGGGACCGGGTCTCGCCCGCGCCGAAGGCGTAGTTGACACCCCTGGCACGGATCGCCAGCTCGTGCGCCTCGACGCGCGACGCCGCGAGGGCGTCGCAGTTGAAGGGACTCGGAGAATCAAGCATGGGTGTTCCTGCCACTCATTGATAGAGCTGCGCCGGGTCGGCCGAGACGAGGCGTCGGGCCGCAATGCCGCCGGAGAGCACGCACATCAGGATGGTCAGGGCCAGGACCAGCAGTGCGAGGCCGGGCTTGAACTCCATGGGTAGCCCGGTCACGTCGTGGACCCATCGGAACATCAGGATGCTGACAGCCAGTCCCGCGGCGAACCCGAGCAGCGCGAGGTCGACGGCCTGCTCGATGACGACCCGGAGCAGCCAGGCGTCGGAGTAGCCCATGGCTTTCAACGTGGCGAACTCGGCCAGGCGGTCGCCGATGTCGGCATAGAGCACCTGGTAGCAAATCACGACCCCAACGACGAACCCCATCACGACGCCGATGTTGAAGACCGTCCCGATCGGGGCCACGCGGTCCCAGAAGCCTTGCTCCTTGGCGATCAGGTCCGCCTTGGTCAGCACCAGCACGTCCTCGGGCAGCGCGGCCTGAACCGCGCGCTTGAGCCGGGCGAGGTCGGCCCCCGGACGGACCTTGAGCACACCGACGTTGATGGCGCCGTCGCCGGCGGACCGGCCCCGGCGGTCGGGGAAAATCGAGAAGAAGTTCTCCTCGCTCATGACCAGGGTCCCGTCATTCTCGAAGTCGGCCCCCAGCGCGAAGGTGCCGACGATCTCGACCCGATGGCCCGAGAGCTCCGAGGCCATCCCCGGCCGGAATCGTCCGAGCTTCCCCGGCTTCGAGAGGGCGTCGGCCATCGCGGTGTCGGGGCGGCTCCAGTCGTCGCGGTTTCGCCGCAAAGCGTCGAGGTCCAGCGTGTCGTCCCCGGGCGGATAAGCGACCACGCGGAGGCGGTGGGGCAGCCCATCGACCGGGCTCCTCCAGCGCGTCCGGCGGGTCTCGACGTGGACCCGGCCCCCCGAGCGGACGTCGTCGAATGCCTTGGCCTGCTCCAGGCGTTGCCCGGGGAACGACTGCGGGACGGCCAGCGTGTAAAGCGTGCGAGCGACGAGAAACAGCTCGCCGTCGAAGTGCCGGACCACGGCCACCATGCTGTCCAGCAGCGCGTTGCGGAAGCCGGTCTGCATGAGCATCAAGGTCACGGCGAACGCCGTCCCCGACACCGACGCGATCAGTCGGAACTTGTTCTCGGTCAGGTTCCGCCAGGCCAGGGGCACCGTCGAGCGTCGAAGCATCGGTCTGATTCCGCGTTCCGGGTGAGGCGACCAGGGGGTTCATCAATTTCCGGGGATGACATCCGCCATATTTGATAATGTTGAAATAAAATAATATATATTATTAATAATTGGAAATTCGCACGAAATTCCCGGACTTCCTCTCAGAACAGGTCGGCCGGGTTGGCCGAGCGGACCTTATTCACCGTCAGCAGCGCGGCGAGCAGGCTGACGCAGACGGCGAGCAGCAGCGCGAGCGCGAGGTTCGCGGCCGTGAGCTCCATCGGGATGCCGGCCAGGGCCTGCGTCGCCCGGTAGAGCGCGGACCCGATGGCGACGGCGGGGAGGTACGCCGCCAGCGTGTAGATCAACCCCTGCGCGACCACGACGCCCGACAGGAACCGGTTGGTGTAGCCCATGGCCTTGAGGGTCGCGTATTCCTCCAGGTGGCTCCGGATGTCGTTCGACAGGACCTGAGAGACGACCACGGCGGCCACGATCATCGCCACGAACACGCCGAAGGCGAAGATCTTGCCGGTCGAGGTCTGATTGACCCACTGGTCCGCCTCGCGCCTGAGGAGTTCCTCGCGCGAGAGCACATCGACGTCGGGCGGCAGGAGAGCCCGGAGGCGGCGGACCGTCTCGGCAACGGTCCCTGGCCGACAGTCGAGCAGGCCGATACTGACCTGCTCGACTGTCGGCCAGGGGCAGAGCCGGGCGAAGTTCGCGTCGCTGCAAAGCACCGCGCCATCGGCGCCGAAGCTGCGCGGGAGGGGGAACCCGCCCACGATCGTGACCGCCCGCCGGTCCATCTCCCAGCCGGGATGCTCGTGCCGGAGCTGCCAGCCGAAGTCCGGGTTCGACAGCTCGTTCATCAGCAGATGGTCGTCCAGTCGCAGGAGCGGCTTGGCCTCCTCGATCCGGCCTCTTATCGGCGCGGAACGGGTTGCGGTCGAGGTCGATGCCGATCGCCAGCAGCTCGCGGAGCTGGAGCGGCCGAGGGCGCTTGTCTCCCAGGAGGAACTGCTGGAGCGCGTTGGGGGGCTCGTCTGTCGCCGAGGGAGGGCGATCGAGGGGATACGGCGGGCAGCGCCACATGGCGAAGAGGACGTAGAGCGGCCGGGCCTCGACGACGGAATCGAGCGATTCGGCCTGGCGGAGTCGCTGGAGCGGGAGTGCGCCCGTCTCGTAGACCGTGTCATACACGGGGGCGATCAACGCGGCATCGAAATCGAGCTGATCGTACAGGTTGGTCGCGGTGCTCCGGACCGCGCCGTAGAAGCCGAGCTGGAGCAGCACCATGACCACCACGAAGGTGATCCCGGCGATGGCGGACAGCGAGCGCGCTCCCCCGTTCCGCACGTTGCGGAGCGCCAACGGCGGGGTCCGTCCCCCGGGGACGATCGCGGAAACCCATGGACCGCTCATCGTGCCCTCGAACCCTGCGCCTGATGCCGGATCGCGACCTCGACCTGCATGTCCACCAGCCGGGAGGCCAGCGCGGCGTCGTCGAGCTGGATGATGACTTCCACGACGCGGCGATCGACGAGGGCCGTCGGGTCCAGGCTGGTGATCTTGTTCCGCCCGACAACCGAGCCGACGCGGGTGACTTTCCCGATGATCTTCCGGCCCAGGATCGTCACTTCCGCTGGCGCGCCGACCTCGACGTCGAGCACGTCGGACTGGAACACCTCGGCCTTCGCCACCATCGTCCCCACGTCGCCCAGGTAGAGCAGCGGGCCGTTGCTCACCTCGCCCTGGCGTGCGACCCGCTCCAGGATCTTGCCCGCGATCGGCGCACGCGCGACCGTCTGCTCGAGGTCGGCCTTTGCGAGCGCCACTTGCCGGTCGAGGACCTCGCGCTCGGGCGAGTCGTCGGCGACCTGACGGTCCTCGAGGGCGCGCTGGCGGTCGAGCAACTCCAGGTTCGTTTCGAGCTGCTTCAACTCGAGCTCCGACCGGGTGAGCTCGCTCTTGTACTGGCCGGAGGTGATCTCGCGCGACCGCCTGGCCTGGGGCCAGCCCCGCGCCTGCGTCGCCGCTCTTGGTGTCCTTCCCATCCTCAGCCTGGACCTTCTTCTTGAGGAAATCGACGAGCGAGCGCAGCCCCTCCAGGCGGGTCTGCTTCAGCCGATCGAACCGCTCGCGCTCCAGCCTCAGCTCATCGCGACGGACCTGGCGACGGAAATCGGCGGCCTTCCTCTGGGCCTCCGCGAGCTCGAGCTGCTGCTGGCGCTGCTCGTGACCTTCGAGGATCGCCAGGACCGCGCCCGCTTCAACCGCCTTGCCTTCGGCGACCAGGATCTGCTCGATCCGGGCACCGGGGTGGGCGCCGACCGCGATGAGGCCGGACGCCGGCTCCAGGCGCGCCAGGGCACGGACCTCCGAGCGGCCGATCGGCTTCGCCGTCGTCGAGGAGGACTCGTCGGCCCCGCGCGCCGCCAGGCGAAGCAACCCGAGCCTCCAACCCAGGAGCAGCAAGGCCCCCGCGGCAGTCGCGAGGAGGATTGCTCGCGTCCTCCGGGGCGACGGTCGACGATCTTGAGCGTCCATCACGAGGGAACTCCATCACACGCGCGGTCTGCCTCTGTCCGTCGGATCACCCGGTGCACCGATCCCGTCCGGGAAATCCGTGATTTACGAAGGGTAGCGTCCTCGTAAAAGTTCGTAAACTGGACAAGGTTCCACCGACCGGCTGTTGGAGTATTAGGACAAGGTGGGGCACTCCTTCAAACAACGAAGGCTCAAGGGGAATCTTTGAGTTGCTCTCTTTGAGCTGTTCTCCGTCGCCGAACTGGAGGGTGCTCTCGTTCGCCACCTGCTTCCTGCGTCACGCGGCCGATTCCTCTGGGCACTGAGTGAGGCCCTCGGTGCCGGGGGAGACACCTCTTCGATCGGAGCGATCCGGACGGAGGGTTGGAGGCACGGCGAGGCTGGGTTGCTCGTGGACAGGATCGGGCGGATTCACAATGGGGCCGTTCGGCCCTTCCCATCACCGCTCCCTGGCCCACGTCCCAATCCGAACTGGGCGGCCTCGTTCTCCGACCGCCACGCCTGCCAGTAGGCACAGATCCGCTTGACGAAGTCCTTGGGTTTCTCGCCATAGAGTCCCCGGCCCAGGTCGAAGGCCTTCTGCTGGAGTTCGGACCGGCGGCGGTCGATCAAGGGCAGGATTGCCTCAACCGCAGAGCGGTCAGCTATGGGCAGAGCCGGGTTCGAGAGGACCTGACGAAGGACGGCCAGGTCATGGTCGTCACCCAGATCATCCGCCAGTTGGTGCGCGTGCTCCGCTTGCTCATTCGTGAAGTCCGGTCGGATGGGCTGGAGGATGTCGAACACATACCAGAGATCCTTCACGCGCTTCCGCCATTCGTGGAGGGTCTCATCGGTCAGGTCATCCGAAGCGGTCTGGTACGCCCTATACCCCTTCCCGTAAATCCGCTTCAGTCCCCCCTCCAGGGCGGTCCAGTCGTCCTCGTCAATCTCCCAACGCGACACGCCGCGCCGGGCCTCCTGGGTGGCTGCCGCCACGTCCGCCAGCACGTGCTGATCGTTGAGGACGCGCCGGAAGACCTCGTGCTTACGGTCCCGCAGCGCTGAACGGACGGCGGCGACTGCCCCGGGGCGATCCAGATCGCCAGATCGCTCGACCAACTGGTCGAAGGTCTTGAGCAGGACCCCGGCATTGCGGACCTCCGACAAAGGGCGTCCCGCATCCCGAAAACGGGTATTCTCCCGGTCGTAGAGCTTCCGCCCCAGGCCACCCCGCCCCAGCCGGAGCACGGCGCGAAGTTTCTTGAACCGCTTGCGGGCGTCGTGGACGATCTCCTCCGGATCGTCCCCGCTCAGGCCGGTCAGCTCATCCAGCGCCTTGTCGATCTGGCCGCGGGCCATCCGCTTGATGCCCTTGGCGACGGGTTCGTTCGTCTTGAATTGGAACGCCATCTCAACGGCCTCGTCTGATCTCGATCGTCCCGGAGCCTGGAGGCACGTGATCGTCAAGCAGGGCGATCAGTGGCTTGCCTCCTGGGGCAAACCGTGGCGGGCGAGATTCTGGTTGCTGTAGTGTTCGTCCTCCGTGACCTCTTGCCCCAGCCATGCCGGGGGCTGGAACCGATGAGAGGCCTCTTCGTCGGGGAACTCGACCTCGGCGGTCATCAGACCCTTGAGCTTGCCTCGATACACGTCGACCGCGATCGTCCGGCCGTCGTGCGGCACCTCGTAGCGGACCTTCTTGATTCTCTTGCCCTTGGTCAAGGGCCATAACGCGTCGAACTGTGCGGGCGTGATCTCGATCTCCTCCTGACCCCTGGTTTCGCCGTGACCCTCCTTGATGGTCAGGAAGTGTCGTTTCCCCTGCGCACGGACCCTCACCTCGGTTCCGCCCTCGGTGACGGCAAGATAACCCTGGCGGACCTTCCGGCGTGGGGAGCTGTCGGGCGTCTCGGTAGCCTCGCTGACGAGGAACTTGCGCTCGATTTCGTGGGATGGGTTGGTCATTGGAACCGCCTCGAAGATGTTGTCGTCTCTTCAAAATGATACAAGCAAATAGAGTGCCCGAGCCGGTAGATTTGCCGAGGAAACAGATGACCGGGCGTCGGGCAGACCGCTCCAACGCTGCCCTGGATCGACTGGACGCACTCTTCAAGGGTTCGATCAGGTCCCCTGCGGTTGGTACGAAGAGTCGAGCCTTCTTATTCACGTGCCGATGCATGCTGTACGGTTGATCGGCCACTTGCAGAGGCCTCCGGTCGGCCGACTCGCCCGGCGCGTCAGTCTCCCGTTGCCATCGCGCGGGAGGTGATGCGCCCGAGTACACGATCTTGGTAGAATTGGGCCGGTGCCAAACCGAAGGGCGCACACCCTCGCGCGTGATCGCTCCACAGTTGAATTCCGTCAAGGACTTTCCTTCAGGCGGGTGTCCTCCTCGCAGAAAAGAGACGGCGTATGCTGGTCAGTCACACAATCCTCCTCGGAGCCTCCCTCCTGCTCCAAACCGTTGCCACCGCGCCGCATTGCACGCCCGCCGAGTTCCAGGACTGGTTCCACGCCGCCGCGCAGGGCAAGCTCGATATCCCCGCGACCGTCGAACGAAGGGCACAGCGATTCCGCTACGTCTTCGTCGGGGGCTTCGCCAACGAGGTCATGCCGGGTTACTTCGCACAGTGCGCCAGGGAACTCAGGGCACATGGCGTTCCACCGGAGGCGATTCATTACATCTTCCCGAGTTCGCACCAGTCGTTCGCCGAGAACAGTGACGAGGTCCGGGCGAGGTTCTTCGCGATCGCCTCCCAGGGACCGGAGCGGTTGGTTGTCATCGCCCACAGTCGCGGTGCTCGCGATACCCTTGCCTTCGCTCTCCAGGACAAAGAGTTCGTCGGCGATCATGTCCATGCCTTCTTCCTGGTGCAGGGAGCGTTCGGGGGGACCGGCGTGGCGGACTACCTGCTGGGCGAGGGATCGCCGATGGACCGCCGGATGCCTGCTCGTCTTCGAGTGATCGCCTACCTCCTCGGCAGGATCGAGAAGCTCGTGTTGCACCGGGGAAAGCATGAGGGGCTGACGGGGCTGACCCGGCGGGAATCCGAGCTGTTCTGGGAACGCATGCGGGAGGACCATGCGGACGCGATCCCGGTCGTCGGACCAAAGTCGTTCTACATCACGAGCCGGGTCCACCCCTCCCGGCTGCGGCTGTTCCACAAGGCGATCGCGTGGTATCTCAACACGTACTACGGACCGAACGACGGCATCGTCGCCTTGCGTGACCAATCGTTGCCGGGTCTGGGAACATGCCTGGGGGTCTTCGACGCCGGTCACACCGACCTGACCCATCGCTCTCTTGCGACTCGTGCGCCGCGACGGCTCCGCAGGGCACTGATCCAGAGCATCATCATGGCGGTCGGGCGAACGACCGGCACTCCGGAGGATCTGCCGGGGACTCTCTTCCGCCAAGTTCGGCGCCGGGGCGGGTGAGAGCCGAGAGGCCTGCGCAGGGCGCCTTTGGGCACGTTGGCGACCGCGGGAATCTTCCCATTCTTGCTTCAGGGATCGACCTGGGAATTCGCTCCTACGGCCAGGGAGCGAAGGGTTCGGCGTGAACCGAGCGGAGTCCGTATCGCGAGACCTCAAGAACGGCACGCTTCTTGCCGACAATCGTCCTCGGCAGGACCTCCCAGCTCCGTTTCGCACATGGCGGACACCCTGCTCGTCATCCGACCACCACCCGGGGATCTGCAACTCGATTTCCAAGCATTATGCCACAATCGTGAGGGTCGGATACCTCGGTCGGTAAAACGTTCCCTTGTACCGCCGCAGCAGATACTCCAGCGCAAAGTGCTCGTCGTGATTGGCTAGCAGGAAGGCGGCTCTGATCGACTCGCTCCCGTATTCCTCGGCCACACGCCGGACGAAGCCCGGACTGATCGACTCGCTCCAGACCCATTGCCGGATCGCTTCCCCCTCGTCGGGCGTCAGGCTCACGCCCTTCTTCTTGAGCGCCGCGAGGATGTCGTTGAAATCCTCGAATATTTCCATGCCCTCGTCAGGGTTGAAATAAACGCCCATGCCGTGCTTCGACTCCAAGAGCTCGGGGGGAAGATTCATCTCGGGGAAATGTTTCTTCAAGCCATGCTTGTCCATGAACTTCTTCCTTTCGGCAGGCGGAAGCGAGGCGATCTTCTCTTGCGCCGCCTTCTGCCAGTCGGCAGCCATCGCCAGCCCATCGGGAAAGACGACCCAGTCCTTGCCGTGCCGAGCCACGAACTCCTCGTACTGACCTCGGACCAACTCGCGCGCCTTCTTCAGGTCCTCCGGGCTGTAGCGATAGAAGATGGAGGGCTGCTTGCGATAGCTCTGCTTCAACTGGTCGATGGCAGCCGCGTCCAGTTGACCGAGTATCCTCTGCTCCCCGGACCAGTACCATTCCCCGCCCCAGGGGACCAAGCTGCCATAGACGAAGCTGCCACGCGTGAACGGGTTTCGCCCTAGGTTCAAGTGGACCCGGTATCTGGCGTCATTGATGATGTTTCGGACCTCGATCCGCTCCTTATCACCCGAGAGCACCTTGTAGACGGCGTTATGCCGCTCCGACCATGAGAGCAGGTCGGCTCGCCGCTCCCCTGGGAGGTCCAGCACGCCAGCGAGGATGTCCAGCACCCCCAGTCCTGACCATCTGGTGCATTCCTGGCAGAGGAAGTCGTCCGTCACCGCGATCTCGGAGACCTTGGTATCCTGCTCCTCGACGTATCTCTTGAAGAAGGTGCGAAAAAGGTATGACTGGGTGCCCAGCCAGATCAGTTTCTGCTTGACCTCCCAGCCGTAGTCGTTGGGCAACCCGAGGAACTGCTTCACGCCCGAGTCTTCCGGAGCATCCGCGAACCGCTCCTGCAAGACCACCGCAGCCCCTTTCGCCAATCGGAGCAGATCGATGTGATCTGGGCTCAAGACTATATTGGGGATCAACTGCGGGTAGAGGACCCAGAGGAAGTGTTGCATGCGGGCGGGTGAGATCGCGTCTGCTGGGAGAGGTGCTCCCGCCTCAAGGACGAAGGGAAGGGGCGTGCCGAAGAACTTCCGGTTGGACCGCTCCAGGCTGTGCCAGATGCCGATCCCGCAGTGGAGGTCCTCCGCGAACTCGACCAGGACCGCCGCAAGCGTTTTGAGCAACGGTTTTTCAAGTTTCAGCGTGTCGTGGGTCAACTCCTTCTGCGTCTTGGTCAAGCTCTTGACGACGGCGTTCTGGATCTGGGGAAGGTGTTTCTCCAAGGAGCCGCTGTAGCCTTCGGGCCGAAAAGGTAATCTCGACATTCTTTTATTCCGTACCTGCAACCGAACCCGTGGAGGCGCTCTCGTTTCGAGAGTTGCTCGTGTGCCACACACCCTCTCGGTTTGGCGACCTCTACCGTCCGGCTGATCGCGCAACTTCGTTGCCGCTGTATCCTGGTCCACCAAATCTGAAGGTAGCCGAGAGCCGGTCAACTTCCAGGTTAACAGGCGGAGACCGGATCGCTCAACCCTGGATCAACGACCAGGTCGCACGCCGCCCTCCCGACATCGTTCCGACCAATGAGGATGTTGGAAGATCCGCCATTCTGGCGGGACATCGTGCGATCTTGAAGATGAAGAATGAAAGACACTAGATCATCCGTGAGATGTGATTCTGGCGTAACTGAAGAAATCTCGGCGCCGCCGGGAAACATCGGAAAAACAAGGCTTTTCAATGAACTTCGGACACGCCCAGAACTCCAGGTATAATGTTACCGCTCCCGTTCTGAGACCCTCGTTCACGGACTCTCGTCGGTGGCATAACGGCCAAAGTCGTGCATTCGAGAGCTCAAACGCAGCCCATTTTGCTCTTCCAGACATAAAGGGCGATCGCCGTGGCGGTGGCGGCGTTGAGCGACTCGACGCCGGGGGCGATCGCGATTCGCCGGCGCGTCGCCCTCGCGGAGGTGGGCGGGCAGGCCCGGCCCCTCGACGCCGGGGACCAGACCGAAGCGTTCAGGGAGCGGCGCGGAGGCGATCTCGGGGCCCTCGGTGGCCAGCGCGATGATCGGGACGTGTCGCGAGGCGAGGTCCTGGAGCGAGGGTCCGTGCCGCAGCGGCACCTGGAACAGCGCCGGGCCGGCGGCGCGCGGCGCTTCGGGGTGGAACGGGTGCGCGGCCTCGCGGAGCAGGACGACACGCGCGACCTCGAACGCCGCCGCCGAGCGGATCACCGCGCCGACGTTCTCGGGGTCCTGGAACGGCACGAAGAGCGTGCAGCCCTCGGGCCAGGGCGTGTCGTCGGACCACTCGGCCAGCTCGGGCACGCCGGACCAGCAACAGCGGCGCGTGCGTTCCCGAGACGTCGAGCTGCCCGGAACAGCGGGTCGGCCAGGCGATACCAGGTGAGGCCCTCGGCGGGGGGTGGCACGCCCTTCGCGTCGGTCAGCCACGCCTCACGGCAATCGGGGAACCGCGCCAGTACCTCGGCGATCATCCTCGGGCCCGCCAGCAGCGCCTGGCCATGCTTGCGGATGCCCCGGCCGCCGAGCAGGTCGCGGCAGAGCTTGAACGTCGGGTTCGCCTCGCTTGTCACCTCGCGGACCGGCCCGGGGTGGGCCGGCAGCGAGGAGGGGAGCGTCGGCCGGAGCTCTCCCAGCCGCTCGTAGATCACGAATCGGCGATCGTGCGGGCGTGCCGGGGATCTGGTAGGCGTGGTCGGCGACCATCCGGAAGGATTCGGCGTGTGACCGCCGCGCCTCGGCGATCTCGGCGTCGCAGTCCGGACCCTTCATGAAGAGCATTCGCCCGCCAGGCCCGAGGCAGTTCGCCACGCGGTCGAGCGTCTCGGGGATCGACGCGAACGCGCGGGTGATGATTCCGGCGACAGTCCTCGGGAATCGCGGGCCGACCTTGCCGGCGTAAGACCTCGATCCCTTCGAGCCTCAGCTCGCTCGCAGACCTGCGCGAGGAACTCGGCCCGCGCCCGCGCGGCTCGGCCAGAATCATCTCGATCTCCGGCCGCGCGATCTTGAGCGGGATCCCCGGCAGGCCGGGGCCCGAACCCAAGTCGATCAGCGGCGACGGCAGCTCGGCGAACTTCAGAATGAGCAGGCTATCGACATAGTGCTTGAGCACCATGCTCTCGAAGTTGTGGATCCGCGTCAGGTTCAACTCGGCGTTGGCCGCGCGGAGCAGCCGGTGGTAGGCCCAGAGCCGGTCGTACTGCGCGGCGGACAAGACGATGCCGCACGCATTGATCATGGCTTCGAGCGATGTTCGGCTCGGTGTCATTGGGGGACTCGCGAGGACGAGGCGTGAGGATCCAGCGAACCAGAATCCCTGATCCAGGGTTTCCTGAGCGCCCATCCGTGGGAGCGCGCTCATCGAGCAGTGAGGATGGCGACTGCGAGCGATCCAACCGCCCGTGAAACCAAAGTAAGCGTATTACGAACCCCATCTCGATGGGCATGGTACGATCCCACCGAACCGAACTGTTGGGGTCTGACTAGGGCGTGTGGACAATATCTGGGCAGGATGCAAAATCTGGGCTAGAGCAATAACACCATGATTGCAGCCACATGAACGAACCCCAGGAAGTTCCGAGCCGTCTTCTCATCCCGTGTCGCCACCCGACGGTATTGCTTGATCCGGTTGATGAACCGCTCCGCCAGGTGGCGCTCCTTATAAAGATGCTCGTCATACTCTCGCTTGAAAATGCGATTCTTCCTCGGCGGGTTCACCGCGGCCGCTCCGCTGGCCTCGATGGTCGCAACGAATTTATCCCCGTCATATCCCTTATCTGCGATCACTGCATCAGCATCGTGACCTTTGACCAATGCAGCGCCTTGATTGATGTCGGCCTCTTGTCCCCCGGTCAGGATCAACTCGACAGGGTTGCCCAACCCGTCTACAGCGATGTGCAGCTTGGTCGAGAAGCCGCCGCGCGAGCGTCCCAAGGCTTGGTCGGCGCCCCCTTTTTTACCGCCCGCGGCGTGCTGGTGGGCCCGGATCACGGTGCTGTCGAGGCTCAGCCACTCCAAGTCAGGGTCCTTCAGCTCCTCGAAGACCCGGAGCCAGACGCCCTTGGCGGACCAGCGATCGAACCGCCTCCAGACCGAATTCCAAGTCCCGAAGCGTTCGGGGAGGTCACGCCAGGGGGCCCCGGTCTTGGCGATCCAGAGGCCGGCGTCGACGAAGAGACGGTTGTCTTTGGCGGTCACGCCTGGGTCGCCGGCTTGGCCGGGGAGGAGTGCTGCGATCCGCACCCAGTGTTCATTTGTTATCGAATGACGGTACATGCTTGAGTGCTCGATCAGCCTGGAAACGCGAGCTTTGATACCCTCCTTACGAAGTTCACCCAGGTTTTGTCCACACGCCCTAGACTTTCGGACTTTTTTTCGAGGCACGGTGTGCTGAATGTTGCGGCAGACAACTCTGGCATTTCTTTTCGAGCGATCTGGTGCGCCACCACAATCAAATCATTGTTAGTGAACAAACTCCTGTGCGCCGAAATTTCGGCGCCGCGCCCTTGGGCAAATTCCGCCGAAGCTTCAGCAAAGGCACTTTCGATGACGTCAGTCTTCGACGTCTGTAAAAGTCCGAAAGTCTAGTGAGAGTCAGCTCCTGAATCACCCCCACCCCGGTGCGCCCACTTTCGACGGACGGGGCCAGCCGATGATCCTCTCCAGGCCCCAGATCGTGGGGCGACGGGCGGATTGAGAGGACCATCCGTATCAACAGCCAGCCCCAGGCCGGCTCAAGGTGACGGTTATCCCCTCCAGAAGATCTGATGGCCGGGACACGCTGTCTCACCCTGGCCCTGATGACCCCCTCGTTCTGACGCTGAAGGCCGAGCCGGGCGCGGCAGGCGCCAGCAGATCCAGCCCCTTGCATACGGCGAACGCAGGTATTATCTTTGGAATCTTCGTAATACCGATCGAGGTCAATCACACCTCCCGAGAGTTGCTCACGTGATCCGCACCACTCACCGCGCGTTCACGCTGATCGAACTGCTGGTCGTCATCGCCATCATCGCGGTGCTGGTCGCGCTCCTGCTCCCCGCGGTGCAGAGCGCGCGGGAGGCGGCGCGGCGGATGGACTGCCAGAGCCATCTCCACCAGATCGGCCTGGGAGTGCATGCAATACTTCGACGACTGGAACGGCCAGTTCTTCTTGCACCACCCGTTCAACGCCGACAGCTTGTCGGAGGTCGGCCAGGCCGAATCGTTCGCCGAGATCTACTGGGAAGACAAGATCATGCCCTACGTCAATCCCGCGTTCGCCAACGAAGCGATCGCCAAGGGGGGGACTCAGATTGCCGACGAGAAGATCTTCCGGTGCATGTCCGACACGTCGATCGTGCAGCCCTACATCGAGATCCGACCACCGGGCTCGTGGACGGGATCACGAACCGGACCAGCTACCTGATGAACTCGCTGTTGAGCCACAAGACCATCCGCTACGGGCGCTGGACGTTTCCGCGTTTCCAGCACGAGATCGGCACGTCGAACTTCGTCGCCTTCAACGAGCGGGACGGGGCGGTCATGGACGCCAATATCAACGACCCCAACGCGGCCACCAACCCGAGGCAGGACGACTACGACATCTGGCTCGGCACGGTGACGCTCGACACTGGATTCCCTGGAAGCGGCACGGGAACTCGAACGTCCTTTACCTCGACGGCCACGCCAAGTCGGTGCAGAAGGCCGAAGCCTACCTGGGCATGTATCCCTGGCGGGCAGGTCCTTACGAACATCAGTTTCTCTCCGTGATGCCAGTCCCCGCGGACATCACTCCCAGCCCGGAGGGTTCCTGCCATGCACATCCCCGACGCCGTGCTCGCTCCCCAGGTCGCCGCGACAACCGGCGTCGTCGCGGCGGGCGGCCTGGCCGTCTGCCTGAGGAAGTTGCCACACCACTTGCGCGACCGGACGACCGTTCTGATGGGCGTCATGTCGGCGTTTGTCTTCGCCGCGCAGATGGTCAACTTCCCGCTCTACCCGTAGCCCATCTCCGGCCACTTTCTCGGCGGGGTCCTGTCGGCAGTGTTGCTCGGCCCGTGGGCCGGGGGGGTCGTGATCGCCGCCGTGCTGATCGTGCAGTGCTTCCTGTTCGGCGACGGCGGGGTGACGGCCCTGGGGGCCAACTTCGTCAACATGGGGCTGATCGGTTCGCTCGGGGGCCACGCGATCTACGCCCCGATGCGCCGGGTGCTGGGCGGCCGGGTCGGGATCCTGGTTGGGGCGATGGCGGCGGCGTGGTTCTCAGTGCTCCTGGCCTCGGGTGCGTTCGCCGTCGAGCTGGCGGCCTCGGGCCGGCGGTCCGACTTCCTCGCGGTCCTGGGCTGGATGGCGCTGGTCCATGCGGCGATCGGGGTGAGCGAGGCGCTGATCACCGGGCTGGTGCTCCGGTTCCTGCTGCTGGTCCGGCCCGACCTGATCGAGGCGGAAGAGCCCGGTGTGCCCTCGTGGGCGCGGCGCTGGGGCCAGGTGTTGGCCGGCGGCCTGGGCGTCGCTCTGGCCGTGGCGATCTTCCTCGCGCCGTTGGCCTCCGAGATCGACGACGGCCTGGAGTGGGTCGGTGGCAAGCTGGGGTTCCTCAAGCAAGAGGAGCCGGTCCTGGCCGCGCCGATCCCGGACTACAAGCTGACGCTGCCCGGCCTGCGCTTCGTCCCGGCCGCCACGGCCGTGGCCGGAGTGGTGGGGACGCTGGTCGTCTTCGGGGTCGGCTTCGGTCTCGCACGGGTCTTCTCGCGAAGCGCCTCCGCGGTGACCGAGGCGGGCGCCACCGAGGCGGCAGAGACACGCTGAGACCAGCCGGGCGCCCGAGAGAGACTCGTCTTCGGCTCTGTCTGAGGGGAAATCGACCATGTCTCGCTCGGTGTGCTTCAGTGTCTCCCTGGAGCCCGACCTGTTGAACGAGTTCGACCGCTTCTGGGGCGACCGCCAGTGCGCCAACCGGAGCGAGGCCGTGCGCCAACTGCTGCGGGAGAAGCTCAGGACGGCCTCCTGGACGTCCGACTCCTCCCACGCGGTGGCGACCCTGATGCTCGTCTACGACCACCGCGGCGCCAAGCTCACCGAGCGGTTGCTGGAGGTCCAGCACGAGCGGCTCGACGCGGTCGTCTCGACGACGCACGTCCACCTGGACCACGCCACCTGTCTGGAGGTGATCATCCCGCGGGGACGAGCCGACGAGTTGCAGATCTTTGCCGCCCGGCTTTGTGGCCTGAAGGGCGTCTATTCGGGCAAGCGAGTCGTGGCAACGTTCGGGGGGCAGGGACCGCACCGAGCGACCGCCTGTTCCGGAACGAACGCATCGAACGGGGGGACTTGATCATGCTGCCGGTGATCCTCTTTTCAGCTCTGATGATGACCACGGACCAGCCCGCCGCCGAGTCGCCGAGGACGTCCGAGTGCCTGGCCCGCGTCCGCGAGATCCACGGGGCGACCGGACCGTGGGCGGTCGCCGGGTATCGGGTCGGCGAGCGCGCGCGCTGAACGAGCTGAAGCTCCCTCGGCACAGCTTCTCGTTGCTGGTCGTCCATCGCTGCCCGGCCCAGGTGCTGTATTCCTGCGTGGCCGATGGCCTCCAGGCGGCGACCGGGGCCAGCCCCGGCAAGCTCAACCTCCGGGTCGAGGCGGCCCCGGCGGAGCGCCTGAGTACGACCGTCGAGGACCGCAAAACGGGTCGCCGCCTCAACTTCACCCTCCTGCCCGCCTTCGTGCATTCGATCAAGGATCTCCCCTACGACCGGCTGGAAGAGGCGGGTCGGCGGGTCGCGTCACTCCCCGACGACGAAATTTTCCGCGTCACCGAGACCAAGCCGTCACGGCCTCATCCAGGAGCCCGCTGATGCTGTCCGACCTTGTCAGCGCTCGACCCAGCAATTCCCGGAAAGATCTCGACATCGAACCGGACGATATCAGCGAGCTCGTGGATCAGACCCCGGAGGCTGCATCACCGGACTGGCCGGCGCCATGAACCTTGACCTCACCTCTCCTGCGTGGCCGGCTCGCCCGCTGTCCCCTTGTGGCCCCGGACCTCCCCGCTCCGGGCGTCCTGCGGCGCGACCCGCCCCCGTAGGACGCGTCTGAGCCAGCCTCACGGAGTTCCCCCATGCTTCGTCGCGGTTTCACCCTGATCGAGCTGCTGGTGGTCATCGCCATCATCGCCGTGCTGATCGGGTCCTGTCACCTCATGAGGTATCAAGGCGTTTGATCGGAGATTCCCCGCCGGGGGTGATCGCAAGAGCCCTGATTCCAATACGGGTGCAACATGGGTGCAACCCGTTTGGCTGCAACTTTACCCATCTTGACGAATTTGGGTAAGATGGGCTCCATGAGTAGCAAAAAACACCTGTTTCCGTTAAGCTGGGCAAAATAGCAGCCAAACGGGTTGCACCCATTTCAAACACGTCGCGATGCGCAGGAACTCTCCCACGTCCTCTTCGTCCTGGACTGTGCTGGGATGACGAACTAAGATCCCCCTCAACGTGAGGGGGGGCCGATTCTCGTTTCGTGACCCTTTGACTGAGAATGCACCCATGAGAACGCAGCGACTTGCCTTTACGCTGATCGAACTCCTGGTCGTGATCGCGATCATCGCGATCCTGATCGGTCTGCTCCTCCCGGCCGTACAAGCCGCACGGGAGGCGGCCCGCCGGACCCAGTGCACGAACAACTTGAAGCAGATCGGCCTGGCGCTAGCCAACTACGAGAGCGCGAACATCTGCTATCCGCCGAGCGGGAAGAGTTTGGACCTGACCCAGCAGCCCCCGCCGGTCGTGTTCATCGATGGAGGCTGGTCCGCGCTCGCCCGCATCCTGCCCCACATGGAGGGCGATGTACAATTCAATGCAATTAACTTCACTTATGAGTATAACGACGCCTCAGGCGGCAACTTCACCGCGACCTCGGCTCAGATGAACCCCTTCCTCTGCCCGAGCGTGTCCCGCCTCGGCGTCGGCCGCGACACCGCACCGGCCGACCCGAACGCCTCGACCTACGAGAAGGCGCAGAGTACAGGTTATTCTTATACTGACTATTCGCCCACGCCCTGGACCGACCTTGCTGCGGTCGGTGGCGTCGGAGCCAATGCCGCAGCCCCCTTCCGGGATCGCTCCCAGTCGGCCCGAGGACTCCTCCATGAGCGGATGACGACGGTCGGCTCGGTGACCGATGGCTTGTCGACCACCATCGCCTTCATCGAAGACGCAGGCCGGGACGAGCGGTACGTCAGCCTCAACCCCGACAAGTATCCTACCACCCGTGGTGCCGGGCCAGCTGGCGCCCCCAAAGCGATGCATCGGTTCTGGCGGTGGGCTGATCCGGACAGCGCCATCGGGGTCAGCTCGACGCCGAACAACAAGGTGACTCCCGCCTACGAGAGCGTGCCGTGGCTGACAACGAGCGGCACGGCCGGAAACCTCGCAGGAGCCAACGGCTCGCCGTTCTCGTATCATGGCGCCGGTGTCAACGCGCTCTTCGGCGACGGCCACGTCAAGTGGCTCACCAACAGTATCGCATCCTTGACGCTCCGCGCTCTGATCTCAAGCGCCAGCGGCGAGGTCATCTCGGCCGACTCCTACTGACCCCTCCCCCGCCCGACCGTCAAGGAGATTTCCGCAGCAATCCGGGCGGTATCCTGATCACACCGCGTGACCCGCACTCGTTCCAGGCACCGACTGTGGATCAGAGCCGGAATAAGTTCCCGAATTGTCGGGGGTTCGGGTGACACTCCCGGAGTCTTCGACGGGCGTGGGCGACCGGCGGACCACGCCCGTCGAAGACTCCGGGCGTGCCACCCGGATTTCCGGGAAGTTATGGAATCTCCTATCCTTACCGGAAGGACCATAACACTCGACCCTCCCAATCCCTGACTCGGGAGCCTGGCCGATGCCGACCAAGGAAGACTTCTTCGCCGCGACGATCGAGCACATCGACATCACCCGGTACGATCCCGTGCCCCTGGTCGAGGCGATGCGCCGCATGGCGCTCTCGGCCCGCGACCTCGCCCGCGCCGCCGACATCTACGACCGCATGCTCCGCGACGAGGACTGCGGGGTCATCCTCTGCCTGGCGGGCTCGCTGATCAGCGCGGGCTTGAAGAAGGTCTTCGTCGACATGATCCGCAGCCGCATGGTCGATGCCATCGTCAGCACCGGGGCGAACATCGTCGATCAGGACTTCTTCGAGGCGCTCGGCTTCCGCCACTACATCGCCGAGGAGCGGCTCCGCGGGGGGATGGACGACGGCACGCTGCGCGATCTGCACATCGACCGCATCTACGACACGCTGATCGACGAGGACGAGCTGCGGGTCTGCGACGAGACCACGAGGCAGATCGCCGACGCTCTGGAGCCCCGGCCATACTCCTCGCGCGAGTTCATCCGCGAGATGGGGGCGTACCTGACCCGCGAGGGTTGCAAGGCGGACGACAGCATCATGCTGGAGGCGTTCCGCGCCGACGTGCCGATCTTCTGCCCGGCGTTCAGCGACTGCTCGGCGGGCTTCGGGCTGGTGGCCCATCAGCACGTGCGCGGCGATCAGCCGAAGGTCAGCATCGACAGCGCCAAGGATTTCTACGAGCTGACCCAACTCAAGATGAAGAGCCCGACCAAGGGGCTGTTCATGATCGGCGGCGGCGTGCCCAAGAACTTCGCGCAGGACATCGTCGTCGCGGCCGAAGTGCTCGGCTACGACGCCCCGATGCACAAGTACGCCGTGCAGATCACCGTCGCCGACGTGCGCGATGGGGCGCTGTCGGGGAGCACGCTCAAGGAGGCGTCAAGCTGGGGCAAGGTGGACACGGCCTTCGAGCAGATGGTCTCTCCGAGGCGACGCTGGCCGTGCCGCTGATCGTTGGCTACGTCTACCACAAGGGAGCGTGGCAGACCCGTCAGGCGAGACGTTGGTCCGCTCTCCTTGAGCCCGTCCCGGAACCCTCCGCCTGACGCGCGTCCCTCACGCAAGGCTCGAGAGGGGGACCGTCCGCCGGAGGCTCGGGAATCTTGCCTCCGCCAACCAGAGGCCCCCGAACAGCACGGTCACGTAGAAGGCATCGCCCGCCAGGCTGTTCCGGAAGTAGGGGAGCGCCACCTCGTAGCTGAGGAGGAGCCCCCTGACGGTCCTGGGGTAGATCGACTCCGACCCATATGCACAGACGAAGTTGGTCGCGAGGAAGAAGACGAGCGAACTCGCGAGCGTCGCCATCGCCACCGTCGAGACGGTCCGCCTTCGACGGAGCAGGAATCCCACCAGAATCGTCGCAAGGAAGCACGCATAGATCACCGACTGGCCCCTGTAGAAGCCCCACTGGGGCTGCCAACCCCCGAGGTAGGTCAGGTGCAAGAGCAGGTCACTCAGGAGGAGCGACCCCAAGGGGACGACGACCCCCGACCATCGACTCGGGAAGGTGGCGGCCCCAAATAGGGCGACGGCCGCCATCGGGGCGAAATTGGGCGGATGCGGCACGAGTCGGCTTGCCGCCGCAAGAAACGCCAGTGTCGTCAGGAACCAGAAGCGAGGGTGACTCATGAGCGTTCTCCTTTCAATGGCTCGTATCCGGGGTTCGCAGGCGTCGCGAGACCAACCCCACGATCCCGATCCCGGTCAGACAGAGCAGCCAGCTCGATGGCTCTGGGACGGCGGTCGTCTGGGCGATGAGGTTGTCGACCGCGAAGTACGCCGGGGTGTTCATCCCGAAGGCGCCGACGTCGGTCGAGGTGAGGGTGAACGCCAGGCTCTTCGACCCCGCCAGGGGGCTCAGGCTCACCGTGGTCCAGTTGTTCACGAGCTGGAGCGTGCTGCCCCTTTGGCCCGCGAGGTAGAACGGGACGTCGCCGACCTGGGTGCCGGTGCCGTTCGCACCCGAGTAGCCCAAAATGTCGAGGCGGAAAGAGTCGCCCTGGTGGAAGGCGCGGGCGAACGGGTCACCCAGGGTGATCGACTGCGCGGTGTAGGTGGTGTTGGTCACCTCCAGCGACAGCGGGCTCGTCCCAGACGGCAGATTGATCACGGCGCCCCCCTGCGAGAGGTTGTAGGCCACGCCGTAGGTCGCCGAGCCGCCGGCGCCGGTGCCGTTCGCCCCGAGCGGAGCGTAGGCGCCGTACTGGTGGCTGAAGTCGGAGCCGCCGAACTCGTTGTCGACTTTGCTGGAGACCGAGAACCCGAACCACGAGTCGGAGGTCGAGTCGAAATTGTTGTTCAGGGTGAACCCGTCGGTGGTGAAGGTGTTGGCGGGGCTGAAGTCGTTCTTGAAGGGGTTCGGCCCCGGGTACTGGTCCTCGAACGTCCCGATGTCGAAGTCCCCGCGGGCGACACCGTCGGGATGAAGACCGAGGGCTGCCCCCACGAGAAGGGCGAAAAAGAGGACCGCCCGTTGCCGCCGGGGACAAAGGTTGATGAACATAGAGAGACTCCTGAGTCAGTAACGATCACCCGACACGATCTCGCCGCCGTCCCGGGTGCAGAGGGCGGCGACAACCCTTCGGTCCGTCTGGTTCTTGAGGAAGTGGACCGAACCGTCGGCAAACAGCGCGTTCACGCCCCCAGGGTGCTGACTCGTCAGCTCCTCACCGTATTCGCTCGGGGGACGCGCGTTAATCGGATAGGCCTGGTCGAACACGTTGTGACCACTGGCCCACATCGCGTTGATCGCCTCGGGGGCCTCGCTGACCTGGAGGGTCTGCGAGGCACCGTCGATGATTGCGGCGAGGGAAATGGGTTGGTTAAAGACCATCGGCCCGCGCGGGGGGTTGTTCGTCACGGTCGGGCTGCTCAGGCCCCGCTCCCCGTACATGCCGCCGTAGTCGGCGTCGGCGTGGTCGAACTGATCGCCCGGGGAACGGTTCCAGTAGGTCTTCCTCGGCTCTGAGGGGCAGAGGTAGACCTGGAGCACCGTGAAGGTGGCCGTCGAGTTGGCCGGGTCGTCGTAGACGACGCTGAGGTTCAGGCTGTCGAACAGCGGGCGCTGCTCCAGCCACGGCAGGACGGACGCTGACCAGCCGGTGTTCATCTTCTGCGTGGCGGGCTGGCCAGAGACGGCGATCCAGCCTCCCGACGGGAAGGTGTTGTGGACATCGTGGTAGCCGTGGAGCGCAATGCCGATCTGCTTCAGGTTGTTGGTGCATTGGGCGCGGTGCGCGGCCTCGCGGGCCATCTGGACCGCGGGCAGGAGCAGGGAGACGAGCACGCCGATGATCGCGATGACCACCAGCAGCTCGATGAGCGTGAAACCGGCGGGGCGAGCACCAGGGCGCGGAAGGGTCCGGCATGGTCCATGGCTTGTCCCGGCGCAGCCCACTCACGAAATCACAACGTGTCACCCACGCTCGCGCGTTCGCGCACGCTCAACTCGACCGGGGCTGCTGGACCGGGAACCCTCGTGGAGTGTGAAGGAGGTTATCGCGGCGCGCCCGTCCCTCGCAGAGCGATGCCCACGGCGGAGTTGGTAGGTCTTCTGACTCCCGAGCTGGGACGGCGGGCCTTCTCATCGGGTGGCCTGGTGGGCCGGCCCGACAATGGCAAATGGAGGTGCGTCGCCCGTGAGCACTCGGTTACAGCGGCGGGGCCGTTCCGGTTTCGCACCGGATTCCCTGTACGCCGATCCCGGCAGGCTACCGTGATCGGCCACCAACACCTGTTTGTACGGAAGAGGGTACGATAGTCACCTCGCCGCCGTCAAGCCTCTCACCGGACAGGGATCAGGTGTACGACGCAATCCGGTCATACGAGCCAGATGCGGCACTCATTCCACGCTGATCCCCCTCCCGGTGTTCAATGATCCTCAGTCACGACCGGCTTTCGGGGCATGACGGTTGCCCTGGATTTCAAAATAATATATATATTAAATCATGATCTAACGAGTAACACGGAGTTTTTGGGAAACTACCCCGGAAATACGCTGTAGGAAAAAAGACACGTGACAAGGTCTCAGTTTGACATTTCCCCCATGGGAGTTTACAGTGAAACTCAGATTTGAGTTGAGTGAGAGTTTATAATAACTAATCATAATTAGCCGAAGCGGATTCGGTGTTTACGGCCCGGGATGGAGAGAGGACGACGAGGTCAGTCAGCGAGACGACAGTGCCGCAGCAGAGAGATGCCGAGTCACGGAGGGGGGAGATCGCCGCGCCGAGCCTTCCCCAGAGTTCGGAACTACTGGGAGGGCTGAAGCCACCATGAGATGGAGCGAGCCCATCGCTTCGATCCTCCGTCCCGCGATCTCTCTTCGGCTCGACCAAGCTGCAGAGCTTTATCTCGATCACGGCCGCGGCACGCACGTCGGACCTCAGGACACGACGGGAACTGGTCTCCGGAGTGAGTAGATTTGTCCACCATCAGCATGCCCGAACCGGCATCTCGCCGGCAGGATTCCCTCGACTGGCGTGTCATCTTCAGTTGTCTGAGGAGGATTTCGAAGATGGTGCGTGCCGCCCCGCTGGTCGAACCGTGATTGGTTCGATGAAATGGAGGCGGAGGCGACTGCCGCCGCACTTGAGGCCGAAAGGGTTTTCGATGCCACCCGAGGCGTCTCCTGGGAGGCGTTCCTGCGCCTAAGGATCATCCACGCTGCGCTGGCCCGCTACCGAGCGGAATGGACGTATGCCATCCGTTGGGCCTCCGCGGCGGTCGGAGACGAGTCTGGGATGGCCGAGAGCGTCGGCCTCCCGTCGCACGAGGCCATCTACACGCTGCTCCAAGATGCGCTGAGGCGACTTTCCCCAGCCGATGCCCGGCTCATCGAGAGTCTTTTCTGGGAGGGGAAGACCGAGGTAGGACTCGGGAAAGCTTTGGGGATCAGCCAGCAAGCGGTGAGCAAGCGCAAGAAAGCTATTTTCAAAATCCTTAGGCGGACGATCGATCTCCTTGCGGATGGCGAGGATTATTGGTTGTGAAACGCGTGGCAAGCGCATTTTTTTTATTAAGCGAAGGATCGATCGGCCTGAGTGGAACAAATCTCCCCTGTCTCATCGCAACGGCCCCGAGCACCAGGCCTCGGGGCCTCGTCAATTCCTCACTTGCTAGGACGCTGTCCAAGAATTGCGCCGAAAAACTGTAAGCACCTGACAGCAAAAGGCTTGCGGCATTCAAGCCTAATTAGAGCAACCCTTTTTCTGGCAAGGACTTCCGGCCGAGGCAGTCGAATACTGGGACAGCCTCCTGGAGAGGACGGTCAACAAGGAGGCCCAAGCCGTCCTGGTCATGGTTACCCGCCGGTGGATCGAGCGGCCGCAGTTCCCGCCTCCGATGCGGCCAGCTATGCTTATCTAGGCTGAGACGGCCCGCGGATCGCCGGCCCCTTGCCCGCAACTGAAGGAGTTGGACTGGCCCTTTCACCATCCCCTGAAACCCGGTGGATAAGCATCCGACGACACCGAGCACCAGAGAAGCATACGAATAGAGACGCGTGCGGTGATAGGGATACCAGGCAGGGTCACCACATCTTAAATTGCGGAAAATCAAGGGTTTTCGTTCAATCGACACTCCTGGACAGGACCATGGCGACGGCCGAAGCTACGAATAAAGCCTGAAAATGAGATGCGGTGGCCCTGAGATACCAGGGCGTCTCTCGAGAGCGGTCACTAGCGTTGTTGCGCACTAAGCCCGATAAATACCGCAATTCCCCGGCAATATGAGAGTTAAGGCAAATCGGACCCGTAGTTGCGGGGCCTTTCTCACTGTCCAGTGTCGTTTGGCTCTGTGAACTGCCGCGAATCACGAGGGATAGCTCCAGTCCGTGCTTCGCTTTGTGCAGTAAAGTGTCAAGTTCGTACACTATGCTCTGTGCCCCACTTTGGGACGACCCTAGTTGCGACCCCTTGTTTTTCCAGTGGTTGGTGCACTTATACAACAACCCTACGGATTGGAGCGACAACCTTGGCGAACATTTACCAGCTCAAAGTCACCCTCATAGACAGCAAGCCGCCCATCTGGCGGCGCATCCAAGTTCCCGGCGACATCACCCTTCACAAGCTGCACCTGATCATTCAGGAGGCAATGGGCTGGACGGACTCGCATCTGCACCAGTTCATCATCGGCGGCATGTATTACGGCGAGCCCACCCCGGATAATGATTTCGAGATGGCCGATGAGAGCCGGGTGAAATTGAACAAGGTGATCAAGAACGAGAAGGCCAAGTTCCGCTATGAGTATGACTTCGGGGATAACTGGCAGCATCAGCTTCTCCTGGAGAAGATCCTGCTGCCCGAATCGGGAGTCCATTACCCTCGCTGCGTGACCGGCAAGCGGAACTGCCCGCCCGAAGACTGCGGGGGCATCTGGGGCTACGCCGACCTTCTCGAGGCCCTCAAGAACCCCGACCATCCCGAACATAAGGACATGCTGGAATGGATCGGAGGCGAGTTCGATCCCGAGGCGTTCGGCTTGGAGGAAATCAATCGAGCGTTGGAGCGAATCAAGTAGCGGAAGGATGCTCCAACTGAACGGGTGCGGGATTGCACTCATGGCTCACCACCCGCCTTACACATCACGAGTTGGCTGATGAGTGACAAAACCATCCTCTTCGGTCCTTCCCGACCGATTCCCAGGACGGATTTCGCTTTCACCCCGATAGTGAATAGGGAGGAGCACTTCGCGCGCGACTTGACAAGGCGAAGAGGCCATGATGGTTCCGAAGTCCGTTCGACGGGCAAACTTCCCCCCTGACCCCCCCCTCTAAACAATATCATCGGTCCGGGGTGGCTTCGCGTCCCGCCAATGTCGGGAACTGCGCCGAGGAGGGACCAACAAGGCCGGTCGTCGCCCACGTGCAAGGGTCACGGCCCGGGAAAAAATGGCCGAATTGCGTCCTTTGCGCCTCCACGAGACACTCCTTCCGATCAAATCAGAGCCGCTCCACCCACTCCTCGGCTTCGAGCGTGGCGGCCTGCATCCGGCGTTCGACCTCGAGACGGCACGCCTCGATCGTGTCGCGGTCGGCGTCGGAGGGCACGCACACGGCCGCGGGCACGACGCAGGCCGCGGCGCGGAACGGCCTGGGGACAGCAAATCGGTCCCAGCTCCTGGCCCGCCACGGGCCGCGGAACGCCATCCCCGCGCCGACGATCGGCAGCTCAGTCCGGCTCGAGAGGTACGCGAGGCCCTGCTGGACGTGGCGCCGAGGCCCCTTCGGGCCATCGGGGGTGACGCACAGGTGACCCCGATCGACCCGCTGTGCCATCTCGCGCACCGCCCTGGCCCCGCCGCGGGTCGTCGAGCCCCGAACGACCCCGAAGCCTAGCCGCCGGACGACCTGCGTGATCAACTCGCCGTCGCGGTGGTCGCTGATCAGGATCTGCATCTCGGGCCAGGCCCAGAAGTATGCCGGGAAGAGCGTCACCTCGTGGAAGAAAGCGTAGATGTAGCGCCGGCCGGTCCGCCGCGCCACCTCGGGGTTGACCATCGGGTCGGCGTACCGGAAATGGAACCGACACGTCCCCACCAAGCGACGGACCAGCCACGCCCCCGTAATGCCGACGGCGCGGACCAATTGAGGGTGCTGGATCTTCATAGGCCCTCCCTGGCCCAGCGTGAATCACGCCCTCTTCCCGGGCGTTCCGGTGTGTTTCCCAGACCCGCCAGGATCACCCCCACCGCCCAACCCGACATGAACCTCAAGCTCACGTCGGGATTTGACCGGCCCGCCAGGTTACTCCAGGTGGCGAGTGTTGTCCAGAGGGAGGCGCCGGAGGGCCATCCGCCCATCCGCCCGGGGCGCCTCGTCGTGATTCGCTCGGATCAACTCCTGCTGCGGCCCTTTGGTCGGGCGTCGGGCGGCCTCAGTGCTTGCCGGGCAAGGGCGTGAAGTTCGTACCGATGTCGAAGTAGTCCTCGTTCTCGGCCTGTTTCAAGAAGGCGACGACGCGGTAGGTCAACGGGGTGAGGAAGACTTCCGTGGCGACCTTCAGGATATAGTTGGCGATCATGACCCGCACGACCAGGTCGGCCGGCCAGACGAAGAGGAACGCGGTGGGGTAAAAGATCACCGAGTCCACCGCTTCGCCCGCGATGGTCGATCCGATCGTCCGCATCCAGAGGTGACGGCCCCTGGTCACGACTTTCATCTTGGCCAAGGTCACGGAGTTGACCCACTCACCGGCGAAGAAGGCCAGCAGCGAGGCGGTCACGATCCGCCACGAGTTGCCGAAGACCGTCTCCCAGGCCTGCTGATGCGGCCAGGTGGGGTCGGGGGGGATGCGCAAGACCACCCAGCTCATGAAGGTCGCGAAGGCCAGGGCCCCGAAACCCGCCCAGATGACCTTCCGGGAGCGGGCGTAGCCGTAGACCTCCGTGAGGATATCGCCGAAGAGGTAGCTCAGGGGGAAGAACGCCACCCCCGCCCCGAAGGAGAACGACCCGATCCGGCCAACCTTCGACGCCGAGATGAACTCGCTGCAAATCAGCACGGTCACGAAGGCCACCATCAGGAGGTCGTAATAGCGATAGCTCCGCGGCGCCGGGGGCACCTGGGCCGAGGAGCGCGGTGGGCCTCGGGTGAGACGATCAGGTCGGCCATGGCGGTTGTGTCCGGATCGACTGTGGTGGATGGGGAAGTCCGAGGCCGGGATGGTCGACGAGGGTGGTGACCTTGTCGCCCGCCCGGTCGCCCAGCGCGGCGAGGCGACCCGCCGCGGGCCACCCGGGGAGGACCTCGGGCCGGGGCCGGATTGGCGTGGTCCGCGCCAGACGGCGGGCGGCCTGGGCCAGGGTCTCGCCGCCCTTCGGGGAGACCAGGTCCGGAAGGAGTTCGGCCACAGGCACGCTCAAGTAAGCCTGGCCCCAGAGATCGGGCTCCAGCACCTCTCCATCGAAGATGAGCAGGTCGATGTCGATCGTCAGTGGGGCGGTCGTGTTCCCCGTGCGGGCGCCCCAGGTCGTCCTCGATCTGCTTGAGCTGGACCTTCAATTCCTCCTGCGAGAATCGGGTGCGGATGAGCAGGGCGGCATTGAGATAGTTCGGGCCACACGAGCCCACCGCCGGTGATTCCCAGGCCGTGGAGACTCTCTCCACGTCGCCAACGAAGTGGAGCATCGTCACGGCCCTCGGGAGGTAAGCTTCCGGGCTGATGTTGGAACCCAGTTCCAGACACGCCAAATGCGCGCCCGGCCGCCTCGCTCCCGGAGAATCCTCGCGATCTTCGTTCATGGGCGGGATGCTCCGCGAGTCGAGTTCCTGTCCGCCGGAAGTTTCCGGGACGGGCGAGGGCTTGTCAGCGACCGCGGGTCCACAAACACCGATCGAGACCAGCGACGGAAGAGTGCGGTCATAAGCCGGGTGATAGATCACCTCCGCGATTGATGGCAGGACGAATGTGCCCCGTTCTGGGGTGAGGCATCATGCGCATCCCGGGACGTTTGTGCCCGCCAGGGGGCGGCGGGACAGATCGTTCCGAGATGCAGATGAGAAGCTTGGGTCGATTGATCTGATCTTGCGGCCGTCGGACAAACTAAGCAAGCATCATCTCACAAATCCTCGGGGTGGACGCTGTCCGCGCCCCCGACTGATTGGAGATGGGACGGACCGAAACCCGGCCCCCCCAGTCCTCTCTTTCCCTCCCTCAGGACGGACTTGCTCGGCCAACTGGAAAACTCCAGCCTGCGCATGGGTCACGACATCGGCCCCCAACTTGATAGGCATCTCCCTCGGCGTCGTCAAGCTTCCCTACTTCTCCGCTCGTAACGACGCCGGCTGCCGCAGGAAATTCCCCGAAGTGGTACGCCGGTGCCCATGGCTGAAGCCGCGCCTGATTGCCCTTGAAACCGCGGCATGATGAAATCCCCGGGGGCGATGCGCTCAAGGAGGTTGGGACCCCTGGAAATGAAGGGACTTCGGGGACAACGGTCTTGTTGAAGACGGTGATCGCTCCGGGAGATCCGGGCTGAGCCCCTGACCGCGACCCGCCTCCCGGGAGACAACGCGGGGCTCACGCGGCTCCCTTCGCGCCCGAGTCCATCACCGTCACCCAACCGACCCCCAGCGGTCGATCGAGCGCCTCGCTCGGATGGAATGTTGTCTCGACGCGCCCGCGCCTCACCCGAAGGAGGCCGAGCATCACCATCAGGTGACGGAAGGCCCGATAGGCGAACCAGTAGCCGATGACGTTCGGTCCGGGCAATGGCGTGAGCAAGATCGTCAAGGGACAAAGCACGATCGAGAACACCAGCCAGGGCAGGTGGCGTCGCAGGCGGCCGTCGAGGAAATCGGTCCACGCCGCGCGGGCCTCCTCGCCCGTCAGCATCGTGGGCTGACGCACCTCGATCGCCGCCGCGGACTGGAGCCGGACGAGCCAAACTTCCTCAGGATGAATGTGCCGGTGCAACCAATCCCAGATGCGGCGCATCGTCCGGAGGACAGGGCCGTCGGCGTGCGTCCAGAGGAGCGCGAACCGCTTCCTCCGCCGCTCGAACCAGCCATGCAGGCCGTGATGGGGCGGGTCAAGGTCGTCGGTGGCCTCGAGCACCCCGCCGTAGAACTGGTATCGCCCATCCTCGGTCCGCAGCAGGTAGACCTTCACAGCAGCCCCCAATTCTTCCCGAACAGCTCACTCGGTCAATCCTACGCCGCCCGTCGCCTCGGAGTTCGACCGCCCCAGGTCCAATGGCCCGATCGAGGGTGTCCTCTCGCTTGCGGAGGGTGCGTGAAACGCACCTTCCGGATCGGTCGAGGCGACGATCCGGTGCATCTTACGGATCCGACCTCTTCCGAAGGTTGTGCTGCCCGCGGGTGCCCCGGAGGACCGGCACCGCTTTCTCTGGTCGGCTTTTCCTCATGGCCGTGGGTCACGATTCCGATTTGTGACCATGGATCGTGCGCCCTTAAGTCGTAGCGTGGCGTGAGGTTGGAGACTGATCGGGGCCGCGCCGATTTTGACGCTAGGGAGGGAGCCCTACCCATGATTCGGGACGAGAGACGGCGATCGCGCCGGCCGAGCAAAGTGTCTTCCCCGGCCGTCGAGTCCCTGGAAGCGCGGCAATTGTTGTCCTTTTACACCGGACCGACGGCGAGCCGGCCCGTGTTCGTCAACCGGTCCGCCTCCACGATCAGCGTGATCGGGGGAGGGTTTGAGACGGTCAGGCAGCTCCGCAACGGCCAGGTGGCGATCACCCTCTATGGCACGAGTCAGTCCAGCACCCTGTCGATCACCTCGCAGACGGGCCGGCCTCATTTCAAAGTCGCATCCTTGCAGGTCGCGGAGATCAAGGTCAAGACGGGTCTTCTGGGTTCGATTCAGGCCGGTGAGGCCGACCTCGTGGGCTCGGTGACGCCGCTGAACAACGCGGTCTCGACGCTCCAGTTCAACAGCGTCGGCCCGAACTCGAGGATCGATGTCAACGGCGGGGTGACCAGCCTGGACGTGGGGGTCGTGGACCTCGGCCCGACCGGACACATCCACGTCGGCGGCCTGACCGGAGCGTCCTCGCTCGGCTCGGTGACCCTTGACGGCGGCCAGTTCACGATCGACTCGGACGTCAGCGGCACGCTGGCCTTGGGCGGACTGACAGTCCAGGGTGCCGGCCAGTTCTCCATCGGACAAAACGTGAGTGGGAGCCTCCAGAACAGCGGCACCCTGAATCTCCTGGGCCCGAATGCGCGCCTCCACATCGGTGCCCTGACCGGCCCGTCCTCGTCGCTCGGCTCGGTGACGCTCGACGGCGGCCAGTTCACGATCGATCAGGACGTGACAGGCACGCTGACCGTCAGTGGGATGACGCTGCAGCGTGGCGGCCAGCTCTTCATTGGACACGACCTCAGTGGGAGTCTCCAGGACAACGGCGATCTCACGCTAAATACCAACGGCCGGATCATGATCGGTCACAACCTGGGCAATCTGAACGTAGGCCAGATGCTCAACCTCTCGGGCGGCAGCTTCCTCGTCGGCAACGACGTCACGGGGAGCCTCACGGTCGGCGGGGGGCTGGGTGTCTCGAACGGCGGCCTGCTGGTCGTGCAGCGCGACGTCAGCGGCGGCCTGAAGGTGACGGGCGACCTGGGCCTCGATTCCGGGGGCAACATTCGGGTCGTCCGCGACCTCGCCTCGCTCAACGTCAATGGCAACCTCAAGTTCACATCCACCGCCGGTGCTCTCGTAGTCGGGGGCAACCTGAACGCCCTCACCATCAATGGCAGTTTCCAGGGCAAGGGGACCGCCTCGATCGACTTGGCCGTCGGCCTGAACCTGAACGGCTTCACCGTTCTGGGCGGCGGGGCGGGCCAAGGCGGCGTGCAGGGGGCCAACATCGATGTGGCCAAGGACATCGTCGGACTGGACATTCGCCACGGGATCTTCAACAGCCTGATTACCGCGGGCGCCCTGATCGACGGCACGCCCCAGAATGCCTCCAGTGGCGGGAACATCGGCCCCGACGGCTCGGATGCGATCTTCGATTCCGAGATCCTCTCGGGAGTCCAGATCAAGAACCTGACGATCAATGGCGACGTCCGATCCGACTACGTGACCAACGCACAGCCGTCGGGCTACCGGACCCGGATCATCGCGGGCGAGAACCGGCAGGGGACCTTCATCTCGGGCGGCAACCTCGATAACTTCCAGATCACCGGCGCCCTGATCGACGCGGTCCTCGCCGCGAGCGTCGCGCCCTTCGGCGGCAACGGCACGCTCCCGACGTTTGCCTACGGTGCCCCTCCCCCGTCCGTCGACACTTCGGGCGACAAGGGGAACAATACCTATGACGCGCCCGGTGGCGTCTTACCCGTCATCCCTGTCTCCAATGCGGCGGGCAACATCACGGGCTACTCCATCCTCAACGAATTAGGTGATCTCATCACCTTCCCCACGAGCGTCGTCACCAATAACACCGTCCCCGGCGGCGTCATCTGGGGCGGCACCACCAAGGCGCCAATCCTCAACCCGAACTACTCCGAGGTCTCCTACTACAATGAGACGCTCATCGGGGTCTCCTACGACAGGGCGCAAGACCCGATCATCGACGATACCATCCTGCCCGGCTCGATCAACAAGAGCTTCGCGACCGCCCCCGTGGATCTCACGGCCACGACCGGCACCTCGAGCATTACAACCACGACCGGCAACACTAGCGTCACCACCACCGGCAGCGCTCCCCCCATCAAGCTGTCGCTGCCGAGCAAGTCCACGGTCCTCGGCGGCGTGATCTCGAACCAGCACGGCGACCAGCAGGACCAACAGGACTTCGCCGGGATCTTCGCCGCCGATACCAGCGGCGTCTTCCTCGGGCTGCTCCCGAAATGAGCCACCGTGGTACAACCCCCTTGCCATCGCGGCCGGTCTCCACTAGCTTCAAGAGTAATTCGATGATGAGGGGAAGAAAACCTGGACCGTCCCCTTCCTGTCACGGACGATGTCACACGACGATATACGTCATCGGATCGTATCCAGATTGCCGTCACGATGGTTCCGCGAGCTGCGGACAGCTTTGAGCCCCCGAAGATCGCGCCGGACGACCCGGCGATCGCCGCCATCCGGACGACGCTGGAGCTCGGTCTGCATCGGATGCGGATCAATGATCCCCTGGCTCGGCAGGGGGACGTCGAGGGCGTGCACCGGTTCCGCACCTCGGCGCGACGCCTCCGGAGCGCGCTCCGCATGTTCCGCGGCCTGGTGGATCCCGACTGGGCCGAGCGTCTCGAGGGCGAACTCAAGTGGCTGGCCCGGTGGTTGGGCGACGTGCGCGACATCGATGTCTTACGCGACCGGCTCCGTCAGGCCGCCGACGAGTCGCTGGACGCGCTCGGCCCCCTCTTCGAAGCCCTCGACAAGCGGCACGCGCGGGCGTCGGAGGCGCTCGGAGGGGTGCTCCAAAGCGAGCACTACCGGAATTTGATGGACCGCCTGGCCGAGGCCGCGGAGCACCCCACCTCCCAGGACGACGCCTGCCAGCCGTGCCGCTCTGCGTTGCCACCCCTGGTGGCCAAGACGTGGAAGGTGCTCAAGAACGCGGCCGCGCCCTCGGCCCGCATGATCCCGACGAGGACTTTCACGCCGTCCGGATCCGCGCCAAGCGCGCCCGATACGCCGCCGAGGCCGTCGCAGACGCGCTCGACGATCAGGCCGCCAGGGATGCCGAACGCTTCGCGGAGCTCGCCACCCGGGTGCAGGACGTGCTCGGCGAGAATCAGGACGCCATCGTCGCGGGCCAGGAGATCCTCCGCATCGCCGCCGAGCACCCGAACGACGGCCCGTTCAACTTCGCCGCGGGCCGCCTCCTCGAACGCCAGGACATCGCCGCCCGCGCCGCCCGCGCGAAGTTCTTCAAAGTCTGGGACCAGCTCGACCGTAAGAAGGTCCGCCGCTGGTTCCAGTCGTGAGCATCCGGCGTGTGTGACGATCCTCTCCCATCCGACCGCCCCACGCCCCTCCAATCCTCCTCGCGACATCGGGTCGTGGCCAGGGATTATTGACACGATGTATCGTGATCACTCGTGCTGGGTCGTGCGGCCCTGACGTGAGCGCGGTGAGGATGGCCGCCGGCACAGCGGACCCTGGCGATAGTGGCGGGTTGGGCTGACCGTGTCTGGTCACTCACGGAATGGGTGACCTTCCCTGCCGTTCAACGAAATTTGGACGCGACCTCGACATTGCCGTGTCCTGCGTGCCTTTGTGGTGAATCCTTCCGTCAGACCGACCTCGGGCGTCGGGCCGGCTTGGGGGAAGGGGGAGTCTTGCCGTCGCGGGACGGCGGCAGGACGCGCGCCTTGGTGGCGGCCTTGCCGCGCGGCGGGGCTCGCCTTCGGCTTCTTGGCGGGGAAGAGGCGGGGGACCACGTCGTCGAGCGTGTCGATCGTATGGAAGGTCATGTCGGCCTTGACCTCGGCAGGGAGCTCGACCAGGTCTTTCTCGTTGTGCCGAGGGATCAGGACGGCCTGGATCCCCGCGCGGCGGGCGGCTAAGATCTTCTCGCGGACCCCGCCGACGGGCAAGACGCGGCCGGTCAGCGTGACCTCGCCGGTCATCGCCAGGTCCTGGTGGATCGGCTTGCGGCGGACCAGGCTCATCAACGCCGCCGCGATCGCCACGCCGGCCGACGGGCCGTCCTTGGGGACCGCGCCGGCCGGCACGTGGATGTGCATGTCGGTCTTGGTGAACCACGACGAGTCGATCGCGAACTGCTTCGCGTGGCTCCGCAGGTAGCTCACGGCTGCCTGGGCACTCTCGCGCATCGACTCACCCAGGAGCCCGGTCAGCGTCAGCGCCCCCTTGCCGGGCATGGCGGTCGCCTCGATGAAAAGGATCTCGCCACCGGTCGGCGTCCAGGCCAACCCGGTCGCGACGCCGGGGGTCCCGGTCCGGTCGGCCACCTCGCGGAAGAAGCGCGGCGGGCCGAGCACCTCGGTCACCATCGCCGAAGTCACCGTCGTCCGCGCGCGTTGGCCCTCGGCGTGCTTGCGCGATCTTCCGGAAGATCGCCGCGATCTCGCGCTCGAGGTTCCGCAGGCCCGCCTCGCGGGTGTAGTCGGCGATGACCTTCCGGACCGCCTCGTCGGCGAGCGTCACGTCCTTGACCGTCAGGCCGTGCGCCTCGAGCTGCTTGGGGATGATGTACTTCTGCGCGATCAGTGTCTTCTCTTCCTCGCTGTAGCCAGGAAGCTGGAGCACCTCCATCCGATCGAGCAGCGGAGGCGGGATCGTCTCGAGCACGTTCGCCGTGGCGATGAACATCACCCGCGACAGGTCGAAATCGACGTCCATGTAGTGGTCGCGGAACGTCGCGTTCTGCTCGGGGTCGAGCACCTCCAGCAACGCGGCGGAGGGGTCGCCCCGGAAGTCGGCGCCGAGCTTATCGACCTCGTCGAGCATGAAGACCGGGTTGTTGGTCCCCCCCTTGCGCATGCCCTGGAGGATCCGGCCGGGCATCGCGGCAACGTAGGTCCGGCGGTGACCCCGGATCTCGGCCTCGTCATGCACGCCCCCCAGGCTGATCCGGACGAACTCACGCCCCAGCGCCTTGGCGATGCTCTTGCCCAGCGACGTCTTGCCCGTGCCAGGGGGGCCAACGAAGCAGAGGATCGGCCCCTTCATGTCCTTTTTCAGCTTGCGGACCGCCAGATACTCGAGGATCCGCTCCTTGATCTTCTCCAGGTCATAGTGGTCGGCGTCCAGGATCTTCCGTGCCCGGCGGAGGTCAAGGCGGTCGCGACTCGACTTGCTCCAAGGGAGCACCGCCATCCAGTCGAGATAGGTCCGGACGATCGAGTACTCGGCCGAGCTCGGGTGCATCCCCGCCAGCCGCTCGATCTCGCGCTCGGCCTCGTGCAGCACCTCGGCGGGGGGCTTGGCCGCCTTCAGTCGGCCCCAGAGCTCGTCGAGCTCGGGGTTGTCCCCCTCGCCCTCGCCCAGCTCCTCCTGGATCGCCTTGATCTGCTGACGGAGGAAATGGTCGCGCTGCGCCTTGCTGATCTCAGAGCCGACCTGCTCCTGGATCTTGCTCGACAGCTCCAGCACGGCAAGCTGACGTGAGAGGAACTGGCCGAGCTTCTCCAGCCGGACGCGAACGTTGATCTCGCCCAGCAGCTTCTGCTTCTCCTCGATCGAGAACGGCAGGCTGGAGCCGAGCAGGTCGGCCAGGCGGCCCGGCTCCCTCGTGTTCATCGCGGCGACTTGCAGCTCTTCGGGCACCTGCTGGCTCTGCTCCACCATCCGCTGGAACAGCCGGTTGACGTGGTGCAACAGCGCGTCGAGCTCGACCCCCTCCTCGACGACGTCCTCCTGCGGCTCAATCTGCCCAAGTAAGTAGGGCTCTGTCTGCACCACCTCTTTCAGGCTGGCACGAAACAACCCCTGGCAGACGATCCGGGTCGAGCCGTCGGGGAACTTCAGCATCTTCAGGACCGACCCGACGCAGACGGTCGGATAGAGGTCCTCCATCCCCGGCTCCTCGGTGTCGGGGTGGCGCTGACTGACCAGCCCGATCGTCTTGTCGCCGGCCAGGACCTCGTCGATCAGCCGGATCCCGCTCGTCCGGTTCACGACCAGCGGCACGACCGTCTGAGGGAAGACGACGTCGGAGCGCCAACGGCAGCAGCGGCAATCGCTCGGGCAAGGCTGTCGATCCCTCGAGGCGGTCGGGCAAGACCAGGACCCGTCCCGTCGCCGCGGCCTCGTCGGCGGTCGATGACGAAGACGAGGGGGGAGATTGTTGCGAGTGCGAACGACGGGACGTTTTCTTCTTGGAGCGCATAGGATTTCGTTATCCGGAATGATCCTCGACCAACGTCTCGCCGCGGAGGAATCGAGCTCGGGCGGGCAAGACACCCTCTGCGATTGTTGTTCATCACGCCCCCGAAGGAAAGGGCGCACCCCACGTGCCGGTTCTGATTGACGTAACTCTTTGTTGAGATTGCACCGCTGGATTGTTTACCGCGAAGGCGCCCTCACCCGGAAGGAAGGGAGGAAGGATCAATCCGCTCTCCTCGGAGGGAGAGGATGAGCAGGAGGGTTGAATCCACCGTATCCGTTCCGCCAGGCCGCACGCGGAACCTCTCCGAGTATTCGTACGCGAAAATGACCACCGTGTGTCGGCAAAGAATGAATATTTTTTTCGAGCCGGTCTCAAGCGGTTCCTATTACTGACAAGAACTCACGTTAATTGAAGGCGATGCCTCGGACAGACTCCACGGGCCATTTTCAGAGGAGTTCCTGCCCCAGGGAGCTGACCGGGATGGCTGGGGCGGAGCCTGCAACGTCCCCTGGAGCTCTCTCGCACCATGGGCCGTTGGCACCGGCTCTCAGCGCTTCCACCAGTCCGCATCACTGTCGGACGCGCCATACCTGGCGGACTGATGCATCGACTGGAGGACCTGGTAATTGATGAAGGCAAAATAGGCGAAGAAGATCCCCATGAAGAGATCACGCTTCTGGATCATCCACATGGCGAGCAAGCCAGCCGCCAGGAGCGAGATCACGTGGGCCCTGCCCATCCCCTTGCGGCGGTTGACCATCGACAGGATCACTCCGGAGATCTGGCCGCCGTCGAGCGGCCAGATCGGGAACAGATTCAGGATGCCCCAGAGCAAGTTGATCTCGATCAAGAATAAATAGGCAATCCTGGCATGATCAGGCAACTTTTCTAAGGCGGGGCTGAGGAACCCGCCCCGTCTGAGACCGAGGAAATTCCCGATCAACAACCAGTCGTCCTCCAGGGTGATGCCGAAGAAGGCCCAGCCCGCGAGCAGGACGAAGCCGAGCAGCACAAATCCGGCCCCTGGCCCGCTGAGGAGGACGGCCACACGTTGCCAGGGCTTTTGTCGCTCCGCCTCCGAGTAGCAGAGTCCCCCCATCCCATAGAGGACAATCGAGGGTGCGCACCGGAAGTCCCGAGCCATCAGGCCGTGGCCTAGCTCGTGGGCGAGGATCGAGGCGAAGACGCACGCGACCCAGATCACGACGAGGCGAATGTCTTCCGATCGCCCCAGGAGCACCGCGACGAGCCAGAATAGCGGGTGGACGCGGACGGGGATACCCAGGACTCGGAAGTTCAGGTCGTAAGCGGTCGTCGCGGGCATCCCCAGCATGTGGCACCTCGGGCGCGTTCTACGGACGGCGGACGCAATCAGGTCGTCCTGATTAGAGTAGTTCCGTCGGGCCTTCCGACACAAGGCCGAAGCACCGAAGAGACCTCATCGGCCGGTTGCACCCCGACGTGGCTCCGTGTTATCGTTTGCTTTTGGAAACGGGGAGCGCAGGGCGAGATCCCGGATTCCGAGGAGTTGAGCCGAATGGAATGGGCCGGCGCCATCGAGCGTGAGGGGTTCGCGATTGTCCCCGACATCCTCGCGCCGGAGGTCTTTGCGGGGCTGTTCGACGTGATCCGTCCCGGCGCTGGCTTGTTCCCTGGTATCAGGACCTGTCCAGCGCAGTCCGGTCTCGAACCGACGCTTCGGGCTACGGCCCCTGGAGGGACAAGGCGGACGTCGTGCACGTCCGCAAAGTCCTGCTCTGCTCGCAGACCAGGAGCGGCCTGGGGACCGAGGCGACCCTCGATTGGCTCGAACAGGTGCCGGCGATCGCGTGCCTGGGCCCCCCGGGGTAAGGTCGTGCTGCTGCGCCCCTTGATCCTCCATGCCTCCCCCCCACCGACGCGCCCGAACACCGCCGGGTCATCCACCTGGAATACGCGGCCACTCCCTTGCCCGGCGGTGTCGAATGGTTCGATTCGTGAAGCTGAGTGCAAAGCCCCACGAGTTCACCTCCTCTAGAATCGAAGATCCAAGGGGTCGTTTGAACCAGCATGAGTCCGGACAAGAGAGACCGATGAAGTTCACCAAGATGCACGGGATCGGCAACGACTATGTCTACGTCATCACCTTCGACCAGAAGGTGCCAACCGACCCGGCGCGGCTGGCGATTGCGATGAGCGACCGCCACTTCGGGATCGGCTCCGACGGAATGATCCTGATCGGGCCGTCGGCGCGGGCCGACGCGCGCATGCGGATGTTCAACGCCGACGGGTCGGAGTCGGAGATGTGCGGCAACGGCGTCCGTTGCGTCGCCAAGTACATCCACGACCACGGGATCGTGCGCAAGTCCCGGGTGACGGTCGAGACAGGGCGAGGGGTCCTGACGCTTGAGCTGGAAGTCGAAGCCGGCAAGGTCCGCCGGGTTCGCGTGGACATGGGCGCGCCGATCCTGCAAGGGTCCGAGATCCCGACCACGCTGCCGGGCGACCCACCGATCGATGCGCCCGTGCGGGTCGAGGGGCACACGCTCGCCGTCACGGCGGTCTCAATGGGCAACCCGCACGCGGTGGTCTACATCGAGGACCTCGCGCACTTCCCAGTCGAGGCTCTCGGACCCATCCTGGAACACCACCCGGCCTTCCCCCGTCGGGTCAACGTGCACTTCGTCGAGGTCCTCGGGCCGGGCGAGGTCCGGATGAGGACCTGGGAACGAGGCTCGGGGATGACGCTGGCCTGCGGCACCGGCGGCTGCGCCGTCTGCGTGGCCGGCGTCCTGACCGCCCGGACCGGCGCAAGGTTCTGGCGCACCTGCCTGGTGGCGATCTCGAACTCGAATGGCCCGGCGACGGTCAATCCGTCTTCATGACCGGACCGGCCACCGAGGTGTTCTCGGGCGAGTGGCCCGAGTGAGCCGGGAGGTCTCCCTGTCGCGGAGGAGGGCCGAGAGATGGCCATACGTGCGGCATCGGGCGCGGACCGGGAGGATGAGGTCTGGGAGGGAGTTTACGTCTTGTCGCCCATGCCGAAGAACGAGTGTCAGGACGTCGTCGGCACGCTCTCCGGGATCAACCGCGACACCTCCTGGCTCGGCGACCCCGACTTCGCCGTCGTGATCATCAGCCCCGACGACCGCGCCTGCGATCAGCTCCCGTGCTCTTCCCAAATCGGCGTCCGCGAGCTGCTGGTGACCGACCGCGACCCCGGGGCGCGGGAGTGGTACCGGCTCCAGGAGGGCCACCTCCTCTCATACGCGTCCTGGAACGATCGTGCTCACCGCCGGGGGCGGCGGCACTCCCTCGGGGGAGGCCCGCCGCCCCGGGTGGGCATAAACTTCCCGGGATGCGTCTCAGTCGGGACGTCCTCATCGGCGCAGCCGGACGTGCCGGACAGTACGGTCGTGCCGCCGACATTCCGCCGCGCCCCCGGCGCGGCGCGACCTCGGATCGAGGGGGCGCACGCCGATGGCGAGCCTCGAGGGATGGTCGAGATCTGCCCCGAGGCACGGCGATCATGCGACTGCTAAGCTACAACATCCACAAGGGGATCGGCGGGCGAGATCGGCTCTATCGGATCGAGCGGATCATCCGGGTCATCGAGGAGGAGAAACCGGACCTGATCTGCCTGCAAGAGGTCGATCGCAACGTCAGGCGGTCGCGCCACGACGATCAGCCGAGGCGGCTCGCCGAGGCATTCTACGCCGCGGCGGACCTCTATCAGCTCAACGTCCACATCGGGTCGGGCGGATACGGCAACCTGGTCCTGTCGCGCTGGCCGCTTCTCGGCGCCCACCAGATCTCGCTCCGTCTCCTGTGGCGGAAGCCACGCGGGGCGCAACTCGCGGCCGTCGAGACCCCGGAGGGGCCGCTCCATCTGGTGAACTGGCACCTCGGCCTGGCCGAGCACGAGCGGCGCTGGCAGGTCCGCCACCTGCTGGAGCACGCCGCCTTCCGAGAATGGGCGCACTGGCCGACCCTCATCGTCGGCGACTTCAACGACTGGCGGAACACGCTGGCCCACGGAACGTTCGCGCGGCACGGGTTCGAGCAGGTGACGGCGCCGCGGTGGCGGTTCCGCTCGTTCCCGGCCTACTTCGCAGTGGTCTCGCTCGACAAGGCGTTCACACGAGGCGGGGTCGCGGTCCGGCACGCTCGCGTCGTCCACACCCCGCTCGCGCGCCGCGCCTCCGACCACTTACCCCTGGTCATCGACTTTCACCTGAAGACGGCATCGAGCACGGCCACGTAAGGCTCCCGGAGTGTCACCGCGACAACATCGAATCCCTCGCCTCGACGACGATCCTTCGCTCAACCCATCGACCCGTACCGACTCCGTGTCGGCTCGCTGCCGTCCGGGGGATCAGGAGGCTGCATTGGAGGCCGGCGAGGAGGGTTCCCCCTTCGATGACACGGGGCCGAGCACCGCTGATTTGAGGAAGAGGTCCGGGCAATACTCACGGAACCGCACCCGGACCCGATTCCTCCCTCGGACATCCGGCTCGACTCCAAGCACGTCGGCCTCGATCCACGGGGTGGGTTCCTCGCCCATCAGGCGGACCAGGACGGCAGCGGACGCGGGGGGCGTCGTGCTCGCGATCAGCGCGGCGCCGGCCCGGCTGACATTGATGAGTCGGGCCTGGACCTCGCGCAATTTTCCCTTCTCCTTCCAGGACAGCCGGGCGCGGATCGACGACTTCCAGCGCAGGATTGGTCCGGAACGCGTCGCCCACGGGCTTGGGTCGCGCCCGAAGGAAGCCGAGCAACGCGCACTTCGACGGTTTGGTCACCTCCGACCCGAGAGGCCCATTCCCCTCCGCGAGGTCGGGCATCGGGGTGTGGTTCTGGGAGAAACTCTGAGAGGGGTGATGAGGCTTGAGCATGGTTTTCTCGGATCGGTCGACCATCGCCGGCGCCAGGCGGCACGCCACGGGCAGCTGGTCTATATTGAGGATTGTAGGCCACCTCCACCGGCCCCGTCCTAGAGGTGGCGTGCGATCAACACCCCCTCCGACTTCGCATTACATGGGCCGGAGTGACACGGTCGGAACCCGTGAGAGAATTCCATCGTCCGCGGGTGTGACTACCAGACATTTTTGTCCAGTTTTCTGGAGATTCCTGTTGAGTCGTTCGTCTTCCTGCTCCACATTGTAAGTCCAGAACGACCAGGAATTTCACGGTGTGAGGAGAGTGACGACGGCAGTGGGCGAGGGCGTTGGTGAGGGTGTTCACTCATTGCTGTTGGCGGCGAGCAGCCAGCAAGCGTGCCGTGGACACATGAGGCTTGCTCGGGTCATGCGCAGGCTTCGGAAGGGCCTTCTTCCTCGGTTTGCTTTTGGCCTTGCGGACTTTCTGCAAGCAGACCTGGGCCGCCCAGTGCCGCAGACACCTCGCCATGGCCTTCGCACTCAGCCCACGGAACCGCAACCACTCCTCGGGCGGCAGCCCCACCATCATCCCGTCAGAATTGCGGCGGACGTGTTCTGCCACCAGCGGCGACGAGACTTCCTCTTCCACCTTGGCACTGCCATGCACGTCCGCAGCGCCGCCTTGACCGTTGCCAGCGTGTGGTACGCCACCAGGGTCACGCAGAAGCCGAACAAGGCTGCCTTGGGGTACCCCAGGCTCGTCTGCTCGCACTTCAGCATCGTCGTCAACACGTGGAACAGGCCCTCGATGGTCCAGCGCTCCAGGTGCAGCCGGGCCAGCGTCAACGTCCTCACGCCCCGTACGTGGGTCAGAAGGGCGACCTCGGTCTCCCCGTCCCGCGTCGGCTCGTCCCGCCGGAGACGATCCGCCGCAGCCGCAGGCATTGCCCCTGCTCCTCGGTGATGTCCACCTCCTGTTCGTACACCGCGCCGGTGTCGGTTCGCTCCGCGGAAAGCCGCTCGCTTTGGGCCTGCCAGGGCAGGCCCTTGTGCTCACGCACCAGCATGAAGCCCCGCCGCTGTGCCACGCCGGTGAGGAAGCCTACCGTGCAGAAGTTGCGATCCTCGATCCTCAGGTCCCCGGCTTCGACCGTCTCCAGCACCTCCGCAAACAGGGAGCGTTCCTGGGCGTGGCCGTCCTCGCAGGGGATGACATCGATGGCCAGCCCCAAGGCCGGGTCGAGCACGACCAGGGACTTGCCTGGCAAGTCTGCCGCCGTGGTCTGATGCAGCTCCTTGAGGCGGTGGTCCGTGGCCCGCCAGGGCGTTGCCGTCGAGGATCTTGACCCGGTAGCCAGGCAGCAAGGCGGGCACCTGCCCGCCCAGTTCCTCGATGATGGCCTGGCTGCGGCGGGCGTTGTCGCGGACCCTCTCGCGCAGGACGGGCAGCTCAATGCCCTGGAGTTTCTCGGAGACGCACTTGAGGGAGACGGGGAACCAGTCGGGGTGCTCAGTGGAAACGGAGCGGGGGGACTTGTAGAGGCGGCAGGCGACCAGGGTCATGGTTTCGACGACGGTGGAGCAGAGCAGCTCACGGGTGTACAGATTGACAGCCAGGCGTTCGAAGAGATCATCCAGGGGGTCAGGTTGGAGGGCGTTCTCCAGCAAGGCGCGGGTCATGACGGACAACGGGGTGCCCTGCGGCGAAACGCTCAAAGCGGGGCTCGAACAGCATGGCTGGGGTCCCGGGGAGGTCACGGTGACAACACCGAGACAACCTACCAGTTCGGGTTGGGAGTGGGAATGGCGAGCCCTCTCGGGCAGGGGTGACCACACGAGCACAGCTTTTTTCTGTAAACCTTCGCCGAAGCCGTCCATTCTGCCTCCCGAGCACGGTGTCTGCCCCCGCTGCGGCCAACCCTTGCGGCGTCTCAGCGGACACGGAAGACTCCGAGCAAATCGAGATCGAGGTGCTTGCCTACCGCCGGAGGATTCGGCGGCGGCGCTACCAGCAGACTTGCACCTGTGATGGCATGAACACCCTCACCGCCCCGTCCGCTCCCAAGCTGATTCCCAAAGCACGCTCCGGCCTCTCGGTGGGGGTCGAGATCCTCCTGGACAAGTAGTTCAGTTATCGGCCCACCGAACGTTTGCTGGCGTCGTGGCGGCTGTTGGGCCTGGACCGGGCACAGGGCACCGTCACCGACGGTTTGCAGCAGTTGGAAGTCCTGCTCAGGCCGATTGACGAGGCGCTGGTGGAGCGGAATCCTCACGGGGATTTGCCCCAAGGCGAGGAGACGCGGTGGCGGGTGTTCATCGCCCTGGAAGGCAAGGAGGGGTACGGCTGGTGGTGATGGGTCGTGTGGGGCCCGGACACGGTGATCTACCTGCTGGAGGCCAGTCGCAGTCCTACGGTCCCCGAGAACCACGATCGCGCCGAGTCGCGCGGGGTGCTGGTGGTCGATCGCTCTGCGGCGTACAAGGCGAGGAGCTGGGTCCAGGACGGAGTGGTGGTGCTGGCCTTTTGCTGGTCACATGTGAGTCGGGACTTCATCCGCCCAGTTGAACGCCCGCTTGATCGCCCCGATGAAGTCGTTCTTGGTGTTGTTCGACCAGTTCGGGAAGTCGGCCATCGCCCGGGTGACGTGGAAGGGCTTGAGCTCGCCGACCTCGAAGGTGGCGGGAATTCGCGTGACGAACCACTGGATGTTCTCGCGTTACCAGGCGTAGGTACGTACGGCTTTGTGCTAGTTCGCCCCGTCGAGGAAGCCGTCGAGGATCTCGACGACCAGCCGCGGCGTGACGGCGACCGCCGGGGGAGGGGATTGCTCCGGCGGGCGGCTCATCAACTCGTGGTAGAGCCGGAACGCCTCGTCGCGGTCCGGGCTGAGCCGGACCTGCTTCTTGCCGAGCTGGACAAAATAGCAGGTGCGGAATTCGCGTCAGAAGGGCTGGGGGTGCTTGCAGGGCATGGTTCCCTCCGGCGGAGGGGAACCCTGGAAGACCGATCTCTGCCGCGGAACTCTGCCACCACCGCCATCGAGAATCTTAGGGTCGCCGCAAGTCCTTATCCAGCCTAAGTCGGGGCGAGAGGATTTGAACCTCCGACCTCACGGACCCGAACCCGAAGGTCTGAAGCGCTCCAGCGAGACGCAACTCGTTACGGCAAAAGGCTTGGAGTGCCTCAAGGCGGTCATCGCGGTTTCCAGATTCTAGCGGGATTTGGGGCGATTACCAGGTGATTCTCTGAAGGAAATCTGAACGCTGATACGAGCCTCAGGACAGCGCGACGGCGGGCCTGCTGGAGCGCGACGGGAACCTCGTCTACAACGTCGCGGTGCTCATCGGCCCCGACGGCGCGATCGTTGGCAAGTACCGCAAGACCTACCTGCCGCGGCGACGCGGTCGAGGGCGGCATCGCCCCGGGCTCCGACTATCCGGTGTTCGCGACCCGCTTCGGCAAGGTCGGGAGGATGGTCTGCTACGACGGCTTCTTCCCCGAGGTCGCGCGCGAACTGACGAACCGCGAGGCCGAGGTGATCGCCTGGCCGGTCTGGGACTGCAACCCGCTCCTGGCCCGCGCCCGGGCGTGCGAGAACCACGTCTACCTAGTCCTTAACCAAGCGTGATATATAGAGCTTCGGCGCCAAAATCTCAGAAAAAGCTCGAAAACCCCCGGAGTTTTTCGAATAATTGAGGCAGGAACACTTCCTCAATGTTCCAAACTACGGAGACTTTCGAGTGACTGCTACTCTCCCCGAGAAGACCCGAAAACACAACGGCAAGAAGACCCGAAAACACATCGGCAAGAAGACCCGGGAACGCAACCGTAGGATTCTTCGCGAACGCCGGCGCAGGATCCTCATACGCATCGAGAATCGTCCTGGACCCGAACGCGACCAGCCCATGATGACCGCCACCAACATCCACTATGAACTGGCCGAGCGCGTCCAGGGCCTCGCCGCCGGCGGTATCGGCGCCATGCTCCTGTTCGCGCGCAAGATCGGCTTGATCCGCGACCTCGACCACAACCTCCACCTCCTCAAACGCCATTTGCCCTACCATGAATCCGATCACGTCCTGAACATCGCCTTCAACATCCTCGCGGGCGGACAACGCCTCGAGCACATCGAGCGGCGCCGCAACGATGAGGTCTACCTCGACGCCCTGGGCGCCGAGCGGATCCCCGATCCCACGACCGAAGGCGACTTCTGCCGTCGGTTCACCGCGACCGATGTCCAGACCCTCATCGACACCCTCAACGGTGTCCGCCGCCGCGTCTCGGCGCAACAACCCCCGGAGTTCTTCGACCAGGCGATCCTCGACGCCGACGGCACCCTCGTCGCCACCGCTGCCGAGTGCAAGCAGGGGGTCGATCTGTCCTACAACGGCATCTGGGGCTATCACCCCCTGATCCTCTCGCTGGCCAACACCGGCGAACCACTCTATCTGGTCAACCGCAGCGGCAACCGCCCCTCGCACGAGCACGCCGACATCTACTTCGATAAGGCAATCCACTTGTGTCGTGAGGCCGGCTTTCGCCGGATCATCCTGCGGGGGGACACCGCCTTCACTCAGACCAAACATCTCGACCGCTGGGACCAGGCCGGCGATGTCCGGTTCTACTTCGGCATCGACGCGATGCCCAACCTCAAGGCGTTGGCCGAGCAGTTTCCGGCCGACGCCTACAGCTTCCTGGAACGACCGCCACGGTATGAGATCAAAACCGTCCCCCGCCAGACACCCGAGCCCGTCAAGAGGCAGATCGTCCGACAGCGCCAGTTCGAGACGATCCATCTGCTCGAGGAGATGATCGCCGAGTTCGACTACTGCCCGGTCGCCTGCAAGACGAGCTCTCGGGTGATTGTGCTCCGCAAGCGTCTCGGGATCGACAAGGGAGACGTGCGGTTGCGCGAGGAGTATCGCTATTTTTTTTATATCACTAACGATCGCACGTCCGCGGCCGCAGCGGTCGTCTTTCAGGCCAATGACCGGTGTGACCAGGAGAACCTGATCGCGCAACTGAAGAGCGGGGTGCGGGCGCTGACGACGCCGGTGGACACCCTGATCAGCAACGGGGCGTACATGGTGATGGCGTCGGTGGCCTGGAGCCTGAAGGCGTGGAGCGCCTTGCTGGTGCCGGTGACACCGCGGCACGCGGCGCAACACCGCGCCGAGCAGCGCGCGTGGTTGCGGATGGAGTTCGCGACCTTCCGCGCGGCGGTGATCGAGATGCCGTGCCAGCTGATTCGGAGCGGTGGTCGGCTGATCTATCGGCTGATGTCGTGGACCCCGTGGCAAGGGGTATTCCTGCGTCTGGTGGAGCGGTTGCACGGTTGCTGGTTGTGTTGAGGGAGGAACACCTGAAGTCGGGGTCCGGATGCCCCGATCCGTGCTGGCCATCGAACCGAGAGAGGCGGTGAGGCGATGAAGCAAACGAGTCGGGACTGGGGACCGGGCGTGGCCGTCCCGGCACGATGAATGTACGTAATTACATCTGCGATTGTTGTTTAACATTGGCGTAATATATTACGCTTGTTTTGGGTCTAGAGGAAACGTCAATCCGAGTGATCAGGGCCACCTCGAACGCTCATCAATCCCTCGGTCGTATTGTTATGAACCTCGCGTACCCCGTCACCATCGTCATCACGCGCCCACTCCCGTTTCCCCGGAGTGTGACACACCGTGGCGTGGCCGCGACCGAGTTCCGGAACGTGGTCGTAACCACTCCATTCATCCGTGTATACCATGGCCTGCGATTTTGTTGCCTTATCTACAAATGCTTCCAATGTCTCCTGATCCGAATGCGCCACGACCTCCAGCCGCACCGTCCCAGACTCTCGGCCGACGATCCCGACCACGGGAGGACGGTCATTTTGAGACTCCTCGCTGATCGCCACCATCCCGAGCGGGGTGCCAAGTCGTTTTGCTCTTGAAAGATAGGGCCTGCATCCCGGTGAATGAGGGTGTTCTGAGCCCCACCACCGGAGATGCAGACCATGGGCACCGAAGCACCCACACCCGTCGTTATACCCCGTCACTGCGCCCCCAAGAAGGCCCCCTGCCCGAAGTGTGGCAAACACGCCCGGCGCAGCGCAAGCTCCCGCCGCGCAGGGTGCGCACCGTCGCCTCTAAGGCGGTCGTCTTCCTGGAGATCACCTGCGGCGAATATCAAGCCCACTGCGGCTGCTGCACGACCTTCCGGAACACTCCCGAGGACGTCCTCCCCAGGGCATCTACGACAACAAGGTCCGCGACCTCGTGCTCGATCGCATCCTCAAGGATGGCATGAACGTCGAACAGACCTTGGAGTCGCTGGGCCGGGAGTTCCTCCTCGACCTCTCCACGGGGTTCGTCTACGACGTGCTCCACGACCATGTCGCACAGCTCGACATGGCCGCGCATCGCCGCAAGGTCTTGAAACACTTCAGCGGCACGCTCTGCGTCGACGAACTGCATCTGGGTCGGTTCACGTTGCTCTTGGCCACCGACCCCCTGAGCGATCTGCCCGTGGCCTTCGCCCTGGTCGACGCCAACGACCAGGACCACATGAGGCGGTTCCTCAAGAACCTCAAGGTCTGGGGCTTCAATCCCCAAGTGGTGGTGACCGACGGCTCGAACCTCTATCCCGCTCTGCTGGGGGAACTGTGGTCCGAGGCGGAGCATCAGTTGTGCGTCTTTCACGTCATCAAGGATATCAACAAGCTGGTCTTGGATGCCGTGCGCCGGTTGCGCAACGCGATGAAGCGGCGGGGCCGGGCCGGCCGCAAGAAGAAGCGGGGCCGCAAGAGTCCGAAGGCCAAGGCCGCCGCCAGGCGCCGCGGACCGACGGTCAAGGAGAAGGCACACTTCGTATTCAAGCATCGCCATCTGATCGTCAAGCGGCGGGAGAACCTTACCGCAGCGGAGCGTGACGACCTGAGACGAATGCTGGAATACCTGCCCGAGTTGGCGACGCTGCGACACTTCGCGGACCGGATCTACTGGCTCTTCGACACCCCCAAGGATTTCCACCAAGCGAGTTGCCGCCGAGCGGCGATCGTGCGCGACGCGGCGTTCTTGGCGGTGCCGGAGTTGGTCAAGGCGATGGAGCAGTTCAGCGCCGAGAAGTTCCCCAAGCTGGTGGCGTATCTCAAGAACCCGATCAGTCAGCGGGTCCGGACGAACAATCACGTGGAGCGGACCAACCGGACGATTCGCCTCTGGGAGAAGGTGCGTTACAAGTGGCGGCGGCGGCGGACGCTGGTGCGGTTCGTGGTGTTGAAACTCGACGATGTCTGGGGCCATTGGTCGCCGCCCGAGGCCAAGGCCAAGACGCCTCAGCCGGAAGACGTCAGGCGCCGCAAGCCCCAGCGCGATGATGGACTACAACCACGCCAAGTCGCGTGAGATTATGGTGGTGTTGAGCGAGAAGTGTCGTCGTTTTCCATCGTCCCGTGCCCCTTGATCTTGTTGGCCCGACACCGGGGCGGATCCTCCGGGTCCTCGTGTGGGACCCCTTTTTCTCCGGCGTTTTGATACATTTCGTCGGCTTCGACATGATCGTCCTCCAAGGGTTTTCGATCCAAATTGGATTGTGCTTGTGCTTGGAATTTGTGTCTAAGATCCAAGAGAGGCCTTCGGCTACATGAGAGTTCCCGGGCCAACTGGGCGGTGGACACCCCCGGAGTAAAACCGCGCAGGATGAGGACCATCTGCGTGGGCCGCCAGTGGGTCCCCTGGAAGAGGGTGCCCGTCCAGGCATTGAAGACCCGGCGGCATTGAGTACATCGATAATTGAGTATTGGTTCACGATAATAGTTTTGAATTTGAAGTCCTTCTTGGGTCTGACAGCGGGGACAGTGCAAGCCCTGGGGATGAAAGATGTCGATGAGGAATTGATAACAAGCATTTTCATCCATTAGATCATTGATGGGGAAATCCATCGCATGAACTCCTCAGGATCGGGGTGCATGGCCGAGAGAATGGTTTTCGACGATCTGCGAAAGTCAATGGGGAAGTCACTGATTTGGGCCCATGAGCCAAACTGGCTTACTTTATGCATGTGGCCGGCGAACCGCTTCGGCTCAAATTCCAGCGCACGACGTATGGCCTCTATGCCGACAACCTCCGTCACGTCCTGAATCATATCGAGGGACATTTCATCATCGGCTTCGGCGACGGCAGGAACCGCCCCGACACCCCGATCCACCCTCAGCCTGAAGCCTTGCAGGAGGCCGAGGCGTTCCTTTCCCACCACGAGGAGGTTAAGGAGACCGGCTCGATCGGGTGAGCGACCTGATCGAGGGATACGAGACGCCCTACGGCATGGAGTTGTTGTCGAGCATCCACTGGGTCGCCACCCAGGAGGACGAATCAGCCCGTACCGACGTTGAGGCCGCGATCAAGGGCGTCTACACCTGGAGCAAGAGAAAGCGCGGTCTCCTCCAAGCCGATCATATTCGAATTGCCTGGCGGCAACTGCGTGATAAGGGCTGGCTCTGATCGTATGCTGGTTCTATGGTAAGTCTTAAACCTCGCCATGCGAGGCAGGGGGACCCCGTAGGACCGCGACAGCCCATGCCGACCGACCTCACCGAGAAAGGGTTCGAGCAAGCCGTTGAGCACCTCCTGCTCGGCCACAGATACACGAAGGATTACAACCCAGATCAACAAACTGAGAGAGTACCGCCGAGCCCTCATCACCGCCGCCGTCACCGGCAAGATCGACGTGCGGGCCGAAGTGGCGTAATCATCGAGGAGACCGGAAGGCCCGGACAGGAACCCCGCCATGACCCACATCGAGTTGAGGAGGAAAGTCGGCCCCGACGGCGTGCTCACGCTGACGGTCCCCGTCGGGATCGCCGAGGCCAACCGAGAGGTCAGGATCGTCGTCGAGTCGGTCGAACCGGCCGCCAAGCAGGCGCCCGACATGACCCCCGAGGAGTGGCGGCAGTTCATCGAGGAGACGGCGGGCAGCATCACCGACCCCGACTTCCAGCGCCCCGAGCAAGGAGAGTTCGAGCAGCGGGACGAGTGGCCGTGACTCACCTGCTCGACACCAACACCTGCGTCGATTACCTGCGGCGCGGGTCGGGGTCGAACATCGCCGCCCGGCTCGCCGGGATGGGGCCGGGGCAAGTCGTGCTCTGCGCGGTGGTCGTGGCGGAACTCCTCTACGGGGCTCGTCGCAGCCGCAACGTTGCCACGACAATGGCCCAGGTCCGGGCGTTCACCTCCCGGTTCGTCTCTCTGCCGTTCGACGATCAGGCCGCCGACGAGTACGGCACGATCCGGGCTCACCTGACCGCCAAGGGCACGCCGATCGGCCCCAACGATCTCCTGATCGCCTCGATCGCCCTGGCCAACGGCCTGATCCTGGTCACGTACAACATCGGCGAGTTCGGGCGGGTGCCGGGGCTGAGCGTCGAGGAATGGCAGGGGCCTTGTTGAGAACCCCGAGAGCCGAGAGACGAGGAAAGGTGGCGCATGCCCGTCGATCACACCGAGAAAGGCTTCGAGCTGGCGGTTGAGAGCCACCTCCTCGCCCACGGCTACACCAAGGGAGACCTCGGCGGCTTCGACCCCAGGCTCGCCCTCGACCCCGGGACACTCGTCCGGTTGCTCCGCCACACCCAGCCCCAGGAGTGGGAGAAGCTGGCGGTGTTCTCAGCTCGACTGATGCAGATTTTCAGGACCAGGAAACACCTTGTTTTCCAGGGGTTCGCGAGACTCGGCGGAGTTTTTCGACCTCCGCAAACACGCTACGAGATCGCGAAAGCCTCACGAAACGCTGATTTTCTCGGGAAATTGTGGAATAGCGGCCCCGAAAAACTGCATCAGTCAAGCTCAGAGGCTATTCGGGAAGCCCGGTGGGAATCGCCGGAAGCAGTTGATTCAAAATGATTTCTGGTGATTCACCCGATATTTTCTGTAACTTGTCGTGCGGCAACGAGTTGCGGCGAATCGTGCGGGCTTCCCGGATAGCCTCTTAGTCCGCGTCGGATTCGCTCGACTCGTTGAGGGTCATCGAAATAACTCCCTGCGATAACCGGCCACGCCCCTTCCCGAACGCCGTGTGACGACCTGGAATGGCCTGAGAGCAATTCTACGGCTTCGCCGATGGTTTGGGAGTCGGATCGTCGCCAGGGCCCGAACCGCTGACAGAGAACGATGGTAGGCCCGGTCAATCCGGCGCTGCTGAGATTCCCCCTGGGCAATCGAGAGGTCGGGGCCGCTGGAAGGCTGTAGGACGCGACGGAGAGGGAGGGTCGATTGATGCGTCAGGGACGCGGCAGAGACGATTCTAGGCCGCTCCGGGGGTATGCCTATGATGGAGTTGGTCTGGTCGGGCGGAGAGACGGGACCGACCTGGCCGGATGGCGAGCCGCGAAATCGATCGGCCTCCCGACCAGGGGTGGATGCCAAGAGGCTTTCTCACGGAAAACGGGCCACGTCCGGCTAAGATTTCAGTACACGTATCGAATAATGTTTCAAGGTCGAGACTTGTTCGTCAGGGAGAGAGCTATACGGTCGATGCAGCGGTGATTTCGAGACGGACTCAAACTTGCTGAGAGTCTTGCGGGCCACCCCTTTTGGATTTTCCAAGGAAAGAGAGCACAAGGGCAACGATGCCGCCCGTGAGGAACCCGGTACCCCAACCGATCGCTTCGCTGACTTCCGTGATGATGTCCCTTCTGAAGGGTGGGCGCAGACGTTCACCGCTCATTGCCCCGCAGATTCCCCAGAGCAGGAACCCAGTTCCCAGGCCCATCGCGATCACGGCAAAGATTCTTGCGAGTCGCCGCCCCACAGCCGGGTTGATTAGCCCCCAGACCAACAGGCCGACGAGAAGAAGTCCCGCGAAAATTGCATTCTGCGGGCCACCCCTCCCATACGTCGTGAAGAACCAGCCCAGCAGCCCCACACCAACAGCCGTCGCACTCGTGGCGAAGAGTTTCGCGTACCTCCCCTCCACGGACAAGTTGTTGACGCCCCAAATCAGCAGCCCTACGGCCAGACCCAGCAATACGAAAGGGAAGAATGGTTCCATCGCTTCGCCCCCCATCCTGACACCGCGTTCGATCACCCTATCGCACGAACCGATCCCATCCCGATGGCCACCATCCCGCCGAGCAATGCCTGGACGGTGGGGAATGCCGGGTAACTCCCCACCGCTCCAAGATTATGGCGAGCCGGGGGAAACCGGTCTAGTGCCAAGAATCGCGGGTCGTTTCGGACCGTTGCGAGCCTACCAGTAGAAAGCCGGCAGTATCCCGGCAGTCGAGAGTCGTCACGACGGACGATCGGCCAGGCCTCCGCCGAACCGAGACCAAGCCCGCGTCCTCGAGATAACCCAAGCCCCAGGAGACCGTGAACCGGGATAAGCCCAGCTTGGCCTACTCGCTTGAGCCGAATGCGTCAGACCGACGCTAATCCTTGCGAGCAATTGCGAACGTGGAGAATGCGATTGGAGGCCGCTGTGAGGCCGTAGGACCGACGAGTAGGAGGGTCGATCTCCTCCCCGACGGCCCATTTGAACGCCCGGACGACGTGGCGAACCCGCTTGTTGACCTCCGACCGGCAGAGGCCGGAGTCGATCATCACCTGTCGGACCGCTTGCAACGCCAGGGGGCCGAAGTCCCGTGCGAGGGTATCGCCATGGAGCTCACAGAGGGGCCGGAAGGCGAGTCGGATGTTGTACGGTTCCGATGTCGGCTTGCCGTTTTTCATGTAATGGGCGTCGGCATACTGGAGGTAGGCGAGAATCAGCTCTATTGACGGTGGTGTCGGCCCCGTGCCCGGAGGCTGGAGCCGGGAGCCATCGGCCGTTGGCCAACCACTCGGCCAAGAGCCGGTCGTATTCGCCCCGGCTCTCTGGAGCCCCGAATTTGTCCAGATAGAAATCTCGGCCGTCCAGGGTGACGACCGCTTGGCGGGAGGGCTTGTGGAAACGATAAGAGGGGGTTCGGATGGTGTGAGCGGACACGAACCAAGCTCCCAGTCCGGTAGTCTACTGGCTTTATTTGGAGTCTTGGGTCGCACCGCCCGACATCGGGCAGGTAGGCTAAGTGCAGCATTCGGAGGGAGTTACGGCAAATACACCCGGCAGGACTCGAACCTGCAACCTACGGTTCCGAAGACCGTTGCTATCCTGCCTTAACCTATAGTCAGGCCAACAGCTTAGGGAAAATCCCCCACCCGCTGACAGCGCAGGGACAGCGCGCGGCCCGGACCGACCCCGGCTTGGCCTGGGTCATCGACGCCTGGCCCGACCTGCCCGAGGCGATCCGCGCCGGCATCCTGGCAATGGTCCGCGCGTCGGTCCCCTCCGAGGGACGCCGCGATTTCGACAATTCCGACGAATCGCCCCGGCGGCCCCGGGAGGGGGGTAGGCGATGAGGACCCCCGTCATCCGGTGCGTAATCGTTCACGAGCCGAGGGTGACAAGCGTGCAGAAGCGCATGGAGCCGCGAGGATACCTCCCGGGTGCGTCGGTCGATCAGACCGAAGCGAGCAACACTTTAGGATCTCGAGAAACGCTGTGTCCCTGTCCCCTTATCGCGGCCAACGGCGAGCTGAACACCATGAACATGCCGGAGCAGTGCGCCGATGTGACCGCATAAAAGAACCGCTCCACGACGATCACGCACACGGGCCCAATGACCCCACCAAGCCCATCCGTTGACCTGGATGCGCGGCGACGGCCGACGGAACCGCGGATGGCATCGTTACCCGTGGCCCGTCGCGCCGTCCGGTTTCATCATTGGATCAGGAAGTTGTCACCGGGCCCGCCGTCGAGGACGTCCAGCCCCGCCCCGCCGTTAAGCACGTCGTCGCCGGCGCCGCCAGTGAGCGTGTCGTTGCGGGCGCCGCCGGTCAGGACGTCGTCGCCGTCGCCGCCGTCCGCCGCGAACTGGATGGCGTCGGCCGACAGGCCCGAGGCGTCCACCGCGTCGTCGCCGGCCAGGGCGTTGACCGTGAACCCGTCCTTGTCGGCCTCGGCGCCGGTGACGTGGATCTGGGTGGCCAAGCCGAGGACGGAAACCCCGGTCGCGTCGCCGGCCACTGACACGCCGTCGTCGCCATCGGTGCCGTTGACGACGACGTTATCGGGCTGGCCGTCGCCGGTGCCGCTGCCGAGGGGCGACGCCAGGTCGATGTTGACCTCGGTCACGTCCGTGCCGGTCAGGTCGTTGACGGTGATGGTGTCCGCCCCGCCCAGGGCGTTGAAGTCGATCCGCTCGACGCCGTTGAGGTCCATCGTGATGGGGCCGGGGTCGCGGAAGAAGCGGACCTGCTGGCCGTTGGCCGAGATGGTGACGTTCTCGTTGACGTTGGCGCCGTTGAAGATCATCGCGTCGTGCCCTACCTGGCCGTCGACTCGGTCGCTGCCGTCGCCGTTGCCCAGGAGCACGCTCACGACACTGCTGTCGTGATTGGCCACCACCAGATCGACTTGGCCGTTGCCCAGGTCGGCCGCCACAACCGATTGGGGCTTGGCCCCCACGGCGTAATCGACCCGGTCCTGGAAGGTCCCGTCGCCGTTGCCCAGGAACACACTGACCGTATTGCTACCCGGGTTCGCTACCGCCAGATCGAGCTTTCCGTTGTGCAGGAAATCGCCCACGGCCACGGAGACCTGGGTCGCTATGAAGTTGTGCTGCGTGCCGACGGGGAGGACCAGCGGGTTATCCTGGAAAGTACCGTCGCCATTGCCGCGCAGCACTTCCACGGCGTCGTTCAAGCCGCTGGTTACGGCGAGGTCGGGCTTGCCGTCGCCGTTGAAGTCGCCCACGACGACGGAGGTCGCCCCCGCGAGCAGGTTCATGGTGATGGCGGGCTGGAAGGAGCCATTCCCGTTGCCCAACAGCACGCTGACACTACTCGTGCGGTCGGGAAGCTGACCCTGGTTCAGGACCACGATGTCCTGCTTGCCGTCGCTGTTGAGGTCCGCCGTCACCAGGGATTCCGGGCCGAGACCCACCGGGAAGCTGACCGCGGGCCCGAAACTGACACTGAGGAGCTTTCGATCCTCGAGCGACTCCAGGGACAACCGACTCCCCGCCGGACGAGGGCGTGACGGCCCTGGGGGGTCCGCGTGGCAGTGACGGATCACCTTCGTCAGGAACGCACTGACAAGACTAGAAATTATTATATCTATATCTGTAATGGATAGCCAACCGGGAATCCTGCCACACCAGCGCTGCCGGGGGGATGAATCTCAGGCCGCCTCCTCGGGCCAAGGACAAGTCAGTGAGAGACCACGACGGTGTTGTCCAGCGCATCGCCGACCATCCGTAGAATCCCCTCTGCGGCGAAATACGTGGCGGTGACCGCCGGCAGCACGCGCTCGGCGAGCGGCTCGACCTGCGGCCGGTCCGAGCGAGGTAACCAAGACGTTGCCCTGGGAAGAACCCTCCAGGAAAGAGAACACGGACCAAGGCGCCCCCACGGCGGGGGCGCGGAAATACGATGCTCGGGCGGGCGGTGCCGCCTGGCCGGGCGCTCGACTCTTCGCCGAGCGCCCGACCTCCGCTTCGCCCCCGCCGGTGCGGAACAAGGAGTTTCTCTCCCCGCATCACCGGTTGACCTGCTCGATGAGGGACTGCGAGCTGGCGTCGAAGGTGGCGTCGCCGCTGTAGACCGCCCGGATGGTGAACCGGCCCGCGACGCGAGAAGACGGACGTGAAGCGAGCCTGGCCGTTGGCATCCAGAGTCACCCGCGCCACCACCTTGTTGCCCACGAAGAACGTGACGGTGCCCGTCGGCGTGCCGGTCCCCGATGGGTCGCGGACCGTGGCCGTGAACGTGACCGCCTGCCCCACCACGGCCGGGTTGGCGGACGCGAGCAGGTCCGTCGTCGTCGCCTTGCGGGTGGGCGCGTTCACTTGCTCGGTGAAGGCCTGCGAGCTGCCCACGAAGTTCACGTCGCCGCTGTAGACCGCGGTGATGACGTGGCCGCCTGCGGCCGCGAAGCTGGTCGTGAACGTCGCCGTGCCGCCGGTCCCGACGGCGACGGTCCCCAGGACCACGTTGCCGTCCTTGAACGTGACCGTGCCGGTCGGCGTTCCGCCCCCCGGGGCGACGGCGGCCACCGTGGCGGTGAAGGTCACGGCCTGGCCGGTGACGGCCGGGTTGAGCGACGACCCCAGGGCGACCGTGGTCGCGGCGCGGTTGACGGTCTCAGTCACGGCCGCCGAGGTGCTGTCCGCAAAGCCGCCGGTGCCCACAAAGGAAGCGGTCAGCGCGTGGCTGCCGATGCCTAGCGATACCCGGAGGGTGGCCTGGCCGGCGGTGTCGACCTGCGCAGAGCCCAGGACCGTGGTGCCGTCGAGGAAATTGACTGTGCCGATCGGCATGCCCGCCTGTGAGTTCACGGTGGCCGTCAGCACCACGGTCTGTCCGAAGACGGTTGTCGGCGTCGACGTGCTGAGCGTCGTCGTCGTCGTCGCGGCGGTGACCGGCGTGGAGGTGTTCAACAGCACGCCGACGGTGCTGGGAGGATCGCCGGTGCAATGGAGTTGGCCGCGACCAGGTCCACGAGGCCGTCGCCGTTCAGGTCGGCCGCAGCCACGCCCTCGGGGTCATTGCCGCCGGTCAGGAGGTCCAGCCGAGATCAGCGACTGGAACGTGCCGTCCCCGTTGCCGGTGAACACGGACAGATTACCCGGGAGGGCCGCCAACTCATCCGCCACGGCGGCGTCAATCGGCCGTCGTTATTGAAGTCGCCCAGGGCCAGATCGCCACTCCCGCCGGGTTGAGCGGCGCCGAGGAGGGGAGCCTGGAAGGTGCCGTCGCCATTACCCAGCAGCACCCCGACTTGAAAAGCGTCGCTATCGAGGACAGAGAGGCTCTTGATCGCCAGGTCGAGCTTGCCGTCGCCGTTGACGTCGGCCACGACCATGGAATCGAGGCGTGAAGTCCTGCGCCGCTGGCCGTAAAGACCAGGGGCGGCGCGAACGTGCCGTCGCCGTGGCCCAGCAGCACGCTGACGGTGTCGGTGAGTTGTTGCGCCGTCACCACGTCGAGCCGGCCGTCGCCGTTGAAGTCACCGACCGCGACCGTGCGCGGGGCCCCGCCGACGGCCAGGTCGACCCGGGGCCGGAAGGAGCCGTCGCCTTTGCCCAGCAGCACGCTGAGGGTGCCCTGGCTGTTCGCCGTCACCAGGTCGAGGGCGCCATTGCCGTCAAAGTCGCCGGCCGCCACGGAGAGGGGGGTCTGGCCGACGCTGAGGATCAGGTGGTTCGGCTGGAACGAGCCGTCGCCTTTGCCCAGCAGGACTTCCACCGCGGGGCCCGCGGGGCCAGAGGTGTTCAGGGCGACGTCGAGCAGGTGGTCGCCGTTGAAGTCGCCCACCGCCGCCGACTCGGCGATGCCGGTGGCTAGGCCGCTGTTGAGGACGTTAGTGGTGATAGCCGGCTGGAACGAACCATTGCCGTTCCCCAGCAGCACACTCAGGCTGCTCTGGGAGGTGGAGGTAGAAAACGGTCCCTGGTTGACGACCGCGAGGTCCGGCTTGCCGTCGTTGTTGAAGTCGGCCACCGTGACCGCGCGGGGATGGATGCCGACCGGGAACGTGACCGGGGGCAGCAAAACTGAGAACCGTACGATCTTCCAGTGCTTCCAGCGTCAATGTGCGCTGCTGGGCCGACCGCGACAGCGGCCGGGACTTCTTCAGCAAGCGATGCAACCTGGACAGTGCCATGAGATGAACCCTCCGAGAAAGAAAAAACAGGGACAAACGCCCCCACGGCGGGGCGCGGGAACACGATGCTCGGGCGGGCGGTGTCGCCTGGTCGGGCGCCCGACGTTTCGCCGCCGGGCGAAAGGCGCTGAGTGGGTCCCGTAGAGCGTCGCCAATCTATCCGCGGGGAGTTTCGCTCGAGCCGCCAGCCTCGTTTGCGGTGACAAGCGATTGGCGCGTTGTTCTCTCCCATGCATCGCGCGCACCGTGACGGTCTGTGCTGACGCCTCGTCCGCCGTTCCGTACAATGTCTACCGGGGACTCGCGTCGCCGGCTCCGCCTGTGTCAATCCGGGTCGGCGCACAGCCGGCCAAAAAACTTTGCCACCCTATAAAAAAAAACAACGACCCGATAACCGGCTAGAAACTCGACGGGGATCGTCCCAAACAGGGCAAATCGAGCTTGACACATACAGTAGTGATCTGATCGCCACTGGGTGTGGCGCAACGCAAGGAACTTTAATATCTTGCGCCGGTGATTCACCCCTGGGAGCACTGCTGAAAAGTGTCAAGTTCGTACACTATGGGTAGCAGCGGTTTTGGGACGATCCCCTCGACGTTTCGTTGAGTTGTCGTAACTGGTTTTCCTGCAAGCGCTTGCGCCGCGATTGATGCCGGAATTGCTTGTGTACAGGCTACTTACGGCGTCACGTTTTTCGGCCTGTTTTTAGCCCGTTGTCGGGTCATTGAAAAAAAAACCGTGTCGGCTCCGGGCCGATTCCGGCGTTCCAAGAGCAAGAGGGTAGGGGAAGCCCGGCGGACAGCGGTGGATGCGTGGGGCGATGGACGGGTCACGGGCCATGCGGAGACAGGACGCAGTGGGCGTGGTATGCCAGGCATCAATAAGATCTGAAGAACGCGCCGCCCGCACCCGACCGGAGGGGTCATGGCCGACGCCGACACGTTCTCCAGCCTGATGGCCCGGCTCCGCTCCGGCGAGGACGCGGCCGCGCAGGAGGTGTTCGAGCGGTTCGCCGGCCGGCTGGTCGCGCTGACCCGCGGCCGGTTCAACCGCCTGCTGGCCCGCAAGGTGGACCCGGAGGACGTGGTGCAGTCGGCCTTCAAGAGTTTCTTCGTCCGCCATCGGGCGGGGAAACTGGAGGTCGGCGACTGTGACGGGCTGTGGAACCTGCTCACCCTCATCACGCTGCGCAAGTGTGCCGACCGGGCCGAGTATTTCCTGGCCGACCGGCGCGACGCCGCCCGGGAGGCGACCGGCCCGGCCGGCGGGGACGGGCCGGACGCGTGGCTGGTGGCGCTGGACCGCGAGCCGCGGCCGGAGGAGGCGGTGATCCTGGCCGAGACCGTCGAGCACTTGTTCCGGGACGTGAGCGCCCACGAGCGCCCCGTCCTGGAGTTGAGCCTCCAGGGCTATACGGCCTCGGAGATCAGCGTTCGGCTCGGCCGGGCCGAACGCTCGGTCCGCCGTCTTCGTGAGCACATCCGCAAGCGGCTCGAGCGCCTGCAAGAGGCGGATTGACTTGCCGGAGGGGCTTCGCCGATGGACGACTCCACCACCCTGGCCGGTCAGCGCCTGGGACGAGTTCGAGGACGTGATCCGGCGCTTCGAGGACGCCTGGCGGGGCCGGGCGCGGCCGGAGATCCTCGCGTACCTGCCGACCGGCGCCGGTCGCACCCGCCTGCTCACCGAGTTGGTCCACGTCGATCTCGAGTACCGGCTGCGGGCCGGCGAGCCGGCCCGGGTCGAAGAGTATCTGGCCCGCTACCCGGAACTGACCGACGACCGGGCCGTCGTGCTCGAGCTGATCGCCGCCGAGCACGAGTTTCGCCGGCGCCGCGAGCCCGGCCTCGCTCTCAGTGAGTTCTTACAGCGCTTTCCCCAGTACCGCGCCGAACTGCCGGGACAGATCGCCCGAGCGACGGTCGATGGCCGGGACGTACCGCTCCGTCCGACGGACCAGCGGGCGGAGGCCCTGCCCGAGGTCGCCGGCTACGAGATCCTGGGGCTGCTCGGCCGCGGCGGTATGGGCGTCGTGTACCAGGCCCGGCAACTCGGTCTCGATCGCACCGTGGCGTTGAAGATGGTTCTGACCGGGTTCCAGGCCGGCCCGAAGGACCTGGCCCGCTTTCGCGCCGAGGCCGCGGTGCTCGCTCGCTTGCAGCATCCCAACATCGTCCAGATTTACGACGTCGGCGAGACCGCGAGCCGGCCGTACTTCGTCTTCGAGTTCGTGGCCGGCGGCAGCCTGGCCCAGTACCTCCGGGGCACGCCCCAGCCGGTACGTCCGGCGGCACAGCTCGTCGACACCCTGGCGCAGGCCGTCCATGTCGCCCATGCCAATGGCGTGATTCACCGCGATCTCAAGCCGGCCAACATCCTACTGAGGGACGAGCGGGAAGGGGCGAGGGGCGAGTCCCGGGATCTCTCGCCCCTCGCCCCTCGCCTCGCGTCCCTCGTTCCCAAGATCACCGATTTCGGCCTGGCCAAGTGCGCCGGCGGCGACGGGGAAGCGCCGGACCTCCGCGGTCCGACTGTCACGGGGGACTTGGTGGGCACGCCCAATTACATGGCCCCCGAACAGGCGATGGTAACCCGCCAGCCGGTCGGCCCGGCCGCGGACGTCTATGCCCTCGGGGCCATCCTCTATGAGCTTCTGACCGGCCGGCCCCCCTTCACGGGGGAGACGCCCCTGGCGACCGTCCTGCAAGTGCTCAACAACGAACCGGTTTCCGTGACCAGTCTCCAGCCCAACGTGCCGCGGGATCTGGAGACCATCTGCCTTAAATGTCTCCGCAAGGAACCTCGCCAACGCTACGGCAGCGCCCTGGAGTTGGCGGAGGATCTCCAGCGTTTCCTTCGCGACGAACCCATCCGGGCGCGACCCGTCAGGGCGGTGGAGAAGCTGTGGCGCTGGGTACGCCGACACCCGGTGCCGGCGGGACTCCTCGCCGCCGGCCTGCTTGCCCCTGCGGTGGCACTGATCGCCATGTCGCTGCTGTCGGCCCGGTTGGTCCGCTCCAACGCCCTGGAAAGCGCCGCGCAGCAAGCTGAGCTGCTTGAGGAAGCCACCAAGGAGTACAGCCGGAACGTCCAGCGCGTGGAGAAGGCGGGCTTCACGGTCAACAAGACGGTCCCGCCCACGCCTGGCACGGTGCCGCTCAGCATCCCGGCCACGTTCCTGCACGACGTCGGCCAGCAGTTGGGCCTGACAGGTAGGACAGGCGTCAAGGTGCGCCAGTACAGCGACTACCCTTTCCCTTGGCGAACCGACGGCGGCCCGCGGGATGAGTTCGAGCGCGAGGCGCTGCGGCGTCTGCGCCGGAGCAAGGGGCAGGAGACGGTCCATGAGTTCACCGAAGTGGGTGGGCGGCGCGTCGTCCGCTACGCTCAGGCGCGCGTCATGGAGCGCTCCTGCGTCGAGTGCCACAGCACACACGATCAGTCGCCGCGCAAGGACTGGCAGGTCGGGGACGTGCGCGGGGTGCTGGAGATCATCCGCCCCCTGGACAAGGACGAGGCACGGGTCAGAGAGGCCCTCCGACTGGCCCTGCTGCTGAGCGCCGTGGTGTCGGGCCTGTTGCTGGGGGGAAGCATGCTCGTGGTCTGGGCCGGACGCCAGCGCAGCCAGCCAGGGTCGTGAAAGCAGCACGTCCGCGACGCTCACGGCTGGCGCTGTCTCGGCCGGCTCGGCGGTGCTGGCCTGTGCGCATCGCGCAGTACGCCTCCGGCGGACACGAGGGCGAGTCGGCCAACTCCTGGGTGGCTACGCGGATTCTCCGCACAAGCGCACTGCCCGCAAACCCCTGATCGGCTGGGGGACACGCTTGTCCTGGGTCTAGCCACAGCTGGGGATGGGTAAGGTGCATGGTTACGGGGAGGTGGCCCGGCTTCGCCACCAAGGCCCGAACTGTGTTGCCGGATTGGGAAGCGGAAAGGTCCACCGTGCGCGCTGTCGGAAAAAGGTCCACGATGCGTTGTCGGTTCGCAGTTACTATGGTCATTTCTTGAGTTTCGCTTGTCGATCGCAATCCCACAGGTGGATGGTCTGCACGTAGCTCGGCTTGTCTGCACTTGCCGCCGCTAGACCAACAATCCGTAATTGAGACCCTAAGAAGTTGACTGTCACGTTAAAATTACCCGGCTTCGCCAGTTTCCCACTGACCAAGCAGCGCTCCTCATGCCGGGTAAGGCTGCCAAGATCACGATCACCGAACCTCAGCAAGAGATCCTTCAGACCCTGCGGAACGCCGTCCCGGCTCCGTCCCGGCTCCGACCACGCCGCCTCCCTCATCCTGCTCGCCTTTGAGCGCCGCCGCAACGACGAGATCGCCCAGGAGGTCGGCCTGGCCCAAGGCCCCGTCGGACTCTGGCGGCGACGCTGGGCGTGCGCCTTCGACCGCCTCATCCCCATCGAGGGCTCCGAGACCCGCGCCGCGCTCCGCCGGGCCATCGAGGCGGTCCTCACCGATGAGCCCCGGCCCGGCGCCCCCGGCAAATTCACCCCCGAGCAGGTCACCCAGATCCTCGCCGTCGCCTGCGAGCCCCCCGAGAAGTCCGGCCGGCCGATCACCCACGGGACGGCGCACGAGTGGGCCGACGAGGTGGTCACGCGCGACATCGTCGCGTCGATCTCGCCCTCGCAGGTGGGCCGCTACCTCCGCGCGGCCGCCTTGCAGCCCCACAAGAGTCGGTACTGGCTCAAGACCACCGAGAAGGATCCGGAGAAGTTCGCCCAGCAGGCCAAGGCCGTCTGTGACACGTACCTGGCGGCGCCTGCGTTGGAGAAGAGCCATGGACCCTCACGGTCTGCGTGGACGAGATGACCGGCATGCAGGCGCGGGAGCGGAACGCTCCCACCCGGCCGAGGATCGCGGGGCAGCGTGAGTTGATCGAGTTCGAGTACACGCGAAACGGGACTTTGTGCCTGATCGGGAACTTCCAGGTGACGACGGGGGAGTTGATCGCGCCGACGATCGGTCCGACGCGGACCGAGGCCGCTTTCGCCAGCCACAGCGAGCAGACAGTGGCCTTGGACCCGGAGGCGTCGTGGGTATTCGTGATGGATAACCTGAACACCCCTTGTTCGGAGACCTTGGTGAAGCTGGTGGTGGAGACGTGTGGGATCGAGACGGAGTTGGGCAAAAAGGGGGTGGATGGGGTGCTGAAGTCGGTGGCAAGCCGACAGAAGTTCTTGTCGGATCTGGGTCACCGGATCCGCTTCGTGTACACCCCGAAGCACAGCTCGTGGTTGAATCAGAGCGAGGTCATCTTCGGTGTGATCATGCGGAAGGTGATCCGTCGTGGGTCGTTCAGCTCGGTGGAGGACTGGCGCACCAAGTTGTTGAACTTTATCGAGTCCTTCAATCGGGTGTTCGCCAAGCCGTTCCGCTGGACGTTTACGGGTCGTCCGCTGATGAAGGCAACGGCGTGAAGCTGGGCAAGAGAGCAAAGCAGGGGATGTTCCTTGCTTCATTCGTTTTCAACTGCGAAAAGTCGGTCTAGTCCCACAAACCGTAGTTGAGATCCCAAGAAGTTGACCGTCACGCTAAAATTACCTGGCTTTGCTAGTTTCCCAGTTACAAGGAGAGCTTTCACCATGCCGGGTAAGGCGGCTAAGATCACCATCACTGAACGTCAACATGACATCCTCCGCACGCTCCACGACGCCGTCACGGCTCCCTCGCATCTCCGGCAACGGGCCTCCCTCATCCTCCTGGCCTTCGACGGCCTTCGCAATGACGAGATCGCCGAGCAGGTCGGCCTTGGGCAAGGCCCGGTCGGACTCTGGCGGCGACGTTGGGCCAAGGCATGGAACCGCCTCATTGACCTCGAATGCAGCGAGACCCGCGCCGCGCTCCGCCGGGCCATCGAAGCGGTCCTTACTGATGAGCCCCGGCCCGGCGCCCCCGGCAAATTCACCCCGGAGCAAGTCACCCAGATCCTCGCGGTCGCCTGCGAGCCCCCCGAGAAGTCCGGCCGGCCCATCACCCACTGGACGGCGCACGAATGGGCCGATGAGGTCGTCAAACGGGGCATCGTCGCGTCGATCTCGCCGTCGCAGGTGGGCCGCTACCTTCGCGAGGCCGCCATGCAGCCCCACAAGAGCCGGTATTGGCTCAAGACCACCGAGAAGGTCCCGGAGCAGTTTCAGAAGCAGGTCGAGGCGGTCTGTGACACATACCTGGCAGGCGCCAGTGTTGGAGAAGACCCATGCACCCACACCGTCTGCGTGGACGAGATGACGGGCATCCAGGCGTTGGAGCGGACCGCCGCCACCAGGCTGATGATCGCGGGGAAGCGTGAGTTGATCGAGTTCGAGTACACGCGACACGGGACTTTGTGCCTGATCGGGAACTTCCAGGTGACGACCGGGGAGTTGATCGCTCCCACGATCGGTCCGACGCGGACCGAGGCCGATTTCGCCAGCCACAGCGAGCAGACAGTGGCCTTGGACCCGGGGGCGTCGTGGGTATTCGTAACGGATAACCTGAACATCCCTTGTTCGGAGACCTTGGTGAAGCTGGTGGCGGAGACGTGTGGGATCGAGACGGAGTTGGGCAAAAAGGGGGTGGATGGGGTGCTGAAGTCGGTGGCCAGCCGACAGAAGTTCTTGTCGGATCCGGGTCACCGGATCCGCTTCGTGTACACCCCGAAGCACAGCTCGTGGTTGAATCAGAGCGAGGTAATCTTCGGTGTGATCATGCGGAAGGTGATCCGTCGTGGGTCGTTCAGCTCGGTGGAGGACTGGCGCACCAAGTTGTTGAACTTTATCGAGTCCTTCAATCGGGTGTTCGCCAAGCCGTTCCGCTGGACGTTTACGGGTCGTCCGCTGATGAAGGCAACGGCGTGAAGCTGGGCAAGAGAGCAAAGCAGGGGATGTTCCTTGCTTCATTCGTTTTCAACTGCGAAAAGTCGGTCTAGGGTGTTGCTGTCCGGCGAAGAGGAGAGCGAGAGTGACACGATGGCCCCTTATATCGATCGGTCATAACCGGCAGGGAACCGGTTTTTCTTGTTGCGACGCCACCGACGGCTTGAAAACTACACTTACCTCAGTTCGACTTTTGTCCATTATCCACTGGTTTCCCTGAAAAACTGCACTCCCTCCGGCCCGGTGCGTAGCTTCTCCGTCGCCTCGACACCCTGAGACGGGCACTGAGGCTCCAACATCCAGCCGTTTCGCTGGGTTCCGCTGATCGGCCCTTAACATGTCCACCTCCCTCACGATCCCCCTCACGCCACTTCCCCCTCAGTTCCCAGCCATTCCGACAGAAGTTGCTGGATCTCCGGGCGATGACGCCGCATCAGCCGCTCCACGTCCAGTACACTCGGTTGGTCCTTCTTCCGATTCCAGGGCGGCCGGAACCACCAGTCCACCTCGCCGGCCGCTTCCAGGCGGAACTGGGCCAACCGCAGCAAGCTCATCGTCACCCATTGCGCCTGGCTGGCCCACCCGCCCCGTCTCGGGCCGGCCCGCCATCGACCTGTGCGGCAGGGTGGGCAGGGTGGCTGGGGTCCGTCTTCGGACCCCGGTCCCCTGTGGCAGGAAAGTAAACCGGGGTCCGAAGACGGACCCCAGCCACCCTGCCGGGATAAGCCCAGCTTGGCCTGCTCGCTTGAGCCGAATGCGTCAGACCGACGCTAACCCGAATATTTCATCCCCGCCTTTGCGACGCGACTCATAAGCATGCGTCGCCGCGTCCGAGGCTGGCGGCCCGAGCCACCGGCCCCCGGCGCACAACTCCCCCCTGACCCCCACGCTGGAGGGCCCTCGGACACCCAGTTTCCCGCCCGATCAACCCGATCCCGCGACCATCCGCGGCAGACCCATCACCCGCGCGAACACCGCACGGAACAGCTCCTGGTACGGGTAACTGCTGGACAGGTGGAACACCACCCGGAGCACGCTCACCCTCACCCGCGCCGCCACCTTCAACAGCTTCAGCCGCACCGTCCCCACCTGCGCCCACGCCAGCTCCGTCCCGCCCCGCGCCTCACGCCGCAAGGCGTTCCTCAGCACGTACGCGGCGCTGCATAACAGCAACCGGAACTGGTTGGCCAGGAAGGCATGGCACACTGGTCCGATCGGCGAACAGGCCCAGTTGCTGCTCCTTGATACGGTTCTCCCTCTCGCCCCGCTGGCAATACACGTCGTCGTACAACTCCTGCGGGTCGCCCGGCACGTTGATCACCACGAACCGCGGGTTGGCGCCTTGGGCGTTGTGCTCCGCCTTGACGATCACCCGCCGCCGTCGATCCCAAGTCGCCGCCGCATACGAGAACGATCCGAAGAGCCGTTGCGCCTGACAGGTGCGGCGGAACTGCCGCTCGGCCGCGCTCGATCCCATCCCGAGCCTGCCGCTCCAGGACCGCATTCTTGGCCAGGCCTAAGACGTCGCCGAGGCCGTTCGAGTCGCACCAGCGCCTCAGCCGCCAGCGGCAGAACCCGCTGTCGGCCCGGAGCGTGATCCGGACCTCGGGCCAGGCCTGCGCGGAGCGTGCGCACCAGCAGCTTCAACACGGCCCGGACGTGCTTGGCGGTGTCGATGTTGCTGGGCCGGAGGGAGGCCGTCAGCAGCTCGTCGCCGCAGAAGACGTATAAAGGCAGGAAGCAGGATGATCATAATAGCCGTGGAAGAAGCGGCCCTCCTGCTCGGCGTGCACCGGATCGTCGGTGGCGTCGAAGTCGAGGATCAGGTGCCCGGGCGGGGTGCGATGGAAGGCAATGAACTGGTCGAGGAGGACCTCGGCGACGCGGAGCAGGGCCGGGCGATCGACGCGGTGCTCGAGGCGGCAGAGGGTGGGCGGCGAGGCGAGCGTGGCGTCGTCGCCCGGCGGCGATCTGGAGGACGGGATCCTCGCGGAGGGTCTGGTGGTCGTTGAGGTCCTCGTAGCCCAGGGCAATGGCGAGGATCTGCTGGGCGAGCATGGCCCGCTGGGGGGGCACGACCAGGGGGGCGAAGCGGCGGTCGGGGATGGCGTGATCGAGGGCCTCGAACAATCCGAGCCGCTGTCCGAGCTCGCGGAGCAGGAGGGCACCGGCGTCGGAGGTGAGCCGCCCACCCTGGAAGTCGGCGACGACCGCCTGGGGGCCGAGTCTGGAGAAGGCGAGGGGGTCGCGGTTACAGTCTGTCATGGCGATGGCCTTGCCCTTGTGAGGTGGGGGACGATGCTACTCCCAAGCCTACAAGGAGTAAGGCCATCGCACAACGAATTTATCCGGAGTTAGAATGAAATATCCGGGCTAATCCTTGCGAGCAATTGCGAACGTGGAGAATTGCGATTGGAGGCCGTTGTGAGGCCGTAGGACCGACGAGTTGGAGGGTCGATCTCCTCCCCGACGGCCCATTTGAACGCCCGGACGACGTGGCGAACCCGCTTGGGAGCCGTTCAGACCCTGAAACCCTTGAAAACAAGGGGTTTTGCATCCGACGACAACAGTAAAACAGGCGTCTTACGGTTGTCAGGTGTTCTAGAACCCCTTGTTTTTCCCTGTCCCGACCTGTGAACGGCTACCCCGCTTGTTGACCTCCGACCGGCAGAGGCCGGAGTCGATCATCACCTGTCGGACCGCTTGCAACGCCAGGGGGCCGAAGTCCCGTGCGAGGGTATCGCCATGGAGTCTCACGGAGGGGCAGGGCGAGTCGGATGTTGTACGGTTCCGATGTCGGCTTGCCGTTTTCCATGTAATGGGCGTCGGCATACTGGAGGTAGGCGAGAATCAGCTCATTGACGGTGGTGTCGGCCCCGTGCCCGGAGGCTGGAGCCGGGAGCCATCGGCCGTTGGCCAACCACTTGGCCAGAGCCGGTCGTATTCGCCCCGGCTCTCTGGAGTCCCGAATTTGCCCCGATAGAAATCTCGGCCGTCCAGGGTGACGACCGCTTGGCGGGAGGGCTTGTGGAAACTAAGAGGGGGTTCGGAGGGTGTGAGCGGACACGGACCAAGCTCCCAGTCCGGTAGTCTACTGGCTTTATTTGGAGTCTTGGGCCGCACCGCCCGGCATCGGGCGGGTAGGCTAAGTGCAGCATTCGGAGGGAGTTACGGCAAATACACCCGGCAGGACTCGAACCTGCAACCTACGGTTCCGAAGACCGTTGCTCTATCCATTTGAGCTACGGGTGCCTGCAGCGAAGCGCACGGATCGAGGGCCGCCTTCCGACTGAGGAGCGGACTGGCAGGCTGAGATTGTAGTATAATCGGTTTCCGACGACGCACAAGGTTCCGGCGGTCGTGAACGCGACTCGGGGCGGCCTTGACGTGGCGTCCGCGAGACCGTAGGCCATAGAGATCCCGTTTTTCGGAGCCATGCTCATGAGGACGCCTTCGGCGGTTCTCAGGAACGTCAAGGCGGAACCGTCCCGACCACTCTGCATCCCCATGGCCAGTGGTCGGGTTATTGAGAGGTTCGTCACCCAGAGACGGTCGAGGTCGGAAAAAGTAACCTGATCGTATCCTCGTCCCTCAGCGACCCCCTGAACGTTCTCGAGGAGGGGAGAGCGTGTCTCTGAGGCTGGTCGGGTCCATTTGCCCGAGGAAAGCTCCGGTCGCCTGTCTCGAAGGATCGCCGGTCGCCCATCGAGTTCACATCGGATGAACAAACGGGAATCAATTGCACGACGGAACGTCGGGACGAACTTCAGCCACAGATAGCCATTATGAATGATAATTTGTCTATGAAAGGAACGTTCTCCTTCGTGAGCCTCGGCTGCCCGAAGAACCTGGTCGACTCCGAGCGGATGCTCGGCCTGCTGGCGCAGGACGGCTACGTGCTCGTCCCCGACGCCGAGAAGGCCGACCTGGTCATCATCAACACCTGCGGGTTCATCGACGCCGCCCGGCAGGAGTCGCTCGGCGTGATCCGCGAGATGCTCGACCGCAAGCGGCGGGGGCATCAAGGGGGTCGTCGTCGCCGGCTGCCTGGCCGAGCGGCAGAAGGAGCTGCTCCTGGAGGAGGTCCCCGAGGTCGATCAGGTCGTCGGCGTCTTCGGCCGCGAGGAGATCGCGCGGGTCGCCGACCGGATCATGGGCGACCTCCACGAGCAGCGGACCGTCTTCCGCCCCGCCCCGGTCCAGGCGCAGGAGGATCGGGCGCGGCTCCGGATCACGCCCCGGCACCTGGCCTACCTCAAGGTCTCCGAGGGCTGCGACCGGCTCTGCACCTTCTGCGCGATCCCCTTCATGCGCGGCAAGCACGTGACCAAGCCGATCGAGAAGGTCATCGACGAGGCGCGCGAGCTGGCCGCCGACGGCGTCCGCGAGCTGAACCTGGTCGCGCAGGACATGACCTATTACGGCGTCGATCTCTACGGCCGGCCGCGACTGGCCGAACTGCTCCGTGACCTCGACCAGGTCGAGGGGATCGACTGGATCCGCGTCCTCTACAACTACCCGAACTCGTTCACCGACGAGCTGTACGAGGTGCTGGCCTCGTCGTCGAAGATCGTTCCGTACCTCGACATGCCGTTGCAGCACATCAACGACCGGATGCTCAAGCTGATGAACCGGCGGCACACCCGGGCCGAGACCGAGGCGATCATTGCGCGGCTCCGGGAGAGCGTCCCGGGCCTGGTCCTGCGGACGACGTTCATCGTCGGCTTCCCCGGCGAGACCGAGGCGGAGTTCGAGGAACTGCTCGCGTTCGTCGCGGCGACCCGGTTCGAGCGGCTGGGGGTCTTCCCCTACTCGCTCGAGCCCGACACGCCGGCCGCAAAGCTGCCGGGGCACCTGCCCGACGAAGTCAAGGCCGAGCGCCGCGACCGGATCATGGCCGCGCAGCAGCCGATCGCCTTCGCCTTCAATCAGAGCCTGGTCGGCCGACGGCTCGACGTCCTGATCGACGGCCCCGCGCCGGCAGGCAAGGACCTCTGGGTCGGGCGGACGTACGCCGACGCGCCCGACGTGGACGGCGTGACCTTCGTCCGGGGGAGCCACCTGGAGCCCGGCGACCTGCGTGGCGTGCGCGATCGTCGGGGCCGAGGGCTACGACCTGATCGCCCGCGCCGAGGCGGTCCCGCCGCGGCGGCGAAAGGCCAGGCCCAAGCCGCGGAAGAAGCCGCCAGTCGCCCTTCACGATCCTGAACTGAAAGCCGGGGCTCGCGAAGATGGCCGGACCCGCCGCCGAGCGGTTCTGGAACGTCCCCAACACGCTGACGGTGGGCCGCCTGGTGCTGGCGGTCATCGTCTTCGTGTTGATCTCCTTCGACCGTTTCCTGGCCGCGCTGGCGGTGTTCGGCCTGGCGGCGTTGACCGACGCGCTCGACGGCTATCTCGCCCGGCTCTTGAACCAGACCACGGCGCTCGGCCGGCAGCTCGACCCGCTGATCGACAAGGTGGTCGTCGCAGGGGCTTACATCTACCTGCTGACGGTCCCCGGCACGGGCCTCCAGCCGTGGATGGTCACCACGATCGTCATCCGTGAGCTCTTAATTCAGGGACTCCGCAGCCACCTGGAAGGCCAGGGCGAGGCGTTCGGCGCCAAGACGGCCGGCAAGCTGAAGACGACCGTGCAATGCCTCTCGATCGTCGCCATCCTGCTCTGCCTGTCGATCCGCCCCACCCGCGCCGGGCTCCTGGGCCGCGATCTCCTGACCGTGCTGGCCGTCCTCCTGACGATCTACAGCGGGCTCGGTCTATGTCGGCGCCGCCCTGCCCAAGCTCCGAGATGAACCCCCCCCGGCTCGTCAGGGAGGATCGCGCCTCGGAGGTCAAAGGAAAGGACATTGAAGAGGGATCGTTTGGGAAGGTTGAGGGATAAGCGACTGTCGCAATTCGCCCGCATGCTCTTGAGCTCTTGAAGGGCAGCATCGCTCACGCCTTCGTCCACCGATGTCGCCCCTCGGAGGCCCGATCAATTCTCCGTGTCCGCCTCCTCCTGGGACTGACGCCCCAGGTTATTGATGATGTCGCCCCTCCAGGGCTGAAGTGATCCTGAATACCCCCTACGAGATCCCTCATGGAATGGTTTGAATCCCTGGTCCTCGGCGTCGTTCAGGGCCTGACGGAGTTCCTGCCGGTCTCCAGCGACGGCCACCTCTCGATCACGCAGCAGGCGTTCGCCTGGCTGAGGGCTACAGCCGCTCGGGGAGCGAGAACCTGTTCTTCGACGTGATGCTCCACCTCGGCACCTGGCCGCGATCGTGATCTACTATCGCGCCGTGGTGCAGACCGGGCGTCCGCGGTCTGCTTGGCTCGGCCGAAGTCCCCCCCGCGTATCGCCGCCCGGCGGTGATCCGGGTCGGCCTGCTGGCGTTCGTGGCCACGTTGCCGCTGGTCCCGATGCGCTCTTCTTCAAGGAATGGCTCGAACAGGCGTTCCAGAGCACAGCCGCCGCGGGGGTCGGGTTCCTGATCACGGCGGCGGTGCTGCTGTTGACGGCGGCCAGCTGCAGCGGGACGGCGCGGACAAGGGGCCCGCCGAGACGACCTGGCTCGACGCCCTGCTGATCGGCATGGCGCAGATGTTCGCCCCGCTGCCGGGTGTGAGCCGGAGCGGCCTGACGGTCGCCGCGGCGCTGGGCGCTGGGGCTTTCGCGGGCCTGGGCGGTCGGGTTCAGCCTCCTGATCGCGGTCCCCGCGATCCTCGGCGCCGTCGGTGTTCGAGCTCAAGGACATCGACCCCGCCACGCTCACCCCCGACCGCGTCGCGCAGACCGTCGCGGCGACGGTCGTGGCGGGGGTCGTCGGCTACGGGGCGATCATCTGGCTGGTCAAGATTGTGCGATCGGGGCGATTGTGGTATTTTTCTGTATACTTGATCATGCTTGGCGATCGCCGTGCTGGCGACTGGCCGCGTTCTCCGGAGGCTCCCCTGATGCCCGGCGATCCGAAGGCTCTGGACCGGCCCGTACGGGTCGGCGCCGGGGATCGGGCCCTGGAGGACGCCTCGAGCGCCCCGTCGGGCCTCTGGATCGCCCCGTCGCCGCTCGCGCGCGACCAGGTCGTCCGCGAATTGGGGCGCCGGCACAAGGTCATTCGCGATCTCCGGGCCTGGTGCTGGGACGACCTCTGGCGGGCGGTCCGGGACGGTTCGTCGCGGGGTCCCGCGCGGCTCTCGGAGGCGGCCGCCCGAGCGGCCCTGGGCGAGGCGATCGCGCAGGCCCGGCGCGACGGGGCGCCGGGAGAGGTCGCCGAGGTCGTCGACTTGGCCCGGCTTCCGCCGCCGGCTCCGGACTCGGATCGCCGCCTGGACCCGCGCCGAGCGCCCGGCCGAGGCCGCGCCACCCGGCGACCGACCCCGCGCAGCAGGCGCAGTGGGCGATCTTCGTCCGCTACCGCGCGATCCTCAAGCGGCTCGACGCCGAGGATGCCGAGGGGCTCGCCGTCTGGGCTTCGAGGGCCCTGGCCGACAGCCCACCCGCGTCGCTCCGGCGGCTCGGCGCGGTGACGTTCCTCGACCTGGCGCTCGACTCGCCCGCCGCCTGGCGCGTCCTGGAGCACGCCCACCGCCGCGCCCGAGCGGTCCGGATCACGCTCGCCTTCGACCCCGACCCGACGCTTGCCGAGGTCTTCGCCGAAGCCGCGACGATCCGTCAATGCCTGCTCGACTGGGGATTCGCCGAGGTCCGGGTCGAGCCCGAAGTTTGGTGCGCGGTCGGCGTTGCGCGACGTCGAGCGCGAGTTGTTCCGCGACGACGCCCACCGCCGCGAGCGGCTCAAGACCGCCGGCGGCCTGACCGTGCTCGGCGCCCCGGAAGGCGAGGGCGTCGGCCTCGTGATCGCCCGGGAGGTCAAGGCGCTGCTGGATCGAGGGACCGACCCCGAGGACGATCCTGGTCCTCTTCCGTCACTGGGACGACGACGCGGCGCTGGTCCTCGAGACGCTCCGGGCGTGGGGTCTCCCGGCCGCCGCCGAGCATCGCGCCGACTCTCGGCCGAGCCCGCCCGTCGCTGCGCTTCGGCTGGCGATGAAGCTGCCGGTGGACGGCTGGGAGGTCGAACCCCTGATCCAACTGCTGCGCAACGGCCAGCTCCGCCCCGACTGGCCAGAGGTCCCGGAGCCGGTCGCCCTGGCGATCACCGCCTCGGTGCTCCAGGTCCACCCGTGCCTTCCGCGGCCTCGAAACGATCCGCGATGGCCCTCGATCGCGCGATCGGGGAGCATCGGAAGGACCAGCGCAAGTCCGACCGCATCACGCTGGCCCGCAGGGTCGTGGACCAGCTCAGCCAAACCATCGAGCCCCTCGACCAGCCTCGACCCTGGCGCGAGCAGGTCGGACCAGCTCCGGCGCTGGCGGAGACACTCCGGCTCGGCGCGCGCCGAACGATTTCGCGCTCGATCACCTCTGGATGGCCCTGGAGGACCACGGCGCCGTGCTGGAGCGGCTCGGGAGGGGCCATTTCCCCTGGCCGTGGCCCGACTTCGCCCGCGAGGTCGAGTCGACTGGTCGGCGAGCTCGCCGCCACGACCCTCGCCACCCCCGCCGGCGTGGTCCGGCTCGCCCCGGTCGATGCCGTCGCCGGGGCCCGCGCCGCGGCACGTCTTCCTGGCCAACCTGGGCGAGGGGACGTTCCCCACCCGAGAGGCCGTCGACCCCCAACTCTCCCCCGCCCCCGACGACGCTAGCCCCGAAAATCCCAACCCGGCCTTCGTGCGCGAGATGCTCCGGTTTCTCCGCGTGCTCGGCTCGGCCAACGAGGGTCTGACGCTCGTCTACCCGACCAGCGATGCGCAAGGCCAGGAGCGGCTCAAAGCGGGTTTTCTCGACGACCTGCTCGGGCTGTTCGAACCGGAGGTGGAACAGTCGATCCATGTCGCGCACCGCCGCTTCGACCCCGCTCTGGTCGAGTGGGAGGAGCTGGCCGGTGCGCCGAGCCGATGCCCGCGTCCGCGCGGTCGCCCGGGCCTGCGCCTTCGCCGAACGCGAGGGCCTGATTGCACTGGCCGGGGTGCCCGCGCATCGCCCGGCGCTCGACGGCACGGCCGCCGCGCTCCGGATCGCGCACGCGCGGTCGCAGGGCCCCCGCTTCGGCATCTACGACGGCCGGCTCAGCGACCCCGAGGCGATCCGCAAAGTCCTCGAGAGGTTCGGCCCGGCACACCCCTTCAGCCCGAGCCAGCTCGAGTCGTACCTCTTCTGCCCCTTCCAGTTCTTCCTCCAATACGTGCTCAGGCTGGAGCCCGTCGATGAGCGCGACGAGCTGGACGAGGATTACAGCGGCCACGGCACGCGCATCCATGACATGCTGGAGATGCTCGAGCAGCTCCGGGTCCAGTCCGAGGAGAACCGCCTCGACCTGGCCGAGGTCGTCATGCGGACCGCGATGCGGATCGAGCTGAGCGAGGACGACGGCGTGGACTCGGGCCTGCACGAGATCGAGCGGCGGCGGCTGGTCAGGACCATCCGGCGCTACGTCAAGCAGTATGAGGGCTACGAGGCCATCACCCCAAACCTCCGGCCCGTCCCCCACCGCTTCGAGGTCGTCTTCGGCCAGGAAGACAAAGACGCCGCGTCACAACCGCCACTCATCCTCGGCGAGGGGCCGGCGGCCGTCCGGCTCCAGGGGAAGATCGACCGGATCGACCTGATTCCGACTCCCGGCCGCACGGGCTTCCGCGTCATCGACTACAAGTCGGGAGCGAGCCCTTCGAAGAAGGACGTGAAGGAGGCCATCTACCTGCAACTGCCGCTCTACGCCCTGGCCATCGAGCGGATCGTGCTGGCGCGAGGGGGCGGGTCTGCACGACTTCGGCTACTGGGGCCTGTCGGCCGACGGCTTCAAGGTGATTGCCCCCAAGGACTGGGAGAACGACCGGGCCATGCTCGAAAACTACGTGCTCAAAGTGGTCGAGCAGCTCCGGCGGGGCCATTTCGAGGTCGATTCGCGCAAGGACGACTGCACGCAGCGTTGCGACTATAGCGCGGTCTGCCGGGTCAGCCAGGTCCGCGCGGCCGGCAAGAACCGCGACGACGTGCCTCGGCTGGAGCTGAACGTATGACTGCGCCTGCCCCCCGAGTTTCCGCGGATTGAGCGCAGCAGCAGACGAGCAAGCGCGCCGCTCTCCGTCGTCGGAGCGAGCGTGGCGCTGAGTCGCGGGGGCGGGATGCGGCAAGACGACCGTGCTGACCGCGCGGTTCCTCGGCGACCTCGACGGGCCGGAGCCGAGGTCGCTCGAGCGCGATCGTCGCGCTGACATTCACCGAGAAGGCGGCCCGCGAGCTCCGCCAGCGCATCCGGCAGCAGTGCCGCCAGAAGCTCGGGGCGGGCGCGGACGTCGCGCGGTGGCGTGGCGTCCTCCGCGCCTGGAGGCGGCCCCGATCGGCACGTTCCACGAGTTCTGCGGCCAGTGGCTCCGCCGGCACGCCGTCGAGGCGGGGATCGATCCCGACTTCGCGATCCTCGACGCGTCGATCGCCGGCACGGTCCGCGACGAGGCGCTGGCGAGATGCCTCCGCCAGTGGCTCGCCGAACGCGACGCCGACCTCATCGACCTGGCCGTCGAGTTCGGCCTCTGGCGGGTCCGCGACGCACTCGCAGACCTGATTGCCGAGCGGCGTGCCGGGAGCCTGGCCGACTGGGAGGGCCGCACGGTGGACGAGATCGTCGCGACCTGGAAGGGGACCTGGGAGAAAGCAGGCCGCGCCGACGCTCCTGCGCCGGGTCTTCCGGGCCGCGAAGCCATGCCTCACGCTCCTGGCCGAGAACGAGTGCGCGCACCCAGTGATGCGCGAGCGTCAACGATCCCTCCGGGAAACCCTCCCGACCATCGAACGGCGGGACGACCCGAATCCTCTGCTCGAGGAGACCCTCAAGAACGCCCGCGTCCAGGGGGGCGGGACCGCCAAGGATTGGCCCTCCCCCGAGATCTACAAGGCGGTCAAGGACCAGTTCGAGGTGGTCCGAGGGGCGGCCAAGAAGGCCCTGGAGCAACTGACGTGGGACGAGGCCGCCACCCGCGAGGCCGCCGAGCTCGGCCTCCGCTTCGCCCGGCTGGCGAGCAAGGCGCGGCGGGCTTACGACGCGGCCAAGCGCGCGCGGGGCGGACTCGACTTCGACGACCTCCTGATCAAGACCCGCGACCTGCTCCGCGACCACGCCGAGGTCCTCCGGAACACGCCGCGAAGACCGCTCGAACGGGTGCTCGTCGATGAGTTCCAGGACACCGACCCGATCCAGGGCGAGATCCTCCAGCGGCTGGCGGGCGAGGCGTTCCCCTCGGGCCGCTATTCCTGGTGGGCGACTACAAGCAGTCGATCTATCGGTTCCGGGGCGCGCAGCCGCGGATCTTCGAGGCGTTCCGCGACAAGTTCCCCGGCGCGGGCCGGCATGCGCTGACCGAGAACTTCCGGAGCGTGCCGGGCATCCTCGACTTCGTCAACGCGCTGTTCGACGCGACGTTCCCTGAGCCCGACAACGCCTTAATCCCCGGTGCGAGCCTGGTCCGCCACGACGATCAGCCCGTCGTCGAGTTCCTCTGGGCGACCGAACCCGAGGAGTCTTCGAAGTCTTCGAAGAGCACGGCGCACGACCGCCGCAAGGTCGAGGCCCGCTGGCTGGCCCGGCGGCTCCGGCAGCGGCTCGACGCGAACTGGATGGTCCGTGACCGCCAAACGAAGGAGATCCGCGCCGCGCACCCCGGCGACATCGCCTTCCTGTTCCGCGCCATGACCGACGTCGGGCCTTACGAGTCGGCGCTCGACGACGAGGGCTTCGACTACCACGTCATCGGGGGCTCGGCCTTCTTCGCGCAGCAAGAGGTCCACGACCTCATCAACCTGCTCTCGGTGATCGAGGACCCACTCGACGCGGTCGCGCTGGCGGGGACGTTGCGGAGCCCGTTCTTCTGCCTGAGTGACGATGGCCTGTTCTGGCTGGCCACGGCCCGGCATGACCTGATCGAGGGCCTCCAGCACGCCGATGCGATCGCCCAGCTCTCGGAGCGGGATCGCCGACACGCTCGCCGGGCGCTCAATCTCCTGACACGGTGGCGCGGCCTCAAGGACCGGGTTCCGATCGCCGCGCTGGTCGATCGCGTGCTGGACGAGTCGGGTTACGAGGCGGCGCTGCTGGGCGAGTTCCTCGGGCACCGGAAGCGGGCGAACGCGCAGAAGCTCGTCCGCCTGGCGCGGCAGTTCGACCAGCAGGGTGGCTTCACGCTCGCCGACGTTCGTCGCCCGGCTCCGCGCCGACCTGAAGCGGCCTCCCCGCGAGGAGCAGGCCGCCACGACCGATGAGGAGGGGACGAGCGTCCGCCTGATGTCGATCCACCAGGCCAAGGGTCTGGAGTTTCCGATCGTCGTCATCCCTGACCTGAACCGGAAGCCCGCCGCGAGTTTCGCCATGGTGGCCTTCCACCCGACCCTCGGCCCGCTGGTCCAGCCCGGCAAGGATCGCGGGGCCGAGTCCGGGGCCTCAGTCGACGGCGACGACGCGGCCGACGACGGGAGGCGGAGCCTGGGATGGCTGACCTATCAGACACTGGAGCAGCGCGAGGAGGAAGAGGAAGCCCTGCGGCTGTTCTACGTCGCCTCCACCCGGGCGCGCGACGCGCTCCTCCTCTCGGCGGGGCTGGGGCCGTCGGAGAAGCCGAGATCGTCCGCGATGTGCCTGCTCGACGAGCGGTTCGACCGCCTGACCGGCCGCTGCCTCGCCCCGCTGCCTGAGGGCTGGCACTCTCCCGTCATCCAGGTCACGCGCGAAGCTCCGGCCTCGTCCGCCAGCCGTCCGCGGACGCGCGGGGGACGGCTCCCCCTGGTCGAGGTCGCCGAGGCGATCGAGCGGGCCCCCGTGCCGGACGTCATCGCCGCGCCGGCCGCCGCGCGCCGGCCTCGGTTTCTCGACCTCGACCCGACGTGGGGACTCGCCCCGACCTCGGCCCGGCTCGATCGTCTGCTCCGCGCCATCCTGGCCGACCCTCGGGCCTGGAGCCTCAAGGACCTGGCGAGGGTCGCGGCGCAGGTCGCTCGCCGGTATGATCCTATGGCCCCTCCGCGCCGACTCGCCGAGGCGATCGAGTGCCTCAAGCCCTGGATCCGCGGCCGGATCGGGCAGGGCCTGGCCGGCTCGGATGCGACCGGACACCGGGTGGCCTGGACGATCGCCTGGCCGCCCGATTCGGCCGACGCCACGGTCTTCCGCGGAGTGATCGACTTGGTGATGAAGGATCCCCAGGGCGATCTCCAGGTCCTCGTCTTCAGCATCGCCGGCGCGTCGGAGCCCCGGGAGCGCCTTCGCCTCTTACTCTCGGCGCGCGCCGCGGAGGCACTTGGCCTCGGCCGCGTCATGCAAGGCTGGCGCATCCGACTCGGTCCCAGCGGCGGCCTGAGCGGCGAGGAGCGCTTCGACGCGCCCATCATCAATGCGGCCGTGCGGGAGGTTTTCGAGCTGGGTCCGAGCGGTCCGATCCCTGGAGGGAAGGCTTCAGCCTGACACCTGGACGGAGCGGACGACAGGATGAAGCCAACCCTTCGAGAATCTACCGGAGGGCCAATTGACCCGCCGTCAACGTCGCGCGTTTCGTTTCATCCTTCTTGGATTCGGCGACGGTGGTCACCTCCGCCGACCTGGCGCGCGCGTAGTCCAGCCAGCGCCTCTGGAGGTCCGCGAAGCCGTCGATCTGGTAGATCCGCCGCAATTCCCCTTCGGGATGGTTGCGCTGCGTGCCCAGGACAAACTGGATGAACTGCGCGGGGGTTCCTTGCTCGACGAGAAAGCGCGTCAGCGAGACGCTCTGGGCGTAGTAAAGGCCCCAGTAACGGCCGTCGGGGTAATCCATGACCATCAGGTCCTCAAGCTTGAAGAGCTGCCCTTTGGCGAGCGGCTTCTCCAGGTCGGCCGCGCGGAGACGCTGCTCGGAGGGGGGCTCCGAGAGGACGGCCATCCCCTCGTCAGCCCAGCGCGGGACCTGCTGGTCCGGGAAGAGGTCGGCCAGGATCACGTGCGTGATTTCGTGGGGCAGGACCGCCTTGATCAGGTTGGGATGGTCGGCTCGGAGGTTGATTCGCCGGGCGAGGACCCGGCCCGCGTTCAGCCCCATCGTCGAGAAGCCGGGCGACTCTTCAGGCTGCCCGGTCATCCGGTGGAAGACCTGCGCCGAGGGGTAGAGATAGATGTCGCACCGGGGCGACCAGGGACCGCGAGTCGACATGCCCATCCAGCGCTTGACCTGTTCCTCGCGGGCCGACTCCGCCTCCAGGGCGACACGCTCGGCTAGCGAGGCGTCCGCGTGGAGAATCCGGAAGTTCGTCGTCTCGCGGACCTGCCAGTTCCTCACCGTGCTCGGTGCCTGCTGAGCCTCGTGCGCAATCTCCGCCGCGGGGGCGGGCGCGGACGAAGGCGCGGCTGCGGTCGGGCTGGCCATCGGGGCGGGGACGGCCTGGGTCCTGGATATTTTGGGGGCGGGCTGCACGGTCGAGGGCTGCACGCCCAGCGCCGGCTCCTCGGGAGCCGCGCCCCGGACCACCATCCGCCGCGACTTGCCGGACGGGCGCGCGGGCGCCCGTTCGGCGGAGAGGTTGCGGAGGTATTCGCCGTACCAGTTGTTCGGGCTCAGCGCGGATCTGCTGGATCTCGGCGTCGATGCTCGCCCAATCCTGGTGGGTCCTCGGGCCGGCGTTGAGCCGTCGGACGACATCCACGCAACGGCAATAGGCCCAGTAGTCGTCGTGGGTCCTGGGCAACTGATTCGCGCGCGAGCGCCTCGTATCGCCGTCCCGCCTCGTCGTAGTTCCTGGCCACGAAGGCAGCGTCGGCCGCCGCGAGCTCGACCCGAGGCGCGGTCGGGGCCGGCACCGGGACAGCGGCCAAAGGCGGCGCCTCCTTCGGAGCAACGGGAGGATCGAGCGGGGCAGACGGCAGCGGCAGGGACGGCTCGCCGGGGATGCTGATCGGCGGCAGGGGCGGCGGGGCCGAGGGGACGGCGGTCGAAGGGGATATCGCGGAGGTCGGGCCGCTTGTCGGCGCCGGCTTTGTCATCGCGCGGCGATCCAGGATCGCCAGGTTGTCACGATACATCTCCGCGTCTTGAGGACGTCCTGCAACCTCGGCCTGCGCGCGGCCGACTCGTACGCCTCGCGGAGCAGTCCCAGAAACGCGGTCCGCTCGTCGGACGACGCTGCGGCCGGCAACACCTCTTCCAGCTCCGCGACCGCCGCCTGGCGCCGTTCCGCGCCAGATGGTCGCGCGCCGCGCGAGGGCCTCCGACGTGCCGGCCTCCGCCGATCGTTCAGGAAACGAGAACAACGCGATCAGCAAGGCCGCCGACAAGGTCCGGTGCATGACCATCCGTGTCCTGCTCCAGGGTTGGCGCGATCGATCGGTTCTCGCGGGAGACGAAACGGCCAACCTCGTCCAGAGAAGTTCGGTCTTCCAGGCGGGAACTTCCACTCCCTCGGGGGTGCGCTGAGGACGGCTCAGAGGTGCAACTCGGGATGGGGCAAGATTCCGCGACCACGGTGACAGCGGGGTCGCGTCCGATCCGGAACCCGAAATGGTCCCTCGTCGAACGATCGCCACAGTATGGCCCGGGTGCAGAGACGCGTCAATCCGAACTCAAATACCGATTCCCGAGGGAGAATGACGCCTGCCGCAGGGGCGATCGCAAGATTGCTCGATCGCATGAGTGATCGTGACATGATCGTGGTCCGGGGAAAAGGGGCTTGGGGACAGGCGGGGTGCAAACTTTGCCCACAGGTGACACGGGCATCTGTCGTTTTCCTGTAACATGGGGTTATAATAACAATTAGGGGTTAGGCTTGACGGTGTCAGTCGCGCGGGGCGATCGACCGGAGTGTGCGCCGATGAGGATCATCGCCGGCCAGCGTCGTGGGCACAAGTTCGAGGGGCCCAAGGGGGACGGTACCCGGCCCGACGAGCGACCTGGTGCGTGAGGCGTTGTTCAACATCCTCGGCGAATCGGTGGCCGGGCGGGTGGTCGTCGATCTCTTCGCCGGCACCGGGGCGCTGGGGCTGGAGGCGTTGAGCCGGGGCGCGGCGTGGGCGATCTTCGTCGAGCAGAACCGCGAGAACGTCGCGCTGATCGGTCGCAACCTGGCGACCCTCCGGTTCGAGGATCGGGCGCGCGTCCTGGCAACCGACGCCTACCGCTGGGCGCGCGGGTTCGCGGCGATCAACGACGAGCCGATGGTCGTCTTCATCGACCCGCCGTGCCGCGAGTACGAGGTCCGGCCGCGGAAGGTGAACCAACTGCTCCGCCACCTTGTCGAGCAACTGCCCCCCGACTCGATCGTCGCGGTCGAGTCGCGGGGGACGCTCGACGAGCAGGTGCTCCCCGACGTCGCGGCCTGGGACATCCGGCGCTACGGGGGACGCAAGTCGCGATCCGGGACCTGGTGCGCGCGGGTCGGACGCGAGCCCGAGCCGTCACCCTTCGATGTGGGTGGACTGCCGTCATGACGAGCCCCGAGGAGCGCCGTGAGTTCGCGACCGACGTCGTCCGGCGGCTCCGCCTGGGAGGGTTCCAGGCACTCTGGGCCGGCGGTTGTGTCCGCGACTTGACCCTGGGGCTGACGCCCAGCGACTACGACGTCGCCACCGACGCGAGCCCCGAGCAGGTGATGGCCGTGTTCCGGAACCGGACGGTCCCCGTCGGGATCTCGTTCGGCGTGGTCCGGGTGCGGAGCCCGCAGGGCAATCAAGAGGTGGAGGTCGCCACCTTCCGGAGCGACGGTGCCTACGTCGATGGCCGACGTCCCGAATCGGTCGTCTTCAGCTCGCCCGAGATCGACGCCTCACGTCGCGACTTCACGATCAACGGCATGTTCCTCGACCCGCTCACCGACGAGGTGATCGACTACGTCGGAGGACGGTGCCGACCTCCGCAACCGCATCCTCCGCGCCATCGGCGACCCCTCGGCCCGATTCCGCGAGGACAAGCTCCGCCTTCTCCGTGCCGTCCGTTTCGCCGCGCGGTTCCAGTTGACGATCGAGCCGGCGACCCGCGCTGCGATCGTCGCGATGGCCCCCCAGGTTGTCGTGGTCGCCGCCGAGCGAATCGCGTCAGGAACTGCGGCGGATGCTCGTGCACGAGAGTCTGCGCCGAAGCCGTCGATCTGATGCTCACGACCGGCCTGGTCGGCGGCCGGTGCTCCCCCCGGTGGTCCCGATGAAGGGGGTGTTCCAGGGCAAGCCGATTCAGCCCGAGGGCGACCTCTGGGACCATACCCTGCTGGTCCTGAAGCTCCTGCGTCCCAACCCGAGCTTCGCCCTGGCCTTCGCCGCGCTGCTGCACGACGTCGGCAAACCGCCGACCAAGGCCATCCACAACGGCCGGTTCAGCTTCCATCACCACGAGCAGGTCGGCCGCAGATTCGCCGAACGACCTCTGCCGCAAGCTCAAGCTCTCACAACACCGAGCGCGAGCGAATTACCTGGCTCGTCGAGTTCCACCAGTATCTTGGCGAGGCCAAGCGGCTCCGCGAGGCCAAGCTGAAGCGAATCCTCGCGATGCCGGGGATCGACGAACTGCTCGAACTGCATCGCGCCGACGCCCTGGCCTCGTTCGGCGAATGCCCGCAGGTCGAATACTGCGAGTACTACCTGAAGGTCCAGCCTTCCGGCCCGATCAACCCGCCCCCGCTGGTCACGGGCCACGACCTCGTCCGCCACGGCCTCAGCCCCGGCTCGCACTTCTCGACCCTCCTGGAGCAGATCCGCGAGGCGCAGCTCGACGGGATCATTAACAGCAAGCGCGAGGCGCTGGAATGGATCGATCGCCGATGGCCCTCGAAAGGCAAAAAGGGCAATAACGAAAAAGACAAGCAGGACACTAAGCCGAAGTTCCAGGAGGGATAATAGAGAATATCTATAGTGTCGAATGACTGAGAATCGATCCGAAAACGCCTTCGAGAACGCTGAAGACGCTGGAAAATCAAGGGGTTACTGATCGCTGCGCAAAGAAGGTTTTATGCGAATGGCACCAGGATAACGCAAGATCTTTCCTCTGATTGAAGTGCGTTGACGACTCGATCGTCTCATCCTATGCCTTCTCGTAGAGTCTTATGCCCCGTTTGGTCAATCGTTTGGCTGCCTTCCGCGGGATCTTCAGCCTCGGATAGGGCTTCGGCCGACGCTTCACCGCACGCGGCTCATAACGGTCCGGGCGATCACCCACCCGCTTCTTACCGATCAATTCCAACAGCCGCGGCAGGTCCGCCTCGATCCGCGTCGGATCGTACAGATGGCTCTCCTCGAACGAGCGCACGGGATGCAACGCACCCGTGAAGCTGAGCCTCCGCGGCTTCACCTCCACGACCCGCGCCGCCTCCGCCATGATCCCTCGGATCAGGTTGTACGCCAGCAGAGGGAGCGCCACCTCCTTGCGCACCATCTCCGGGCTCTGGGTCCGCAACATCTCCATCTGCATCTCGGTCTTCAACGTGCGCAGATCCAATTCCGCGTTCCACCGCTGGCGGAACAGGCTTCGCAGCTCTTCGGCGGCATAGGTCGTTCCCTCCGTAAGCGTGGTGACGATGACCAGATCGCGAACCCGCTTGGTCCGATCCCTGACCCGGATGCGGAGCTCTCGAACCGTGATCTGAGCGGGCATCGCCTCATATTCGGCACGGCTCATCCAGCCGGGGACGTGTGGGGGTTTCGTCCAGATGACGAGATGGTCCTCTCGACCCAGGCGACGCCCACGTCGGAAGTCGGCCTTGCGGGCCTGGTGGAGCCGCACGACGATCTCGACGCCGCGGGCCTGCAAGGCCGCGATCACCCAGTACGAGCAGAAGAACCGGTCGGCCAGAACGATGTCGCCGGGCTGGAACTGATCGAGAACCTGCCGGAGCAGGGCCAGCTCGCTGGTTTGCTTGCCCTGGTACGGTCCCAACCTGGCCTCAAGCACCGTGCCCACGGCCAGGCTGAACACCACGAGGAGGCGGGCGATTGGGAACCCGACCCCCGGCGCCTGGCTGTCCAGTTGGGGATACGCCGCCTGGTTCTCCGGGGTATCCGGCATGGTCACGGTGGAACCGTCGATGACCTTGACCGAGCGCCCGTGAAACAACCAGGCGTCCTTCGCCTGGTGATGGATCGATTGTCCGGTCCGGCGGACGAGATCCCAGGTCAGCTCCTCGGGCAACCGTTGGCGGGCCTCGCAGTAGCTGCTCGACTCGGGAGCCACTGCGGGAAGGCCCTGATCGTAGCGGAACTTTTGGAACCGCGAGATGGCGTCATCACAGGAGTGGTCATCGGAAAGGATCTGGGATAGAAAGATCCCCAGCGTAATCCAAGGGGTGTAGATGCGTTCTCGCCAGGTATGGTTGCAGAGTCGACACGCCTCCTCGACGAGAGCCCGCGAGAGGCTCTTGAGGAAAGGCAGCCCCTCCTGCTCGCCGAGTTGGTTGCGCAGGGAATCGAATTGATGGCGTGGGGATGTGGGAGTAGCCTGAGTCACGGCGACCTCCTGGGTTGGTGAGAGATGGGTGTGTCGAACCACCAGATTACCAACCCAGGAGGTCGCGTGACTCAAGTTCTAACCGAATTCGGGATTGCGTTATCCTGGTGCCATTCGGTTTTATGCCGTGCTGCTGATTATGCCGACTACTCTGCGGAACGCCCCACCTCGTCGCAAAACGCACGCCTCAGTTTTCTGTTCTTCGCCGCGAACACTCGGCATAGTCCCCGTGTCTTCTCCTTCAGCCCAGGCGGCTGGATCAGGAGCACGCTGTGGACCAGTACTTTCGCTACAACGCGGTGCGTCAACGGCTTCGTGTCGGCCCTTTGAGCGATTACATCGATACGTTTGTCGCAATAACTCTCTAATTACGGTTATGCAACAAATACCGGACAGCAACAGCTGCGAACCATCGCCCGGCTGAGTCGATGGATGAGTCGCCACGATTTCCAGACGCAAGACCTCGACGGGACTTGATTAGCCAGTAGTTTCCCCTAAAAACTCCACAACATCCCCGCTTGTGCGTAGCGTCTCCGTGCCCCCGATGCCGTCAGCCGGTACCCGAGGCCTGGGAATCCTCGCTGTAGTTGCAATATATCGGCCGGATCACCAAATGATCCCGCCGCTCACTGCCGCCTCATGCCGCTTTCTCCTCATCTCCCAGCCACTCCGACAGGAGACGCAGGATTTCCGGGCGATGTCGCCGCAGCAACCGCTCCACGTCCAGAACGCTCGGCCGCTCCTTCTTCTTGTCCCAGGGCGGCGGGGACCACCAATCCGGGCACCCCTCGGCATCCAAGTGGAATTGCAGCAGCCGCAGGGTGCTCATCGTCACCCACTGGGCCTGGGTCGTCCGCTCGATCGGATTCCGGGTCCACGCCCGGCACTCCTCCCATCCCAACCGTTGTTTCAAGTCCCGGAACCCATCCTCCTGACGGAACCGGGCCGCGAACAGTTCGACCATCTGCAACCCGGTCAGTCCCACAGCCGAACTGACCCGCGTGAATCGTTTCTTGTACCCCTCGACCTTGGCGACCACCGCCTTGACCGGCACCTTGTGCCCCGACAGCCGCCAGAGGCAGACCACCTCCTTCCAGAGCACCTTCCGCCTCCGGCCGGAGATGGAGGCGTGCCCTTCCTGCCACCACCGGGTCCAGCGCCCGCCCTGGCGGGGCGGCGGCAGCTTCTGGCCCCACTTCGGCAGCGGCCCCCGCTGCCCCGGGCGACGCTCCGTCGGCGGCAGGGCATGCAACCGGGCGTCGTGTCGCAGCCTCGTCAGGAACTCGACCCGGGGCTGGCCGTCCTCGGGGGCGACCAGCGGCCGGACCACGCTCCGCAGGGCATAGCCCCCGTCGAAGACGCCCAGGTGGAGCCCGCCGAGGACCCGGGCCTGCTCCCTGAGCAGTTCAACCGCCAACTCGCACTTGGTCTGGAACGCCTCCCTCGGCCCGGCGGCCCCGGACCGGGTGGGCAACTGCGATCTCCGGAAGTAGAGCCGCCCGGAGACCGGCAGGAACCAGGCGGGCTGATCGGGGTTGTGAAGCAAGGCCCCGAGGACCACCCAGTTGTGGGCCCGGACGGTGGCGGCCCGGTTCGGGCATCGGGCCGTGTACTCGTGGAAGGTGCAGGGGCCCCAGACGTGCTCGCCCGAGCGGTGCACCTTGGTGTCATCGACGGCCGAGACGGGGTAGCCATACCAGAGGCGGCCGGGGGCCTGCTCGATCAAGCGGGCGAGGTTGCGGGTGACGGCGGCGGCATCCCACCGCCCGTACTCGGCGAACCGCTCCATCGCCCTCCAGTCGGCCATCCGCTCGATGGCGGTGACCGACTGGGTGACGGTGTGCTCCTCGACGTTCAGGGCCAGGGCGGTGATCCACTCGACGAACCGTCGGTGCCCGGGGCATGTGAAAGCCCCGGCGAAGGGCTGCAGCAACCGTAGCCAGAGAAACCAGAGGAGCGTAACCTGCGGCATGGGGCATCTCCTGATGCGGTGCCAGATGGGGTCCTAACCACCCGACAGGTTCCGCTCGGGAGATGCTCCGCTCAATAGGAGACGGGAGTTCAGTTGGAGTGAAGTTTTTCGGGGAAACTACTGATTAGCGGGGGGTGAGGAGAATAGGGTGTGGGAGCAGGGGATTGCCGAAGGGCGCAGGGTCTGGCTGACGAACTTTAGGCCAGAACGCCCGACTCGTTTGCACGTTTCCAGCACGGACATTAACACTTCCTGGCGCGAGCACCCACCCAGGTGCGGTTCCCGCCCCACACCTTCCGGTTCACCACCGCCGGCCGGATCGCTTGCTCCCCCTCCCAGTTGGTTGGCTCGACCTCGGGGTGGCTCAGGAACGTGAACCACTCATCCAAGTGCTTCCACAAATGCGCCGACAACGTCTCGTAGGCCGGCACCTCCCGCGCCGGCCAGGCCAGGTCCCTCAGTCGCTTGTCGAACTCCTGGCGCATGCCGCAACTGCTCGGCCGACACCTCGCCCTTTTGGTGCCGGTTGCGGAGGTGGATCGCCTCGGTGAACAGCGCGATCAGCTTCCGCGGGTAATGCACCGCTCCCCGCGTCGCCTTTGCTTCCAATTCGCGCACGCGTCGGAGCACGTGGCCCAGGCACTGCTGGTGTGTCTCCGCTTGGAACCGGTTGTACGACGCGAAGCCGTCGTGGACCATCGTGCCCGACCAATCAATGCCGATCAGCCTCTCCAGCACGTCCGCCTTGCGGTGCGGGTCGATGGCGTAGCAGGGTAGCCCAACTTCCGCAGTTGGGACAAAATTTCACCGATTTCCAGGTGCTTTTTCGACGTAACTCCTTATTCGTCGGGCCGAGTTCCGGGCAAACGCCGATGTAGTGCCAACCTCGTGTCTTGCCTTTGTTCTGAGGCCGTTCATGATGGTCCTCGGAGGACGCGATGGATCTGCGGCACTCGACCATCACCAAGAATGGCAAGACTCACACGTACTGGCGGCTCGTGCGTTCGGTGCGCGTTGGGCGGAAGGTGCGGCAGGAGACTGTCGCCCAGCTTGGTGAACTCGACGCCAAGGGGCGCATCGTCGCGCGCCATCTGGCCGACTCGCTCGTCGGTCTGGAGCGTCAACCCGGGCTCTTCGACGAGGAACTCCCCACCGAGCCCGTCACCGTTGTACCAAGTCGTCTGCGGTTGGAACGCGGTCGGAGGTTCGGCGACGTCTGGCTCGCCTGGAAACTCTGGCAGGCGCTCGGACTCGATACGTGGCTGGAGAAACGTCTGTCCCGAGGCCGCGAAGATGTGTCGTGGAGCCTGATGGCGGCCGTGCTCGTGATCGCGCGGTTCTGCGAGCCGTCGAGCGAGTTGCACATCGCCGAGGACTGGTTCCGCCGCACGACGCTGGACGACCTGCTCGGGCTGCCCGAGGCCAAGGTCAACGACGACCGGCTCTACCGTGCCCTCGATCGACTCTTGCCGCACAAGGACGCGCTCGAAACGCACCTCAAGGAACGCCTCGGAACGCTGTTCAAGCTGGAAGATGATCTGCTGTTGTACGACGTCACGAGCACCTATAGTCTTCGCGTTCCAGTATTTCCTATAATGACCCTGGTGGAGCTGAGGTCAAGGGGTGGGTTGTGGCCGCCTCCAGCGGCCGGGCGGTGAGCGATGAAGACCATCACGCTGAGTGCCAAGCAACGCCAGGAGATCCAGGAACGGCGGCGACAGGCCCGCGACCGCCGCATCTTCCAACGGCTCTCCACCCTGCTGTGGATCGACGAGGGACGCACCCGGGACGAGGTGGCCGAGTTGCTGGGGGTCTCCAGCCGCCAGGTCGGGGACTGGCTCCGCATCTTCCGCAACAAGGGCTTGGACGAGTTGTGTACCGTGCACTATCACGGTGATCCCGGTCGGTTGCGACCCGCACAAGTCGAGCAACTGCGCCAGGAGATCGCCAAAGGGACTTTTCACAACGCCGTGCAGGTGCGGGCCTGGATCGAGGAGCAGTTCGGTGTCACCTACTCTCCTTCCGGGGTGAAGGATCTGTTGCACCGGATCGGTGCCAGCTATACCATCGCCGAACGAGTGCTTCCTGGTAGAGGGAACAACACTCGGTGTGCATCTTGGATGATGTCCTCTCCTCTCGTCGTAGGTTGGCCTCTCAAGGAGAGGACGGACGATCTCCGGTCGTTCCTGAGTGGATTGCGTCCTCTATAGTCCGTGTGTGACGGAGAGCCCGCGTCTCAAGCGGCCGGGTCCAGGGGCAACTCTTCATCCTTGAGGATGTGAAACTCTTCGCTCATCAGGCGGTCCAACTCCGAGCGGTAGCGCTCCAGGTGATCCAACACCTCGGCCACCGCCTCCTGCATCGCCTCGAACGTCTTGTGCCAGCGGTGCAGGGCCTTCTTGCGCAGGAACTTCCACAGCCGCTCGATCAGGTTGAGGTTGGGCGAGTACGCCGGCAGGAACACCAGGCGGAACTGCCGATGGCGGGCCAGCCACTCCTTGACCACCGCCTTGCTATAGTACTTGGCATTGTCCAGGTAGAGGATGAATTTCTCCGTCTCGGGGTGCTTCGCCAGCAACTTCTCCAGGAGCTTCACGAACTGCTCGCCGGTGATGTTCTCCTTCGTCAGGCGGAGGTCGACGTAGTCGTGGTCGTCGGGGCTGTAGGCCCCCAGGATGTTCAATCGCTTCCGACCGCTTCCGACACCCACGTAGTGCCGCTGCCCGACCAGCAGCCAGCAGCAGTAGAGCAACTCCAGGCCCCAGACCGGATGGCACGCGTCCACGAAGTAGCGGCGGGTCGTCGGCCCGGCCTCACGCCGATGCCGCCGATACTTGCGCACGAATTGACGCTGCTTCGCCCGGTCCGCCTTCCAGAAAAAAGCCGGAGACTTTGTGGTAGCTGGCACCGATCCGGTGCAACAGATCCTTCACCCCGGAAGGAGAGTAGGTGACACCGAACTGCTCCTCGATCCAGGCCCGCACCTGCACGGCGTTGTGAAAAGTCCCTTTGGCGATCTCCTGGCGCAGTTGCTCGACTTGTGCGGGTCGCAACCGACCGGGATCACCGTGATAGTGCACGGTACACAACTCGTCCAAGCCCTTGTTGCGGAAGATGCGGAGCCAGTCCCCGACCTGGCGGCTGGAGACCCCCAGCAACTCGGCCACCTCGTCCCGGGTGCGTCCCTCGTCGATCCACAGCAGGGTGGAGAGCCGTTGGAAGATGCGGCGGTCGCGGGCCTGTCGCCGCCGTTCCTGGATCTCCTGGCGTTGCTTGGCACTCAGCGTGATGGTCTTCATCGCTCACCGCCCGGCCGCTGGAGGCGGCCACAACCCACCCCTTGACCTCAGCTCCACCAGGGTCATTATAGGAAATACTGGAACGCGAAGACTATACCACAAAGTCTCCGGCTTTTTTCTGGAAGGCGGACCGGGCGAAGCAGCGTCAATTCGTGTGCAAGTATCGGCGGCATCGGCGTGAGGCCGGGCCGACGACCCGCCGCTACTTCGTGGACGCGTGCCATCCGGTCTGGGGCCTGGAGTTGCTCTACTGCTGCTGGTAGCCGTTCACCAGTGTAGTTGCGGATACCCGCCCCTCTCACAGGAGGAACAGCATTGTGCGAAATCGCGAAAACGGCTACTTTGGCGGCTCATCACAGTCATTCCGTTGACTGCAAGGCTGAACGGGTTCGGCCGGGAAGGTGCGGCAATGACACCCCGATTGTTCCGTTCGCGAGCTGGCGTCGGTCGAAGACCGTCACCCGAAACGGTCGCTGTACGTCTCCTCAAAGGCGGGGACCCAGTCGTTTGACTGCTCGAACGTCTGGTGTTCGATGCTGCATTGAAAACCAACCGGGTATGTCCCAACTTCCTCTCGAGGCTGCGATGCTCTTGACGATCCGAAAAGTCATGTCAGGGTGGGTCAGCATCTCTTGGCTGTCTCCGCCCAGCGAGGCCGAGACCGTGCACTGCGAGGACTGACATTACTTTCCTGAGACGCTATAAGCACAAGCCTCAGTACAGCACTTCCTATTACACCGGTGAACGGCTACTGCTGCTGGCTGCTGGTCGGGCAGCGGCACTACGTGGGTGTCGGAAGCGGTCGGAAGCGATTGAACATCCTGGGGGCCTACAGCCCCGACGACCACGACTACGTCGACCTCCGCCTGACGAAGGAGAACATCACCGGCGAGCAGTTCGTGAAGCTCCTGGAGAAGTTGCTGGCGAAGCACCCCGAGACGGAGAAATTCATCCTCTACCTGGACAATGCCAAGTACTATAGCAAGGCGGTGGTCAAGGAGTGGCTGGCCCGCCATCGGCAGTTCCGCCTGGTGTTCCTGCCGGCGTACTCGCCCAACCTCAACCTGATCGAGCGGCTGTGGAAGTTCCTGCGCAAGAAGGCCCTGCACCGCTGGCACAAGACGTTCGAGGCGATGCAGGAGGCGGTGGCCGAGGTGTTGGATCACCTGGAGCGCTACCGCTCGGAGTTGGACCGCCTGATGAGCGAAGAGTTTCACATCCTCAAGGATGAAGAGTTGCCCCTGGACCCGGCCGCTTGAGACGCGGGCTCTCCGTCACACACGGACTATAGAGGACGCAATCCACTCAGGAACGACCGGAGATCGTCCGTCCTCTCCTTGAGAGGCCAACCTACGACGAGAGGAGAGGACATCATCCAAGATGCACACCGAGTGTTGTTCCCTCTACCAGGAAGCACTCGTTCGGCGATGGTATACTTCGAGGGCCAGGCGACCGGCAACACGCTGGCCGCGCGGGGCTCTTCGCGCGACCATCGGTCCGACTGTAAACAAGTCTGCATCGGTTTGGTCGTCAGCCGCGAGGGCTTTCCGCTGGGCTACGAGGTGTTCGCCGGCAATCGCAGAGATTCAACGACGTTGCGGGAAGTCGTCAAGCGCATGGAAGAGCGGTACGGCCACGCGGGTCGGATCTGGGCGGTCGACCGCGGAATGATCGACGCGGCCAACCTCCAGTGGCTCAAGGGACGAGGCTCGCGTTCCATCGTGGGGACGCCCAAGGGGGAGTTGAAGCGGTTCGAGCAAGAGTTGCTCAAGGGGACCTGGCACGAGATCCGCGAGGGCCTGGAGGTGCGGAGTGTGCCGGATGAAGCTGGTTCGGAGACGTTCCTCCTCTGCCGCAGCGCCGACCGCGCGACCAAGGAGCGGGCGATGCGCGTGCGGTTCGAGCAACGCATCGAAAAAGGTCTTCAAGCGATTGTGCGAAGATGCGAACAGAAGCGTTGCGACCTGGGCGTGATCGAGCGCCGGATCGGCCGACTGCTGGGCAAGAACACGCGCGCTGCGCGGCTCTTCTCGGTCCAGGTCGGTCGTGCCGAATCAGGGCGCGTTGTGGTGACCTGGTCCCGGAAAGCGTCGGCGCTGGAATCGGCGAAGCGTCGCGAGGGCTGCTACCTGCTGCGGAGCAACGTCTCAGACTGGACGGCCGAGGACCTCTGGAGGGCCTCCATGCAATTGACCGAAGCCGAGGCCGCGTTCCGGATCCAGAAGGACGAGCTGCGCCTGCGACCGGTATGGCATCAGACGGCGGAGCGAGTCCAGGCCCACATTCTGGTGTGCTTTCTTGCCTACGTACTCCGCAAGATGCTGGAAGGCTGGTCGCAACTGCGCCGGCTTGGGCCGGAGCATGCCCACGCTTTTGGAGGAGTTCGCGCGGATCCAGAGCACCGACGTTGTGTTGCCGACCAGCGACGGCCGCACCGTGCGGCTACGGTGCGTGGTGCGTCCCGACCAGGCGCAGACGATTTTGCTGCACCACTTGGGCCTGGAACTCCCCCAACGGCTGCGGATCGCAAAAGGAGTCGCTGATTTGTAGTGCCAACTTCTGAACGCCGTTATTGAAAAACAAGCGAGTTTCGCTTCTTTTCTGCTGATAACTGCGGAAGTTGGGGTAGCTGTCTATTTCCCCACGGCTTGCCGGACGAGCGTTGTTATGTTTCGGTGAGAAGGGTGGGCGGTGCGTTGGGTTGGTGGAGTGCGGCGAGTTCCTGCTGGAAGATGGACAGACCTGTCTCCCACCAGCGGGTCACTTCGGACAGGAGATTGTCCCGTGTGAATCGCTCGAAGCGGGTGGCCAGCGAGGCCAGCACCGTGAGGATCACGCCACGTCGCTGGGCTCCGTCGGCCGTCTTGCTGGTGCGGGCTCCGTTGCGGACTTCGGCTTCGCGGCGCGCATTTCGTTCGCTGCGATTGTTCGTGGCCTCGACCGTCGGATGTTCGACGAACACGAACAGGCAGTCCGGGTTGTCCATCAACTCGTCCTGCAAACGGATGAAGTCGGCCACGTGCGACGGGGTCTCATCCGGAACGATCCGTTCGCCGTGACGGGTGCAGAGTTGGCGGATGCGGTCGAGCAATTGCTCGGCCTTCTCCTCGCGACTGACGCTCAGTCGACCGTCGCGTTGATGACGCAGCGCCTGGCGATATGTCTCGCACAACTCGTCGAGAAACGTCGCATATTCTTGGTGATCGGGGTGCTGCAACGCGAGCTTGATCGCCTTGCGGATCAGATGTGCCCAGCATCAGTAGTTCCAAAAACAGTCCGACGGTTGGCTACAGCGCAAGTTCATATTGCACATCTCTTTCGGTATAGGTGACGTCCGCGACCCCGAATGCTTCCTCGACCACATGGAGCAACCAGAGCAACAGCGTCTCCCACCGGAGCCGCTCCAGCAAGATGACCCGACCGCCGCGCCGGGCCTCGAGAGGATCGCGTAATGGAGCCACACCCACAGGTTCCGAAGCACCAGTGCGATCCCCACGTAGAGCAGGCGCACCTGCGGGCGGCGCGTCGTCGTCCGGATCCGCCCCTCGTGCAGCTGGCGATAGCTCGACTCGATCCCGAACCGCAGCCGGTAGGTCGTGAACACCGACTCCGGCGAGGGCGGCTGGTAGCCCCAGTAGGCGTAGATCAATGCCTGACGCCCGTGACGCTTCCTCTCCCCGCGGGAGTTGCGACACTTCACGCAGATCGACACCGTCGCAGTGCGCTTTTCTTGGCGTCGGCCAGCGTGTAGGTGGACCAACCGCTCGTCCTCCAGGTCCGGAAGACGTAGCTGCCGCTGGGGCCCTTCGGATGCTTATGGGCGCGGCCGTGACAGACCACCGGCATCAGGAACGGGTGGTGCGCCTGCTGGAGGTAGCGGACCACCGCCACGCTGTAGAAGCCGCGATCGAGCAGCAGCAGCCGGGGCCGGACGCCGACGCGGGCCGCCTGCCGGAGCAGCGCGCTGGACGACGTCCTTGACCCGCCTCGCCTTTCTTCACGCCGGTCAGGGCCACGGTGGAGCGCCGGCCGTGGCGGACGACGTAGGCGGTGGCGTAGGCGTGGAAGTGGCTGGTGCCGTCCTTGGCCTGGGCGCGGTAGATCTCGTTGAGGTCGCGGAACGGCTGGCCGTGGTAGGGG
>CAWDND010000002.1:0-123967 GCA_963803395.1 uncultured Planctomycetaceae bacterium
AACGAGACTCATCAGGCGTTTTTCACCATGATCCGGTCCCACTGGAGGGGATGGAACCCGGTACTCTTCGAGGATTGAGCGTCGCAGCACAAGTCGCCGAGCAGCCTGGCGCTGGCGGAGGAATTCTCGATCGAAGTCCGGTTACTGCCCCGGGCGACCCCGGAATTGAACGCGATGGATCACCTGTGGAGGCACGCCAAGAGGCAGGCGGTTGGGGACCGACCGAGGATCACCGTGACCGACTCCGCCTTGGCCGTTTGCCGGTACATCATCGACCTGAGTCCTCGGGAACGGCTCCGACAGGCCGGTGTTCTGTCGGGCAACTTCTGGTTAACCGGTTAACGAAGTCGGCGCCCGGGAGCGCCCCGTCTCAGGGATAGTATTCTCGAGGCACGCTGCGCAGGGGCGGGAAAAACAAGGCGAAAAAGACCCTCCTTCTCAATAAAGGGATGCCTATTCATAATCCAGTGAGCGTATGGGCGATGGGCTTCCGACATACACAGGCAGAAAGCCCGGGTTTTCGGCCACTCGTCTAGCCGCAGCACCCACCCCTTTGAAGGTGGTTCAACAATCTCGCAACGTCTTGTAGCTTAAAATGTTGCGAGATTTCTGATAGAGATACGAATCTGGTACAAATCAGAATCTAATTTATTCGCTGTCCCGAGTTCGGGCCGTCAAGGCCGATTCGGAACGAATTCTCGCTCCAGCGACTTTATCTCGGCGCTAGTAAATGCCCCAGATTACCGCAATGACAGCGATTTATTTGCACCTCGTAGACGGGCAGCCACCTTCAAAGGGGTGGCCGCAGCACCTTACCGAGGCCCGCCTTTGTCAAAGAACTTCTGTCACCCTACTTAGTCTCGCGGGCGCGAGAACCGCCTTTTTTCAAACGTTCGGCCCCAGAGGCTGGGGTGGCGCGGCTGCCCGCGGCTCTGGAATGCCGGCGGGCGGCTCAACCGCGCCGCGCCAGGAACCCGTCCAGGAACGCCTCGCGGCACTTCTCTTGCAGAATTTCGCTCAACACCTCGTCCGCGTCCGCGTCCTCTTCGAGGAGGACATTGAAGAGCCCCTCGGGCCAGGATTCGAGCACCCGATCCTCGTCCGTCGGACTGACGTCCTCGAGCGACGGTGGCTCCTCGTACTTCTCGAGGTGCCGCTCCCGCTCAGCTACGCCCAGCTCATGCGCCCGCTCGAGCAGCTTGTCTTCGTCGTAATGAGACATGGGAGATCTCCTGACTCCGGGACACGGCTCCCGGCGCCATCCATATCTACCATGGCTCCGGCTCGGCGTCTACCGCGACCGGGCTAAGGAACTCCAGGCCAAGGGGAGGAGCGCTCGCGCAGACGCTGGGCGTCTCTCTCTGCCGAGCGTTAACGGCGGTCCCTCTCCGCGGCCCAAGCCTGCTGCGCCCGCCAGAGCCACCCCAGGCGACGCGAGCGGCGCAGGGCGACCAGGGTCAGGATGAGAGTGCTCGCGGCCAGTGCGGTGACGATCAGCAGGTTCAGACGCACGTTTGATCCTCATAGGGACTCGGTCAGCGGCGACTGCGGTACCATGCACGCGTGGCTCGCTTGAGAGAACCCTGGGCCACGCCGTGTCGTTGTTGGCATCTAGCGAGCCCCAGGACGCGACGCGACGATGGAACGAGGGAGATTGGGACGTCGGGGCCGTCGAGCGTGCCGTGGAGGGTATCCTGGCCATGCTGGAGCGGGTTGTGAGCGGTGGCCAGACCGGAGCCGACTTGCGTCGCCGGAAAACCGTCAGGCGAAGGGTCAGTTGCTTTCCGCGACGGTCGCGCCGTAAGACCCGAAAGAGCCGCTCAAGGTCGGAGCAAGCCAGCTTGATCTCGATCGGGCCTTTCGCGCCAATCAGCGTGGGGACCTTCGCATCGATCCACCGGCACAGGGTCAGGCTCCGGTGGTAGCTCGCGTAGGACCGCCGCCAGCGTGGCGTCCCCGTCATGATGCATCCCTCCGTCCCACCGACCGTGGAACGCGGCTCAAGGATCGCGGGTGCTGAAGCGATCCGTCATCTCGGCCCACTTCGACTGAGAGCCTGTGAAACTTTCGACTCACGTACACTAGGTTGTCGGGTCTTCATTTTGCCGAATCTCTTGGCTTTCAGCGACTTGCGTCGATGAAGCCCAAGACCCGTTGTGTGAATCAAACCCGATTGATTCACAGGCTCTGAGCCGAGCTCTTGGCCATGGATTCTCTCCTTGATGCGGGATAAAACGGGCAAAATCTGCGGCAGCGGTACTTTTGGAACTTGCCGGAGCCGCGACAAGCGACACTCCTCGGCCGAGCGTGCACCGATCAGGGTCAGGACGACGGTGCTCGCGGCGAGCGCGGCGACGACCATCAGCTTCAGGCTCGACATCATCGGTCCTCGAGGGACTCGGTCGTCCTCGACCGCACATCCACGCCCGCATGGCGCGGCTCCCAGAGCAACCCTATGTCACGCCCTCCATGACCACTCGACCCGATCGGCCCTGTCCCCCGGCTGGGGTATAATCGACCCCCATGAGCATCAGCGACGCGATCAAGGCCGAGATCGAACGCCAGGGGTTGACGGCCTACCGGGTCGCGAAGATGGCCGGCATCAAGCCCGACGTCGTCAGCCGGTTCCTCTCGGGGGAGAGGGACGTCGAGCTGCTCCCGCACCGCCCGGATCTCGCCCTCGTACCAGAGCACGACCGGGATGGACGCGAGGGCGACGGCGACGAGCACGCGCAGGAGATCGAACTTGGGGCGGGGTTCCGGTGCTGTCATCGCGAGCGGTCAGTCGGGGGTGGATCGGCCACTACCGAAACTAGTCCCCCGGCCCGCCGCCGTGACGCGCCGATGTCGGGAGTCGACCGGGCACGTGGTGTCGCAACGACGGTCGGGTCGCATCGTTCCCGACGCCCTGGCACGTTGAGGAGTCGCGCATGCGTCCGCCCGTGCCTGGGACAATCGCCCCACGCCGCAAGACACACGCCGGGACGACCGACATGGCCCTCCCGGCGTCCCGGCGTCCCGCGCGCCCCTCAGGGCGCCCCCTCCGTGTCGAGCTGAAACCGCCTCAGCCCGACCGACTGGAGGAACAGCATCGCCAGGAAGCCGGGGTTGTTGAACAGGTAGCGCCGCCAGAGCCGCCGGGGCTCGACCATGAGCCGGAACAGCCATTCCAGCCCGGAATGCTGGATCCAGCGCGGCGCCTGGGCCACCAGGCCGGCGTGGAAGTCGAACGCCGCCCCGACCCCGATCATGACCGGTGCGTCGATCCTGCCCAGGTGGGCCGCCATCCAGCGCTCCTGCTTCGGCGTGCTCAGACCGACCCAGACGACGTCGGCCCCCGAACGGTTGATCTGGTCGACGACCCGGGCGTCCTCCTCCTCGGTCAGCGGCCGGAACGGGGGACAGGACGTGCCGACCACCTCAAGCCCGGGCCATCGTCCCTGGAGCGACGCGGCGAGCCGCTGGGCCACCCCCTCACGCCCCCCGTAGAGGAAATGGCGATAGCCCTTCTCCGGCGACGACGCGCAGAGGGCCAGCATCAGGTCGGGGCCGTAGACGCGATCGACCCCGGCGAACCCGCGGAGCCGGCTCAGCCAGACCAGCGGCATGCCGTCGGGCGTGACCAGCCCCGCCTCGTTGTGAATCCGCCGGAGATCCGGGTCGCGCAGGCTCTCCATCACGCCGTGGACGCCCGTGATGCACACATAATGCGACCGCCGTTCGGCGATCCAGCCGCCGATCGTCTCGAGCGCGACCGCGGGATTGATGGCGCTGACGCCGACGCCCAGGACATTGCAGCGAGGGATGATGGACATGGTTCTGATGACTCTCTTCCGGTGCATTAGTATGCGCCGCGCTGCGACAGCACGACGGCCACGGTCTGCATGATCAGGCGCAGGTCCCAGAGGAGGTTCCAGTGGTCGACATACTCGAGATCGAGATCGAGCAGGCGGGTCGATTCCAGGTCGCTGCGGCCGGTGACCTGCCAGAGGCCGGTGAGGCCGGGGAGGACCGTCAGGCGTTTCTCGAACCGCTCCGCGTCGAGCTTGCGGAACCGCTCGCAGTCCCTCAGCGGGAGGGGGCGGGGGCCCACCAGGCTCATCCGCCCCTGGAGGACGTTGAAGAGCTGGGGCAGCTCGTCGAGGCTGGTCCGGCGGAGGAAGCGCCCCACCCACGTGACCCGGGGGTCGTGACGGACCTTGAACAGCGCCCCGCCGGAGGACTCGTTGACCGTCTCCAAGGCGGCGAGCCGGATCTCGGCGTCCTCGACCATCGTCCGGAACTTCCACATCAGGAATTCCTTGCCGTCGAGGCCGAGGCGCCTCTGGCGGAACAGGATCGGCCCCTTCGAGTCGAGCCGGATCGCCAGCGCGACGATCAGCATCAGAGGGCTGAGCGCGAGCAACCCGAGCCCGGCGGCAACGACGTCGACGATGCGTTTGCCAACGTGCTGGAACCGGGAGCGCCGCCGCGGCAGGACCGCGTCATGCGTCGACACCCCTCGCTCACGCGGGGAGTGAGGCAGGGGCAGCGCTTGCGCGTCGGCGCCCTCGAGGTCGGGATGAGGTTGGAGATGACTTCCAACATTGAGATCGTCCTAATTAAAATATATTAGTATATAATTTGTTCATCAAAGCGCGCGGAGCGGTCGCCCCGCGTCGGAGGACGGCCGAGAAGCAAGCAACGTACGCTGAGGATCAGGCTTGGCGTACGTTCCCGCGCTCAAAGGAAGACCCGTAAGGGTCTAGTGGCGGAAGCTTTCGCTTCCCTCCCCTCGACAATGTTGATCACCGGCGTCGCGGACGAGTCCGTTTCGTGGTGTCCCCACCCCGTGTCTGCAACTCGTCCTTCGAGAGGTTCCGGACGGAGGAAGCCTCCGGACGTCGGTCTTGGACCTATGATCGACGTTGCCAAGTATATTTATATTACTTTGTATTGTAAGCACGAGCTTCCCCGTTGCCGAGAAAGCCCCCAGCTTTAGCGGGGGGGACTCCTATTCGGGCTGAGGCGCCACAGGAGGAGCCGTCCCGGAGAGGCGAGCCCCATCGGGAGAGAGGAAGGGGGCTCGAGAGCGAGGAGTGGTGGGGGCCCGGTCGATCGCGTCGATCAGACCTTCATCCAGGCGGGGGTCGTCTCATCAAGCCGACAAATTCTCCGTTCGGGCAGAGACGAGCTCAAGATTCTTGCGCAGTTGCGACTCGATCCAGAGATAGGTGCGTCGCAGCCCGTTTTCGAGGGAGATCTCGGCTTCCCAGCCGAGGACCTCGCGGAGCCGTGTGTTGTCCGAATTCCGGCCGCGGACCCCCTGCGGTCCCGGCACATGCTTCTTCCGGATCGTCACCCCGGCGAGCTCGGCGACCATGTCGGCGAGCTCGTTGATCGAGACCAGCCGGTCCTGTCCCAGGTTGAGCGGCGCGGCGTAGTCCGACCGCATCAGCGCGAAGATCCCCCGGACGCAATCGTCGATGTAGCAGAACGAGCGGGTCTGCTCACCGTCGCCCCAGATCTCGATCTCGGGGTTCCCGGTGAGCTTCGCCAGGGCGACCTTGCGGCAGAGCGCCGCGGGGACCTTCTCGCGGCCGCCGTCCCACGTCCCCCTGGGCCCGAAGATGTTGTGGAACCGGACGATCCGCGTCTCGATCCCGTGGTCTCCGCGGTAGTACTCGCAAAGCCGCTCGGTCACGAGCTTCTCCCACCCGTAGGCGTCCTGGGGCGCCGCGGGGTAGGCGTCCTCTTCCTTCAGGGGGGTCACCGCCGCATCGAGCTGCAGGTGCTCCGGGTAGACGCAGGCCGAGGACGTGTAGAGATATCTCTTCACGCCATTGATCCGCGCCGCCTCCATCGTGTAGAGATTGATGAGGCTGTTGTTGTAGAGGATCTGGGAGTGGTTTGCCGCGATGAAGCCCATCCCCCCCATGTCGGCAGCCAGGGCGTAGACCTCATCCACGCCGTCTGTCGCCCGCACGCAGTTGTGCAGCTGCCTCAGGTCCATGACCTCGAATTCATCCGCGGCCGTCGGCTCGTACTCGGGATACTTGAGATCGACGCCACGCACCCAGTATCCCTGTTTTTTCAGATGCGTCGCGAGATGATGCCCGATAAATCCGCCGGCTCCCGTCACAAGGACCTTCGTCTTTTTCATCGTCGACTTCCTCGTACGATTTGGGGAAACATAAAATTGTGTTTCATACAATCAACACGGCTGCGTGGCTTCGAGAAGGCGACACCCCAGCAACTGTACCGTCGCTTCGGCGAGTGAAGTTTCAATCCGCTCCAGGTGTTCCGACCTGGAGAGTTTGGTCGCCGTCATCGCAAAGCCCCTCTCGGGGTCGTCCGTCCCTCCACCCAACACTCCATGATATCCCACCGTCCCACCATAGTCAAAAAATTCTTGTCCCACCGGCCTGGTTGATTTTCATCAATCTGTATAGTAGTATAGTGGGTAGACATGCCGGGTGGCTGGCGGTAAGATTCGGGGTCCGTACAGGGGACACACTTCATGACAGGGATCGGGGGTGGGACCGTGGCAAAGAAGGCATCGCGAGGGGTGAGCGTGAAGTTGCCGGAGGAGATCGTGGAACGCGCCAGGATCGTGTCCAGCCTCCTCAGGGAGGAGATCCAGTCGTTGCTGACTGAGATTCTGAACCCCCGGCTCAAGGAGATGGAGGAGGAGGCCTTGCGCAGGCGTCTGGAGGGCCGGCCGCAGGTCAGGCGGCGGCGGAAGGCCGAAGACCAGGGCGAGGACAAGGCGTGAGCCGCTGTTAACCCGAGCCCCCGAGCGTGCCTGGGACGCCCGCCCCCACGAGGGCGTGGCCGATCACCGGACCTCCGAGCGGCGGATGCCCCCGCCTTCAGGCCTGAGTTTTCCCTATGACATATGTGCAGTACAGCTCACGTAACCCCGGCATCCCTACCAGCTTCAGGGGGTGGCCCCGCGCGGGGTCGTTCTCCGGGCGCAGCCGTTCGCGCCCGGGACCGCCCGATGGCCTCGACTCCGTCAACCATCGCCTGCAAGCGCGTCCAGCCCCGACTCAGCACCAGCCAGCCCGGTAGCGGGCCGTTCTTGCGGTTCTGATGGCCCCCCAAACGAGCCAGCGCGTAATAGAACTCCCCGACCGTCCATCCCGGGCGTACCTCGCCGTGCCGCCAGCCGCAAAGCACATCGGTATAGATCACCGGGACGTACTGCGTCGTCGGCCGAGCGGCCGTCGCCGGATCGCCTGCGGCGTCGCGCAACTCCAGCAGGAACACCGCCACCACCGACAACAGCGCGATCATCGGCTGGATCGCTGCCGCGGTCGTGAACTGCAGCTTCTCCACGCCACATCCTGTCTTCATCCCCTTATGTAACTCCTCCACGATGGGCCGATGCCCGTACCAGTGGACCATCACGCACGCCTCCGCGAGGTCGCCCGCCGGTTGGTCGCTCAGGAGGATCCACTCCAGCGGCTCAGCCCCCTCGGGCGCCTCGACCTCACGCACGACCACCACGGACAGCGGCAGCGGTTCGGGGCCGTGATCACCTCGCGGCTGCTTCGGGGCCACCAGCTCGACCGACCCGGCGGCGATCAGCACCTTGGCCCGCCGCGCCGGCTGCCCGTCGCGTGCCGCGACCGGCACATATCGGCCCCCCAGCGGCTCCAAGTGACGTGCGTGCCCGTGCAGCTTGCGGCGGCAGGGGACGCCGTCGCTCAGCACCGTGCAGAGGCGGTCGTGCTTGGACCGCACGATAGAGTGACCCGAAGATTTGTGTTTGTATGCGATATATTCAAAGACATCAGCACCTCGATCGCAGATGTCGACCCACAGGGCGCCCTCGGGGGCCGGGCCGACCGCCTCGCTCCCCCGCTTCCAGAGCCGGCTCTCGCGGGTCTCGCGTTCACGCCGGGCCTGGCGGGACTCGCCCTTGCCGACGGTGTCGCGGCGAGCGAGGATCTGGTTGGCCAGCCCGAGCACGGTGCGGGTGGAGGCATGGACGGCCAGCGTGTTGTGGCACTCGTAGCCACGGCCGTTGCCGTTGCCGATCTGCCCCAGCCCGGTCAGTGAACTCAGCGAGGTGTAGTCCAACTCGGTGGTGTCATGGATCAGGAGGACGGGGCCGGCGGCCTCGCGCATCGCGCGGAGGGTTCGCTGGCGATGGGGCTCGAGGACCGCATCGTGGGTGACCTCCTTGCGGTTGGCCAAGCGGTAGAGGGCATCGAGCGGGGTCGGATCGTGGATCTTCTGGGGCAAGGTGCCTCCTGGGTGCTGGACGATGGCATCGGCGACCTGGACCAGCCGTCGGGTGCGTCGAACGTCGCCCAGTTGGGCCTCACCGAAGTGAAGAGTGCCGAATGAGGCTCCTCGGCCAGAGGCCGAGGTATCAGGAAGGCCCCCCCGAGGGGGCCGGTTCCGTGCGGTCGCCCCCCTTGGGGGCGGTCACGTGGGGAAGGCCCCCCTGGGGCCGACGTGGTTACTCGAAGTCGAACTCTCCTTGACGACGCTCCAACTCCTCCTGCTCGCGGATGTACTGACGCACCCGGGCCTCGTCCAGGCCCACCGTGCTGACGCAGTATCCCGCCGCCCAGAAGTGCAACCCGGTCAACCGACGCTCCTGCAGCAACTCCCGATGAATACGGACGGCGCTCTTGCCCTTCAGGAAGCCGATCGTGTGCGCCACGCTGTACTTGGGCGGGATGCTCAGGCACAGGTGGACGTGGTCGGGCATCGCATGCCCCTCCACCAACTCGATCCCTCGCTGACGGCACAACTCTCGCAAGATCACCCCGACCTGACGCCGAAGCCTCCCGTAGAAGACCTTGCGGCGGTATTTCGGTATGATCACGACGTGGTACTTGCAGTCCCACCGCACATGGGACAGGTTCTGCCACTCGTGCAGAGGCTCCCCCTCCTGCCCGAAGGGGCCTTCCCGGAGGGAGAACCTATGCCGTCTGACGAGGCGATGCACGCCGGATCGCTCGAAGCTCTTCGGGTCACACGGCCAGAGGCCGTGGCTTCATAACATAGTGAGGCCAGTCATCGGTGGGCTCCATCCGAAGGTATCTCTGGTGCGCAGCTTACGTCGGCCCTAGTATACAAAAGTCATAGGGGAAACTCAGCCTTCAGGTGTGGGGAAGAGCCGCGTGGCCACGGCGTTAAAAACGGTCAGTATCCTGGACACACAAGCCGTTTTCTGGGATTCTCGGATCTCGGGAGCCCCAGCTTTCAAGGCCCTCCCTGATTCTTTGGCATGTCGTGGTTGTATGCGGTTGTGCTCCCGCTGCGTGGGGCACGGAAAACAACCCACGTGGGAGACCTGTCTAGAGTACCTGTAATGTGAGCGCGTACGGGGACACTCGCCGATGGGGGACCATCGACACTCCATGCCGCGATCGCTCGCCACCACCCACGTCGCGTGGGATGATCCCTGCCTTCCTCGTGGATGTCGTCACCGGCGCGTCGCCTTCAGGACTTCCCGGTCCCACCGGACCTTGCACCTGAACACTCCACCGGCTCACCCCTCGGTGACCTTCAACCTCAGTCGTTCCAAAATAAGTCCGACGGTCCGCTACAACGCAAGCTCATGTCCTACATCTCCTTCGGTGTAGGTGACATCGTCGGTCCCGAAGGCCTCCTCGACCACATGCAGCAACCAGAGCCACAGCGTCGCCCACCGGAGCCGTTCCAGTAAGATCACCCGACCGCCGCGGCGGGGCATCGCCAGCAGCGTGGCGTGCAGCCACACCCAGAGGTTCCGCAGTACCCGCGCGATTCCCACGTACCACAGGCGCACCTCCGGTCGGCGGGTCGTCGTTCGGATCCGCGCCGCGTGCATCTGGCGGTCGCTCGTCTCGATCCCGAACCGCAGCCGGTAAGTCGTGAACACTGCGTCCGGCGACGGCGGCTGAGAGCCCCAGGAGGCGTAGATCAACACCTGACGCCCGTGCCGCGTCCACTGCCCGCGATAGTTCCGGCACTTCACGCAGAGCGACACCGTCGCCGGCCGCCCCTTCGTGTCGGCCAGGGTGTAGGTCGACCAACCGCTGTTCGTCCACGTCCGGAAGACAGAGCTGCCACTGGGGCCTTTCGGGTGCTTGGGCGCGCGGCCGTGACAGACCACCGGCATCAGGAACGGCACCCGCGCCGCCTGGAGGTAGCGAACGACCGCCACGCGGGAGAACCCGCGATCCAACAGGAGCAGTCGGGGCCGGATGCCCACACAGGCGGCCTGACGGAGCAGACGTTGGACCCCCTGCTGTAGCCGTTCACACCCCGAAAGCAGATGTATACTGAACAAGGAGTGTCGTGATTTCGCCGGATTTGCCGGTTTTTCCGACGATATCGGATCAGCTTACTGAACAGCTCATCCGAACTGACGTTGATGCCGGAGGCTAGCGATCAACGGGAAAAACCATGAAGCGTTCATTAGATTGACAGCCCGAGTGCGTTTCTCCCTACGATTTCCGTTGTATCGTCGATCGGTCTCGTATACTGAACATCCGCTTTCGGGGTGTGAACGGCTACCCTCTGCTTGAGCGACTCGCCCTTCTTGACGCCGGTCAGGGCCACGGTGGAGCGCTGCCCCTTGCGGATGACGGAAGCGGTGGCGTAGGCGTGGAAGTGGCTAGTGCCGCTCTGGGCCTGGCCGCGGTAGCTCTCGTCGGGGTTGCGGAAGGGACGGCCGTGGTAGGGGATCAAGGTCCAGTCGATGGCCAGCCTCTGAAGGCGTTTGCAGAGCGCCTTGGGCCAGTGTCCGGCCAAGGCGGCGTTGAGCTGTCGTTGCAGTGTGGCGTCGTCGGGCAGGGTGGCCACGAGCGCCTGGCGTGCCGTCTCGTCGGAGGGGGCGTCGCGGAGGCGTTGGCCGGCGTCGGACAACGAGGTGATCCGGGCCGCGGCGGCCAGCCGGAGCGCCCAGAGGACCTGGGCCGAGGTCTGGCGTTTGTAGTCCTTGAACTTCAGAGGGGCTTGCAGGTGCTCGGCGGCGAGGCGGTGGACCCGGTGGCGGTCGAGGATACGATGGGGTGGTGCATGGCTCTCTCCGGTGATGACTCTGTCCTCGAGAGTCATTATTCGGGGGGAGCTTGCGTCGATCGGCATTTGTCCTTCGCCATGCAGCCCAATTTTGGAACGACTGAAATTGAGTAGGGTGTAACTACTCGCTTCCAGCGGATGTTCAGGTCAAAGGTAATTGCTGCTCAACGATTTAGGATTATCGATCTCGTGTCTCGCGGCCAAGAATCTCCGCAAAAACGCGGACCATCGCTCGGATCAGAGGAATGGTCTCGAGGACCAGAGGCATGTTCTCGAAGCGATCCTCGGAATAGTCGGTGAAATCCCGGTCCTCACTCACCTTGATCGACGCCCCCAAGACCGTCGAGGCAGAGCACGGAGGTCCTTGGTATACCGTGAGATACGACAATCCGCCGATGGTTCTGAATCCTCTCGGAAACCAGTAGTTACACCCAATTGAGTAATGCGGCTTTGCCTTCAACTCTAACCGCAGGCGGCAACGCCCCTGCTTGTGCGACTAATGGTTGTTGACACATATTCTATGAAATGCGACAATTTACAGAGTACGACAAAAATAGATTTTGTGTATGACAGAAGTACGCGTCAGAAATGTCGATGATTAGGTTGTCGAGTGGCATCGCCACCAGGCAAAGCTTGATGGCCGCAGTCTCAGTAGTTCCAAAATTGGTCGGCCCCCGAAGGGTTGAGCTGGATGGACGCAAGCCACTTCCGAAGAATGACTTTGGATCACCGAGTCATCACCGGAGGGAGCCATGCGCCCACCCCGTCGTATCCTCAACCGCAACCAAGTCCATCGCCTCGCCGCCGAGCACCTGCAAGCGCACCTGAAGTTCAAGGACTACAAGCGCAAGACCTCGGCCCAGGTCCTCTGGTCTCTGTTGCTGGCCGCCGCCGCGCGGATCACCTCACTGTCCGACGCCGGCCAGCGCCTCCGCGACGCCCCCTCCGACGAGACGGGCGCAAGGCGCTTCTGGCCACCCTGCCCGACTACGCCACCCTGCATCAACAGCTCAACGCCGCCCTGGCCGGGCACCTGCCCAAGGCCCTGCGCCAGCGCCTCCAGCGGCTGGCCATCGACCTGACGTTGATCCCCTACCACGGCCAGCCGTTCCGCGACCTCAACGAGATCTACCGCGCCCAGGCCAAGGACGGCACCAGCCACTTCCACGCCTACGCCACCGCCTACGTCGTCCGCCACGGCCAGCGCTCCACCGTGGCCCTGACCGGCGTGAAGAAAGGCGAGGCGCTCAAGGACGTCGTCCAGCGCCTGCTCCGGCAGGCGGCCCGCGTCGGCGTCCGGCCCCGGCTGCTGCTGCTCGATCGCGGCTTCTACAGCGTGGCGGTGGTCCGCTACCTCCAGCAGGCGCGCCACCCGTTCCTGATGCCGGTGGTCTGTCACGGCCGCGCGCCGAAGCATCCGAAGGGCCCCAGCGGCAGCTACGTCTTCCGGACCTGGAGGACGAGCGGTTGGTCCACCTACACGCTGGCCGACGCCAAGAAGCGCACTGCGACGGTGTCGATCTGCGTGAAGTGTCGCAACTCCCGCGGGGAGAGGAAGCGTCACGGGCGTCAGGCATTGATCTACGCCTACTGGGGCTACCAGCCGCCCTCGCCGGAGTCGGTGTTCACGACCTACCGGCTGCGGTTCGGGATCGAGTCGAGCTATCGCCAACTGCACGAGGGGCGGATCCGGACGACGACGCGCCGCCCGCAGGTGCGCCTGCTGTACGTGGGGATCGCGCTGGTGCTTCGGAACCTGTGGGTGTGGCTCCATTACGCGATCCTCTCGAGGCCGCGGCGCGGCGGTCGGGTCATCTTGCTGGAGCGGCTCCGGTGGGAGACGCTGTTGCTCTGGTTGCTCCATGTGGTCGAGGAAGCATTCGGGGTCGCGGACGTCACCTATACCGAAAGAGATGTGCAATATGAACTTGCGCTGTAGCCAACCGTCGGACTGTTTTTGGAACTACTGAGTCTGGAAAGCGAGTTGCGGCAGATCATCACCGAGGCTGCGTTAACGAAGAAGCGTGAAATCGCCAGCGAAATGCGGGCGGGGCTGGCAGAGCTTCGCTCCAAATGCGGCGCCTTCTCGGACAGCGCGAAAATCATCCGCGAAGATAGGGATAGTCGCGGGTGATCGTCGTGGATGCCAATGTTGCGGTGAAATGGTATCTGCCCGAAGCGGGGTCGGATGCCGCACTTGAACTCATGGACGGCACGAGCCCGCTGTTTGCTCCCGACTTGATCCGGCTGGAAGTCCTTGCCGCGATCACTCGGCGCGTTTGCACCGGCGAAGCGACGGCGGAAGTCACCATGACGCGGTGCAATAACTGGTTGCGTCATCTGCGGGCGGGGGCAGTCACGGTGCTGCCGGAGCATGAAATCCTGGATGATGCGGTAAGCCTGTCGCTGCAAATCCCGCATACCTTGCAGGATTGCCTATACCTGGCCGTGGCAAATAAGCTCGATGCTTCGGCGGCTGGCAACAATAACTTCCCTCTTTCGGAGTATAATAGGCTTGTCTCCATGATTGCCCAGCGGCAAGGAGGTGAGCCGAAATGTCTCGGATCCATCGTCAGGAAATCCGTTGCTGTACGTGTGACTCTTGTCTGATGCAACCGCAGGGAGAGATTGCGGAGGAGCATCGAGCCATCAACCGCTTGGTGGCCGGCATGGACGAGAAGCGTCGTCGCCGATTTGTTGGCTTCCTGGCGCACCAACAGGGGCGGGGTGGGATCGCTTCTTTGGCCCGGAGGTTCTTCCGGCTTTCCTGTGGGTAAAACTTGGTGTACAAATAGCCAAAAGGAGGGTCATTTCCATGCGCGATGTTGATCTCTTCTCAAGGCTCTTGTGTCTGGAACAGCCTTGGAGGGTGGGGCACGTCTCTCTCGATGCGAAGGAACGAAAGATTGACGTTTGGCTCGCGCATCGACGCAACGCTGTCTTCACATGTCCAGAGTGTGCGATCCGTTCACCGATCTACGATCATCTCCCCTCAAGGAGTTGGAGACACCTCGATCACGACAACTGCCTGACCTGGCTGCACGCCCGACCCCCTCGGGTTGCCTGCCGGGATCACGGTATCCGACAGGTCCGTGTCCCCTGGGAGTTGCCCGGCTCTCGATTCACTCTCCCCTTCGAAAGGCACGCGATCGACGTGCTGCTCGAGGCCGACGTCCTCGGCGCCACCCGCCTGTTTCGGGTCAGTTGGGACGAGGCCTGGAACGTCATGGAGCGTGCCGTCGCGCGCGGCCTGCTCTCCAAGGCGAAGCGTGTGATCGCGCACCTTGGTGTGGACGAGAAGGCGGTAGCCAGGCGACACCGTTATGTCACACTGGTCTGCGACCTGGATCGGTCGACCGTGGAGTACATCGCGGACGACCGCAAGAAAACCAGCCTGGATGCCTACTATATGTCCCTCTCCGAGGAGCAGTTGGCGGGCATCGAGGGGGTGGCCATGGACATGTGGGAACCGTTCGTCTCGTCGACGGTGGCCCATGTTCCCGACGGGCGGTCGAAGATCGTTTTCGACCGATTTCATATCATGAAGCATATGACGGACGCGGTCGATCGGGTACGCCGGAGTGAGCACCGCCGGTTGCACGCGGAGGGGGATGATACGCTGAAGGGGACGAAATATGTATGGTTGACCTCGGAGGAGAACCTGAGGGAGTCGGGCGCGGAGCGGCTCGCGGGCCTTCGTGCTCTGAGGCTTCAGACCGGTCGTGCCTGGGCGATCAAGGAGGAGTTGCGCGACCTCTGGGAGTACCGCCGCAAGGGGTGGGCGTTGCGGCACTGGAAGCACTGGTACTTTTGGGCGACACATTCGCGGTTGAAGCCGGTGGTGGAGGTGGCGCGGATGATCCACGGGCACCTGGACAATGTGTTGACGTATTTCGATCATCGGATCACGAACGCCACGAGTGAGGGGCTCAATTCAAAGATCCAAACGATTAAAAAAACGCCTATGGTTTTCGCCACCGGGAGCATCTGAAGACGGCGATTTTCTTTCACTGTGGGGGGCTGGAACTTTACCCACCGCAGGGCTCAAAAAGCACCTGATTTCCAGGCGGATCTCGTAGATTCGATACGCCTGTTTAGGTAAATCTACCCACAGGAAAGCCGGAAGAACCGGCCCGGATCACTGGTTTGAGTCCCAAGACCATACGGCGAGGCCTGCGTGAGAGTCAACGGTCCGCTGCGGAGGTGGCGAACCGAGTCCGGCGACCAGGCAGAGGACGCAAACGCCTGGAACAACTCGAGCCCGGGGTGGTCCAAGCGTTGGACGATCTGTTGCGTGACGTCACGGCAGGCGATCCGATGTCGGAGTTGAAATGGACTCACAAATCAACCCTGCAACTGTGCCGAGCGTTGCGTGGCCGTGGTTTTGTCATCGGGCGGAAAACGGTGGCTCGTCTGTTGCGGGAGCGTCACTACTCGTTGCGGACCAATCGCAAGTGTCTGGCCAGGAAGCAGGATCCTGACCGAGATCGGCAGTTTCGTTCCTTGGCTCGCCAGCGGCGGCGTTATCTCCGCAAGGGTTGGCCGGTGATCAGCGTGGATGCGAAAAAGCGGGAAATGGTGGGCAACTTCAAGAACCCGGGACGCTGCTGGCGACGGGAGGCCCGCAAGGTGCTGGACCATGATTTCCGCAAAGACGCCGCGGGCATAGCGATCTCCTACGGGATCTCTGACATCCACCGCAATGTGGGCTTTGTCGTGATTGGCACATCGCATGAGACGGCAGCGTTTGCGGTAGCGGCGATCCGGCGCTGGTGGCTTCAGGTCGGCCACCAGCGCTATCCGGACGCCAAGCGACTCTTGATCGCAGCGGACGGCGGGGGATCGAACGGCAGCCGTCCGGTTGCCTGGAAGTGGGAGTTGCAAAAGCTGGCCGACGAATTGGGCTTGATCATCTGTGTCTCCCATTTGCCGCCTGGGGCCTCGAAGTGGAATCTGATCGAGCACCGGATGTTCAGCCTGATCAGCGAGAACTGGGCCGGAGAACCTCTGGTGAGTTACGAGGTGATGTTACAGTTCATCCGCCACACGAAGTCCGACACGGGCTTCCGATGCCGAGCGGCTTTGGATCAGAAAACGTATGAGACGAAAGTGAAGGTGAGCATGGAACAGCGAGCGAGGGTTAATGTGAAGCCTCGCCGAGTGTTGCCAAAGTTGAACTATGTGATTCGACCTCATAGCGAACCAGCAAAACCTTCCCAATAATAAGCGGAGATCTGAAGAACTTGACATTTGGAAAGACGAAAGAGGGAAATTATTGTTGCCAGTCGCCTTCCCTTATCACGGCCGACAAACCGTTTCTGGAGCGGGCAAGCCGCTTTTACAGCCGTATCTCACTCTTGGCGGACTGTGAGCAAAATTGAGAGGACGCAAAACCTTCGCCTTTTGCGACGAGTTTTGCGACAAGCGAACAGGGATGCCGACTCGAAATCCTCAGTGTTTACCGAGGGAAACTCCTCGCTGGAGCCTGAATTGAACCTTTTCGCGGGGTACTGCAAAAACCCCCAACTACTGCGGGCGGCCGGACGATGCACGAACTGACGATCACGCCGGAGGGTCATCTCCTCGTTCGAGAGACGTCGCTGGCAACCTCGGATCGGAAACCCTCGAAACGGCTCCTCGAAGCGTACACAGAGAGCCCGGCGCGCGGGATGTTCTTCTCGGCGACCGAGGAGATGGACGCGGCCCTGCCGCCGCCGTTCGAGTTCGCCCGATCCATCGCCCGGCTTTATCTCACAAACCTTTGCCACGCCGCCATCGCGGAGCCCGGCGGAGCCGTAACCGAACTCCCACCCCCTCCGGCCGATCTCGAGCGGGCCGTTCTCCAGGCCCCGCCCATGACCGGGTTGGAGTACCTTTCGGAACAAGTCCTTTCGAATTGGTGGCGCGACCTGGATGCACTCGCCCACAGCGAGATCAAGCGCCACCCCGGCGGCACGCAAGGCTATCTGCGCGAGCGCAACCCGCAATGGCGATACGTCGGTCGCGTGACGTTGCATCTGGCCGAGAATAAGCGGAATCCGGATTATCCGTTCGCCTTTCTGGCCACGTTCGCCAACGGTTTGACGCCGCAGGGCAAGGTGAAGCACGAACCCCTGGGCCGGGCGCTTCAGCAGTACGCCGGGGAACAGAACCGCGAGGCGATGCTCACCCTGCTGCTCCCGATTTCCAGAGCCGCCGAATCCTCGGAATTGATTCGCCGACTCGTCGATTCCGCGGAGATCTATCACCCCCTCGCGTGGTCCCCGAGGGAAGCATACGAGTTCCTCAAGGCGATACCCCTGTTCGAATCGAGCGGACTGATCGTACGCGTGCCCGATTGGTGGAACGCCCAGAAGCCGGCCCGGCCCCGCGTCAGCGTGAAGATCGACACGAAGAATTCGGCGGGCATCGGGGTCGATTCGCTGCTGGAGTTTTCCGTCGGCGTCAGTCTGGAGGGAGAAACGCTCGGTCTCGACGAGATTGCCCAGTTGCTCGAGTCCAGCGGCGGCTTGATCCCGCTGAAAGGGAAGTGGGTCGAGGTCGATCGTGAGAAGCTGAATGAAGCTCTGACTCACTGGAAGCGCGTCGAAAAGGATGTTCGCCGGGAAGGCATCTCGTTCTTTCAAGGGATGCGCCTCCTTTCCGGGGCGAATCTCGCTAAGGAGCAAGAGGAGGGCAGAGAAGCGTCGATTCGCGAGTGGACGGGCCTGACCGCCGGGGCGGAGCTGGATTCCGTTCTCAAGGGTCTGCGCTCTCCCGAGACCCGGCTGGAGAAAGCTCCTCCCGAGTTGAAAGCGGAGCTTCGCCCGTATCAGCAGACGGGCTACTCCTGGCTGCGATTCGTCGCGCGCCTGGGACTGGGCGCCTGCCTGGCTGATGACATGGGCCTCGGCAAGACGGTCCAGGTTATTTCGCTGCTGCTCGAACTCAAGCGCGAGCAATCAAAGAAGAAGGCGGCGAGCCTGCTGGTCGTGCCGGCTTCCTTGATCGCGAACTGGAAGTCGGAGCTGGGGAAGTTCGCGCCGAGCCTTTCGTACGCCGTGGTCCATCCGTCGGAAGTGAACGCGAAGGGGAGCGAGGTCGGGCTCGCGGACGTGGAGGTGTTCGACTTGATCGTGACCACCTACGGCATGCTCGTCCGCACGGACTGGATGAAGCGGTATCGCTGGCGACTGGTGATCCTCGACGAGGCCCAGGCGATCAAGAACTCGGGCACGAAGCAGACGCACGCCGTGAAGGAATTGACCGCCGGCACCCGGATCGCCATGACAGGCACGCCCGTCGAGAATCGCCTGTCGGATCTCTGGTCGCTCTTTGATTTCTTGAACCCCGGGCTCTTGGGCACGGCCAAGCAATTCAGCTCGTTCGTCAAGAAGCTGCAAGACGCGTCGGTTCCTTCGTTCGAACCGCTTCGAAATCTCGTTCGCCCCTACATTCTTCGGCGGCTGAAGACTGACAAGCGTGTGATCGCCGATCTTCCCGACAAAACGGAGGTGAAAGCCTTCTGCTCGCTGAGCAAGCACCAGGCGGCCCTCTATCAGAAGGCGGTCGAAGAACTCGCCGAGCAGTTGGATGCCACGGACGGAATTCAGCGCCGGGGAATCGTTTTGACCCAGCTCATGCGGCTGAAGCAGATCTGCAATCATCCCGCGCAGGTGACCGGCACCAATGACTACGCGGCCGACCGGAGCGGCAAGTTTCGACGGCTGGCGGAGATCGCCGAGGAGATCGCGTCCCGGCAGGAGAAAGTGCTCGTTTTCACGCAGTTTCGCGAGATCACCGAACCGCTGGCCGGGTTCCTCGCCACGCTGTTCGGTCGACCCGGGTTGGTGCTCCACGGGGGGACGAGCGTCCCGAAGCGGAAGGAGTACGTCGACCGATTTCAACGGGAAGACGGCCCGCCCTTCTTCGTGCTGTCGCTGAAAGCCGGTGGGACCGGGCTGAACCTGACGTCGGCGTCGCACGTGATCCACTTCGACCGCTGGTGGAACCCCGCCATCGAGAACCAGGCAACCGACCGCGCCTTCCGGATCGGGCAGAAGAAGAACGTGCTCGTTCATAAGTTCATTTGCCGGGGAACGGTCGAAGAGCGGATCGACGAGATGATCATGCGGAAGACCCAGGTCGCGGACGAGGCAATCGGCGGTAACGAATCGGGAGAGGTCTTGTTGACCGAAATGGACGACGATACGTTACTGCAATTCGTGAAGTTGGATCTCCATCAGGCGATCGACGCCTGACGAGGACGACAGGAGGGAGGATACTCTTATGGGCTGGCGCTACGACTACAAGCCTTACGTCCCAGTGGCCAAGCGGCGCGCTCAAGCCGCGAAGGAAGTCGCCAAGCGGGTCAAGAAGGGGCAGGCAGTCTCCCCGGTCGTCATCGAGGGTCGAGCCATCGTCTCGACCTTCTGGGGCAAGGCGTGGTGCACGAACCTGGAGAGTTACAGCGACTTTGAGAACCGCCTGCCGCGCGGGCGGACGTACGTCCGCAACGGCTCGGTCGTGGACCTGAAGATTGAGAAGGGGCGGATCAAAGCCCTCGTGAGCGGATCGGAACTTTACACGGTTCAGATCGAAATCGCCGCGCTCCCCCAGAAAGCCTGGCAGGTCGTGAAAGAGCTGTGCGCGGGCAAGATCGGCTCGCTGGTCGAGTTGTTGCAGGGGAAGCTCTCGAACGCGGTCATGGAGGCCGTGACGGATCGGGCTGAGGGGCTTTTCCCGAAGCCGAAAGAGATCAAGATGCGTTGCAGTTGCCCGGACTACGCGGGGATGTGCAAGCATCTGGCCGCGGTGATGTATGGGATCGGAAATCGCCTCGACTCATCACCCGAGTTGCTCTTCGAGCTCCGTGGAGTGGATCACCAGGAATTGATCGAACAGGCGATCCCCGCAGCCCCGACGCGGGCCAAACACGGCGCCCCCATGATCGAGTCAGCCGAGCTGGGCGCTATCTTCGACATCGAAATCAACGACTCCCCGGCCGCAGAACCGCCGAACTCGAAAACGACCACGAAGAAGGCCCCCAAGGTCAAGAAGGCCCCGGCCGCGACGAAGCCCGCCACAGTGAAGAAGGCCGCCGAGAAGAAAATCGCTAAGGTGAAGAAGGCCACCGCCGCGACGAAAAAGAAGGCGACGAAGGTTTCCAAGAAGGGGTAGTGGCCTGCGCCCCATTTCTTGGTCCAGCCATAATGCGAATCTATCCGTGCGTTTGTTCAGGAGGCTTTCCGTCAAGCGGGTCCTCTTCGATAGGCACGTACCTCGCGCAAGTGGCCGCGCACTCGGCCGGTGTCCGATCTCCCAACGAACTGTGCGGGCGTTCCGTATTATACTCCTCCTTCCAAAGCGCGCCCAACGCCTGGGCCTGGGGCTCGTTCTCGAACTCCTCCCGGTCCAGGAACTCCTCGCGGCGCTTGCTGTGGAACGACTCCGCGGAGCCGTTCTGCCACGGGCTGGCCGGCGCCACGTCCAGCGCTGCGGAGCCCGCCCCTTCCGGGTGCAATCGCGCCAGTGCCAAAGATTCTGCGGGATTTCTGGCCTTTTCTCGGCTCGAACCCCGCTGAGTTCGATTCTCAAACGATGCTGGAGTGTAAATCTGTATGATGGAGCTGCGGCCCCATCCCAGGCGGCCGCTCCCCCGCCGTCCCAGACCCGTCGCCCTCCCACACGGCCCCGGCGCTCTCGGAGCGCCTGCGCCCCCGGGAGGATCAGAGCCACCCACCGAAGGATCAGGGGGACCGAGGAGGAAGAGTCAGGAAGATCCAGCCGGGCGCCCACGAGCGTTCTCCTCCGGAGGCACGCTCCGTCCCCTTGGCCCTGGAGGCGGCCCTTCCTGAGAGGAGGCGGTTCGGTGAGACAGCGCCTGACCGCGGAAAAAACGCCTCCGGCTCGAATGGCACGAGGATAACGCAAAGCCTTGCCATTTAAACGTTTGCGACGATTATAATTCTTACTGATCGCTGCGCAAAGAAGGTCAAGTTTTTGCAGAGTGAGGGTTTCGCCAATACCCTTCACCGACCGATCAGAAGAACCTCTATTTCCCAAGGGAACCAAGCCGTTCCACTTGTCAGGGCCTCACTCGAAGTCGCCTGGGAACGTTTGACCTCCTTTGCGCAGCGATCAGTAAATTATAAGATCACTTATTGTAAAAATTCGGGGACCGAGGGCGCGGGGCACCTCAGTTTCCCTGCGGGTCGCACTTGAGAGCCGCGGCTCCGGGGTCAGGAACGCGAGCTCCTGGGATGGTAGCTTGGTGGTTGAATCGGACTTCCACCCGTCCCCACACCCAGGAGGTCACCATGGCTCAGTTTCACGTTCCCTCCACTCGCGACCCAATCGATTCCCTGCGCGACCAACTCAAACAGAAACCAGGGCTCCCCTTCCTCGAACTCCTCTCGCGGTCGCTCGTCGAGGCCGCCTGCCGCCATTGCAACCATCAGTGGCGGAAACGCCTCTACACCCCCTGGATCACCTTGGGCCTGTTCCTCTCCCAGATCCTCTCCGATGACCAATCCTGCGATGACGCCGTCGATCGCTTCCAGAAGTTCCTCTACGACCAGGGGCTTCCCGCGGTGGCGACGGAGACGACCAGCTACGGTGAAGCCCGGCAACGCCTCCCCGAGGCGCTTCCCTGGGAGTTGGTCCGCCGCACCGGGCATGTGATCCCGCAACAAGCGTGCGATTGCTGGCTCTGTCACGGCCGCGCGGTCAAGATCCTCGACGGCTCGACCGTGCGCATGCCCGATACCCCGGAGAACCAGGCGGCGTATCCGCAACCGTCGTCTCAGACGCCGGGGTTGGGATTCCCGATCGCCCGCATCCTCGTGATCTTCAGCCTGGCCGTGGGGACGGTCCTCGATGCGGCGATCGGGCCGTACCAGGGCAAGCAAACGAGCGAGCTGGCCCTGCTCCGACAGATCATCGCCGAGTTTCAGCCCGGTGACATCGCCCTGGCCGACCGCTGCTTCTGCTCGTACTGGGTGATCGCGGCCCTGCTGGCGCGCGGCAGCGATGTGGGGGTGCGTCTGCACCAGTGCCGCAAGGCCGACTTCCGCCGGGGCCGCCGACTGGGTCGCGAGGATCATCTCATCACCTGGCCGAAACCCAAGGAGATCCCCGACTGGAGGAGTCGCGCCGAGTACGACGCGATGCCCGCGGAACTGACGTTGCGCGAGTTCCGCGTCCGGGTCAAAGACCCGACCAAGCGGGTCCGCACTCTGGTGGTTGTGACGACACTGGTGGAGGCGAAGACGTATCGATCCGAAGAGCTGGGGAATTTGTTCCGTCAGCGGTGGGATGCGGAATTGGATCGGCGTTCCTTGAAGACTCAGATGAAGATGGAGATGTTGCGGACGAAGAGCCCGGCGATGGTGCGCAAGGAGGTGGCGGTGCATCTGCTGGCGTACAACTGGATCCGGGGTCTGATGGCGGAGGCGGCGCGGGCCGGGGCAGTGCAGCCGCGGCGGCTAAGCTTCACGGGGTCGTTGCATACGGTGCGTGCATTCGAGGAGAGTCATCTGTAGGATCCGGTTCAGATCAAGGCGGATCTTCCGCGGCTGTTGGAGTTGATCGCGAAGAAACGCGTGGACGCTCGCCCGGACCGGTACGAGCCGTGCGCGGTGAAGCGCCGGCCGAAGCCGCACCCGCTGCTGCGGATGCCGCGGAAGAGAGCGAAGCGGTTGATCAAGCGGGGTATAATACCTTATAATAAAGCATAGGATCAATTGCGAATCAGTGTCGCCGCAAGCTATTCAACAGCAGAGCCTTGCGTTATCCTCGTGCCATTCGGGTAGAGGGGGATTTGTTAAGTTCGCCAGTATTTCCGGGTAGACCTGGGCGGTTGCCCACCCAGGCGTCGGGTAAGGAGGTGACGTCACCGTCACCCCCTCCCCTAAGAACTGCACGGGAATGTCTCCATTCATGCAGCTCAAGCCTCTCAAACGCCCCTCTCGGGACGCGGCTTACCCACGTCCAAACCTTGGTTGTGAATCTGCTGGTGGCAGTTCGGATGCACGAGCACGCGATTCTCGATCGTATCCTGGCCCCCATGGGTTCGCCACTGGATGTGGTGGTTGTGCCACCCCGTCCCCGTGGTGATCTTCTGATGGCAGACCGGACAGATCCCGCCTTGCTCCCGCCAAAGCAGACGCAGAGTCCATCGACCCATCAGGGTCCCGGCCATCTTCACGCCCAGGCGTTCCTCGAAGTACGGTTCCCAGGCCGGGTCATAGGGATTCGCCTCTCCTTTGACTTTCGTATGCCGCTGGATCGGTAGACTCGAAGCATCGAAGAGCCGGACCGGTTGGATCCTCTCCTCCCGACCGGCGACCTCGCCGTGAAAGACCCAATGCCGTCCTCCGACGACTTCGAAGTCGCGGTCCTTGATCCATCGTCGGGACTTCTTGGGGTGCCTCCGAATGGCCCACCGCCACAACGCACGAAAGATCGCGTGGTCCACTCGCGAGAAGGTCCGCTTGCTCGACACATGCCGGTGATAGTTCGCCCAGCCCCGGATCACCGGGTTGAGGTTCACGATCAGATGTCCGGCCGTGACTTGCCGGCTCGCCTTGATGATCCCCCGGACCTTCTCCAGGAACGTCGCGACATTCTTCCGTGACGGCTTCACCAGGACGGTGCCACCGTAGTCGCGAACGTTCTGCCCGAGGAAGTCGAAGCCGTCCTCGATCCGCGTGAGATGCGTCTTCTCCGGTGAGAGTTCCAGTCCTCGCTCCTTCAGGAAGGACTCCACCATCGGCTTCACCTCCGTCTCCAGGAGTTCCTTCGAACTCCCGGTGATGATGAAGTCGTCCGCATAGCGCACCAGATTGACCTTGGCCTTCCGGCTCCGGGCGGTGGCCTTCGGGTAGCGTCCCCTCAGGACCCGTTCCAGGCCATCCAGCGCCAGGTTCGCCAATGCCGGTGAACAGATGCCACCCTGAGGCGTCCCTTCCTCGGTGGCGTGGAGGACGTGCTTCTCGATGAACCCGGCCTTCAGCCATTTCCGGAGGATGCCCTTATCCATCGGGATATGGGCCATCAACCATTCGTGGCCGATCCGGTCGAAGCACGACTTGATGTCCCCCTCGAAGATCCAGCGAGCACCGCTCCGGTTGCTCAGGACGGTGTGGCATTGCCCGATGGCGTCTGCCGTCGATCGTTCCTTCCGGAACCCGTAAGAGTTCGGGTCGGCCGTCGTCTCCGCGATGGGATCGAGCGCCTGCAGGTAGAGGGCCTGCATCGCCCGATCTTGCATCGTGGGAATTCCGAGGGGACGCATCTTGCCGTTATTCTTGGGAATGTACACACGTCTCAGCGGTCGGGGGTTGTAGCCCCGCTGCCGGAGCGTCTGTAAGGCCGTCGCTTTCTTCTCCGGGGTATTCCAGATCGCCCGGTCCACACCCGGAGTCCCTTTGCCTTGGTTTTCCGTCACTCGTCGGACGGCAAGGGCCTTGCCGCTGAACGAGTGGGTCAGCAGATGTTGCAAGGCCTTCACCTTGCCCCACCGGCCTTCCTGGATCGCCTTCACGATACGGGCCTGGAGCCGAATGGCACCAGGATAACCTAACTTTCAGTCTCTTCGGAAGTTGAGCCGCGTGGCTTTGTGGGGAGCAAAGCGACCTCCTCGGTTGGTAACCTGGCGGTTGAGACCCGCACGCCAGGCACCACACCAAGGAGGTCCCTGTGGCTCAGTCTACCGCCTCATCGCCGCGCGACCAATTCCATGACTTCCGAGACCAGTTCGTCCAGCAGAAGGGGCTCCCCTTCCTCAGGGTTCTCTCGCGGGCCTTCGTCGAGACCGCTTGCCGTCACGTCAACCATCTGTGGCGTCAGCGGATCTACACCCCCTGGATCACCCTGAGCATCTTCCTCTCCCAGGTCCTCTCCGATGACCACTCCTGCGACGACGCCGTCGATCGGTTCCAGAAGTTCCGCTACGATCAGGAACTCCCCCCGGTCACCCCCAAGACCAGCAACTCCTGCGAAGCCCGGCAACGCCTGCCCGAGAGGGTCTTCTGGGATCTCGTCCGCACGACCGGGCAATCGATCCATCAAAAGGCGAACGACTCATGGCTCTTTCAGGGGCGACCGGTCAAGATCATCGACGGCTCCACCGTGATCATGCCGGACACGCCAGAGAACCAGGCGGCATACCCCCAAGTGGACACCCCAAAGCCCGGCCTGGGGTTTCCGATCGCGCGGCTCCTCGTGGTGTTCAGCCTCGCCGTGGGCACGGTGCTCGAAGCCGCGATGGGGCCGTGCCAGGGCAAGCAGACCAGTGAACTGGCCTTGCTCCGCACGGTCATCGCCCAGTTCCAGCCTAGGCTGTCCAGTCTGTGCTGTTTTTCCATGTTAGAATTCATGCCAGAATCGGTCCCGTCAAGGAGGGTGTTTCAAGTGGGGATTTAGTGATGAGCGACGACGGGGATGCTGCCCGAAAGGCAAGGAAACTCCGAGCCAGTCGTGATCGGTGGAAACAACGATCGGCCGAGAAACAACAGCAGATTCGACAGTTGCGGGTCACGAACCGTGACCTGTCTCTGAGCCGAGATCAGTGGAAAGCCCGCGTCAAAGACTTGGAGGAACAACTGCGAGCCTTGTCAGCGGCTCCTGAGAGCCCCTCCGCTGACGGTCCGCATGTCTGCGTCTTTTTTGGGGGCCAGATGCTCAATCGGTCAAGGACACTCCTGATCCCCCTCTCCTTGCTGGGCGACTGATTACACCCGAAGAGTTGGCGGGGCGTTGCCCTCCTTGAGGGTAGATTTTGCGGAATGGCCTGCGCCCCATTTCTTGGTCCAGCCATAATGCGAATCTATCCGTGCGTTTGTTCAGGAGGCTTTCCGTCAAGCGGGTCCTCTTCGATAGGCACGTACCTCGCGCAAGTGGCCGCGCACTCGGCCGGTGTCCGATCTCCCAACGAACTGTGCGGGCGTTCCGTATTATACTCCTCCTTCCAAAACGCGCCCAACGCCTGGGCCTGAGGCTCGTTCTCGAACTCCTCCCGGTCCAGGAACTCCTCGCGGTCCTTGCTGTGGAACGACTCCGCGGAGCCGTTCTGCCACGGGCTGGCCGGCGCCACGTCCAGCGCCGCGGAGCCCGCCCCTTCCAGCCAACTCCGCACCACCTCCGCGGCGAACTCCGGGCCGTTGTCGCTGCGGACTCGGTGCGGCGGGCCGCCACGCTCCGCCGCCACGCCGGCCAGGATGGCACGGCTCTCTTCGGCCGTCATGCCCCGGTGCGCCTCCAACGCCAGGCATTCACGTGTATACTCGTCGACCAGACTCAGCCACTTCAGGCTCCGGCCCTCGCTGGTACGGTCGAAGATAAAGCCCCATGTCCATACATCATCCTTGCCGCGCGACGGCCGGAGGTGGCAGGCGTTGACGTCCTGCCCGTGCGGCCGCCGGGGCTTGGGCACGGCACGAGGTCCGGCCAGTCTCAGCCCCGACAGGCGCCAGATCCGCCGCACCGCCTTCTTGTGCACCGACCACCCCTCGCGGACCGACGGGCCGGATCCGCCGGTAGCCGAACCGCGGGTGCGTGCCGGCCAGTTCCTCGGGGTGCAATCGCGCCAGTGCCAAAGATTCTGCGGGATTTCTGGCCTTTTCTCTGCTCGAACCCCGCTGAGTTCGATTCTCAAAAGATGCTGGAGTGTAAATCTGTATGATGGAGCTGCGGCCCCATCCCACGCGGCCGCTCCCCGCCGTCCCAGACCCGTCGCCCTCCCACACGGCCCCGGGGCTCTCGGATCGCCTGCGCCCGCGGGAGGATCAGAGCCACCCACCGAAGGATCGGGGGGACCGAGGAGGAAGAGTCAGGAAGATCCAGGCGGCCGCCCACGAGCGTTCTCCTCCGGAGGCACGCTCCGTCCCCTTGGCCCTGGAGGCGGCCCTTCCTGAGAGGAGGCGGTTCGGTGAGACAGCGCCCGACCGCGGAAAAAATGCCTCCTGCTCCGAATGGCACCAGGATAACCTGACTTTTCAGTCTCTTCGGAAGTTGAGCCGCGTGGCTTTGTGGGGAGCAAAGCGACCTCCTCGGTTGGTAACCTGGCGGTTGAGACCCGCACGCCAGGCACCACACCAAGGAGGTCCCTGTGGCTAGTCCGAAGAACCACAGTTGAACGCCAATGATACGGCCAGCTTACCCTCGTTCGTTACTCTGCCCTGCTTCACGCTGCTGGCTTCGCCATCAGCGGACGACCCGTGTACGTCCATCGGAATGTATGTGCAAATACTCGATTGAAATATTCGATAAAATTCGACAGTTTATCACGCAAGTCTTTCACCGAGGTGAACGAACCACGGCGAATCACTTTCCGCATGATCACCCCGAAGACCACCTCGATCTGGTTCAGCCACGAACTGTGCTTCGGCGTGTACACGAACCGGATGCGGTGACCGGGCTCCGACAAGAACGCCTGGCGGCTCGCCACCGATCCCAGCACACCACGTACCCCCTTCTTGCCCAGCGCCGTGGTGATCTCACATGCCTTGGCCACCACCCGCACCAAGGTCTCCGAACAATGGATGTTCAAGTTATCCGTTACGAACACCCACGACGCACCCGGGTCAATGGCCATCGTCTGCTCGATGTGGCTGGCGAAGTCGGCCTCGGTACGCGTCGGGCCGATCGTGGGAGCGATCAACTCCCCGGTCGTCACCTGGAAGTTGCCGATCAGGGTCAACGTCCCGTGCCGCTCGTACTCGAACTCGAGCCGCGCCGGCTTCCCCGCGATCATCAGCTTGGTGGCGGCGGTCCGCTCCAACGCCTGGATGCCCGTCATCTCGTCCACGCAGACGGTGTGGGTGTTCTGGGTCTGCTCCAACACTGGCGCCATGCGGTATGTGTCGCAGACCGCCTCGACCTGCTTCTGAAACCGCTCCGGGACCTTCTCGGTGGTGTTGAGCCAATACCGGCTCTTGTGGGGCTGCATGGCGGCCTCGCGAAGGTAGCGGCCCACCTGGGACGTCGAGATCGACGCGACGATGCCCCGTTTGACGACCTCATCGGCCAGTTCGTGCGCCGTCCAGTGGGTGATGGGCCGGCCGGACTTCTCGGGGGGCTCGCAGGCGACCGCGAGGATCTGGGTGACTTGCTCCGGGGTGAACTTGCCCGGTGCGCCGGGGCGCGGTCCATCAGTAAGGACCGCTTCGATGGCCCGGCGCAGAGCGGCGTGGGTCTCGCTGCATTCGAGGTCAATGAGGCGGTTCCATGCCTTGGCCCAACGTCGTCGCCAGAGTCCGACCGGGCGTTGCCCAAGGCCGACCTGCTCGGCGATCTCGTCATTGCGAAGGCCGTCGAAGGCCAGGAGGATGAGGGAGGCCCGTTGCCGGAGATGCGAGGGAGCCGTGACGGCGTCGTGGAGCGTGCGGAGGATGTCATGTTGACGTTCAGTGATGGTGATCTTAGCCGCCTTACCCGGCATGGTGAAAGCTCTCCTTGTAACTGGGAAACTAGCAAAGCCAGGTAATTTTAGCGTGACGGTCAACTTCTTGGGATCTCAACTACGGTTTGTGGGACTAGGCTGTCCAATCTGTAGTGATTTCGGGCCGTTTTTTTCATGCTGGTTCCGGGCCCTCGTTCATGTTACTGGAACGGGCCGCATTCAACACCGCTCGCTTCTTCTTCTGCGGGGAAGGTCCCAGGTGTTCATCGAGCCACTCTTCGACATCCTGTGCTCGAACGGTCTCCAATGCCTGGCGAAGGAGGTCCGCCGTCAAGGAGGTCACCAACAGCGGGATCGTCAAGACATTCGCCGTGATCTCCCGGCAGGGCGCTGGTGCAGCAAGGTCTTTGTACTTGCCAAATAACGACTCCAGCACGTCGGTACTCCCCAGGTACTTCTGCCTGGCAGGTACCTTGGCTCCTTCCTTCCGCACAAATGACAGGACCCGTCCTCGAAATTCGTTTTCGACTCCCACCGGTTGGCTTTCTCCTTCCAGGCGGTCCTTGGCTCGGCGCCAACTCGTGCGGCTCAGTCCTGCTTCCTTGATCTCTTCCTCGGCAACTTTGACGACCTTCTGAAAGTAACTCCAGGCGCGCACTTCGCGCGCGTACTCGCGCAGCCAACCCAGTTTCTCTTCCAACCATTTCCCCGCCTCGGCAACGCCTTGGCCCAGTTGCTCCGCCAAAGTCGCCACATCGGCACCCTGGAGCAAGACCAACATCTCGTTGGCCCACGTCAAGTGACTTTCCAGGTTGAGGAACCGCGCTTTGCTGCGCCAGGCCGGGGGCTTCAGAAAGCTGCCTGCGGTCTGCTGCAACTGCTGTCGCGTGCTCTGGCACGCCGTGACAAAACTGGCCCAACGCGCGTCGGGCTCGAGTTGGTTTTTCAGCAAAATGGCCAGGCCGTGGGTGATGTCGGAGGTCTCGACGACGCACTGGTGACGATCCTGCTGTTTCCGCCGGAACAAGCGAATTCCCGCCAGCACCTCGCTGCCGTGATCGGAGACGACCTGCACCGGCACGCCCAGACGTTGGCTGAGCGTGCCCAGGTGGGCCGCGACGGTTTCGCCGTTGCAGCGCGTCAACACAGCGACCGAGAGCACCTGGACATCGTGATGGTCGGGGCTATAGCCTTTGCTGCGTAACACCGACAAGCGCACGCCCAGGATCACCAGACACTTGTGCTCTCCCAACTGGATGGTCAGATCGACAAGAAACACCCAATCGGAACAACGCGGCAAGGGCCGCCGCAGCAGAAACAAGCCGACACGCAACAGCCACAGGCGAATGGTCTCGGCACATGGGCCAACGGCGACCACAACACCTTGGAGGGAGGAAAAGATCAAGGCGACTCCGCGATAACTGCTGTGAGCCTCGCAGACCCAGGTCAGAGCCAAGCGAACCAACAGCAGGGGGTAGACATGTCCTTTGGCGCAAGACAACTCTTCGGGTGTAATCAGTCGCCCAGCAAGGAGAGGGGGATCAGGAGTGTCCTTGACCGATTGAGCATCTGGCCCCCAAAAAAGACGCAGACATGCGGACCGTCAGCGGAGGGGCTCTCAGGAGCCGCTGACAAGGCTCGCAGTTGTTCCTCCAAGTCTTTGACGCGGGCTTTCCACTGATCTCGGCTCAGAGACAGGTCACGGTTCGTGACCCGCAACTGTCGAATCTGCTGTTGTTTCTCGGCCGATCGTTGTTTCCACCGATCACGACTGGCTCGGAGTTTCCTTGCCTTTCGGGCAGCATCCCCGTCGTCGCTCATCACTAAATCCCCACTTGAAACACCCTCCTTGACGGGACCGATTCTGGCATGAATTCTAACATGGAAAAACAGCACAGACTGGACAGCCTACCTTGGGCCTGTTCCTCTCCCAGATCCTCTCCGATGACCAATCCTGCGATGACGCCGTCGATCGCTTCCAGAAGTTCCTCTACGACCAGGGGCTTCCCGCGGTGGCGACGGAGACGACCAGCTACGGTGAAGCCCGGCAACGCCTCCCCGAGCGCTTCCCTGGGAGTTGGTCCGCCGCACCGGGCATGTGATCCCGCAACAAGCGTGCGATTGCTGGCTCTTTCACGGCCGCGCGGTCAAGATCCTCGACGGCTCGACCGTGCGCATGCCCGATACCCCGGAGAACCAGGCGGCGTATCCGCAACCGTCGTCTCAGGCGCCGGGGTTGGGATTCCCGATCGCCCGCATCCTCGTGATCTTCAGCCTGGCCGTGGGGACGGTCCTCGATGCGGCGATCGGGCCGTACCAGGGCAAGCAAACGAGCGAGCTGGCCCTGCTCCGACAGATCATCGCCGAGTTTCAGCCCGGTGACATCGCCCTGGCCGACCGCTGCTTCTGCTCGTACTGGGTGATCGCGGCCCTGCTGCGCGCGGCAGCGATGTGGGGGTGCGTCTGCACCAGTGCCGCAAGGCCGACTTCCGCCGGGGCCGCCGACTGGGTCGCGAGGATCATCTCATCACCTGGCCGAAACCCAAGGAGATCCCCGACTGGAGGAGTCGCGCCGAGTACGACGCGATGCCCGCGGAACTGACGTTGCGCGAGTTCCGCGTCCGGGTCAAAGACCCGACCAAGCGGGTCCGCACTCTGGTGGTTGTGACGACACTGGTGGAGGCGAAGACGTATCGATCCGAAGAGCTGGGGAATTTGTTCCGTCAGCGGTGGGATGCGGAATTGGATCGGCGTTCATTGAAGACTCAGATGAAGATGGAGATGTTGCGGACGAAGAGCCCGGCGATGGTGCGCAAGGAGGTGGCGGTGCATCTGCTGGCGTACAACTGGATCCGGGGTCTGATGGCGGAGGCGGCGCGGGCCGGGGCAGTGCAGCCGCGGCGGCTAAGCTTCACGGGGTCGTTGCATACGGTGTGCGCATTCGAGGAGAGTCATCTGTAGGATCCGGTTCAGATCAAGGCGGATCTTCCGCGGCTGTTGGAGTTGATCGCGAAGAAACGCGTGGACGCTCGCCCGGACCGGTACGAGCCGCGCGCGGTGAAGCGCCGGCCGAAGCCGCACCCGCTGCTGCGGATGCCGCGGAAGAGAGCGAAGCGGTTGATCAAGCGGGGTATAATACCTTATAATAAAGCATAGGATCAATTGCGAATCAGTGTCGCCGCAAGCTATTCAACAGCAGAGCCTTGCGTTATCCTCGTGCCATTCCCACTGGAGACATTTTCGAGCATGCCGCTGGCGGGCGATGGTTCATGGTCGACAAGGATTTGGAAATTTTCCCCATAAGCATTTTGCATGAGGGAGAATGCAAGACTGAAGCAGGCTAACCAAATCCGAGTCGCTCTGCTGACTATATTTTGCATTTTGACCTCAAGTCATTGAGCGAGTGGTAAGGAAGAGCAGTCTTACATTAGTAAATCATTAATGCACAATATTACGTCATGACTATGATCGATAGCGTCAGTACAGGAGCGGCTGTCTCGCCGATCTCCGATCATCCTCCCGCATCGGATCATCGACCTTATCATTATCGACGACCCACGCCATCACTTCCTCGATGAACGCCAGCCTGGCCCGATTCGGAGGGACCTTGCGCGACGGACGTGCAGGCATCGCGTCGAAGGTACGGCCTTCCAGGTGCCGCCCCGTTTCCGACTTCCTCACGCCACCCCATTGTTTGAAGAAAAATGGCACCTTCGCGGCGTCGCATTGCTCCCTGATGCTGACGACCCACGACTCATTCATCGGCCTCGCGCCCAGGCCGCTCTCGCCACCTACGATCACCCAATGAATCCCGTCTAGGCCTAAACCAAGCGTGATATATAGAGCTTCGGTGTCAAAAGCTCGGTAAAAGCTCGAAAACCCCCGGAGTTTATGGAGTGAATGCTCCACCGCCTAAAGGCGGTGGCTTCGGTGTAACGGACTCAAGTCCTGTTCCGAGCGAAGCTCGGCTGAAGTCTCCCGGCCCGAGGCCGGCTCGAAGCCTTCCGAGCCAAGCTCGGCTGAAGGCTTCCGGCCCGACGCCGGCTCGAAGCCTTCCGAGCCAAGCTCGGCTGAAGTCTTCCGGCCCGAGGCCGGCTGAAGCTAGTGGTCTGTCAAAATTCGATTGACGAGTATGGCGAGGGTGTCCATCCTTCGGTTGTACCCCAAGATCCTGGAGCAACCGAAGGAGGTCCGCCGTGGCCGGGAAACGGACATACAAGGTGACCCTCACCGACGAGGAGCGAGCCCTGTTGCGGTCGATGCTCTCATCGGGCAAAGCAGCCGCCCGCAAGCTCAACCACGCGCGCCTCCTCCTGTTCGCCGACGAGGCGGTCGATGGATTGCGGCGCACGGACCAGGAGATCGCCGCCACGTTGGGTATCGGGCCTCGGACGGTGGAACGGGTGCGGCAACGCTTTGTCGAGGAGGGGCTGGAATCGGCGCTGGTTCCGCGACCCCGTCCACGCGGAGCCTACAAAGTCGATCGACGCGAGCAGGCGCAGATCATTGCGATCGCCAAGAGCGATCCGCCGCCGGGCGCAAGCGTTGGACCTTGCGGCTGATCGCCGACCGACTGGTGGCGTTGGGCCGCGGCGCGGTCTCCCCCGAGGCCGTGCGGCAGGTTTTAAAAAAACGCCGTGATCCCGTGGCACGAGGAGACGTGGTGCTTTCCTCCCAAGGCTGACGCCGAGTTCGTGGCCCGGATGGAGGATCTCCTGGATCTGTATCAGTTGCCCTACGATCCGCGATATCCCGTGGTGGGCAGGGATGAGATGCCCAAGCAGTTGATCGCCGAGACCCGCATCCCCTTGCCCGCGTGCGAGGGCCGCCCGGTTCTCTATGACTACGAGTACGAACGCAAGGGCGTCTGCAACCTATTCTGATTCGTGGAACCCCTTCGCGGATGGCGGAAGGTGTTCGTCCGCGACCGTCGGACCAAGGTGGACTGGGCCGAGTGCCTGCGGGTGATCCTGGATGAGATCTACCCCGAGGCGATCGGTCTGCGGTGGGTGCAGGACAACTTGAACACGCATACAATCGGCGCGCTGTACGAGGCCTTTGCCCCCGAGGAGGCGCGCCGCCTGGCGCGTCGGTTGGAGATCCACCCCACCCCCGTCCATGGCAGCGGGCTGAACATGGCAGAAACGGAACTCTCCATCCTGGACCGCCAATGTCTTGATCGCCGCCTGGATGCGACGAAGGTGGTCCGAAGGGAGGTCGGTGTCTGGGAGACTCAGCGCAACAAGGCGAAAATCACCATCAACTGGCGTTTCACGATCGCCGACGCGCGGGTCAAGCTGAAGAGAGTATACCCGTCAATCAAAAATTGACAGACCACTAGCCGTCCTCGGCATCGAGCAGGGCCAGCGCCTCGGCGAGGATCGCGTCGCGGTCGACGACCCGCTCCAGCTCGCGGGCCGTGTACTTGCCACCCTCGACCTCCGACGCCGCCTTGCGGACCGACCAGGTCCAGGCGGACCGCAAGAGGTCGTCCCGCTCCTCCCGCGCCAGGAAATCGCCGTCCTCGCGGATCGTCTCGACCGCCTCCTCGATCGAGTCGTCCCACGACCTGGTCGTCCGACGCTCCGCCGCACGCTTGATGAGGTGCGTCAGCAGAATCCGCATGAAACTCCGGATCCTGCGGACTTCCTGCTTGCGGCCCATGACGTCCAGCTCCGCGAGCAACGCCAGCGCCTCCGGGTACTTGCCCGCGACGATCAAATCGCTGAGTTGCTGATATTCGTCGACGAACACACGCGTCTCTCCTCCTGTCTGTGCTCAACGCCTTGCGGCATCACAGAGGTCGTCACCAGTTTCGCCGGGAGGCCTTCGCCCCGCAAGGGGCGGGCGACCGGCCCTCAGGGCGCCTCGGACGCGGCCCCGTGCCCTCCCGGCGACCCGACGAGGGAATCATCGACCCGGCCCTCGCGGACGCCGTGGCGGCGATCCTGGGCGATCCTGGTGGCCCCCACGGGGAGGTCCTCGGCGGTGATGGCTCTCGTCGTCGGGCCGATCGCGGTCGCCGGCCTGTCCGGGCCTGACCGGGTGGGCTTAAGGGCCGTTGGCATCCTCGTCGGGACCGGCGCCGGTTCGCCGATCGGAGCGTCTGGAGCGTTCGGAGGACCGGGAGTCGAGGTCGGGGGGAAACCAAGTCGCCCAGGCGTCCGGGATGAAGATGGCGGGCCGGTCCTGACGACAATGAAGACGCCCGGCGGCGACTACCATCGGGCGTCGGAAGTCCAGACCTCCCATCAAGGGCTAGACCTGAAACAAGCGTGATGAAAGGCTGCTTGGGACCTCACCCCTGTATTCAAAGGCTTTTGTCGTTAGCACTTGCGACAGGGTTGTCGTTTTCGAGTGAGCGTCTCTCCGAATTCCGTCGTCTCGGTTCGTGCCTTGTTTCATAGGGTGCAAGACACTGTCAACCTTATGTCAATCCTCGTATCACGCTTGTTTCAGGGTTAACACCGCGTTCTGGGTGGATGCCGTCGCCGCCCGAGCCCCTCGCTCGGCCAGGGCGGGTGTGGCCAACCCTGCTTCCAGTCCCAAGCGGATCTCCAACGGGAAGATCGACCGCTCGACGCCGTGCAGGGGCTGGTACAACAGGCGCCACAGGGTGATCGTCCCGAAGAGGGTCGCCACGGTGCGGTTGGGCGTCTGGGAGCGACGGCGATACCAGACCCCCTGGAGACACATCTGGCTGGGCATGTCCCGACGGTCGTGCGGCTCGATGTGATTGAACGTCCACTCGACGATGATCCGCCCCAGCTCCTGGAGCTGATCGTGCAACTGGGTCTCGAACTGGTGGCAGGCTTGGGGAGTCACGTCCGCCCTGCGGAAGCGGGCGATGAGCTGACCGATCCGGGTGATCACGGGGATCAGACGGACGGTCAGCGGGGACAAGGAGGTGGCGAAGGGCGTTGCCAGCAGGGGGCGGACAGACGTAGCATGGTCCCTCGAGGCGACCTTTCTCGGGAGGCGAGCGAGTTCCAGACCTCGTGTCATTTCGCGAGAAAGTCGCCTCCTTTTCAAGGGACCGGTGTGATCGAGGGGGGACTCGAGCCACTCTCAGGTCGCAAACCACTCAAATTCCGCCGAAAACCGTGGCACTGGCGCGATCGCACCCACCAGGTATGAGAAGACGGCCCAGAACTTCTTGGCATTTGTTCATGTGACCTCAATCATGGTCCTGCTGCGGTAACCCAGATCGCCAAGATTACTCAGTTGTTGTCCACACGACCTAATCACCGCGAGCCGCCCGACCCAGTATTCCTACTTCACCAGATCGCCAAGATTACTCAGTTGTTGTCCACACGACCTAATCACCGCGAGCCGCCCGACCCAGTATTCCTACTTCACCAGCCAGGACTCCAACACCTACTTCGGTCAGGCCCTGATCGAGGGCTTGCGGGGCAAGGCGGCCGGGCACGGGGGTTACATCGGCCTCTATGAGCTCTACTAGCATGTCTACGAGAGCGTCTGATCGAAGTCGGGCGGACATCAAGACCCGATGCTGACGATCGTCGACGGGGTTGGCCCGTTCCCAGTCGCCCTCCACCAGGGGGGGAAACCTCGGGGCCCTCGATCCGAAGGCGATCGACAAGGAGCCGCCCGAGGGCGGGGAGATCGAGCTCGTCAAGGCGGCCGTCGCGAAGGCGATCGGGCGCAGGATCCAGGCTGGGGGCAACGTCAGGATCGACCGGACCCGCAAGGGTGTCGATCTCGGCTCGGGGAACGTCATCGGGAACATTACCACGGGCGACGTGGCTGCCGGGAATATCACCAAGATACGACCAGCAGGACCACCGCCGCCCGCGCCGACGACATGGAGGCGGTCTACGAGACGATCGGCTCGATCTGCAACGACCTGGCGAATCTCCAACTCCCCGACGACGCGGGGGACGACCGCAGTGATGCAGTCGGCGAGTTCAAGATGGCCGTGCAGGCAGGCCGGGAGGGGAAGAGACCCCGCATGGAGGAGAAGCTCGAGTCGGCCCAGAGGATCCTGTTGAAGATCGGCGGCATGGCCGGAGGTGGGATCGAACTCGCCGAGACGGTCGGGGTCCTGATCCAGCGGCTGCTCGGCATGTGACGTTAGGATCCGACCGTACTGCCTCCCATCGAACGCGGATCGAGGCCCCCGACAAACGCCAAGGAGTGACCCCTTCATGCTCCGTCTTATGCATTCCATTGTAATCATGTGTTATGAATAATTGTTTCGGATCTGGTGGCAGTTGCCACCGTGGTGCTTCTCGACCGTTCAGGAGGTTGTGGCACCTGGCCCCTGAACTGAAGTGTCGGCCGGTCACGTCCCTTTACACTCCCTTGTCGGGCGGGTGAGACATGCTTATCGTAGGTGGCGTGTCCGACACGCCCTGCGACAAGGGCCCCACCCACCCGAACGAGCCCGGCGATGCCGATTCCGATGCTGGCTGATTTCGGGGTTCGCCTGGCGAGCGGGCTCGCGGTGCTCCTGCTGGCGACGCCCTGGCGGGTCGTCCCGGTGACGTTTTTCCGGACCCATTGCCAGGTCATCCTCGGCCTGCTCGTCCTGGCCGCACTCGACCTCTCGCGGGCGAGCACCGCCGGGCCGGCCCTGACGGTCGTGGTGGCCACGGCGGTTCTGGGCTATCTCGCCTCGATCGCCTGGGGGTTAGGGCTGCCTCGCGTCGCGATCCCGTTCACAGCCCTGATCGCGCTGGGTTGCGGCGCGACGATCGTAGCGGCGTCGAAGGCTCCCGACGGGGAGGTCTGGGCGCTCCACGCCTCGGAGCGACTCGCCTCGGCGTTCTTGATGGGTTCGACCCTGACGGCGATGCTCCTGGGGCATCACTACCTGACGGCCCCGACGATGTCGACCGCGCCATTGCGGCGCTTCGTCCGATGCATGGCCTGGGCCCTGAGCACCCGCGCCCTCTTGGCCGCCCTGGGGTGGTGGTCGGGGATCGAGGAACACGCCGCGACGATGCCAAACGCCTCGGTCCCGCTTTCTCCGTTGCTCTTGCGCAATGCGCTGGGGGATGGGGTTCGCCGGGCCGGCCCTCGCCACTGTCTTGACCTGGAAGACGGTCCAGATCCGCGCGACGCAGTCGGCGACGGGAATCCTCTATATTGCGTTCGCGCTCGTGCTGTTCGGTGAACTGCTCACCTGATCCTCGCTCCGCCCGGGCGCTCCTTCCGTCGGACCGAGGCCGCCCCTCATCCCCATGCCCGGCGATCGAGTCCGGCATCTCCCGCACCGCAGGTCGGCTTCCGCCTGCCGTCTTCTGGTACATCCGAGGGCAGGTGGAAACCTGCCCGCCAAGAATTCGGACAGTTCCATCGGGCGTGGGTCTCCGAATGAGGGAGATGGAACCTTCCGCATGGCGCAAGCCGTTACAATGGAAGAAAATGATTGAAACCTTCTTTCCACCGACGCGTTCGCGCCCGGGGATGGATCGCGAGACGATGGAGTTGACGTTCGCTTGTCCGCATTGCGGCGCGGTGGCTACGGTTGCATCGATCGAATCGGCCCCGACGGTCACTTGCCGGGGTTGTTCGCGGGGGCGCCCGATGCGCCACGAGGCGTTCGATCAAGACGGCTTGCGGTCGTGCGCCTGGTGTGCGACCGATGACCTCTACCTCCAGAAAGACTTCCCCCAGGGTCTGGGCTTGCTGATCGTGATCGTGGGGTTCGCGATCAGCACCGTTTTCTGGTATTTCGAGCAACCCATTCCAGCCTACGTGGTCCTGCTGGCATCGGCCCTGCTGGATATGATCTTGTATTACCGGGTGCCCGACGTCACCATATGTTACCGCTGTCTCGGCCAGTATCGCGGCGTGGGATCCAATTTCGAGGGCCGGTTCAGGCCATTCGACCTGGCGATCGGCGAGCGTTATCGCCAGGAGCGGTTGCGTGCCGAGCAATTGCGGGCGGGTCGGGCATCAGCCGGCTCGCCCCCGCCTTCCTGACCCGAGAGGGGCGTCGAGGACCTGTCCGGCCATCCTTGCTACAAATGAGGTCGCAACCCAGCCGTGGATGAGCACCGCAGGCGGATTCACGATGACTTGCGTGGGATCGTCAAGGGCGAGTTGCTGTTCGCACCGGTCGAGCGCGCCCCCTACGCGCACGACGCCAGCCTCTATGAGATCGACCCGCTGGGCGTGGTCGTCCCCCGAACCGAGGCCGACGTGCTGATGGTGGTCCGGTACGCGGCCGAACATGAAATTCCCCTCCACGCGCGTGGGGCGGGGACCGGTCTGGCGGGTGAATCGCTCGGGCCGGGCCTGGTCATCGACTTCAGCCGGCATTTCCGACGGCTCGTCGCGATCCAGCCCGAGAGCGTGGTCGTGCAGCCCGGGGTCGTGCTCGATGTCGTGAACGCGCAACTGGCTCCGCTCGGGCGCCGGCTGGCGGCAGACGCGGGGGGCTCGGAGTCGTGCACAATCGGTGGGATGATCGGCCTTGACGCGTCGGGGCCGCGCTCGCTCCGGCTCGGGACGACCGGCGACCACGTCGAGCAGGTCCGCGTGATCTTCGCTAACGGCGAGGTCGCCGAGCTGGGCTGCGAACCGTGGCCCGCCTACGACGATGAGCCCGCCAACTTCAAGGGGGTGGTCGTCCGCAAGCTCGGCGTGCTGGTCCGCCGCAATGGCGAGGCGCTGGCGCGAAAGGCCCCCAGGGCACCCCGGAATCGCGCTGGCTATGCGCTGAACCAGGCAACGCGGCCCGAGGGGATCGACCTGGCGCGCCTGGTGGCCGGCTCGGAGGGGACGCTGGCGCTGGTCACCGAGGCCACGCTGCGAACCGTCGCGATCTCGCCGGTGCAGGGGGTAGTGGTCTTGCCGTTCGCTCGGATCAGCGACGCCGCCAGGGCCGTTCCCCGATGCCTCGACGCGTCCCCCTCGGCCTGCGACCTCTACGACTGGCGCTCACTCCGCCTGGTCCGCGACGCCGTCCCGGCGTTCCGCGACTGGATCGACGCGGCGGCCGCGGCGGTCCTGATTGTCGAATTCGAGGGCGACGACCCGGACGAGGTCGCCGGGCGAGGTCCGCGGCCTGGCCGACGCGATGATCCGCCAGGGACCGCTCGTTGCCAATCCGGTCGAGGTCTCCCGCCGCGCCGACTGCGAACGCCTGCTCGGCCTCCGGCGGGTCGTGGCGCCGCTCCTGATGCGGAGGAAGGGCCCGGCGCGTTCCGTCCCGTTCATCGAGGATGTCGCGGTCCCTCCCGAGGCGCTCTCCGAGTTCCTCCACCGCTTGCAGAACATCTTGAAGCAGCACGACGTGAGCTGGACGCTCGACTGCGCATGCCGGACAGGGCGTGCTGCACACCCGCCCGTTCCTCGACCTGGCCGACCCCCGCGACGTGGCCAAGCTCGAGCCGCTGGCGACGCAGGTTTTCGAGGCCGCCTGGGACCTCGGCGGCACGATCTCGGGCGAGCATGGCTGTGGGCTCGCCCGGACACAGTTCCTCCGCCGGCAGTACGGCGAGCTCGTCCAGGTCTTCCGCGAGATCAAGGACGCCTTCGATCCCCTGAACGTGCTCAATCCCGGCAAGGTGATCGGCGATGACCCTCACCTGATGACCCGCAATTTCCGGAGAATGCCACCGGGGCCGCCCGAGCCGTCGGCCGAGCCGGTCACGGTCGAGCCGATCCTGCTGCCCGTCCTCCGCTGGCCGGATCGTGGCCCGGCAGAGACCGCCACGGCGTGCAACGGCTGCGGCGTCTGCCGCTCGCGCGAGCCGACCCTGCGGATGTGCCCCACCTTCCGAGCGCTCCGGACCGAGGCGGCCACGCCTCGCGCCAAGGCCAACCTCGTCCGCCAGGTCGCGGCCGGCGCGATCGACCCTCGGCTCTGGGGGGCGGAGGACTTCAAGGAGAACGCCGACCTCTGCATCCACTGCAATCTCTGCCCCAAGGAATGCCCCTCCGGCGTCGATGTGTCGAGCCTGATGCTCGAGGCCAAGGCCGCCTACGTCGAGAACCACGGGCTGCCCCCCGGCGACTGGCTGGTCTCGCGGGTCGAGCTCTGGTCGCGACTGGCGAGTCGGCTGCCGCTGTTGTGGAACGCCCTGATGGCCAGCCGGACGGTCCGATGGTTGTTCGAGCGGCTCTTCGGGCTCGCGCAGCTCCGGCAACTCCCCAAGGCGCACCGGACGCCGTTCGTCCGCCGCGCGGCGCGGCTCGGGCTGCACCAGCCTCGGCCGCAGCGCCCGGGCCTCGGGTCGTCTACTTCGTCGACGTCTACGCCAACTACTTCGACCAGGAGCTGGCCGAGGCGGTCGTGGCCGTGCTCCATCAGGCGGAGGTCAACGTCTACGTTCCGACCGCGCAGCGCGGCTCGGGAATGCCCGCGCTGGTCGCGGGCGACGTCGATTACGCGCGCGACCTGGCGCTGGCCAACCTGCGAATCCTGGGCAACGCCGTCCGCGACGGCTACACCATCGTCTGCTCCGAGCCGACCGCCGCGCTGATGATCCGCCAGGAGTACCTCAAGCTGACCGACGACCTCGACGCCGCGCTGGTCGCCGAGAACACGCGCGACCTCGGCCAGTACCTCGCCGGCCTGCACGCGCGCGGCCAGCTCCCGCCGCCGCCGCATCCCCTCCGCGCGCGCGTGGGCTATCACCAGCCCTGCCATCTCCGCGCGCTCGACGTGGGCACGCCCGGGCTTGACCTGATCCGGAGCATCCCCGAGCTCGACGTCGAGTTCATCGACCGCGGCTGCTCGGGGATGGCGGGGACGTTCGGCCTGCGCCGCGACCACTTCCGGACCTCGCTCCGCGCCGGGCGCGGGCTCTTGAGCCGGCTCCGCGACGGCGACCTCGAGATCGGCGCCACCGAGTGCGGCACCTGCCGGATGCAGATGGAGCAGGGCATGGTGAAACGCACCCTCCATCCGATCAAGCTGCTGAGTCTGAGCTACGGGCTCAACCCTTCACTACTCCGGCAGTTCAAGGAGCCCAAGTTGCGCCGGGAGCTTTGGTGAAGCCGCGGGGTGCACGTCAGCTTCTGATTTTTTCCGCTGCGAACTTGGGCGACTTGGGTCGACGTGTGAAGGGACAACCCGGGCGCGTCCTGAGGTGCTTCGCCAACCGCTCATCGTCACAGAGGGCCGCGGCCCGCACCTGCAGGAGCGCCTCGGCTCCCTCCGGGTCGTTCCAGAACATCTCCGTCCCCTTGACCCGATAGTTCATCTCCTTGACCAGCGACTCCCTCCAGGCCGTCGTCACCGGCAGACCCTCTCGGCGGTCCTCCGGGTACTTCATCCGACCCCGGTTGTTCTCCAGATAGGTGATCGTCTTCTGCAGGAGGGTCCGGGGATCGTTCTCCGCGGCGCCTTCAGGCGGTTCGCCCCGCCTGGTCTGCCAGGCGCGCAATTCCTCGAGGACCTGCGCCACCTCCCCTTGCCAGGCGCCACGCATCCAGACCAGATCCTGAGCCCACGCGTCGCTGGCCACGTCGTGGACGGCCTTGGCGGCCAGGAACCGATAACTCAAGACGTGAAGGAAGTCGAGGATCGGTGTGAAGTCGGGGAAGTGCTGCTTCCAGATCGACCAGTTCCACGCCAGTCCGTCCCCCAAGAACGCCTTGGCCGGGGCTTCGGCGAACCGCCTCCGTTTGGCTTCGCGTGCCCTCTGCTTGCCGAAGTCCTTCGACTCCGCGATGCTGCCCAGGACGGTGCGGACCAGTCGTCGGGGATGCCACTCGGCCGGCGTGACGAGCCCGGCCGGCTCGGGGGATCCCTTCTCCGGCACTTCGACCACTGGGGCCGGCTGCGCCGAGGCCACCGACAACGCCGCGGTCTCGGCGATCTTCGCCACGTGCTTGGGGTCGCAGAAACAGGCCGGCGGCTCCGGCTGCGGATCCTGGTCGGAGAGCGTGCGGGAGCCGCGAATCAAGCAAGCGTTCTTGGTCTCGCGCCAGCCTTCCGCCGTGCGATGGACCCCGGGGCCGTGCCCCGGCTCGCGGGTGCGGATCCGGCCCCCATCGCACTCCACGACGGCCCACTCCGGTGGCGTCTGCGGACGCTGGGCCAGGGCATCGTCGGTCTTGGGATCGGCATCACGACGCTCGGCCAATTCCCGACCCACGTCATGCACGACTCGCTCGATGGTCTTGGCGGAGACGCCCCGGTCGCCCACGTCTTTCCTCACGATCGCGCCGCGCGTGAAGGAGCGCGTCTCGGCGGCGGCGACGGTGATCCGCTGCACCAATCAGGGGGTCAGTTCACGGGCGTCGAAGCCCAACGATTCCCGGAGGGGGGAAAAAGCCCCGGCGGCAGCCGGGGCAGTGACCCACCGGCTCCTCCACGGTGAGGGAGCCGTCGATGGAGGTCACCCGACGTTTCTGGCGCACGAGTGGGCACCGGGTACCGCACTCGGGACACTTGGCGGTGTCGGCCGCTCGCGCGGCGATCTGGCCCATCTGGCGTGCCTGAATCTGCCGGCTGAGTGGTTGCCCCCGTTCGTGCACGCGGGCCTCGATGACTGCGTAATGGGGGACTCCCACGATCGTGCCGTCGGCCTGATCGAGGGCCACGGAACCCTCCGCCGCCTCGCGCAGGAGTGGATCGAGTTTTTCCTTCAAGGTGACCGCCGTCCCATCCATGGATTGACTCCTTCCACGCCGAGACTCGCACCTCCAAAGCTCCACGGCGCCGCACTCTACCACGGAATCCCCAGGTTCTCCGATTGACGATTCCGGGCCTGCGCTGGAATGTCCAGAAGCTGGCGTGCACCCTTCACCGACCGATCAGAAGCACCTCTATTTCCCAAGGGAACCAAGCCGTTCCACGTGTCAGGGCCTCACTCGAAGTCGCCTGGGAACGTTTGACCTCCTTTGCGCAGCGATCAGTAAATTATAAGATCACTTATTGTAAAAATTCGGGGACCGAGGGCGCGGGGCACCTCAGTTTCCCTGCGGGTCGCACTTGAGAGCCGCGGCTCCGGGGTCAGGAACGCGAGCTCCTGGGATGGTAGCTTGGTGGTTGAATCGGACTTCCACCCGTCCCCACACCCAGGAGGTCACCATGGCTCAGTTTAACGTTCCCTCCACTCGCGACCCAATCGATTCCCTGCCGACCAACTCAAACAGAAACCAGGGCTCCCCTTCCTCGAACTCCTCTCGCGGTCGCTCGTCGAGGCCGCCTGCCGCCATTGCAACCATCAGTGGCGGAAACGCCTCTACACCCCCTGGATCACCTTGGGCCTGTTCCTCTCCCAGATCCTCTCCGATGACCAATCCTGCGATGACGCCGTCGATCGCTTCCAGAAGTTCCTCTACGACCAGGGGCTTCCCGCGGTGGCGACGGAGACGACCAGCTACGCTGAAGCCCGGCAACGCCTCCCCGAGGCGCTTCCCTGGGAGTTGGTCCGCCGCACCGGGCATGTGATCCCGCAACAAGCGTGCGATTGCTGGCTCTTTCACGGCCGCGCGGTCAAGATCCTCGACGGCTCGACCGTGCGCATGCCCGATACCCCGGAGAACCAGGCGGCGTATCCGCAACCGTCGTCTCAGACGCCGGGGTTGGGATTCCCGATCGCCCGCATCCTCGTGATCTTCAGCCTGGCCGTGGGGACGGTCCTCGATGCGGCGCTCGGGCCGTACCAGGGCAAGCAAACGAGCGAGCTGGCCCTGCTCCGACAGATCATCGCCGAGTTTCAGCCCGGTGACATCGCCCTGGCCGACCGCTGCTTCTGCTCGTACGGGGTGATCGCGGCCCTGCTGGCGCGCGGCAGCGATGTGGGGGTGCGTCTGCACCCGTGCCGCAAGGCCGACTTCCGCCGGGGCCGCCGACTGGGTCGCGAGGATCATCTCATCACCTGGCCGAAACCCAAGGAGATCCCCGACTGGAGGAGTCGCGCCCAGTACGACGCGATGCCCGCGGAACTGACGTTGCGCGAGTTCCGCGTCCGGGTCAAAGACCCGACCAAGCGGGTCCGCACTCTGGTGGTTGTGACGACACTGGTGGAGGCGAAGACGTATCGATCCGAAGAGCTGGGGAATTTGTTCCGTCAGCGGTGGGATGCGGAATTGGATCGGCGTTCCTTGAAGACTCAGATGAAGATGGAGATGTTGCGGACGAAGAGCCCGGCGATGGTGCGCAAGGAGGTGGCGGTGCATCTGCTGGCGTACAACTGGATCCGGGGTCTGAGGGCGGAGGCGGCGCGGGCCGGGGCAGTGCAGCCGCGGCGGCTAAGCTTCACGGGGTCGTTGCATACGGTGTGCGCATTCGAGGAGAGTCATCTGTAGGATCCGGTTCAGATCAAGGCGGATCTTCCGCGGCTGTTGGAGTTGATCGCGAAGAAACGCGTGGACGCTCGCCCGGACCGGTACGAGCCGCGCGCGGTGAAGCGCCGGCCGAAGCCGCACCCGCTGCTGCGGATGCCGCGGAAGAGAGCGAAGCGGTTGATCAAGCGGGGTATAATACCTTATAATAAAGCATAGGATCAATTGCGAATCAGTGTCGCCGCAAGCTATTCAACAGCAGAGCCTTGCGTTATCCTCGTGCCATTCGCGTCTTGGCCGCCTTGGAATCCGCCTTCCCCGCCAGCAACTGCTTGAGCCGTTCCAGTTCCTCTGCCAGTTGCTGAATCCGCGCCGCCTGCTGCCGGTTCTGTTCGGTCGGGAGCGATCCGAAAGAATCGGTGTCTTGGCGAGGCTTCACCTCTCCGTTCCGCTTGCTGATAATCGTCGTTTCCCGATCCACCCGTTGCAAGGGGAACGACCATGCCCAAGCGGAAACCCAGCGAACGGCGAAGGCCAGCGCAGACCTCACAACAACCGCGGGATCGCCTCACGGAAATCCGAGCCGAGATCCAGGATGTCCAGCGGGAGATCGAGGCCAAACGCCGCGAGGGGCGCGTGATCCGCACCGCCGAAGATTTCCGGTCCATGGAGCGGGCGATCGCGACACTGACCAACCGACTGTCGGCCCTCCTGATGGCCGAGGCGACGCAAGCTGCCCTCGACGACTCCGGAGAACCGCCGCCAGGCCCGCTCCTTGGCTCAAGGGGCGGGCCACACGATCAAGGATCAAGGCCGACGCGAATTCACGCTCCGGACGGCGTGCGGCCAGGTCATCATCCGGGCGACCTCCTTCAGCCGCAACTGTGACCGCCGCAAGGCGGGCAAGGGGATGTCCCCGATGCTCCTGCTCTGGGGCGTGCAGGACCGTTGCACGGCGGCCGTCGCCTCGGAGATCAGCAAACTGGTGGCGATGCTCGGTTCGTTGGAAGAGGTCGAGCAGGTGCTATCCGACCGTGGGCAACCGCTGGACTTCAAGACCCTTCGGATGATCGCCTATCGGTTCGCCGCGCGGGCCCGAGCCGCCCAGCGTGTGGGGAGCTTGAATTGGGGAGAGACCGTCGCGGGCCGTCGCGTGGTCGTCTCCACCGATGGCGGCCGGATTCGGATCCGCACGACCAAGCGCGGTCCCAAGACCGCCCAGGGACGCAACCGCTACCGCACGGACTGGCGTGAGCCGAAGTTGCTGATCATCTCCGTGGTGGATGAGAAGGGGCAGATGGATCGAGAGTTCCTCGCAGTCATCGATGGAACTCTGGGTGGTCCGGACGCGATCTTCAAATTGATTGAGTTTTATTTACGTGAATTAAAGATTGCCACAGCGGACAAGATCCTGTTTGTCGCCGATGGAGCCCGTTGGATCTGGAATCGGGTTGGGGCGCTGCTGCAGCGGTTGGGGGTCAAACCGGACCAGGTCAACGAGTTAGTGGACTTCTCTCATGCGGTGGAGCATCTGGGCAAGATCGCGGCCTTGCAGCGCCGCTGGACGGCGGCGGAGCGTCAGGCGTGGATCGGCCGCCAGCGGCGACGCCTGCTGAAAGGAGGAGTCGAGGAGGTGCAAGCGGCGATCGATACCGTGTGTGGTTGCCGCCCTGGCAAGGCGTTGAAACGGGAGCGCGAAGACTTCAAACGGAACGGCGGCAAAGGTCGGATGGACTACGCACGGATGGCAGCGTTGAAGTTGCCGATCGGCAGTGGTGCGATCGAAAGTGCGATTCGCCGGGTCGTGAACCTGCGGTTGAAGGGTCCGAGCATCTCCTGGCACAAGACGAGTGCGGAGGCCGTTCTGCTGTGACGTTCGTACTACAAAGCGGGACGCTGGAACCATCTTGAAAGACAGGCACTTACGACTACAACAGGGATCGCCGCGTGAGCCGAACGAAATGGATCGCTCCCGTTCGGTCAGTTGCCGCATCCGTTCATTCTCGTCGTCACGGGAGTCCATCCCCGAAACCTACTCGACCGCCCAAAAATCACAAAGACCAGTCTCAACGAAAATAGACAGCTACCTGAAAACTTCTCTGAAAACCGCCCGGAGTTATTCGCCGCTCGTCGTAAGTTCTTATGCTGTAAGTGGGCGATGAGGGACTCGAACCCCCGACATCCTGCGTGTAAAGCAGGCGCTCTACCAACTGAGCTAATCGCCCTTGGTTGTTCCGAAACTTCGACTTGCGGCTGTTTTCGGCCCTCCTTGGCTAGGCCGTGTGGACAATAGCTGGGTAACCTTGGCGATTTGGGTTACCGCAGCAGAATCATGATTGAGGCCACATGAACAAATGCCAAAAAATTCTGGGCCGTCTTCTCGTACCGCGTAGCCACACGTCGGTATTGCTTCAACTTGTGCCAGAACCGCTCGATCAAGTTCCGGTCCTTGTAGCGCTCCCGATCATACGACCGTTGCTCCTTGCGGTTCGAGAGCGACGGGATCACCGCCTCCGCACCCCGCGCCTCGATCGCATCCACCAATGCTTTGCTGTCGTAGGCCTTGTCGGCGATCATCACCTCGGGCGGCAACCCCGCAAGCAACTCCTCGGCCTGGCTCACGTCGGCCGCTTGGCCCAGCGTCAGGAGGACCTTCGCCGGGAGCCCGAGCCCACTGAGAGCACCGTGGATCTTGGTCGTGAGCCCGCCTCGACTCCGCCCCAGGGCTTGATCGGCTTGGCCCCCGCTGCCGTCCGCTTTTTTGGGGCGCCGGCGGCGTGGGGATGGGCCCGGATGACCGTGGAGTCCAAGATCACCCACTCCAGATCCGGGTCTTGGAGGATCTCGATCACGCGCTGCCAAACCCCTTTCTTAGCCCAGCGGTCGAACCGCCGCCAGACACTGTTCCAGTTGCCGAAGTATTCGGGCAGGTCGCGCCACGGGGCACCGGTCTTGGCGATCCAAAGGATGGCATCAAGGAACAGACGATTGTTCTTGGCGACCTTCCCATGTTGGCCGGGCTGGCCGGGCAAGAGGTGCTGGATTCGCTCCCAGTCGGCACCTTCAATCGCGTGGCGGGGTGGCATCGCAAGCCCTCGGTGGTGTGGAAACAACCCCCGTATTTTACCCAAATCGCTCAACTGTTGTCCACACGACCTAGGCGTCCGAAGATGTTTAAATTATAGGCTTTTTCTCGAACAAATCTAGGCGGTTCTCAGACAAGGTCGTGTGGACAACAACTGAGTAATCTTGGCGATCTGGGTTACCGCAGCAGGACCATGATTGAGGCCACATGAACAAATGCCAAGAAGTTCTGGGCCGTCTTCTCATACCTGGTGGCCACCCGCCAGTATTGCTTCAGCTTGTGCCAGAACCGTTCGACCAAGTTCCGGTCCTTGTAGCGTTCCCGGTCATACTCCCGTTGCTCCTTGCGGTTCGAAAGCGAGGGGATCACCGCCGCCGCGTCTCCTGCCTCGATCGCATCCACCAACGCTTTCCTGTCGTAGGCCTTGTCGGCGATCACCACTTCGGGCGGCAACCCCGCAAGCAACTCCCCCGCCTGGCTCACGTCAGCCGCTTGGCCTGGCGTCAGGAGGACCTTGGCGGGGAGCCCGAGCCCGCTGATGGCACCGTGAATCTTGGTCGTGAGCCCGCCTCGGCTCCGCCCCAGGGCCTGATCGGCTTGGCCCCCGCTGCCGTCCGCTTTTTTTTCAACGGCCCGACAAACGGCTAGAATGCCGAGGTTTTTTGAAGATGCTGCAAGTTGTTTCCAGGAAAGGACTTGCGCCAAAAGATTTTACGCAAGTGTAGGCCTGTCAACATCATACGGCATCTCGATTTTCCTCGGGTTTCTAGCCCTGTATCGGGTCGTTGTTTTTTTAGCGCCGGCGGCGTGGGGATGGGCGCGGATGGCCGTGGAGTCCAAGATCACCCACTCCAGGTCCGGGTCTTGGAGGACGTCGAACACCCGCCGCCAGACGCCCTTCTTGGCCCAGCGGTCGAATCACCGCCAGACACGAATGGCACGAGGATAACGCAAAGCCTTGCCATTTAAACGTTTGCGACGATTATAATTCTTACTGATCGCTGCGCAAAGAAGGTCAAGTTTTTGCAGAGTGAGGGTTTCGCCAATACCCTTCACCGACCGATCAGAAGCACCTCTATTTCCCAAGGGAACCAAGCCGTTCCACGTGTCAGGGCCTCACTCGAAGTCGCCTGGGAACGTTTGACCTCCTTTGCGCAGCGATCAGTAAATTATAAGATCACTTATTGTAAAAATTCGGGGACCGAGGGCGCGGGGCACCTCAGTTTCCCTGCGGGTCGCACTTGAGAGCCGCGGCTCCGGGGTCAGGAACGCGAGCTCCTGGGATGGTAGCTTGGTGGTTGAATCGGACTTCCACCCGTCCCCACACCCAGGAGGTCACCATGGCTCAGTTTCACGTTCCCTCCACTCGCGACCCAATCGATTCCCTGCGCGACCAACTCAAACAGAAACCAGGGCTCCCCTTCCTCGAACTCCTCTCGCGGTCGCTCGTCGAGGCCGCCTGCCGCCATTGCAACCATCAGTGGCGGAAACGCCTCTACACCCCCTGGATCACCTTGGGCCTGTTCCTCTCCCAGATCCTCTCCGATGACCAATCCTGCGATGACGCCGTCGATCGCTTCCAGAAGTTCCTCTACGACCAGGGGCTTCCCGCGGTGGCGACGGAGACGACCAGCTACGGTGAAGCCCGGCAACGCCTCCCCGAGGCGCTTCCCTGGGAGTTGGTCCGCCGCACCGGGCATGTGATCCCGCAACAAGCGTGCGATTGCTGGCTCTTTCACGGCCGCGCGGTCAAGATCCTCGACGGCTCGACCGTGCGCATGCCCGATACCCCGGAGAACCAGGCGGCGTATCCGCAACCGTCGTCTCAGGCGCCGGGGTTGGGATTCCCGATCGCCCGCATCCTCGTGATCTTCAGCCTGGCCGTGGGGACGGTCCTCGATGCGGCGATCGGGCCGTACCAGGGCAAGCAAACGAGCGAGCTGGCCCTGCTCCGACAGATCATCGCCGAGTTTCAGCCCGGTGACATCGCCCTGGCCGACCGCTGCTTCTGCTCGTACTGGGTGATCGCGGCCCTGCTCGCGCGCGGCAGCGATGTGGGGGTGCGTCTGCACCCGTGCCGCAAGGCCGACTTCCGCCGGGGCCGCCGACTGGGTCGCGAGGATCATCTCATCACCTGGCCGAAACCCAAGGAGATCCCCGACTGGAGGAGTCGCGCCCAGTACGACGCGATGCCCGCGGAACTGACGTTGCGCGAGTTCCGCGTCCGGGTCAAAGACCCGACCAAGCGGGTCCGCACTCTGGTGGTTGTGACGACACTGGTGGAGGCGAAGACGTATCGATCCGAAGAGCTGGGGAATTTGTTCCGTCAGCGGTGGGATGCGGAATTGGATCGGCGTTCCTTGAAGACTCAGATGAAGATGGAGATGTTGCGGACGAAGAGCCCGGCGATGGTGCGCAAGGAGGTGGCGGTGCATCTGCTGGCGTACAACTGGATCCGGGGTCTGAGGGCGGAGGCGGCGCGGGCCGGGGCAGTGCAGCCGCGGCGGCTAAGCTTCACGGGGTCGTTGCATACGGTGCGCATTCGAGGAGAGTCATCTGTAGGATCCGGTTCAGATCAAGGCGGATCTTCCGCGGCTGTTGGAGTTGATCGCGAAGGAAACGCGTGGACGCTCGCCCGGACCGGTACGAGCCGCGCGCGGTGAAGCGCCGGCCGAAGCCGCACCCGCTGCTGCGGATGCCGCGGAAGAGAGCGAAGCGGTTGATCAAGCGGGGTATAATACCTTATAATAAAGCATAGGATCAATTGCGAATCAGTGTCGCCGCAAGCTATTCAACAGCAGAGCCTTGCGTTATCCTCGTGCCATTCGGGTCTGACCCGAATGGCACCAGGATAACCTAACTTTCAGTCTCTTCGGAAGTTGAGCCGCGTGGCTTTGTGGGGAGCAAAGCGACCTCCTCGGTTGGTAACCTGGCGGTTGAGACCCGCACGCCAGGCACCCACCCCTTTGAAGGTGGTTCAACAATCTCGCAACGTCTTGATGCTTAAATCGTTACGAGATTTCTGATAGAGATACGAATCTGGCACAAATCAGAATCTAATTTATTCGTTGTCCCGAGTTCGGGCCGTCAAGACCGATTCGGAACGAATTCTCGCTCCAGCGACTTTATCTCGGCGCTAGTAATTGCCCCAGATTACCGCAATGACAGCGATTTATTTGCACCTAGTAGACGGATGACCACCTTCAAAGGGGTGGTTCCGGCAACTCAAGGACGTGATGGTGATGCGGCCGATCTATCATCAAGTCGAGCCGCGAGTCAAGGCTCATATCTTCGTCGCGGCGCTGGCACTATTGGTTCAACGCCTCCTGGGCCGCCGGCTCAAGGAGGCGGGAGTGGATCTGTCTCCTGAGCGGGCGTGCAAGCGCTGTCCACCGTGCGGCTGGTGAGCTTCCGTCTGGAGGGCCAAGCGGAACGTCGAGGACTGACCAGTGGCTGTCCCGACGCCCGGCTGGTCCTGAAGGCGCTGAAGCTCGTCGACCAGCGCCCGCCGGCGCCGCCCAGGGGGAGGAGACCGTAATGTAGTGACTAATCGAAAATCCGACCCTTGCCCCGCAAGGGGTTACGTTGAGCCACCCCAAACATGGGCTAGGCCCTTGCGGCGTCTCGACATGGCCCCCGCTGGTGTCAACAACGAAGGCTCCCGCGAAGAGAAGATTTCGGGGCTCGATCACACGGCCTTGGGACTGGCGGTCTACGCTTCGTCCTGGCGGTCACCCGACACGACGCAAGACTCGCGTCCGGCTGCTTGGCCCAGCTTGGCCGGGCGGGATTATGCTACCCGCAGGGTTGCGACGAAAGGTTTCCGAGTTGGAGTCTCTTCCCCCTTTCCCAGGCTTATCCTGACGCTATACTTTTGACCCCTTTTCCTTGCTCCTTCAGCCGGCCTGCGAGACGGCGACCGGGTTCGCCTCCTCGATCACCCGCCGATACCGCTGTCGGAGGTTCTCCATGATCACGTTCCAGGACTGGCCGAGCGCGTAAGATCGCGCCGACTCGGCGATCCGGTGGCGCAGGTCGACGTCGTCCACCAGAGCGATCAGCGATGCGGCGAAGTGGGCGGGCGGGGCGTCGGGCTCGATCAGGAATCCGGTGATGCTCGGTTGCACGATGTCGGCGACTCCCCCCGCCCGGAGCGCCACGACCGGCAGTCCCGAGGCCATGGCCTCGAGGATCACGTTGCCAAAGGTCTCGGTCTGGCTGGCGAAGGCGAAGAGGTCGGCCGCCGCGTAGTGGTCGGCCAGGTCCTCACCGCTGCGGTAGCCGGCGAAGCGTGCGCGAGGCCCCATCCGCCGCTCGACCTCGCCTCGGGCCGGGCCGTCGCCCACAAACAGGAACCCGACTGCCGGCCGCGCCTCGGCGACGCGCGCCAGCACCTCGGCCAGGTAGATCACGTTCTTCTCGACCGCGATCCGGCTGACGTATCCGATCACGACCTCCTCCGGGGCGAACCCGAGCGCCTCCCGGACCGTAGCCCGGCCCCGCCGGTCGGGACGGAACAGCGCCCCATCGACACCTCTGGGCCAAAGCACCAATCGCTCGAACCCTCGCGCTTTCAGCGCGGCGATCGTTGTCCGCGAAGGGACGTAGGTCTCCCGCGTCTGGTTGTGGAACCACCGAAGATAGCGCCAGATTATTCCCTTGGCCCAGCCGACCCGATAATGGTCGCTGTACTGGTCGAAGTTGGTGTGGAAGCTCGACACGACCGGCAACCCGCGCCGCCGGACGTGCCGCAAGACGCTCAGGCTCATCGTCGCCTCGGTGGCGATGTGCACCAAGTCGGGCCGGAAGGCGTCGATCGCACGCTTGACCTCGCCGAACGGCGGCAGCGGCAGGTGCAGTTCCTTGTAGAACGGCAGTGCAATCGAGCGGACCTGCCGAGAATGCTCGTCCGAGGCTTCCTCACCGTAGTCGGGATGGATCAACTGAACCGTGTCCCCCGCCTGGTTCAGGTGGCGCAGCAGTTGGCCCAGCGTCCGCGAGACCCCGTTCACCTGGGGAAAGTAGGTTTCCGTGACGAGCGTCAGTCGCATGGTGCATCCCAATTGAAGCCTGAAAACACGGACCATCTTACAAGACCGGCCCCGGACGGGTCGATTCACGGTCTGTGAATCTCCGATGAAGATCGCGCGGCGCGACGATCCGCGCGCGACCTCCGCCGGGTTGACGTCGCCACGCACGAGGCGGCCCTCTGACAGGCCATCTTGGCCCCCGGTTCGGCCATCGCCGAAGAACGGTCCGGATTCCCCGGAGCGTCTGACACGTCTGGCGCAGGAAGTGCACTACATGTTGAATTCCAGGCTGAGGGTGACGGGCGTCGGTGTGCGCCTGTCGAGATGCCACGCTCGGCCGCACAACGGGATGAGCCGAACATGACGGCCGACCATGGGGCCAGGATTACGCCGAGCGAGGAGCACTTCCGCCTGCTGGTGGCAAATATCCAGGACTACGCCATCTTCCTTCTCGACCCCGAAGGGCGGGTTGTGAGTTGGAATGTGGGGGCGGAACGCGCCAAGGGCTACCGCGCGGACGAGATCCTCGGCCGCCACTTCTCCTGCTTTTTTCCCGAGGAGGATGTCCGGAGCGGCAAACCTGAGCGCGAGTTGGAGGCGGCCAAAGCCCAGGGGCATGTCGAGGACGAGGGCTGGAGACTGCGCAAAGACGGCTCCCGCTTCTGGGCCGATGTCGTCATCACCGCCCTGCATGACGAAGCCGGGCAACTGCGTGGTTTTGCCAAGGTGACGCGCGACCTGACCGAGCGTAAGCAGACGGAGGAGCGGCGCGCCCGACTGCTCCAGGAGCAGGTCGCCCGGCGGGAGGCCGAGGCGAGCGAGCGGCGTCATCGCGCGCTGACCGAGGCCATCCCGCAGATCGTCTGGACGGCGCGACCCGACGGGGCCCTCGACTTCGTCAGCGGTCGCTGGGCCGAGTACACCGGGTCCGGCGCGGAGCAGGCCCACGGCCAGGGGTGGCGGGCGGCGCTGCACCCCGACGACCAGCGGAGTTATCTGGACCGCTGGGACCTCGCCGTGGAGCGGGGCGAGCCCTTCGAGATCGAGGTCCGACTCCTGCGGGCCGCCGACGGCGCCTATCGCTGGCAGTTGGCCCGCGCCCTGCCGCTGCGCGACGAGGACGGCCAGATTGTCCAGTGGTTCGGCACCTGGACGGACATCGACGATCGCAAGCGCGCCGAGCAGGCGCAACGCGAAGCCAAGGAGGCGGCCGAGGCGGCCAGCTCGGCCAAGGATGACTTCTTGGCCATGCTCAGCCACGAGCTGCGCACCCCGCTGACCCCCGTGCTGATGGCCGTCACGGCACTGCTGGAGGAGCCCTCGGACGCGAACGCGGCCGCCCTGCCACCGACCCTGGAGATGATCCGACGCAACGTCGAGCTGGAGGCGCGGCTGATCGACGACCTGATCGAGCTCACCCAGCTCGGCCAGGGTCCACTCCAGCTCAACCGGGAGGTGGTGGACGTCCACGACCTGATCCGTTGGGCCCTCGATGACCACTGGAACGATCTCCAGGGCAGTAAGCTTCGCCTGGAGGTGGACCTGAGGGCCGCCGACCCCCACGTCGACGCGGACCCGGCTCGGCTGCGCCAGGCATTCGGGCACCTGATCCGCAACGCGGAGAAGTTCACCCCCGACGGGGGGACGCTCGCCGTTCGATCGCGCAACGCAAGCAGCCCCGAGGGGACACGGCTGGTTCTGGAGTTCGCCGACAATGGGGTGGGCATCGCGCCGGGGGCTCTGCCCCGGGTCTTCAACGCCTTCGAGCAGGGGGAGGCCGGGTACGTGCGCCGCTTTGGCGGACTGGGGTCGGGTCTGGCGATCTGCCGCCGCATCATCGAGCGCACGGTGGGAGCGTGACGGCCGCTAGCGCCGGGCGAGATCTGGGGGCGACGTTCACGGTCGTGCTGACCGTTGTGCACGCGCCCCTCGTGCCGGGTGCGGCCGCGCCACTGCCTCCCCCGGCTGAGCCGCCGGAGCTTCGACAGCCCAAGATCCTGCTGGTCGAGGATGACGCGAACACGTCACGGGTCCTGACCCGGCTGTTGCAGACGCGGGGTTGCACGGTGCGGGCGACCAGCAGCGTCGCCGACGCGCTCGCGGCAGCCAAGGCGGGGGACTTCGACCTGGTCATCAGCGATATCGGGCTGCCCGACGGCACCGGGTGGGACCTGATGCGTCAGATCCGGGAGCGGGGCGCGATCAAGGGGATCGCTCTGACGGGGTTCGGCCTGGACCAGGACGTGCGGCGGAGCCGGGAGGTAGGCTTCGCGGCCCACCTGACCAAGCCGGTCGACTTCCGGAAGCTGGAGGAGATGATCCAGCAGGTCGCCTCGGAGAACCAAGGGAACACGGAGTCCGGGTAGCCGGACCTGGCCGCCCGGATGGGGAGACCGTGCGACCTCTCCACCCAACCACTGATCCTGCGAGACGACCAGCTCGACTCTCTGTCTGACGAGTTCCTGCGCGAGCTCGCACGCCCGGTGTACGCGCCGCCGGGCTGATGTTGGGGACACCCCCGAAACACAGGATGAGCCCTGCGGCTTCGCGCCGATGTCTCGAGAGAGGCCTCATCCCCCGGCACGACACCGTTCGACGAACCGGTGGTAATCCTCGGGCGTGTCGATCCCGATGCTCGGCTCCTCAACGATCCCGATGGCGATCGGGTACCCCGCTTCGAGAACGCGGAGTTGCTCCAGCTTCTCGGCCCGCTCGAGCGGTGAGGGGGGGAGCTGGGCCAGTCCGAGCAGGAAGTCGCGGCGGTAGGCGTAGAGGCCCAGGTGGAGAAGGGCCGGGCTTGAGTCTGGCCGGGCCGTCGCGATGGAAGGGGATCGGACTCCTCGAGAAATAGAGGGCGCGGCCCGACCGTGCAGCGAACCACCTTGACACACGACGGGTCGCGGTAGACGGCATCAGAGCGGATCGGCGTGGCGAGCGTTGCCATCGGGACCTCGGGGTCGTCCTCCAGCAGCGAGACGACCAGGTCGAGCGCGTGGCCGGAGACCTCGGGCTCGTCGCCCTGGAGGTTGACCACGATCCGCGCCCCGGGCAGTCCGGCGGCCACCTCGGCGACGCGGTCGGTGCCGGTCGGGTGGTTTTCACTAGTCATCATATATTCACCACCGAATTCCGTCACCGCCTCGGCGATCCGCACGTCGTCCGTCGCGACGATCACTCGGTTGAGCCGCCGAGCCCGCCGGGCGGCCTCGACGACGTGCTGGATCAAGGGTCGTCCCGTCTCGGCGAGAAGGGGTTTACCGGGCAGGCGGGTTGAAGCGAATCGGGCCGGGATCACTGCGACGATTTCCATTTTTCGACGAAAACTCCCCTCGAAGACGGTCCGATACAAGGGGCACTGAACGAGGTTGACCTCGCTCAAGCCACCCGGCGAAGACGCTCACTATAGCCGAGACCGGCCAGGCCACAACAGGTCGGTCGACCCCCCGGGGTCATCACGCGAGGCCATGATGGCCATGCGCGATCCTGGGGCGTCGATACCGGTTGGCGCACATCGACCCGGCAGATCTCCGGAGGAGGTTGCCGTGCCGCGAACGGGCCTTCACGGCTCGATCTCCCGCAGGACGCGTTCCGACCGAATCGCACCGTCACGGGCGAGCATGGAGGGCGTCCTCAAATCTCTTCTCCGCACGCCTGACCCAGCCGGTCGCGGTTCACTCCGCGTTCGGGTTCCCGCTCGATCCTCCGCGGCGGTCCGGCCCTCAGGGCCCGATCTTCCCGCTCGGGCGGTCCGTCCCGATGAACCTTAAGATTGCGCTCTGATCGGAAGGGGTCGATGACTGACCCCGACCACCGCGCCACGCTTTGAGCCGGAGACGGCCCGGGACGCGACGCGCCATGGATGGGGGGCGTTCACTACCGAATCGCGGGGCGGCCGGAGCCAATGGTATGGCGGCCGTCTGGGGAGGTTGAATTCGTGGGGTGGACCCGCTCGAACTCTCGCACCGCTCGCTGTCACCGCCAGCCCCAGATCGAAACTCTGGAGGGGCGGACCCTGCTCTCGGTGATCCCTCATCATTCGCATCATCTTGCGCATTCTCGGTCGAGGAACGCGACGTTGCTCTCCTACCGGCCCAGGCCCGCGGACTCTTCGTCGAGCAACGGATCGAGTACGAATTTCACCGTCATCGACGCTGCGGCGGCGGTGAGGAACACCTATCACGTCGATGGCACAGGGTCGACCGTCGCCGTCATCGACATGGGGGTCAACTACAATCACGAGGCGCTGGGCGGCGGGTTCGGCTCGGGACGCAAGGTCGTCGCCGGATATGACTTCGCCGATGGCACACCGGACCCGATCGCCACGTCCTCGATGCACGGGACCGCCGTGTCGGGACTGATCGCCTCGAGCGACCCAAATCACCCGGGGATCGCGCCGGGGGCCGACATCGCGGCGCTGAAGGTCTTCGGCGACAACAATCAAGGCGACTTCAACAAGGTGGCCAACGCCCTCCAGTGGGTCATCGACCATCACCTGGACTACAACATCACGGCCATCAACCTCTCGCTCTCCGACGGCAATAACTACATGCACAACTGGTTCGCCCAGGACGGCGGGGTTGGCCAGCGGATCAGCGTCTTGATCGGTCGGCTCGACGCCCTGAACATCCCGGTGATCGCGGCCACGGGCAATAGCTTCGATGGCACGCATCAGGGCGTGGGCTTCGTCGCGATCGTTCCCGACACGATCAGCGTGACCGCGACCGACGCCTCGGACCACCTCGTCAAGGACGCCCAGCGGCTGGGCGTGGCCAAAGGCGGTGACTCGGCGACCGATCTCGCCGCCCCCGGCCAGGGGATCACCGCGCCGACCGACGGCAAGGACCACTTCGCGACCGCCGACGGCACCAGTTTCGCCGCGCCTCAGGTCAGCGGAGCCGTCGTCCTCCTCCAGCAGATCTACGTGTCACGTTTCGGCAGGCTCCCGACCGTCAGCAACCTGGACCAATGGCTGAAGGATGGCTCCGTACCGGTCAATGACCCTGTCACGGGGATTACCATCGGTCGGCTCGACATTGCCAGAGCGGCCAGCGAGATCCCCAATCCAACTCCGTCCCAACCCCAGGCGGAGATGCTCAGGACACCCTCAAACAACCAGCCGTCCCAGAACACGACAGCTACGACCTCGAATGTTCAGACCTCAAAGACGACAGCCACGACCTCGAACGACGTATTGTCGCAGAACACGCCGACCACGACCTCGAAGGACCAGATCTCGGAAAACACCACGTCCACGACCTCGAACGATCCCACGTCGCAAACCACCAGAGCGACGACCTCGAACAACCAGACCTCTCAAAACTCAACGACCTTGAACGGCCAGGCGTCGCAGAACACGACGAACACAACCTCGAACGATCAAACGTCACAGAACACGACATCTGCAACTTCGAATGGACAGACATCGCAAGAAACGACAGCCACGACCTCCTACAACCAGACCTCGCAAACCACAACCGCGACCTCGGTGAGCCAGGATTCCGGAGACACGACGGACCAGGGGCAGACAGCCGATCCGTCGCCTCCATCACTGGCTCCGCACTTCGGCTCGGTGATTCTGGTCAACTTCAGCATCAGCACCTTCGGCAGAACCCAGAAATCTGAGACGAGCAATTGGTCGGGGGTCTTCTCGCAGTTCTCCGATCGCTGGAAAGACCATCAGTTCACGAAGTCCGGCACCAATCCCTCGACGGATCGATCTTCGGCCGGCGCAGCGAAACTCTCTCCGTCCTCGACCGGTTGGAGCCAGTCCGAATCTCCTGCCCAACTGGGCGTGGGCCAGAGCCAGCCCGTCGGCCACCTGCATCGGGACATCCGGGTCTCGTACCCACAGAGATTGCCGGGAGGGTCGATCGCTTATCCTCGACACGCCACCCTTGCGCGATCGGGCCGGTCCCGATAATATCGAAGGGCATGATGGTGCCGGTGCCCCGGGCGCCGACGTCGAGGAAACCGGCCCCGTTCGTCTCGCCCTGGTCGGGACGAGACGTCGGGGCCTGCTCGCGTGTCGGGAGGTCCCCTTGTCCACACTGTGCCTAATCCTCTCCAGGAGCATGAGAAACGCACCGATCTTCCATTTCCGAGAGACTTTCGCAACGCGACCGGGGTGCCCAGGGAAGAGTCCGGGTTGAAAACCGGCCATCACAGTGAACATGCGGGTGCGAATGGGGTCATCGTCATCCTTTATGCGATCGAGAAAAAGGCACGCGACGGAGCGGCTCCGAGACCCGATTTCGGAATCGACGATCTCAAGTCGAGGTCCAGTCCGAGAGGTCGCCATGAGATCAAACCACGTAAAAAGGAAACTGATCGGCGGCGGCGTGTCGATCGGCACGTTCCTCTTCGAGTTCACCACGACCGGCATCGCGCGGATCACCGCCGAGGCCGGTGCCGAGTTCGCCATCTTCGACATGGAGCACACCGGTTGGAGCATCGAGACGATCCGCATGCTGATCGCCACCTCGCGGTCGACCGAGATGGTCCCGGTGGTCCGCGTCCCGGCGACCGAGTATCACTTCATCGCCCGCGTGCTCGACATGGGCGCGATGGGCATCATGGTGCCGATGGTCGAGGGCGAGGAGCAGGCCCGTCGGATCGTGCAATCGGCCAAGTATCCGCCCGGAGGCCGCCGCGGCGCGGCGTTTGGCGTGGCCCACGACGATTACACCGGCGGCGACATGGCCGAGAAGATCCGCAGCGCCAACGGCGAGCAACTCCTGATCGCGCAGAGTCGAGACGACGCGGGGCGTCGAGAACGTCGAGGCGATCGCCGCCGTCGAGGGCCTCGACGTCCTCTGGATCGGCCAGGCCGATCTGACGACCTCGCTGGGCATTCCCGGCCAGTACACGCACCCGGCGTTCCTGGAGGCCGTCGCTGCGTCGTCGAGGCGTGCCACACGCACGGCAAGGTCCTGGGCTACCTGGCGCTCGACATCGAGGATGGGAGGGCGATGCTCGCGCAGGGCTTTCGCATGCTGGCCTACGGCGGTGACCTATGGCTCTATCAGCAGGCCGTGCGGCAAGGTGTTGCGGCGCTCCAGGCGGCGGCGAGAGGGGCGAGTTGAGGGACTTGTGTACAGGAGGTCGCCGATATGTCTCGACTGACCGAGTTCTACCGTGGCAACGACAGCGACATCGAAAAACGGACCCTGGCCGCGTTGTGGGCGTACCCCGACGAGGAGTTGGAGTCGACCCACGACTTCATCCAATGGATGTTCCCCTTGAGGGAGCCAAGCGGCTTCAATGTCAATGCCCCGCTGCTGACCGACGCCGACATCACCGAGTTCCGATCCGATCCCAAGCTGCGGGAGAACCTGCTGCGCTCCTCGAGGTCTTTCTGGCCTTCCTTGGTCTCCGATACGAGGACGGACGTGTCACGAAGACCTCGGATTTCGACAGAAAAGCGGACGTCTGGCGATACCCCAACCACAACTGGCTGCGAATCACCCGCGTCCTGACAAGTCTCCGGCTCCTCGGGCTGGAAGATCAGAGCCGGGAGTTCTTCGCGTTCCTGAAGGACCTGAGTGACAGCGGCCGGTCGGGGATCACGGCCGATACCTTTCGATACTGGGAACAGGCCACCAACGGCACTCTCGGATGACCAGCGGATCAGGCACGGCGAGCGGTTCACGGCGCTCTTCGAGGTCGAGGAGGTTGCCCGGCCGGGTCTGACTCGGTCCCCGTTTGCGGAGCCCTCCCCAGCCGCTTGATGGGGCGTTCGCCACAGGGCCGAGCCCGGTCAGAGCCCGACTCGGTGGATGGTCCCGTCTGCGACCGGTGCGAAGGAGTGGCCTTGCGAGCAGATCACGACGTTGCGAGCGGGGGAGATCCTCCCCTTGTTGCGGAGGGCTGCGAATGCCTACCACGAGCCCGGCTATGACCGAGTCCTCAGGGATCAGGTCACTTGAGGTGAGCGGCTGGACGAGTCCGTGGAGTTTCTCAACCCGCCTGCCGGGGCGAGCTGAGGGCCGGGGCACGGGAGGCAAGCGAACAGGCAACGACGCCGGGGAACGACCGGTCGCCTCATTCTTGATGAATACGGCAATCCTCGTCGATTCATCACCCGCATGGTCCCATGGGCCCAGCTTCTTCCGGGTTCCCCGCCCTCATCGGCCTTGTTCATGGTAAAGGGCGGGCGATGCCATATTCTTCGTAGTATTGTCGGAAAATCACCTCGGACGTCGAGATGGGTGAGCGAAAGGGGAGGATTTGCACCTCATCTAAGCCGAAGAGATAGTTTTTCGCCAGCCCTTCCACCTGCACAGTCACCTCAAAGTCGCCCTCGCCGAGGTCGACGACGTGCGTGATCGTGCCCTTCGGATCGGTCGGGAAGAGATCGCGGAGATCGTCCCAGGCCAAGACCTTGACCTGGCGTCCTATGAGAGTGTGCGGCGTCATGACACAGCCTGCGACATAAGACGTATGGGGAGCGCCCGTCCGTAAGCGATGCCGCCTCCCTTCCTACTCTGCCCGTGGCTCTTATGGTAGTGACTGCACGAGGGCACGGGCAAGGGAGGTGCCTGTAAAACCGTCGCGTAGGAGTTCACTTATCTTACAGGTCTTATGCAAGGTTGGGAACGCCAAGACCTTATAGTGGACCCCAAATTGTTGACTACTCGGGCGAATTGGAATTGTTGTGAAGGGCCTTCCCCCTTCAGGCCCCGCGAGCCCCGGCTCGAGAGATCTCGGCAGGGGTCCGGTATCCGAGAGACTGATGGGAAAGAGCCTCGTCGGAGAACCAGAAGGAGGCCCTCAGGCCCGACTCCAGTTCCGGAACAAGTTCACTTCATTCTCATTGGGCCAGCACCGCCAGGGTCTCGGGGGCCACGACCCTCGGTCCTCAGGGCAGTGAGGCGAGGTCGAATCGCCCGATCCAAATCGCGCGGGACCGAGGGTACGACATCGTCGGCCCAGCCGCACGCCTGTGCCAGCCAGCCGACCAGCCGTCGTGAGTCGATCCCGGGGCCACGCGCAGGGTCGCCAGCTTGATCGCCCCGTCACGCTTGGCCAGGCGCCGGCCGTTGGGTCCGACGGCGAGGGGGACGTGGCCGAAGTTGGGTATCGGCCATCCCAGCGCCTGAGAGAGCAGAACCTGCCGGGGGGTGCTCGGGACGAGGTCGTCGCCCCGGATCACCTGAGTGATGCTCGATTCGTGCCAACGGAGAGTCTACGGTCTGGTGATCAAGCAGATCCGCAAGCCGCATCCTCATTCCCACTATAATCAGGAAGGCTGCCCTAAAAATAGGGATGAGGGTCGCGGCGCATGGCTTCCCCCAGACTCTTGGGGGCAGCGTGGGATCGATGCCTCTTCACTGCCGCACCCTCCCAAGCGTTCGATCACCGCGGCCTGGAGGACAGGCGAGGTCATGAGCCAACTGCCCTCCGTGCTCCCCGGGACCGGGGGCGACAGGTTTGGGTTCGCCGAACGTCCGGCACAGACGTTTCCGCGGGCTCGAAGCACCAGAGACCATACGACCTCATCCGGCACACCGGGCCTCTCGAGGAGAAACATCCGACTCCATTTTCATGGGTTTGCGTGCCGCCAGCGGCATGAGAACTCTTCCGGTGCTTCGCGGATCTGATTACTCCAAGTCCGCCATAACTGCTACATCTCTGAGACTATCCATCTCGCGCCCGGGCATCGGGGGAGGAGTCTCAAGCCGCATCGACCGTCGCCTCAAGGCTTAATGGAATAACTTGTGGTGGTATGGAGCGGGCGAAACCAGGACGGGCACGTAGAGTGTCGTCGGCTGGAGGAGAGTCATTCCCCCCGCGATCCCGACGCTAGGGCCGCTCGCGGCGACGATCGGAGCGGCCAACGGGGGATAATTCGTACGCTGGGAGCCAGGCGCATCTCCAGAAATGACCCAATCGACCAGCGTCCTCAGGTCCTGTTTCTCGGCGTCGTTCAGCTCCGGGTCATCTTCCCCCTCAAGGGTCGCTTCAAACTCCTCGCGAGCGCGGTCGCGGACGGCCCGCATCTTATCGAGTCGGGTCGTGCCGCTCTCATCGACTATGGTAGTAGGCGACCAGATCGGCATAGAGAGCGTTGCGAACGGCGTTGCTAATGCGAACACCCGCAGCCCCCGGACTGTTCCCGATGGTCGGAGCGGCACCGGTCGTGGTGTTCCCGACCGGCGCCGCTCCGGCTGTGAGCGTGTAAGTTGACGGGACCTGGGCGGTATAAGCCATCGGGGCTTGGGCGGTGTATGCGACTAGGGCCTGGGTGGTGTCGCGGCGGACCAAGGCAAAGCTGTCGTCGGCGGATATCGGCGTGAAGGCGGGTCGGGTGATCGGGCGGCACAAGATGGCCAAGCACCTCCGGCTGACGATCGGCGATGGCGTTTTCACATTGGAACGTGATGAAGTGTCGATCCGACGCGAGCAACTCCTGGACGGGATCTAGGTGATCCGCACCAGCGAGCCGGCCGAGCGGCTGTGGGCCGCCGATGGCGTACGGAGTAACAAGCGTCTCTCGCAGGTGAAGCAGGCGTTCCGCTGCCTGAAGGGGATCGACCTGCTGGTGCGGCCGATCCCCCACCGGCTGGAGGGGCGAGTCCGCGCCCATCTCCTGATCTGCAATCCTGGCGTACTACGTGGAGTGGCACCTGCGTCGGGCGTGGCGGCCGTTGCTGTTCGAGGATGAGGAACTGGACGGTGCTCGTGCGGTCCGCGATCCGGTGGCCGCTGCCAAGCCCTCGGCCTCGGCGCGGCGGAAGAAGTCGAGTCATCAAACGGCCGGGGGCTTGCCCGCGCATAGCTTCCGGACCCTCCTGACGCACCTGGGTACTCGAAGCCGGGAGACGTATCAGGTGGCGTCGGACCCGAGCGGGGCGACGTTCGTGCGGCTGACCGAGCTGGACCCGGTCCAGCGGGAGGCACTCCGGCTCATGGAAACGTAGACAAAATCGAGAACTGAGATTTTCTCTAAGTAGTTACGTGGGAATCCCATGCAACTCAATCGGCCTGGAACTCCAGCCTAAGGGGGCCGACCGTGAAGCCGCTGCGGTCTTGGTCAAGAACGTGGCAGGGTTCGCGTGCCTACTCGGGGGCATGACCGTCATGGCCCTGGGCTGTCCTGGCCTGACCCGAGCACACCGTGCGTCCTGGCGGTACTGGCGGATCCGCTCGATCGGCATCGCTGTCTTCGCGGCCGCCGCCGCCGGCTTCAGCTCCCTCGTCGACCCCATCACGCAAAAGCACCTCGTCAAGGCCTTGGAATTTTACCCCGCGTGGTCCGTTGTGCTGATCGGTTTGGGAATTCTCGCGTTGATATGCGCCTCTGACGTGGTGGGCTCCGTCAGGCCGACAAGAGCCTGAGCTTGGAGTGGACCGTCGTGGCCGGTGTCGTCGTGGCCGTGGTCCTCATTGCGCTGATAATCGCTTTGGAATATCGCTTGTCTGAATCTTGAAGGCAAACCTTGACGTCACCGACAAAAGTCCCGAGTGGTAATCTCGGTCGAATAGGGGGAACGCGGAACATCGACTACAACCATCTATTCCTAATGAACTTACGGGGCCAAGATAGTCGATTTGCCCATCAACTTCGTCTGATGAATGTGGACTAATGTTCAATTTTGTCGGTGACGTCAACCTTGGGCTGTTCTGGTTGACGCTGGCGGCCCTGGTCAGTTCGTAGGCCTGGATCTTGAGCCGGAGCTACCCGGAACTCGGGTAGTTAAGCCGTTGCACTTCAGCGGCGGCCTCTGGGGTTTTGTTTATGATGGTCTCGCGGATAGCCTCCACGTGCTCCTCGGCCGGGGCGAGCCCATCTGGCCCGTTTTCTCTCTGGCCTGGCTTTCCTGTATCTGTGGTGGCTTGCCGCATTGACCTTCGACCTTACCTTCATCTGGCACGGCTACATCCGCCGACCGAATGCACAGGAGTATCTCAAACAGCTTTCCTGAGCTCGACTCGTGCTGTCTCTTCCAAACTGGTCATCGGTCGCGTGCCGAGCCTTCGAGCGGCTTGCCGCGATCGCAGCCAAGGGGGGAGAGAGAGAGCTGCGCGAGAGGTAGTGATGCGGCTCCATGCCTCGAGGGCAGTGTTTCCAACGACGAAATCTTATCTCGCCGGCTCCGCCGTCGGGTGACGCTGGGCGGGACTGCGCTCGCCGAGGCCGTCGAGTCGGTGCGCGGCATGGGCCAAGGCAGCCAACGGACGGATCATCCGGGGCAACTGCTGGGTCGGCGAGCGCGGTGAGGTCGTCATGAACGTCGGTGAGCTGACGCCCGCGAAGGAGGAACTCGGCTTCTCTCGCTTCATCAACAGCCGAACCTTCGGCGCCGATGGTAGGAGGTCGATTTCCCGACTGAAGAGGACGTCATGCGTATCGCGGGCAAGTGGAGCATCAATCCCCAGGAGCTCGATGCCTATGATTCAGAGGGACCCGGCTTCTTAGGCCAGTTGCCGTGACGGTGGAGCGGCTCTGCCTCGAAGGATGAGAAGCGGATCAAGACTGACGACGATCGATTCGTGTGACAAAGGAGGCAGGATGTCCGCTACTTCCAGGAGCAGAATACTCACCACACTATCCCGCGAAGAGCCCCAGATGAGTTCGCGTTGGCACAGATGCTCCGCCTCGATAACGTCACCAACGACCGCGGCACCACGAGCACGGGCAGAGGAGGTGGTGTAGGAAACATCGCCTGGGGGCGTACGGGACGCTGTATGATGTCATGGGAGCATAAGCCGCCGTCATCGGAATCGTGGGCAGAGTCGTTGGAGCATAGGGAAGAGAGCAGGTGCCCCGAGGGTGCAAGGGATGGCAGGACTGCATTCGCAACGAGTCAGCGAACCGCTATCGCTCTCATACGACTCACGTCTCGGTGCCCTCCCACTGTACCCCAGGTTTCCGACCCCTAGACCGCGGCCACTTGCGAAGAGGCGTCGCGTAGATCAAGGAATCCATAATCGCTCGAAGTTCCCGGCGTATGGGGATGTGATGGAATTCTTCACCGACCCCGATGTTGAAGAAGCCCGCAGCCAGACTATCGGCCTTCTCCATCAGTTTTTCCCGCAAGAGGTCAACGGAATCGTCCGTACTCTCGTCCAGCATCCTTTCTAGATCCTCGCGGATGTAGGCCGCTTGCTCGGGAGTGAGCCTAAGCCGCCGGCTCGGCAACCCGTCTTGGGGGGTCGAATGCATCGTTGGCGAATTAGCGATCGGAATAACAGTACCATGGCTTATTATAACATTTAAAAGATTTTCATCAACAACTTTTATGAAAACAATAGGCCCATCTCATATCGGTATCTTTTTTTCACCGATAGTAATCACTGCTGCCGTCAGGGCCGGGGCCGGAGCCGCCGGAGCCGCCGGAGCCGCCGGAGCCGCCGGAGCCGCCGGAGCCGCCGGAGCGGGCGAAGGGGTCGGAGACTGTCCAAGAACGCTGGCCTCAATCGCCATCGTAGTCACCAAGACCATCCCGACGATAACCGCCGTACTCACCCATTGACGGATCGTATTCATGGTTGTCGTCTCTCGAGTGGGGGCGTCACGAGCGACTGCTGCTATTGACCTGAGCCGAGGATGAGTTTGCAGTGTAGTGATCAAGAAGACACGCAAACTTGGGCCTTGTGCCATTGTAATCAGGCAGAACTGCGAAGTCAAAAAAAACTAGGATAGCAAACTCAACTGGAAGTCGGCCCGAATCCCCTCCTACAGGCTTGCTCCGCCATCCCAGTCTACCCAGATCATCGATAAATCGGTGGTCAGAACGGCTCCTCCAGTGAAGTTTGCCATCCTAGAAAAAATTTCCAAGACTCACCATTTCCTTTGACCGGCAATCTTCGCATCATCGCTGTCTTCTAATGCAATATGCCCGGGCGCGAGACGTTTCGTCGCGCCGGGCATCGGGGTGAGGAGTCTCAAGCCGCGTCGGCCGTCGCCTCAAGGCTTAATGGAATAACTTGTGGTGGTAGGGAGCGGGCGAAACCAGGACAGGCACGTAGAGTGTCGTCGGCTGGAGGACAGTCATTCCCCCCGCGATCCCGACGCTAGGGCCGCTCGCGGCGACGACCGGGGCGGCCAACGGGGGATAATACGTATGCTGGGAGCCAGGAGCACCTCCAGAAATGACCCAATCGACCAGTGTCCTCAGGTCCTGCTTCTCGGCGTCGTTCAGCTCCGGGTCATCTTCCCCCTCCAGGGTCGCTTCAAACTCCTCGCGAGCGCGGTCGCGGACGGCTCGCATCTTATCGAGTCGGGTCGTGCCGCTCTCATCGCTATGGTAGTAGGCGACCAGATCGGCATAGAGAGCGTTGCGAACGGCGTTGCTAATGCGAACACCCGCAGCCCCCGGACTGTTCCCGACGATTGGAGCGGCACCGGTCGTGGTGTTCCCGACCGGTGCCGCTCCGGCTGTTAGCGTGTAAGTTGACGGGACCTGGGCGGTATAAGCCACCGGGGCTTGGGCGGTGTATGCGACCGGGGCCTGGGCGGTGTAAGCCACCGGGGCCTGGGCGGTGTAAGCCCTACCGGGGCCTGAGCCGTGACGACAGCCTGAGGTTGTGTGGCATACACAACTTGCTGGTGCTTATAAAGGGGCCAACCGGCGAACGCGGGGCTTTCGGTTGGGCTGAAGACCAAGGAGGCCAGCAGGACTGCGGCCGGGGTATTTATAAGTCGAGAGATTGCGAGCATGTTGGGGATCCCGATTCATGAGTTGCGACTCCTTTCTGATCAGGCGAGCGAATCCCTCCCCACTCGACCAGGCGCCGACGAAACCGGAAAGGCCACATGAGCCCATGACGCAGGTGGCGACCGCCCCGGTGCGGCGGGTCTTCACGAGCGACACGGGGACGATCCGGGGATCGGTGCCCTCCATCCCCGCTGGAGCGAATTATACACGCCATTTTGTTCCGTGTTAATTGAGATTGCTCCGAGTCCCGTCCGCCCGAAGGAACATACGTGACACGGGTGATCCGGCAATCTGGGAAATTTTTTTGACTTCGCGGCATTGCATCCTACATACTTAAACCGAAAATGGACAGATCCCGCGCGATCCGGAAGGGACGAACCGTCTTGCGACGCGCGGTGATCGATGCGACTCCCGAACGAACCGCCGAAGCAGCGCCGCACCATCGAGGGAGATTGAACGACGATGAGACGACCACCGACGCCTCGACTTCTCATGACCTTACTCGGGGTCGCACTGGGTCTCTCGACCCCGTTCGCGGTGGCCGGACCGGCCCATTACGATAAGGATACGAAGTCGTTCCGCTTCGCCTATACGTTTGCCGAACTGCCCGGAGGCGTCGGATCGGTCGTCGGCAGGGTGAGCAAGCCCACCCCTGATCAGGAGGCGAAGGTAAAAAATTTGGTCGGCCAGGTCAGCGACGTCTTGGTTCAGGTGACGGACGGCCGGGCCAAGATCGGCCAACTGGACTATGTCGACGACATCAAGAACGCCGACCTCGTCGTCTCCCTGGTCGGTGCCCCGGCGAGCCCCGGATGGGCCAACATGAGTGCGACCGAGGGGAGGCCGGGGCAGATCGTCCTGTATTACCAGTCGCTCCAGGGCAAGATCACGCAGGACATCGTCTTCACCGCCGCCCACGAGATCTGCCATTACGTCTTCGGCCTGGCCGACGAATACAACCCCGGCAACTTCCCCGGTGGCTGCCCCCGGAATGCCGGACCAGGCTGCCTCATGGACAACTACAACTCCGGGGCCCGCGGGTTCATGGGCCGGCTCTGCATCAACGACCACAATGAGGAGCCCACCCAACGCCTGTCTTGTAAGGCCATCGTTGAAAAGTTCTTCAACGACCTTGGCGTGACCGCCGGGGATCCACCTGGCTCGACGACCGCAGTCACGAATTCCTCCACCGAGACCGTCCACAAGACCGACCCCCGCACGCCGATCATCGCCGCAGTCCTCGCCAAGGTCCGGGCGAAGCGGATGCAAGACCAGCAGGAGAAGGGTCGTACGGGTTCCTCTTCGCTGCGCACGTTCGCGAGGAACGCTCTGCGCAACACCATCGCGCGGTTCAACACCGACAACCCGCAGAAGCTGGTCCTCGGGTCGGCCGAGAAACAGATCCTCGACATGATTGAGAAGGCCGGCGAGATCATCCCCCTCGCTTTACCCAACGGGTTGGACCCCAAGGTCTTTGCCCAGATCAAGGACGAGGCGGAGCGGCTCGGGAAGGAATTCCAGGGGATCAAGCAGCAGTCCACGCGGCTCTCGAGGATCCGCTCGGGCCTGCAAGTGTTCGTCCGCGAGCTGGTCAAGCTCAAGCAGATCGACAGCATGGGCCTGGCGCCGGCCGATCAGCGGCAGGTCATCGATCAACTGGCGCGCGATGCGGCACGTGACCCGAAGGATCGGCAGCTCGACCGCTTGGTCGGCGTCGGCGACGCCTCGGCCGCGATCGAGATGGCAATGGCCGAGGACATCGTCCGTGTCCTCGACGCGCTCGGCGAGCCCGGGACGCGTCAGCGGCTCGACTTCCTGAACCACAAGCGCGAGGAACTCGGCAAGCAGTACGGGATCGCCGGACGCGACTCGACCCGGTTCGGCTTCCGCCGCACGCAGTTTATCACCCCGGACCCCGAAGTGAACCTCGTGTCCGGGGGGGACTTTTTTGTCCTAACCCAGGGAGGCGTCTTCCCATACGCCACCATCCGCGACCGCTCCACCGTGCAGTTCTCCCGCCTGGTCGACCGGGCCAAGATCGAGTTGGTCATCCCCGCGTCGCGACGCGAGGGCGATTTTCGGCCGATAGCCGCGCGGATCGAGATGCCCTTCGCCAACATCCCCGGCGAAGACCCGACCGAGAGGCAGGCGACGCGAGTGGACATCCAGCAGACGCTCGCCGACATCGTCGACCAACTCAAGCGCGACCGGTTGGAGAACATTGCGATCCTCGTGCCTCCCGGTGGTCTCCCCGCCAACCTCGGTGAGCAAATCTCGCTCATCCGTTCGCGGTTCCAGTCCGGGCTCAACGTCCGTCTCGACTTGGTCTTGGTCGGGGCCCAGTCCGGCCTCGCGACGGAGTTGCGCGACGCCGTCGTCGATTCGCAGGGCTCGGTCCTCACCGTCACCGACATCGACGAGATCGGCGCCATCGCCCAGCGACTCAAGAACGATCAGTCGTCCGGCTCGTGGGTTATAGTCCCCCAACTGGGGAATTTCGCGATCGATCAGACCAAGCTCCTACAGGACCCCGATCAACGTCCGGATCAACATCCCGATGATATCGACTGGTGGTACAACAAAATCGAGGAATGCTACAAAACGACAGAAGATAAGAAGAATGTAGAGACAATGAAAGTTGCAGATAAACACATGTGCATTTTTAATGCCATAGAAGCCGCGAGAGATCTGATCCAAGAGGCGTTAAACAAAGACACACCTGGTGTCGTCCGTCAGAAGGCCGAGAACACGATCGTGGTTCTGGGGTCACTCGCGAAGATCCTCGGGGGCCCGTCTGATGTCCCAGATGCTGAAGTGCCTGGCAGCTTGAGAGTCCAAGTGACGAACATGATCAAGGGCCTCGGGGATGACCAGAGTCCCAATGCGTTAAGTCAGCTGACGGAGAAAAACGCCAGGCTCATGTTCAGCATCGGACTAGCCAAGGATTACCTCACCAAGGTCAGGAAATCGCTCGACGAAGCTTTAAAGACATTGAGAACCGATGCTGCCTCCGAACGGTTGAACCTCCTCGCCAAAGCTATCCAAGACAAGTACGAGGACCAGAGGGATATCGACAAATATCGTTCTCAACTTAATGACGAAGAGAAGGCCAAATTAGAGAGTGTCAAGGAGGTTGGTCCCGATCTCAAAAACCTCGCGAAGCTATTGCGGGCCTACGAACGAGTGCTGGAAGCGTCCCACGTCAGATCCAAGGACGAGAACTTACCGATCTACAAGCGGATCGATCGCTACAATGTCGAGACGATGCGGCTTCAGTTCGAACTCGCCAACGTCGAGCGGACGACGGGTTCAGTCACCGCGGCCAAGATCATCCCGGGCAAGAGCAGCGTCAGGCTTGCCAGGTTCTATGCCGAGGGCAACGCCGAATTCGAACTGGTCCTCGGACTCTCACAGGAGTTGCCCAGGTCGAAGGACGGCACACGGAAGCACCCGACGCTCCGGCTTGTGAACGACTTTGGCATCACAACATCCGACTCGTCGAATCTCCGGCCGGACGAAGCCACATCGACCCAGTCGCTGCTCGTCTGGCGCGTGTCGACCCCGCCGCTCAGCCCTGACTGGTACACTCCGATCGTAACATTCGAGGATGATGTCAAAAAGCAGTTGGAAAATGAACAGGTCAACTTCACCTTCTCGGTCGGGTCCGGGCGTCCGAACGTCCAGCTCATCACGAGTCTCGTCCAGAATGCCGACTCGAACTCCAGCGGTACCATCAAGAAGACGGAAGGTCCAGCCGTCATCGAGGTCCAGGTGTCCGCCGGCAGTTCCGTGCTCGGTGCCCACATCTTCGGATTCTATCAGCATATCACGAAGGGGAGCGAACCGATCGAGATCCAGATGGTTACTTTCCGGGATGACGGTAAAGACTCGGAAGGGGATTCGTCGGACGACAAGGATCATTTCGACCCCAAGCATTGCGACCGCGCGGCCAACGACGGGATCTACACGGCGTTCATCCCACTCACCGGGCTTAATAAACCGACGGAATTCCGCGTCTTCGTCCAGGCTGATACGACGGACGGCAAGGCCACGTACATCGGTCTCGACGACCCGAACCGGGGGGACGAGAAGATCACCCCGTCCGACAGGAAGCCCAGCGACCCCACGACGCGAAGGGCGGAGAAGGTGTCGACAGAGTCGGCCGAGGGTCAGGCGATGAAGTTCCAGCGAGCGACCTCGATCCACTTCCTGGCCGAACCTTGATCGATTCCCGGACGCCCGAGCCCCAGGGCCGCCGACCCGCATCGTGGTTCACCGAAACGAGCCCGGCCGAACCCCTTCCCTCGATCCGGGAGGAGGGTTCGGCCGGGCTCGTTTGATCGACGTTCGCGGTGCACTTACGGATCACCGGCCGCTCTCGGGGATCATGCCGGGCACTTGCGGGTTGATTGGGGGTTCGCTTAATGACCCATGATTCGGGAGAGGTAAGACTTCCTGAGTGCCTGCGGGGCTTGAGATGGGTAGTTCTGAGAGTAGCCGTAGCCGGACTGAGGGGACGGCGCCGGGCCCGAAGGTGCGGGCGCATATTGTGGCCCGGGGCCAGGGCAAGGCCCGCCGTGGTATTTGCAAGGGGCGTTGTAGGTGTTGCAAGGTGCGAAGCAGGTGCTCTCCGGAGTCACGTACGCCGCCTGGCCGACCGGGGCCGGGGCATACGCCGTCACTGGCGCGTAGCCAATCGTGGGGCCCTGAGCCACCGGGGCCTGAGCCACCGGCGCCTGGGCCATCATCGGCGCCTGGCCCATCTGGACCCGGGGGTTCTTCTTCTGTGCGAAGTGCTCACCGATGGCGCCGAGCACGCGGTTGAGCAGGTTGGGGTTGGTCAAGATCATCGTCAGGGCGGTCGTCGCGATCGGACCTTGGCCGACGGCCGGTGCCTGGGCAATTTGTGGAGGCGCCTGGGCAACTAGTGGAGGCGCCTGGGCAAAGTACACCGGCTGGGCTGGGGCGCCATCGCCGGCGAGCCGGGGGCGCCATCGCCGGCGCAGCCGGGGCGCCATCGCCGGCGCAGCCGGGGGGGCCTGGGCCGGCTGCGTGAATAGGTTCGCCGGAGGTGCGCTGGCCACCATCGGGGCGCCGCCGATCGGAGCGTAAGACAAGGTCGGCCCGGCCGCAGGGGCCATCGCGATCGTGACCTGGGGGAGCGGCGCGGCGCGAGGACGATCTGCTGAGGCGCCTGCTGCACGATCATGGCCGGGGCCGAGGGCTGAACGTAAACTGGCGCCTGAGCCGGATAAGGAGCGACGTACTGGGGAGGTGCCTGGGGCGGAGGCGCGGGGGGGACGTAGGGCGGCAAGGGCGGTGCCATGATCGGCTGCTTGGGCGGAGCATAGGGCGGAGGGGCCTGCTCGGTCGGGTACGCCTGGCCCGACGCCGCGGGGGGGTAATGGCCTGCCCGGGCGAGGGCCGGGTCCGCCGGAGCCGCCCCCTTCGACGCGAGCCCGAGCGTCCGGAGCCACGGCACAACCTGGCCGGGTTCCGTCAGCCCGCTCTTGCGACCCATGATCTCGATCCCACGCCGGCTGCGGCTGTAGACGATCAATGTTGGGAAGGAGTTGACCCCGAGAGCCTTGACCTGGTCTTTGTAGACGTCCGAGGCCATCTCCGCGAATTGGATCGACCCCGCCAGCGCGGCGGCCTCGGGCAACCGCGTTAACGCGCGACAGAGCTGGAGTGAGGCGGGTTTGGAGGGCGAGGTGACGATCACGAGTGTCGGCAAACCGGTGTTCGCAGTCGTATTGACCGCGTGGGACAGGGGAACCCAGCCCACGCGGGCGTTCACCGCCTCGGCGGAGACCTTCTGTCCATGGCAAGGCTGCTGGAAAGATTCGGAGATCCCGAGTGCCGTGAGCACCAGGGTCGGAACCCATGTTCGTTTATTCAATCTTCGAAGTCCCATCGCCTCGCCTTTCGATTTGATTCGATTGCTTTGATCCCCGAGTCCTGCGTTCGGTATTCCTCTCGGTCAAATCCGGCCATGTCGCTCAGCGGGAATCCTTGGCGGACCGGAGCCCCTCGGCCATCAGACGGAATTGCTCGGCAAGTACCGCTTTCTGGCCCTCACTGAGCGTGAACGACTGCCCCTCCGGCCGACGGAGGTCCAAACCCTCGGGCAGCATCACCTCGATGACCCGCGCGGTCAGCGGATGGAACAGCCGCTCGACCCAGAGGTTCCGCTGCGTCGGATCCTCGGGGAGGTTCAGTTCGAGCCGGCGCGACATCTCACTGAAGGCGTCGGCGTACGTTTGATAGAGGTCCAGCCGGTCGGCTGTGTCCTCGAATGCCCGGGCGAGCGGCTCGGTGACCTTCGGGCCGAGCCTCAGAGCCGCCAGTCCCGTTCGCGCGACCTCCTGGGTCGGCACCTGCTGGGCGGTCGAAGACGTTCCCAGAGAACCCGCGCCCGCGATCGTGCCTCGCGTGCCGGCCCCGACAGTGACACAGACCTCATCGGGCTCCGAGATGCTCAAACCCGAGGACACGACGAGCGCAAACCGGTAGACCCCCGGCACGGTCGGGACGAAGGAAAAGATGTACCCGTCTTCGATTTTGAGCCGGACGGTCGGACCTCCGGTCTGCACCCAGCGGTAACCGATCTTGCCGCGGGGCTCACTCCCGATCCCGTTCAGCGTGACCTGCCGCCCTACGAGACCAAGCTGATCATCCCCCGCGTCAGCTCGGGGAGATTGAGCGCCCCGGGATTGGCCGGTCGAACCCACCGGGATCGACAACTCGGTCGTATCGAGCCCTTGGGCGTCGGCAACAGCCAAGACGAAGCCTAGCGGACCTTCCGCGTCCGGCACCGTGAAACGGGCTTCCTTCTCCGTGGGATGATCGAGCCGGACGGCAGGGCCCCTGATCTGTAACCAGTGAATGCGGGGCGTTTCACCCGTCGACCCCGCCGCACTCAATGTGATCGTCTGGCCTGGCTCGGGCGTCCCTTCGAAACGGGCAACCGCCCTCAACGGCACGCGTAGGGCGACGGGCATCTCCCGCGTTGCCTCCGGTGCCGTACCAACGAGTCGCAGGGGATCCCTTGATGGAGCAACCCGGGAAGGGCCGACGCGATCAGAAAATCTCGTGGTCTCAACGTCCTGTGGCGGGCCAGTGAGCCGCCCCGGCTTCCGCACGTTTTGTGAGAGACCCGACGATGTCAACGTCAATGTCAACCAGACGGCGACCGTCGAGAGCCATGAAACCCGGGAACAACGGGAGATCAACCGCAACATGTCGTCCCCCCTTCCATAGGATTTGCGATCGGACGACAAGAGTTGTCCGTGTTGCATATTAAACTCGGTCCCTACTTCGTCCGACTTGATCCATTTCGGAGCGATTGGGCCTTCACGGACGAATCATTCACTCTCACTGCTTCGCCCCTCGACCGTGCCTCACTACTCTCTGATCCTCATCTGATCTACCCGTGGAGCGTTGCCCCGTTCCGGGAAAGTCCCCAGCGACATCGATCGGCTTGCTCTGGGAATTAGATGGCGACCACTCCGTGACACCCTTTGTTTCGGACCGTCACGGATCTTATTAAGAGTCAGAAAAAGATTGTCCGCTTTTCCTCTAGCATTTCGTGGGAATCGCTCAACCGACCGGGTCGAAATCCAGACGAGATTTCGGAGGCGGACATTCTTTTTCTGACTCTCAATTAGGGAGGCAGCTCATGCCGACCCTACAAAACAAGGCTCCAGCGGGTGTTTTCAGTTATGTCCCATGGCCCAGGAAACGGCGGCAGGCCCTACTGAACGGTTGTCAGCTGACGTAAAATCGGCGCATTCAAGTTGTCTAGCCACAATGAGTTCCAACTCAGGCACCGATATTTCGTCACCTCATGCTCACCCGGGAAAACAGGGCCTCCCCGAAATCCGTGATCAGCAGCAATTTTTCCCTGGCGCCCGCCAGTTGGTGCGCACGATTGGTGCCTCAACCCGCCTTCCGTACCGGGTCGGGCAACTGCCGCGCGGGCAGAACCCCCGACCTCCGCCAGGCGTCGAGTTCGCCGTTCTCCCGCGCCGCTTCCAGCGCCGCCAGCGCCTCGACCCCTTGGGACGACCAACTGATCCCTTGGTGCTTGCAACGATCCGACACCTCCCAGTCGTTGAACTTCTCCACGCGCATGCCGCGATCCACAGCCCCGCGCGTGGCCGCTCCCCATAGTCCGGGATGTACGCCCGTCGTTTCTCCAGAGACCCGATCAGGTCCTCCAACGCCTTTGAGGTTTCTGACCCACCACGTCGCTTCGCGCAGCAGAGCGATCGCCTCGTCCACCTTTCCTTCCCACAGCCGGTCCTTGTCATTACCCAACTGTTTGTACAGTAACGTGCTCTGAGTCGAAGAGCTACACGATTAACGGAACCTCTGAATTGGCAAGCACTTGTGCTCGAAAAACTTAGATTATCTGATAATAATCAAATATAAACATATAAAAATGTCAAATTTATTGCCTGGGATTCGGTCTCTATTAGCGATCAGGCGGCTGGAGCAAAGGGAGAGCTGTATTTTGTAAGTCTTTTGTTCCTATTGACTTGTGTCCTGTCCTGATGTCGTTCGCCTCCGGATCTACTATACAAACAGTTGGGTAAAGACAAGCAGCCGGTCCAGGAGCGCCTTCTCCAACGCCCGACGACGGTCCTTCGGCCCCCCCGCCGAACTCAGGCACTCGTAACACCGTTTCCGCAGGTCCCACCAACATACAATCATTGCCTTCGGATCGATCCCCAAGCTCTCGAACCACGTCCGGATCCACGACGCCCCGTCCCCCAGCACCAGCAGCCGCCGGCCGCCCCTGAGCACCTCCCACTCGAAGAGCAGCGCCGACACCTGCCAACCACAGCCCGTCCATCGATGCGTCCGCCAGCGCGTCCCGCAGGCCCGCCACCAGCACCACCGCCGTGTCCGTCCAGATCTCCTTGCGGCCCGTCGACGGTGGCGCCTTCGTCTTGAGCTCGTCGGGTGCGACGATCACCACCGCGTCGTCCCCCGCGCGGGGCTCCTCCCGCAGCACCGGCGGCGACGGGTCACACCCGGGGAAGCCCGTCACGACCCACTCCGGCGGCGGTGCCTGTGGCCATTGGGGATCCTCCGGGTCGAACGGCGGGTCATCGTCGGGTTCGTACGCCGACATCCGGTCGGGATCGTCGGCCAGGCACGGGCCCAAGCGCCGCGCGTTCCGCCTCGGACGCGGCGTCGAGGGGTGCGCGGCGCGCGCTGCCGCTCCGCCGCGATCAGACGGCCCCCTTGTTCGTGCACGATCTCGATGACCGTGCTCCGCCCGAGCAGGTCCGCGTCGTCGGCCCGTGCGCAGATCTCCTGAAGGCTCGCGCCGGAGGAATGCTCGCTCCTTTGATCAAGGAGGAGTCTTCCTGCCCTGTGCATTTTTTCTATCATCGCGCACCAACTGGCGAGCGCTTAGATATTTTGAGCTGTTCGGGGCAGCTTGACGGGGCGTTGGTGCAATGGAAATCGACCTCGTCGGGGAAGCGTTCCACCGGGGCGCCGCAGCTCGGGCAGGTCATGGGGAAGTCGAAGGGGCGCTCGAAGCCGTCGCGAGCCTCGGCTTCGACCCGGACGACCTGCGGGATGATCTCGCCGGCCTTCTGGATCACGACGTGTGACGCCCATGGTCGCGTCGTCGTGCACGACGGCCAGTTGGTACGACGGCCCGACCGACGCCCGGCCGACGACGAAGTCGCCCCCCAGCCGCGCGAGGTTGATCTCGATCCGTCCCAGGACCCGGTCATCCCAGGCGATCGACCTCGGCGGGACGCGGAATCGCCAGGCGAAGAGCCGGTCTCCGAGCGTCGCGGCGTCGGCGACGCTCCGGCCCGCGCAGAGACCGGGGTACACGGGACCTTCGTCCTCGGGATGAGGCGCAGAGGCGGCCCGCGCGATGTCGGCACGCGTACAGGTGCAGGGATAGACGCTCTCGGATCGCTTGAGACGCTCAAGGCATCGCTCGTACGCCGCCATCCGCTCTGACTGGACGTAAGGGGCCGAGGGGCGGCCGACGTCGGGGCCCTCGTCCCAGTCGAGGCCGAGCCAGCGAAGGTTAACCTGTGCAAGGTCCGCGCGTGTCCCAGGTGCAAGTCCCCCGTCGGCGAGGGGGCGAGTCGGCCCACGATCGGGGTTTGAAGGGGCGTTCGTGCCACGGTCGTCGCCGAGGTTCAGGTTCGTCTGGTCGGGAGTCGCGAAATCGAGTCTAATCGTTGGAAGGATTCTTTCCCATTTCGGATGCGCGAAACGCACCGAACGCTCCATTGCAACAAAGAATGATCTCGGCGCATTGCGCCGCGCCCTCCGAATTTCCGAGAAGCGACCCAGGGAGTCAATCGCCGTGGATATCGAGCTGAAGCGGGCGGCCAAGAGCGTCATCGATCGGATCGTCCATTTGCGAGACTCTCTTTGACTTGGGCGATAAAGAGACCCGCCGCGATGCATCGAGCAGGAGATGAATAGCCCGACCTTCTGGAACGACCAGGAGAAGGCCAAGGCGATCATCCAGGAGCTGAAGTCGCTCAACGCCATACTCAAACCCTTCGAGGAGCTGGGCCGCCAGGCCGACGACCTGGAGGCGTCGCTCGAACTGGCCGAGGAGGCTGGCGACGGCGAGCTCGACGAGGAGATTCGCCGCGTCTACATCCAGGCGCTGCACGACTTCGAAACCTTCGAGCTGCGCTCGATGCTCAGCGGGCCGAATGACCACTGCAACGCCTTCGTGACCATCCACGCCGGCGCCGGCGGGACCGAGGCGTGCGACTGGGCCGAGATGCTCCTGCGGATGTACCTGATGTGGGCCGAGTCGAAAGGCTTCCCCACCCAGATCACCGACCGAGAGGAAGGGGGCGCCGCGGGCATCCAGGTCGCGACCGTCCACATCAAGGGGGAATACGCCTACGGCTATCTGAGGGGCGAGTCGGGGGTCCACCGCCTCGTTCGGATCAGCCCGTACGACGCGGCCGGCCGGAGGCAGACGTCGTTCGCCTCGGTCGACGTCCTGCCCGAGATCGACGAGACGATCGACATCGTCCTGCGCGACGACGAGCTGAAGCGCGACGTGTTCCGCTCGGGCGGCCCCGGTGGCCAGCACCAGAACAAGACCGAGTCGGGCGTCCGCTACACCCACCTCCCCACGGGCGTGGCCGCCGAGTCGCGGAGCGAGCGCTCGCAGCACAAAAACGACGCCAACGCGCTGGCGCATGCTCAAGGCCAAGCTGATCCGGATGGAGGAGGAGAAGCGCGAGGCCGACTACGCTAAGAAGTACGACGAGAAGGGCGAGATCAGCTTCGGCAGCCAGATCCGCTCGTATGTCCTCCAGCCTTACCAGCTCGTCAAGGATCTCCGGACCGACTACGAGGTCGGCAACCCACGCGCGGTGCTCGACGGCACCCTCGACGGCTTCATCGAGGCGTACCTCCGGATGAGGCTGGCCAAGGGCGAGGCGAAGACGTCGTGACCCTTGAGGCGCCTCCGACGATGCCGCACCGTGGATTCCAGTTTGAGGAGGCCGAGGACCGGCGGTCGATCGTCGCGCCCGGTCTCCGGCTGACATTCGTGCGAGCCGGCGCACGCTGGACGCACGCGCTGGCTGTCGGAGACTATCCTGGACACAACCTCATCGAGGTGGCCTGCACGGTCGAGGGGAGCCCCGACCGCGACGACCCGGCGCGGGTGGTCAGCCCGTCCTATCAGGAGATCCAGCCCCACGCCTCCAACGAGGGCGTCCGGGTGCTCCTGACGGGGATGTCGGTGCCGCACCACTTCTCTGCGGTCGTCACCGCTTGCCGCGACCGCAACGGCGACGGCGTCGTCATCGACGTGGACATCGCCGACCGTTGCCGCGCCCCGGTCGCGGTCCTGGCCGGCACGTACCTCGTCCAACTCGGGTCGGGCGACCTTGGTCGATGCCGGCTCCGATCGGATCGTCTGGGGGGGCGACGCTCTGGGCCAGGGGCGCCTCGAATTCACCACCGACGGCGGTCCGGATACCGTCGCGCTGGCCGAGGCTGGTCGGCAAGCCACACGCGTCCAGGCGCTCGCCCGGATCGTCCCAACCACCTTCACCCAGCGACTCTTCTATCGATGGCGGTGGACGCCGCCCGCGACGGGCACCTGGCTCGACAAGCGGATCGACCATTGAACCTAATCATGTGGGATTGGTGCATCTCACGCACTCTACGAGAAGGATGGGCCCCCATGGAGATTCTCAGAGATAATGATCCACAGATTTATGAGGCCATCCGCTCGGAGGAGCACCGCCAGCGCGACGAGCTGGAGCTGATCGCCTCGGAAAACTACACCAGCGCCGCGGTGATGGAGGCCGTCGGATCGGTCCTGACCAACAAGTATGCTGAGGGGCTGCCCGGCAAGCGCTACTACGGCGGCTGCCAGTATGTCGATCAGGCCGAGCAACTGGCCATCGACCGCGCCAAGGCCCTCTTCGGCGCCGACTACGCCAACGTGCAGTCGCACTCCGGCGCATCGGCCAACCAGGCAGTCTATTTCGCCTGCCTGGAGATCGGCGACCCGGTCCTGGCGATGGACCTGGCGCAGGGAGGTCATCTGACCCACGGGATGAGGCTCAACTTCTCGGGCCGCTGGTACCCGACGACCGGCTACGGAGTCGATCCCAAAACCGAGCGGATCGACTACGACCGGCTCGCCACGCTGGCCCGCGAGCACAAGCCCAAGCTCGTCCTGGCCGGTGCCAGTGCCTATCCCCGGATCATCGATTTCGACCGGATGGCCGAGATCGCCCGCGATGTCGGCGCGGTCTTCTTCGTGGACATGGCGCACATCGCGGGCCTGGTCGCGGCGGGCCTGCACCCCAGCCCCGTGCCGGTCGCCGACTTCGTCTCGACGACCACGCACAAGACCCTCCGCGGCCCGCGCGGGGGGATCGTGCTCTGCAAGCAGGAGTGGGCCAAGAAGCTCGATTCGGCGGTCTTCCCCGGCCTGCAAGGCGGCCCGCTCATGCACGTCATCGCGGGCAAGGCCGTCTGCTTCGGAGAGGCACTCCGCCCCGATTTCAAGGCCTACGCCGCGCAGATCATCACCAACGCCCAGGTGCTGGCCGAGGAACTGACCCGCGCCGGCTTCCGGCTCGTCTCGGGAGGAACCGACAACCATCTGATCCTGCTCGACATGACCTCGAAGGGCCTGACGGGCAAGATCGCCGAGGCCGCTCTTGGTCGCGCCGGGATCACCGTCAACAAGAACCTGATCCCGTTCGACACCCGCAAGCCGATGGACCCCAGCGGGATCCGGATGGGCACCCCCGCGCTGACGACCCGCGGACTCCGCGAGGACGCCATCCGCCAGGTCGCCGCCTGGATCATCACCGTCCTGGCCAATCCCGACGACGTCGTGCTCGCCGAGCGCATCCGGGGCGAGATTCGCGATTTCGCCCGCGATTACCCCGTCCCGGCCGACATCGCGCCGGTGCGGGCGTAGCGTCTGGGAGGTTCCTCGCCAGAGAGTTCGCCTATGTTCCCTCGATCGGCCGATTCATTCTTCGGAAGTGAAGGCACGGCGGCTGGCCCGGATATCGTGTTGTCCGAGCCACTCGTCCCGCCGAGGATTACCGTCCCCGGAAGAGGCTCCCGGGGTCGAACCCCTGGGGATGATTGTGATCTCTTGGGGATTCGAATTTCCGGGACAGCTCGTCGAGCTCGGTCTTCAGCGGCTCATCGGGCCAGGTCGGATCGAGAACCTTGAGCGTCTGGCGGAGTGACTTGAGGGCGAGGTAGGCGCTGCGCAACCTGATCCCAACTCCGAGTCGCGTCCTTGGCCGCGGATGCGTCGACCGCATCGATCAGGCGGCGGACCTTCCAGGCATCGAAGGGTTCGTGGGCCAGCGACCGGATCCAGCGATCGAGCGCCTGGGCGGCCTGATTGGTCTCGTCGACCACCCGGGCGGGAAGGGGGATCGGCTCTCCCATCGTCGCGTGGAGCTGCTCGAAAAAAGACCCGAACGACTTCGGTTCGTCGCCGGAGCCCGCTTGCGCCAGCGTAAGCACCATCGGGTAGTACCAGGTCCCCCAGGGGGGCGCACCGCCTGTCACATCCTCGGCGCAGGCGCGAGGTTGCTTGAGCCAGGAGTTGTTCTCGGGGTCGAGGTGACAGGAGAAGCAGTCGTACTCCGAGCACTCCGGCCAGGAGACGTCGCCCGCCTTTCCCGAAGCGGTCGCGGCCTTCGCGCGCACGTCCAGCAGGCCGAGGGCCGACCTCGCGGCGACGACCACTCCGACCGCCCACGCCCGCGGGGAAGGCTCCGGTCGTGTCCTCGACCCAGTGTACTGGCATTCGGGCCAGGTAGTCCGCGAATGCGAAGTTCAGCCGGGGATGACCCGCCCTGATGAGGTCATGGCTCACCTCGCGCATCGGGTGGTCCTCCCTGGCAGGCGCACGACGTGGCAGCCGGCGCAGGTCGCGGCCCGACGGTCCAACTCCTTGAGGGGCGTCATGCCGTACTTCTCCTTCTCCGAGGGGCTGAGACTGTTCCATCCGTCCTGCTGGTGCGCGCCGAGCCAGCGATCGGAGGGGCCGTGGCACGACTCGCAACCGACCCCGTCGCGCCGGATCATCAGGGTCGGCTCATCCCTGGTGGACGGGTCGAGGCCGGGGGTCGTGTGGCAGGCCAGGCAGCGTGCGTCCTCGTGCGCCGGCAGCTTGTCCCCCGAAAGTGCCGTCGCGATCGCCGTCGCCCGCTTCGAGGAGAGCACCTGATAGGCGTCCGAATGCTTATCCTGGGTGACCCAGGTGGTATGCTCATTCCGGAGGATCCGGGAGAGGCTCCGGTCCGCCGGCCTGATGTTGCCGTGGCATGAAGCGCACGTGTTCGCACCGCGCGGCGCTTGGGCGTATCCCCACGCATCACTGCGGGCCTCGGCGGTACCTTCGACGCCTTCGGAGTCTCCCCGCGCGTCATCTCCGGGCCCGGCGATCGATCCCTCGAGACGAGGACGGCGACGATCGTGATCGCAAGCACGGAGAGACCGAGCACGATCGCAAGCCTCGCGCAGGCCTCGTCTGGCGGATCGCGCCCGGCGCCGCAGGGTCATACGAAAATCTCATCAGCAGATCCCCTAGCCGCGAAAGGGCGCGGTCCTCAGTGCAACTTCAACGTGCCCGTCGCGCGTAGAATCGGATCTGCAAGCTCAGAGAATCACCCGGCGGCAGGACCAGGACGTCGCTCGCCACGCCCTGCTCCCGGAGGTTGAAGGCATCTGTCGGGCAGGTATAGGGCTCGATGCAGATCGCCTTCTTTGGTTCCGGCGGCGTGAAGACCACGACGTGGGGGAACTGCCAGGCCTCGAACTCGACGACCGTTTGCAGGCCGGACGTCCTGTCATCGAGGACACATGCGACCTGGCCGTCCCGATCCGCGATGAGGTCCGTGTAGATGTCGTCGAGGAGCAACCCGTCCAGACTCCGCGGTGGCCGAAGGTCGTCCGTATCGCTCACGTCCAGGATCTTCCCCGTGGGGAAGGAGTCCACCAACTCCCAGCGCTTCCTGGCCGGTACCTGGATCGCGCCTGCCTCGGGCAGCCGGAAGTAGGGATGGATGCCGAACCCACACAGCATCGGCTTGGTCCCGACGTTCCGCACCCAGGTCTCCATGGAGAGGACGCCATCTCTCAGGCGAAAGGTGACCTCCAAGCGGAAGGGGAAGGGAAACTGGTCGAGGATCTGTTCCGGATGGTCGCTGGCCTCGAAAGACGACGTGATCCAGGCACCCTCCTCGCCGGAGGCGCCGGTCGCGAGGACGGTCCACGGCTTGTCCCGGACGAAGCCGTGCCGGTTCGGCTGGACCGCGAAGCGCCGCCCCTCGAAGCGGAAGACCCCGTCGCGGATACGGTTCGGCCACGGGAAAAGGGTCGGGATGCCGTAGCTGGTCGGCTTCTCGCAGAACGCCTCGAAGGGGACAGGCTCTAGGACGGGCACTTCGGACTGGAACGCGAAACAGTTGTTCCCGAGTGCCGGTGCGACCTCCGCGGAGACATCCTCCGCCTGGCGCAGCGAGAACACCTCGACGGCACCACGATGTTCCGAACCGATCGAATAAGCCGTCGCCATGCTCGATCTCCTCGACGGATACTCGTGGGGCTGGGGAGTGTGTCTCATGCTAACCGGTTGAGAGTTGCCGGCGGGGCCGATCGACGCCAAGATGTCGTCCGAGGGCCGGCGGGTCCGGCTGATGATGGCGCACGGCCTCATGCTCCATGCCGGCGACACGATCAAGGTGACGATCGCGGGAGAGCCGGTGTGATCACCGGTTCGTCGGGTGGGCTGAACGCAGCGAGGACCACCCGACGAATTCGCCGACGGAGAGAGCCGATTACCAGTAGATCAGTCGTCGATTCAACACCCCACGCAACTCCGAAGTCGGCCGCATGCCCCGTCCGTAGGTGGTGTATCCGAGGAAGGGGGCATAACCATAATAGGAGTATCCGGTGTTCGAATACACGTTGTTGTAAATGTAGGGCCGGGTGATCGTGCCCCGGTAGTACGGATTGACGGGGTTCAAACCCCGAGGATAAGCCGGGGTGCCGAACCGGGTGGTCACGTTCGCGAAGCTGTTCACCCCATACGACCTGTCCAAGTAGAAGCCGTAAGGATGATCGACCAGGGATCCCGGCCCGATGAACGGATTGCCGACCGAGGGCGATTGTGCGTCCGAGGCGGACGGATGGGCCAGCAAGAGCACACCCGCTACCAGCCATCCCAGGAGTCGATGCATGGTGTCCTCCTCCACGAGGCCTCGTCGAAATGAAGCACCTCTTTTATTCGATCATCCCACCTTGTACGTAACCCAGACGTTTATGTCCGCCGAGGGGGACGGGCCTCCCTGGCTGGAGCACCACTGCCCGCAACGGGGGGCAGAAACTTTCCGGGAAGCGTATCATTATACAGGCGAGGTCGCCGTGGCACCACGGCGGTTGCAGGGCTCTTGACAGTTTCATCTTGGGCGCGAGGTAGGAAGGTGTTCAGTCCAACTGGACTGGCCAGGTGCGGCCCCAGTGGGACAGATCGAATCGGTCGTCGAACGGGTGGGCAAGACCACCCACGAGACGCGCGATTTCACCACCGAAGGCCTTCGGACCTCATCTCCTTCGGACACTCTCGCCATCCCGAGCCATCTCCGACCCACGCCGGGCGTCTCCGCACCGCCACCCCCTAACACCGACGGTCCACGCTCACGCCCCAGGTCCACCACCCGGCCGGAAAATGTCCTATTGATTTATCAAGAGCAGGCAGAAATTCGCCCAGGGACGACCAGGCTCCGGACCCGCGCAGAACGGAGATCGCCCGATGCGACGAGTGACCGCGATAGGACTGCTGGCCGTCACGATGAGTGGGTGCCTCCCGAACGGCCCGGACCCCGGCGCCACGCCCCCCCCACCCAGCCGGTCGGTTCCATGGTGCCCAACCCTGCATACCGGCCCCAGGTCGGCGATTGCTCCGTGCTCTACGGCGTCGCGGGCAAAGTCCCCATGGAACAGCTCCCGCTGCTCCAAGACATCACAGCCTTCGACATCTTCGAGCGCCGCCAGCCATGCCAACAACCCCCGGGTCTCGCTCGATCTCGAGGAGCAAGGATGGTTGCGATGGACGCCCGCCGGCACCCGCGTCCTCGTCCTCAAGATCAACGACCGGCACCACATCGGCGGGCAGCGTCGCCGCCCAGTTCCGCGTTCTCGACGGACCGCACAAAGGCCGCACCGCCTGGGCCCCCCTGGCCTACGTCACCCAATTCAGGAGGATGACGGACCAGGCCGAGTGACAACGCTTCAACACGATAATACAATCAAAATTTATCAAATTAGATATTTTTAAATTAAACATGAAAATTAATTATAGATAACTAATTATTTAATCCTCTTGATTTGATCAAGGACAAGACGAACGAATCTTGATCCGGGAGTGCGGGCCGAAGGGACACGGGGCCTGGGGCGGGACTTCCGCTCGACATCGCCGATCGGCTCGCCCGTCACCGGCCCCGTCTCCACGGCCTCGACGATTTGTGCGGAGGGGGGCGCGGGAAGAATGTCCGGCAGAGGCGTCGGGATCGGGCGGCGCCCTCCCGCGAGCGTCTCCGGAAGCCAGGTGTGACCCGGATCCTCCGACTGGAACGGGAGTAACGTCATGGGGACTCCGCGCCGTGTCCGTCAACGTCGCGGGAGCACCAAGTCGCCAGATCCGACAAAGGGAGTTGGAAAGCGCCCGATCCGTTGATCGAGACGGCAGGTCGGGTGAGACGGCCGACGCGGGTCGGCCCTACCCGACACCCTCGGTCGGAACGACTTCGGCCTCGGCGATCCAGACGAGGTTGGGGGCTTCCGGTGCGATACCGTGTTCCCCCAGCGCATCGCCTGGGCCGATCTCTGGGTCTTCCGTCCGCCGGGTCGTGCAGAGTTCCTCCGCCACGACCTCCGCGCCTCCATCGCCCTCAAGCGCCTGGTCTCCCTCGATGCGAGCCAACGACTCGTCATGGCCGCAAGCGAGCACACGCGATTCATCACGCTGCGACTCGGGTTCCGCGGTCTCAGCGACTTCCGCCGAGGCGTCCGGCTCCGGCGCGGAGCAGGCTCGACCCCCGCGGCGCCCAGGGACGGATCGCCGTCGGCCGGTGCGCCCGAGACCGCCGCGCCGACTCGACCCGGTTCCTCGACGCTCAGGACGCCCTCGGTGATCACCGGGGAGACCTCGGCGGCGCAATCGGGAAGAGGGGGCGATGCGAACGCGCACTCACGCGACCCGGACGATTCCGCCGCGACAACGCCCTCGGGCGGGCAGGAAGGTGGGGCCTCCTCGCACGACGGGGGGAAGGCCTCGCACGACGGGGGGAAGGCCTCCGCGGTCGGCTCGTCCGGGGCCGCCTCGCCCCGAAGCTCCGGTGCGGCGGCGGCTGAGGCGTCGGGCTCGGCGGCAGGGCCCGCAGACTCGGACTCCGGCAGCCCCTCGCTCGCCAATGCGCTTGCCGTGAGCGGGCGGGACGGTTCGATCAAGTTCGGCGTGCCGTCGGTCGACTCGCCCGAGACTCTTGCATTCTGATGCTCCAACTCTCTAGCGATTACGGGTTGATCGACGATCGTCGGGGTGGCGTCGGCATCGCAATCGAGGGGAGGGTGCGACTCCGGCGCGGCGTCCTCGGCCGTTTCGCTCGCGATGTCCGTCTCCGGCGTGCGGGGGGGTTGGCTCCCCTCGCACGACAAGACTGACTCATCAATGGTCGGAACCTCCGGGGTGACGTTGCCCTCATGCTCCGGTTCCTCATTGATCGCCGGGCGTTCCGAGGCCGCCGCGCCGACTCGACCCGGCTCCTCGACGCTCAGGACGCCCTCGGTGATCACCGGGGAGACCTCGGCGGCGCGATCGGGAAGAGGGGGCGATGCGAACGCGCACTCACGCGACCCGGACGATTCCGTCGCGACAACGCCCTCGGGCGGGCAGGAAGGTGGGGCCTCCTCGCATGACGGGGGGAAGGCCTCCGCGGTCGGCTCGTCCGGGGCCGCCTCGCCTCGAAGCTCCGGCGCGCCGTCGTCGGCGGCGGCTGAGGCGTCGGGCTCGGCGGCAGGTCCCGCAGACTCGGACTCCGGCAGCCCCTCGTCCGCCGATGCGATTGCCGCGTGCGGGCGGGACGGTTCAAGCTCGGACGTCGGGGGTGGGTCTTCGGTCGGAGGGATTGTCATCTCGGCCCGGACGAACTTGCCGGGGCCGACCCGGACCCAAGTCGTGGTCACGCCAGGCGGATCGGCGGCGGCACTCGCCTTCCCCCGACCTCGGCCACGAGCACGCCGGGTTTTCTCCACGACGGGCTCGGGGGCCGGCTCCTGAACTCCAGGGATCTCGGCCGAGGATCCGGCCACCGGCTCCAGCTTGGCCGGGGGTCGGTGGTCGCTCCCGACCTCGGCGCGATCGGAGGCGGCCTCGGGGCCGGGGATCGATTGAGGTCCCGGGCCCGCGAGGCGTGCCACGTCCTCGCGCCGTCCTGCCGGGAACAGGATCAGGACCATCCCGAGGAGGTAAAGGGGGACCAGCCAGATCGAGCCCCAGTGAGCCAGCGCCAGGCTGGTCAAGCCCATCAGCACGACCAACAGTCCCGCCCAGAACCACGCGCGCACGCGGGCTGGAGGACGATGGTCGGAAGCGGCCGAGGGGCTTGAGGTGATCGATGGATCGTCGTGCCGCACGCGGAGCCACTCCGGTCGGACCGGGCGATCTAGGGGTCGGCGTCGCCGCCAAAACCCACCCTCCCCATTTTATCGGAAAAACCGCGCGTCCTTCTCGCGTATTTTCGAATGCCGACACGTTTCGCGTTCCGAGATGATGCCGGAATCGCCCAGGGTTTTTCACCCGAGGTTCCCTCTCCCAAGTAAGGAGAGGAAGAATTTGGTTTCCTCTCCCTCTGGGAGGAGGCTAGAAACTGCAGAAAAACAAGCTGGTCATGGTAGAGGCGAAATCACCAACTTCTTTTTACGCGGCTCTTTAGGGTAAGGGTCGGCTCCACGAGGCCATCGGGCCGAGCCGGACTCAGGGGCAGCGGACGCGTTGCAAGAGCCGGTCGGCTCCCTGGTCGCGGAGGGCCTGGGCCACTTGGTGCCCCAGGTCCTCCGGGCGGTCCGGGGGGCCGGAGAGGGTGGCGAAGACCCGCTCGCGGCCTTCTGGGTCGAAGATGGCGGCGTCGAGCGCCAGGCCGTCGTCAACGTCGCGGGCCCAGGCAGCCATCGGGATCATGCATCCCCCTTCCAATTCGGCCAGAGCCCGCCGCTCGGCGACGACCGCGCGGTGGGTGGCCGGGTCGTCGAGCGGGGCGAGCAGGGCGAGGGTCGTCGCGTCGTCAGCACGGCATTCGATGCCCAGTGCCCCCTGCCCGATCGCGGGCAAGAACCGGGGCGGCCCGAGCCGCTCGGTGACGTGCCGTTCCAGGCCAAGCCGCCGGAGCCCCGCTTCGGCCAGGACCACGGCGTCGAGGTCACCCCGAAGCGCCGATTCAGCCGCGTCTCGACATTGCCCCGGACGCCGACGATGTGCAAGCCGGGTCGGGCGTGGAGCAGTTGCGCCCGGCGCCGGAGCGATCCGGTCCCGATCGTGGCGCCGTCGGGGAGGGCGTCCAGGGTCCGTTGGGCCGGGGCGATCAAAGCATCGGCCACGTCCTCGCGGAACGGCACCGCGCCCAGGGTCAGGCCCTCGGGGCCCTGCGTCGGCAGGTCTTTCAGGCTGTGCACCGCGACCTCGACGGCCGATTCGAGCAGGGCGCGCTGGATCTCCTTGGTGAAGAGGCCCAGGCCGCCGATCACCGCCAGGGGCGTGCTGCGGTCGCGGTCCCCCTGTGTCTTGATCTCCACCAGTTCGACGCTCAGGCCGAGGTAGAGTGCGCGAAGTCGGTCGGCGACCCAGCCGGCCTGCCAGCGCGCCAGGTGGCTCCCGCGCGTCCCGATCCGGATTGTGCTCCGAAGGGCCCTCGCGTCGGCGACGGACGACATTTCAGGCCTTCCCTTCGGCTCGACCGACCACGACGACCAGGACTCGTGCGGCTCCCGCCCGCTTCAATGCCCGGGCCGCCGCGCCGCAGGTCGCGCCCGTGGTCAGGATATCGTCGACTAGCAGCACGGTCCGACCGCGGAGGGACGGGGCTGGTTCGGCCCGGAACGCCTCGCGCAACAGCTTGGCTCGCTCGGTCCGGCCGAGCCGCGCCAGAGGCGGCGTCGCCACGACCCGGCGGAGCGGGTGGACCAGGCTCAAGGACAGCCGATCCGCCAGCCCGCGCGCCAGCGCGTCGGCCTGGTTGTATCCCCGCCGCCACTGCCGATGCCAGTGGAGCGGGACCGGCACCACATAGGCATCCCCGGACTCGCGCCGGACCTCGGCGCGGGCTTCGACCAGAACCTCCACGAGCCAGGGGGCCAGCCAGGCGTTCCGCTCGTGCTTCAGGCGCAAGCAGAGATCGCGAATCGGCCCCCGGTAGGGACCCAGAGCGATCGCTCCATCGAACCCGAGCGCCCGTCCCCGGCATTCGAAGCATCCCTTGGCCTGGTCGGCCCACGGGCCCAGGGGCATGGCGCATCGCCGACACGCCCCACTCGAGGCGCCCAACAGCTCCTGGCGGCAACCCTCACAGAACGGCGACTCATCAGCCTCGGCGCAACAGATCAGGCACTCCCATGGGAAGACCAGCTCATCGATCGCCCGGTCCCAGGAGGCCCACCAGCGCTGAAGCCATCGCGATTTGAACACCACGCCACGCGTCTCTTATGGGGAGTCCAGGAATTCCGTGCGCAATCTTAACGATTTCAAATCCCGATCCTCAGGTCAGGCGCACGAAATTCGGCGCCCCGAGCCTCATTCCAGAGGCCCTCAAGGGCCCCGCTGACCAGTCCTCAGGAAGACCTCCAGGGTCGGGTCCTCCGCCTCTTCGAGGCGGCCGACCAGATGGACCAAGACCCCGACCAGCCGGTGTTGAGAGCGCTCGACCAACACCTCGACGGCCCCCTGGACGTCGTTCGCGGACCTGCAACATGAGGCGGACATCGGGGACGCGGGCCTCCAGTTGCTGTTCCAGGGTCTCACTGGTCACAACGAGGTCCCTCCGTAATTCGTTGATGAAAACATCTCAATCAGATTATTGGATGGAGGGCTACGTCAGGCGGACGCCCTTCTAACCGACGACGAAGCTGGCCGCAGGCGGCGTCGATCGCGCGCCCCTTTGTCTTCCGGACGTTGATGCTGACCCCACGCGATCGGACGATCTCCACGAACTGTCGGATCGCTGCGGGCGTCGGCCGCTCGAAGGGCAAGCCCTCGACCGGGTTATACGGGATCACGTTCACGTGGGACTTCCGCGCCGCGAGCAGTCGCGCCAGCGCCGTCGCATCCTCGGGACGATCGTTGATCCCGCGCAGCAGCACGTACTCAAAGGTAACCTGCCGACCACTCTTCTGGAAGTAGGCATCGGCCGCCTCGATCACCGCATTCAATCCCACTTTTTCATTGATGGGGACCAACTCGTTACGCAAGACCTCGGTCGGCGCGTGGAGCGAGACCGCCAGGTGATACTGACGATCGTACGTCGCCAGTTTCGCCATCTTCTCGGGCAGGCCCACCGTCGAGATGGTCACTCGCCTCTGCCCCAGGCCCAGGCCCTCTGGTGCGCATATGCGGTCCAGGGCGGCCATCAAGCTGTCGAGGTTCGCCAGGCTCTCTCCCATCCCCATGACCACCAGATGGGTCACTCGCTCCCCGGACCGTAAGAGATTGCGAAGCCGGACCACCTGCTCGACGATCTCGCCCCACGTTAAGTTCCGCTCGAGACCCTTCAGACCGCTGGCGCAGAAGACGCACCCCATCCCGCAGCCGACCTGGGTGCTGATGCAGACCGTCCGCCGCTCCCCCTCGGCCATCAACACGCACTCGATCCGCCGGCCGTCGGCACATTCCAGGAGGAGCTTATCTGTGCCGTCGGGCGCGACGTGGTGATGGGCGACCCTGGTCCCGAAGACCGTCCACTCGGCATCAAGCTGCTGGCGCAGCGCCTTCGGAATGTCCGACATTGTTTCAAATTGCTCGGCGTGCTGCTGAAAGACCCAGCGGAGCACCTGACGCGCGTGGAATCCCGGATGGCCGCGATTCAAGATCCAGTCCCTGAGTTCTTCGGCAAAAGATTCCAGCAACGGTCGCTTCATCGGCATTGTCAGCCTCGCAGGAGTGTCGATCAGCGAGCCCTGGGCGACTGACCGACCCCCCTCCGGGGTTCAGAAACAAGATCCCGGGCAATCCTCAGAGATGAGGGCAAACGATCCTAAGAGTTTAGCAATAAACGAGGAGAAATGAGAGAGGCGCAACAAACCGCCCCGGACTCTCAAGCGAGAGTCCGGGGCGGTTGCATGGAAGCTTCCGGCGATGACCGACTTTCGCGCCGTAGCACTATCATAGGCCCGACGGGCTTAACGGCCGTGTTCGGAATGGGAACGGGTGGGACCCCGCCGGTGTGGTCGCCGGAAAGGCGCCCGGCGGGCGGTCAAGCCGCGCCGGGCGCGTTTCACGGGGGCATGGTCACGCACGGGCCAATGGGCATGAGACGTGGTAGGGGGCTTCGTCCACGCGTGCGCACCCTCCGCTCGCGCGGAGGAATCGTCCCCGACTTCGGGAGGGGACGCCCGATCCCGCGGCCGCCCGGCGGCGGCGAACGGATCGGGGTGGTCAAGCACTCGGCTGTTAGGACCGGTCGGCTGCGGCGGTTGCCCGCCGTGCACGCCCGGCCTATCGACCTGGTCGTCTTCCAGGAGCCTTCGCACTTGCGTGCTGGAAACCTCGTCTTGGAGGGGGCTTCGCGCTTAGATGCCTTCAGCGCTTATCCGGTCCCGACCTGGCTACCCGGCGATGCCCCGAGCGGGACAGCCGGCACACCAGCGGTCGGTCCTCCCCAATCCTCTCGTACTAGGGGAGACGCTCCGCAAGTTTCCTCCGCCCACGGCAGATAGGGACCGACCTGTCTCACGACGGTCTGAACCCAGCTCGCGTACCGCTTTCATTGGCGAACAGCCAAACCCTTGGGACCTTCTTCAGCCCCAGGATGCGATGAGCCGACATCGAGGTGCCAAACCTCCCCGCCGCTAGGGACGCTCGGGGGAGATCAGCCTGTTATCCCCGGAGTACCTTTTATCTGTTGAGCGACGGCCTTTCCATCCAGCACCGCCGGATCACTAACGCCGACTTTCGTCCCTGCTCGACCGATCCGTCTCGCAGTCAGGCGCCCTTCTACGTTTGCGCTCCTGTTGCCCGATTGCCGACCGGGCCGAGGGCACCGTTGCACTCCTCCGTTACACTTTGGGAGGAGACCGCCCCAGTCAAACTGCCCGATGAGCACGGTCCCGAGACGGGCCACGTCTCGGTGAGGACTGACGCGGACACAGGGTGGTATTTCACCGCTGGCTCCCCGACGGCTAGCGCCGCCGGATCGTCGCCTCCCACCTATCCTACACAGTATCAACGTCAGGCCAGTGCCAACCTGCAGTAAAGGTTCACGGGGTCTTTCCGTCTGACCGCGGGTACGTGGCATCTTCACCACGGCTACAGTTTCACCGGGTCCCTCGTGGAGACAGTGCTCCAGTCGTTACGCCATTCATGCAGGTCGGAACTTACCCGACAAGGAACTTCGCTACCTTAGGACCGTCATAGTTACGGCCGCCGTTTATCGGGGCTTCGGTCGCCAACTGCGCTTCCGCTCATCGGCTTCCTTAACCTACCGACACCGAGCAGGCGTCAGACTCTATACGTCCGCTTGCGCGTTGGCAGAGTCCTGTGTTTTTGATAAACAGTCGCTAGAGCCGATTCGCTGCGGCCCACCCGGAGGTGGGCACCCCTTGTACCGAAGGTACGGGGTCATTTTGCCGAGTTCCTTCACGAGGGTTCTCCCGAACGCCTTCGGATGCTCGCCTAGCACACCTGTGTCGGATTGCGGTACGGGCCAGCTCCGTCGTCCCCGTCGAGCTTTTCGGGGCCGGGAGGTTCGCGGACTTCCAGAGCGAACGCTGTCGGCCTTGCGGCACGGGGTCTTCTAACGCCCCGATCCGCTCCGTCCCGGCGTCATCGACGGTTCAACCTTGGGAGCGGGTGGCGGAATATTAACCGCCTGTCCATCGGCTACGCCCTTGGGCCTCGCCTTAGGTCCCGACTGACCCTGGGCGGATTGACCTTCCCCAGGAAACCTGGTGCTTTCGGCGGACGGGCTTCCCACCCGTCTTGTCGTTACTCGTTCCGGCATACGCACTTGCCCACGCTCCACCGGTCGTCTCCGTCCGGCTTCTCGGCGGAGGGCAACGCTCTCCTACCACTCCTGTCACGGAGTCCGCGACTGCGGCGCGACGCTTAGTCCCCGTCATTTTCGGCGGGATGGCTCGACCGGTAAGCTGTTACGCACTTTTGAAATGGTGGCTGCTTCTAAGCCAACATCCCGGCTGTCACGGCGATCCCACTTCCTTTGCCACTGAGCGTCGTCTGGGGGGCCTTGGTCGGCGGTCTGGGTTCTTTCCCTCTCGAGCGTGAAGCTTCTCCCCCACGCTCTGACTCCCGGGGTCCTCCGCACGGTATTCGGAGTTGGGTTTCGGCGGGTAGGCGGGAAGCCCCCCGGCCGAATTCCGTCGCTCTACCCCCGCGCGGTACGTCCCGAGGCTGGCCCTAAAGCCATTTCGGAGAGAACGAGCTATCTCCGGGTTTGATAAGACTTTCACTCCTCCCCACGGGTCCTCCCCCAGTTTTTCAACACTGGTGGGTTCGGTCCTCCACGATCGGTTAGGATCGCTTCAACCTGCCCATGGGTAGTTCACCCGGTTTCGCGTCTGCTGCACCCGACAGGGCCGCCCGTTTCGGACTCGCTTTCGCTCCGGCTCCCCCCCTGAAGGGGTTAACCTCGGGCCGGATACAGCAACTCGCCGGATCATTATGCAAAAGGCACGCGGTTAGGCCGGCCCGAAGGCCACACGCCCTCCCACCGCTTGTAGGCACGGGGTTTCAGGTTCAGTCTCCTCCCCTGGTCGGGGTTCTTCCCACCGTTCGGTCGCCCTACTGGGTTCGCTATCGGTCGTCATCGAGTACTTAGCCTTGCGGGAGGGTCCCCGCCGATTCAGGCCGGGTTTCACGTGCCCGACCCTACTCGGGTACCGGAGAGGGGGGTTAGCGGTGTCGCCTACGGGACTCTCACCCGCTCTGGTGCCCCGTTCCAGGGGGCTTCGGCTACCACGCACCCATCCCACGCCACCGGCCCCACGACCCCGGCCGGTGTCCCGGCCGGTTTAGGCTCGTCCCCGTTCGCTCGCCGCTACTGAGGGAGTCTCGGTTGATTTCTCTTCCTCCAGGTACTGAGATGTTTCAGTTCCCCGGGTCTGTACGGGCATTCCGGGCTCGACGCTCGTTCGGCAGCTCCCCCGGACTTTTCGCAGCCTTCCACGCCCGATCCTGATGACGCCTAGGCATCCCCCCCGTGCCCTTAGGAGCTTGACCACGCCGATCCGGTCGCCGCGGGACGGGCGTCTCCGCCCGGCTCACGACGCCCACGATCGGGCGCGGGTCCGTTCCCGTTGCCGGCGGCTGCGGCGTCTCGCGACGCGGCCGCCACCACTGGGTCAACGATAACCCCGCGGCCGCAGCGTTTGACAACGCGACGGCGCGCGATCCGTAAGGGTCCACATTCGTGGAGAATTGTGCCACTACCACGTCTTGCTTGGTTGACTTGCTTGCGTGACCAACCACCGGATTGTCAGAGAGCAACTAGGTGAGTACAGCCGCAACCCCCGGAGGACGAACCCCCCGGAACCGCGCCCACCCTCACCTGCCTGGCCACTGACCAGGGGGCGAGGCCGTCGCGAGGACGGCCCCGCCCCGCGGCCCGGGGGCGACAGGCGGGCACCCCCGGCGCGGGCTGCGATCGATCGTGCCAAAAATCAGGGTCGTCACCAACCCCCAGGGGGAGCCGGCGTGCGGAATCGGTCAGGGGGGACGGTGCCGATGCGGCTGCGCGCGAGTGGCGGGGTTGGGGCCCCGCGGGGACCCGCGGCGAACCGGTCAAGGTGGTCCTTAGAAAGGAGGTGATCCAACCGCAGGTTCCCCTACGGTTACCTTGTTACGACTTAGTCCCCATCACGGGTTTCATCTTCGGCGCCTGCCTGGACGGCTCCGGCGACTTCGGATGCCCCCCGCTTTGGTGGCTTGACGGGCGGTGTGTACAAGGCTCAGGAACACATTCACCGCGGCAGTGCTGATCCGCGATTACTAGCGATTCCGGCTTCATGCGGGCGGGTTGCAGCCCGCAATCCGAACTGGGGGGTGGTTTTTGCGATTGGCGCGGCCTTGCGGCCTGGCAGCGCTCTGTCCACCCCATTGTAGCACGTGTGCAGCCCTGGGCATAAGGGCCATGAGGACTTGACGTCATCCCCGCCTTCCTCCGGCTTCACGCCGGCGGTCTGATCAGAGTCCCCAGCAGGTTCTGTTGGCAACTGATCACAGGGGTTTCGCTCGTTACGGGACTTAACCCAACATCTCACGACACGAGCTGACGACAGCCATGCAGCACCTGTGCACGTTGTACCTTGCGGCCTCGCCGACGTTTCCGCCGGCTAATCCGTGCATGTCAAGCCCAGGATAAGGTTTTGCGCGTAGCCTCGAATTAAGCCACATGCTCCACCGCTTGTGTGAGCCCCCGTCAATTCCTTTGAGTTTCAGCCTTGCGACCATACTCCCCAGGCGGGGCACTTCACGGTTTCCCTCCGGCAGGGAGCCCATCGGCGAGCCCCCTACCCAGTGCCCATCGTTTACGGCCAGGACTACCGGGGTATCTAATCCCGTTCGCTCCCCTGGCTTTCGCGTCTCAGCGTCAGCTGACGTCCAGGACCTCGCTTTCGCCACGGGCGTTCCTTCCGATCTCAACGCATTTCACCGCTCCACCGGAAGTTCCAGGTCCCCCTACGTCCCTCCAGGCGAGTCGTTTCGGCGCCCCTTCCCCGGTTGAGCCGGGGGCTTTCAGCGACCGACGTGCCCGCCCGCCTACACGCGCTTTAAGCCCAGTGATTCCGAATAACGTTCGCACGGTTCGTCTTACCGCGGCTGCTGGCACGAACTTAGCCCGTGCTTCCTCCAGGGATCAGTCACGGCGCTCGCGCGCCTTTCTTCCCCCTCGACAGGAGTTTACAACCCGAAGGCCTTCGTCCTCCACGCGGCGTCGCTCGGTCAGGCTTGCGCCCATTGCCGAAGATTCTCGACTGCAGCCTCCCGTAGGAGTCTGGGCAGTGTCTCAGTCCCAGTGTGCCGGGCCACGCTCGCACGCCCGGTAGGCATCGTCGGCTTGGTGGGCCGTTACCCCGCCAACCACCTAATACCACGACGGCCCGTCCCACGACGCCGGAGCTTTGGTCCCCAGGAGAGGCCTCCCGCGGACATCGCTGGGGATTACCCGCGGTTTCCCGCGGCTATACCCATTCGTGGGGTTGGTTACCGTCGCCTTACTCACCCTTGCGCCACTGGCCTTGCGGCCCGTACGACTTGCATGCCTAATCCACGCCGCCAACGTTCATTCTGAGCCAGGATCAAACCCTTCGAAAGTGTCCGAGTCGGGCGGCCCCAGGGGGCCTTGCGACTCGTTCCTCTTTCACCAGGGATTGAGGATAACTGACTGGTCGCACCATGATCGCGTTGGGAGCAGCAAACCTCCCGCGGCGATCACGTTGCCGGTTGGTGAGGTCCGTTCCCGCCGCGACGTTGCCAACCGCAACGTCCGCGGCCCCGAAGGCCTCACGCCGGCTTCCCTCAAGGGTTCATGACGACCACAAACACGATCGACCGCATTGTCAAAGAACACAGATCCTCCGATGTCACCGGCCGGAGCGACCCACCCCCTTTGGGGAAGTCACGCCGGCCGACGTGATCGATCGGACGAAACGGCTTGCGGCTGAGTTCAGTTGTCCATTCCCAAGCCTGTCAGCCGGTATCATGTCTGCCAGTCCTTTTCACGACCGGCAAGAGTTATGATAACGCGGTTCGGGCTGAGGTCAACACCCTACCGATTTCATTTCTCGATTTTTTCCCGAGGGGTCGCGACGAGTCGGTGCGTTCATTGATGCAAGTGCCTTCCTTTGCTCATCATCGGAAGAATGCGGCGGCTTCGTCGTAGTAGGTGAGGTCGAGGGTCTTGGTGGCGGAGACGCCCTCGCCGAGGGGGATATCGACGATCCGAGTACCGGAGAGGATGACCAGGGTGCCGAACTTTTTCCGGATGGCGAGTTGGGCGGCGGCCAGGCCGAGACGGGTCGCCAGGACGCGGTCGGCGGCGCTGGGGGGGCCGCCGCGCTGGAGGTGGCCGAGGACGACGGAGCGAGTCTCGTACCCGGTGAGCTTCTCGATCTGCTCCCCCAGCAGTGCGCCGATCCCGCCGAGCCGGGCGTGGCCGAAGGCGTCGGCCTCGGTTTCGAGGGTGATCGTCCCCGTTTCGGGGAACCTGGCCCCTTCGGAGACGATGACGAGCCCGTAGTTCTTGCCGGCTGCGCGGCGGCGCTTCAGGACGTCGACCAGGTGGGGCAGGTCGATCGGGACCTCGGGGATGAGGATGTAGTCGGCTGCGACGGCGATCCCGGCGAAGCAGGCGATCCAGCCGGAGTGTCGGCCCATGGTCTCGACGACCATGATCCGGCGATGGCTCTCGGTGGTGGTCCGGAGCCGGTCGACCGCCTCGGTCACGATGTTGATGGCGGTGTCGAAGCCGAAGGTGAAGTCGGTGACCATCAGGTCGTTGTCGATGGTCTTGGGGATGCCGACCATCGGCATGCCGAAATCTCTGTGGAAGCGGTGGGCGACGCCCAGCGTGTCATCGCCGCCGATGACGACCAGGGCATCAAGGCCGAGCGCCTTGAAGTTCGCCTGGACGGCGGCGACATCGCGGTCGAGGTTCTTGTACGGGTTGGTCCGCGACGCACCCAGGATCGTCCCCCCCTCCCGATGATCCCGTCGGTCTCGCTGATGTCGAGGGGACAGCTCATGTTCTGGACGAGGCCGCGCCAGCCTTCGAGGATGCCGACGCACGACCCGTCGTGATTGACGATGCGCTGGACCACTGCGCGGATGACCGCGTTGAGGCCCGGGCAGTCGCCTCCGCCGGTCAGTAAACCAACTTTCATGAAATATTCCTAATAGACATATCGATTTTATCACAAAAGGCGAGGGGTGCAGCCTAGCCACGCGGGGCTGCATCCGGGTGCGGACTTCGACCATCCCGAACGTACCATGGCCCGGCGGGTGATACCAGAGTCCTCCGGAGCGGGGTCAAGGCGGGGTTTCGGACGGCTTGGCGGCCATCAGGACGCGCTCGACCCAGGTCGTGTCGACCGGCCCTCGAGGAAATCGGGGTTGCGGAAGATCCGGCGGTGCAGGGGGATGGTGGTCTGGACGCCCTCGATCGACCAGCTCGTCGAGGGCGCGGCGCATGGTGGCGATGGCCTCGGCGCGGTCGGCGGCGTGGACGATCAGCTTGCCGAGGAGCGAGTCGTAGTTCGGCGGGACGGTAGTAGCCGAGCCTGGACGTGCGAATCCCAGCGCACGCCGGGGCCGCCGGGGACGCGAAGCGCGGTGATCGTGCCGGGCGAGGGGCGGAAGTCGTTGTCGGGATCCTCGGAGTTGATCCGGCACTCGATGGCGTGGCCGCGGGTGACGATCTCGTCCTGGCGGAACGGGAGCGGCTCGCCGGCGGCGATCCGGATCTGCTGCTTGACCAGGTCGATGCCGCGTGACCATCTCGGTGACCGGGTGCTCGACCTGGATGCGGGCGTTGACCTCGATGAAGTAGAACTTGTTGTCGGCGTCGACCAGGAACTCGCAGGTGCCGGCGTTGACGTAGCCGGCGGCCTTCGCCAGCCGGACGGCGGCCTCGCCGAGCTGGGTCGCGGACCTCCAGCGGCAGCGTGGCGGCACGGCGCCTCCTCGACCAGCTTCTGGTGCCGGCGCTGGAGCGAGCAGTCGCGGTCCCAGCAGTGCACGACGTTGCCGTGCGAGTCGGCGAGGATCTGGACCTCGACGTGGCGGGGCCGGTCGATGAACTTCTCGAGGTAGACGCTGGGGTTCTTGAACGCGGCCTCGGCCTCGTTGCGGGCCGTCTGGAGGGCGGTGGACAGGTTGGCCTCGTCGCGGCAGACCCGCATGCCCTTGCCGCCGCCGCCGGCCGCGGCCTTGATCAGGACGGGGAAGCCGATCGACCGGGCGAGCCGCAGCGCGTCGGCGTCGCTGGTCGACGGCCCCGTCGGAGCCGGGCACGCACGCGACCTTGGCGGCCGCCGCGATCTGCTTGGCCTCGGTCTTCAGGCCCATCTTGCGGATCGCCTCGTGCGGCGGGCCGATGAACTCGAAGTTGCAACTGCGGCAGATCTCGGCGAACTGCGGGGTTCTCGCTCAGGAAGCCGTAGCCGGGGTGGATCGCCTGGACGTCGGCCACCTCGGCCGCGGCGATGATCCGGGGGATGTTCAGGTAGCTGTCGGCGCTGGGGGCCTTGCCGATGCAGATGGCGCGGTCGGCCAGCTGCGAGATACGGGGCGTCGCGGTCGGCCTGGGAGTAGACCGCGACGACCTCGACGCCCAGCTCCTTGCAGGCGCGGATGACCCGCAGCGCGATCTCACCGCGGTTGGCCACCAGGATGCGTTGAAACATCGGCAGAGTCCTCGCTACTGAGCTCGAGGTGCGGGTTGACATTGAGAGGCGTCGGGAAGTCGTTGCTAAGCCCTCCGGGCGACATGCCGTTCGGACGCCTCGAGCGCCGACTCACCAGCACTCGACTCCAGCTCGCACGGATCAGCTCGGAATCACGCGGAAGAGGGGCTGACCGAACTCGACCGGCTGGCCGTTCTTGACCAGGATCTCGGCGATCGTGCCCGAGACGCCCGCGGGGATGTCGGTGAAGACCTTCATGGCCTCGATGATGCAGACGGTCGTGTCGGGCTGGACGACGGAGCCGACGGAGACGAACGGCGGGGCGTCCGGGGCGCTCGAGGCGTAGATAGGTGCCGACCATGGGGCTCTCGATGACGACCCGTCGGGTGCGGCCGGGCGGCCGTGGGCGGGCTCCGGTCGGGCCAGGCCGGCCGGCGGTCGGGGGCGGCGGCGGCCGGCGATGGCCGGAGCCGGGCCGGTGCGGCACGGCGGCCGGCGCCGTCGCGACTTCGGCCCGCGCCGCTGGAGACGGATCTGGATCGTGCCGTCGCTCGAGGATGTCGATCGCCGTCAGGTCGTACCGCTTCATCAGGCGGACGAGGTGGTGGATCGTCTGGACGTCGAGGGGCTCGCTCGGATCCGACGGGTTCTCCGCCATGCCTGACTCCGCTCCGCGGCAACCGCGTGACTCGTCTCCGGGCTTGACGATGCCGCGCGGCTGCGATCAGCGCTGCAGGATGATCTGCACTGCCGGACGATCAGGCGACGATGCCGATCGGCCGATCCAGGTCGACTCGGACCGAGTCGAGCGACCTTGGGGAGGTGGGTCAGGACCTCGCAGCCTTCGGGGGTCACCAGCACATCGTCCTCGATCCGGATGCCGCCCCAGTCGGGCAGGTAGATGCCCGGCTCGACGGTGACGACCATGCCCGGCTCGAGCGATGGTCTCGGATTCCTTGCCGAAGCCGGGGGGCCTCGTGGATGTCCATGCCCAGCCCGTGGCCCAGCCCGTGGTCAAAAAAACGGCCGAAACCCGCCTCCTCGATGACGGAGCGGGCTTCGGCGTCGACGTCTTGGGCCTTCACGCCCGGGCCGGATCGCGGCGATGCCGCGCTCCTGAGCCGCCAGGACGGTCCGATAGATCTTCTCGAATTTCGGTAGTGACCTTACCGGTGACCAGAACCCGCGTCAAGTCACTTTTGTAGGGCCGGCCGGTCGCTCCCCAGTCGATCAGCACGAAATCGTCGTCGCCGATCCGGGCCTCGGCGGTCGGCCGGGCGTGCGGCAGGGCCGCGCGCCGGCCCACGGCCACGATCGGCGGGAAGCTCGCCGACGTTGCGCCGCAGCGCCTCAGGTAGCCCTCCAGCGCGTCGGCGACGTCCTTCTCGGTCTCCTCGCCCGGAGCCCGGCCCGGAGCATCGCGAACGCCCGCTCGGCGAAGCCGATCGCCTCGCGGATCGCCGCGATCTCGTCCTCGTCCTTGATGACTCGCAGCGCCTCGACCCGGTCCTTCAACCCGACAAGCTCGACGCTCGGCAGCTTTTCCTGCAGCGCCTCGTAGTCGGCGACGCTCACGGCCGCCGACTCGAACCCGAGCCGGTGGAGCCCGAGCTTGCCGACCACGTCGGCGATTCCTTCGTTCATTGGCTGGCCGACCGGCCGGATGTGGAGCTCCAGGCCGGGCATTCCTGCTGCGAGCTGGGTCGTGAACCGGCCGTCGGAGATGACGATCGCGCGGTTGCGGCCTAGCAACAGCGTCGAATCGTCGCCGGTGAATCCGGTCAGGTAGCTGACGTTGGTGACCGTGGCGACGAGGAGGGCGTCGATGCGATCGGCCTTGAACGTCTTGGCCAGCTTCTCGCGCCGGTGCGGGGTTCGATCCATAGCCGGAATGGGCCTTCTCAGAGAACGGACTTCGACGGAGGCTCTTTGCTACCAGAGCCGACCCGCTTCAGCAAGAGTGCTCAGTCTTGAGTGCGAAGCGCTTCTCCTTTGGAGGGTGAGTGGGGTGCAACGCAACCCACCGAGCGTTCGATGCCGATGATGGGTTGCGCCGCTCTTCACTCACCCACCCTGTTGAGTTTAATGAGGAGTGATGAAACGGGAAGTCAGGCCTGGTAAGGTGGTCGCGGCTTACCTGCAAACGCGGGAATTTCGTACTCAACACCCAACTCGGCACTCAGGACTTTATGAAATGCGTACCAGGATCACGGTGGCTCTGCTCGGGCTCGCCCTGGCGACCGGGGCCGTGGCGGCTGACGAAGGGTTCACGACGATCTTCGACGGGTCCAGCGGCGAGGGCTGGATCACCAACAGCTCAGGCAAGCCCCTGCCCAAGGCCAACGTCCAGGCTGATGGCCTCAATCCCCACGGCTCGGGCGGCTACCTCGTCGTCCACGACAAGCCGCATGGCGACTTCATCCTCGACTTCGACTACAAGCTGTCCGAAGGGCTGCAACTCGGGCGTCTTCATCCGGGTCGGGAATCTGAAGGACCCGGTCATCACCGGCCTCGAGGTCGCCATCGACGACACGACCGGCCACGGCATGCACGACTCGGGTGCGTTCTACGACCTGGTCCCTCCCTGCGAGAACGCCCAGAAGCCTCCGGGCGAGTGGAACCATATGACCATCACCGCCAAGGGTCCCCACATCGAGGTCAAACTGAACGGCCAGACCGTCTCGAAGATCGACCTCAACCGGTGGACCGAGCCCGGCAAGCGCCCCGACGGCTCGAAGCACAAGTTCGGCAATGTGACCATCAAGGATCTGCCCCGCTCGGGCTACCTGGGTTTCCAGGACCACGGGCAGGACTGCTGGTACAAGAACGTCAGGATCAAGGACTTGTAATGCCTCGGCGATGAGCCATCCGCCTCCAGGGATCGGCACAACGAAGCGACCGCGATCGCCCCGAAAGGCTGCCGCGGTCGTCCGGAAATCGGAGCGGGCGCGTGGTTTCAGCACTCACCAGTCGCCGCCACCCCCGCCCCAATCACCGCCACCACCACCCCAGTCGCCACCGCCACCCCAGTCGCCACCGCCACCGGAGTCTCCCCAGGAAGCCCCTTGGCCCGCATCGTCGTTGGCGCCGATGATCTGGTCTCCACCTTGATCATTGGAGGCCGGTCCGCCGCCGTAGGCCGAGCTGTCGGAGGAACCGCCATGGTGGCGTCCGGAGAACTGGTCGTAGAGCCAGTTCCCCGCCAGGGCCCCGCCGATGCCCCCAAGCATGTTTGAGAAGAATCCGCCACCCCCACTACCACCGTATCCCGGACCAGAACCGGGGCCGCCCATCCGGGAAGCTCCGGCGGGGCCTCGGCCCGCTCCGCTGAGGGCACCGCCCAGGAATCGGAGCAGGAACAGGACGGCGATGATTCCGAGCCCGATCATGATCAAGGTACCCAGCCCCGATTGACCGCCCGCGTGGCGCACGGGGCCTCCGCGGACCGGGCCGGGGACCGCTCCGAGAGCCGGCGCCGAGGCCAGCGCGCGGCTAATCGTGTCAACGGCGTTCATCAGACCCGCGTCGTAGTTGCCGCGGTGGAAGTCCTCGATGAAGGCGTTCCGGATCGCCATGCGCCGTGCTTCGGGCAGGCGGCTGGCCAACCGCTCGCGAATCAGGACGTTGGAAATCAGTCTGTCCTGCTTCGAAATCAAGAGATAGATCCCCTGATTACCGCTCTCGGCGTCGCGCCGGACGGCCAGGTCATTGATCCGGGTGTGCTTTTCCTGATTCGATGCATTCTCAAGGCCGGGGATCGAGTCGATGGTCTCGATCGTGGTCGAGACCTGCGATTGGCGCTCAATCTGATCCAACTTCGCCTGCGCCTGGCGGACGACGCCCGGGTCGAAAAGGCCCGAGTTGTCCCGGATCGATGCGGCCCGCGCCGAGCCGATCAAGGCCGCTAGAGCCAGGGGCAGGACCAGGAACCATCGCGGTTTCAACATTGATATCGTGACCTCATCACAAAGAAAGAGCCCAGGCCGTTGTCTCATGAGGCGCGCCTGTTCGTCAAGGTAGGAAGCGAACGCCAAGATGCAGACGTCATCAGGCTATTCGCTCCGGGCCTCTCAGTATTATAGAGAGAAGTTGCACGCGGCATGCCGGATCATGGGGAAATCCCTCCGGCGTGGTCCGGACACGCAACTTTCTTGATATTCAGTGAGTGACATCCCGACGCTATCATGGCCGAGGGGTCGGCTCGATGGCCTACCCTCTTGCCAAGGCCGTCGGAGAATCGGTAATGTCGGGCATTGAGCGTGCGAGGGGACCCCGATGAAACCAGGCACCGAAACTCCGCAACGAGGAGACAATCGCCCGTGCCAGACAACCTTGACAACCTCTTGAACCGCGCCAAGGCGATCCGCAAGGACATTCTCCGGATGACCACCGAGGCAGGTTCGGGGCACCCCAGCAGCTCGCTCTCAGCCGCCGAGATCGTGACCGCGCTGTATTTCGGCGGCTTTTTGCGGCACGACCCCAAGAACCCCCGCTGGCCCGACCGCGACCGCTTCATCCTCTCGAAGGGGCACGCCGCGCCGATCCTCTATGCCGCGCTGGCCGAGGCCGGATATTTCCCCCACGACCAGATTATGACTCTGCGCAAGCTCGGCAGCCCGCTCGAAGGCCACCCCAACATGACGCGGCTGGGCGGTGTCGAGGCGTCCACCGGGTCGCTCGGCCAGGGGCTCTCGATCGGGGTGGGGCACGCCCTGGCCGCCCGGATCGACAAGAAGGACTATCACACCTACGTCCTGACCGGCGACGGCGAGCTGGGCGAGGGACAGGTCTGGGAGGCTTCCGCCAGTGCCGCCAAGTATCGGCTCGACAACCTCACCGCAATCGTCGATCGCAACCATTTCCAGCAGACCGGCGTCGCCGAGGAGGTCCTCAACCTCGACCCGATCGGCGGCAAGTTCGCCGCCTTCGGCTGGAGCACGCAGGTCATCAACGGCAACGACATGGGCGAGGTCGTCACGGCGCTGAAGCGAGCCCGCGCGGTCAAGGAGCAGCCCACCTGCATCGTCGCGCTGACGCACAAGGGGCAGGGCATCCTGCCGCTCCTGACCAAGCTGGGTGACGTCAACTTCCACGGCAAGGTGCTGCCCCCGAAGTATCTTGACGAGGCGCTGGCCGAGGTGTCGTGAGTCGCGATCGAGAGCGACAGATCCGCACTCCGGCCCTCCCCGAGGAGAGAGGGGGAAGAGGCGCAGCCACCGGGCCAAAGGCATTCCATCATCCATCGCATCGACCGGGAAAAGGTGCCGACGACAATGGCTGGAGCATCCTCCGCACTGCAATCGAAACGCAAGCTGGGCAAGGCAACCCGCGACGCCTTCGGGCGGGCGTTGGAGGCGCTGGGGGCCGACCATCACAACTTGGTCGTCGTCGATGCCGACGTGAGCAACTCGACGCGAACCGAGTGGTTCGGCAACAAGTATCCCGAGAGGTTCTTCAATATCGGGATCGCCGAGAGCAACCTGGTCGGGATCGCCGGGGGCCTGGCCAGCGCGGGCAAGACGAGCCTGATCGCCAGCTTCGCGGCATTCGTCACGTGCAACGCCTTCGACCAGTTGCGGATGGCGGTGGCCTATCCGCACCTGGACGTCAAGGTGGTCGGCAGCCACGCGGGGATCTCGATCGGCGAGGACGGCGCCTCGCAGATGGGGATCGAAGACGTGGCCCTGGCCTGTGCGCTGCCGGGGTTCGTCGTGCTCGTGCCGGCCGACGAGGAGGCGGCCGGGGCGGCGACCAAGGCCATGCTCGAATACAAGGGCCCGGTCTACCTCCGCGTCGGCCGCCCGGAGGTGCCCAAGGTCTACACCGACGGCCCGGCGCCGTTCGCGATCGGCAAGGCGAACCAGCTCCGCGACGGAGCCGACGTGACGCTGATCGCTAACGGCCTGATGGTCGCCGCGACGCTGGACGCAGCCGAGATACTGGCCGATCAGAGAATCCACGCACGGGTGCTCGATATGCACACGGTCAAGCCGATCGACCGCGAGGCGCTGCGCGCGGCGGCCGAGGAGACCGGAGCACTCGTCGTGGCCGAGGAGCACCTGGCCCACGGCGGCCTGGGCAGCGTGGTGGCGATGGCCGTGGCCGAATTGAAGCCGGTGCCGATCCGCTACGTCAACCTCGGCGACCAGTACGGCGAGAGCGGCCCGCCCGACGCACTGCTCGAAAAGTACGGGATGACCGCCGCCAAAGTCGTCGAAACCGCGCAAGCCGCGGTCGCCGCAAAGAGGGGTTGAGAGATTTCCCGAGAGGACATTTGGGGATCGTCCCACACGGGCCAAACTGAGGTTGACACTTACAGGAATGATCTTATTGCCCGTAGGTGTGTAATTAGTCTCTGGGAGATAAGTGCTTCCGTCGCAGAAAGGCGCTGGGAACACCGCTGAAAAAGTGTCAGGTTTCGGACACTACGAGTAGAGGCGACTTTGGGACGATCCCTCCCTGTGACTCAATTGGACCTGTCGACGCGACGTGAAATGTCCTCTTCCGCCGGAGCGGCGGTTGAAGCCCTGCGCGGCACGATGAGCTTCGCGATAAGCACCTGCACGATCTCGCCAAGCTGGTTGCGGGTTTCGCTGCGGATCGTTGCCACGCCGCGGTCTGGATGAGATCGTGACGGTCTCAGTTCGAGGATTTCGCTCTCGACATGGAGGAGGGCGTCCGGTCGCGTCGGCTTTGGCCAGGCGATTTCTCCGCCGACTCCGATAATCCCGCCAGCAATTGGCAATCCGCCGTTCACCAATAGCCGCATGGAGATTGCCGCCGTGTGCCAACCGCTCGCCACCAATCCTTCAAACGGCGTATCCTTCGCAGCCTCTGCATCGAGATGAAACGGTTGTGGGTCGAACTCCTGCGCAAACGCTCTGATCTGCCCTTCGTCGATCAGATGCATGCCGCTCATAAATCGTTGTCCAATGTGCAGATCGTCGAAGTAGAGAAACTCTTTCCTGCCGAGTTGATCTGGGTTCGCCATGTAAACCACTCCTGCTAAGATCGTCTTTCACGATGGTCACTCGCCGCGGATGCTGGTGCGTTCCCGAGCCAGCGACAAACCTTCAACGCATCGCCATTGTCGCCAAGTCCTCCAGTTTTTGGTCGAGCGAGGCAGCGACCTGGGCGATCCGGTCATCGCCAAATTGCCCGAATAGCGACGATGGCCGATCGTATTCCACGCAGGTCTTGCCTTCCTCGTCCTCATAGAGCAGCACACGCAGTGGCGCATAGAGGCTCGCGCCGATGGCATGCTGTGTCATCTGGATGGCGTAGAGAGGGTTGCCGACAACGTACTGTAACGCCTTGCGCGTGAGACCGACGATCCTGAGAAGCGATCCGTGGTCGTGTGTTGCGAATAACATGAAGCCACTCGGGCCGGCCATGGCCTCGATCCTTGTCCTGGCCGTCTCGGCGTTCTCGCCCGCGGCCAACGACTGGGACGCGCCCGCGTCCAATCTGCCAAGTTGCCGCTCGAAGTCGGCTCTGACCTCGTCGAACGGCTTTGTGGTCGTCAGGCGAATGTGAGCGACGACGAAGTGGGAGTTGTCCAGAGGATCGTCTCTTGCGAAAGGAACGCGTTGATATCCCGTTGTGGGCACGCTATGACGCTATGCCTCTCGAGTTCCTCTCGCGGGCCATTCGGGCCTCCGAAGCCTTGAGCGCGGTGTAGGCGAGCCGAAGCAGGGAGTGGTCCACCGCCGGGGCGTCCCGCGCCGCCGGAGGAGATCGCCAAGGATGTGGTCGGCTTCGGTCCGGCCTCCGCGTTCCAGGTCGTTCAGCATCGAGGATGTCAGTGTCGAGCCGATGCCGGTGAGCCGGCCGAGGGCCGTTTCCAAGAACGTCGGACGCGGAGCCCAGCCCGCGGTGGCGGCAATGGACCGGCATTCCTCCAGCAGCGAGGCAGCCAAATCGGCCCCGCCGGCGGCGACAATGTCGCCGATGGCCGCTCGCATCAGGCAAGTGACCCCGGCCAGCGTCGCCAAGAAGACCCACTTTTCCCACATCTCAAGCACGATTTCGTTGCTCGCCCGAGCCTCGAACATTGCGCCGTCCATGACGGCAGCGACCGCTTCCACCCCCGGCATTTGCCCGCCGACTCGCTCGCCGAAGGACAATACATGGACGTCGCTCAGGTGCATGATTCGGCCAGCGTCGTCGAGGCGTGCCGAGACCAGGCACTGTCCGCCCAGCACGTGCTTGGCACCGAGTCGTTCGTCGAGCACGTCCAGGTGCCGCATGCCGTTCAGGAGCGGGACGACGGCGGTGCCAGGGCCGACCGCCGGGGCCAACGCGCTCACTGCTGCATCCAGGTCGTACGACTTGCAACTGAGAAGCACGATGTCGAACGGCTCGCGCACTTCGGCCGCCAGAATTGTGGGCGGTGACGGCAGGTTGGCGTCGCCAAAGCCGCTCTTGATCACCAAGCCGGTTTCAGCAAGCCGGGCGGCTCGCTCTGGCCGGACGAGAAACGTGACATCGCGGCCAGCCTCAAGCAAGCGTCCTCCGAAGTACCCACCAATCGCACCGGCACCGACTATCAGAATCTGCATGAGTCAGCTCTCGTGTGTGCAAAGCCCGAGTCACGAGCGGTTGTAAGCGGTAAAGCCACTCTCGCGACAGGAACATACCCACTGCGTCCCGCTCTGCTGTCGACGAAAATGGGCTCAATTTGCCCCTGAAACCTCCTTGGGCAGGCTCCTTGGCCCGAATAACTCGGCGTGACGCGCAACAAAGTCACGGATGCCCGTCGCGGGCCTTCCAGTGATCGCCTCGACATCGTGCGTGAGACGATCATATCGGTTGGCGGCATGGAGGCGGGCCATGGTCAGCAGGTGCTCGAAGACATGGTCAGGCAAATTGCGGCTGCGAAGCTCCTGGTCTCGCCATTGCTCTAATGGCACATCGACATAGGTGATGGTTCGACCGAGTGCGTCCGAATATTCCGCCGCCAGGGCGTGCATGTCCTGAGACCGCGGCCCGGTCAGTTCATAAACCTTGCCGATGTGAGCGGTCGGATTTGCCAGGACGGCCGCGACAACCTCCGCCACATCCCGAACGTCGACCGGCGACGTTCGCCCGGCGCCGAAGGGCAGCCGGATCGTGGCGTCCTTGGCGATCGATTCAGCGGCCCAGGCAAGGAAGAAGAAGTTCTGGAGGAAGACCGTGGGTCGGACATGCACGACGGGCAATCCTGACCAGTTCAACACCTGCTCGGCGAGCCAGTGGTGTCGCTGCTGGAGAGAGTCCGTCATCTCGGTCAGGCTCATCTGCGACACAGTCATCTGTGAGATGTTGACGAACACCTCCAGATCACCACGCTCGCGCGCCACTGCGGCGGCGGTGACTGTCGCCTCCAGATACGGCGCGGACACGCTCATGCCGAAGTACATGCGTCGGCAACCCGCCAGAGCACGCGCGACATCCCCGGCACGGGTGAGATCGCCGACAACGACCTCGGCGCCGAGAGCTCGCAGCGCGTCGGCACGTTCATCTTCGCGTCGGACCAGCGCGCGGACTGGCAGGTTGCGTTGGCGAAGCAGCTCCACGACAGCGCGACCAACTCCGCCTACGCGGCCTGCAGCGCCAGTGACAAGAATCGGACTGTCAACAGACATGAATGCGACTCCAACCTTCGGAAGCGGCGTCGGAACGCGGCGGCGCGGAAGGCCACGCAGGCGGACACAACGACGGTTCCGGGAAGCAGGCTTCAAGCTCACCGAACCGCCCCGGTGTACCGGGGTAAGACCTGGCTCTGTCGGATTAGGTAGGCGCAGGATTCGGGGCGATGGCCTCCGCCCCGAATTTCAAACCCTCTTTTGCCAACCCGCGGCATGCCGCGAGGACGCGCTCACCGAAGGACTCGTCGTGGACCGATCGCGCGATCCCAATCCCGCCGACACAGAGGGCGATGATCGCGAGGCGGCGATCTTCCGGGAGGCCATCGCCCACGCAGCGTGCCAGCCACGCGTCGAAGTCGCGGACGATGGCCTCGAAACTCTTCTTGACCGGCTCGGCGGAACGCGAGGTCTCGGAGACGAGCACGGCAGCGGACAGCCATCCTCGGCCTTGCGGCGGTGCTCGGCACTCAGATAGCGGTCAATGAAGGCCTCGGCTTTCGCGAACCCCGACACCCCCTCGAGTCCCTTCTCTCGCCGCCCCTCGGCGTGAGCCGCGGCGTGCACGAGCGTCTCGGCCAGGAGGGCCTGCTTGGACTCGAAGTGGGAATAGAAGCCCCCCGCAGTGAGCCCCGCCACCTCCATCACTTTATCCACTCCCGTCGCCTGGTACCCCTGACGCTGGAAGACCTGGCGCACTGCCGCAAGAATCTTTGCTCGCGTCTGTTCTTTGTGGCCGGGTGCGTATCGCATCAGACCTACCGTCCCTTGATTCGAGGCATCCGTCCCTCTCGCGCATGGCTTTTCAGGCCCCCAACAGCAACTTTGCTGTGCGGTCACCGGACGGCCGGCTCTCGGGCGACGCGGAGAGTGCGACTGGCCGCCCCACCGCGTCGTCCACGGGCACATTATATTACGACCGTAATTTTAGTCAACGGACTAAACCTAAAACAAGCGTGATCCGAGGTTTGACATAGAGCTGTCAGTGGGTCAAAGCCTATGAATTAAGGCAGAAATCGAAACGAAGGAATTCGGAGATGCGCTCACTCGAAAATCACGTGCGCTCTTGCACCCCTTCTACGAAAGGCTGAAAACGAAGGGGTGAGGTTCCAGGGAGCCGATCCATTACGCTTGTTTGAGGACTAAAGCAGGTCCGCAGAATCATTTCGACAATGCACCTTTGAGCCAGAACTTCTTGGAGAGGGCACCGGACGATCGAGGCTGGTGTCGAAGGTCGCAGCCGCTCGAGCCGCCCCAGCCCAAGACCCCAACCGGCACTCAAAAGCCAATGCAAGGCCCAAAACCCGTAACGGATAAGCCACCACCGACGACCGGGTCACCCCGCCGCAACCCCGACCGTTAGTACCTGTGGATTACCGACAGGTCGCCGGTTCGTACGGCCCGGTATGCGTGGCGCCTTGATACGGGGGCGACCAGCGTAACCGGACTCCTTCTCGATGGTCTCCTGAGCGGCGAGGCCGGGCCGGACTTCGGCGTTTTTCCGAGCAGGACCCGTCGCGGGGTCGTCCGGTGACCTATATGGTTCTTTGGGAGCGGGTGATCTCCGGCACGAGCCTATGGGGCGGTCCGCCTTTCGCCCTCTCCACAGGGGGAGGAAATCGGGCGCCCCGCTCCTGGCGTGTGGTCCAGGCGGCGATCGACGGGGAGCCGAGCGTAGTTCGCTGCGCCCCCTGCAACTTTGGGTAACGGCTGGGACCTCGGGAGAAATCGGGAGTGCCTCCAAACGCTGTCTGGGACAGATGGCAGCTTTTGGAAAGTGCAGCATTCATGCAAATGCAGAATTGACGTCACCGACAGAACTCAGCTTGTGCGGTATCCCTGGATTCGTTCAAGCCGCTGGCATGGGTTTGGGATGTTGGTCCGGCTGCACAACGCGCCAGAAAACACGCACGGATTGGCCAATCATACGCCTCCCAGAAAGCTCTTGCCCGGCCAACTGAGGGCGGCGAGCCCACTTTCCCGGTGGCACCGCTGCCCCCGGCTATGCAGATATTTCCTGGGACTGCCCGCGCGCCCGGTCCTTGAGAAGCCGCCCGGGTCGGTCGCCCGCATTGCCGGGTGGCATGCCCACGAAGACATGGGCATGTTCAAAAGAGGCCAAGGCGTTCACATGCCCACGAAGACGTGGGCATGCCACCCGACGCCGAAGCGGCCGACGCGGGAGGCGGTCTGTTCAGTGGCCGAACTGGCCGCGCCGCCTGCCCGCGGATGCCTGGCATGGCCTCCAGGTCCGCGAGGGGACGACCGGCCCGCTGGTCTTCGAGTTCGCAGCGGTGCGGGTCTGGGCGGTCCGCCATCGCAAGCCCGGTCCGCCGCAGGCTCCAGACGCGGATCTTGTTATTACTCCCGGGGGCCTCGAATTCTCCCACCTCGTCGTAATTCTTCGTCAGTTCTTCGATCGTGTGCCACAAGACGCGCTGCCCGCTCGGCTGGCCGTCCCGGAACATGCGTTCTTCAAACGCGATCTGCTTCTCGGGGAGGACCATGGCGACAATAACGGCCGGCGGCTTTTCCCGAATCCGTTCGGCGTCGGCCAGCGCCAGGCCGTCCGGACAGGTGTCGAACCAGTGTGCCAGGCTCCGGGTGGCCGGCCGGCGCTCGCCGAGGGCGTAGAAGCCGGGCATATGGGGGTACACGAGGATCGTCTCATCCGGCCGCGAATGTTTGCGGATGAGGTCGGTGACCTCGTCATAGAAATCGGCCGTGTGCTTCGAGAGGATGAACCCGTCGAGCTGCGGCAATTTGGAGCGGGTGGTGGACGACCACGGCGGCGGCTCGGTCCACCCGCCCCAGAAGAACGGGGTGTTCACTTTCTGGAAAACGGTCGCGAAAAGGATCGTGGCGACCACGGCGATCGCGCAGCCGCGGTAGGGCGGCCGCGTCAAATCGGGTCGTCGGGCGCTGATGGCGGCAAGGATCACCCCCAAGGCAGGGAAGGCCATGTATTCGACCATCGGCCAGGAGACGGCCATGCCGTAGCCGCAGGCGAACGACACGCAATAGGCGTAGAAAAGCAGGGCCGCGGGCAGGTCGGCGCCCCGCCGCAGGATTGTGGGCAGTGACGAGGCGATAAGGAGCAAGCACCCGAATGTCGAAAGGGCGGCCACGGCGAAATTCACCGTCCGGATCGACAATCCCAGCACCGGCCATTGGAACCAGAACACCAGGATCATCAAGTATAGCAGCCCGCCGAGCAGGATCGGGCTGTGCCATTTGATGTCACCCGATGCGATTTCGTCCCGGAGAGGTTGGAACTTGTCTGGGAACAGGGCGTAGGCGATCAGGCCCACGATGATCGCGCCGAAGATGAAGTCCCAGAGGCTTGAATCGCCGAGTCGGCACAGTCCCCAGACCAGCAGCACGGCAGAGATCAGCGCCGCCGAGAGGCGCCGGCCTCTTCCAGTTCACGCCCCTTACCACCCGCCGGAGCCCCTCTAGCGGCCCACGGAAGGGTTGGAGGGTGAGGGCCACAAAGACCACGGCGATGATGGGCGGCAGATAATAGTAGTGGGCCTGCTGGCTCCCTAGGAACGGGCGGAGGAAGATGCGCCAGAGGTTGCCCTTGGCCTTTGGGCCCGTGATGAAGGCGTTATCGATGAAGGCCGGCCAGAGGTCGTGGCTCCAGAGCCAGAGTGCCACGGGGATGCACGGCAGCGCGAAGCCGGCCCCGATAGCCGCCACGCGCAGCAGCGCGGTGCGGACGGAACTGAGGCGTAGGGAAATGAGGGCAACCGCGAAGAGCATCACAACGAAGGTCATTCCCCCGACCGTCTGTTTCACCTGAAAACTAACGCCGATCATCGCGCCGGCGAGGAGCCCCAGGAGCAGGTTGCCCCGCGCGGAGGTCGCCCGCAGCAAGCGGGAGCCGGCGAACGCCGCGAACAGGGCGAATGTCAACGTCGTTTGGTTGTACATGAACGGCGTCTCCCCCGGGTCGGCCGTGGCGACCACCATCGTGGCGATGGTCCCCACCACCGCGGCGGAGGGCCGCGCGATGTCCACAGCAGAAAGTACAGGACGAAAGCGCCCACGGTGTTGAGCGCCACGCCGATGAACCACGGCACCACCAACCGCGGCCCGAAAACCGCGCCGAGCCAGCCGAGGAAGAGGGGCATGCCCGGCGGCGACTGGTACTGGTAATCGCGGTAGGGCAGTAAGTCGAAGGAATGGGTGCCCATCATGAGCAGCTCGGCGCACGAGTTGGGGGCGAGGTATCGATTCCACCACAGCAGCATGTAGCAGAACGGCACAACAGTCGCCACCAGCGCACCGGCCCAGACGTCGCTGCGGGAGACGACGGCCAAAGTGATTTTGACCGCTGTCGGCCTGGTGTCTGCCGGTTGGGCGACGAGAGCTGAAAGTGTCATACGCGGTGCTCCTGTTGGTCCTAGACAGTCTCGGCATTCCCGCAAAGGTCAGGGGAATGAAATCGAGGCGCGTCGAATTCCGCCGGCACACTGCCAAATTCTACGCAGAGTCTAGTTTTGTTTTCATGCCGGGCGAAAAAACACTCATGGATCTAAAGTTTTTTTCACGGCGAGAATTGAGTCGCAACAGGCATTGTCGGCGCCAATCGACAATGCCGGACTTCGCAAGAAGGGACGTCGCCGCTGGCGTGGGTGGGCGGGGCGATTGTCTCAACTCGGCGGAACGGAACCGGGGACTTCCGCGCCCAGGTAGAAGACCGCAGTGATCTTTGCAGGATGGGCCACTCAGACTCCCTCGGCCAGCTCAAGGACCGTCTCAACCTCACGGCTTCGAGATCCCTGGGCATTTGCCAGATAGACCGACATGCTCACGGTGCTGACGGCCAGTGAGACGACGCGGAAGCCCATCATCGCCAGGCCTCCCATGGGATAGCCGACCATCCGGAAAAGCTCGTCACTGACCTGCTCGCCCAGTCCAAGCGCGCCGAAGGGGAGTGGCACGATCACAGTGAACATCACCAGCGGCACCATTTGGAGATGCTGAAGCAGAGTGGGCGGGTGGGGCAAAAGCCCTGGCTGACCGCGCAGAACGACAGGGCATACAATCCATGCGAACCCGTCGACATCGCCAGTCCGAGCGCGAGGCCTGCCATCCGGTCCCGGTAGGCCATGCCCATCGCATGCAACTCGGCGAGGATCTTCCGCAGCCGTTCGCGACCCGCGGCGCATCGTTCGAGAGGAGACAGCAACGCGGGAACGAACACCGTGGAAAGTCCGGCCAACCCGACAAACAAGGCGAGCCAGACGACCCGGATGAGATGGCGCACCGGGGGTCCGCTGGCCGACCAGTTCCAGGCTCCCATCAAGGAAGCCAGGAGGAACAGCCCCAGGACGCCGATCAAACGGTCGATCATGATCGACGCAATCGCCCGGGTTTTCCTCGATTGCTCGCGACAGAGATACGCCGCCTTGAGTACGTCGCCTCCGACCTGTCCGGGAACAATCAGATCCACCGCGTTGCCGATGAACCCGATCTTCACCGCATCGCGGAGACGAAACGGCAGCCCCTGCGATCGGACCACGACATACCAACGCACGAATGTCGAAGTCAGCCCCATGAGGCAGAGCAAATACGCCAGTGCCAGGTAGCGAAGATCGGGCTGATGCCCGAGCACCTCCTGAAATGAGTCGCGATTGGCCCAGAGGACGTTCGCCAAGAGGCCCAGGCCCATTCCACAGAGGGACGCTCGGAGCAGCAGCCTCCACGTACATTTCGCTCCCGACGTCATGTGCTCCGACTCCAAAGGCATTCGAAACTACTAGCTACTCCCCTCCGCCGAGGACTCGTACCCCTGGCTCACCTGCCGATCCGTTCGGAAGGTATGGCATAGCAAACAACCTCCCAGCATTCATCCTCATACTTCCTCAAATAAAATTTGTATTTGCTATTAATTTTACTAATCTGAAGAGGAATCCGCCACAGGTGGTTCTGTCGATGGTACACGCAAATCGCCAGCAAGGGGGTGTGCCGCGCAATGACTCCGGCAGCGCCGGCGATTGCATCGGGTTCGGCCGCCTCTATGTCCATCTTGATGTACGTTGGTGGCGGGTCGAGTGCAACCTCATCGAGCGGGACGACCTCGATCTCCAGCGGCCCTTCTTCCGAGATCGCCGCCGACGAATTCCCGTTTGCACTGAAGCGAAGGATCTCGCGCTTCCTGCCAACTCCGGCCTGGATCAGTTCGATCCGACTCTGGATTGGCCTCGAGAGCGATCGGACGAATGAGGACACCTTCTCGAAATTGACCGGGTCGGGCTCGAGGGCGACGAGCCGGCCGAATTCTCCTCTCGTGAATCCGAGGAACGACCGTATTGTGTCGCCGTCGTATGCCCCGCAATCCACGAAGACCTCATCCGTCCTCCGCGAAAGGATGCCTTCGGGGAAGTATTGTACCTCACTACTAATAGATGCGGAGAGAGCATCATAATCAAGGAGCGATCGCCATTGGATTTGGTCGAGAAATTCCCTACGCGACTCATCGTCCGTCCACAAGTTGTAGGCTTCGCGGACTAGGTCTGCCTCCTCGATGACCCTGTGGGGCAAATCGACGTAATAATTGGGGAGAAACTGACTAGGATACTTGAATGTCAACGCAGGGAATGGGATGACCGTTTTGCAATCCAGGGCCCGGAGCCACTCCCGGACTATCGGAAAGGCCTTGTTGGGACCAGGACTGAGGATAGTGACCACGAAGGTGGAGTTCTCGCCGTACTTCTTGGCCGCGACCTCTGGCGGGAGGACGACAAGGCCATCCACTTCCGTTCCCCAGAGCCGCGGGTCCTGGTCCGAGAACGCCAAGGGCTCGATACCCAGCGACCGAAGACCCCGCAGGATTTTGCGGCCGTTGCCCCCCGCCGCGAACAGGACGATGCTCGATGCCGAGCTCCCGGCGAGACGATCGAAAAGCATTCTTTCCCAGGACTGCTTCGAGGCCATGTCGACGGTCAAGGCGGCCTCAAGTCGCGATCGAAGAGTGCTCATAGTGAAATATACTGTTTAAATGAGACGGCATCGGAGGAGGAATTCCAGAAGCCACCTGACTCTAAAATTGCATTTTCACAAGGAAAGGTCGATGAACGTTGGTGTGGTCCGCTTCGATAGGCCAATTGGAACATTCGGGGGTTTGGCGGATGGCGCACCCGTACGTGTCGTCCGGTCAGAGCCCCCGACCGTAGATCATTTTCTTCAGCTCGTCATTATAAGTATAGGGGCTGTCGATCATATCGATCATAAGCGGTTCATCAACCCGACAGGGCTTCAGCAGGGCCTCCCCCGACATCAGCTCGCGACAGGAGACCTGCCCTTTCTGGAGCGGGATCGCCAGATAGACATCGTCCTCGATGCGGTCGTGGTTCAGGACGTAGCCCTCCGGCAGGTCGCGCTTGGCATAAACACCGCGGACGAGCGTATCGAGGTATTTGATCTCTCTCTCGGGCGGGATCCGCTTCGAAAGGCCGCTGCCGCCGCACATCGCTCTCGCCTTGTGAAATGCCTTGAACCAGGTATCGATCTGGTGCGGCAGTGAACAGTACGGGGAGACCGGAATGACATCCATCTTGATGTCGATATGCCGCTCGAAGGTGCGGGCCCCCTTGGCATAGGCGATGAGCATGCTCCTCTCCCAATCGGTGTACTCGTGGGTCGAGAAACCGATCGTGTGCCTTGGGTACCGCTCCCGGAGGAAGTCGATCTGGTTCATCTCCAGCTCGTGGTCCTCCGAAGGATAAATCGAGACGCAGTGGTTCAGCGCCATTGGGATGTGGCGATTATCGAAAAACGTGACCAGGTCGTCCATGTCTTTCAAAGACGAGCCCCCCGTTGAAACAATCACCGGCTTGCGGCACTTGGCGATCTTCTCCAGGAGGAACCAGTCGTTGAGGTCGGAGCTGGCCACCTTGAGGATCTGGACCCCTATCTCCATACACAGATCGATCGATTTCTCATCGAAGGGTGTCGCGCTCGGTATGCAGCCACTCTTGCGAATGGCGGTGACCAGGGTCGCGATGTCGTCTTTCGAGAGCTGCGTGTCGAGCGTCTTCTTGATGTACCTGATATCGGTCCGTTTGCGGAAATCTTTGTGGATGAAGCTGTCGACGTCCCGGAGCTGGATTTTGATCGCGGCGCGGACGTTGTTGAACCGGGCGATCTTGGAGAAGTCGCTGATGATCTTCAGCCCTCTCTCGACGTTCCCCCAGTGATTGTTCGCCATCTCCAGGACGAACAGATCCTCGAAAAAATATCGATTCATGATTTGGCCTCCACGATGAGTGTCGCTCGGTGGATGGTTTAATGTTGGAGGCCAGGAGTCGATGGTGTCACAGGTGAGCTTAATCATATGTGAGGGATTTGACGTATAATAAGTGAAGTCATTCGCTCCCATCCCCTGATCTCATCCTGTCCCGACCCTCCGGGTCCGCCCACCCCATGGACGACCTCGCCCGCTTCTGCTGCCAGAATCCCAGCTGTACGCACTACGGCCGGCGCGACTCCGGCAACCTCTTGGTCTGCGGCCGCTACGGCAAGCACGAGCAGTTTCGCCAACTCTACTGTCACGCCTGCCGCGCTCGCTTCTCCGAGCGCAAGGGCACGGCCCTGTACCGCTGCCGACTCCCCGAGGAGACCGCCGTCGCCGTCTTCGACCACTTGGCCGAGGGCAACGGCATCCGAATTAGCAAATCATGTCTGGTCCCTGAGGGAATGGCTGAGTTTTCCCGCTGTTCAAGTTGCTTGAGACACTACCCAGGAGTCCCACTGAGGAATCAGGAGGTTTTCCTTCAGCTCCTCGCGGTCGAGGAAGGGGAACATATCCTCCGGCGGCGCGGTGACCATCCGTCCGTCAGGGAGTTGTCTCGAGCTGAGCCGTGGCTCGAACGTCTGAGCCTGGTCGAGCACGACCTCGGCCAGGAACGGGCCCGGGCTCTCTAAGACCTCATCCAGCAGCCGCTCGAAGTCGGGCCGGTCGATCTTCAGGCTCGGGATGCCGTAGACGGCGGCGACCTTGGTGAAATCGGGGAGACCGACTCCGCTTTCCGGACCTGCGCCGACGAGGTGTCCGAAGTAGTTCTTCTGGGTCGTCCGGATCGAGAGGTAGCCGCCGTTGCTCAACACGAAGATCTTGATCGGGAGGCGGTGATAGGCGACGGTGGCCAGCTCTTGGACGTTCATCTGGAGACTGCCGTCGCCGGCCAAGCAGATCACCCGTTTGCCGCCGCGGGCGACCGCTGCGCCGATCGAAGCGGGGAGATCATACCCCATCGATGCGCTACCGGAATTGGAGAAGAGACGCTGACCGCGTTGGATCCGGGCGGCTTGGAATGTAACGATGCACGCCGTTGCATCACCGCAGGCGACCACGTCATCGTCGGCCAGTCGGCTGTAGAGCACATCGATGAAGTGGTACGGGTTGATTGCCCCATGGAACTCGCGATGCTTGGGCAGCACGACGGGGTAGCGCCGGCCCCGCTCCTTGCACCAGGCGAGCCAGCAGGCATGCCGCGCCGGATCCTCGCCGCCGGCCACAAGCTGGCGGTCCATCTCCTCGAGGAACACCCGGGCATCGCAATGAATGGCCAGGTGGGGCTTGACCGTCGGCTTATCCAGTTCGGCGGCATCGATATCAACCTGCATCTTGTAGGCGTGACGCGCAAATGCCTGCCAGTTGTAGCTGACCTGTCGGATCGGTAGACGGGCCCCCAGGACTAGCAGGGCGTCGGCGTTCTGGACGGTGAAATTACCGGCGCGGTCGCCGGTGCTCCCCTGTCGACCGCAGAAGAATGGATTGTCCGTGGCGATCAGGTCGTGGGTCCAGGCCGTTGTCACCGGGATGCCTAGCTTGCGAATGACCGAATGGAAGACCTCGAGCGCGTTGGCAAGCCGTACCCCAGTGCCCGCCAGGATCACCGGCCGGGCCGCCGATTGGAGCCGCGCCAGCACCTCGCGGCACTGGATGCGGACCCGGTCCATGTCCCAGCGGATCTCATCCTCGGCTGGGTCGTAGCCGGGGAGGGCCTCGGGGTCTATCCGGCTTGACTGCACGTCCACCGGAACATCGATCCAGCAGGGGCCGGGGCGGCCCGACGTCGCCAGGGAGATTGCCCTCTCCAGGTGGTAGCGGATCGTCGTCGGGTCGGCCACCAGGACTGCATACTTGGTGATTCCCTTGACCATCCGAACGATATCGACCTCCTGATCGCCGAGTTGCCGCAGCGCCGGCAGGTCGTATGACGCCAGGCAGGTCTCGCGCTTCACTTGCCCTGAGACGACAAGCATGGGGATCGAATCGGTCCAGGCGCCGAAGACTCCGTTCAGGGCGTTGATCCCGCCCGGCCCGGTGGTGACGTTGATCACGCCGAGCCCGCCGGTGATCCGCGCATAGCCCTCTGCCGCCATGGCACAGGCCTGCTCGTGGTGACAGCAGATATACGACAGGCCCTCGCACCTGCCGAACGCATCATTAAGGTGCATCGCGCCGCCGCCCGTGACCATGAACACGTGGCGAATCCCGCGCCCGGCGAGCGTCTCGGCGATGTAGTCGGCGACTCGGATCATCGGTCGATCCTCCAGAATCCTTGGCTGCTCAAATCAATCCCTCCGGGTATTTGGGCTGCGGTCCGTCAGGGATGCTCGCGCTCTTTCGGGGGCTCCTGTGAATTGGGAAACGTCTGGCCTGCCAGACGGCCCGAAATCGTCTCTTCGATGGACCTCGGCGACCGCACGATTGGCCTTTCCCGCAGCACCTCCGCCTCGATTTCCAGAGGGAGACCGGCCACGTAATGCCGTTTGCTCGGCGTTGCCAGAAACGGAGTGACTCCAACTCCCCGGCCGAAGTTGATCCGCTCCTTCTCAATGACGAGCGGGCGCTTCTGGACCTGGGTGTGGATCGCCCCGAGGTATTCGCCGATGATCCCGATGAAAATGAGCTGGACCGACGAAAAGAAGAACAGGCTGATCAGGATGGGGGCGATCCCCACAGTAAGCCAGTTCCAGAAGAGCAGCTTGGCTATAAAGTAGGCGAACGCGAGAAACAGGCTCCCGGCCGACATCAGGAACCCCGCTATCGTCGCGGCACGTAATGGGATCTTCGAGTGGTTCGTGATCCCCAGCATGGCCATGTCATAGAGCGTGTAAAAGTTGTTCTTGGTGATCCCCCGTCTACGCTTCGGCTGCCGATATTCGACCTTGCAGCAGTCCAGGCCGATATCGGCGATCAGGCCCCGGAAGTACGGATAGGGATCGTCGATGTGCCGCAGGATCTCCACGACACGCCGATCGTACAGCCCGAAGCCGGTGACGTGCTGCATCAGCTCGATCTCGGCCAGCTTCGCCGCCAGCCCGTAGTAGATCGACCGCAGCCCGTACATCAGCGGGCTCTCCTCCGACTCGGCCTTGACCCCGACGACGATCTTGTATCCCTCCTCCCACCTCCGGAGGAACTCCGGGATCAGCGTCGGCGGGTCCTGGAAGTCGGAGGCCATCACGATCACCGCATCCCCCTCCGCTTGGAGGAAGCCGTGATACGGCGAGCGGATATGTCCGAAGTTCCGCGCGTTGATGATCACCTTGACGTTCTCGTCATCAGCCGCAATCTCCCTGAGGGCGTGGTCCGTCCCGTCCTTCGAGGCGTTATCAATATAAATATGATCGTAAGTATACTTTGGCAACTCCGCAAACACCTGCCTGATCGCCTTGTACAACTCGCGGACGTTCTCCACCTCCTGGTAGCAGGGAGTCACGACGGTGATGTGTTTGAGACGCCGGTTTGTCTCGCTCGCGTGTGGGTAGCGCATGGGGGTCTCAGGAGGGTTGGAGAGCGCAATGCGCCCGGGCGCGGTGCCGTCGGATGGTCCTTGCCAGCGCGTCATCGAGCGGGATCAGGGTGCTCAGCCCGAGCTCGGACCGCGCACGGGCGGTCGCCGGGACGTAGCGGGCTGGGGCGATGCCCAGCGTGGGGGGCTTTCCGAGCCGCCAATCGGTGCCGAATCGTGTTGCGATTTGCGAGCGAGGTCGGCGATGCTCAGCGCTTCCTCGCTACCGACGTTGTAGGGACGACACGGGAGGCCGCGGAGCAGGATCGTCCACAGCCAGATCATCAGGTCGGCCGCGTGCATGTAGGAGCGGTAGGGCGTGCCGTCCCCGCTGATGCGGATCGGTCCCCCGGACAGCCCGTCGCGGATGAAGTTGCCGACCGCAAAGTGGTTGTCCAGCGGTAGGTACGGACCCACGAAGGCGAAGCCGCGGGCAATCGCCACCTCTAGGCCCCAGGCGCAGTGCGCCAGGACGCAGAGGTGCTCCGCTGCACGCTTCCCCTCGCCATAGGCCGAACCAGGGTCGGTCGGGTCGGGCCCCCCGAGGTATTCCTCGCCGACGTGCGACAGTTCGGGCGGTTGTCGGCCGTAGACCGCGCCCGAGCTGGTGAAAAGGAACTTCCGGCGCCGACGCAACGCGCCAGGGCGAGCACCCGCCAAGTCCCTTCGACGATCGTGTTGAACATCCTCAGCGGCGCCTCGGCGTTGAGTGTCGCACTGGCCTCCGTCGCCGCGTGGATAACGTGCGAGAACGGCCCCGAGGGGTACGTGAAGCCACGGACGTCCCCCTCATGAAGCTGGATCGCGGGGTGGCCAGCCAGATGCGGCGCTTGCGGGCGAACGCCGCGGGGGAGCGCGTCAGCACGACCGCCGAGGCCCCCAGGCCGAGTTGCACGTCGGCCCAGAGGAGACTTTCTAGTAGCCAGCATCCGAAGAATCCGTCCCCCCCGTGATGAAGAGCCGCGCCCGCGCAGGTCGTCCCAGAGGTCTTTCGTATGGGCCAGCACGTGGTCGAGGTCAGCGACGCGCAGGTCGTCCCAGAGACCCTCCGCGTGGGTCAGCACGTCGTCGCAGTCGTTGGCGTGCCGATTAATCATGGACGACGACCTCGCGACAGAACTCGTGGAACACCTCGACCATGAAGTCGACCATCTCCGACGATAGGCCGGGGTAGACGCCGATCCAGAACGACTGGTTCATCACGAAGTCGGAGTTGGCGAGGTCGCCGACCACGCGATGCGTCACCTCGGCGTAGGCCGGCTGGCGGAGCAGGTTGCCGGCGAAGATCTGGCGGGTCGCGATCTTGCGTGCGTCGAGGTGAGGACCAGCTCGCGCGGCGAGAAGGGCGCCTCGGGCCGCACCGTGAGCGGGAACCCGAACCAGCTCGGCTCCGAACCGGGCGTCGCCTCGGGCAGGACGAAGAACTCCTCGAGATCGGCCAGACCCGCGTGCAGCCGCGCGAAGTTGCGCCGTCGGGCCGCGATGAACGCGTCGAGCTTGCCGAGCTGCGCCACGCCGACGGCCGCCTGCATGTCGGTGACCTTCAGGTTGTAGCCGATGTGCGAGTAGATGTACTTGTGGTCGTAGCCGTGCGGCAGGTCGCCGAGCTGCCAGTCGAACCGCTTGCCGCAGGTGTTGTCGTTGCCCGGCGCGCACCAGCAGTCGCGGCCCCAGTCGCGGAACGACTCGACCAGCTTCTTGAGCAGCGGCCTGTCGGTGAGCACGCACCGCCCTCGCCCATCGTGATGTGGTGGGCCGGGTAGAAGCTGACCGTGGCGAGGTCGCCGAACGTGCCGACGCTCCGGCCGTCGTAGGTGGCGCCCACGGCGTCGCAGCAGTCCTCGATCAGCCAGAGGTCGTGCCGCCGGGCGAACGTCGGTGACGGCCGCGAGGTCGAACGGGTTGCCCAGCGTGTGGGCGAGCATGATCGCGCGGGTCCGGTCGGAGCGGGCGGCTTCGAGCTGCGCTCACGTCGATGTTGTAGGTCGGCAGGTCGACGTCGACGAAGACCGGCACCAGGCCGTTCTGGATGATCGGGTTGACGGTGGTGGGGAAGCCGGCGGCGACGGTGATGACCTCGTCGCCGGGCCTGGAGCGCCGCGTCGCCGAGCTTCGGCGAGGTAGGGCCGAGAGCGCCAGCAGGTTGGCCGACGAGCCGGAGTTGACGAGCATGGCGTGCCGCACGCCGAAAGGCGCGCAAAGTCGCGCTCGAACCGCTCGGCGAAGCGGCCCGTCGTCAGCCAGAAGTCGAGCGAGGCAGTCGACCAGGTGGACCAGATCTTCGTCGTCGAACACGCGGCCGGCGCAGGGCAGAGGGGTCGTCCCGGGCACGAACGGCCGCGGGTCGGGAAGGCGGCGGCGTGGTACTGCCGGACCAGCTCGAGGATCTGGGCCCGCAGCGCGTCGGCGCTCGCGTGCCGAATCCATCGGCCTCCTGCGTCCGACCACCGGGATGGCTGGGGTCACGCCCGCAACCCCGCTCCTCCCATGCCGGGATCGCGGACGCGACCCCAGCCACCCCGGCCTGCAAGGGAGGGCATACAAAGTCTCTGGGACATGCATTAGTGCCCATTGGGAAGGACCTCCCGATACCAGTGGATCGTCCGTCGCAGGCCCTCATCGAGGTCGAACAGAGGAGACCAGCCCAAGACCGCGCCGGGCCAGGGCGGCGCTGAGGTACTGGTGGACGATCTCGTTGGAGGCTTCGTTGCGCACGTCGGGTTCGAGATCGCTCTTCATCAGGCGGAGGATCCGCCGGACCACGTCGAGCACTGTCACCTGGACCTCATTGGAGAAGTTGAACGCTTTCCCCGCCAGTTCAGGCCGCGCAGCCAGGACCTCGGCCGACGGTATAGGCGTTTGCCCCGTCTTCAACATAGAGTATCGCGGGTCAAGCGACCGTCCGAGCGGATTACCGGCCGCTGTCCGCGGAGGATCGAGCGAATC
>CAWDND010000003.1:0-29414 GCA_963803395.1 uncultured Planctomycetaceae bacterium
AAGGCTACGCTCGACTATGCCCCGATCACCACGGCCGTGATGCTCCGGGCGGCCGAGCTGTGGGCGGCGGCGCGGCGGGCCGGCCGCCCGATGGCCCCGCCCGAGGCCCTCGACGGCGATTGCATTCTGGCGGCGCAAGCGCTGCAGGCGGCCGGCCTCGGGGACGTGGTGACCGTGGCCACCGACAACGTGGGGCATCTCGCCCGGTTCGTGGACGCCCGGCCCTGGGAGACGATTGCCCCCTGATGACCCGGGCGGCCTGTCGCGGCGCGGCGGCGGACCGGCCACGCGGCTCGCGGCAGTTCTCGAGGTCGCGCGGCCCCTTCGCGGCCCCTTCGCGGCCCCTTGGCGGGCCGTCGTGGTGGCGCCGTGGGAACCGACGCCCCGACCCTCGGGGGCGCCGTGGCGAGCCTCCCAGGGCGTTCCTGGTGGGGCCCTGGTCAGTCCACCGCGGGCAAGCCAAGCCGTTGCCTGATGATGACCTCGCGGAGGGCCGTCAGGAGGAGCCGCTTACCCTGCGGCGTCGGTGCTGTCTCGTACGCCGCGCGGGTCTCCGGGTCGACCCCGGCCAGGGCCTCGGTGTCCAGCCGCTCCCGCTCTGGAGGCTTCAGCGTCTCCAGGAACTCCTTGATCCGGGCCTCGGCCTCCCGCTCCCGGGCCTTCGCCTGCCGGGCCTCGGCCTCCTGCTCGAGCGCCGCTCGCTGGCTGGGCCGTCTCCCGGGCGGCACGCTCCGCCTTGCTCGTGAACCCGGCGGGGGCCGCGAAGTCCTGCCGGACGGCCTTGGCGAGATAGGCTCCCACGTCCGCAATCCGCTTCGGCTTCGTCTCGCGGAGCCAGTCCACCTGCTCGATCTGGGCTTTGATCCGGTCCTCGGGGAAGTCGCGGACGAGGTCGGCGGCGACGCTCCCGGTCACGCCCCGCTCGACCAACTCCCGCTCCAGGCCGGTGGGCTCGGGCTCGACCTCGGGGGCCTTTGCCTCGGCCGGCGGCGGCTCGAGCGCCAGCAGGGCCATCCCGCCCCGCCTGGTGAACGCCTGGTGCTCGGCCTTGGCTTTCGGGCCGGGGGTGTAGACCAGCGTCCAGTCGGGCCGACTCTCGCGGTCGGTCGTCGCCTCGAACGCGACCTCGGCGACGTAGCCGCCCCTCAGATGGGGGGCATGGATCTTCGCCATCTGCTTTCGGGCATGCTCCCAGTCGAAGTGCCTCGTCAAGGGTGCGCGTCGGCAGAACTCGGAGTAAACCTGTTTGGCAAGCCGGTGGATGGGATAGCGGGACAGGGTGGTTTCGACCCGGATCACGTCCAGGGGTGCCAGCTCGGCTCGTTGCTCCAGGCGGTCTTCTTTCTTCATAGTTTTGAACCCCAAAAAAGCACCACCACCATCCGCCGTCTTGTTGTTGTTGCTTTTTTCAGTTAGCAGAGTTAAAGAGTTAGGGCGGACCACGAGCGGCGCAAGTCCTTAAAAACAAACAACTTACGTCGATAGACCCCCCGAAATCCGGACCCCAAAGTACCCGATTCCGGACCCCAAAGTACCCGGCTCCGGACCCCAAAGTACCCGGCTCCGGACCCCAAAGTACCCGGCTCCGGACCCCAAACTGCGTGGTCCCGGACCCCAAACTGCGTGGTCCCGGACCCCAAACTGCGTGGTCTGTCTCCTTCATCGGCGGCGCCCGCAAACTCGCCGCGACCGGCTCGCGTCCCGCCGTGCGAATCGGCGCCCGAAAGTGCCGGGTAGAGGGACCAAAACCGCCCGATTCTGTACCCCGGGGACCGTTCGCTCAAGGAGATCGTCCGGCGCGCGGCGGGCGGGGTGGCGCGGCCCGGGGCGGGCGGCGGAGCGGGCTCGCGTCGGCCGGTCGTGCCTGGCTGCCGCCCGCCTGGGGCCGGACCGGGTGGGTCTCCTTTGGGCGTCGCGGGCGAACGACGGCCCGGGGCAGGGGATTCCCGCCTCGGGCGTCGGGTTGTTAGCGAGCGGTGCTCGTCCGCTTGAGGATTTCCACGGTGGCCGCGTCGATGGCTTCGGGCGACCACTCGAGGATCCGGATCGGCAGGTCCTCGCGGTTGCCGATCTCCTCGGCCAGGGCCAGATGGCCGGAGTCCTTCAGCCAGCCGTAGAACGACCGGGCGTTCGAGAAGCTGATCCGGTCACGCGGCACGTTCCGAGGTTCGCCGCGGCCGTTGCCGTGGGACGTCGGCTGCGCCGGCGCGGGCTCGGCGGTCTCGTCGCCGTAGAGATATTCGGCGATGCCGAAGAGGATACATGCTCTCTTGAACGAGTCAGAATCTCCGCCTTTGACCCGGTCCTCCTCGGTGGGCATGTCGGGGTAGCCGCCGAGGGCTTCGCGAGTGATCTCGCGGCCGTCGGGCAGGATGATCGTCAACGCACACTTGACCCAGCGGTCGGCGGGCGTGATCGTGCACGACCAGTGCGCCGGTCCGACGACCTCGTTGAGCCGCCGACGGGCCGTCCTCGCGGTGATGTACCGCAGGTCGCCGCGCGGCCCGCGGCGGGAGCGGACCTCCGCCGGGTCGAACGGGGCCGCGAGCTGCTCGAACAGGTCGGTGCCAGCGGCGGGGACGGGGGCGCCGGCGCGCGCCCCTGAGAGGACCGGAGTCGGGGAATTCTTACGCACGGGCCCCCTCCTTTCGCGCCGCGGGGGCCAGGTTCCGCGCGACGATAAGGGCTTCGGGCCGGGCGTGCTTCGAGACCAGGCCGCACGCGACCAGGGCGCGGACGTGCTTGCAGACCGCCCCGCCCTGGGTGCTGTCCGGGCACGTGCACGAGACGATTCCCTTGTGGGTCAGGACGCAGTAGACGGTGCCGGCGCGGGGCCTCGAGCGCTTCTTGAGGTGCCAGCCGTGCCGGACCGTGGGCGAGCGGCTGAGGCGGTACTCGGTGTTGTCGATTGTCAGCGTGAGACGGCAAGTGCCGTGGCGGACGGGGGGCGCTTCCGGTAGAACGGACATGGGTGCTTCCTCTTATTCAGGAGGCCGTTAAGCGCGGGTGGTCGGGTGGTATCCGGTCACTCGCGGCCCCACTGAGCGACCAGTGGAGCAGGCTCCACTGTACCAAATTTCACCGAGTTTGCCTAGCGGAAAACCCTGTAAAATAAGGGATTTACGGCATGGTGCAAATATGAATGATTAAACAGACTGGCCGCATGGAGGCGGCCCGATGAAGGCCGCGGCCCGACCGGCCACGGAGGGCCGGGCGGCCGCCCGGGCCGGGGGGGGCGCCGGCGGAGCGACCGGCGCCCGACCGGCCCGGAACCCACCGAGGCCGCGGCGGGCCTTCGGCGGACGCGGGGGTCGGCGCGGCGCGGGGTGGGCGACCGCCGCGCGTGCCGGTGACCGCCGCCAGCCCGCGAGACCCTTCTCCTCCCCTTAACTCCCCCGGAGACTAACTCCTCGCGGCGGCCGAGCCCCCCCACGAACTGCTGGGGGCGGAGGCCGCCGCGCGGAGGGCACGACGCCCGACCTCTGCGGGCCTGGATGGCCCGTGGGCGTGAGCAGGCCCCCCCGCAGGCCGCATGACGCGGGCCGGCCGACTAGAGCCTGTCGTTGGCACGAGTGGGCGTCGCCGGCCGGACCGTGGCGGGCGGCCTCAGCTCGGGGATGGTGGCCCATCTTGGAGGGGTGACGCTGCCGAGCGGCGCAGCCTAGCCTTGCTGTTCTATGGGACCGCGGCAGCGGCATTTGGGCTCCAGGCAACTCCGGCAACTCGCCCGCCGGAACGCTCCGCAGAGCCAAAGCCGGGGGCTTTCCCTCGAAAGCACGTGCTTGTCATGCTCAACTTTTAACATCGAGCATAGCTTCAAGGTTTACGTCCGCACTTTGGGCGCGTCGCTTGCCGACGACGTCCGCAAAATCGATCTCGGACCGGTTGGCCGAGCGAGCGCAAGGGCTGGGGTTGCCCTGCTCAACACCTCGGCGGCGTTGCGGAGGTCAACAAGGGCCCCTGTGGCGTCAACCTGACCGGGCGGGGAGCGGTGCCGCCGTGGCCAGCGAGTACCCCGCCGCCCGGAATTGCTCGGGTGTCGAACGCGGGAGTGGCTTCGCGTAGGACCAGCCGACGATGCCCTTCGGCGCCGCGCGTCTGGAGGGCGGCAACGCCATTTCCGTGGCGCCGCCCTACCCTGCGGTGCTATGGGCCCGCGACAGCGTCTGGAGGGTCCATCGGCAGACTCGCCGGGACCGTCAAGATGTGCGTGGTGACGCTCCGCTTTTACGGCCGCGCGTCGAGTCGAAGGCTGCGTGCTGCCGAAATGAGGAAGGCCCACCCCGACAGCCATCGGGGCGGGCCTGGACGTTTACCCCGCGCATCCGAGGTAGAACGATGGAAGCGATGATGGAAGTGCAGACACCCGTGAAGTCACGGCGGAGCAAGCCCGGTAAGCCGCAAGCGCGGTCAGCCGCGGTGAAGGTTAAGGCGACGTTGCTTTTGTCGGTCGAAGCGTCTCAACGGCTCTCCGTGCATGCGGCGATGATGAGCGAGGATCGCAGTACCCTGGTCGACCGGTTGATCATGGAGCATCTGCGGCGCTACAGGGTCCAAGACTTCGGCCGGCCCGACTCGGTAAAGCCTCCGGATGAGGTAATCGGCGGTGACCCGGCCGGCGATTGAAGAGATTCCGCCGGGGCGAACCCTGACGTGGTGTTCGCGTCGGTTGTGCTGCTCCGCGGCCCCCTCGACGTGTTCGGGGGGCTTCCAGGCGGAGCAGGGCAGGGCAGGGCAAGGGGTGGCTGGGAGTGACCCGGCAAGCCGGTCTGGGACGTAGGGAACGCACTCGATCGTTCCGTCCCCGCATGGAGATGGTCTCAAACCGTCCCCTTGTGTTGAGGGTCTCCACGATGAGCCCAAGTTTTGAACGTCCCCTCGTCGCGGTGCTGCGTCACGAGCTGAACGCCCTCCGCGGCGACTGGTTCTGGTTCGTGCTGCTAGGCCTCGCGCTGGTCGTCCTGGGCACCATCGCCCTGGGCTCAGTCGTGATCGCCTCGCTGGCCACGGCCGTGGCGCTCGGCCTCCTGATCCTTCTGAGCGGCGTGGCCGAGACGGTGGGCGCGTTCTGGTGCCGGGGCTGGAGCGGGTTCTTCTTGCACCTGCTCTCCGGCGTGTTGTCGCTCGTCATCGGCGTCCTGTTCCTCCGGGCGCCGGTCGGCGCCCTGCTGGCGCTGACCCTGCTCGTGGCGAGCTTCCTGATGGTCGGAGGCATTTTCAAGATCGTCGCGGCGGTGAGCTACCGGTTCGCGGCGTGGGGCTGGCCACTTTTGAGCGGGATCATCGACCTGCTTCTCGGGGTGCTGATCTGGCAGGAGTGGCCGGCGTCGGCCCTGTGGGTGATCGGCTTGTTCGTGGGGATTAACCTGGTGTTCCGCGGGTTCAACTGGATCGGTCTCGGCCTGTCTCTGCGTGCGCTGCCCCGCCCGGCGACGCCCTGAGGTCCGCGTCAAGTCCGCAGGAGAGAGGTTCACCACCAGCGGGCACGCCCACAGCGAACACAGAGCCACGGCTTCAGGAGGAGCGTTAGCAGAGCGCCGAAGACCACGAACAGCAGGTTGCCATTCCCGCACCGCGGCGGCTCGACGGCTCGGCTCGGTTGTGGCCTGGCACGCGCGGCACCAGCGTGAGCGGCTCTGACAGGCCACAGGCGCCGTCCTCTGCGGGTGTATGGTATGCTCGGCCACACCCTTGGGGCGACGCCGTCGGGACACGCCAGGGAGGCGTGCTCCACGGGGTCCCGCAGGCGCCGCGGAGGGACGGGAGCGATGAGAAGATCGGAGCCTTGTTACCTGCGCCGCGCGCTCGGTCATCCACTGGCGCCGGACATCCCCCAGGTCCTGTCCGAGGCACGGCTCAGCGCGGACGCGAAACTCGTCTATCTGGCCTTGCTCAGCCTGGCGGATTCGGGCGGATGGGTCCATGCGACCGAGCAAGAAATCGCCGAGCGGACCGCGGCCCTCCTGGACGAGATCGCCGGAGGCGCCGTGGGACTGCACGCGCTGGAGGGGGCGGCCCCCACGCTCCTGCTCGGGTGGAGTTTCAACTCACGACGACCCGCTCGCCGGCATCACCGGCCGAACCCTCGGCCCCGCGACGCGGCGTGTCCCGGGGCACACCGAGGCCCTTAGCTCGCGGCCCGGCTCAGGACGGAGTAGACTGTCGGCCGGCTCAAACCGACGGCCCGGGCGATGACCGCGACCTTCGTGCCCTCGGCCTTCAGCCGGCGGATCGTCTCCGTCTGCTCCGGGGTCACCTTGATCCTCCGACCGGGTCCGGCGGGGCGGCCGAACCGCACCCCGCGTTCCCGCGCCACGGCCTGGCCGGCGAGGATTCGCTCGGCCCGCACCTCGGTTTCGTACTGGGCAACCGACGCCAGCACGTTCGCCATCAGCCGGCCGGCGGGCGTCGCGAGGTCGAGCCCGTCCTTGAGACTGACGAGGTTAACCTTGTGCTCGCGGAGTTCCTCGAAGAGTTCCGTCAGTCCCTTGGCCGTTCTCCCGAGGCGATCGAGCCGCCAGACGACGATGGTCGAGATTTTGCCCTCCCAGACGGCCTTCAGGAGCCGCGCGAAGCCAGGACGGTCCATCGTCGTCCCCGTGAGTTTGTCGCGATACCACTTGATCGCGACGTCCTGCCCCTCGGCCCAACGCTTCAGGTCGGGCTCCTGGCTCCGCGTGTCCTGGCTGCGACTCGAAACCCGCACGTAAACCGCGATGTGCTTGCTCATGCCTCCAGCATGGACCGCCTGGTCCTAATCTGTCAAATGATTTCTATGACTTTAGGTTGACAGTCAGGGCGGTCGCTATAGTGGGTCCGCAACGATACCACCGCTGAGCGGAGCAGCATGCTCGGCCACAGCGATGAAGCCCAGGTCGCGTAAGGGGCTTGCGCGGCGGCGGGCTTGCGATGGCGGCAGCGCCGGGGGCAAACTTTCCCGCCGGGTCCGAGGTCTCCTTAGTCTTTCGCTTTCGGTTCCGTGCCTTTCTTGCCCTCAGGCGCGTTTTGCAGGAAGTTTTGCCTGAAGAACCGCTGCGTCTCGGCGGGGATGATGAACCCATCCTTGTCGGCGTCGAGCCGGTCGAACAGCGGCTTGGGGCCCGTGAACTCAGCGCGGCTGATCTTGCCGTCACCGTCCTTGTCCATCGCGCGGAGCCGAGGCGCGTTTTGCAGGAAGTTTTGCCTGAAGAACCGCTGCGTCTCGGCGGGGATGATGAACCCATCCTTGTCGGCGTCGAGCCGGTCGAACAGCGGCTCGGGGCCCGGGAACTCAGCGCGGCTGATCTTGCCGTCACCGTCCTTGTCCATCGCGCGAAGCCGAGGCGCCATGAAACCCTGGCCGCCTCCTCCGCCGGCTCCGAGCACTCGAGTCTCCTCGCGGGTGATGATGCCGTCGGAGTTGGCGTCGAGCCGGTGGAAGACGGCCCCCGCGCCGGGGCCTGCGCCTCGAGGCGCGGAACTTGGTGGCTTCCTCCCGGGTGATGACGCCGTCCTTGTCGGCGTCGAGCCGCTCGAAGAGCCTCTCGGGACCCCTGAACTCGGCCCTGGTGGGCTTGCCGTCGTTGATTTTGTCCCTCTGGGCAAAGCGCTCGATCTTGCCGTCCTTTTTCGGGTCGGCGTGCTTTAAGAGCGGCTCGAAGGCGGCGGATGACGTGGGCGCGGCGGCGGGCGGCGAGGGCGGCGCGACCGGTGCGGCGGCGACCGGGGAGCGCGGAGAAGCGCCGGGGGCGAACGCGGCCTTGAGTCCGACGATCAGGAGCAGCGCCGCGGCGATCCCCAACAGGGTGCAGACCAGCGTGTGCGAGAGCCGCGACGCGCCCTGCGGGCGCCGGAGCCAGGCGTGGAGATCGTTGCCCAACAACCGGGCGTGAGAAGAGCGCTTCCCGACGATCAGGAGCAGCGCGGCGACGATCCCCAACAGGGTGCAGACCAGCGTGTGCGAGAGCCGCGACGCGCCTTGCCGGCGCCGGAGCCAGGCGTGGAGATCGTCGGCCAACAATCGGGCGTGAGAATCGCGCTGGGCGGGGTCGGAGGCCAGGGCTTTCAGGCAGATCCGATCGAGCGCGGGGGGGATGGTGTGGTCGATCGAGCGTGGGGAGGGCAGAGGGTCGCCCAGCTGCGGCTTGACTATCCAGGTGGGGGCCTCGCTCGGGAGATTGGCCGGACGCTGGCCACAGAGCAGCTCGAAGAAGATCACACCCAGGCTGTAGACATCGCTCCGCTCGTCGGCCAGGTGGCTCCGGCCGCTGGCCTGCTCGGGGCTCATGTAGGCCGGCGTCCCCAGGATGGCGCCGTCGCGGGTCAGGTCCGACTCGAAGTCGGCCCGCCGCGCCAGGCCGAAGTCGGTCAGCCGGGGCCGCCCCTGCTCGTCGATGAGCACGTTCGTCGGCTTCAGGTCGCGGTGGAACACCCCCTGGCGGTGCGCATGGTCGAGCGCCTCGGCCAGGTCGAGGAGGATCCGGACCGAGGTGGTCAGGTCGAACGGCTGCTGGTCGCGCTGCCGCAGCAGCGTCCGGCCTCGGACATATTGATAGGCGATCCAGCACTTTCCGTCGTCGTGGCCCGCGTCGTAGACCGCGACGATGTTCGGGTGGTCGAGCCGGGCGGCCGCTCGCGCCTCGCGGAAGAACCGCTCCATGACCCGCTCGTCCCGAGCAGACGGCTTGAGCACCTTCAGGGCGACATCCCGGTCGAGCCGGGGGTCGTACGCCAGATAGACCTGGCCGAAGCCGCCATCCCCCAGCCGCTCGCGGAGCTGGAACCGGCCAAGCGTGCCCAGCGTCCCCTTGCTCCAGGTCTCGACCCAGGGGGTCGTCTTGCCCGGCGGTGGCTCGGGCAAGGCGTCAGTCCGGTCGCTGCTGACCGTCTCCCCGTCGTTACTCTGGCTGTCGATCGTCTCCCCGCAGAACGGACAGGCCGTCGGCAGGTACCGCGCCTCATCCTCGGACAGGTCCACGCTCTGCAAGCAATGTCTGCAGACCATCCGGAGAGGCGGTTTCATGGCACCTACTTCCCTGATCGTCGATCGTTTCCCCGATCGTTAAGTCGGGTGATTCTCCGCTGTAATAACCTGGTTCGTAAGGCCGTATGTCCGATCCTCCGAGGAGGCAAATGGGCCGCTCCCGTCTGGGACACGACCCGATGCCCACCCGAAGATTCAGAACGCGTCGGCGCTGACGATCTCGCCCGCCTGGATCGAGTTGATCGCGATCCAGATCGGGGCATCGATCGCATTCTTCACGAAGCGGACCGAGCCGTCACCCCGGAGGGTGTTGATCCCGCCGGCGTGCCGGCTCCGCGCGCCGGCGAACCCATTGGTGTCGTTCACCCCGCCGACGCAGGGGAGCTTGTGGTTCGGGTCGTTCGTACAGAAGTTGAGCTGGTCGCCACCGACGGCGGCCCCCAGGGAGTCTTGGGTCGCGTTGGGCGTGAACCGCGTCATGAAGGAGCCCCCGCCGGGCATGGTCGACCAGAGCAGACCGCGGACGTCATTGGTGTCCGCCTGGAGCACCTCGGCCAGGAAGACCGTGTTGCTTAGCCCGTCGGTCACCGAGCCGAAGTGGAGCTGGCCGTTGTGCCCGAAAGCCGACTGGAGATAATTCGTCGTCCCGATCGCGGCCTGCTGCCAGTTGGTGTTCCCCCAGCTCACCGCGTAGTTCCCCTTCGTCAGGATCGGGCCGCTCAGGGCCCCGCCCCGGAACGAGGTCGGCATCTGGAACGTCCGGACGCTGTCGGCCGGACACTGGAACACGCCGATCCTGGTCCCCATGACCGTGCTGTTGGCGTGGAAGCCCGCGGCCGGAGTGGCGGGCGAGGGTCCCTCGGTGCCCAGGGAGAAGTTGAAGGCGTCGAAGAGCGCCTGCTGCTCGAGCTGGGGGAGCAGCAGCACGCACCAGGGGGTGTCGGGTGTCCCCGAGAAGGGCGTCGGGAAAGTCCCGTCGGGCAACGTCTTCCAGATCCGCCCGGGGACAATCGAGTTGTGAATACAGTGGAAGTTGTGGATCGCCAGACCGAGTTGCCTCATGTTGTTGACGCAGTGCAACCGCCGCACCGCCCCGCGCGCCGCCTGCACCGCGGGCAACAGCAGCGCGACCAACACCGCGAGGATTGCGATCACCACCAGCAGTTCGATCAGCGTGAACGCGCGGCGTCGTCCCCTCATGGTCGGGCCGCTCCTGAACGTGGGAGTGGGAAAGAAAGGCACCGGCGCCAATGGCCAACTCAGGTATAACTTAGGACGAAAATGGGCGGAGGTTTACAAAAACTGATGGGGCGGGGGGTAGGGCTGATTGGAGAACCTCGGCCAGGGTGCGCGGCTCGCGCCGGCGGTGAACAGGACGACGATCGGGGTGGCGGCGAGGAGGCGGTTCCGAGCGCCGTCGGCGACGGGGCGGAGCTGCTCGAGGGCCCATTAGGGTGTTAGCCCGATTGCTGCGATATATGTTTCAAGAAATGGCTGGTTTTCGTGCCGTTCGTGCGGCGTCCCCTCTTCTGGCATCATCGGGGCGCCGCCGCGCCCCGATGATGAGAAACGGGGACGACCCGGGCGCGGCCGCCCCCCGGGCGTCACATCGCTCGGGCCGAGCGGTGGGCCGATATGATGGATCGCCGTTAACGCGCGGCCGAGAGATAGCGGAAGACCGTCCGGAGCGAGACGCCCAGCGCCCGGCCGATCTCCGGCGCGCTCATCCCCTTGGCCTGGAGTTCCTGGGCCCGAGCGGGCTTCTGTTTGGTGGTCCCTTTGGTCCGACCGCGGTAAACGCCGTGCCGCCGGGCGACGCGAATCCCGGCGGCTTGGCGGTCGCGGCGGTACTCCCATTCGATCTCCGCGAGCCCGAGCATCAGCGCCGCCACCATCCGGCCCAGGGTGCCCGAGACGTCCACTTGTTGGGTCACGGAGACGACCCGCACGCCGCGTTCGCACCAGTCGCAGAGCAGGTTGAGGCCCTCGCGGAGCCGGCGGGCGATCCGGTCGACCTTGAAGACGACCACGGTGCGGACGGTCCCGGCGAAGATGTCCCGTTGCAGCCGATCGAACTCAGGCCGCGCCATCTTCCGGCCGCTCTCAATGTCGACGTACCACTCGACCTGGTCCAGGGCGAGCCCGTTCCCTTCCAGCCAGCGGCGGACCTCCGCGCGCTGGCTCTCGGTCTTCTGATCTTTGGTGCTCACTCGCACGTAACAGGCCACGGGCTTCGGCTTGACGGCGGTCTTCTTTGGCATAGGAGGTTCCTCCTACCCGCCAGGATCGCCCGCCGTCTGTACACTGTCAAGTGGGGTAGACCCGAATGGCACCAGGATAACGCAAGATCTTTCCTCTGATTGAAGTGCGTTGACGATTCGATCGTCTCATCCTATGCCTTCTCGTAGAGTCTTATGCCCCGTTTGGTCAATCGTTTGGCTGCCTTCCGCGGGATCTTCAGCCTCGGATAGGGCTTCGGCCGACGCTTCACCGCACGCGGCTCATAACCCATGTTTGGGGTGAAGCCACCCAGGCCGGCGGCTCCGGTGCGCGAAAACCCCTTGTTTTCCAGGTCTTTCGCATAGGGGAGCCCCTCGTCGGCCCCAAAAGCGTAGTGACAATCTGATCCAGAGTTCCCCTAGAACTCCAGGAGATTTCGCTTGAATCCCCATGATTCGTCGTGATAATAGTTCTCATGTACCCGAGAACCGTGAAGGTCCGCTCCTCCAGCGGCACCGTCAACGAATACGTCCGCATCGTCGAAGCCTACCGCGACGGCGGCAAGGTCAAGCAACGCGTCGTCGTCGACCTCGGACGCAAGGACCTCCTCATCGCGGTCCTCCCCAAGCTCCGCCGACTCCTCGCCGGAGAAACCGCCGTCGAGCCCGGCGATCCGGCCGATCCCCAAGTCGGCGATGCCTCGAATTGGGGGCCGGTCCTCGTCGTCCGGGCCTTGTTCGATCAGTTGGGCCTCTGGTCCATCCTCGACCAACACCTCGGGCGAGCCAAAGGCGTCCCGTTCGCCGACCGCGCCTTGGTGCTCGTCGCCCACCGGCTCATCGCCCCGGCCAGCGAGCACGGGCTCGCCGGCTGGCTGGAGACCGACTTCGTCTGCGACCGCAAGGGCCGACGCTTCGTCCCCCACTGGCACCGGCGTCGCCGGGTCCGCGTCCATCCCCGCCAACTCGACGCCTGGTACCGCACCCTCGACCAGCTCCTCGCGGCCAAGGACCGGATCGAAGTGGCGTTGTACCACCGGCTCCGCGACCTCTTCAGCCTCAAGCCCGAGTTGGTCCTCTACGATATCACCAGTACCTACTTCGAGGGCGCGGGACCGCACGACTTCGCCCAGCACGGCTATAGCCGCGATGGCAAGCCGCAGAACGTGCAGGTGATCGTCGGCGTGGTGATGGTCGCGGGCTGGCCGATCGCCCATCATGTCTGGGAGGGCAATCGCATCGACCATTCCACGGTTCAAGAAGTCATCAGCGACTTGCGCACACGCTTCGAGTTCGGTCGGGTCGTCTTCGTCGGCGACCGAGGCATGGTCACCGATGAGAACATTGAGTCCCTTAAAAAAGATCAGCATGGATTTCTCGTCGGGATCAAGCGGCGGCGTAACGCCAAGCTCGACGCCTGGCTCGATGCCGTTGACGACACGAAGTGGGTCGACTGTCCCGGCGGCATCAATACGCGGGAACGGAAGACCGATCCACCGCGCACGCGCGCCCAGGAAGTCCCCTCCGGGAATCCCGACCTGCGCGTGATCGTCATCGACTCCGACGAGCGTCGCGGCTACGAGAAGGCGAAGCGCGAGCAAGCGATGGAGCGAGCACGCCGGAGGCTGGAGAAACTCAAGGAGCGTGCCGCCTCCGGCGCCTTGAAGCGGCCCGAGAAGATTGGGGCGGCTGTCGAAAGGATCATGCAGAAATATCACGGCTATCGCTATTTCGACTGGAAACTCAGCGCCGGGTCGCTCGAGTTCTCCGAGAGTAAGACGCACCTGGAGCGTGAAAAGAAGATCGAAGGAAAATATGTGATCGCGACCAGCGAGAAGGGACTGAGCGTCCTCGACGCCGTGGCGCTGTACAAGGAGTTGACCGAGGTCGAGAGTGGGTTCCGGCAACTCAAGGACGTGATGGCGATGCGGCCGATCTATCATCAAGTCGAGCCGCGAGTCAAGGCTCATATCTTCGTCGCGGCGCTGGCACTATTGGTTCAACGCCTCCTGGGCCGCCGGCTCAAGGAGGCGGGAGTGGATCTGTCTCCTGAGCGGGCGCTGCAAGCGCTGTCCACCGTGCGGCTGGTGAGCTTCCGTCTGGAGGGCCAAGCGGAACGTCGAGGACTGACCAGCGGCTGTCCCGACGCCCGGCTGGTCCTGAAGGCGCTGAAGCTCGTCGACCAGCGCCCGCCGGCGCCGCCCCAGGGGGAGGAGACCGTAATGTAGTGACTAATCGAAAATCCGACCCTTGCCCCGCAAGGGGTTACGTTGAGCCACCCCAAACATGGGATAACGGTCCGGGCGATCACCCACCCGCTTCTTACCGATCAATTCCAACAGCCGCGGCAGGTCCGCCTCGATCCGCGTCGGATCGTACAGATGGCTCTCCTCGAACGAGCGCACGGGATGCAACGCACCCGTGAAGCTGAGCCTCCGCGGCTTCACCTCCACGACCCGCGCCGCCTCCGCCATGATCCCTCGGATCAGGTTGTACGCCAGCAGAGGGAGCGCCACCTCCTTGCGCACCATCTCCGGGCTCTGGGTCCGCAACATCTCCATCTGCATCTCGGTCTTCAACGTGCGCAGATCCAATTCCGCGTTCCACCGCTGGCGGAACAGGCTTCGCAGCTCTTCGGCGGCATAGGTCGTTCCCTCCGTAAGCGTGGTGACGATGACCAGATCGCGAACCCGCTTGGTCCGATCCCTGACCCGGATGCGGAGCTCTCGAACCGTGATCTGAGCGGGCATCGCCTCATATTCGGCACGGCTCATCCAGCCGGGGACGTGTGGGGGTTTCGTCCAGATGACGAGATGGTCCTCTCGACCCAGGCGACGCCCACGTCGGAAGTCGGCCTTGCGGGCCTGGTGGAGCCGCACGACGATCTCGACGCCGCGGGCCTGCAAGGCCGCGATCACCCAGTACGAGCAGAAGAACCGGTCGGCCAGAACGATGTCGCCGGGCTGGAACTGATCGAGAACCTGCCGGAGCAGGGCCAGCTCGCTGGTTTGCTTGCCCTGGTACGGTCCCAACCTGGCCTCAAGCACCGTGCCCACGGCCAGGCTGAACACCACGAGGAGGCGGGCGATTGGGAACCCGACCCCCGGCGCCTGGCTGTCCAGTTGGGGATACGCCGCCTGGTTCTCCGGGGTATCCGGCATGGTCACGGTGGAACCGTCGATGACCTTGACCGAGCGCCCGTGAAACAACCAGGCGTCCTTCGCCTGGTGATGGATCGATTGTCCGGTCCGGCGGACGAGATCCCAGGTCAGCTCCTCGGGCAACCGTTGGCGGGCCTCGCAGTAGCTGCTCGACTCGGGAGCCACTGCGGGAAGGCCCTGATCGTAGCGGAACTTTTGGAACCGCGAGATGGCGTCATCACAGGAGTGGTCATCGGAAAGGATCTGGGATAGAAAGATCCCCAGCGTAATCCAAGGGGTGTAGATGCGTTCTCGCCAGGTATGGTTGCAGAGTCGACACGCCTCCTCGACGAGAGCCCGCGAGAGGCTCTTGAGGAAAGGCAGCCCCTCCTGCTCGCCGAGTTGGTTGCGCAGGGAATCGAATTGATGGCGTGGGGATGTGGGAGTAGCCTGAGTCACGGCGACCTCCTGGGTTGGTGAGAGATGGGTGTGTCGAACCACCAGATTACCAACCCAGGAGGTCGCGTGACTCAAGTTCTAACCGAATTCGGGATTGCGTTATCCTGGTGCCATTCGGGTAGACCCCAATTGACGGTGTACAGGGGACCGGCGCCGGCCCGAAAGCCGGCCGAGGTGGGCGTTGCGGCGACCGCACGGGTGCGATAAAAAGAGGCCGGACGTGCGTCAACACGTCCGGCCTTTCTGTCTTTGCCTGGGCGGGAGGTACCGCGCCGGGCCATGCATGCATGAGGAGGAGACCCTCAATGCTCACCGAGCATTCTACGCGCGCCCCGTCCCCACGCAAGACCGAACCGTTCGCCGCGCTCCCGCACACCGCGTGCGTCTCCAACCTGTCCGACGCCGCCTATCGAGTTCTGGGCGCCGTGCTCTACTTCGCGCGCAAGGTTCCTGCGACGCGACCGATCGGCAGCTCGGCCAGAGGTGTGGCAAGTCCGTCCCGGCCATCAAGCGGAGCCTCAGGGAGTTGGAGGCGAAGAAGTGGATCGAGCGGCTCTCGGGCGGCGGCCCGAGCCGGTTGATCCGGCCCTGCTCGCCGGGCGATCCGACGCCCTCGGACGTGATCCCCTACCGGCCCAGAAATGAGCCGGATACCCCCTCGGACGTGATCCCCAACCGGCTCAGAAGTGATCCGGTTACCGGCTCAGAAACGATCCCCAACCGGCTCAGAAGTGATCCGGTTACCGGCTCAGAAGTGATCCGGTTACCGGCTCAGAAACGATCCCCTCTTAAGAAGGGAGAAGAGAAAAAATCTGAAGAACGGCGGGAGCCGCCGCCAGTCCCAGGAGAGGGACCGGCGGCTCCCGCCGGAGAAGGAGCAGAAGACGAGCGGGCCGCGCTGGAACAGCTCATCGCGGCGGGCGGGCCGGTCGCGCGGATGGCGCGGGTGCGGCTCGCCGAGCTGGGGCCGTCCTAGACCCGCCGCGCCCGCCGTCAAAACTGTCAAGACTAAGTATGAGCCCGAAAACTGGCCCCCGGCGACCGAGGATTAAGGAGTTACGTCCCGGAAAAACTGTCACGTGAATTCTATAGAATTCCGCTGACGATTTCCGCACGAGTCTTGGGGGTGAGCGTCCCGCAGCTCGGGACGTTCCCGGTTGGGGAAACCACGCACGCTGTCTCCCATGGGAGACGAAAATAACCCAGATTTCCAGCGTGACGTTCCCACCTGGGGAAGCCACGCGAGCGGAGTTATCATGGGCAAGCACATCGCCGTCTACGTCCGGGTCTCGAGCCGGGCGCAGGACACGGCCTCGCAGGAGCCCGACCTGAGGCGCTGGGCCGAGGGGCGGGACCTCAAGGTCACCTGGTATCGCGAAAAGTTCGAGACTCCTCGCTGATCTCCACCAGTGTGCGGATGGCCCATTCACGACGATCTTCCGAGAAAACCAGGCCCGGAGAAGAGTGAGAGAGGGCGCTCTCTGAGATTTTGACACGACCGGGCCGAGAACGCCGAAAATCGCGGTCAACTACCTATGGCATTGGGGTTTACGTCATAACTGTGGTGGAGATTAGCCAGTAGTTTCCCCTAAAAACTCCACAACATCCCCGCTTGTGCGTAGCGTCTCCGTGCCCCCGATGCCGTCAGCCGGTACCCGAGGCCTGGGAATCCTCGCTGTAGTTGCAATATATCGGCCGGATCACCAAATGATCCCGCCGCTCACTGCCGCCTCATGCCGCTTTCTCCTCATCTCCCAGCCACTCCGACAGGAGACGCAGGATTTCCGGGCGATGTCGCCGCAGCAACCGCTCCACGTCCAGAACGCTCGGCCGCTCCGTCTTCTTGTCCCAGGGCGGCGGGGACCACCAATCCGGGCACCCCTCGGCATCCAAGTGGAATTGCAGCAGCCGCAGGGTGCTCATCGTCACCCACTGGGCCTGGGTCGTCCGCTCGATCGGATTCCGGGTCCACGCCCGGCACTCCTCCCATCCCAACCGTTGTTTCAAGTCCCGGAACCCATCCTCCAAGAGCCACCCATAATGCCTCCAAAGATGCAACCTGTATCAGCGGTCTGGCCGCCGCTCCGCAGCGACGGCCAGAGACCGCGGAACTCGATTTGATGGTCATTGCCCCCGTTCCTTGGGGATCGTCAACTCCTTCAGCAGCGGTTGATTGTCCCAGGTCTTGGGACAGTTCCTCAAGCGACGAAGTCGCTCCAACTCCTCCGCGTCGGCCCAGAGCACCCATCGGCCACGCGCCTCGTCGAGCTTGCGGCCGTGGATCCAGCCCACCCGACGCCAGCGATGCAGCGTCTCGCGGGGGATGCCCAGATGATCAGACAGGTCCGAAAGCCGCCATTCGTCGACGCCCAAAACGGCATGCTCGTCTTCCGGAGGCACTCGGGGACGGCCCAGGCCCAGCTTGACCAGGAGCCGACAGACCATCTCACGCTGAAATTGCTGGGTCCGCTTCGGCGGCTGGAAACCCTCGTGGTTAAGCCGGTCGGCGATCTCGGCTGCCGAGAACTTTTGCTCATGCAACTCCCGCAGTCTCGCCACCAGCTTCGGGTAGTCGCTGCGCTGGGCATATCGGCTGACCGGCCGGATGATCAGGTGATCCTGAGCATGGCCGCCGGCCCACTCCAGACGCACCGCGACTTGCTCGCTCGTCCCCACAACCGTGACCACCACCCGCTCCAGCAGCAAGCGGGCGACCCGCTGGCGATCGGCCGGAGTCGTCGTCGGGGCTTGCCAGACCGCCGGCAGGTCCCGGGACAACGCCAGCAGGTCCTCACGCTGCCGGGCGGTCAGGCGACCGGGCTGTTGATTGAGAAAATCCTCCTGTTCCTGTTCGAGGCGATGCTGATCTTGCAACGCCTGCTCCCAGCGACGCTCCAGTTCGCGGGCCACCAGGCGGTTCTCCGGCTCCACGGCGTGGTACTGCCGCGCCGCCCGATCCGCCTCATAGCGCGCCCGCTCCAACCGCTGCTGCCACAGTCCTTCCAGCCGCTGCCGCTCCCGCTGCACGTCCTCGATCGCGGCCAGGCTCGCTTCCAGCGCGGCCGGTTCCACGGCGGCCAGCAACTGGCCCGCCACGAACTCATCGAGCACCCCGCCGCTGAGGCTCTGGCACAGCGGTTCGGCGTAGTCGGCGACCCCGCGGGAGCAGTCGTAGCGGAGCGTGCTCGACGACCCGCAATAGCCCACCCGCATCCGGCGACCGCAGCGGCCGCAGATCAGCAATCCGGCCAGCAGCGACGGCCCGAGCCGGGGTGCTCCCGGAGACTCACCGCGGGTCTGATTGGCCTCCAGGACGGCCTGATTGGCACAGAACCGCTCCCAACTGATGTAGGCCGGCAGATGATCTCGGATGAGCACATGGCAGTCCTCAGGACGCCGGATCTGCCGGCCGGTGGAGGGGCGTCCGGGCACCTGGCGTCGCGGATCGACGGGGCGGTGCCCATGCCGATAGGCCCCGGCGTAGATCGGATGGTGCAGCAGGTTCTGCAACGTCTCGCGATTGGGTCGCCGCCACTCCAACTGGCCCCGGTTGGGACCGCAGTGAGGTCGCACCGGCAAGCGCATCCCGTGATGCACCAGGTAACGCAGCAGGCCGTGCAGGCTCCCCTGCCGCTCGAACTCGTCGAAGAGCAAGCGGACCACCGATTGCACTTGCTCGTCAGGGTCGATGGCGAACGGCCCACTCGACAGCTTGATGTAGCCGATCGGCGGGTGGTTGAACAATTCCCCACGTTGGGCCTTGTTGAGTTTGCCCCGATACATTCGCTCCTTGAGGATATGAAGTTCTGCTTCACTCATCATGCCGCTGAGCCCCAGCAAGAGGCGATCATTGTGGTCGGTCGGATCGTACAGGCCGTCGGGGTCAGCCAGCAGCGTATGATAGCGGGCGCAGAGATCCAGCAGGTGATGCCAGTCGGAGCAACACCGGGCCAGGCGGCTCATCTCCAGGCCCAGGATCAACCCGACGCGGTCCAACGCGACCTCGGCCAGCAACCGCTGGAAGCCCGGTCGGCCCTCGGCCGTCTGACCGCTCTTGCCCTGGTCCTCGTCAATCACCTCGATCTGGGCTCGGCTCCAGCCCAGCGTGAAGGCCCGCTCGGTTAGCGCGTACTGGCGGGCGGTCGATTCGCGGTGCTCGGCGACCTGCTGAGGGCTGGACTGGCGGACATAGACGACGGCCCGCCGCTGGAGGTGCCAGGGCCGGATCTTAGTGGAGCGGGCTTCAGGATCATGAACATACTGGGGATCATTCATTGCTGACCTCCCTCGTCGCGGCGGTCAGCAGGGTCCGGGCCATCAACTGGGCGAGGAGTTGCCGGAGTCGATGCCGTTGCGTCTCGGGGAGCAGGACCCAGGGTGTGGGCCCGGCTCCGGCCCTGGCCGTGAGCGGAATCAGTCGGGACGGGGGGGCCCGGAGCGGGACGGGCGACGGGACATGACAGGTCCTCCGAGGAAGGCGGTTGCAAGCGTTGTCGGCACCACCGAGCCAAGTTCAGCAGCGCCGCCGCCGCCACCCTAACCGGCTCAGGCGACCCGTGACAAGGGCCTCCTTGAGGGGTATTGGCGGTGGGAGATCTCCTGACGGAACCGGGCCGCGAACAGTTCGACCATCTGCAACCCGGTCAGTCCCACAGCCGAACTGACCAGCGTGAATCGTTTCTTGTACCCCTCGACCTTGGCGACCACCGCCTTGACCGGCACCTTGTGCCCCGACAGCCGCCAGAGGCAGACCACCTCCTTCCAGAGCACCTTCCGCCTCCGGCCGTAGATGTAGGCGTGCCCTTCCTGCCACCACCGGGTCCAGCGCCCGCCCTGGCGGGGCGGCGGCAGCTTCTGGCCCCACTTCGGCAGCGGCCCCCGCTGCCCCGGGCGACGCTCCGTCGGCGGCAGGGCATGCAACCGGGCGTCGTGTCGCAGCCTCGTCAGGAACTCGACCCGGGGCTGGCCGTGCTCGGGGGCGACCAGCGGCCGGACCACGCTCCGCAGGGCATAGCCCCCGTCGAAGACGCCCAGGTGGAGCCCGCCGAGGACCCGGGCCTGCTCCCTGAGCAGTTCAACCGCCAACTCGCACTGGGTCTGGAACGCCTCCCTCGGCCCGGCGGCCCCGGACCGGGTGGGCAACTGCGATCTCCGGAAGTAGAGCCGCCCGGAGACCGGCAGGAACCAGGCGGGCTGATCGGGGTTGTGAAGCAAGGCCCCGAGGACCACCCAGTTGTGGGCCCGGACGGTGGCGGCCCGGTTCGGGCATCGGGCCGTGTACTCGTGGAAGGTGCAGGGGCCCCAGACGTGCTCGCCCGAGCGGTGCACCTTGGTGTCATCGACGGCCGAGACGGGGTAGCCATACCAGAGGCGGCCGGGGGCCTGCTCGATCAAGCGGGCGAGGTTGCGGGTGACGGCGGCGGCATCCCACCGCCCGTACTCGGCGCACCGCTCCATCGCCCTCCAGTCGGCCCTCCGCTCGATGGCGGTGACCGACTGGGTGACGGTGTGCTCCTCGACGTTCAGGGCCAGGGCGGTGATCCACTCGACGAACCGTCGGTGCCCGGGGCATGTGAAAGCCCCGGCGAAGGGCTGCAGCAACCGTAGCCAGAGAAACCAGAGGAGCGTAACCTGCGGCATGGGGCATCTCCTGATGCGGTGCCAGATGGGGTCCTAACCACCCGACAGGTTCCGCTCGGAAGATGCTCCGCTCAAGAGGAGACGGGAGTTCAGTTGGAGTGAAGTTTTTCGGGGAAACTACTGATTAGCGAGAAGTCTCAAAAGTTCACGGGGCGGAGCATGGACCGACCGGGCTGGAACAGGCTCATGACGGCCGCGCGGCAGGGCCAGGTCGAGGCGGTCGTGGTGTGGCGGCTCGACCGCCTGGGCCGGACGGCCAAGGGGCTGACGGAGCTGTTCGAGGAGCTCCGGGACCGCAAGGTCAACCTGGTGAGCCTCCAGGACGGGCTCGACCTGGCCACCCCCGCCGGGAGACTCATGGCGAATGTGCTGGCGTCGGTCGCCCAGTACGAGACCGAGCTGCGGGCCGAGCGGATCCTCGCTGGCCAGGCGGTGGCACGGCAACGTGGGGTGCGGTTCGGCCGGCCCCCGGGGACGGGGCGGCCGCTCAAGGTCACCGCCGAGCGGGAGGAGACGATCCGCCGGCTGCGGGCCGAGGGTACGAAGATCGCCGCCATCGCCCGGGCCGTGGGACTGAGCCGGCCCACAACCTACGCCGTCCTGGAGCGGACCACGTGTTGAGGGACTGGCCCGACTGGTGGTCCTGGGACCTCGAGCTCACGCCGCACCTCTTCAAGCGGATGCGGGACCGGCGGTTCAACGAGGTCGATTTGCGGCTCATGCTGGAGACCGCCGGCGGCTTCCGGGAGAATCACGAAGAGGGCCGCTTCGTGGTCGAAACGACGCACGACGGACGACCCTGGGAGATCATCGTGGAGCCCTCCTCGTCCGAACGGGTCCTGATCGTCGTGACCGCGTATCCCCGAGATTGATCAAAGGTGTTTCTCATGGCGTACCGCTCTCTCGAAGTGACCTATCGCAACGGGAAGCCGCTGGCGGCGTATCTCTCGTTGCCTCGCCGCTCCGGCGACATGAGCGTGCGGGTCGAGCCGCGGGGTGACGGTTTTCTGGTCGATTGGACCGAGGACGGACGTCCCATCGGCATCGAGATGCCGTCACCCTCGCGGATCACGGTGGCGGGCCTCAACCGGGTCCTGTCCGAGTTGCACCTCGACCCCATCCTTCCCGAGGAGGTCGCCCCGGCCCTCAGTGCTGGTGGAGCGGCGTGACATTCCATGCGAGCTCTTCATTGTTGGCCTGCCCTGGTGGTCGTCGTCTCGTGGGTCTCGCTCACCCCTGCCGAAGAGTTCGCGGGGAAGGTGGTCGGTGTTTCGGACGGCGAGACCATCACTGTCCTTCGGAACCGCACCCCCATGAAGGTTCGCCTTTCCGGCATTGACTGCCCCGAGAGCGGCCAGGACTTTGGGAGCCGAGCCAAAGCATTCACCTCGGAGCTCGTCTTCGGTCAGGTCGTGAAGGTCGTAACCTCGGGACACCGACCGCTACCGGCGAACCGTGGCCGAGGTTCTCCTCGCCGAGGGCCGCAGCCTCAATCATGAACTGGTGCGCGCGGGCTTCGCGTGGCGGTCTCGGAAGTATGCTCCGGAGATCGGTACGCTCGCCCAACTGGAAGCAGCAGCACGAGATGCAAAACGCGGCCTGTGGTCGCAGCCGAACCCTGTCCCGCCTTGGGAGTGGCGAAAGACCCAGGGTGAAGCCCGGGTGGATTCCCGAAAAGTGTTAGACCGCGATTGCCTCAGCCTGTTCTGCAGACTCGGGTTGTGACGACGGCGGCTTGATCGTCATCCCCGAGTTCAACTCCGCCTCGATGTCGGGAGCCTTCCATTGCCAGTCGCGGCGACGGTCCGTCGCCATCGACTCCTGCGCCCGCTCCATCGTCTCTTCCCAACGACCCGTCAACGCCGCCGCTCGCAGCACCAGCATCGCCTCGGCATTCTCCTCACGCCAGTAGATCCCGTTGCCCTTCAGACGCAAGTTGATCACCCGACGGATCGCGCTCTCGACCGCACCACTGCCCCGCGGACGACTCCGATACCCGAACCAGTCGTAACCCAACTTCCGCAGTTGGGCCAAAATTGCACCAATTTTCAGGTGCTTTTTCGTCGTAACTCCTTATTCGTCGGGCCGACCTCGACGCAAACGCCGTTGTAGTGCCAACCTCGTGTCTTGCCTTTCCTCCGAGGCCGTTCATGATGGTCCTTGGAGGACGCGATGGATCTGCGGCACTCGACCGTCACCAAGAACGGCAAGACCCCTACGTACTGGCGGCTCGTGCGCTCGGTGCGCATCGGAACGAAGGTGCGGCAGGAGACCGTCGCCCAACTCGGCGAACTCGACGCCGAGGGACGCATCGCGGCGCACCATCTGGCCGACTCGCTCGTCGGTCTGGAGCGTCAACCCGGCCTCTTTGACGAGGACCTCCCGACCGAGCCCGTCACTGTCGTCCCGAGTCGTCTCCGGTTGGAACGCGGTCGGCGGTTCGGCGACGTCTGGCTCGCCTGGAAACTCTGGCAGGCGCTCGGACTCGATCCGTGGCTGGAGAAACGTCTGCCCCGAGGCCGCGAAGATGTGCCGTGGAGCCTGATGGCGGCCGTGCTGGTGATCGCGCGACTCTGCGAGCCGTCGAGCGAACTGCACATCGCCGAGGATTGGTTCCGGCGCACGGCGCTGGACGACTTGCTTGGGCTGCCCGAGGCCAAGGTCAACGACGACCGACTCGATCGCGCGTTGGACCGGCTCCTGCCGCACACGGACGCGCTCGAAACGCACCTCAAGGAACGCCTCGGAACTCTGTTCAGGCTGGAATATGATCTTTTAATATACGATGTAACGAGTACATACTTTGAGGGCCAGGCGACCGGCAACACGCTGGCCGCGCGGGGCTCTTCGCGCGATCATCGGTCCGACTGTAAACAAGTCTGCATTGGGTTGGTCGTCAGCCGCGAAGGCTTTCCGCTGGGTTCCGAGGTGTTCGCCGGCAATCGGAGAGATTCGACGACCTTGCAGGAAGTCGTCAAGCGCATGGAAGAGCGGTACGGCCACGCGGGTCGGATCTGGGCGGTCGACCGTGGGATGATCGACGCGACCAACCTCCAGTGGCTCAAGCAACGAGGCTCGCGTTCCATCGTGGGAACGCCCAAGGGGGAGTTGAAGCGGTTCGAGCAAGAGTTGCTCAAGGGATCCTGGCACGAGATCCGCAAAGGCCTGGAGGTGCGGACTGTGCCGGATGAAGCCGGGTCGGAGACGTTCCTCCTCTGCCGCAGCGCCGACCGCGCGGCGAAAGAACGGGCGATGCGCGAACGGTTCGAGCAACGCATCGAAAAAGGTCTACAAGCAATTGTGCGAAGATGCGAACAGAAACGTTGCGATCTGGGTGTGATTGAGCGTCGGATCGGCCGACTGCTGGGCAAGAACACGCGCGCTGCGCGGCTCTTCTCGGTCCAGGTCGGTCGTAACGAATCGGGGCGCGTTGTGGTGACCTGGTCGCGGAAACCGTCGGCGCTGGAGTCGGCGAAGCGTCGTGAGGGCTGCTATCTCCTGCGAAGCAATGTCTCGGACTGGACGGCCGAGGATCTTTGGAAGGCCTCCATGCAATTGACGGAAGCGGAGGCTGCGTTCCGGATCCAGAAAGACGAGTTGCGCCTGCGACCGGTGTGGCATCAGACGGCGGAGCGAGTCCAGGCCCACATTCTGGTGTGCTTTCTGGCGTACGTGCTCCGCAAGACGCTGGAAGGCTGGTCGCAACGTGCCGGCTTGGGCCGGAGCATACCCACGCTCTTGGAGGAGTTCGCGCGGATCCAGAGCACCGACGTTGTCTTGCCGACCAGCGACGGCCGCACTGTGCGGCTGCGCTGTGTGGTGCGTCCCGACAAGGCGGAGACGATTCTGCTGCACCACTTGGGCCTGGAACTTCCCCAACGGCTGCGGATCGCAAAAGGAGTCGCTGATTTGTAGTGCCAACTTCTGAACGCAGTCATTGGAAAATAAGCGGGTTTCGCTTCTTCTTCACTGATAACTGCGGAAGTTGGGCTAACATGCCAGAGCCTTTGGGCAAAACTTCACGTCGCGTCGGGGGTAGAACATGACGTCGCGTCGGGGGTAGAACATGACGTCGCGTGACACCCTCGTCGTCATGTTCCTGGCCGTCCCGCGCGAGCTCGAGGCCCGGCGCCGGGCGCGGCTCCGCGCCGCCCAGGAGCAGGGGGCCGAGCTGATGGACCGCCGCGCATGACCCGGAGGCGACGCCCCTGGCAGGCCCGTGACGCCCGCACCACATTGATCGCCGATTTCCGCGGCCGGAAATTCACCCACACCGAGACAGATGCTAGATCATTTTTACATACAAGATAACGACGCTATAATAGCGTGCAACCCCGGAAGAAACAGCGTTCTCGATCCGTCCCGTCTCCATGGGAGGCCAGCAGCTGGCGGGTTGGTGTGACCATGGGGGTGGGTGAATTTCTCCCTCAAGGCCCTGGCCAGATCGCATTTATTTTGGTTGATCATTACCGGACCGAGCAGGGGGTTAATGCGGTCAACAGCGGAAAATAGGCCGTGGCGATGCGCAATCCCCAAACATTTCCAAGAATGTACTCTCTTTATAACGGGCGCCGCTGGGCGGCCGATCAGCGGAAATTCACCCACGCCCTGACAACTGTAGACGGCGGATTTTTGGGAGGATCAGGAGAAGATGCTCTCGAGATTGTGGGGGATTTTCCGACCGCGGAAATCGGCGTTGATTGCCCCCCGCAGGTTCGTGGATAATCGGAGGTCTGTCTCGCCCGACGATCGATTCGGCCACCGCCCAAGCGTGTGGGTTTCCGCCGCCAGGAGGTTCATGAACGCCACGCACCCGACCCGGATCGCGTTCGGCCCGCGCGCCCCGCTGACCGACCGGCTCTTCCTGCGGCTCTGCGGCGCGAACCCCGAGCTGCGGTTGGAGCGCACAGCCCAGGGAGAGCTGATCGTCATGACGCCCGCGGGAGCGGAGGCCGGAGGGCGCGAGGCCGTGCTCGTCCACCTGCTCATGGCCTGGAACGACGCCCACGCGCTCGGCGTCGTCTTCGGCCCCTCCGCCGGCTTCGCCCTCCCGAACGGCGCCATCCGGTCGCCCGACGCCTCCTGGATCGCACGCGACCGCTGGGACGCGATCCCCCCGCGGCGCCGGCGCGGATTCGCCCCGCTCTGCCCCGACTTCGTCGCCGAGCTGCGGTCGCCGACGGACCGGCGCCGCGACCTCCGCGCCAAGATGCGGGAGTACCGCGCCTGCGGCGCCCGGCTCGGCTGGCTCATCGACCCGGCGCGACGCGTGGTCGAGGTCTATCGACCGGGCGCGGATCGAGTCACGCGGACCGACCCGGCGACGCTCCCCGGCGAGGACGTTTTGCCGGGGTTCGTGCTAGAGCTGAAGGCGATCTTCGACTGGAGCTGACCACCCCCCCCTGCCCCGGTTCCGGCACTGCCCTGCCCCGACGCGGACGACCCCGGGCGCACCGTCCGGCACGCTCCGGGGCCGCCGCATGACCGGCACGACCCGCAACCGTTCACGGGGCCCGCGCGGGAATCTCTCCTCAGTCGGACGGGTCGCCGCCGATCACCATACCATCAGGCTTTGCCCGGTCGGACTGGTCGAGGTCCTGCACCCGGAACCGTCTCAGGTGCTCGCGGATCAACTGGCCGACCACGTGGCTCCGCTCCTGCTTGGTCATCGCCGCGTAGACCGCCAGCCGCGTGGCCGCGTCATCGTCCAGGACGAGGGTCACCTTGGTCTTCTGCACCACCGGTCGCGCACTCGCGCGAGCGGGCGCACGCCTCCGGGGCCTGGTCTCGGGCACTTCCATCGTTGCGGTCGTCATCTGGCTGCCTCCAGATTGATGATCGGTCGCCAAGGGTCGGGGTGGCATGTTGCGACCACGCCACCTCGACCCTTCCTCTATCGGCCGCGCCGCCTCCCCGCCTCCACGGCAACGCGACCGATCGCGCACACGACCCGACCGCCTGCGCCGCCCAGCGAACCGCGGCCGGTCCCGACGAGTATGCCGACGGGCCCTCCGGATGCTTTGCGGGCACACTGAGCCGGAGCCCCGGACCACCGCCACGGCCGGGCCGCCGAGGTCGAGATGGCCCACCCGGTCCGGCCCGTTCCGGTCGGCGACCACGGCCCGCCCGACGACAAAGGCCATTCCCGCCGAACCGGCACGGGCCGCTCCACCCCACCCGCCGGGTGACGGCCACCAGGCCGAGGCCCGCTCTCACCGCCACGCCGGTCGGCCGCGCGACGCGCCCGGGGCAGGGGGATGCCGCCGAGGTCCTCGAGCAGGTCCGCCGCCGGCTGGCCGTCGGACCCGAGCATGACGAGCTGGCGGCCGAGGCCGTCGCGGATGCGCGGGCGGGTCGAAGGCCCCGATGGTGACGCCCGTGCCGATCGGCGAACCGGCGCCGGTCCCGGCGAGTGTGCCGGGCAATCTCGACGCAGGCGGGATCCGCAAAGACCGCTAACCCTGAAACAAGCGTGATCCGAGGATTGACATAGGGATGACAGTGACCTGCGTCCTATGAAACAAGGCATAAACCGGGACGAGGGAATTCGGAGAAGCGCTCACTCGAAAACGACAACCCCCTCGCAAATGCCTTCGACAAAGGCCTTTGAACATAGGGGTGAGGTTCCAAGCAGCCTCTCATCACGCTTGTTTCAGGGCTAACGCGGGCACACAGCGCCGTCGCCCAATGCCAGGCCACGGCCGGGCCGCCGACGCCCCTCCGAGATGGCCCGACGTCCCCGAGCAGCCGGCCCGCCCTCGAAGACTCGGGCCTGCCGGCAGCGGGGGGCCGGTGTGAGTGCCACGGGCCCTCCCGGCCCGCCGCGGTCGGGCCTCCTGCCCTCCGCGCGGCGGCCTGCGCCCCCATGAGCATGTGGGGGGGCTCGGCCGCCGCGAAAAGTTAGTCTCCGGGGGAGAGAGAGGGGAGAGAAGGGTCTCGCGTGCTGGCGGTGGCCTTCGGCACGCGCGGCGGTCGCCGGCCCCGCGCCGTGCCAGCTGCCGCGTTCGGCAGCTCCCGCCGCGGCCCCGGTAGGTTCCGGCCCGGACGTGGCCGGGTCCCGCCGGCGAAGCGTCCTCCTCGGGCCGGTCATCGGCCATCGTCCATGAATCAGCTTATTATTTCACGTGTGCACGCTGCCGAAAATACCTTATATTACAGGTTTTTTTGCTCGGCAAGCCCACTGAAATTTGGTACAGTAGAGTCTGCTCCACTGGCCTTCAGTGGGGCCGCGAGGGGCCGGTTGCACCCGACCACTCGCGCTTACGGCACCTTCGTGAGAGGTCGCACCCCATGTCCACAGTAGCGCCCCCGTGCGCCTTGCCAAGGCCCGCTCCCCGCGGCACGGCACCTGCAAACTTCGCGTATTCATCAACTCGGATGAATATTCTCTCAAACGCATGACAGCCCCCCGGCCCTCGGTCCGCGTGTGGGCCCTGCGCAAGCTCACGGGCGACCGGGCCGGCGCATCGTACACCGTGCGCCGCGCGGCCGGCCGCATCACCTGCTCGTGCCCAGATCACCAAAACAACAAGTTTAGTTGCAAGCATGTCAAGGCCCTCGTCGCGCTCGGCATCCTCTCCGGCCGCAAGCACCCCGCCTCGCTGGCGGAAGGAGGTGCCCGGTGAGCACCCCCACCGCCCCTGGCCCCGGCGATCCCCGCTGCCTCCGCCGCGCGGCTGGCCACCCGGACGACTGCCCCGGGTACTATGGCATGATGAATGTCGAATCCTGGTGTCATATCTGTCAAACAGAATATGACCAATGGTGCGACGAGCAGGCGGAAGAGGCCCGTCGCCAGGCGAGCCTCGAAGGCCAGCCCTGGCCCGAAGACGAGCCGCCGGCCTGGTCGTATCGGCAGATCACCGAGCCCTCCGCGAACTAGCCGGCCCGGCGCCGGGGTGGCCGCCCGCTGCCCCGGCGCCTCGTTCGCTCCCACGGTCATCGAGGCCTGGGGGGACTTGCCGGCCTCCAGGGAGCGCCTCGAGAATCGGAGAACACCCCAGCCCACTCCTGCGGGGTGACCCTTCACCGGAGGAGCATGCCGATGACGACCGTCCGAGTTCAATCCGTGAAGCTCGTATTACCCCAACTTCCACAGTTGGGCCAAAATTGCACCAATTTTCAGGTGCTTTTTCGTCGTAACTCCTTATTCGTCGGGCCGACCTCGACGCAAACGCCGTTGTAGTGCCAACCTCGTGTCTTGCCTTTCCTCCGAGGCCGTTCATGATGGTCCTTGGAGGACGCGATGGATCTGCGGCACTCGACCGTCACCAAGAACGGCAAGACCCCTACGTACTGGCGGCTCGTGCGCTCGGTGCGCATCGGAACGAAGGTGCGGCAGGAGACCGTCGCCCAACTCGGCGAACTCGACGCCGAGGGACGCATCGCGGCGCGCCATCTGGCCGACTCGCTCGTCGGTCTGGAGCGTCAACCCGGCCTCTTTGACGAGGACCTCCCGACCGAGCCCGTCACTGTCCGCCGATTTTCGCGGCTGCGTAATTTGCCTATTCGGCACTCAATTCTCTCCGGCGAGCCTTTCGATTTCCCCGGATTTTAGCGGATCTCGAGGTCCGCCGCGCGAGTCCCATTCGAGCCAGCACATCGCGATTTCCGTCCCCTCCGCAACTCCTTTCCTCACCCATCGTCACCTCGGCATCTTCGCCAAAATCCCTTCTTGCTTGCTTCTCTTCCCATCAGACGTTCCCATCGTCCAGCAGGGTTTTAGCCCCGCACCGTTGCATCCTTTGGCCGATCACAACCTGCTTATTCGGGACTCAACTGCGAGGGCCCGATCCCCTGAACTCGCGCGCCTCTTCCAGCAACCCAACGCGCCGACCCAGCGCCGCTACGAGATCTGCCGCGCCTCCTTCCTCGAGGACGCGACCGCCCAACAACTCGCACAGCAGTATCAGCTCCATGTCGGTACCGTCCGGGCCATCCTCCGCGACTTCGCGAGTGATCCCGACATCAGCACCTTCTTCCTCACCGAGCAGC
>CAWDND010000004.1:0-151788 GCA_963803395.1 uncultured Planctomycetaceae bacterium
ATCTGCCAAGCCGAGCCGGCGTAGAATATCAGGAAGAGCCGGGATGCTGGGCGGTCGGCGATGTTCTGTTCACCGACCAGACCCCGCGATTGACCAGGTGGCGAATGCCGAACACCGTTGTCGCCGACACCAACCTTTACTACGACCTGGCCGAAGGTCGCGCGCAAACGTGCTGACATCGCTTCGGGCGACGAGGTTCTGTGCTGCTCTCCGCTCTCCGTAATCGAGATCGTCAGCAAGATGGACGAGAAGAATTTCGCCCAGCGGCGGAACGCCATCCGGGCAATGCTCGAACACGGCGCGAAGGTCACCTCCGATCCCCAGAGCTTCCTGACCCGCGACATCTTCGGCCACAAGCTCAATCATCAGCCGCCCGACTGGCTGGAGGTCATGAAGGGGGTCGCCGGTGCGGGCAGCTCAAGGACCTGGAGTCGGGCGTCATCGACCGCATCGATCGGAAGGTGCGGACCGTCAGCGTCGATTACATGCGGCAGTGGCGGGAGGTAATCGACGAGCAATGGCTCCAGGACCTGCTCGACCTCATGCGGGACCAGTTCGCCAACTTCAACGAGGTCTACAAGGCGATCAAGGAGGGCCGGAAGAGCACCACCCCGAAGCTGCGGAAGGAGAAGAAGAAGTCGTTCCTCGAATTCATCAACAGCCCGGAATGGTACATCGAGCAGCTGCCGGCGCTGTACCAGCGGTCGCTGCACTACGCCGAGGAGCCCTACGCCCCGGACCCCGGGACGATGACCCCGGACAAATTCCTGGCGATGCTCACGAGGCTCCTCTGCTACATGGGCGTGTACAGCGAGTACGTCAAGTCGATCCTCACCGAGGGGCGGCTGCCAGCCCTCAACGACAGCGGCGACATGGAGCTGATGATCTACACGGTGAACGACTCGCACATCCTCGCTACGGCCGAGGGCAAGTGGCCCGAGTTCGCCAAGCGAGCCGGCTTCGAGAAGCGGGTCCGCCATGTGAAGCATGCGAAACCCGCCTGAGCGACCGGACCGAAAGGACAGGCCATGCCGCCGCTACTCTGCACCGGACGAGACGGGGTTGAACGCCGATTTCCGCGGGGGGAAATCGACTGACATTTTCGAGCCCCTGGCCCCCCACGGATATCACCTGTAGTGGAATTCGACACGATAGTCTTTCAGCCAGGGGATGGCGGGACAGTCCCGGTCGAGGGCGGCTTCGCGCAGGATCGGGTTGTGACTGCGGCGGTCGAAGGTGACCAGCAGCGTGCGGTTCGCAGCCACCTCGATCACGCCGCCCGTCTCCACGAACTTGCGATACAACTGCTTGGGCTTCGCCTTGTCGAAGCCCTTCAGTTGGCGGGCCAGCCAGCGGTAGCAGCCGTTGGCGATCACGGTCAACGTCACGTCGAGATCCACGTTCAAACGCACTTCGCTCGACAGGCAATCGAGGTGGAAGAAGTTCACGTTCGTGCCCAGGCCGTCCTCGATCCGGTTCCGTCGGGCGTAGTTCGTGATCAGGTCGCGGGGACGAGCCTCGAAGTGATTGGTCAGGAACAACGTCGGTTCTTCGCGTCCCAGGCCGGTCACCGCGATCTGCCGCACCGGGCCCTCGTAGTCGGGCAGTCGAACGGATTGCTCCAGGTAGCGAATGCGCTTCTGGCGACGCTTGGGGATGTCGATGGCGGCGCTCGTCCAATCGCCCGCGGGCCGCGTCGAGGAGCTTCTGGACCAGGCTCGCCCCGCGGCGGCGAATGGTGACGAAGTGGACGCCCCGCTGGTTCAGGCGCGACAGCTCCGCGTAGGTCGTCAGCTTCGAGTCGAAGTACAACCATTCGGGGTCGTGGCCGGTCAGGTCGTGCCAGAACTCGACGAACCGCATCGACCTCGGCCGGCTGCTCGTCGCGGGTCAGGTTGGCGTTGGCATAGCAGAGCACCCGGCTGTCGTGCTCTTGGGCGAAGAACGACTGGACGCTGGCGTGCGCCGTGCCCCGGCCGGGGAATGTAGTGGTTCTCCAGCACGGCCTCGTCACCGCGGTAGGGGATGGGATGGAAGTCCAGCGAGAAGGCGTTCGCCTCGGGCAACAGCAGCGGCGAGAGTCGCTTCACCCAGCCGGCCAGGAGCTTTTGCTGCTGGTGGCGCTGCGTGCGATAGGAATAGTCGGTGGCGAAGCTCTTCTTGGGCAGGACGTTCAACCCGGCGAACAGCCCCAACGCGGCCTCGAAGTTGAAGTCGTCGATGTGGCTGCGTCGTTCCTTGTCCAGCAGCTTCAGCGTCAGCAGGCTGAGCAGAGCGGCGTCGGCGGGGACCATCCGGGAACCGGGATAGCCGGCCTGGCGAACCAGCGCGTCGAAGCCCAGCCGCGCCAACAGCGGCAGGAACAGGAACACTCCCGCGACACGCGTCCGCAGCCGCAACGGCTCGGCGACCGACAAGACCAGTTGCTGACGGTCCGCCACTTCGGGCGTGTCGTCGTTGGCGGCCTCCGCTGGCTTGTGCACTGTGTGTGACGGCACGCGACGTGGCGGGGCGTCCGCGCCTGGACGCTCGAAAAAGGGGGAGTCATCGCCGGCGTCGAGGTTCTGTCGCCGGAACTCCGAAACCAACTGCCGGTGCGTGCCGTACTGGTAGCCGAAGTGCTCGGCGACTTCCTTCTGGGAGCGACCGTCGAGGAACACAGCCCGCAACGCCTCGTAGCGGCGGTGATACGGTTGGGTGGGCCGGGCGAAGAACTCCCGGTACGGCGTGTCGTCCATAACGGGTGCTCCCTCAGATTGTGAGTCGGTTTTCGGGGACGAGCCGAGGGGTCAGAATAATCCAGACCGTCGCGGCCTCGAAGCCGATCGCCGTGAAAACGCGGGAGAATCGCCCCACCTCGCGAAGAGCGCGCTGGATCTGGACCTGAGGAGAACCGGAACGGATGGGGAGAAACCAACTGACACCGACCGACGAAATCCCCCGAGAAACCCGCGGCAAACCACCCAAGACTGTGAGTCGTTTTCTCTCCTGCGGAAATCGGCGTTGAACGGACGTTCGCCTACAACTTCGAGAAGGACCAGTTTGAGGAAGCCTGGCACTTCCGCGTGCAAACGGTCCCGCCGCAGCCGGACGGCGAGGCGTTCGACCTCTCGGTCACGGCCCTGGACGACGCCACAGTACGGCAGACGATGCTGGCCCACCACGGCAACCCGGCCTATGCCGCGATGGGCATCCCCGACGCCTTGATTCCGGTTGTGGCCGCCGTGCTGGGCAAGAAGGTCGTGTCGAGTCCGACGACGGTTGATGACACCGGCGTGTACCGCACCCAAGCCGCGACAAAGGTCTGGGACCGATTGCTCGGAAAGGGCCTGGCGAGCTATGATCCCGATGCTGACGTTTATGAATACACCGGGCAAGTGGCGGCAGGATAGATCGCAAACCTCAATTCGGCTTCGACTTACCACCCTCCACCTGCCGCCGCAGTCCGGCTTCCCAGTTCCGGACCCCGGCGACAAAAAGTTTCGGCTCATGGGCCCAAATCAGTGACTTCCCCATTGACTTTCGCAGATCGTCGAAAACCATTCTCTCGGCCATGCACCCCGATCCTGAGGAGTTCATGCGATGGATTTCCCCATCAATGATCTAATGGATGAAAATGCTTGTTATCAATTCCTCATCGACATCTTTTATCCCCAGGGCTTGCACTGTCCCCGCTGTCAGACCCAAGAAGGACTTCAAATTCAAAACTATTATCGTGAACCAATACTCAATTATCGATGTACTCAATGCCGCCGGGTCTTCAATGCCTGGACGGGCACCGGTTCTTCCGTTTTAAAGTGCGAGGCCTGGGATTTCTCACTGTTTTGTCGTAGCCAGTCCTTTTGTTAGCATGCATCAGGAGACGTCTCTGATCACGGAGGGGCCATGGCTAGGATCACCATCGATGTCGACCTTACTCCCGAGGTGGAAATCACCGGTTACCAGCGGTATCAGGAGGGCCATGGCTTGGAGGTGCGGTGGCCCTTGCCCGCACGATGCCGTTGTGAAAAATGTGGCCACGACGACGTCGCCCACATCGAGTTCAAAACAATCCCCCAGGCGATCAGGGACCTCAACCTGTGGGAGCAGCCCTGTTTCTGGATTTACCAAGCTCCCTTCCATCGCTGTGCGCGGTGTAACTACCGGCAGCACATTATCCCCCCGTTCAAACGCAAGGACGTATCCTCCACTGATCGCTTCGAGCAGTTCGTGCTCCGCTCGCTGATCGGCAGCACGGCGGAGGAGGTTGCCCGTCGCTTGGGAATCTCGGCCGAGACGGTAGACCGGATCGTCGAGAATCAATTGACCGAGGATCGACAGATCGATCCCCAGCGTGTGATCACCGACATTGGGCTGGATGAATTGAGCTTGAAGAAGCGGCATCGGCTCTACGTGACGTTAATGACCGATCTGAGTCGACCCGACGCGGCCGCAGATCTTGGCGGTGGAGCGTGGCAGAGACACGACGGCGGTGCTGAAATGCCTGGATCGGCTCACGCAGGAACAACGCCAACAGGTCCGCACCCATCGGGTCGACATGGGGCCGGCTTATCCGGCGGCGTGCGCCCTGAGGTTGCCCCACAGCCGTGCCGTGACGGATCGGTTCCATGTGGCTAAGAACCTATCCCAGTAGCCATTCCGTAGAATCTCCTGGTGCTTGTTATCGCCCCAGGAGATGCTCCCATGGCCAAGGCCCAGGCCGCCTCGAAATCCCGTCCTGTCCCCGTCCGCGATGATCAATGGCGCATCCCCGATGCCCTGTGGGAGCGGATCGAACCCCTTGCTGCCGCCACGGCTACCGCATCGGCTCGGCGGCCACAACCCCCGGGTCCCCGACCGCCGGGCCATGGACGCCATCTTCTTCGTGCTCCGGACCGGCTGTCAGTGGAACGCCCTGAACGCCACCGGGATCTGCTCCCGCTCTTCGGCCCACCGCCGGTTCCAGGAGTGGACCGCGGCCGGTGTCTTCGTCACCCTCTGGGCCCAAGGCCTGGAGGAGTACGACGCGTTGAAGGGGCTGGATTGGGAGTGGCTGGCGATGGACGGGGCGATGACCAAGGCCCCGCTGGGCGGGGAGCGGACCGGCAAGAACCCGACCGATCGTGGCAAGCAGGGGGCCAAGCGGAGCCTGTTGACGGAGGCCAACGGTGTGCCGGTGGGGCTGGCGGTCGAGGGGGCCAACCGGCACGACAAGAAGCTGGTCGAGGCGACCCTGGAGAGCATCCCGGTGGAGCGCCCGAGCCGACGGAGGAGAAGCCGCAGGGGATGTGCCTGGACAAGGGTTATGACTACGACGACACCCGGGCGTTGGTGCAGGAGTTCGGGTTCACGGCCCATGTCCGGGCCCGGGGGGAGGAGGCGCAGGCGTTGAAACGGGAAGCGGGTTTCAAGGCCCGTCGCTGGGTGGTGGAGCGGACCCACAGTTGGATGAACCGATTCCGGCGGATTCTGATCCGCTGGGAGAAGAAGGTGGAGAACTACTTCGGCATGCTGCATCTGGTGTGTGCTTTGATCACATAGCGATGCAGTGGGCTACTGGGATAGGCTCTAAGAAGAATTCTATTTTCTCATTAATACGAGGTAAAAAAAGGTTGATCAGCTATGCGATAATAATTAAAATATCACTCGAAAAGAAGACAAGGCGTAATTTTTTTTTTTTTTTTTTTTTTTTTTTTTTTTTTTTTTTTTTTTTTTTTTTTTTTTTTTTTTTTTTTTTTTTTTTTTTTTTTTTTTTTTTTTTTTTTTTTTTTTTTTTTTTTTTTTTTTTTTTTTTTTTTTTTTTTTTTTTTTTTTTTTTTTTTTTTTTTTTTTTTTTTTTTTTTAAAAAAAAAAAAAAAAAAAAAAAAAAAAAAAAAAAAAAAAAAAAAAAAAAAAAAAAAAAAAAAAAAAAAAAAAAAAAAAAAAAAAAAAAATAGCTTAACCAGGATCTCTAGCGAAAACCTTTCGGTACCCAAAAATATGTGGGCAACTTAAAAAAAAAAAAAAAAAAAAAAACCGCCGCGATCCCGAGAGTTAAAAAATGAGTGCCGAGGAGAAATATAGCAAGAAAAATACGTTGGAAAAATAGGCCCTCTTTGAGAAGATAATCCCGTGCTAGAGGCTGGTGGAAAAGCAAGGTTCGTCTCCGAAGTTCAAGGAAGATCTTTGATAAAAAAAGAAGCGCAGTCGAATACACGAGCCGCTGGTTGAGGAAGAACATTTCGCAAAAAAAAACGATGAGTGCGGCCATACTGGGTCTGGAAAAATTCTCATGGTTCAATAAAGTTTTTCGAAAAAAATAAAGACATACGACCGTTGAAAAAAAGATTATAATAGACGGAAGATCCTCAACTAAAGCTTATAGAAATTAGCCGCCCAGACCAGCTGAAAACCGCAAAAGGTGGAAGGGATCAAGCATAAGACAAGGCTAAAACGTGTGGATCATGGGCCCAAAGCAGTGACCTACCAACTGACTTTCGCAGATCATCGAAAACGATTCTGTGGGCCGATGCAACGTGATCCTGAGGACTTGAAGCGATGGCTTTCCATATCAATGATCTAATGGATGAAAATGCTTGTTATCAATTCCGCATCGAGATCTTTTATCCCAAGGGCTTGCACTGTCTCCGCTATATGACGTAAGATGGACTTGAAATTAAAAACTATTTTTATCGTGAATTAATAATCAATTATCGATGTACTCAATGCCGCCGGGTCTTCAATGCCTGGACGGGCACCCTCTTCCAGGGGACCCACTGGCGGCCCACGCAGATGGTCCTCATCCTTCGCGGTTTTACTCAGGGGGTGTCCACCGCCCAGTTGGCCCGGGAACTCTCATGTAGCCGAAGGCATCTCTTGGATCTTAGACACAAATTCCAAGCACAAGCACAATCCAATTTGGATCGAAAACCCTTGGAGGACGATCATGTCGAAGCCGACGAAATGTATCAAAACGCCGGAGAAAAAGGGGTCCCACACGAGGACCCGGAGGATCCGCCCCGGTGTCGGGCCAACAAGATCAAGGGGCACGGGACGATGGAAAACGACCGTCCTCCCGTGGTCGGGATCGTCGGCCGAGAGTCTGGGACGGTGCGGCTGGAGGTCGTGGTGCATTCGGATCAGGAGACATTGGAAGCATTTGTAGATAAGACAACAAAATCGCAGGCCATGGTATACACGGATGAATGGAGTGGTTACGACCACGTTCCGGAACTCGGTCGCGGCCACGCCACGGTGTGTCACACTCCGGGGAAACGGGAGTGGGGGGGTGATGACGATGGTGACGGGGTACGCGAGGTTCATAACAATACGACCGAGGGATTGTGGACTGGGGCACGGAACTTTTTGCGGAGCTTCCGTGGAGTCAGTAAGTGGTTCCTGGGCCAGTACATGGCCATGTTCGAATGGTCATATAACATGAAGGAGGCGACCAAAGCCGTTCTGCGGGCGATCCTGAGAATCAAGGTCGCTACTGATTTGGGCCCATGAGCCAAAGTTTCAATACCCGTCCTGTCGCCACGATTCGTTTCAGAGACAAGCCCTTCGGCGAGCACGTCGAAGAGCTTTCTCATTGCAGGGACGAGATCGCGTCTTCGAGCCGGCAGATCAAACAGCCGATTTGCGGGTGGGGCGGGTTGGAAGGTCTCTCCGCGTTACCGAGCGCGGTGCGGTGTTCACGCTTGCCTGCAATGAGCTTCCCGTCCCTCGGTCCCAGAGTCTCTTCGCGGGATCCGGCCTCCGATTTGCACTTCACGGGTTTGCGTGTGGTGATTGAGCCCGGAGTGGCGGAACCCCGCTATTGGCCGGGCCTGTTGACGCCCCGGCGCGCGGCCTCGATCGTGGCGATGTCGATCTTCCTCATCGTCATCATGGCTTCCATGGCGCGCTTCGCGGCGGCGCGATCCGGGTCGGTCGTCGCCTCGAGCAGCACGCGCGGCGTGATCTGCCAGGAGAAGCCCCAGCGATCCTTGCACCAGCCGCAGGCGCTCTCCTGGCCGCCGTTGCCGACGATCGCGTCCCAGTAACGGTCGGTCTCTTCCTGGTTCTCGGTCAGGACCATGAAGCTGACCGCCTCGTTCGGCTTGAAATTCGGCCCGCCATTCAGGCCGATGTAGGCCTGGCCCAGGACGGTGAACTCGACGGTGAGATCCTCGCCCACCTTCGCAGACGGGATGTCCACGGCGGAGGCGTGAGCTTTCCCGACGTGGCTGTCGGGGAACACGCTCGCGTAGAACTCGGCCGCCTCGCGGGCCTTGCCCCGGTCGAACCACAGGCAGGTGATCATCTTGGTCATCTTCGCTCTCCTCACTTGCCGCCGGTGAGCACGCGTGCGGGATCGCCGGATTCGCGGGATTGGAACCAGTTATCGGCAGGAAGTCAACAGGCGTACAGTAATTTTCCGGGATCGGGCGATCCCGCTTGGCAGGCGGCTCGCCTCCGTTGTTCGGTGATCGTCTTACGGACGTCGATCGCACCGGTTGCAGGCGGGACGCCGGCCCGCTTCAAGGCCAGGTACATGAACACGCTGTTCTCCGCGTCGGAGCCCCCGTGGTGCTCGCCGTCGTCGGAGGCGTGGGCCAGGAAGACCGGCGGCATGTCGTCCGGGATGGTGAGGTCGGATCGGACGCCGTCCCGGTCTTTGGGCTTGAGGTAGCCCGAGTAGCAGGCGACGGCGAAGTCGGGCCGGCCGCTGACCTCGTCGGCGCGTCGACCGGCTCGTAGAGCCGCTTGCGGAAGCAGTCGCGGTCGCCAGCGCAGGTGGCCGCCCGCCGAGAAGCCGACCATGCCGATCCGGCCGGGGTCGATCGCCCCACTCCTCGGCCCGGCTGCGGACCAGGCGGACGGCCCGCTGGGCGTCGATCTGCGGGCCAGCGGCGGCTCACCCTGGACGTCGCCGGGACGGCGGGGGCAGCGGTACTTGAGGATGATCCCGGTCATGCCCTGCGCGAGTTCAGCCAGGCCGCGACCTCCTCGCCCTCCAGCTCCCAGTAGAGGTCCCAGTAGCCGCCCCCGGGGCAGATGATCATCGCCGTCCCGGTGTTCCTGTCCGCCGGGGGCCGGTAGACCGTGAGGGTCGGCCGTGTGACGTTGGTGATCAGCCGGGTCGGCCCGACGATGGGCGAGTCGTGGATCCGGCTCGTCTCCTGCCCTTGATGCCGACGTCCCCCGGCACCTTCCCCGGCCAGAGGTCGACGACCAGCGGCTCCGCCGCGGACGCCGGGGTGATGACGAACGGGCCGGCGAGCAGCGGTGCGGAGAGGGCGATGCGGTGCACGGTCGAGGCCCCCTGCGAACCGGGCGGCGGAATGGGCGATACGCCACGATAACCGCCCGTTGTGGCGCATGACGGGTGCGCAGCCAGGCCGGGTCGAGGTAAGGCGAACGCGCCGTCGCCGCCCTCCCAGGTCAGCCCGCCGACCGAGTCCTCCCGCGTCCACCGCCATGGGCGTCACGGAACTCACCGTCGTCGGGCTTGAGATCGAGATCGAGGCGGTCACCGTCGTGTGAGGCGCCCGGGTGCGGTGCGACGGGCCGCCGTCCGTCGCGAACGGGCCCTGAGGGCCTCGGTCTTGGCCCGGGCGCGCCATCGGCTACTCGCGAACCTGCCTCACCAGCCTTGGACGGACGCGGCGATCCGGTCCTCCACGTCGCCCGCCCAGCGGAAGGCCGGGCGGCCGTATTCGTAGAGGTTCGAGCCGCCCTCGTAGCCCCCCTCCTCCCAGACGCGCCGCGAGGGGATGTAGGCGATCATGTCGTCGGCATAGCCGCAGACCCAGGTGCCGGGGCCGAACTCGCGCTTGAACCGCAGCGCGTAGTCCACGACCGCCTCGGCGCCCAGGCCGATGACGAGCGTCTCCTCGCCGAGCCGCCAGGCATGCACCGGGTAGGGATACGACGGCGCGAACATCTCGCCGGCCTCGAGCTTGCCGCAGCATCCGGGCGGCCCAGCGGGCGCGGATCGGCGTTGTCGTCGTCGACGCGGCGGTCAGCTCCTCGCGCGAGACGACCTTCAGGTACGGAGCTCGACGTACTCGAACGCCGTCTCGAGAGACGGACGAGACCGGCTTCAAGGGCTGCTTCAGGGCCTCCTCGACCGCCGAGTCGCCAGCATGTGGCCGTAGCGCCGGCACAGCTCGACGCTCCGCCGCGGCAGCGGGTTCTGGTCGCCGCCGCACGTGTTGACGAACATGGCCGTCGCCCCCGGATGGGCCTGTTCCAGCTCGAGCTGGGCGAAGCCCGGGTAGTCGCCGCACCAGGTCGTGAAGTTGAGCGTCGTCGGGTGGCAGGCGTAGCCGAAGAGGATCGCCGCGAGCTCGCCTCCGGCCGGGTGACGGTCATCACCGGCACCGTGTGATCCACCGGCCCGGCCAGCGGCGTGCCCTTCGCGAGCAGGGCCGGGACGTCGGCCTCGCGGTTGTTGCGGCGGTTCACGGCGAAGGTCGCCTTGCCCTCGCCGGCCCGCAACTCGCCGGGGCGAGTCCGCGAGCGACTCGCCGACCAGCGCGACGAGCTTCTCGACCATCAGCGTCCGTGTATTCGTCGACCAGCTTGACCTGCTCGGCCTCGACCGGGATAGTAGTCCACCAGGTCGTCCCCCAGCCGGGGGCCGCAGTGGTTGTGCGAGAAGGTGAACATCACCTGGTGGCGTTCGAGCCCGAACTCGTTTCGGAGCCGCTCGAAGACCGCGGTCGCTCATCGCCCTGGGGACGCCCTGGAAGTCGCTGGTGATCAGCACGGCGCGACGGCCCTCGGCGTCCTCCAGGGCCAGGGCCTTCACCCACAGGTCGTGCAGCTTGCCGTCGGGGACGCGTTTCGACCCGTAGCCCGCGAGCCACACCGCCTTCTCCGGCGTGATGACGGCCCTCGCCACCCCGGCCTTCCAGGGAACGGCTTTACCCGGGCCGAGGGTCTGCCCCGGCCGCGAACGGGCCGGCGCGGAGCCATGGCCGACCCCGGCGGCCGTCACGACGCCCACGCTCGGCTGCGGGATCGGCTGGCTCCGGGCGGTCGCCGAGTCATGGTGAACTCCGGTGCCGGAGTGAACTCTGCGAGCGCGGAAGATTCATCTCCTTCGTCTGTTGCTCGACCCCGGGATTGCTCTGGCCCGCCTCCCCCTCGTTGGCCGGAGGCACCCGGCCGCCGGTTCAGGGGACTTTCGGCTTTCAGGCTCCGCCGGCGGGCGAAGTGCCTTCAGTCGCTCCCGGGCGGCCCGGTCGATCCAGGAGGTGCGGCATTCCTCGCAGAGCCGCTCGAAGAGCCGGATCGCCTCCTCGGTCTTGCCCGCCCGCGCAGGGCCTCGGCCTCGTTGAACCGCTCCTCGCCGGTGGTCAGCACGGTCGCCATGATGCGGATGGCCTCGTCCGCGGTCACGTTCGACGGCACCTTGGCGAGCACGGGCGGATCGGGATCGGTGAGGATGCCGTAGGCCTCCGGGACCCGCTCGCGGAACAGCCGGCCGCGCATGTCGCGCTGGGTGTTGAAGGCGTCCCCGCCCTCGCGCCCGCCGGACGGGTCGATGTCGGCGATGGCCAGCGCCGTCGGGCTCCTTCGCGGTGGCGAGGACCTTGCCCCGCGGCGAGATGATCATGCTGCCGTGGCCGCGCATCGCGACGACCAGGTAGACGAAGTTCTCCGCGGCCCGCGTGCGGAACGCGGCCAGGCTGATGTCGTCGTCGCCGATGGCCGCGCCGCCGAGCGTGGGGTGGAACACGACGTCGGCGCCCCCCAGCGCCAGGCACCGCGCCGCCTCGGGGAAGACCATGTCGTAGCAGATCAGCATGCCGACCGTCCCCAGGTCCGGCGTGGGGAAGACCGGGAACTCGCGGCCTCCGCGCGCGGCCCTGCTCGGTCAGCGGCAGGTTGACCTTGTGGTAACGGCCGATCTCCTTGCCGTCGCGGCCGAGCAGGAACGACGGTGTTGTACGTCACGGCCGTCCGTCTCGATGGCGTCGTTGCAGAGGACCAGGTACATGCGGTGGTCCGCCGCCGCCTTGCCGAGCCGGTCGAGCATCCGGCTGACCGCCTCGGGGAGCACCTCGCCCAGGGCCTCCGGGTTCGCCGCCTCCCACTTGAGCAGGCCGAGCGTGTCCTCCGGGCAGCGCCAGCGCGTCGCAGCCGGCCGCCCCGGCCTTGTGGACGAGCTGCTCCAGCTCCGCGAGCGACCGATCGACCCGGCCAGGACCTCGGGCGGCTCCAGCCGGAAGTCGATCGTCCGGTTCCTGGGCTGGGCCGCGGCCACGCGCATCGGTCGCCTCTCCGCGGTCCGGCGACGAGCGCCGTGGCCGGCTTCCGGCGTCGGGCCAGCCGCTCGGTCCCGACGGCCAGCTCGTCGATCCAGAGGGTCTGCTCGTGCGGCAGCAGGCCGGGGCCGAAGTAGGGCGCGAGCAGGAACTGGTTGAACTTCATGTTCGGGAAGTCGGTCGAGCGGAGGATCACGTCCGTGCGCTCGACGACGAGCTTGCCGTCGAACCAGGCGCGCACGATGCCGTCCGCGTTGGGCCGATCCCGCTCGGGGTCCAGGCTGTTCAGGCGGAACATGGCCTCGACGCAGTGCCACGCGTCGTCGGTGAAGAGCACGTCCTTGCTGTCGTAGAACGTGCCGTTGTATCCGCCGCGGAGCGGGCCCTGGGTCAGCCCGTGCGGCGCGTCCCGATTCTGCGATGTCCTGGGCCGCCAGGCGCAGCCTGCCCTCCTGCGGCTCGATGTAGACCGTCAGGTGGCTGGCGGCCGGGCCGTGGTACTCTGTCGTTCTCGGTGGTCAGGAAGTGCATCAGGTGGGGATGATACGAGCGGCCGGTCCAGCCCCACCCCTGCGACAGCTTGATGTAGAAGCGCAGGTAGACGGTGTCCGTCGGCTCGAACAGCCGGCGCAGGGCCGACGAGCCTTCCGGCGTCGTCGTGCCCGGCTTCCAGTGGTACGCGATGCAGCCGTCGCCCGCCCGAGTCCCCTCGCGGGAGATGGCGAACGTCCGGCCGTCGTACCAGCCGCGTTCGGGCAGCCGGTCGTCATCGAAGGTTTCGCGGAAGAGCACGCCGCGGCCTCCTGTCGACCCCCCGCGGCGAGCGGACTCACGGCCCCGACCAGGAGCGCGGCCGCCAGGCAGCACGTCGCGAGGTTCATCGAGTGCCGGCGGCGTGGCCGACCCGGGATCTGCATGGCTACCTCCCCGATGGTCTCGAAGTCGCGGGCGGCACGCGACCGTAGGAACGAGGCCCGGTCCGCCTCCGGTCAGCTCCCGTCGGTGCTTCCCGCCGCGATCCGTCGATAGATTCGATGGCCTGGTCGAAGGCCCTGCGGGCCTCGTCGCGCTCGGCCGGCGCGATCGTGCGGCCCCGCGCACTGCCAGAGCTGCTCGACGACCTCGCCGGCACCAACGGCGCTCTGGCCGCGAGGCCCGGATCGGGCGTCCGCCCACGATCACCTCGACCGGGTTGGTGTGCATCTGGGGAAATGGCGAAGGGCCACCCAGCTACTCTGCTCGATCGGGACGTTGAACTCCAGCTCGTGGATGCGGTCGTCGGCCGGCACGTCGCGTCTCGGCGGCGACTCGGCCGTTGACCACCAACTCGACGAGCGCGAGACTCGCCGCCGGCGGTGAACTCGCCGTCGCGCCTGCGGCCCGTGCAGGTTGACCGTGTCGCCCAGGAGCCTGCGGCCGCCCGGCCGGGACGACGCTCCCGTGGGCGACGGCGAGCGGCGTCTGGGCGGCGAAGGCGACCTTGGCCCGGACGGCGACCGGTCCCGGGCTTCTCGAGCTCGAGGCGATCGCCGGGGCGCTTGCCGCCGACGGTGAACTCCAGCGGCGTGGGCGAAGCCGTCGGAGACGTACGACCGGCCGGCGGCGAGGCCCGCGCACCAGGCGTCGAAGTCGACCGGCCTTGACGTCGCCGAGCCGGACGTAGACGCGCCCCTGGCCGACCCGCAAGCCGCTCATGCAGGGGAAATCGGTCTCGCCGCTGACCTTGAGCGGGAAGCCGCAGTTGAGCAGGTGGTACCAGCAGTTCCATTCGGCGATCCGCGGCGTGTCCATGGCGCTGATGAAGTCGCAGACGCCCTGCGGCACCGACACGACGACCTCCATCGCGCCGACGCCGTTCATCTCGGGGATCGCAAGATTGGGCAAGGTCTCGGCGGCCCGTTCGTGGGCGGCTTCGAGCTCCGGCCGGGTGAGCACGCCGTCGCGGTCGGCGTCGGCACGGCGAAATCGGCCGGGAGCAGGCCCCGTGCGGCCTCGGATCGGGTGAGCGAGCCGTCCGAGTCGTCGGTCGAGGGCGGCCAGCAGGCGCTCGGTGGCGGCCTGCGGGGTCGATCTCCAGGCCCGAGCCGGAGTGGGCGTAGCCCGTGACGGCCCCCTGGCCCTTGGCCCAGCGGAGCACCGGCGTCGTCCAGGTCGGCCAGCCCTTCGTCGCGGTTCCCTCGGAGCCGGGGTACGTCTGGTCGCGGAGGTTCAGCAGGCAGACGTGCCCCAGCGCCTGCGAGCCGAAGCCGCTGACCTCGACGTCGTACTTGATGACGGTCAGCGGCTCGCTGAGCCCGTCGGGCGCGGGTCGAAGAACCGGCGCTGGTAGTCGTAGCACGGCCCCCAGGTCAGGACGCAGCCGACGTTCAGGCCCTCGCCCTTGACCTGGAGGAACATGTCCTTGGGCTCGACCCCCTGCGTCGGGTCGGTGTAGTGGGCACAGCCGGCGGCGTGGATGTGGTGGTCGCCGCTGTAGAAGCCGTGGGCCGCCGGGTCGATCCACCGCTCGAGCCGGACGTCGAGCGTCGCCTCGCCGCGCTCGGGGACGGTCAGCTCGCCGGCTCTGGAGCCGGTACTCCGGGCCGCGGCCGTAGGTCACGTCGATCTGGCCCGGCGGCAGCAGGACGCACGCCGCCGTCGGCGCGATAGACCTGCCGCTGGAAGAACAGGTCGGGGGCCGTCCGCTTGGGCTGCGGGGGGTGACATCCGGCCCGAGCGGTCGGTGAACGTGAAGTGGGCCGACGGTCGGCGTGCCGTCGTGGTCGCGGACGTGGAGCCTGACCGGGATGGCCGGCGCGGACGTCGAAGAGCACCGGCAGCCTCGCCGCGGAAGCCGAGGTCCTGCGTCCCCTGGCCGACGTCGAAGCCGATCGTCGCCTCGCGCCGGCCCGCCTCGCTGCTGTAGATCAGGCCAGGGCGTATTCGACCCGCGAGCCCGCTCAGGTTCGGCGTCATCGGCTGGGCCGTCGACCATCTCGACCTGGAGGAACCGTCCCGGGCGCGCCCCCGTTGACCTCGCCTGCCTTCAGATGGTGTCTGGTCCTGCCGCGCTCATGCTCAGGTCGGCCGCACCGGCCGTGACCGGGCCCGACTGCGGGCTGGTCGATCCGCAGCGGCTTGGTCGTCGCGGCCTGGTTGATCACCTTGACCAGGACCGGCGTGTAGCCGGCTTGCTGGAGGACCGCCGGGGCCGGCCCGCGCCGACCTTGACGCGTTCCTCCGGGTTGATGGTGACGATGAGGAGGACGTGACGGGTCGAGGTGCTGCTGGAGTGCTCGAGGCGTCGCGTCTGGCCGGCGCTCGGCCAGGGCGGCCGACCGTCTCGGCCGGCAGCGGAGCCCCGAGCGACTCGAGCGCCTCGCACCACGCGCTCGACGTTCGCCGCCAGCGGCTGCCCCTCGACCGGCATGGGCGCCGGCCCGGCCCGGACCAGCCCCGCGGCTGCGAGCGAGGCCAGCACGACCAGGGACGGGTTCAGGAGCCGCGCTGGACTGGCAGGTCGGTCGTGCATGGTCCCCTCGTCGACTCGACGGCTCCGGCCGCCGGGCGGGCGGAACGCTTGCCGGTTGCGCAGTGGGGCATCCGCGTCCCCGGGCAATCGGCGCTGACGACCTCGGTAATCTACCAGGGCCGTGGCGCGTTCAGAGCGCGCGGGCGATCTCCCGCAGGGGACCCGATCCACAGGTCACCCTCTCCGCCTGGGCGCCGCGGGAGCGCGAAGGACGGCGATTTTGAGGGTCAAGGCCGTGCCGGGCTGGAGCGACGGGGCTTCGCACGAGGGCGCTTGAACCGGACCGGGAGACGAATCTGCGCTGAGGGTCTTCCTGGCAGCAAGGCGCCGAAATACAGCGTGTTCGCCTCGTCGCTGCTGATCCCGGAACTGCTCCGCGGCCTCCCGGCTCGCAACCATGGCCCAGCCGAGCTCCAGGAATCCGGTCGAGACGTTGGGGGCTCGCCGCAGGATGAAGTAATACGGACGTTCCTCGCTCCGGTCCACCAGCCGGTAGATGGCCGGTTCGCCCCCTGACTCCTCGCTCCCGGCCCGTGCGCGACGCTCCGGATCTCTTCCAGGGAGCCGGATATCTTCCACTCCTGGGTCAGCGTCCGGCATGCGTAGACGGGCCTCCCGTCCTGTCAGGAGCCGATCGATGCGGTCGCGCTGCCTGTAAAGCTCTGATTCGAGTTATCGATCGTTTTGCCAATAGCCAGGGTTCTGATCGAAGCTGCAGATCCTATCGGCTTTTCTATCGCCCGTCTTGGGGGTAACGATCGGGGCGGCTCGGCCGAGACGCCCAGGTCGGCCGGCGATAGTGCCCGGCAGCCGCGGTCCAGCTGCCCTCGACGCTGCTCCCGCAGCTTCATGACCCTTCCGGAGGGTGGCGAGCGGCTCCTTGCGATCGGTGATCGGCGGGCAGGTCGCGGCCATCTCCTGGTTCAGGCCACGAACTCCTTCCACGCCTCCGGGACGTTGTCCTCGTAGAAGATGGCCTCGACCGGGCACTCGGGCAGGCAGGCTTCGCAGTCGATGCACTCTCGGGATCGATGAACAGCATCTGATCGCCCTCGTGGAAGCAGTCGCAGGGGCAGACGACGACGCAATCGGTATACTTGCAGCCGAAGCACGGTTCCGTCACGACAAAGGCCATGGCTCTCTCCTGGATCAGGGGTGCGATCGTCCTCCTGCCACTGGTAATGCCCTTTCCGCGCGGGAGCGGCCAGGAAGACCGAAATCCGTTAGAATGAAACCGATGCAGGACGTCGGAGCGATCGCCCGGGCGATCCTCGGGTTCGCTGCCGGCGAGGCAAGGTCTCGAACCGGGGCTATGTTCCATGGGAACGGACGATGAGCAGGCCGCCTGGACGTCGTTCGTCCTGCTGGAGCGGTACCGTCCGGGGATGACACGGCCGCGGAGGAGCTATTCGGCCGCTATTTCGAACGGCTGACTCGCTGGCTCGGAGCCGGCTCTCGCCCCGGCTGGCGCGGCGGACCGATCCCGAGGACATCGTGCTCTCGGTCTATCGGAGCTTCTTCATCGATGCGCGAGCGGTCGCTTCACGCTGAGCCGCGGGGGCGATCTCTGGCGGCTGCTGGCCTCCATCACCAAGCACAAGCTGCTCCGACAGGTCCGGCATCAGAGCGCGGACCGGCGGTCGGTCGAGCGTCGAGATGCCTCTCGACCGGGCCGAAGAGGGAGGTCGTCCGGACGCGAGCACGAGCCCACGCCCGAAGATGCCCTCGCGCTGGCCGATGAGCTCGAATGGGTCTTCGTCCGGCTGGATCCCTTCGGTAGACGCGTGCTGGAGCTCCGGCTGCAGGGGCTGCACGACTCTCGGAAATCGCCGAGGATACGGGGCGTTCGGAACGTCCGTGCGACGCACGCTCGGCCAGGATCCGTGAACTCCTGGCCGAGGCGGCTGGACGATGCATGACGATGATCTCGAATCGCGAATCTCGTGACTTCGAGCAGGCGTGGCGGCTGGACGGCCCGCGCGAGATCAGCGATTTCCTGGATCGATCCGCCCGCGCTCGAGAGGCGGAGCGGGCCCGGTTGCTCGTCGAGCTCATCTGCATCGACATGGAGTTCCGCTGGCGAAACGCCGTCGACGGCAGCCGAGCGGGCGCTGCTGGAGACCTACGTCGAGGTATCCCGAGCTCGGCTCGCTCGACCGATGCCGCTCGGAGATCATCGGCGCAGGAGTACCGGGTGCGGAGCCAGTGGGGCGATCGTCCCTCGCATGCGGAGTTCCTGTCGCGATTCCGCGCGCGTCGGGAACAGATCCGGGCGGAGCTGTGCGGATCGATCGCGAGCTCGAGGACGAGTCGGCCGACCCTCGTGCCCCCACGCCGGCCTGGACGAGGCTCGCACCCGGGCGACCGGCTGAGGCTGATCCCGGTGACGTCCCCTGCTCTCACATCAAGACTTCCTGCTGCGCGCATGATCGGCGCGGGGAGGATGGGGAAGGTCTACGAGGCGACGGCAGACAGCCGGGCCGCGACGGTCGCCGTGAAGTTCCTCCGCAAGTCGTTCCTGCGACATCCCGGAGGTCGTCCGGCGATTCATCGGGGAGGCCGCGGACCGTCGCCAGGCTGCGTCATCCCAACATCGTCGGGACCCAGGGACTCGGTCGCACCCCCGGCGGCGCGTACTTCATCGTCATGGAGCTCGTCGCGGGTTCGAACCTGGATCGGGTCGCCGGAGCGGACCGTCCCCGTCGGACGAGGCCGTCCGCTGGACGATCGAGATCTGCAAGGGGCTCGAACACGCCCACGAGCTGGGCATCGTCCATTGCGACCTCAAGCCCGCGAATCTCTTGCTGGACGGCGACGGGAGGCTCCGGGTCACGGACTTCGGCCTCGCCCGCTCCCTCGCCGAGGCACACGCCTGGACGGCCGAGATCGAGGGGACCGCGCCGTTCATGGCCCCGGAACAGGCGTCCCGATGCTGGGGACGGATCGATCGTGCGGACGGACGTCTACGGCGTCGGGGCGGTCCTGTTCACGCTCTTGACCGGCCGGCCGCCCTGGGTCGGCCGCAGGCTGCCGGACATCCTGGCCGACGTCGTGAGTGCCGCGCCGGTCGTCTCGCCCGCTTGCCTCCGTCCCGGCCTGCCCGAAAGTGTCGCTTACGCCCTCTGCCGGAAGTGCCTGGCGAAGCGGCCCGAGGCACGATTCCCGGATGTCGACCACGTCCGCTCCGCCCTCGCGGAGTTAAACCTCGCCGGGCCCTGAAGATCGAGCCGCCAGAGGTACGCTCAATACTTTTTCCGGCGGGGCAAGAGCGGCATCCAGTCGTAACCGTCGACCCGGCCCTCGCTCCAGAGCAGGGTGAGGCTCGCCGTCGGGACGTTGTACGGGAACGCCACTAGGCAGGAGTGGTTGCCGTGATGCGAGCGCCCGCTCGCCGATCTTCTCCGCGTCCCAGCGGCCCCCGTACTGGTGGGTGAGCAATTGCGCCCCGATGTCGCGGACCCGGGCCTCGAACTGCCTCCCGGCCTCCGGCGACGCGTACCGGACCCCGTTCTCACCGAACGCCCGGGGAAGCCAGGCCTCGTCCTGGTGGACGTGCACAGTCGCCTGGACCGCCGACCTGGCCAGTTCCTCGGCGAGCCGGTCCTTGCCGGCCTGCGTACCCAGGACGAACGCGAAGCCGAGCTGCTCTGCGCCTTGAGTATCTCGGCCAGAAGAGCTGGAAGCGTGCGGCCGTGGTCCTCATCCGGAGCTGTTCGGGATACGGCTCTCCGAGCCAGTTCTTGACGATGCTGAGGGCCTGCCTGCCGGTACCGAGGAAGTCATCGACGAACAGGATCGGGCGGTCCTCCTCGGTGAGCGCCTCCTGCAAGGGGACCACCTTCACGTCGCACCCGCCGGCCAGATCCTGGGCGTAATAGGTGATGATTGCCGAACTATCGCGGGGCCCGCCGAGCTGGCACAGGTAGCACCCGCGGAACCGCTCATGCCGCCTGAGGAACTCCTCGACGGAGGAGCGGACATCCGCCCGGGTAAGCATCTTCAAGGCCTCCAGCAAGTGGAGCGCGCAGTCCACCTCCTCATCCGTCCTGAACTGACGGAGCCACGCCCGCAGCCTGGCCTCGTCCACCACACCGGCCTCGGTGCCCGCCCCCGGCGGCGCAAACGGCTGGAACGGCCTGAGCCGCTCTGCGACGTCCCTCAGGATGGTCCCCACGTCGCCCATCCCCAGCCGCCTGGGGACCGGCCTCAGGTCGGGCGGCTTGCCCTCGTAGAACCCGCTGTCCGCGAGCCGCCGGCGAATGCCCTCGACCGTCCCCCGGTCAACCTTGGCGTAGTCGATGGCGGACGGCGGTGTGCGGATGCCGTACCGCTGGCGGAACACCGCCTCGCAGGCCAGGTAGACCGCCGGGGCGTACTCGGCCGCGGCGAAGACGTACCCGAGGTCGCGGGTCATCAGGTACGCATTGCTCCACGGCGGGGACTCGGCCGAGTCGTCCCGGAACCGCACGAGCTTCCGGTCCGAGGTGACGAGGTACGCCCGCGCAATCTCGCTCGACTGGGTCGGCCGGGCGAACGGGTCCAGGGCGATGTAGTCGCCGACCTGGACATCCCCGTTCACGCCGAGGAGCTCGGCCGCCCGCGTCACGATCTCCTCGGCCGCTTCGGAGATCAGCCGTTGAACCTCACCCCGCTCGGCCGGGTCGGAGGAGAACGCCCGCCGCAGCCGGTCCAGCCCGGACCTCTGGTGGAGGTCTTCCCGGAACGGGTCGTGCGGCATGGTGTGGGCGAACGCATACTCGCGGACGAACAGGTTGCGGTTCCGGATGCGAGCGATGAGGTCGGCGGCGACCGGAATGCCGGGGTGATTGGCGTGGCCGGGCCGGACGGGCAGCCTGGAAGGGATGGTCTCGCGGGTGAGCGAGATGAAATCGTCGTCGCCGATCGTGAGCGGCAGCCGCAGGATGTGGTCCTGGCTCATCGCCGGCAGGAGGGCCGCCACCGCGTTCGCAACCATCGCCTCCACGGCCCGCGTCTTCTGGTGCCTGTAGACCTTGTCGAACAGCAGGGTGCGGGCGATCATCAGCTCGTCGAGGGTCCGCCCGCCGGAGAGCAGGACACCCTGGACGAAGTAGGAAGGCTGCCCGGCCTCGATCGTCCGCCCGATCTCCCGCGGCAGGTCGGCCTCGGGCACCTCGGCCACCCGGACCTTCTGGATCAGGCGGGGGATGTCGGTCAGGTTCGGGATGCCCGCGGACTGGGCGTCCCGCGACATGTAGTCGAGCTTGTCCGCGTCGAACGGCCCCGAGATCAGCTCCTGCAGGAGGGGCCAGCGGGGGTGGATCGGCTTGCCGACGATCGCGTCGCATACCTTCCGCTGCCAGTCCTCGGGCAGCTGGTGGCCCGTCTTGCTCTGCGCCGCTCTCGACGAGCTCCGCGAACGAATCCGACCCCACCGTGAAGTAGGCCGCCGCCTCGCTGAGCGAGCAGCTCTCCGCATCCAGCTCGTCGACGAGCTCCAGCTTCAGCGTGTCGGTGACGCCGTTCGCGTCGAACGCGTTCTCGACGACGTGGGACATCAGGCCATGCCCGATGTCGTGACCAGCGCCGCCAGTCGCAGGGAGGTTGACCCACTCCTGGGAGAGGCCCTTCCCGTCACCCGCGTCCCTGTTGAGGGAATCGACCAGCCGCTGGACTTGGTGAACGGCCCCGATGGAGTCCTCGAGGCGGGAGTGGCCCGCTCGGGTAGATCCAGTGCACGACCCCGAGCTGGCGGACCCGCCTCAGCCTCTGCATCAGCGGGGAGTCGAGGATGATGACCTCGAACGGGGTCAACCAGATCGTCCGCCAGACGGCGTCGTTGATCTCCTTGCCCGCCCGCTCCGGCGAGTGGGCATCGCCTCGACGAGGGATGTATGTGGAACTGCTCCTCGACGACTCCTCGACGGCCTGCCTGTAGGCCGCGATGCCGGGCGGCTGCTCGGTCTGGTGGGTGGGTCTCGGTCGGGCCGGTCCCGATGTCCGGCGTGCCATGCCACGTCCTCCTGCCGCTCACTCCTCAGGAAAGGGCCAGCTCCTCGTCCTGCACTCGGTAATACTGAGCAGCCGGTCAGCGAGCTCAACGTACATCTCGGAGGTGCCGGGCAGCCCGTTGAGGAAGGTCGGGGCGTCGGTGGCATCGATCTTCAGCCTGATCCGCTGGAACTCGGGATTATCCAGGCTGATCAGGTCCCTCTGGGCAGCCTCGTACAGGGCCTGCTCAAAGTTCGTCGACCCTGGTGGACCGGATTGCGCGCATTCGGAACTTGACGTCGATGCCGTATCGCGATGCGTCCTTAAGGATGTCCTGGTTCAGGCGGGCGAACGCCTGGTCGAGCCAGCTGCGCCGCAGCGAGAGGACGGAGACCTGCTTCATGGCCAGGGCGGCCAGGATGCCCGTCATGAACTCCGCCATGTAAAGGGGCTGGGACTGTGGCATGCTGCACCCCCTGAGTCGTTTCTCCTCCGGTCTGTCTTCACTACGGAGCCTTTTCTACAGGCACGAGCGGTCTCCGTCCATAGTCAAGGCTGAGACGGACGGAGATCCATCACGTGACCTGCCTCGCCAGGTCACCGGGGGCAGGATCCGGGCGACCGGAAAGTCCACCCGACCTTGATACGCAAAACGGCCGAGCCACAGGGCACACGACCCGCGCCGGAACCTCTACCGATCGTGCACGGACTCCCCGGCCGGGGTCACTGGCCTGTGCCGGGGGATCTCGGCCTTGAAGTCCCCGAGGCTGATCCATTTCTGCCGCCGGTCTAGGTCGGCCTAGGCGACCGCGACGGTGCCCCAGTCCTTCGCCTGGGCGATCACCTCGCCGGCGTGGTCGAAAACCGCGGAGATCATCCAGTTGCGGGAGACGTCCTCGTAGGTGCTGCTGACTAAGAGGTCGACAGAAGTTTTTTGACAAAGGCGGCCGTGCCAAAGCGCGCTGCCGGAGGGAATGAGCGAAAAACACGGGTTTTCTGCCTATGTGAGTCGGGAACCATCAGCCAAACGCTCATTGGATCATAGTTAGGAAAGCCTTTATTGAGAGGGACCGTCGTTTTCCCCTTGTTTTCCCGCCTCGCCGCAACGTGCCTCGAAAATACTATCCCTGAGGCCGGGCAGCCCTGGTCGCCGACTTCGTTAATCCGTGAGCCAGAAGTTGCCCGACAGGACACCGGCCTGTCGGAGCCGTTCCCGAGGACTCAGGTCGATGATGTACCGGCAAACGGCCAGAGCGGAGTCGGTCACGGTGACGGTCGGTCGGTCCCCAACCGCCTGTCTCTTGGCGTGCCGCCACAGGTGATCCATCGCGTTCAACTCCGGGGTGGCCCGGGGCAGTAACCGGACTTCGATCCCCAACTCCTCCGCCAGCGCCAGACTGCTCGGCGACTTGTGCTGCGACGCTCGGTCCTCGAAGAGCACCGGGTTCCAGCCCCGCCAGTGAGACCGGATCATGGCGAGAAACGCCTGATGAGTCTCGTTGACCCATTCTTCGGTGATCAGCAGTTCCACGTCGCCGCTCTTGATGTTGATCGCCCCATGCAGGATCCTCTTGGCGCGATTGCCTGTGATCGGCACACGGACCTGCTCTCCGATGTGGCCATAGGCGTTATACAGCGGGGGAGTCTCCGTGATGATCGTCTCGTCGAGCATCAGCGGGATGGCGCGGCCCTTCTGATCCAGGCCGCGTTTCAGCCCCCTTTTGACTGCCGCCACATCTCGGGCCGCAGCGCCAACTCATGACGGGGCCGCTTCCAACGCATGCGCAGGCGGTCAATTCCGCGGCTGACCGTCCTGTCGGAGACCTTGATCGCATGGTGATCCCGCAAATACTGACACAGGAGTGGGGCCGTCCAGACCGTCGCGTGATAACCGAGCTTCCTCGGGTCGTCATCGATCACTGCGGCGATTCGTTCGTCAATGGTCCCACTCGCTGTCCTGGGGCGGCCCATCCGAGGAGCGTCGAGGAGCCGCGCCCTGAGATCCAGCTCGGCTCGTTCCTGGAATCGGCGCAGCCAGTTGTAAACCGTCTGCCGGCTGACCTGGAATAGTTCGGCGACCAGGGCGACATCGGATCCGTCGGCGATCCCGAGCAGCGCTGGGCACGGCAGCGTTCCTTGGCCCAGGGTGTGTGGGAGACGATGTCTTCCAATTCGCCGCGTTGCCGGTCACTGAGCACAAGCAGGGCCATCGGTTCACCTCCGGGCAAGTCTGGTGAATCGAGGGCCATGTTACCTTGTCAAGGAACTTCTGTCGGCATCCTCGGCCGCAGGGATAGTATTTATGCGGCGCGCCGCGGAGAGGCTGGAAAACAAGGCCCAAAAGGGCCTCTCCTTCAATAAAGGGCTGCCTAGCTATGTTCCAATGAGCGTTTGGCTGATGGGTTCCCGACTCACATAGGCAGAAAACCCGTGTTTTTCGCTCATTCCCTCCGGCAGGGCGCCTTGGCACGGCCGCCTTTGTCAAAAAACTTCTGTCGACCTACTTAGACCCAAAACAAGCGTAATATATTACGCCAATATTAAACAACAATCGCAGATGTAATTACGTACATTCATCGTGCCGGGACGGCCACGCCCGGTCCCCAGTCCCGACTCGTTTGCTTCATCGCCTCACCGCCTCTCTCGGTTCGATGGCCAGCACGGATCGGGGCATCCGGACCCCGACTTCAGGTGTTCCTCCCTCAACACAACCAGCAACCGTGCAACCGCTCCACCAGACGCAGGAATACCCCTTGCCACGGGGTCCACGACATCAGCCGATAGATCAGCCGACCACCGCTCCGAATCAGCTGGCACGGCATCTCGATCACCGCCGCGCGGAAGGTCGCGAACTCCATCCGCAACCACGCGCGCTGCTCGGCGCGGTGTTGCGCCGCGTGCCGCGGTGTCACCGGCACCAGCAAGGCGCTCCACGCCTTCAGGCTCCAGGCCACCGACGCCATCACCATGTACGCCCCGTTGCTGATCAGGGTGTCCACCGGCGTCGTCAGCGCCCGCACCCCGCTCTTCAGTTGCGCGATCAGGTTCTCCTGGTCACACCGGTCATTGGCCTGAAAGACGACCGCTGCGGCCGCGGACGTGCGATCGTTAGTGATATAAAAAAAATAGCGATACTCCTCGCGCAACCGCACGTCTCCCTTGTCGATCCCGAGACGCTTGCGGAGCACAATCACCCGAGAGCTCGTCTTGCAGGCGACCGGGCAGTAGTCGAACTCGGCGATCATCTCCTCGAGCAGATGGATCGTCTCGAACTGGCGCTGTCGGACGATCTGCCTCTTGACGGGCTCGGGTGTCTGGCGGGGGACGGTTTTGATCTCATACCGTGGCGGTCGTTCCAGGAAGCTGTAGGCGTCGGCCGGAAACTGCTCGGCCAACGCCTTGAGGTTGGGCATCGCGTCGATGCCGAAGTAGAACCGGACATCGCCGGCCTGGTCCCAGCGGTCGAGATGTTTGGTCTGAGTGAAGGCGGTGTCCCCCCGCAGGATGATCCGGCGAAAGCCGGCCTCACGACACAAGTGGATTGCCTTATCGAAGTAGATGTCGGCGTGCTCGTGCGAGGGGCGGTTGCCGCTGCGGTTGACCAGAGAGAGTGGTTCGCCGGTGTTGGCCAGCGAGAGGATCAGGGGGTGATAGCCCCAGATGCCGTTGTAGGACAGATCGACCCCCTGCTTGCACTCGGCAGCGGTGGCGACGAGGGTGCCGTCGGCGTCGAGGATCGCCTGGTCGAAGAACTCCGGGGGTTGTTGCGCCAGACGCGGCGGCGGACACCGTTGAGGGTGTCGATGAGGGTCTGGACATCGGTCGCGGTGAACCGACGGCAGAAGTCGCCTTCGGTCGTGGGATCGGGGATCCGCTCGGCGCCCAGGGCGTCGAGGTAGACCTCATCGTTGCGGCGCCGCTCGATGTGCTCGAGGCGTTGTCCGCCCGCGAGGATGTTGAAGGCGATGTTCAGGACGTGATCGGATTCATGGTAGGGCAAATGGCGTTTGAGGAGGTGGAGGTTGTGGTCGAGGTCGCGGATCAAGCCGATCTTGCGCGCCAACAGGAGCATGGCGCCGATACCGCCGGCGGCGAGGCCCTGGACGCGCTCGGCCAGTTCATAGTGGATGTTGGTGGCGGTCATCATGGGCTGGTCGCGTTCGGGTCCAGGACGATTCTCGATGCGTATGAGGATCCTGCGCCGGCGTTCGCGAAGAATCCTACGGTTGCGTTCCCGGGTCTTCTTGCCGATGTGTTTTCGGGTCTTCTTGCCGTTGTGTTTTCGGGTCTTCTCGGGGAGAGTAGCAGTCACTCGAAAGTCTCCGTAGTTTGGAACATTGAGGAAGTGTTCCTGCCTCAATTATTCGAAAAACTCCGGGGGTTTTCGAGCTTTTTCTGAGATTTTGCCTAGCGCTCGCCAGTTGGTGCGCCGATACCGCGATCAAGCGGCCTTGCGAATCGGTTCTGGCAACGCTCGCTCGGGCAGCGCACGATCCCGACGCCAATCGTCGAGTTCACCGTTGCGTCGCGCAGGCTTCCAGCGCGGCCAAGGCCAGCACCCCTTGGGGCGACCAACTCATCCCCTGGTGCTTGCAACGTGCCGACACCGCCCAGTCGTTGTATTTCTCCACCCGGGTGCTCGCGATCCATAACCCCGCCTGTTGCCGTTGCTGGTAGTTGGGGATGTACGCACGCCGCTTCTCCAGGTACGCGATCAACTCCTCGACCGCCGCGGGGTTCCTGACCCACTCCAATGTCCCTCTCAGAAGGGCGATCGCGGTATCCACCTTCCCTTCCCACAACTGCCCCAGGAGTTCCTTCTCGAACGCGCGGCGTCGTTCCTTGGGGCCCCCCGCCGAACTCATCTGCTCATCACAGCGTTTCCGAAGATGCCACCAGCACAAGATCATCGCTTTGAGAGAAATCCCCAGGCTCTCGAACCACGTTCGAAATCCATGTGGCACCGTCGCCCAGGACCAGCAACCGACGCTCGCCGCTGAGGACTCCCAACTCCAGCAGCAGCGCCGAGACTTGCAACCACAGGCCCTCCGGCGTGGCTTCCGCCAGCGCATACCGCAACCCGCTCACCAGCACCACCGCCGTGTACGTCCACACCTCCTTGCGGCCGGTCGATGGTTGGGCCTTGGTCTTGACCTCATCGGGCTCGACGATCACGAAGCCCTCGTCCACGGCGCACGGTTCGTCCTTGGCCGTCGGGAACGCCGGCTCACACCCGGGAAAGCCCGTCGCAATCCACTCGGCCTGAGTCTGTTCCCACTCGGCCTGGGCTTCCTCCGAGTCGTCCCACGGCGGGTCGTCATCGACCAACCCTGTCATGGCGTCGGGGTCGGCCGCGGCAGGACCGAGCCAGGCCAACTGAGCCTCCGACGCGCCGTCCAGGATCGCCCGGGCACGCGCGCATTGCGCAACGATCAGTTGCTCGCCCTCCTGATGCACGATGTCGATGATCGTGCTCCGCCCCAACAGACTCTCGTCCCCAGCGTACTGACAGAGGTCGGCGCGGCTCTTCTCCGTGGATTGATCGCTCATCTGATCACAGACCGCGTCCCGGAGATTCTGGGTGATGTGGAGTTGGTGCGACGTGTTCCAGGCGCGCGCCGACGGCACCTCCATCGTGCCATCCATCTTGTGCTCGATTCGCGACCGCTGAACGGTGACCTCGCCAAAGGTCGCCTTGAAGGTGAAGGGTCGTGTCCCCCGAAGCCGGATGCCGGCGCCGCCTTTGCCCTGCCGCCGCTGGAGGACCAGTTCTTGGTCGGCCTTCTCGACGAAGGCTTGGAAGAGCCGGCGCTCGATTTCGAGACCGCCTTGATGGACGAACGCCTCGATCTGGTCGGGGAGATGCTCGTCTTGATTGGGCATGGGCAAGGCCATCTGCAACCCCAGTTCGAGTGAGAGCGTCTGACCGACGCAATTGACGGGGCCGAGGGTGATGGTAGTCTGGAGGTCGTTGGTGTCACGCACGGTGTATCTCCATAACTGATACTATGGGGGTCCATCGTGCGTGTTTTTACCGATTGAACAGCGAAAGTCACTACCCTGGAGCGAAATCTCCCCGGAAAATCGTTTCTCTATCTTGTGCAGCCTTCCTCTTGTCGCGCACCAACTGGCGAGCACCAGGAGATTTTGGCGCCGAAGCTCTATATATCACGCTTGGTTAAGGTCTCAGAGTCGAGCAGTCCGTCGAGGATGATCTCCAACTCGTTCAGGAAATCCGGGCACGGAAGCAAGATGTCTTCCTAGATCGACTCCGAGACGAAATCATTGCTGATCGGCAACCGGAGGGCTGTCGCTGGATTGCACACACACACACACACACACACACACACACTCTCTCTCTCTCTCTCTCGACCCGCATCCGAACGCCACGCGCCAGAAAAACTGGTCGGGGGCTTGACCAACGATTGGCGTTTTCTCATACTTAATCTTCGGCTTACCGCTCAAGGTGGGCGGTTCGAGCCTGGCTATGGTGGCCCCGTTGTGCGACCCTTCGCATCGCTGGGGCTTTTTTCCTGCACCCGTGGTCGGGCGTTCTCCGTGATGCAAAAGGCTCCGCTGTTTCGTTCGGAGAGCAGCACCATGAAGGACGATCATGTTTCGAACCGACATCTGCTGGAGACAGGAGAGCGATTCCTTGGGCACACGATTGCGGTGATAGTCGGCATTGTTCTCATGTTCGTGGGCCTGGCGATGGGCGTCACGATGGTCCTCTTGCCCATCGGAATTCCCTTGGGCCTGGTTGGGCTTTTGCTCTGCCTCTGGGGCGTGTTCTATGGTGCCCCCCGCAAGCCGACATGAGCGACAGCCTCATCACGCTGCCGTTCGCTGGAATTCCGGGAGAGCCCGAGGAGCGGCCGGGAGGATGGGCGTCACGATCGTCCTGCGATGGGGATGGGGGAGCACGGCACGGCAAGTTCTCGGGATCGATGACCCGAGGCGTCGGGTTCCGCTCGACCCGAGGGCCATACAGCGATTGACGCGGGCTTGCGTCGATGAGGATTGTCATTCGATCGATGAGAACCGCCCGATCCGCGCGGATTTCCTGGTCGGCGGTCGCCACGTCCCTGTAGGTCTCGAGGGAGACGACGCGAGCTGCACGAAGGACAACCACCCTGAAGACCGCACATCGCGCCGAATCCACCCTGAACGACCGCGACACGACGGGGGACATTGCACTCTTCATTCGGGGTCGGGGTCAGCTCCGCGACGGGACCTTGCCCGCCCATCGGATCCTGGGCGCGCGGAGGTTCCGGATCGAACACGCGGTCCTGGTCGCCTGGCTCCGAGACCACCCTCGATAGCGCACGGCGCAACGCAAGGATACCGACCTGGAGACCGCCGCGCGGGCCCCGGCCTGACGCGCGGAAGACCGGCCACACGCCGGATTCCCCATTTCCAACCCCGATCCGACCTTCGCTCGCACCCTCGCCGGAGCTTGAACCCCGCCCCCGAGGGAGAGAGGTTCCGACAGAACACGGACCGCGCCGCCCTGACCCATCCTCGGAGCTCTCCGGCCGGGCTCCGATCTCTCGGGAGTCACGGCGGATCATCGCCGGGCCGGACTCGGTGCGACCGCCGCATCGGACATGTGTCTGATGTCGGCACCAGCCAAGGCGCCCGTCGAGCGTGCGGGCGTGGTAGTCAATCATCCCAAGGGATCGGAATGGATGAGCGGCAACCTGGTGGCCTACTGCCGCGTCGAGGCCGGAGGGTTGAGCCTCGAAGGGCAGGTCGAGCGAGTCAGGGCCTACGCTCACATCGATAACGCCGAGATCATCGGCAGCTCTCGGGACATCAAGAGCATTCGATGGGCCCACCGGCTCGAACTGGACAAGGCGATCGCTCACGCGAAGCGGACCCACGTCCGACTGGTATTCCACCAGGCTCGAAGGGCCGTACGGCATTCCGGAGGTCTTGAAGAAGCTGACCGAGAACCAAGTCAAGTTCGCGGCGTGCGACACGCCGGACATGAACAAGAGGAACCTGGGTGCGTACATCCACCTTGGCCCTTTGAGATTCTCTTCGCCGAGGGCCGAACCGGGTTAAACGGGAGCGATCTCACCGGCCGAGAGAGCCGGGGAGATCATGGGCATCGGGTGATCGCCGGCATCGGGGAGGCCTCGGCGGTTCCCGGCTGAACCTCCCGGACGACCGGGGCAGGACCCGTCTTCTGGTACGAACGCGTCTCCTTGAGGTCGCCCCGTCCGTCAGGCATTGAGCGGAGACGGTAATGCCAGCTCCCGGTAGGCTCCGAGCAAGATGTCCAGAAGCACCTCGGACTGGGCGGCGGTGATCCGCCCCAAGCGGGAGAGTTCCTCCACATCTTCCACGCATTGCTCGACCGCTTGCTGCTTCCCGGGGTAGTAGACGTGACGGGAGATCCGTTCCGCCGACTGTACGAGTCGCTCGAAGAAGGCTGAGTTGCTCATCGTGGGCTCTCGTCCCTGAGGAAAAGTAATCAGGATCCACCCGCGCGAGCCCTCGTGGTCGTCTAGCGCTGGTGGAACAAACAATAGAGAGGTTAACAAAAGCCGATCACCCGTCAAGAGGGATGCCGGTTGTCGGGACCTGGAGACCCAGAGGAGCCACCATCCCGGGGGACGGCTCCCGGAAATGAGGCTACCTGGATGATGGTTCAGGTTTGCAAGTGGGCGCTGGTTGCGTTTCAGAGGAAGCCTCTTGCCCTGTCGCGCGTCGAGGGCGACTCTCGTTGCCTGGAATTGTGCAATTCCCGTCCCAGAACGCGGCCCCATCACCGACGAGATCCCGACGCGAGCCCTTGTTCTACCACCCGGCTCGGGATGACATCAAGGCGGGATCGAGGAGGGGCCCCTCCCGATCTCGGGAAGAAGGTACAATAAAAAAAATCGGCCACAATTCGTTTCGTGCTCTTAGGTTTGCGATCGACACTTTCGCTCTCTCTTCGGGGAGCGTCGGGAGATTCGTCGCAGGCCGGGGATGGGGACTCCCGGGATGGCCCACGTGAACGATCGAGATTTCTGCGACCGCGCCGCCGTGCTCGCGGCGGAGACGATCCGCAACAAGTTCGCCCACCTCCCACGTGGGGCGGCCGATTATTCCGCGTTCGGGTTGGGCGTCGTTCTGTTCTTCGGCAACGACGGGAGCGCGGCCGTCCAGGCCTCCCATCCCGTCGTCCAGAAGCTCCGGGAGTATTTCGCGATCGAAGAGGTGCGGATCAAGGAACTCGGGTTCGGGACGACGGCCGATCATCGCTCCTGGGCGCTCCTGGCCGAGAGCAGTCGCGATGTGGATTATTGCCGTCGCCTGGTCTGGAAAGCCTTCAAAGAGTCCCAGCCCATTTGAAAGTCGGCCGTAGGCAGGGGAAGACCCAGGATCTCGAACGCCCGGTGTTTTCCCTCCTGACGTTTCGATCCTTCGAGGGCTCGCCAACAGGTCTTCCCCGTGGGTTGGGTGCCGATCGGGGAGTGCATCCTCATCGGGTAAGGCCTCCCTTTCCAGGTTGCGGGCCGTCCCCAGCTCGTTTCAACGTCATGGCGTTTCGCTAAATCCGCTAAATTTGGCATGCTGGTTGCAGCAATCCACAGTATTCACGACCTCGGTTCAACTAAAGGAACGGAGAAGAGTTGAACCGGAACCATTCCCATGAATCGACAACGAATGTTGCTGGTCGAGGACCACGAAGAGACGCGGACGTTGCTCCGAAGGATTCTCTCCCTCTGCGGCTGGGATGTCGCCGAGGCCGCCACGGTGGCCGATGGCTTGACCCAACTCGACCCCCCGCCGGATTGCATGGTCCTTGATCTGGTGCTTCCCGACGGCAAAGGCGAGACGATTCTGCGGAAGGTCCGCGAAGCCCATCTCCCGACTCGTGTTTTCGTCAATACGGCGGGACATGACCCTCAGCGGCTGAGAGAGGTTTCGGACCTGAAGCCGGAAGCCATCCTTCGGAAGCCGCTCGATGCAACAGGCCTGCGGATCATCTGCCAGGGGGTGTAGGCGCTCGGGTGGCCCGATGGGACGGCCTGATGGTATTACAACCGCACGGAACGGGCCTGGAGCGCGGGGTCGTGAGTGTCGACCCCGAAGGACGGTGGGAGACGCGGGCGTATCTCTCGACGCGCCTCGAGGACGCACCCGAGTGGACCGTGCGGACGTATCTGAAGCAGTGGCCGATCGAGATCACGGGCGGTGGTCGGACCGGGCAATCGAGCGCGAGACGCCATGGCTGTTCAGGCTCTCCCGGGGAGGGTCCATGGTTACATCTTTCCAAAAGCTCGCATGAGAAATGTGCTCCGAAGCAAGGCTACCGCGGTGATTATGAACAACGTCGAGCTTCCACCCGATAAAGATTGCAGAAACACTTGCACTGTCCCCCGTGGGAGATTTCGAGTATACTTTACGATCAGTTGTCAAAATCCCTCGACATGGAACGAAGTAAGTGTGGCTCGGGGGAGAGAACGCCGCAGATTGAACGAAGGAGGCCGGGGTGTCGTCACGCGAGAACCCATCGTCGCCGCTCTGGACGTATCGGATGGAAGTCTCTCCGACGGGACAGGGACCCTCGCAGGCCGTCCCCAACTATAATGACCCCGTGGCCTTGCTGCATTATCTCGTGAATCTCCAGACCCAGACCCTCGAGGTCCAGCGGCAGATCCTCGAGCAGCAGCGCCAGCAGCTCGAGCTGACACGCGAGGCCGCGCAGGTCGGCCGCGAGCAGCGGGCGCGGCAGATGGCGGAACTCGAACGCTGGCAAAACGGGCACGAGCACGTGCTCGAACACTGCCGGGAATCGCTCTCCAGCCTCGAACAGGTGCACGCTGCGCTGATGGGTGAGCTGGCCGATTACGTCCATGAGAACCACGAAAATCTCATCGACGGCGAGTTCGCGCTGACCGACTTCGTCGATCGTTTCGGCCCTCGTCTGGCACACCTCAACACCATGCTCGCCGTCCTCCGCCCCTTGGCCGCGGCCGCCAAGAGGCCTGAGAACTGAACAGCGGCCGGCCTTGATGAGAGCAGAGGAGAACCCTTCGTCTTTCGCGAGATCTTCACCGGACCTCCGAGCGGCGGATGCCCCCGCCTTCAGGCGTGGGGAAGAGCCGCGTGGCCACGGCGTTAAAAACGGTCAGTATCCTGGACTCACAAGCCTTTTTCTGGGATTCTCTGATCTCGGGAGCCCCAGCTTTCAAGGCACTTGGCATGTCGTGGTTGTATGCGGCTGTGCTGCCGCTGCGTGGGGCACGGAAAACAACCCACGTGGGAGACCTGTCGTGAGACTCGTCTCTCACCTTCCCTGCGACGGGGCCAGGGTCAACTGACCTCATGTCGGGGTCGTTGATGGGGGAACTCGGAAGCCCTCGGAGACCACTGGCAAGCCCCTCCCTTTAGGGATGGGGTACTTGACTCCGCAGGCGTCCTCTCCTTGGAGGGAGAGGGTCGACATTCCCGTGGCTATTCCAACACGCCGCGCTATCCGACCTCGTAGGCCAGGTTGGGGGCAAGCCAACGCTCGATCTCGGCAATGGGCATGCGCTTGCGCGCGGCGTAGCGCTCGACCTGGTCGCGGGTGATCAGGTCGACGGCGAAGTAGCGCGCCTCGGGGTGGGCGAAGTAGAGGCCGCTGACCGCGGCGGCGGGGTACATCGCGAAGCTCTCGGTCAGCGTGATCCCCGTGGCCTCCTCGACGTCCAGCAAGTCCCAGAGGGTCCGCTTCTCGCTGTGGTCGGGGCACGAGGGATAACCGGCGGCCGGCCGGATGCCCCGGTATTTCTCGCCGATCAGGTCCACCTGCGATAGATTCTCGTCCCGGCCGTAACCCCACTCGCGGCGGGCGCGCTCGTGGAGGTACTCGGCGAACGCCTCGGCCAGACGGTCGGCCAGCGCCTCGGTCATGATCTTGTTATAATCGTCGTGCTCCCTCGCGAACCGCGCAACCAGCGCCTCGGCTCCGAAGCCCGCCGAGACCGCGAACGCGCCGAGGTAATCGGCCCGGCCCGACGAGGCGGGTGCCAGGTAGTCGGCCAGGCTCCGGAACGAGGTCTGGCCCTCCCGTTCCCACTGCTGGCGGAGCATCGGGAACCGCGCGCGCTCGGTCGTCCTCGACTCGTCGGTATAGATCACGATGTCGTCGCCCTCGGAATTGGCCGGGAAGAACCCGTAGACGCCGTGCGCGGTCAACTGCTTCTGCGCAACGATTTGATCGAGCAGCTCCGTGGCTTTGTCGAAGAGCTCGCGCGCCACCTTCCCGACTTCGGAGTCTTCGAAGATCCGGGGGTACTTGCCCTTCAGCTCCCAGGTCATGAAGAAGGGCGACCAGTCGATGTAGGGGACGATCTCGCCGAGCAGGACGTCGTGGAGGACCCGAGGGCCGAGGAAAGAGGGGACGGCGATCGGCGCCTCGGCCCAGTCGATTGCGAAGCGGCGCGCGAACGCCTCGGCGTAGGGGACGAGCTTGCGCTGGAGGCGGCGGGCGTAGCCCTCACGCTCGCGCTGCTGCATGGCGCGGTTCTCGCGGTCGATCTCGGGCCGCTGGTCGGGGCGGTTGAGCCGATCGGCCACGCCGACGCATCGCGAGGCGTCCTTGACGTGGATCACCGTCCCGTGGTAGCTCGGCGCGATCTTGACGGCGGTGTGCTTGGCGCTGGTCGTCGCGCCGCCGATCAGGAGTGGGACCTGGAAGCCCTCGCGCTCCATCTCGCGGGCGACGTGGACCATCTCGTCGAGCGAGGGCGTGATCAACCCCGACAGGCCGATCATGTCCACCTGCTGTTCGCGAGCCGTATTGAGGATCGTCTCACAGGGGATCATGACGCCGAGGTCGATCACCTCGTAGTCATTGCAGCCGAGGACGACGCCGACGATGTTCTTGCCAATGTCGTGGACGTCTCCCTTGACCGTCGCGATCAGGAGCTTGCCGCGCGCCTTGCGGCCGCCTGCGCCCCCTTGGCCTTCTCGGCCTCCATGAAGGGGAGCAGGGAGGCGACTGCCTTCTTCATGACTCGGGCACTCTTGACGACCTGGGGCAGGAACATCTTGCCCGCGCCGAAGAGGTCGCCGACGACGTTCATGCCGTCCATCAGCGGTCCCTCGATGATCGAGAGCGGCCGGCCGTATTTTTGCCGCGCCTCCTCGACATCGACATCGATGAAGTCGGTGATGCCGGCGATCAGCGCGTGCTTGAGCCTTTCCTCGACGGTGGCATCGCGCCAGGCCTGGTCCTTGCCGGCGTCCCTCTTGCCCTTCGCCTTGACCGTCTCGGCGAACTCGGTGAGCCGGTCGGCCGCATCAGGGCGGCGGTTGAGCAGGACGTCCTCGACCCGTTCGAGCAGGGGCTTGGGGATCTCCTCGTAGACTTCGAGCTGGCCGGCGTTGACGATCCCCATGTCGAGCCCGGCACCGATTGCGTGGTAAAGGAACGCGGCGTTCATCGCTTCGCGGACCACATCGTTGCCCCGGTAGGAGAACGAGACGTTGCTGACGCCGCCGCTCGTCTTGGCCTGCGGGAAGAGTTGTTTCAGCCCGCGGACCGCCTCGATGAACTCGACCGCGTAGTTGTTGTGCTCCTCGATCCCGGTGCCGACGGTCAGAATGTTGACGTCGAAGATGATGTCGGATGGGTCGAAGCCGACCTCCTCGGTCAGCAGTTTGTAAGCATGCTTGCAGATGGCAACCTTGTGGTCGCGAGTGACCGCCTGTCCCTCCGGGATGTCCGGGATGACCCCACCCTTGACGAACGCCATCACTACGACCGCCGCGCCGAAGCGTTTGATGAGCTTCGCCTGTTCGAGGAACTTCTCTTCCCCTTCCTTCAGACTGATCGAGTTGACGATCCCCTTGCCCTGGATGCACTTCAAGCCCGCCTCGATGACCTCCCACTTCGAGCTATCGACCATGATCGGGACCTTGGCGATCTCGTGCTCGGTGGAGACCAGGTTGAGGAACCGGGTCATCGCCTGTATGCCATCGATCATGCCCTCATCCATGTTGACGTCGATAATATTGGCGCCCGCTTCGACCTGCTCGCGCGCGACAGTCGAGCGCCTCGTCGAAGTTGCCCTCCTTGATCAGCCGGGCGAAGCGCTTCGAGCCGGTGATGTTGGTCCGCTCGCCGATCATGACGAAGTTGGTCTCGGGGCGGATGATCAAGGGCTCGGTACCGCTGAAGCACGAGAAGGATGGTCCTTTAGGGACCATGCGCGGGGGGACGCCCTCGACAGCGCGGGCGATCGCCGCGATCCAAGCGGGGGTCGTGCCGCAGCAACCGCCGACGATGTTGAGCCAGCCGTTGTGGGCAAACTCGCCCAGCGTGGCCGCGGTGTGGTCCTGGTCGCCCAGGAACCCGCCGAAGCCGTCGGGCATGCCCGCGTTGGGGTAGCAACTGATGCGAGTCCGGGCGATCTGCGCCAGGTTTTCGAGCGGGCCGCGCATCAGGTCCACCCCGATGGCACAGTTGAGGCCCACGCTCAGGGCGTTGAAATGGGAGATCGAGTAATAGAACGCCTCGACCGTCTGCGCCGAGAGGGTCCGACCAGTGTCGAAGATCGTTCCCGAGATCATCACCGGCAGCCGGATGCCATTCTCCTCGAAGACCAGGTCGATGGCGAACAGGCACGCCTTCATGACCAGGGTGTCGAAGGAGGTCTCGGGCAGGAGGATGTCCACCCCGCCGGCGATCAAGGCGCGGACCTGCTCGGCGTAGTTGGCCACCATCTGATCGAAGGTCACGTCGCGCCGCGCGGGGTCCTCGACGTGGACGCCCATCGAGAGCTGCTTCTTGGTCGGCCCGATGCTCCCGGCGACGAACCTCGGCCGCTCGGGCGTCCGCCTCGTCATCGCATCGGCGGCGCGGCGGGCGATCGCGGCGGCTGTCCGGTTCAGCTCGAAGACGTGTTCCTCCAGCCCGAACTCGGCCATCGACAGCCGGTTGCTGTTGAACGAGTCGGTCTCGATGATGTCAGCCCCGGCCTCCAGGTATGCCCGGTGGATGTCTCCGATCATCTCGGGCTGGGTGAGGACCAGCACCTCGGTGCAGTTCTTCAGGTCGAGGTGGTGCCGTGCGAAGCGGGCGCCGCGGTAATCCCCCTCGGTCGGCTCATGGGCGTAGATCATTGAGCCCATCGCCCCGTCGAGGACCATGATCCGCTCCGAGAGGATCTCTTCCAGAAGGCGCCGAGTGTCGTGGTGTTCGGGGTTCATCGTCGCGGGACCGTGCGTTGGGGAAAGCTCGTCACAAGAGAAGCGGAGTCGGTGGGAGGGGCTTTCGGTCACACCCCGGCGCTCCGTCGTCGCGGACCGGACCGAGACTGCGGACAAGACACTCGCTCTGGGATTCGTCGGCGATGGGGCTCCGTCCTCCTCATCGACGCAGGGAACCCTGGGGTTTCTCGATCATCGCCAGCAAACCAAGGAGCATCGATCCGCAAGCCTGCGGACGCCGTTCCGGAACGTGCGGCGGCCACCAAGTCGGGGTCCGAGGAGTCTCCGGAGACACGCCGGGGCCAATCGCCAAACATGGTGGACGTTGATTATCACGCGGGTCGCGCAGGCCGTCAAGACCCATCGAGGACGGGCGAATTGCCCCCCTTTGCGCAGTTTATCGAAAGATCCAGCACGAGAGCGGGTCGGTGATCCAAGCGAGGATGGCCGCGCAGAGGATGAGATAGAACCAGAGCAGGACCTGGGTCGTCGGGATGGGCCCCCGGAATGACCGGACTGCGCCGGAACGCTGCCGTGCGATGACGTGATCGCAGGTGTGGATCCTCCAGCGGAACAACCAGCCGGTGGCGCCGCAGTCGAGGCAGTGGAACTGGAGCAGGAAGACGAGGCCGGCGAGACTGGCGAACAGGGCAAGCGTGAGGGTCAGGTTCCTGGCAAGAAGGACCTGACGGAGCGCGGCGGCCCACGCGATCAGCCCGAGCAGCGCGAGGAACGGGTTGCCCAGCAATCGCTGGAAGTCCTGAGGAAGGAGGAGGGGAGGACTCGGCCGGGGGAATCGCGGGGGGTCGAGTTCGGAATCGTGGATCCGTGGTTCCGGGTTCGCGTCCACGGCGACGAGCTCCACAGGAACACATCTCTTCGGTGGAAAGCGACGCTTCCTCCCCCATCGTAATCGGGGGCGATCAGTTCGACCAGGACTGCCGCGCGAATGGCGGTCGGCGGCAGAGCCTACTTTACAAGTCATCTGCGGTCATTGAAAAATAGCGGTTTGGCCGAATTTTTCGAAGGAGCGGTAGTCGAGGGGACCACGACGTGCACGAGGAAGCGATTCGCAAAGCGGATGTTCTGATCGAGGCGCTGGGATACATCCGAAAGTTCCACGGCCACTTCACGGTCATCAAGCTCGGCGGCTCGGTGATGGAGGATCCGGAGACACTCCGGGCGCTGCTGGTCGACGTCGTGTTCATGCAGACGGTCGGGATGCGGCCGGTCCTCGTCCACGGCGGCGGCAAGGCAATCACGTTCGAGATGGAGCGTGCGGGCCTAGAAGCCCGGTTCGTCCAGGGCCGGCGCTACACCGATGACCAGACGCTGGCGATCGTGGCGCGGGTGCTCGCCGAAGAGATCAACGCCGACATCGTCCGGCACATCAACAAATACGGCGGCCGCGCCGCGGGGCTGCACCACAAGACGAGCCAGTGCCTCTTCGGCCGTCGGCTGACCCTGCCCGACGGCCAGGGGGATCAGGTCGACCTGGGGCGGGTCGGTGAGGTGACCGAGGTCGATGTCCCACCAATCGAGAACCTCTGCCTGGCGGGGATCGTCCCCGTGCTCCCCTCGCTCGCCGAGGACGACAACGGCCTCCTGAACGTCAATGCCGACACCGCGGCGGCGGCCGTCGCCATGGCCCTGAAGGCCGAGAAGCTGGTGTTCCTGACCGACACGCCGGGGATCCTGATGGACCGCAACCAACTGCGGAGCCTGATCCCTGATCTGACACCCGAAAGCTGCCGCGACCTGATCGACCGGAGGGTGATCGACCGCGGCATGATTCCCAAGGTCGAGGCCTGCCTGGACAGTCTCCAGGCCGGGGTCAAGAAGACCCACATCATCGACGGCCGGCTCCGCCACTCACTCCTCCTGGAGATCTATACCGATACCGGGATCGGCACCGAGATCGAGTTGAAAGACACCGAGCACCCCGAGCCGCGTTCGCCTGTCACGGCGCGTCATTGACGGGCCCCGGCGCCGGGCCGTCCGGTATCCGGGCCTCGGCCATCCACGGTCCGACGTTTCGTCATCGGACATCGGGTCATCCGACGTTCAGCCCTTTTCAGCCAGCCGGCCCGCCGGCCTCATCGGGAGTTTCAGCCTTGGCGCATGTCGCGAAACAGAATACCTCGGAGACGATCGCCCAGTTCGGCCGCTATGTGATCCCGAATTACCGGCGCTATCCGGTCTGCCTGGTCCGGGGCGAGGGTTCGTGGGTCTGGGACGCCGAGGGCCACCGCTACCTCGACTTCTTCCCCGGCTGGGGCTGTAATCTGCTCGGGCATTGCCCGCCGCGCGTGGTCGAGGCGGTCCGCGACCAGGTGGGTCAGTTGATCCATGTACCGAACACCTGGTACATCGAGGCGCAGGGGGCGTTCGCGCAGGCGCTGTCGGAGCGGTCGTTGCAGGGCCAGTGCTTCTTCTGCAACAGCGGCACCGAGGCGAACGAGGCGGCAATCAAGCTCGCCCGCGCCTCCGGCCATCCTTCCGGCCGATTCAAGATCGTGAGCATGGAGCACGGGTTCCACGGCCGGACCTACGCCGCGTTGACCGCCACGGCGCAACCAAAGTATCACGCGGGCTTCGAGCCGATGGTCCCGGGCTTCACGTATGTCCCCTACAACGACCTGCAGGCGGTCGCCGACGTGCTCGACGACCAGACGGCCGCCGTGCTGGTCGAGCCGATCCAGGGGGAGGGCGGGGTGAACGTTCCCTCGCCCGACTATCTGCCCGGCCTCCGAAAGCTCTGCGACGAGTGGGGAGTGCTGCTGATCCTCGACGAGGTCCAGACCGGCCTGGGCCGGACTGGCGAGTGGTTCGCCTATCAGCACTACGACATGGCGCCGGACATCCTGACCTGTGCCAAGGCGCTGGCAGGGGGAGTCGCGGCGGGGGTGATGATCGCCACGAGCGACGTGGCGCTGGCGCTCAAGCCGGGGATGCACGCCAGCACCTTCGGCGGCAACCCGATCGCGTGCCGCGCTGGGCTGGCGGCGATCGAGATGATCGAGCAAGAGGGGCTCCTGGAGCGCGGCAAGGCGATCGGCGAGCGGTTCCGAAGCCAATTCGAAGCGCTTCGCGGGGAGCTGCCCCACCTGATCCGCGACATCCGGATCCTCGGCGTGATGATCGGCCTCGACCTGACGTTCGACGCCTCGGAGGTGGTCGCCGAATGCCTCCGTCGCCGGCTCCTGATCAACGCGACCCACAGCCACGTCGTCCGACTCCTGCCGGCGCTGAGCCTCAGCGATGACCAGATCGATGAAGGCTGTGCCATCCTGGCTGACGTGCTCCGGCAGATGGTCGTCTGAGCCGAGGAGGTTGCCTCATGATCCGCCATTTTATCGATCTGTTCGAACTCCCGGCCGAGACCGCGCGCGAGCTCTTGAACCGCGCGATCGAGCTCAAGCGCGAGGAACAGCAAGGGAACCGCCCGGCGTACCTCCCGGGCAGGACGCTTGGCCTGATCTTCGAGAAACCCTCGCTCCGGACGCGAGTCAGCTTCGAGGCGGCGATCGCCCATCTGGGCGGCAACGCGATCTTCCTCCACGGCAAGGACGTCGGGATCGGCGTCCGCGAGAGTGTCGCCGACTTCGCGCGAGTCCTCAGCCAGTATGTCGACGTCCTGGCCGTCCGGACGTTCTCGCACACCCTGATCGAGGAGCTGGCGCGGCACGCCACGATCCCGATCGTCAACGCCCTGTCCGACACCGCCCACCCTTGCCAGGCGCTGGCCGACCTGATGACCATTCAGGAGTTACGGGGAGGGCTCAACGGGGTCAAGCTCGTCTTCGTCGGCGACGGTAACAACGTCGCGCGGTCGCTGGCGCAAGCCTCGGCCCTGCTGGGCCTGGAGTTCATCCTGGCGTCGCCCCCCGGCTACGCATTCCCGGGCGATTTCCGGGCAAGGTTCGAGGAGACCTACCCCGGGGTCCCCCTCGTCGTCGAGCACGATCCGGCCCGGGCCGTGATCGGTGCCGACGTGGTCTACACCGACGTCTGGACGAGCATGGGTCAGGAGCACGAGGCGGAAGACCGGCGCAAGGCGTTCGAACCGTTCCAGGTCGACACGGCGCTGCTCGATCGGGCCGAACCCGACGCGATCTTCCTCCACTGTCTCCCCGCCCGTCGCGGCGAGGAAGTGACCTCCGCCGTCCTCGACGGCCCGCGCAGCGCCGTTATCCCCCAGGCGGCCAACCGGCTCTACTTTCAGAAGGCGCTACTGATCTGGCTGCTCCTGGAATGCTGGCCCGAGAGCCTGAACCAGAACGCCGCGGCCCGGTTGCATTCGCAAGCGTGATTCGAGACATGAGGACAAAGGCCGAGGATGGCTGTTCTCGATGAGTCAGACGCATCCACACATTTAAATATTTACACAAGCTGTTGTTTGCCAAGAAGTTCGGAGTTAACATTAACTGATTCTTATGTGAACAATTCAGGTTGCCTGTGTCGTAGTTCGGAATGCAACCCCGAAGGGCTGGCCCGATTTCGCGATTTCCAGGTTTCCCGGCCCACCCAAAGCCCCCATTCTTCGCAACGGGTGTATTTGACATAAGAGGCCGCCTTGCTGAGGCAAACGTAAATGTTGAAAGGGGTGGTCAGACGCATCCCGGGACGTTGGGTGCCCGCCGGGGGCGGCGGTGCTCCCCCGGGGGAGCACCGCCGCCCCCGGCGGGGGGCACGATCGTTCCTCGACGTGGATCGGGGGGTGGAGTGCCGCGCAACCCATTTTGATATTGAGGTGGAAGGATCGGTGGGTGGAGTGCAGCGCAACCCATCCGACGCATGACCAGCGGGATCGCCATGACTCGACACGACGGCCGAAATTCATCCGACCTGCGCCCGGTCCGGATCGAGCGCGGATTCATCCGTAACAGTCCCGGCAGCGTGCTTTATCGCGCGGGAGGGACGACCGTCTTGGTGACGGCGCAGTTGTCGGACAAGGTCCCCCAATTTCTCGAAGGCAAGGGACAGGGCTGGTTGACGGCCGAGTACGCGATGCTCCCCGGCAGCACGCCGACCCGCAAGCCGCGCGGTGGCGATGGCCGCTCGACCGAGATCCAGAGGCTGATCGGCCGGAGTCTCCGGGCCGCGATCGACATGAAGGCTCTGGGTCCGTGGACGGTCCACATCGACGCCGACGTGCTCGAAGCCGACGGTGGAACGCGGACGGCTGCGATCACCGCCGCCTTCATCGCCGTCGCCGACGCGCTGCGGAGCCGGCTGGGCGAGGCCTCGCGTCCGATCGTTCGCGAAAGCGTCGCGGCCGTCAGCGCGGGGATCGTCGCGGGCGAGGCCGTCCTCGACCTCGATTACGTCGAGGACGCCGCCGCCGCGGTGGATTTCAACGTCGTCCGGCTCGGTTGCGGCGGCCTGGTCGAGGTCCAGGGCACGGGCGAAGGGGGGACCTTCTCGCGCGCAGCTCCAGGCGCTGCTCGACCTTGCCGACGCCGGGATCGATCAACTCGTGCAGCGGCAGCGCGAGACCCTCGGACCCGACTGGCCACTCTGGGCCAAGAGCGATCTGTGAATCTGTGAGGGAGTCCGGTCGGGGAGGCAGTGCCCACTCGACAGGACGATGGGAATGGGGAGGAGAGCATTCTCGCAACGGGAAAGAGACGTCGCCTGGTTCGGGCCAATCGGTCTGGCCAGGTGGGGCTGCTTTTGATAAAGTCCCGCTCGCATGTCGCCGACACGGCACCCCGCCGAATCCGCACCGCGACCGGTTTGACCCACCGCGAACCCATCAGGATGGGGGGATCGCTCCATGAAATCGCCGATCGCTGTAATCGCCGTGGCCGGCTCGCTGGCGACAGCGGCCACATTCGCCCAGTCCCCGCCGCCCCGGACCACCACGGCTTCGACGTCGCCGCCCGACCGCCAGCGTTTCTTGCCGCAGAACCCTGCGGCCTCCTCCGCTCCGGGATCGGGATCGGCCGGCCTCCCTCCCTCCGGGCGCGCGACGCTCGACCCGAACGTTCACGAAGCGTCGGCCGTCTTGCCGGCGCCGACCTTGCCCGACCCGAACCAACCGCTCCCGATCACGCTGCCCGACGACCCGATTGAGCCGTACCTGCTGACTAAGGAGGCCGGCCCGTTCATGGTCCTGGCCAAGACTTTCCGCGGCCCCGAAGCCGAACGCTTCGCGCCTGGCGCTCGTCCTGGAGCTGCGGCGGAATTACAGCCTCCCGGCGTACATTCTCCGCACCAAGGACTTCCCCATGCACACCAACATCCGCAACATCCCACCCACCGCCCCCGCCTTCATGCAACGGGCGGACGTGGGCATGCCGGAGAAGGTCCGAACCTACGATGAGGCCGCGGTGCTCGTGGGCAACGCGAAGACCTTGCAGGAACAGGAGAAGCTGTGGCGAGAGATCAAGAAGATCAAGCGGCTCCAGTCGCTTGACGGGATGCCGTCCATGTTCAAGTGGCGTGAAGGCCTGAGCCGGGCACTCCGGACCACCAACCCCTATGTCCCCGCGCAGGACCTCTTCCCGGCCAAGCAGGACACGCTCATCGCGCAGATGAACCAGGGGCCGCATTCCCTCTTCAGGTGTCCGGGCCGTTACACGCTGGTGATCGCCGAGTTCTCCGGCCGATCGACCTTCAACATCGAGGGAGCCAGGAAGTTGGGCGACGACGTTCTGAAGAAGAGCCCACTCGTCACGGCGGCCGATGACGCCGAGCGGCTGGCGGCCTCCCTGGCCAAAGTCCCGGAGATCCAGCAGACGGGCTATCTGCCCTACGTCTTTCACGACCGGACCTCGAGCAAGGTGACGATCGGCGCCTTCAACTCGCCCAACGACCCGGCCGCCATGAAACTTCGCGAGACACTGCTCAGGCTGGCCGTCCCCCTCATGGATACGAAAGACCGAAAACGCGGGATCGACACCATGATCGCCCCAGCCAACTACCTCACGGATATTGAGCCGCTCAAACCGCATTGATTCCGAAGGAGAGGGAAGGACTCACCGCAAGGACTCACCGAACACCAAGATGAGAGGAGACGTCGGAATGAAGAGGGATCCAGAGAGTCGATTTTTTTGTGAAATTCTCTCTTCGTGTCCTCTGTGCCTTCGTGGTGAATCTCTGGGACAGCCCTGAACCGCGGATCAAGCCAAGACCATGACAACACGACCCCATCCCGCCCCGATCCCGTTGATCCTCGGCACCCGGAATCCCAAGAAGCTCCGGGAGCTGGCCCAGCTCATCAACCCTCCCTGGGAGCCGAACCCGAGGCTGTCCCGGCTCTCGGTCCGGTCGCTCGAAAGTTGGCCCGACCTGCCCGATGTGGTCGAGGATGCCGAGTCGTTCGCGGGCAACGCCCGGAAGAAGGCGGGCGAGATCGCGAAACGATTGGGGCTCTGGGTCCTCGCCGACGATTCGGGCCTTACCGTCGATGCCCTCGGTGGGGCACCCGGCGTGCTCTCCGCCCGCTACGCCGGCGCGCATGGCAACGACGAGGAGAACAACCGCAAGGTCCTCCAGAGGCTGGCGGACGTGCCCGACGACCTTCGAGGCGCCGCGTTTGTCTGCGCGCTGGCGGTGGCCGACCCCTCCGGCGCCATCCGGCTCGAGGCCGAGGGGACCTGTCGCGGCCGGATCACCCATGGGCCGCGCGGAGCGAACGGCTTCGGATACGATCCGCTCTTCCTGATCCCCGAGTATCACAAGACCTTCGGCGAGCTGAGCGCGCTGGTCAAGCATCAGCTCAGCCATCGCTCCCGCGCGTTCGCCAGGCTCCGGACAGGGCTCGACCCGTTGATCGTCCAGGGGGTCTTCGCGTAGCGCGCCGTTCGAACGCACGAACGCCCCTCGGGAGGTCCCGGGGGGCGTCCGAGTCTCGGGGAGCGACCTGGCAGCGGCTCGGACCCCTATCGTCGGTGGCTCAATTCGCCGAAGAGCGGGTGCTTGCGGTCGCAGACGTCGTCGGAGGGCAGGGTCGTGCTCGGCATGCTCTGCGACGAGACCACCATGCTCTGCGCCGAGGGGAGCACGGGCGGCGGTGAGCACACGACGACCGGGACCCGGACGCAGACCTCGACCGGGACCTGGCGGCAGATGGTCCGGGGGACACAAACGTCGCGGACCTCGGTCACCTGGCGCGTCACGGTCACGGGCAGCAGATCGTCCTTGTGACCGGCACCTGGCGGCAGACGGTGTAAGGCACCTGGCGGACGCACTGGATGGTCTGCATCTCGCAGACGGTCGTCGGCACGCACCGGACCCGCTGCTCGTAGACCGTCTCGCAGATGGTCTGCGGGACCTGTTTGACGCACGTCTCGGAGACCATCCGGCAGGTCGTCACCGGGACCTGGCAGACCCGGGTCTCGGTGACCATCCGGCAGGTCGTCACCGGGACCTGCTTGACGACCTGCTCGGTGACCATCCGGCAGGTGGTCACCGGGACCCGCTGGACGCAGGTCTCGCGGACCATCCGGGTGACCGTGCAGGGGACCTGCTTGTAGCAGACCTGCGGACCATCCGGGTGAACGTGCAGGGGACCTGCTTGTAGCAGACCCGCGGGACCATCTGGGTGACCGTGTACGCCTCCTGGCGGCAGAGGGTCTTGGTGCACGTCCGGGTCACTGGCACCGGCACGCTCCGGTAGCAGGTCTTGGGCACCATCGAGCAGACGGTGTAGGGGACCGTCTTGGTGCAGGTCTCCTGGACCATCCGGCAGGTGGTCACCGGAACCTGCTTGACGCACTCGGTGGCGACCATCTCGCAGACGGTCGTCGGCACCTGCTTGACGCAGGTCTCCTGGACCATCCGGCAGGTGGTCACCGGGACGATCTTGACGCACTCCTGCGGGACCATCTGGCAGGTGGTGACCGGGATCTGCTTCGCGACGCAGATACGGCACCTGCTTGCAGACCGTGTAGGGGACCTGCTTGCGGATGACCTGCCGCTCATAGACCGTGCAGCAGACGTTCTCGACCACGGTCCGAGGGCACCAGACCCGCTTGCAGCAGTAGGTCGGCGGGCACTGGATCCAGGCAGCCGTTGACGCAGATGATCTTGCCTGGAATGCAGACCTGCTGGGTGACCCACTCGCCGCACTCGCGGGTGACCTGTCGGACCTCGGTCCGGGGCACGCAGACGGTCTCGCAGACCTCGCGGCAGGCGGTCTCGGTGACCGTCTGGTAGCAGGTCTCGGTGACCGTCTTGAAGGCAGGTCGTCTGGACCGGCCGGCAGACCGTGTAGCGGCACTCCTGCATGACCGTCTCGCGGCACCGGGCGGCAGACGGTGTAGGTGCAGTTCCCGCATCACGGTCCGTCGCACGGGCGGTCTGAACCGTGTAGCGGCATTCCTGCATGACCGTCTCGCGGACCGGCCGGCAGACGGTGTACGCCACCTGCTTGTAGGCGCACTGCCGGACCGGCACCATCTCGGTGTAGGGCTGGCACTGCATGACCGTCTGCTGGACCGGCACCTGCACCGTGTAGGGGACCGACCGATAGCACGTCTTGGGCACGGGGACGCAGACCGTGTAGGTGCAGGTCTTGTAGGACGTCTCCTGCACCGGGCGGCAGACCGTGTACGAACACGTCTTGATCGAGGTTTCCTGGACCGGCCGGCAGACGGTGTAGAAGCACTCCTTGTACGAGACCTCGCGGACCGGGCGTGCAGACGTTGTAGACGCAGGTCTTCAACGTCGTCTCACGGACCGGCCGGCAGACCGTGTAGGTCCGGTCTCCGAGTGTGCGTCTCGCGGACCGGGCGGCAGACCGTGTAGGTGCACGTTCTTCCAGATCGTCCGCGTGACCGGCCGCTGGACCGTGTAGCGCACCTCGCGTGGGACCGTCCGGTAGCACGGCTGCTGGACCGTGTAAGGGGCCGTCGCGGACGCATTGCTCGCGGACCGTCTGCATGGTGGTGATCGTCCGCGGCTGCATCACCGTCTCGCAGACGTTGCGGACGCAGCTGACCTGCTGGGTCTCGTAGACCGTCTCCTGGACCGGCTGGAGCACGGTCTGCCGCTGGAGTTGATATTCAACATGCCCCGCACAGTCCTGGGGCGACGGGCAACAACGAGTCGAGGCCCCGCCAGCATAGCTGGCCGCCTCCGCCGGGTGCTCGGCCACCCATGCCCCGAACGCCAGGGCCATGAGCGATGCCGACAGAAGTTTCCACATCGTCAGACGCTCCTCAATCACACTCCCGACTTCCCATCGCTCAACGCGGATCCCGGACCCGAAGCCTCCGCCTCGGCGCGGAGCCGCCAACTCACCCTTAAACTTCGGCCGATCCGCGAGGACGCGCTTCAGGATTTTCTCCAAATTTCCCAGATGATCATTATCTTTCCAAAACGCAAGGTTTGCCCAGATGTTACGCGGAGTCCGCAAAACGCCCTTATTATCAATACACCCCAGGAGCCATTATGCGTCGCAGATCCCGAGGTTTCCGATCTGACTCGTCGAGGCGGGACCGGCAGGGTCTATTGAAGGCTCGGTCGTGAGTTACTCATGTCGCTTGGGGCAGGCGTCCGTCTTTGAGATCGCCGAACGTCGGAGGGTTCTCTGTCGACCGGTTCGATGATCATTGGACTTACGTAGGGCACTGACGGTTCGGCGGTCTACGAGGCTCGCCGAGGCTCGTTCGCCTCGGAGGGACGGAGGATGACAGGGCACCAAGGAACACTCATGAGCGTCCTCGATCGGTTTCGGCTCGACGGCAAGGTGGCGCTGGTGACCGGGGGGCGCGGGGCCTGGGGCGGGTGATGGCCGAGGCCTTGGCGTCGGCGGGGGCGTCGGTGGCGCTGTCGGCGCGCGCAGCTCGAGCACGGCGACTGGAGGCGGCCGCGGACTGGCGCAGAGCGACGGGCAGCCCGGACGCTGGGGGTCGCGGCCGACGTCACGCGCGACGCCGACGTCCGCGCGATGGTCGCGCGGGTGCTCGACACCTTCGGCCGGCTCGACATCCTGGTCAACAACGCCGGGATCAACATCCGGGGGCCGATCGAGCAGCTCAGCGAGGCGCGACTGGGACCGGTGGTCGACACGAACCTGAAGGGCCCCTGGCTCTGCTGCCGCGCGGTCGCCGAGCCGATGAAGCGGCAGAAGTGGGGCCGGGTGATCAACGTCTCGAGCATGCTCGGCGAGATCTCGCTGCCGGGCCGGACGCCCTATGCCTCGAGCAAGGGGGGGCTGACGCTGCTGACCAAGACGCTGGCCCTGGAGTGGGCCGCGCGACGGGATCAACGTCAACGCCCTCTGCCCCGGCCCGTTCGCCACCGAGATCAACACGCCGCTGCTTGAACGACCCCGACGATCCGCGCGGCGATGGAGTCGAAGATCCCGCTCGGCCGCTGGGGCGACCCGGCCGAGCTTGGGCCCGCGGCCGTGTTCCTCGCGTCCGAGGCGTCGAGCTTCATGACCGGCGCGACCCTCTTCATCGACGGCGGCTACACGGCCCAGTAATCGATCGGACGGAGCGACGATCGAATGGTCGCGAATCGATCGCGCTCTGGAGATCCCCGCGGGATTTCGGGCGGCCGCGGTCAAGGCGGGAATCAAGCCGTCGGGCGGGCTCGACCTGGCGGTGCTCGTCGCCGACGCGACCGTGCGCGGCGGCCGGGACGTTCACGACCAACCGGGTCTGCGCCGCGCCGGTGCGGTGGGATCGGGATCGCGTGCCGTCCGAGACGATCCGGGCGATCGTGGTCAACGCCGGCAACGCCAACGCGGCGACCGGGGCTCAGGGGGACGAGAACGCCCGGCGCGACGGCCACTCGCCGCCGAGCGGCTCGGGCTGTCGGCCCGAGCAGGTCCTCGTCGCCTCGACGGGCGTGATCGGCCACCAGTTGCCGATGGACCGGCTCGAGGCGGGACTGGCCGAGGCCCTGGCGCGGCTCTCGGCGGACGCGGCCGCGCTTCCGCGACGGCGTCGCAGGCCATCCTGACGACCGACACCCGCCCCAAGGTCGTCTCGCGGCGCCGGACGATCGGCGGCCGGCCAGGTCGCCTTGCTCGGGCTGGCCAAGGGGGCGGCGATGATCGGCCCGCGGATGGCGACGATGCTCGCCTTCCTGCTGACCGACGCCCGGGTCGCCGCGGCCGATCTCCAGGCGATCCTCTCCGAGGCGGTCGAGGACTCGTTCAACTGCATCTCGGTCGAGGGGCACACCAGCACCAACGACACCGTCCTGCTGCTGGCCAGCGGCGCGGCCGCGGCGAGCGGCCGCTCCGGGGCGACGACTGCGGCGTTCGCCGGCGTGGTCCGCGAGGCCTGCGAGACGCTGGCCCGGATGATCCCCGACGACGGCGAGGGGGCCACGCACCTGATCACGATCGACGTCGAGGGGTGCCGCGACCGCGAGCAGGCCCGCACGATCGCCCGGGCCGTGGCCGACAGCCCGCTGGTCAAGACCGCCATCCACGGCGCCGACCCGAACTGGGGCCGGATCGTCTCGGCCGCCGGCTACGCCGGCGTCCCGTTCGAGGAGCGCGAGCTCTCGCTCTGGCTCAACGGCGTCGCCGCTCTATCGCGACGGCGTCCCCGTCGCCCTTCGACGCCGCGGCCGTCTCGGCGCGACTCGCGGCCGAGCGCGAGACGCACGATCCGCCTGCGTCCTGACCCACGGCGACGGCCGTCGATCCGGTTCTGGACCTGCGACCTGACCGCCGAATACGTCCGGCTCAACGCCGACTACACGACGTGAGGGCCGCGCAAGGGGGATTCGGCATCTAGCTTGCTGATGCGAGACAAGTGTTCAAGGGGTTTCTCGGACCGGACCGGACGGTCCTTCGAGCGGTTGGCCTGCGAGGAGACGCGGGCTGATTGCCTCATTCCCACGCGGAGCGTGGGAATGCCTCTGAGGACGCTCTGTGTCCCCCGGGTGACCTCCGCAGAGACGCAGCGCATCGAGAAATCGGGACTCCCACGCGGAATGTCGGGAACGAGAACGGACTACGGTCGGGATGGGGGGCCGTCTTGCTTCCCCGAACAATTGACCAGAGATCCCGGCGGATCAGGCGATCTGGACGGGATGATAGAATAGGAAAAAGGGCTGGTCGTCATCTTCGGCGTCCGGACCCTGTACCCTTCTTGGTGCACGAGGAACCACCATGACCTGTCTCCACCGAGTCGCCACGGCCTTCATCTTCTCGGGGGCCCTCGCGGCGAGCGCGACCGCGCAGACACCGCCTCCGGGCGACCAAGCTCCGAGCACGGCCCAGCTCGCCGCGCAGCCTACCAGTCCCGCGACCACCCCCGCGCGAACCTACCCCCGGCGCAGGAGCATCGTCCATCATTATCCGTATCCCTATCCCGGCTATTATCAAGACGACCAGTCGGCCGGCTTCCGCAATCCGGGGAACATCGGGCGATTCGCCGAGTATTATCCGCCCGGCGACCAGTTCCAGAGCGAGCAGGATCCCGTCCGGGTCGCCTCCTTCGACCGTGGGGGGGGAGCCCCCGACTGGGATGAGCAGCGCGCCGCGCAGCAGGTCGGCATCCGGCGCTCGAACGCCATCCAGCAGCATATCGACAACTACGCTCGCCCCTACTTCGGCTCCGGCTACGGCGTTGGGTTCTTCGGCGGTTACTATTGAATCGGGGATCCCGCGTCCGAGGGATTCGAATCACCGTCGGACCGGGAAGTCACTCCCTCTCCCGGCCCGACGCCTGAACGGGGGAGCTGGCCGCCTTAGACGCTTCCCAGGAAGCTTCCGCTCACCTCCGAGGGCGGCCGGGTGCTCCAAGCTGGGGAGGCCCGCCTCCCTCGACGGGCGAAACGTCTGGGGTTCCGTATTACTCCTCTTCGATGCCCGCGCGGGCCTTGTTCCAGCGATCGATGATCGTCTGCTGGATGTTGGGCGGGACCGGCTCATATGCCTTGAACTCCATCGTGTACGAGCCCCGGCCGCCGGTCATGCTCTTCAGGTCGGTCGCATAGCGGAAGACTTCGCTGAGCGGGACGGTCGCCTGGATTGCCTGCATGCCGCCGGGAACGGCCTCCATCCCGGTGATGTGCCCGCGACGCGTGGCCAGGTCGGCGGAGATGTCGCCGAACTTCTCGATCGGCACGACCACCTCCAGGCTGACGATCGGTTCGAGCAGGACCGGCCGGGCGTCGAGGAACGCCTTGCGGAACGCCGCCGCCGAGGCCGTCTTAAACGCCTGTTCCGAGCTATCGACCGGATGATAGCCGCCGAAGAAGACCTCGGCCTCGACGTCCACGACCGGGTTGCCCGAGACCACCCCCTTCTCCAGTTGCTCGCGGACGCCCTTCTCGACAGCGGGGATGTACTGGTTGGGGATCACGCCCCCCTTGATCGCATCGACGAAGTTGAACCCCTCGCTCCGCGCCCGGGGCCGGATTCGAAGGTGCACGTCGGCGAACTGCCCGCGTCCGCCAGTCTGCTTCTTGTGGCGGTGGTGCGACTCGGCCTCACCGGTGATCGTCTCGAGGTAGGGGACGTGCGGGATGTGGGTGTTGATGTCGAGCTTGTAGCGGGACTTGAGCCGGTTCTGGATGACGTCCAGGTGCAACTCGCTCATGCCCGAGATCACCAGCTCGTGCGTCTGCGCATCGCGCCGGTAGGTGAAGGTCGGGTCCTCGTCGGCAATCTTCGCCAGGCCGACCGAGATCTTCGGCTCGTCCTCGCGGGTCTTCGGCTCGACGGCGCGGGGGACCATCGGCATGGGGAACTTGATCGGGTCGAGCACGAGGTGGGGCGCGTGGCCGTTGGCCGTCGAGGTCACGGTGTCGGAGATGTGCAGGTCGTCGAACTTGGGGATCGCGACGATGTCGCCAGCGATCGCCTCCTTGACCTCCTCCTGCGACTTGCCCTGGAGCCGGTACAGGTGCCCGGGCTTGGCCGTCTTGCCGGTCCGGAGGTTCATCAGGGTCGTGTCGTGCGTCATCCGCCCCGAGTAGATCCGCAGGAAGCTCAGCTTGCCCATGAACAGGTCGTTGGTGGTCTTGAAGACCTGCGCGACGAGCTCGCCCTCCTCGTGCGGCTCCAGCTCGACATCCTCTTCGCGCTCGGGCACCGAGCCGTGGCGGTGGACGTCGGCCGGGGTCAGGCCGCAATCGACGATCACGTTGAGCAGCTCCTTGATGCCGATGTCCTTGCGCCCCGAGAGGCAGACGATCGGGACGAGTTGCCCGTGCGCGATGGCCCGGCAGGTGGCCGCGCGGAGTTCGGTCAATGAGAGGGTTTCGCCTTCGAGATAGCGGTTCATCAGGTCGTCGTCGGTTTCGACGATCTGCTCGACGACCATCTGGTACGCCTCCGCAGGGCTCATCGGGCAACCCTCGGGGACGTCCTCGGGCGGATTGAGCGCGTCGACGATCCCGGAGAACGAGGGGCCCTGGCCGATCGGCACGAAGAAGGGGACGCACTGCACACCGAACGTCTCGCGGATCTGCGCCAGGACGCGGAGGAAATCGACGTTGTCGGCGTCCATCCGAGTCAGGGCGATCATCCGGCCGAGCTTCTGCCGGGAGGCTTCCTGGAAGATCCGACGGGTGTTGACCTCGATGCCGGCGGGGGCCGAGACAGTGAGGAGGACGTTCTCGACGGCGGCCAGGGCGCTGAGCGCGTTGCCGATGAAGTCAGGATAGCCGGGCGAGTCGATCAGGCGGATTTGTTTGCTCGCCCATTCCAGGTGGAGCAGGTGACAATCGATGGTGAAATGGCGGCGTTTCTCTTCGTCATCCACGTCCGAGATGCTGGTGCCATCATCGACCGAGCCGCGCCGATCGGTGGCGCCCGCGGTGTAGAGCAGGGCGTCGGCAAGGCTCGTCTTGCCCGACGCCCCATGTCCGGCCAGGGCGACGTTGCGGATGTCCGTGATGTGATAAGTCGTGGTCATGGCAATTCGTCTCCCCTTCGGAATCGGGCTGAGGTTCCCGCCTACGGCCGGCGAAGCGTGGCACCAGGAAGGGGCGGGTCGACGACGGCCCGCCTAGGGTGTCGCAGTGAGCTCGCCAGCCCGTTCCCGCGCTTCGCTGAGCCGGAAACGACCTTCGTACAAGGCCCGACCGACGATGCATGCCGCGATCGGCAAGGCCGCCAGGCGGGCCAGATCTTCCAGTGTCCCCACGCCTCCCGACGCAATGACCGGGGTCTTCAGGCGCAAGGCGAGCGCCTCGGTCGCGGCCAGGTTCGGCCCTTCGAGCATCCCGTCGCGCGCGATGTCGGTGTAAACGACGCCCGTTAGGGGCAGGTCGTCGAACTGTTCGGCCAAGGTCGCGGCTTCGACCGAGGAGACGTTGAGCCAACCCTCGGTAGCGACCCGACCGTTGCGGGCGTCGAGCCCGAGGACCAGCCGTCCGGGATAGGTCCGGGCCATCGCGCGAAACCAGGTCGGGTCCTTCAGCGCCTGCGTCCCGACGATCACCCGCTCCAGGCCCGCGTCGAGCCAGGCCGCGATCGTTTCCCGGTCGCGAACTCCCCCGCCGAGCTGACAGGGGACCTTGACCCTCGCGAGGATCGCGCGGATCGCCTCGACGTTGACGGGTCGGCCGGCCTTGGCACCGTCCAGATCGACCAGATGGATCCGGGTCGCTCCCTCCCCCTCCCAGCGTGCAGCCATCGCCGCGGGATCATCGCAAAAAATGGTCTCTTGGTCGTAATCCCCTTGTCTGAGACGGACGCAACACCCTCCTCGGAGGTCGATGGCCGGGATCACTTGCATGATCTTCACCAAGGCTTCGGGCCTTCTTCAAAGTGATTCAAATTTATCCGCGCAAGGGAGTGCTGCAAGCACCTTGTCCACCCGACCGTCCCGGATGGACTCACCAGGAAGGCACGAAGAACTCGCAGAAAGAGAGGAGAAACAGGACGTATCTTTCCGTCCGCAGCGTAAGGGACAAAGTCGAGAGTAAGTGCTTGAAGTTATTTTTCCACGCCGCCTCAGCCTGGCCTGTGTCACCCGCCGCCTGGGGGATCGAGACGGAGGGACGTTCGAGGGTGTCCACAGGGTGGCTGAAGCCCACGCCCGTCGAAGACTCCGGGCGTACCACCCGGCCGCCTGCGCACCCTGATCCAGGATCTTGGCGGGTAAGCGTCATCTTTGTGGGGATAGCGTTTGTCCAGCATGGCAGAAGGGCCGAATTGACGTAACTTGGCCCTTGACTTCTCCTTGCACTTGTGCCTCCGTCCTTCGCCGGCTCAGTGACCCTCGACCGAGGAGGATTGATCTTCGGCCATGAAAGCGCGAGATGGAGCACCCTATCTTACGCAAGGTCCGCAAATCCCAGAGGAAAACCGTGCGACCGAACGGGCTTCCCCCTTGACATTCGCTCACTTCTCGGGGGTGTTAATTTTCCACCCACAATCGTGACGCTTACCCGATCTTGGCGCCCCCAAGGTTTTGCCCCTGGGCGGCGGGGCCCGGAACCTTTAGAATAGTGTTTCAGGTTCCAGGGAGTCACCGCGTTGAAAGTCCTCGTGATAGGCAAAGGAGGGCGGGAGCACGCCCTCTGCTGGAAATTGAAGCAATCGCCTCGGGTCCGGACGGTCTACTGCGCCCCCGGCAACGCGGGCACGGCGCTCGACGCGCACAACATCCCCCAGGAGGTGGGCGACACCCGCGCCCTGATCCAGTTCGCCAAGCGCGAGGGGGTGGGACTGACCGTCGTCGGCCCCGAGGAGCCGCTGATCAACGGGATCGTCGATGCCTTCCAGCGCGAGGGCCTGCGGATCTTCGGCCCCCGCCGCGATGCCGCCGAGCTGGAGGGGAGCAAGGTCTTCGCCAAGGAGCTGATGCGCCAGGCGGGCATCCCGACGGCCGACTACCGGATCTTCCGCTCGGCGCCCGACGCCGAGCACTACGTCCTGTCGCGCGAGGTCTCGCTGGTCGTCCGCTCCAAGGGCCGCTCGACGCTCCGGCACACCCTGCTCTGCCGGACCGCCAGCGAGACGCTGGAGGCGATCGACCGCATCATGGACCCGCGAGCAGCTCGGGCCGGGCGTCCAGGTCGAGATCGAGGAGCGCGGCAAGCGCCGTCTCTTCAGCACCGCTGCCGAGGCGCGCGACCACGTCCTGGGCCGGCCGCTGGGCATGGTCATCAAGGCCGACGGGCTCGCCGCCGGCAAGGGGGCCTATGTCTGCGACAACCTCCGCCAGGCGCTGGAGGCCATCGACCAGATCATGGTCCGCCGAATCTTCGGCAAGGCCGGCGACCGTCTGATCATCGAGGAGCGGCTCGACGGCCAGGAGACGAGCATCCTGGCGCTGACCGACGGCCGGACGATCGTCCCCCTGGAGTCGAGCCAGGACCACAAGCGCGCCTTCGACCACGACGAAGGTCCCAACACCGGCGGCATGGGCGCCTACTCCCCGCGCCGATCGTCACCCCCGCGCTGATGGAGCAGGTCGAGCGCGAGATCCTCGTCCCCGCCGTCCACGCCCTGAAGCGCGCCCGGCGGCCCTTCCGCGGCGTCCTCTACGCCGGCTTGATGCTCACCAACCAGGGGCCGAAAGTCCTCGAGTTCAACGTCCGCCTCGGCGACCCCGAGTGCCAGGCCGTCCTGATGCGGCTCAAGTCCGACCTGTTCGAAGCCTCGACGCGGTCGTCGAGGAACGGCTCGACACGGTGATGCTCGAATGGGACCCGCACCCCGCCGTGACCGTGGTCATGGCCTCGGAAGGTTACCCCGGCCACTACGAACGCGACCGCGTGATCAACAACCTGGAAGAAGCCGAGCGGATGCCCAACGTCAAGGTCTTCCACGCCGGGACCGCCCTGCGGACCGACCCGACGCTCGGCCGCGACGGTCGGATCGTCACCGACGGCGGTCGCGTGCTCGACGTCACCGCGCTGGGCGACACCCTGGCCGACGCCCAGGCCCGCGCCTACGAGGCCGTCCGCGCCATCCGCTTCGCCGGCGCCTGGTATCGCCGCGACATCGGTTACCGCGCCCTCCGCGCGGCCCGGCCGTAACGCCATGCCGCACAAGGATCGGGATCGCGGGAGGGCCGACCCCACCCGCGCGCCCCATCCCTGTCGGGCGACACACGACGAGCCGAGGCCCGTCCCCTGGAAGGGGACGGGCCTCGGCTTTTCCGGGCCAAGCGGACGGCCCGATCGCGGCACGATCCGGCACGATGCTATTCATTGCGTGCAGGGGTCTTGCGATCCTTATTTCGGATGCTTCGCGGTCGAGGTGTTGCTGGGACCTTTGGGGACCGAGGCGCCGTGGACCGCCGTGGCCGAAAGGGACGATCTCATCAGCATCTGGCCGAGGTGAGGGATGCCGGCGCGTGGACCGGCTTGGCCGGCGGAGGATAGGGCGGCTCGGGCACGTTCGGGGGGATGACGGGGCCTTGTTTGACGTGCAGGTCCGCCGCGTAGAATGCCTTGATGGGGTTGTTGTTGATGGTTTCGAAGGTGGTGTTGGTGGTGGGGTTAGTGGTGGAGTTGACGGGCTGCCCGGAGTTGTCGACCGTCCCTTCGACTTTCGCGAGGATGTGTCCGGTCGGCAGGGTGACATCCTGGGTCCCGAAGATCCGCTTGGTCGTGGTCGCGGGAGGTGCCCAACGTCAGGGTCAACGGCTGGACCGACGCCGTGAAAACCGAGTTGGTCACGTCGCCGGCGACCAGGACCGTCATGCCGCCGCCGACCTGGGCATTGAGCGGGTCGGGCGGATTCGTGGGCCCCACGGTCGCGAGCAGATTGGTCTGGGGCAACGTCCCGGTGATGGTCTGGAAGATTCTGTGAAGTCCTGCTGGAGGCCGGTTTCGACGTCGGTGTTGACGACGTCGCCGCCGATGGTCACCTTGCTGATTGTGCGGTCGACGTGGACCCGGGAGTTCAGCGCGCCGCGGTTCGCCTGCAAGTTGTTGATGACGTTGGTGAGGATATCCACCTTATCCATCCCGAGGCCGAACGAGATGTTGCGGGAGCCGTTGGGGGCGAGGAGCAGGACGTTGTCGGTCTCGCCGCCGATCGAGAAGTTAGTGATCCTGGCGTTGCCCGAGCCGGTGGCGTCGTTGACGATGGTGCTGAAGTTGGTGGCGTTGCCGCCGATCCGGACGTTGCCGATCGCGCCGGTGACCGCCCCCTGAAGGTTCTGCAGCCGAGTTGAGGAACGGGGCCGTCCCGTTGGTCCCGGAGAAGACCGTCGTCCCGCCGAACCCGGTCGCGCTGGTATTGTTCGTCGAGAACTGGCCGGGGGGGTTGCTCGGCGTCGCCGAGGATCTCGTTGGCCTGGAACAGGTCGAGCCGGCCCGAGACGTTGAAGGTCGACGCCGTGCTGGATGGTCGTCGGCGTCGTCGAGCCGGAGGCGGGACCGACTGGGTGCTGCTGATCGACTTGTCGACGATGATCCGCGTCCCGCCGTGCGGCGGCAGGCCGAGGGTGACCGCGTAGTTGTCGCTCGTCGCGGTGCTGGCGGGCGGGTTGATCTGGTTGTGCGTCGTGTCCACGCCGCCGAAACGGAACGTGTCGACGCCGTCGGGGATGGAGATCGACGGGCGTGGTCGGCGTCGTCGAGGACGTCGCGGGCGTGGTGTTGCCCAGCCAGAAGTTGGGCATGTTGATCGCCAGCAGGCCGTTGCCGGCCCCGAGGATTTCCGACCTCGACGTGAGCTCGGTGAGGTCCTGAAAGAAGACCTTGTCCGTCGCCCGGTCGGCCCCTTGGTGACGCGGCCGACTAGCCGGGAATGGTTGGGGTCGGTGCCGCCGACGATGATCTGGTTGATCTCGGTCTGCGAGTTTAACGGCGCTGGGTCGCCGTTGGGGCCGTTCTGCTTGACGACGGTCAGCGAGCCCCGCCCGAACAACTGGAGGGTCCACGTGTCGCCATCGATGTCGGTCCCGGAAACCACCTTGGAGAGCAAGTGCCGCGACTCCAGGTCTTCCGCCGCGGGCCGAACGGCCCGGTTCCTTGGGGAGGGCTTCCGCGTCGCCATAAGACCAGACTCCCAATGCGCGAGGAGGCAGACCGGCCCACCGGGCCCGCGCGACGATTCGAGCCGGAGCCGTTCTCCGCTCCGCTCCGCGAGCCCGGGACTTCCATGCGGCCGGTCCGAACCGCAAGGAGGACGACGCACGACCACCCGCGCGTTCGCTCGTGACCTGGCAATTCGTTGGGCCTTTCTCGATAATCGGCACGCTGAGTCGCACCCTTGAAAGAATCCGCAAAATCTCCTTAATCGCGACAACCGATCGCCGACTCCTTTCCGTGCATCGCGTCTTTTCGAGAAGGGTGAGCCAACTGGATGGATTTTCCGCCCATTCCGCGGGGCCACAGCCCGAGGGTCGCTGGGGACTCGATAAGGACATGCTTCCCATGAAACGCGCCTCAAGCAGCCGCCGACGTCCCGCCGTCCACATCACCCTGGGACGCGCCGCGAGGCTTCATCACCTGGTCATGCTCCTGGCCCAGGCCGCGCACTCACGCAACGAAATCCTCACCGCTCTCCGGGTCGGGCTGCGCACGTTCTATCGCGAGTTGGAGCTCTTGAAACGCTGTGGGGTGAAAATCCAGCAAAAGAACAAGGCGTACACCCTCTTGACGACGGCCGAGCAGGCGGAGGGACGGTTGCCGTTCCCCGACCCGCAGCTCAGTTTCGCCGAGATGGCGGAACTGGCCTGCGGCCCGGGCGCGGCGGCCCAGCGGCTGGCCGAGATGCTGGCCAGTGTCATCAAACACCCCGAGTCGGCCGCCAAGCCGAAGGGACAACGCGGCAAGGTCGCCAAGCCGAAGGAGAAGGGAAAGGCCGAGGGGTGATGGCACTCTCGTCACCTGCCGGATCCCGGTGAGCCTGGCCGCCTCAAACCAGCGGGCGCCGGCGTGGATCGCCCGCCGAACGTCGGGGCCGGTCGAGGCTCATGAGCCGTTGGAAGCGGTCGCCGGAAATCGTCACCCGAACGCGGGTGACGATCCTTTCAACTCAGGTTCCGGGGACCGAACGCATCGGGCAGCAACTCCGATAACTTCTTTCGAAGGACCTCGGGCCCATCGCAGTAGGAGATGACCTCGGCGTCGGGCCCGAATTCGTGGATCACTTGACGGCACGCCCCGCAGGGAGCCGAGGGGGTCTCGGTCGGCGTGTAGATCACGAGGGCGCGGATCGGGGCGTGGGCCTTCGCCACCATCTGGAAGATGGCATTGCGCTCGGCGCAGATGGTGAGGCCGTAAGAGGCGTTCTCGACATTGCAGCCGGAATAGATTTCGCCCGCCTCGGTCAGAACAGCGGCCCCGACGCGGAACTTGCTGTAGGGACAATAGGCATGCGCGCTGATGGACAAGGCGGCCGACTTGAGTTGCTCCATCGCCTGCTCGAGAATCGCCTCCATGACGACATCTCCCCCTCCTGATCCAGGTGGCAGGTCGCTTGGGAAAGAGGTCGCGCCGGGAGGCCTCCGCCGCCTCAGATCACGAATCGGCCCTGGCCGTCGAGCGTGATGAAGACCTGATCGGTCTGCGCCTCGACAAATTGGATCCCGCCATCAGGCAGCGCGACGCGGCGAAGGATCCGGCGCGGAGATAGTGGGGAATGAGCTCGCGCAGTTGATCCGGGTAGTTGACCAACTCGGCCCCATTGCTCGTCGGGAGCGTCGACATGTTGCAAACCTCATCAAGATGGGGCTCCATCATCCCCATGATGGACTGCGGCATCACCGTCCCACATGGGAAGCGGGACTGCACCAATGTGATGCCTCGAAATGCGATGGGGGTAGAATAGGGTATTTCTCCCTCAGATGTCCACAGAAAAATAGGCACCTTTTCCGACATGCTTAGATCCAAAAAAAGTTAGACACGTTCGGTCCCCTCATGGCGACGGTCTGGCCCTGGTGGCGGACGGATCCCAGGAATCGTCCCGTGCCGGGATGCTTCCGGGCGGATGTTGTCCTAGGGTTAGTCTAGGTGCAGACTGCCCTTGAGCCCTTTTCTGCCCCGGAACTCGAAACGTGTCCTCTCCCTCGAAACTCTCGCCGGTCATCGTCGGCGTGATGATCCTCTGGGGCTCGGCCGTCGGCCCGGGGGGCCTCATCCTGGGAACGTACCATGCGAAGCCCAATGATGCCGGGACTCCGCAGGAGCGTTGGCCGGCGGACAGTCGGGTCCGTCTCGACGGGTCGAGGCCAATCCTCCTCCTCTTCCTCCATTTCAGCGGCGGGATCACTCCCTTCCGCAGCCCTCAAGGCGACACCATCGGCCGCGACGCGGTGATTGCCCTGATTGCGGACGGGACCGCGACCCGGCGGGGGAGCCCCGTCTTCGGCTGCATACTCGACACCCCGAGGCCGACACTCGGCAGGAAGGTCGCCCGATGAGTGGGACGATGGTTGCCGGGGATGATCCGCGACCGATCGTCCAGCGGGCCGATGTGCTCTTCGCGCAGCAGTTGGACTCCGGCAACCGGCGGGTCGACCGCATGTTCGTGGTCCTGCTGCTGCTCGAGTGGGTGGCGGCCCTGGCCACGGCCCTGCTGATCTCCCCCATGGTATGGGCCGGCGAGTCCAGCCGCATCCCCGTCCGGGTCGCCCTGCTGCTGGGCGGCGCGATCGTCAGTTTGCCGGTCGCTCTGGCCCTGGCCCGTCCGGGCGGGGTGGCCACGCGCCTCATCGTGACGATCTCCCAGATGCTCATGGGCGCCCTGCTGATCCACTTGACAGGCGGCCGGATTGAAACCCACTTCCACGTCTTCGGCTCGCTCGCGTTCCTGGCCCTCTACCGCGACTGGCGTGTGCTGGCAGTCGCGTCGGTCGTCGTCGCCCTGGACCATTTCCTCCGGGGCGTCTTTTGGCCGTACTCCCTCTTCGGGGTCCTGACGGCCAGCCCCTGGCGCTGGGCCGAGCACACGGCCTGGGTGCTCTTCGAAGACGTCGTCCTCCTCCTCGGCATCTTCCACTCACTCCGCGTACTGCGCGAGGTCGCTCGCAACCGGGCGGAGGTCGAGACGACTCGCGACCAAGTCGAACGGGTCGTGGAAGACCGCACCACCGAGCTGCGGCAGGCGAACGCCGCGCTGGAGCGGCAGGTCACCCATCGGGAGCGGACGGAGGCGGAGCTCTGTAAAGGGCATGCGCTGCTGAGGGCCGTCCTCGACGGCATCCCCGACGCCGTCTTCGTCAAGGGCCTGGATGGCCGCTACATGCTGATCAACGAGGCCGGGGCCCGCTCCCTCGGCCGGGCTGTGGGCGAGGTGGTCGGCCGCACGGACGCGGAGCTGTTCGAGCCGCAGTCGGCCCGCGAGACGATCGAGAACGACCACCGGATCCTGACTTGCGGAGTGGCAGAGACTCACGAATCGACCGAGACGGCCGACGGCAGCACGCGCGTCTTCCTGACCACCAGGAGCGTCTACCGCGACGCCAGCGGCCGGGTCGTCGGCCTGATCGGACTGGCCCACGACATCACCGATCGCAAGCGGGCGGAGGAGGCACTGCGCGGCAGCGAGGCCGAGGCGCGAATGCTCGCGCTCGTCGCCGCCCGCTCCCATAACGCCGTCGTCATCACCGACGCCGAGACCCGAATCGAGTGGGTGAACAACACGTTCATGCGACTCAGCGACCGTACACTCGAGGAACTCCTCGGCCGCACCCCGGGCTCCGTCCTCCACGGGCCGGAGACCGACCCGGCCACCGTGGCGCAGATGCGCGAGTGGATCCGCAAGGGCGAAGGGTTCCAGGCCGAGGTCCTCAACTATACCAAGAGCGGCCAGAAGTACCTGGGTCCGCGTCGAGTGCCAGCCAGTCCACAACGAAGGGGGTGAGCTGACTCATTTCATCGCCATTGAAAGCGACATCACCGAACGCAAGCGCAACGAATCCCGCATGGCTATGCAGCATGCCTGCCTGAACATCCTCGCCGGGCCGTTCACTCTCCGAGAGGCGATCCCTCAGATCCTCGGGGCGATCGGCGAGACCCTCGGCTGGGAATGGGGTGAATACTGGGACGTCGACCGGGAGGCGGGGATCCTGCGATCGGCGTTTGATTGGTGGTCGCCTCGCGAGCAGGAGCGGGACTGGGCGGTCGGGTCGCGCCAGTTCACATTCGCCCCCGGCATTGGGCTACCGGGCCAGATCTGGTCCTCGGGGCAGCCCGTCTGGATCGCGGACATCACCCGGGACGGCAACTTTCCCCGTGCCACCCTGGCCGCCCGTGCCGGACTCCGCGGCACCTTCGGCTTCCCGATCGCTTGCGAGACCGGGGTGGTCGGCGTCATGTCCTTCTTCACCCGTTCGGAGCTGGAGATGGATCGACCACTCCTCGATCTGATGGCGACCCTCGGCCGGCAGATCGGCCTGTTCATCGAGCGCCGACGGGCCGAGGAGGCATCTGCCGGGCACACGACGAGCTGGAGAGGCGGGTCCGGGAGCGGACCGCCGCGTTGGAACGGGCCAACGCCGCACTCCAGGGCGAGATCGCCGAGCGCCGCAGGGGCGAGGAGGAGTTGCGGGCCAGCGAGGCGCGGTTCCGCACACTGGCCGAGGCCCTGCCCCAACTCGTCTGGACCTGCCGGCCCGACGGACAGAACGAGTACGTCAACCGCCGCTGGTATGATTACGCGGGCCAGAACCCCGAAGGCTGGCTCGGATTGAGTTGGCTCGGCATGATCCACCCGGACGATCGAGAACGGACCCGCGAAATCTGGGGACAGGCCGGGGCGTCCGGCGCGGCGTTCGAGATCGAGTACCGCCTGCGGCGCGACTCGGATGGGTCCTACCGCTGGCACCTCGGACGCGGCCTGCCACTGCTCGACGAGGCGGGGAGGATCGTCCAGTGGTTCGGCACCTGCACCGACATCGACGACCAGAAGCGCGCCGAGGAGCGCTCCGCCGGGCGCACGACGAGCTGGAGAGGCGGGTCCGGGAGCGGACCGATGCGCTGGAGCGGGCCAACGCCGCGCTCCAGGGCGAGGTCGCCGAGCGTCGCAGGGCCGAACGGGAAGCCCAGCGCGCCGAGCGGCCGCCGAGGCGGCCACCCGGGCCAAGAGCGAGTTCCTGGCCAACATGAGCCACGAGATCCGCACCCCGATGAACGGCATCATCGGCATGACCGAGCTGGCGCTCGACACGGGGCTCACCTGCCAGCAGCGCGAGTACCTGGACATGGCCAAGTCTCGGCCGAGGCGCTGCTGATTGTCATCAACGATATCCTCGACTTCTCCAAGATCGAGGCCGGCAAGCTCGACCTGGACCCGGTGCCCTTCGACCCTGCGCGACACCGTCGAGGAGACGATGCGCGACGACTGGCGCTGCGGGCAACGCCAAGGGGCTGGAACTGGCCTGCCGCATTGCCCCCGACGTGCCCGATGCGTTGATCGGCGATCCGGGCCGGCTGCGGCAGATCGTGGTCAACCTGGTCGGCAACGCCATCAAGTTCACCGAGCGCGGCGAGGTCGTCATCGCCGTCGAGCGGCGAACGAGGTGAAGGAGGCAGCTGGTGGGTCTGCATTTCGCCGTCGTCGACACGGGCATCGGCATCCCGCCCGAGAAGCAGCAGGTCATTTTCGAGCCGTTCGCGCAGGCCGACGGGTCGATGACCCGCTGGTACGGCGGCACCGGGCTGGGCTTGGCGATCTCGGCCCAACTGGTCGCGCTGATGGGCGGGCGGATCTGGGTCGAGAGCGAGGTCGGCCGGGGCAGCACCTTCCACTTCACGGCTCGCTTCGAGCCCCAGCCCGAGGTCGAGACATGCCGGGGGGAGCAGGTCCAGCCGCGTTTGGGAGGTCTGCCCGTGCTCGTCGTCGATGATAACGCCACCAATCGCCGAATCCTCGAGGAGATCCTGATCCACTGGGGCGCCCGGCCGACGACGGTCGACGCGGGTCCGGTGGCCCTGGACGTGCTCCGTGTGGCGGCTCGCCGTGCGCAACCCTTCGCCGTCGCCCTGATCGACATCATGATGCCCGGGATGGACGGGTTCGCCCTGACTGAGCGGATCCGCGCCGAGCCGGACCTCGACGGTCTCGCCCTGCTGATCCTGTCGTCTGCCGGCCAGCCGGACGAGGAGACGCGGTGCCGGTCTCTGGGGATCGCCGCGTGCCTGACCAAGCCCGTGCGGCAGCCGGAACTGTTCCACGCCCTGATGAGGACGTTCCTCCCTCGAGGCGCGTGTCGAAGACCCGGGCCGAGCCTCACACGCCGGGGCGGAGACCCGGTCGCCATCGTCCTCCGTCGTCGGCGGCCTGCGGATCCTGTTGGCCGAGGATCATGTCGTCAACCAGAAGCTGGCCGTCCACATGCTCAAGAAGATGGGCCACTCGGTGGTCGTTGTCGGCGACGGCCGGCAGGCGCTGGCAGCGCTGGGGGCCGACACGTTCGACCTCGTGCTCATGGACGTGCAGATGCCCGTGATGGATGGGTTCGAGGCGGTGCGGGCGATCCGCACCCAGGAGGAGGGCACGAAGGCCCACGTGCCGATCATCGCCGTGACCGCGCACGCCATGAAGGGCGACCGCGAGCGCTGCCTGAAGGCCGGCTTCGACGGCTACCTGGCCAAGCCAATCCGGGCCGAAGAGATGCTCCGGGCTCTGGGAGACCTGCTCTGCGCCGGCGGGGGGTCCGAGGCGGAGGTTGAACCGGCCTGGGAGCAGTTGCTCGAGAAGTGCGGCGGTGACGCCGAGTTCGCGGGCGAGCTGGCCGACTCCTTCCTGGGGACGGCCCAGCGGCTGATCGAGGCGGTCGGCGCGGCGCTGGCGGCGGGAGATGCGAGGCGACTGGCCGACGAGGCGCACGGCCTGAAGGGGATCAGCCAGACGATCGGGGCGGAGGTCCTGGCCGTCGCCAGCCGCGCAGTGGAAGAGGCCGGACGGGGCGCCGACCTCGCCGCGCCAAGGCCGCGGCGCCGGCGCTTCGTACCGCCTGGCGCGACGTGAAAGCGGCGCTCCTGAGCCATACCCGGAGGTGAGGATGAGGACGACTCTCGCGGACAAAGGGGAAACCCCACGCGGGCCGGACACTCCAGCCGCGTTGTGGACGGGGGCGGACCGGCTGCTGCAGCGCCGGCCGGGCCCACGCGGCAACACGGCCTGCGGCTTTCGCGCCCTCGAGGCATTCGCGGCCGACCCCTTCGATCGTGGTCCTCATGGACGTGGAGATGCCCGGGAGGGACGGCTTCGAGGCCATCGCGGTGATCCGGGACCGAGAGGGACGGGCGGACATGTCCCGGTCATCGTCCCGACGGCGCGCCCGAGCGAGGGGGACTGAGAACGATGCTCTGGAGGCGGGTTTCGACGGCTACTTATCCCAGTCGATTCGGGTGGGAGGCCTTGCGGCAGATCCTGCAAGGATTCGTGACCTAGGCTTGCTTTATGATGGGCGCCGGATGGCAGTCGCCCGATCCGGGGCGCCGTGTGGAGTGATGTGTGAAGATTCTTATCGCAGAAGACCAGCCCCCCGCGGCCCTGTTCCTGCGCCGCTCCCTGGAGCGGATGGGGCACGAGGTGACTGTGGCGATCGACGGCGGTCAGGCATGGCACCTTGTTCAGAGCGGGAATGCACCGCTGCTGATCTCCGACTGGATGATGCCCGTGCTGGACGGTCTCGAGCTCTGCCGACGGATCCGGGCGACGGACCTGGGCCACTACACGTATGTCATCTTGCTCACCTCGCGCGACCGTCACGAGGACAAGCTCAAGGGATTGCGGGCCGGGGCCGATGACTTCCTCGTCAAACCGCCCGACCCGAACGAGTTGGCCGTGCGGCTGGAGATTGCCGGGCGGATCGTGGCCGTCCACGAGACGCTGTTGCGTCAGAACGCGCGGCTGGCCGAGCTGGCGACGACCGATGAGTTGACCTGCGTGAAGAACCGTCGCCGCTTCCGCGAGGACCTGGAAACACACGTCTCGATGTCGGCCCGTGGTAGCCTGCCGCTGTCGCTGATCATGCTCGATGTGGACCACTTCAAGCAGTTCAACGACACCTTCGGCCACCCCGCCGGCGACGAGGTCCTCCGCGCCGTGGCGGCCGTCCTCCGCGCCGGGGTGCGCGATCACGACGTGGTCGCCCGCTACGGCGGCGAGGAGTTCGTCGTCTTACTGCCCTCGACCGACGCGGCCGCGGCCCTGATCGTGGCCGAGCGGCTGCGGTCCACGATTGCGGACTGGCCCTGGCCGCTCCGTCCAGTGACCGCCAGCTTCGGGGTCGCCACCGCGGTCCCCGCGCTTGCCGATGGAGCGACGGTCCTGGTCGACCAGGCCGATGAGGCAATGTATCGATCCAAGCGTTCCGGACGCAATCGGGTCATCCACTCTCGGGATCGGGACGCGGTCCCGGCGGAACCCTCGTCCTCCGACGCGGCCACAGCCTGGACCGCCGTGATCTGAACGCGGCGTGCAGGATGTTGAGGGATGTCTCGAGGTCCGGGGAAAGCGAGCGATCGCGATCAGTTCGACGCCCGTTCGAGACGGGGATGGTTGCGCCGCGTCGGGGAGTGCCGCACGGGTGGAGGTCCCACACCGGGATTTTGACCACGGACAGGCCAAAAAAACTTATCGCGCGAGAGAATTATTTGATTGTCTTATGAGCACACAAGTTTGATCGCGGATCGGATATCGGGCGCGAAACCGATGGCTCCGATTTCGGCATATAAATCTGGCGCGGGCGGAATGCTGATCCGCCCACGACGATGCGCGGGCTTCGAGGTCCGAATTCTTCGCGCACTTCCTCCGCCAGTCGTGTGACCTGGGGAATGTTGAACAGCATGGTCGTGGAGATCCCGAGCAGGTCGGCTTCATGCTCCTTGATCGCCTGAAGGATGCCTCCATGCGGCATATTCGTGCCCAGGAACCGCACGTCATAGCCCTGCGCCTCCAGCACATCGGCGACCATATTGGCACCCACCTGATGCAGCTCTCCCGCGACTCCCGTGATGACCATGTTCCCTCGGCGCGTTCCCGAGGCCGGGATGTGTGGATACATCTGGGCGAGGACGTATTGTGTGATGGCGGTCGCCATGTGCTCTTCGGCGACGGTGATCCGGTTGGATTCCCAGAGCCGCCCGACCTGATAGAGCGACTCCTGGAACACCTCGACGTAGATGTCCTGGATCGGGTTCCCGTCGCGGAGCGATTCGAAGGCGACCGTTGTCGCCGCCCTCCGCTGCCCTTTCAGGATCGCCTGAAGAAAGAGGCTTTGCGTCAGCGCCAGACCGGACTCCGTCCCTTCCCTCGGCATGGTCGGGGGAGGCTCCGCGCAAGCCGCACACCCCGCACGGATCAGCTCGGAAACGACCTCCTGCTCCTCGGCCGAGAGCATTGCGCCGAGCGACCGAGCAATTTGTTCGAGGTTTTCCGCCACGAACTGGGGGGTGATCTTCCGTGCGCTCAGCATCCGGATCGTCCATCGGGTGTAATCCACGAAGGAATCCCTGGTGCCGCTCTCGATGGCCCCGGCCAAGAAATCGATGTGGAAGCAAGCGTCCTCGACACCCAACTTCCGTCCCCGCTCACCGTACCGGGGGAGCCAATCGGGATGTCGCTGAAAGAATTCCTCGGTGACAGCCTCGGCCGTGGTTTGCTTCAGGGCGCGTAATCTCTCGGCGAGGGCGCTGCGATCCTTCAGAGAAATGGTACTCACGCGATCCTCTCCTTTCCCTTCGGAGCTGGTCGGGGACGAGGCGATCTTCCTCGATCGGCAAGTGTGACTCTCTCTCACATCAGATCCCTTGGGCGTTTGAGCTTGGCGGGAGAGGGCACCAGAGACGATGAAGACGCGTTCAACACTCAGGATCAGGGCTCGAGGTGGGAAGGGAAAGCGGCAGGTGGAAAAAGAAGCGACTGCCTCGCCCCACCTCGCTCTCGACGCCGATTGTCCCCCCGTGGAGTTCGACAATCTTCTTGCATATGCAGAGCCCCAGCCCCGAGCTATCCTCACCCGCCGTTGGCTTGATGCTGGTCCGCTGGAATGCGCCGAAGAGCTTCGGGATCTCCTCGGGAGGGATGCCTGGGCCTTGATCGCTCACCGAGAACTCAAGGTTCCCGGACGAAGCCCGGACCCGGAGGGTGACGACCGTTTGACTCGGCGAGTATTTGAAGGCATTGCTCAGGAGGTTATTCAACACCTGGCCGATCCGCTCCTTGTCGAAAACGACGAGAGGTAAGTGATCAGCGATTTCTGTTATCAGGAGAATTTTTTTTCGTTGCGCGAGGAGGTGAATGGCGCTTCCAGGTCGCTTCGAGATAGGGGACGATGGCCACCGGTTCGAGCAGCAACTCGACTTTCCCGGACTCGATCTTGGCGATATCCAGGAGGTTGCCGATCAGGTGGGACATTCCCCTGGCCTGATCGCAGATGAGGGTGAGGAAATCCAATCGCTCTTCCCGAGTCATCGAGACATCTTCGTCGAGGATCAGTTCCGCAAGCGCCTGGATGCTGTTGAGGGGACTGCGCAGGTCGTGGGCAGCCATGCCCAGGAACTGGTTCTTGGTTTGGTTCAGTGCCTCCAGGACGGCGTTCTTGTCGGCAATCTCTTGCGTCCGCGCGGCGACCTTCGCCTCGAGCTCGGTATTCGCCCGCCGGAGTTCCTCAATCAGCTCCCGCCGCTCGCGGAGGAGACGATTGCGCTCGAAGGCTCGATCGACCACCGCTTCCAGCTCGGTCGGCTGCCACGGCTTGGTCAGATAGTGATAGATTTTGCCCTGATTGACCGCCTGGATCACCGCGTCGATATCCGCGTAACCCGTGATGAGGATCCGGGTCGTGTCAGGACAGTCAGCGGCGACCTGAGCGAGGATCTCGGCACCGGTCGCTCCGGGCATGCGCTGGTCGGCGAGGATGACCGCGATGTCATTCGCTTCGAGGAGCGAGAAGACCTCCTGGGCACAGTTGGCGGTAAGGATCCGATATCGCTTGCGCAGTTGGTCGGCGATCGAGGCGGTGATGGCCGTCTCATCGTCCACCACCAAGAGGGTGCCCAGACAATCACGCCGGCCCGGCGGAGGTCCGCCCTTCATGGCCGCCACAAAGCCACTACTGAGGGTCGAAATCACGGGGCCTTTCCTCTGGAAGGATGGTGGGCGTCCAGTTGCCATCGATCACGGATTCCCGGTGATTTTTTCGTCCGGCGGACGAGTTCGGCCTGGAATCGAGGAACCAGCCCGCTCGGCGCCCTGGGCGGCCTCGCTCCCTTCCCCTAGCGTAGGACGCCGTTCGGCTTTGTCTTCGCTCAGCGCTCCGGTCGGCAAGGGGATCCGCAGGCGAACCGAGGTCCCTTCGCCCGGTTGACTGGTGATCTGGATCTCACCGCCGTGGGCCTTGAGGATTCGAGCGGCGATCGAGAGGCCAAGCCCCGTGCCCGCCCCCACCGGCTTGGTCGTGAAGAAGGGATCGAAAACCTTGGCAAGATGCTCCGGGGCGATACCCGTACCCTCGTCTTCGACGGTGATCAGGTAATTCCCCGCCTCATGGCGGGTCGAAATCCTGACCCTCTGTCCGGGTCGGCTGGCCTGAATGGCGTTGGCGACGACATTGCTGATCGCCTGATTGAGGGGGCCGGGAGAGCAGAGCAGCGGCGGCAATGCGCGGAGATCGGTCTCGACAACGACCTTGTGTTCATTGATCAAGAGGGAGAGGAATCGCAGGCTGGAGCGGATGTCCTCGGCCAAGTCACAGGGCTTGATCTCACTCTCATCGAGTCGGGAGAAGGTGCGCAGGTCGAGCACGATGCGCCGCACCCGTTCCAGTCCCTCCAGGTTCTCGGCGATCTTCCTGGGTACGACCGAGACGAGGCATTCCAGCTCGATTTCGGTCGCCTTCCTCGCGATGCGTTCCGTTTCCGCGGGGCATGCCGAGGCGAACGCGGGGAGCGCGTCGCCCACCACGTTGATCAGGGCAAGGAGGTCCTCGAAATCCCGACGGAGGGTCGCTTGATTATTCGAGACGAACGCGATCGGGTTGTTGATCTCATGAGCGATTCCCGCGGTCATCTGCCCCAGGGAGGCCATCTTCTCCTGGTGAACCAGCATCGCCTGGGCCTCCTTCAGATCGGCGAGCGCCTTCTCCAGCGCGGCTTTTCCGGGCCGTCTCCCTGGTCAGAGTCGCCAGCTCATTATTCAGCCGAAGCAATTCTGACTGGAAGGATTCGTCCTGTTTCCTCGGCAACTCGCCAATCAGCACGCAGCCGTCGGGCCACACGTCCAGGTGACATTCGAGCGTGTAGGGGCTCTGATCGGCATTCACGAAATTCAAGAGAACTCGTTCCTTCGGTGTTCGCTCCCCCTGTTCCAGCCGTTGGCGGAGTGTGATGCCATCCGCCGCGGTGAGCCAGCCCCAGAGTCTCTGACCCCTCAACTGTGCGGCGGGGATCTTGAGATGGGCTTCGACCGCCGCACTGCACGCCCGGATCGTACCGTCCACCTCGGCGACGATCAGATGAACTGCCTGAGAGTCGGCGAGGTAATGGGCGAGCAGCGAGGCGGAATCCACGGTGATCTCGCCCAGGGAGAGCGACTGGCCGGGGTCCTTCAGGCGATCGAGCACGATCACCTCATTGAAGAAGCGATCGAGCTTCAAGCCCCTGGGCATTTGCCGATGAGAGATCCGGTGCGCCTCGCTGGAGTGCCAACGGTGGAACGAATCGGCATCGGTCCACCTCGTCAGCAGATAAAACGCCGCCGGATCCTTGCTCTCCGTGAAGACTTCCATACCCAGGAAGCCGGGCTCCTGATCCACCAAGCACGGTCGTTGGAAGAATGCCTCCTTGACCGCTTCCTCGCGCCCGTTCGTGACTCGGAACCGGGACACCGCCAGGATCATGGATGCATCTCCAGAGGACCTTGCCGCCTCGATAAGAGGGCCAGGTCGGCACGCGCGAGGCCTGGTCCGCCCAATCCATCCGCCACCTTCTCTTTAAAAAACAGCGATCATTCTCACGTTTTTGCTGGAGGAAAAGGCATTAATTGGAGGTCCCCAGAGAATAATTGGAAACCCCAGGGACATTATATACTTTCTTGCCGGAGGAAGCCTAATAAAAAATTTTTGTCTAAGAAAGCTACACCCCGACTGACGTCATCAACCGTTGGCTCTTTCTGTATTTCGGGGACGCTGCGAAAGCTCCGCCTTTTCACGGCGCACTCCGACCCCTCTGGCCTGGCTCAGGCGCATGACCCTTCGCGTGCTTCCCCTTGGATCGCGCCTGGGGCTCCTCGTTTCGTGCAGTCCTGGAGGTTGGACAGCGCGACCGACATCTCGGACTGCTGGTGGGCGCTGCCCAACCTTCAGGACGACATCCTCCGCCTCCTGCCGACTCCTCAACGCCGATCGAGCGGCATATATTGAGTTTCGCGGGGCCCCGTGTAGATCTGCCGGGGTCGGGCGATGCGGACATCGGAGGGGTCGTGCTGCTCTTTCCAGTGGGCGATCCAGCCGGGCATCCGGCCGATCGAGAACATGACCGTGAACATGTCCGTCGGGATGCCCATCGCCCGCATCAGGATCCCGCTGTAGAAGTCCACGTTCGGGTAGAGCTTGCGGTCGACGAAGTAAGGGTCCTTCAGCGCCAGCTCCTCGAGCCGCCGGGCGATGTCGAGCAAGGGGTCCTTCACGCCGAGTTGGGCCAGCACCTTGTCGGCGGCGCGCTTGAGGATCACCGCGCGCGGGTCGAAGTTCTTGTAAACGCGGTGGCCGAATCCCATCAGCTTGAACCCGCTCTGCTTGTCCTTGGCCAGCTCCAGCGTCTTCTCGGCCGACAATCCTCCCTTGTGGATCGCTTCGAGCATCTCCAGGACGACGACGTTGGCGCCGCCGTGCAGCGGCCCCCAGAGCGCACAGACGCCCGCGGCGCACGAGGCGAAGAGGTTCGCCTTGCTCGATCCGACGATGCGAACCGTCGAGGTGCTGCAATTCTGCTCGTGGTCGGCGTGCAGGAGCAGGATCAGGTTCAGCGCGTCCACGACTTCCTGGCTCGCGAGGTACTGCTCGTAGGGCATCGAGAACATCATGTGCAGGAAGTTGGACACATAGCGGAGCTTCGGGTCGGGGTAGATGAACGGCAGGCCCAGCGACCGCCGGTACGAGTACGCCGCGATCGTCCGCACCTTGCTGATCAGCCGCGCCGTTTCTTCGATGAAATCCTCCTCGTTCCGCATCTGCGACTGAGGTTGGAAACACGAGAGGGTGTTGATCATCGCCGAGAGGATCGCCATCGGCGGGGCGTTGACGGGGAAGCCCTCGAAGTGGAACTTGAATGCCTCGTGCAGCGGGGCATGGGCCGTCAGCCGCTCGCTGAATCGGTCGAGTTCGGCCCGGCTGGGGAGCCTGCCAAAGATCAGCAGCCAGGCGGTCTCGACGAAGTTGGAGTCGCTCCGCGAGTTGCTCGATGGGAATGCCACGATAGCGGAGGATCCCTTTCTCGCCATCGATGAAGGTGATGCCACTCTCGCAGGCGCCGGTGTTCCCGAATCCGGGATCGAGGGTGATCAAGCCGGTTCGGGCGCGGAGCTGAGTGATGTCGACGCCGAGCTCGCTCTCAGTCCCCTCGAGCAGTGGAAGTTCGATCGTCTGGTCCTCGAATGTCAGAGTCGCGGTGCGCGTCATCACCGGGATCCCCCAAGCCGAAATATGAAATGGACAGAACGGTCGTTCGATTATAAGCTCATCTCGACCGTGGGGACCACAGGGTGGGCGCACGATTTGTGCCCTGCTCGACCGTCTGCTCCGACCCGACGCGCCGCGTTGGTTCGGACATCCGCCCGCCGACCACACTGAATTCGAGAAGATCCCGCACGGCAGGCCCAATGATGGTGGTGGTGCGATGACGAGCCGTTCGGACTGTCAGATGTCGTTGCCCTCAGCCAGGTGGTGGAGCACGGCGTGCGCCTTGCCTTTGGGGAGCCGACCGTCGAACAGGGGCGTGCCTTTGTGTGCGGAGAAGCGTGCCTAGCACGCGTTGCAGGAGAGCAGACGGATCTGGTTCTGCGGGCCGGAGCGTGCGCAGCCGGAGAGGTTTCCCGCGTCGCGTCGTCCGGTGAGGACGCCGTCGGGATTCTGGCAGCAGAAGACGCGTGAGGTCGTCCCTGGGAAAGCGTCGTCCGGGCAAAAAAGGGAGGGGTTGCGGTCCAGGGTTTCGGGCACGAGTTGCTGGACATTCGACGACGATCCATTCCCTTTTGTTCAGTAATCCCGGGACATCACTCGGGGGACTTGAGCCGGAATACAGCATCAGTCTTCCGCCCTCCGATCATCGGTCGTCTCGATGACTAATTCGGGCTCGCGTCCGAGAGGGCGGGTGGCGCTGACTTGACGGGCCGCCATTTGCTGTCTGTCGGCCGCGAGGTTCGGACTGCCTCGGTCTTGTCCGGTGAGGGGGCGGTGTCGGGGATCGAGGCGAACCGGTCGTTGTCGGCGGCGGGCGGGAGCTTCAGGTCGGTCATCTCGGCCGGCTCCGAGGCGGTCGAGAGTTGCGCGGCCGGCTTGGGGGTGGCATGCCAGGCGCTCCGCCGGCCCGCTGCCGACGCGGGCACGGCTTGCTGGAGAGAGTGGTCGGCGAGCCGGGGCACCTTGATCCCGAGCAACTCCGGGGGCGGGATCGTCACCGGGCCCGACTCGTCGCGGTCGGGCGACTGTGCCCGGGCGATCGCCGGAGTCGTCGTCCGCATGGGGTTCGGCCGGTCCCGCGTCAGCAGCGTCTCCGGCCGGCGCGGCGCCGGGGCAGTAGCAGCGCCATCAGATTGTTGCGGTCGAGGAGCGCGTGGATCGAGCGAGGCGAGGCGTAGAGGCCATGATTGCCCCTCGGCTCGGCGAAGTCGCAGACCCCCGCGACATAGCCGTCGGTCGTGAACAGCCCGCCCCCCGACCGGCCTTGCTTGGGCGCGTTGACGCACGCGATCGCCTCGTACACGGCGTTGCCGACCAGCCCCCGCATGCTCGGGTTGATGATCATCGTGTTCCAGGCTGTCGCGTCGTGCCCCTCCGTGCAGCCGACAGTGAGCATCGCCATCCGCTCCTTCGGCGTCCACGACGCGGGGACGACCCGCGACGCCGCCAGCCGACGCCCCGGCTTGATCCGGATCAGCCCGACGTCGCGGTCGAAGTCGTAATCGATCGCCTCCCCCTCATACGACTCGTTGGAGTAGTGGACCATCGCCGGCTGCTGCCCGACCAGCTTGCCGTCAAACAGGTCGATCGTGATCTTGCGGGGAAATTGCTCCGGGCGGACCTGCTGTCGGCCCTCCAGCTTGAAGATGTGGGCACAGGTCAGGATGATCGACTCCTCGGGCGTGCTCTGGATGATCGTGCCCGAGCCGAAGCCGATCGAGCCCTCGCCGTGGACCTTGATCCGGACGACGGTTTCCCACGGCTTGGGGTTGCTCGGGGCGGGCTCGGGTCGCTCGTCGGTCCCTGCGCCGTCGTCGGCCGCTTCCTCCGGGCCGGTACTGTCCTCATCGGAAATTGCCTGGGTGCGGGTCGGCGCGGGGGCGTTGATCCTGGATTTGATCGAGAGATAGAGCTTGGCCAGCCGTGCGGCGGGCTGTGGTCCCAGGGTCCGCGCCAGCGGTTTGCCCGAGGGATCGACCACGATGAACGTGGGAACCTGGGTCACGCGGTAGCGTTCGGCCAGCTCGGGGGAGTGGTCGATGTCGATCGACTTGACCTGGTAGCCTTTCTGGATCAGTTGCTCGACGGCGGAGCGCATCTGCCGGCACGGGCCGCACCACGAGGCGTGAAAATCGAGCAGGGTGGGTTCGCCCGTCGCCTCGGCGCTCGGCGTGGCGATCAGGGCGAGCAACAGGGCTGCGATGGTCATGCCGCACGGACTCCTTTCCCCCGGGACGGCCCACGGTTCGGCGCGATGACGGCGGCGAACACGGGCCGGGCAAGCTCGGTGTCACGCCCCAAGCGGTGAGGCGCGGAACTTCCCACAGTTCGGGCCTGTCGCCACGAGGAGGCGGCACGATCCGACGCCCCGGTTCGGACCCCGGGGCCTCCCGGGATATCGAGACGGTGACGGACCACGTCCGGCCGAGCGGACGGCTTCGCCAAAAGAAGTGGGTGTGGGTCGTGCGGAGGAGCGATGTGCCGGGAATGGTCCCCGACCCTTCCTTGGGCGGGCCTCGTGTCGAGGGCCCCGCGATCCACCCTCATGGCGGACCACATCCCGCCGCGCGGTCCCGGTAGGTCCGCCTCGACCATCCCCGAGGGGTCGGCGAGGCGCCGGTCATGCGGCGGTCCCGAGATGTACGCGACGTCCCTGTGCTTCAATGGCCCCGAGCGTCCGGCTGGGCCAATTCCGTGAATGGAGGGGATCGCGTCCACCGCGGTGAGCCCCTTTTACTAGGAGTGGACATGGAATACCAGGTCAGTTATCGGCGTTTCGGCCGCGATCCTTCGGTCTTCTTCCGAGGAATCGGGAACACGAAGGCAGCGGCGCCATGCGCACCCGAACCGCGAAGCGTTGCGATCACGCCGATCGTGACGGAAAGACGGGCCGATTTCCCTCGGAGGATGGCAGTCTCATGTCGGATGACTGCTGATGATGCATCCAAAGTGTCTTAGTTTGTAGGGGGGGGGATACAGCTCACATAAAAGTGGTTTTTCGGCAACACAGAGCCAGGCGTTCATAATAGGGTTCATCAAAGACGGGTCAGCGTCGGAGAGGTCACCGATCCCGGATAGCGAATCCTGTACGCGTTTGATTAAGATCCAAGCGTTCTGCCACCTCGTGACCGTTCGCATTATGATGAGAGAGGCTCCGATGATGATGGCCGCCCCACCGCGCAAACCCTCCGGCCGGCGCATTCGGAATCTCGGGACGTTTGCGGTGTTGGTGTGCGTGCTGGCGCTGTCGGGCTGCGGTGGCCGATCGGAGGAGCGCCGGGCGACGACATGCCGATCCGGACCAAGACCCTGGCTGAGGCGCTTTCCATGGCGCAGCCTGGCGACACGATCGTCTTGCCGGCGGGCACGTACGAGGGGGGCTGGCGCTGCCGCCGGGGGTCAGCCTCCGCGGCGCCGGCTTAAGCCGGACGATCCTCGACGTGCGCAAGGCGGAGGTCGGCCTGGCCATCCTCGGAGGGCAGGGGACCGAGGTCTCCGACCTGACCGTCCGCGGGGCCATTCGGACCGGAGGACCCGTCAGCAACGCCGCGCAGGTCGCGCTGCGGCGGGTCCGGACCACCGCGAGTCCCAGCGGCATGGTCTTTTCCAACGTCACGAGGGGACGGATCGAGAACGCGGTCAGCGACGGCAACCGCGACGGCATCACCTTGAATGGAGGTCGCGACAATGTCGTCGTCAATTGCACCCTGGCGCGTGACTGCGCACCTCGGCCTGAATATCCCAGCGGGCGAGCACGCGGTGGCGTTCAACAACTGTCTGGTGAATGTCGGCGTCGGTGTCTCGATCGGGTCGGCGACCAAGGGCACCCGGCTCGACTATAACCTGTACGCCGCACCCCTCGTGGGCGAGGTCGAGGGGCTGAGGGGCCGGAAATCGCTCGCCGAATGGCATGACCTCAGCGGTCAGGACGAGCATTCCGTGCTCTCGGGCGTCACGTTCCGCGATCCCGAGGCGGGAGATTATCGGCCGACGGAACGAGGAGCGATTGCCGACCGGGGGACGTCCGAGCTGGCCGGGATCGCGGCCCCCGACCACGATGCCGACGACGCTCCCCGGATCGCTCCCTTCGACATCGGCGCCGATGAGGCCGCGCCGAGCAAGCCATAAAGGGCTGCGTTCGTCGGGTGGGTGCGCTGCCTACCCGACGAGGAACTCTTACCCCCAGGAGAAAGCCGGACGCTCCTTGGTGACGTCACCCCTCGCGACCTGTATTCGGTCTCGTCTCTGTTGCGGTCGTGGGTCGTGGGGATCAAGAGCCGCTGCCGAGTTCCGCGGCTGCCCGTTGCCGACGTCATCTTCATGGGCCTCAATGCTTGGACAGCCGGCCCGTCAGGGCGCGCCCGGCCCTGCGCGGCGGAGGACCATCATGGCGGGTCCGCGATGGACCCTGGCGAACCTCTGGGACACAAAAAGCCTCGGGTCGGGGCCGCGCTTGCCGAGGAAGATCCAGCGGATCTGAGGCGCGAGCCTTGGGAAGCCCTCCGGCAGGTTGGGGGGGAGGCCGTAGCTGTAGAGCCAGCGGCGCGTGGACAAGGGGGCGGCGACGGCATAGTCGGCGAAGACCCCGTCGTCCGGCCCCACCCGCTCGATCCAGGACCAGAGGGCGCGGGCCTCGCCGTGAGCGATTGGCCGGGGGGCGTGGTCCAGCCGGGCGGTCAGGTCGCGCAGGCCGAGGAGACCCCCGAGCGCGACGAGCAGCCAGGCAGCGGCGAGGAGGACGCCGCCCCCTCGGCGACGGAGCAGCACGCCGCCCAACCGGGCGTAGCCGATCAGGCCCGCCGCGAGCACCAGCGCCCCGGCCGGCGCGGTGTAGCGGACCTCGTGCCATCGCACCGTGGCCAGGTACCGCAGCGTCCAGTGGCCGCCGCAGAGCGACCAGATCCAGGGGACCGCTAGCACCGCCATCCGAGGCGCCAGGCAGGCCAGCACGGCCCAGCCACCTAGGCCGAGGGCCAGCAGCTCGGTTGCCGTCGCCAGGGTCTGGCCCGGGGTCGCCTTCGGGCCGAGGAATTGCCGGATGTACCGCCCGGGTGCGTCGAGGCCCGATGTCCACGCCAGGTAGCCGAAGAAGCCGACGAAGAACCAGGCGGCCCCGATCCCGGCCAGGGCCAGGCTCCAGCGGAGGGTCCGGCGCAAGTCCTCGGGCCGCCGCGGCGGCAGGATCGCGAGGCTGGCGACGACGACGGCGAACTCTTGCCGGCAGGCGAGCAGCCCCCCGATCCCCAGCGCCGAGAGCCGGACGTCGCGCCCCCGGACGCCCTGGATTGCCCAGAGGGCGAAGGGCAACGCCAGTTGCAGCTCGCGGAAGTCGTTCCAGGCCAAGGGCCAGAGCAACGGCGTGAACGGTACCAGCGCCGCCGCCGAGAGCGCCAGCGCGTCGGACCTCGATTCGCTCCGGACCAGGCCGAATGCGGCCGGGACCACCCACCAGAAGACCACGTTCCCGCACACCAGCAGCGTGCGCGGGTCGGGGAAGAGGACATACAGCGGGACGAGCACCAAGCGGACCGGCGCCAGGTAGTTCATCTTCCAGACCGACGGCCCCTCAATGCCGTAGGCGGCGACCGGGCGGACGGTGATCCGGCCGTCGCCCCGGGTCACGGCCCAGAACCACTGATTGTAATACGCCAGGTCCCACGACCAGCCCGACCGGAATTCCTGGTATCGGGTGAGCGCCTGCGTCGTGGAGACCTCCGACAGGGCGGCGCCGAAAGCCCACGCGGCGAGCCAGGGGCCCAGGCGCCGGGCGAGCGATCGCCGGGGTTCGGGGGGGACGTCGTCCGCGGACGTGGGCATCATGGGGAGCCCGTCTCCAGCCTCTTGAAGCTCGGCCGACCGACGTGATTGGCGCGGCTCGCGCCTTCTATGATACCCGCGCCGCGCGGTCGAGAAACTGCGTCGCCGCGTGCATGATCGCCTCCTCGGTGGCCTCGGCGCGCGACAGGTCGGCGGTCTTGCGGCCCTCGCAGAGGACCATGAGCCGGTCGGAGACGGTCAGCAGCTCGGGCAGCTCGCTGGAGGTCATCACGAGCGCCATGCCGTGCGCGACGAGGCGGCGGATCAGCGCGTAGATCTCGGCCTTGGCACCGACGTCGATGCCCCGGGTCGGCTCGTCGAGGAGCAAGACCTTGGGTTCGGTCAGGAGCCAGCGCGCGAGGATGCACTTCTGCTGGTTGCCTCCGGAGAGGCTGGTGATGGCCGCGCGGCCACTGGCGGTCTTGATCGCGAGCCGCTGGATCGACTCGGAGACGGCGCGGGCTTCGGCGCGGCGATCGATCAGGATGCCCCGGGTCAGCGCGTCGAGGCGTCGAATCGTGATGTTCTCGGCCACGGTCATCCGGTCGAAGAGGCCGCGCGTCTTGCGGTCCTCGGTCACCAGCGCGATCCCGGCGGCGATCGCCTGGCCGGGGCTCCGGAAGTGGACGGGGCGGCCGTCGAGGAGGATCATTCCCGACGGCGGGACGGGGCTGGCGCCGAAGAGAGCTTCGAGCAGCTCGGTCCGGCCCGCGCCGAGCAACCCGGCGATCCCGAGCACCTCGCCGGCGCGGACCTCGAACGAAATCTCCTTGAGCGACGGCCGGCCGCTGTGGAGTGGGCGGAACAGGCTGAGGTTCCCGACCTGAAGGAGCATCTTGCCCACCGCTGGCGGGTGCTCGAAGTGCAACGCGGCGATCTCGCGGCCGACCATCCAGCGGACCACCTGGCCGGGGCTGCTCTGGTCGCGCGGGATACTGGCGACGAACTGGCCGTCGCGGAGCACGGTCACGCGGTCGGCCAGCGTGAAGACCTCGTTCATCTTGTGCGAGATGTAGAGCACGGTCGTGCCGTGCCGCCGGAGGTCATCGATGACACGGTAAAGCCGCGCAACCTCGGCGTCGGAGAGGGCCGAGGTCGGCTCGTCCATGATCACGATCGCAGCGTCGCAGAGCAGCGCCGTGGCGATCTCGACCATCTGCTGGTCGCCGATCCGGAGGTCGCCGACCAGCGTCCGGGGCGAGATCGGCGGCGCCGAGGCGCTCGAACAGCCGGCGGGTCTCGGCCTCCATCGCGCGGTCGTCGAGCAGGCCGAAGCCGCGCCGCCGCTCGCGGCCGAGAAAGATGTTGGCGGCAACGGTCAGCTCGGGGACGAGGTTCAACTCCTGGTAGATGATCCGGATGCCGGCGTCCTCGGCGTCGCGCGGGCCGGAGAAGGCGACCTCCTGGCCGTTCAGGACGATCCGGCCCTCGTAATCCGTAATCGCACCGGCCAGGATCTTCATGAGCGTGCTCTTGCCCGCGCCGTTCTCGCCGCAGAGCGCGTGGACCTCGCCGGCGTGCGCGGTGATGCTCACGTCGCGAAGCGCGTGCACCCCCCCGAAGTTCTTGGTGATGTGACGCATCTGGAGCCGAACGAGGGTCTCGGTGGCGCTCATACGGGGTCGTCCGTGAGGGGGCGTCGCGGCTGCGAAGCTCCCATCGTAACGTGCCGGGCGCGCGGCACGAAAGGGGCTTGCCTCACCCGCCGGGCGGGGGGGCACGACACACTTTGCATTGGAAAGTCCATTCATTATACCCTGGCTACATGAAACGTCCCAGCCTACTTCTACTGTTTCGCGGTCTTGGCTCGTCATAAGGGCATTTGAGATATTCCCTTCCATCACCGATGTTTTTCGGAAGGGGTCCTCTCATGGAAGAGAGGAAGAGAACGATCGCCACCCCGACGGTCGCAAGCCGCCGCCGGCCGGAGCGGAGTGGGCGCCCGAAGTCGTCCGGTACCGTGTCGGGCGCGGCCCGGGTCTTCTCCTCCGGGGCCTCGCCGGGGGCCGATGTGTGCGGGGCGACGAGGGTGCGGTCCTGGCGGACGACCCTCGCGCGCAGCTCCTCGACGAAGGAGCGGCAACTCGGCCAGCGCTCGTCCGGGTCCTTGGCCAGGGCCCGCGCGAACACGTCGCGTTCCTCAAGGGGGAGCAGCGACAGGTCGGGCGGGCGCATCATGTGCTTGGACATGATTTGCGCGAAACTGCCGGTGCACGGCAGGTGGCCACCCCGCAGGTGGCAGTAGGTGATGCCGAGGGAACACGGGTCCGAGTGGCGGGAGGTTTGGTTCTGGAAGAACTCCGGGGCCGCGTACGTGGGGGTCAGGCTGCCGGCAGGGTCTACGCATCAAAATAGGGAGGATGATTCAGATGAGAACCTCACAACCATGACAGGTCAGCGCCGGAGCCTGGAATCCGCCGTCTGCACAGCGATTTCGGATTGAGAGAAATCTTCCACGAGAGCATTGAGGGAGCGATCGCGGTAGGCTGGCAGCGTGACCCAGGAGGCTCCCGGAGCCGATCCGGCGAGGTGGAGGGCGAGGGTCGACGCCACGTCGGCGCTGAAGACGGTCGCGCCCGCCCGATTCAGGTGGACCGGGTCGTAAAAGACCTCGCGTCCGTAGCCGGCGTGGCGACCATCGATGACGACCACGTTCGGGGTAGGCGCCTGAAACGCGCGGACGAACCGGAGGTAGGTTGCCTCCTCGCCCCGGTGTTCGATCCGCTCCTGCCATCGGGGGCTGGTCGGCGGCAAGATCCAGAAGACCGGGAGGCCGTGCACCCGCGCCAGGTCGAGGAATCGGCGCACATAGGCCGCGTTGGGCCTTGCGAGGGACCACCGTCCCGGATGGGATCGGGCGAAAGGGCCGCCCGGCTGGCGATCGACGGGAGGGGGAGGGAGGGCCGGCATGACCATCGCGCCCCGATTGATCTGCCCGTGACGCAAGCTCGCGTTCAGCGTCGCGCGGAGCTGCCGATCCTCGCCCCGGACCGCCGCCAGGATGGCGGCCCGGATCTCATGACGATCCTTGACCGAGGGCATGAGCCAGGCCAGGGCCGACTCGTTGAAGAGGCGGAGGTCGCGGGCCTCCCCGCACAGTTCGAGCAGCTCGCCGAAGGTGACCAGGTCCGGCCAGAAGCGGCGATTGGTCCGGGGCGGGGCCGCCAGTACCTTCGAGTAGAAGTCGACGACCAGGGCCCTGGGCCGGGCCCCCGAGGCCAGCGCCCGGCGGAGCAGAACGTAGCTGGCGGCCGGCTGGGCGCCGGGGATCGCCACGTTGTAGGCCGTCCGACCCAGGCCGGCTTCGAGCACACGGGGCAGGACGCCGAACTTGACCAGGCTGTCGCCGAAGCAGAGGACCTCGGCCCGCGCCGCCTCGCCGCGGATGGCCGCCGCGCTCATCCGCCAGGCCAGCACTTGCGCGTCGCCCGTGAAACCGAACCGGTGGGCGGCCATGAACCGCTCGATCGGCACGACCAGCACCAGCATGCCGATCAGGCCCCAAGGAATCCCACCTCGCCGAGGGCCGCCCGCGCACGCGCTCGTCATGCCCACATCGATCCTCGGAGATCGTCCATCCCGCCATTCTCGAATCGCCATTTTCCCTAAGATCGGCCGAACCGGTCCCGATCATGAGCGGAGGGAGGCCGTCGGTCGAGAGGTTGCCGGGTTGAGGCGGACATGCGGGTCGTCGCCGGCTTGGCCGAGGAGCCAGCGGGCCAGAGGCGCGGTCGGGAGTTCGGGCTGGACCAGGGGGGTGGGTCGGCCCAGGTCCTCGAGGATCCCCTCGGCGGCGAAATAGCCGCTCCGGACGGCCCCTTCCATCGTCGCGGGCCAGCCGGTGCCGGTCCAGTCACCCGCCAGGAACAGGCCCTCGACCGGCGTCCGCTGGAGGGGCCGGAGCGCATCGACGCCCGGACGGACGGCGAACGTCGCGCCGTGTTCGGTGACGACCCACCACCGCAGGAGCTGCGCTGAGCCCGCCTCGGGCCAGATCTCGGCCAACTCGGCGAGCACGGCGTCGCGGATCGCCGTCTTGTCGAGCGCCAGCAGGTCGTATGAGGCGCTGATGACCAGTTGCAGGTACTGGCCCCTCTGCCCCAGCGCCCGGCGGCCCTGGATTGCCGTGTGATTGAAGACCCACTGGATCAGCCGACCGACCGTCACCACGTGGTCGAAGGGGCAGATGGCCCGGTCGAACCAGAGGTGCACCCCCGTGATCGGCGAGGCGCGAGCGCCTCCAGCCCCGCGAGGCCCGGGAGGCGCGCCGCGAGGTCGCCGGGGAACAGGCCGAGGACGCGGTCGAACGGGACGGCCACGACCACGAAGTCGGCGTCGATCGTCCCTCCCGACCGGAGGGTCACGCCCGTGAGCCCGCCCTCGGCATCGACGTCCACCATACGGACGCCGGTCGTCAGGCGGACGGTCACCTCGTGCTCGCGGAGCCAGGCTTCGAGCCTCGTGCCGTAAAGCTCGCCGAGGGGAACGAGGGGGACCTCGATCTGAAATCCCTCGCGGTTCTTCAGGAACCCGTCGAGGAAGACCTTGCGGGCGTGGCCGACGTCCATCTGTTCCAGCCGCTCGTTGAGCGCCGAGACGAGCACGGTCGCCCAGTACCGGTTGATCGTCCGGACGGTTTGGCCGTGGCGGAGCAGCCATTCGGCGAAGGGTTCTCCGGGCCGGTCGCCCCTCCTCGACGGGAGGCAGGCGAGGCCGTACGCCACGCGGAACTTCTCGGAGGGGCTCAGGTAACTGGCACGAAGAAAGCTGCCGGCTAGGTGGAACGGGGCCGGCAAGGCCCCGGCGTGGAGCCGCGAGACCTGTCCTTCGGGGCTGAGGAAGACGACCTCGCGCTCGCGGCGGAACAGGCCGTTCGTCCCGACCCTCCTGCAAAAATCGGCCAGGTTCGTGCAGCAGACCATGCTCACGTGCTGGCAGTTATCGACCGGCTCGCCGGTTGCCGGGTCGAGGAAAGAGCTGGCACGGCCCCCGAGCCGGGGCCGGCTCTCGATCAGCGTGATCCGAAGTCCCCGCCCCACCAGCGCCGCGGCCGTCGCCAGGCCCGCCAGGCCGCCGCCGATGATCAGGACGTGAGGAGGAGGAGGCTTCCACGGCCGCAACTCCGCCAACACCAGAGGACTCCATCGTTGGTCATGGCTTATCGATCGAGGTGGATCGGATGAATGCCTATCTTTTTGCCATGGTCCGACAACGAGCGAAAAACCCGATATTTATTCTTGAGGTTGACACAAATGCCTTGCTCGCAATCTCTTGCAACTCTTAGCCTCTCGCGAACCCTGGCATGCAATCCTCCGATGACGTTTTGACTCTCTGTTCGTTTTTCAGGAAGTGCGGAAGGTCCTGTTCGAGCGGACAGAACCTCCCTCACAACTTCCAGCGAGGCACCCTTTCGAAGGTGAGCGATCGCAGCGCAATGGATACCTTCCGCCATGGGGAGACCGTGACCCGGCCCGCCAGGACATCGTAATCGCGCCGGACGATCTCGTCGAGCAAGGCGCGGTAGATACCGACGATCGTCCAGAGGACCGGACGACCGACCGGCGCGACCAGCGCGGCGAGCGGTCGGGCCTTTTCATAATAATCGTAGGCGCGTCGGGCCTCGAAGGCGAGCAGCGCCCGGAGTGGGTCGCTCGGCCGCTCGGCCGACAGCTCCTCGGGCCGGACGCCGAACCGCTGGAGTTCTTCTCGCGGGAGATAGATCCTGCCGTTCTCCGCGTCCTCGCGGACGTCGCGGAGGATGTTGGTGAGTTGCAGCGCGATCCCGCATGCCTCGGCCAGCGCCTCGGCGCGGCCCCCGTCCGACCGGAAATCCCAGATGTGGATGCAGCAGAGCCCGACCGCCGAGGCGACGCGGTAGCAGTAGCGGTACAGGTCGTCGAAGGTGACGAAGGGCCGGGGGTCCAGATCCATCGCGACGCCGTCGAGGACGTCGAAAAGATACTGGTGGGGGATCTCGTGCCGCGTCATGGTATCGGACAAGGCAAGCAGGCCCGGCCAGTGGTCGACGGCGCCGGCCGAGAGGGCGTCGTGGACGCTCGCGCCAGCGGGTCAGGGTGTGGCGCCTGTCCTCAACGGGTCCGGGATCGTCGGCCAGGTCGTCGGAGTGCCGCAGGAAGGCGTAGAGCGCGCACATCGAGCGTCGGAGGTCAGGGGGGAGGAGCAGGAAGCTGTAGTAGAAATTGCGGGCCTCCCGCCGCGACACGTCGCTACAATATCGGTAGCTGGTCCGCAGGGCGTCGTTCACGCCGGTCTCTCCAGTCCCGCCGGCCCCATGCCGGCGGAAGCCGGCATTCCCACCCTCCCGATCAGAGCGCGGGCGAGCAAGCCGAACTTGGTGAGTTTACTCAACCTGGGTCGCGCTTTCAGGACGTCGAAGCCCCGCGCCTCGATCCGTTCGAGGATCGCCAGGCCGCCGCGCGAGAAGAGGTCCACATCGACGGCCAGGGCGTGCGGCAGCCTCGACACCAGGGCGCGGCCTTGGTGGAACAGGTCGCGGGTGTACTCGACCTTGAACTTCAACAAGGCGGCGAACGCCGGAGTGAAGCGCCGCGCGTGCAGGTCGGCGTCGGGGTAACCAAAACGCTCGCGGTCTTCCCGGGGCAGATAGACGCGGCCGATCGCCAGGTCGCGGGCCACGTCCTGCCAGAAGTTGGCCAGTTGCAGCCCGGTGCAGGTGGCGTCGGCGAGCCGAGCATTCTCGGCGTCAAAGGCGCGGGCCAGGTGGAGGACCAGGTGGCCCACCGGGTTCGCCGACCTCGTGCAGTAGTCGAGTAACTGCGCGTGGGTCGCATACTCGGTGACCTCCTGGTCCTGCTCGAACGCCGCGATCAGCGCCTCGAACGGCTCGATCGGGATGGCGAACTCCGCGATGGTCTCGGCCAGCGCGATCATCACCGGGTGATGAACGCGCCCCATAGAGAGCGCCCGGAGCTCGCCGCGCCACCAGGCGAGCAACGCGCGCGACCGGTCCGGGTCGCCGACCTCGTCGCCGAGGTCATCCGACCAGCGGCAGAAGGCATAGATGCTCTGGAATGCCGGCCGGAGCGGGCGCGGGGTCAGCCACGTCACGACGCTGAAATTCTCGGAGTGCGACGCCGTCAGTCGGGCACAGTAGGTACGTGCCTGGTCAAGCGTCATCGTGTACGAGGCGTCAGGTCCGTAGCGGCGGAGATCATCCGAAAATGGCATGCCGAGTCGTCCTGGCTCGCGAGGGCTGGATCCGGGAGTTGGCCAGATTCTAGCCACGTCGGACCGGCCTCGCCAGTCAACAGGACGGTTGACCGGCCCCGAGGGCGCACGACATGGTTTGCAAGGCCAACTGAGTTGGTATCATGAGGCGGCTCGAAGTCTGTGACTGTTCCCCCTGCCGACTTGCATTCTGGAGAGGACCGCGAACATGGGTTAAGGACGCCGCCGCCATCCGGGATCAACTCCAGCCTCGCTTGGCCCAGATGGCTCGGGACTTGGGGCGGGAGGTTTATCCGGACGCTTTGTTCCGGGCTCATCCTGCGTTTCAGGGACCTGGGGTCACCAAAAGTGCAATCAGGGCTCCCAGCAACGCTTTACCCCGCTTTCGCACGTTATGAACGAACTCGAAGCAACCCAGGGAGAGCGGCAACTTTTTTTTACCGCCTCGGGATGACTCTTCTGTCCTGCCACCGTAGAGGCTTCGTCACATTCCACCGCGCCGCTGAGCGTGACCTCCGGTTTCCGGACCACGAGGCCTTCGCGCCACTCGGATGTCATCTTCTGGGCATCATCAGGATTTAAATTGAGTTTTTGGGCAATTTGTTCAGTCGATTGATTCAACCCCCTGAAGTACAAGCAGAGGATCCAGGCGCGCAACGGTTGGTGGTGGCCGGCGAAGATGGTCCCGGTCAGATCGTCGAAGCGTCTCTCAGAGGCGGAGCAGGCCTAGCGTTGGCGGGCGGGTTGGGTGTCATCGTGTCCCTTGTGAATCACCTGAGAGGAGGCACAATGGGGACAGGACACCCCGTCTGGCCAGCGCAGGGACCGCACCGTCTCGAAGCCCTTGACATCATCGATCAGGTTCAGAATGTTCAGGATCATCCTTGGTCCTGCGCTTGCTGGGATTCCCTGGGAACCGAGTCCGGTCGATCGACGATCAGAAGAGGATTATAGTGCCTGACTGGATGGATTGCACAGAGGTCCCTGAAACGCAGGATCAGCCAAGTGCAAATGTGCACTGTAGTTGCCCAGCCACCCACCGTGGCACCTCACCTCAGCGACGCTCCTCGACGCCTGCTCTGATAAAACGGAGACGGACCCGAACCAGCCTGGCCAAATCGAGACTGAAGCACGATTACCGGGGCCGATCCGAGGATCGCTCAGCCGGAACCGGGAGAACCAGCTCGGGGCCCGCTCCATGACGTCAAGATTGCCCCTGACTCGGCGCACGGCTCGATTCCGAGCCCGCTAGCGTGGGCCGAGCCTTAGAAACTATCCGAAAACGATCCTAGCCCCTTGGTTTTCCAGCGTTTTCGATCTTCTAGAAGGCGTTTTCGGATAGTTTCTTAGCCGCCTGGAAACCCCTACAGTCTCCGCCCAGGAGTGAGTACATCGCGCCACGCAGGGGATTGATCAACGAGGGATATTGATCCGCTCCCAGATGTTGTCCAACCTCACCCCGTTCGACAAGGTGCCGGCGAAATACCACAACCTGTCGCCCTCGGTCTTGCTGGTGAATTTGTACTCCTTGCCGATGACCGCCTGAAGGTCCTCTCTGTCGGAATACTCGATACGCCCCGTGTCCTTTCCATCCTTGAGCGAGTATGTGCCCCCGGCCCAGTGGAAATCCTTCCCCGTTTTGGGATCGAAGGAGATAATGAGGTAATGATTGGGCGTCATGAGCCTGTACATCTCATAGGGGGGTTTGTGGAACTCGTCCCCTTCTCTTTTCCTCTCGCCCACCAAGTGCCAGATGCCTACCAAGTCGCCCTCGTCGGCTTCCCTCAGGTCGCCGTACTTCCCTGAGGCTGGATGTCGGTGCGGCTCTTCGCCCTCCGGCTTCGCCGGCCGAGGTTTATTGATTCGCTCATAGATGTCGTCGAATCTCATCCCGTTCGGAACCGTGCCGACGTGATACCACTTGTCACCCTCGATCTTGCAGGTGAATTTGTACTCTTTGCCGATGATCGCCCGAATGGCCTCGCTGTTGGAATAATCGTAATGCCCCGTGTACGTTCCATCCTTGAGCGAGTACGAACCCCCGGTCCAGTCGAGGACCTTCCCCGTATTGGGATCGAAGTCAACGTTGAGGAAATGACCGGGCGTCATGATCCTGTACAACTCATAGGGGGTTTTGTGGAACTCGTCTCCTGCCAATTTCCTCTCGCCCACCAAGTGCCAGAAGCCTACCAGGTCGTTCCCGGTGGCGTTCCTCCAGTTGGTGCCCTCTCCTAAGGCTGGTTGTCGTGGAGGCTCTTCGCCCTCCAGCTTCGCTAGCAGCATCCGAGCCTTCTTGAGGCTCGACTCGGTTGAAAGCAATTGGACCTCCAACTGCGCGATCAGGGCGCGAGCCGTCGCGACGATCTCGCCCGCTTGACGCTTGGACTCGGGTCCCTCGATAGCGCCACCTTCCCCGGCCTCCCTGTGCACAGCATGACTCCGAGACCCAAGGCGATCCCGAGTCCGGCCCACAGCCATGTTCGTTTGGAGACGAAACGTCCTCGCATGTCAAACCCTCCGCGTTCTAGTGCAGTTTGGCGTAATCAACCCGACGGTTACTCTGACGCAAGTTGGAAATTCGATAGGCTCTTAGCTTAGAGGCTATCCAAGAAGCCCCAGGGAAGTGGCCCGAAGTCATTGTGTGGAGGCGAGTTGCGGCGATAGCAGGCTCGGGCGACGCAACCCTCTTCACAACAAAGACTTGCGACTTCGCACCCACCCCTTCCCGGATAGCCTCTTAGTCGTGTCTGAGGCAGGAGGCTCGCTGACCGGACGCACGCCGGTGTTATTTCTCCAACACATAGCTGCCAGGCGCATCCCCCAGCGGCGGATGAGCGTCGCTGCCGAGCGTCGGCGGATTGATCATGCGGCCGGACCGCTGGGACAGCCAAGCCGTCCAGTCCGTCCACCAGCTTCCGTCATGGCGGGTCGCCGCCTGTAGCCATTGTTGCGGGTCGACGGTCTGCGTGCCCGGCTCCGCGACCCAGTAGGTCCCCTTGCCGCCCGGCGGGTTGACAATCCCTGCGATATGGCCGCTGGAGGCCATCACGAAACGTACGGCGCCGCCGAAGAGTTGGGTGATGCGCCAGGCGGCGTCCCACGGCACGATGTGGTCCTTCTCCGCGCCGACCGCATAGGCGTCCAGTTGGATGCGGCTGAGGTCGATCGCCTCGCCCTTCAGGCGGATCTTGCCGGGCGTGATCAGGTTGTTCTCGAGATATGTATTACGCAGGTACCAGCTATGGGCGGTCCCGGCCATCCGGGTGCCGTCGCTGTTCCAGTACAGGAGGTCGAAGGCCGGCGGCTTGTTGCCCATCAGGTAGTTGTTGACGACGTTGGCCCAGATCAGGTCATTCGAGCGCAGCAGGTTGAACATGTTGGCCATCTCCCGGCTGTCGAGGTAGCCGCGCTCCAAGATCTGCTGCTCGATGAAGTCGATGGCCGGTTCGCTGATGAAGACTGCGGTGTCACCGACCTTCGAGAAGTCCTGCAGTGAGACCATGAAGCTCGCCGAGCCGAACCGGCCGTCGCCCCGAGCGGCCAGCCAGGCCAGCGTCAAGGTCAGCAGCGTGCCACCGATGCAGTAGCCCATCACGTTCACGGTGTCGCTCCCGGTGATCTCGCGCACGACTTCGCTGGCCTCCAGCGGACCGAGGTCCATGTAGTCCTCGATCGTGAGGGCGGCCATCGACTCGTCCGGGTTCTTCCAGGAGATGATGAAGACGGTGAAACCTTGCTCGACCAGGTACCGCATCATACTGTTTTTTGGCTGCATGTCGAGGATGTCGTACTTGTTGATCCAGTGCGGTACGATCAGCAGCGGGGTCTCGTGTACGGCCTCGGTCGTCGGCGCGTACTGGATCAGCTCGATCAGCCGGTTGCGGTGGACCACCTTGCCCGGCGTCAGGGCGAGGTTGCGACCCGGCGTGAAGGCCGTCACATCGACGATACTGAGACGGCCTTCCTTCAGATCGTTCAGCAGGTTGCGCCCCCCCTCGGCGAGGCTGGCTCCGCCGGTCTCCATGGCCCGGCGCAGGGCGGCAGGATTGGACACCAGCAGCAGCGATGGGCTCATGGCATCGACGAACTGGCGCAGGTGGAAATTCAGGCTCTGCCGCTCCGCCTCGTCCATGTCCTCGATTTCGCCCTGCTTCAGCAGCCAGTCCGAGGCCAGCAGGTACAGCTCCTTGAGGGTGCGATAGATCGGGTGATTGTGCCATTCCGGCGCCGCGAACCGCTTGTCGGACGAAGCCGTCGCCGATCCTTGAGATTGGGCGGTGCCGGCTATGCCCCACCAGCGCTTGCCCGCCTCGTTCCAGGTGTCCATGGCGGAGCGCCAGAGCGTCATGTTCAGCTCCGCGACCGAGGCCATGGCCTGCTTGCGCTTTCGCAGAGAGTGCAGCCAGACGGTGCGCAGCGCACGAGTGATCTCCGCCCAATTGATTGGCACGATCTCGCGCAGTGGATTGGCGTTCCACATCTGGTCGATGGAGCACAGGAGGGGATCCTTGGCGAGGGCGTGATTGAGCTGCTTCACGCCCCCGGCCAGCAGGTTGCCGACGAGGTCGTCGGGCGTTACCTGCCACCAGGGCTTGTCGGAATCGATCCAGTCCCGAGCGGCGCCGAAATATCGCTCCATCCAGGACACCCAAAAGCCCAGCATCATGTCGGGCTGCGGCGAGCCGGAATCAGCGCCACCGCTCCCCTGCGTCCTGCCTCCCGACAGAGCCTGGTCCTGCCGCTGCATCTCCTGCCGGCGTTCCTCATCGGTCCTCTCGGTCGCCATGACGTCCCCTCCGAAATGTCCGTTCACCATCCCAGCCGGTGGACTCGTGTGTTACGCACCCACTCATGTCCTTGACAAGTTGAGTTGGCGATGCCGGCGAGCCCGCATGTCCCTCGCCACGCTGCCGCTCCTCGTGCGAGACTCGCGGGGCGAGATCTTAGGTTGTGAGGAAGAGTTGGGCAAACCTGGCAAGTCAGCAGGCTGGGTGGCACTGGTGGCTTGTCCACCACTGGCGTCTGCCTGCGATGCTGGGACCGCCGCAGCGCCCGAGCACCGATGGACAAGCCACCAGTGCCACCCAGCCGACACGGCCCTCCGGTTGACTTATCTTGCCCAGATCTTGTCCACACGACCTAAGAATTGAGGCGTCCCCTTCGCAAATTATAACTCTACGCGGCCGATTAGATAGGGCCTAATTTCCGCACCTCTCGCCCGGATTACTCTCTCGGAATTTATTCTGCCCTCGACCTGGGCGCCGCCCCCGATCCCGTGAGGTCGTTCCGATATAACCGCCTGGAATCCCGGATGAGCCAAGTTATTTTGGAACGGCTCCTTACCGAACAGTAGCGATGCGGTGACCCAGCCCCGCTTCAGGGACCCGGCGACCCGGAGCAGATCGTCCCAGCGTCGCTCGATCTGGTCGCGACGGACACGCCCTTTCAGCCGCGGCCCGAGGTTCGGGTAAGCCCCGTCCCGTTCGAGTCGGTAGAGCCGCTGGTCGCCCAGGTCGCGGATCCGCGGGCTGAACTGCAGGCCGAGCAGGTCAAACAGCGCGAAACCGCATTCTCTGCGGGTGGACCTCAGCGGACGCGCGTCGAGTCCGTCGGATTGACCCCGCGGTCTTCGATCTTGAAATTGATCACCCGGAACGCCAGGCTTCGAACGCCTTCCGCCGGTGGAAGCATGAGGGAGGCGTCAGTCTGGAGGTCGATCGGGTGCCTCCCGGGCGGCAGGGTCAGCTCGCGAACGAACCTGACCGGCTTCGACCCCGTGTTAACTTCGGCCTTCAAGGGGGGCCCGGCGATCAGCAACGGAGCGTCCCCCTTGCTGTGTAGCTTCATCGAGAGCCTGACCCGGTGGGGCGAGTCGGTGGCGTTGTTCAGGTAGAGGACCCCCTGGGGGCGGCTCCAGCGCCACCAGTCGGGCCCCTCGGTTTCGGGCTCGTAAAAGCCGCTCCCCCAGGACGCCGAAACCGGCCCGAAGGCGAGTTTCAGTGTGGCCGCGTTGATCCCCTGGGGCTCGTCGGGGATGGTGAGGACCGCCCAGTCGGCGCCCGCGTGGACGACTTTCAATTCCCGTCCTAGCCGCGCGAACGGGGCGTCCCCCGTCGGGGTCCCGCCATGAGGAGCTTCACCGAGAAGCGTCAAAGAAGGGGTCGGGCCGCTCTCAAAGAGCCTCGGGTAGCGGACGAAGAGGCGGATGTCACCGTCCGTCCCCTGGCCTCGCGACGCGAGAGAACGACATAGCCCCTTTTTTCTCCCATGCAGACGTCGCGGACCCGGTAAGCGCAAGCGTCGCTTGCGGCCTCGGGACTCGCCGTTGGCGGCTTGGGACGGGTGACGAACCAGTTGCCGTCCTTGACGGTGTTGTTGGTGGCCGGGACCGTTCGGAGCACCTTGCCCGTATGCATGGCATAGAAGTAGGCGCTGTGTGGGTGGTCGTGGAACGCGGGATATTCGTTCTCCAGGAACACGACGGAGTGTTCGGGGACGTCGTCGAGGAGCCCGGCCCGCAGGGCCGAGGCGAGATTCTCCCGGTGGTGAGTCCAGCTCCCCTTCGCGATCTGGTCCACCACGAACGCGTTGGACCGGTACGTGACCGCGGTGATCGAGGCGAGGAGGACGGCCGTCAGGACGCGGGCCCACGTCCTCCCCTTTCCCTCGGGGGTCGCCCGCGACAGGAGAAGCCAGGCCGGGGCACCGAGGAGGAGCCCGACGCCGAAATACTGGATATAGACCGGCAGGTAGCCCACGCCAAAGCGGACCAGGTTCTGATAGCGAGGGCACAACGAGGTCATCACGGCGGAAAGGGTGGCCAGCGCCAGACCGAGAAGGAAGGCCAAGGCCATACGGCCCGAGGCGGGTGCCCCCCCTCTAACCGCGAGCCCCTTCAGGCTGCTCAGGCTGACGACGAAGATCCCGGCGAACACCACCAGGCTCGTCGGGGAGACAGCGAACTTGAGCAGAGAAACGGGATCGCCAATCCGCGGAAAAGCGCCCGTTGGGTTGGCTAGAAAGTAGCTCAAGGGGAAGCCCGCGGAGATCTGGCGCGGAGGCCAGGAGGAAGTCGAACGGGTTCAGGTTGAGCGTGTACCTCCGTGCTCTGGCCCATGAAAAAGAGCCGGAGGACCAGCGTGCCCGCCCCGCAGAACGCCATCGAGCCCAGGACCGGCAGGGCCGCGACGAACCGACCCCTCCAGCTCCGGCGGCCGTTCCCGATCAAGAGCAAGTGCAGGAGAAAGAGCGGGTAAACCACCTCATAAATCAGCATCACGGTGAGGTAGGGGAAGACGCTGAGCGCCAGCCACCTCCGACGGTCCGTTTCCAGATAGATCTGGAGGAAGAGGAGGGACGATAAAACGCCCGCGACCGCGAGCGGCAACATCCCGAAGAAGGAGAGCATCGGGTCGAAGAAGGCGCGCACCTGGAGCGATGCGAGAACTAGACAGGTCGCGAACGTGGCGAACGCCTCGTTTTTCGCGACCCTCCGGACCAGGAGGAAGAAAAGCACGAGGTCGAGCAGCATGACCGCGACGATATAGGCCTTGTAAGCGAACAGGCCATTCGTGGCGCGGAACATCGAATACATGTAGGCAAAATGCAGGGGCATAAACCGCCCCGCGGGGATGTAAGCCTGCGTCTCAAGGTGGATGCCTTCGGCGAGGGAATACCCTTCGACCTTCAGCATCCCGGGCAGGAGCGACTGCTGGGCGTCGTCGCTGAGGTACCCGGTCCGGAGCACCGGGAGCAGAAAAAACAGGGCGAGCCCGGCCAGGAGGGCGAGGTTCCAGCGGGGCAGGGGGGAGAGGGGGTGCCTTGCGGTTCCATCGTTCAGCCTCCGTAGGGATCGGGAAGGGGCGGGAGCTGCATCGGCCCCCGAACGACAATGCCGCGCCGGTGCCGGAGCGCGAGGAGCGGCACCGATCGAGGGCTTTCGGCGAGACGAGATGGGATGGGAGACTCGACCGGTCGGGCCACAGACGGCGGCCGGCGGAGGGCCAACGGCGGCCCCCGATCTCGCGACGCGTCCTCCCCCTCGCTCAAACCGCGCGAGGGGGAGGGAGCGCGGACGAACGCCCTCCCGTCGGAGGGGAGGGCACGGCTTCGGGCTCAGACGTCTTGCGAGAGCTTGTTCGCGTGAACCCGGCGCTGGTGGCGAGCGAAGGCCGGGGTGGGAACGGCGCGACCGGCCTGGTCGTTTGACTCGTGCTGCTCTTCGTGGTATTCGGCGTCGGTGTTCACGCGCCAGGGGTCATAAGGCCCCTGGCCCATGATGTTCCGCGCCACCAGCAGCGCGGTCATCATCGAGTGGTCCTGGTTGTTGTACTTGTGCATTCCGTTGCGGCCCGCCAGGTGCAAATTCCCCAGCGACTTCAGCCAACCGCGGATCACGCCCAGGTGTTCCTGGTAGACCTCGTCGTAGACCGGGTACGCCTTCGGCATCCGGACCACGCAGCCGTCTATCACCTTCTCGGCCTTGACCAGGCCGATGGCGTCGATCTCCTTGCGGCCCAGCTCCACGAGCTTATCGTCGGGGGTGTCCCAGAGGTCGTCCCCCTCGAAGCAGAAGTACTCCAGGCCCAGGCTACTCTTGGAGGAGTCGGGCACGAGGTCGGGCGACCAGTTCTTGAAATTCTGGACGCGCCCGAGCTTCACCTGGGGCTCGTGGATGTAGATCCAGTTGTCGGGGAACGTCTCGGGCTGGTCGACGATCAGGACGACGGTGAGGAAGTCGCGGTATTTCAGGGCGTTCGCGGCCGCGATCACCTCGGCGGGCGGGGACGGGTCGAGGGCCCGGACGAGGGCCCGGATCGGCAGGGTGGAGAGGTACTGGTCCCCCTGGTACGAATATTCATGCCCCTTCGAGTCGGCGGCGACGAACGCGGTGACCTTCTCACCGTCGTGCTCGATGCGAACGACCCGCCGGCCGTTGACGACCGAGCCGCCCCATTCCTCGATCCGGTCGCGGGTCATCTCCCACATCTGACCCGGACCGAGCCGGGGGTATTCGAAGCGGTCGATCAGGGTCTTGATGACCTCGCCCTTCTTCTTCCCCGCGCCCTTGCCTGCGACCAGAGCGTTGAGGACGGCCTTAGTCAAGTCGAGCCCCTTGATCCGCTGGGCGGCCCAGTCGGCCGAGATCTCGTTGGTGGGCATCCCCCAGACCTTCTCGGTGTAGGTCTTGAAGAAGATCTCGAAGAGCTGGCGACCAAACCGGTTGACGACCCAGTCCTCGAAGCTCCGCTCGGGCCGGATCGGCCGTGCCTTGGCCTTCATGTAGCTGGCCAGGATCAGGGCGGAGCGGAAGGGGCCGAGGTTCAACAGGGCGTTGGTGGCCCGCAGGGGGTAATCGAAGAACTTGCGGCTGTAGTAGATCCGGCTCATCCGCTCGCGGGTGATGAGCTGGTCCCCCAGCACCTCGCGCCACATGTCCGTGACCTCGGTACTCTTGGAAAAGAACCGGTGGCCGCCGATGTCGAACCGGTAGCCCTTGTACTCGTCGGTCCGGCTGATCCCTCCGACCAGGTGCGGGTCGGATTCGAGGACCACGCAAGGGTGACGGTGCTTGGTGAGCTCGTAAGCGGTCGTCAAGCCCGCGGGGCCGCCGCCAGCGACGATGGTCTCGGGGGCGACGCCGCCACAGTCCGCGCCTGCGCTGAACTGGTTCACGTCGGATCCTCACCTTTGAAAGAGATCGGGGCCACGACGGGTCCCCGTCTCGGGGCCATACCTCCGCGGCCGTCGACGGCGCTCCGCACCGTCCTGCGCTCCGGGTTCCGTCAGGAACCTTACCCCCGTTATTTCGGTCGCGCCTCGTGAGGAATTTTAACCATTCTCGGGGTTGCCTCGGCCGCACGCTCCAAGGTCGGCCGAGAACCCGCAAGACGTCCTGTGGGAACGAAGCTGGGTGAAGGGGCACCCCTCGTGCCACGTCCCGGGTCAGAGTCGGTCGCGTTGGGGGGCTCGCCCGTTGGTACCCGACGCCGAGCACGCGAGGGGAATCCGCGACCGGGTTACGGCCCGAGTTGCTACCAGATCCGTATCTTTTCCGTCAAGGCGGACCGGTCGGACCGCGACACGGGTCACGGCGAGAACGTCCGTATCGGTGGGTCACAGTCCCCGGATCGGCACAAGAGGGCCGGGCCGGACCAGGCGGTCATGCCGGCTTATAGAGAGTCAGGAAAGTAATGCACGCAGGAATACAAAGAAATGCTGATTTTCAAGGGCTTCCGCGAGCATTCCGAGCGGACAGCGCGTGCATTACTTTCCTGACTCTCTATAGGACCGCAGATTCAATAACTTCCCGATTTCACCTTCCGCTCGGGATGGCCCTGTCGTTCCACTTCGGCAGGAACTCGTCGAAGACGATCGTCATCGTCTTCTTGAAGTCCGACGCAGACTTCAGAGCGCCCTGGTACACCCGGTCTAGGATGTCCACCGTCACCTCCAACCCCGTGGCGGTCCTGGCCCTCTCCATCAATTCCTTCGCCAGCCCGATGCTATGCAAGACCAACCCCTGACACGCCCTGGTCAGGTGGGGGGGAAAAGCCGGTGCTCGATCGGGTTGTACTTCGACACATACAGCGGGTTCCCTCCCACCTCTCTCCCCGAATCCGGCGACCACCGCTCACCCCCTCACACCCAGATGTCCGACGTCGAATCGCCGTAGGGGAAGCGGATCTCGTGGGCGCGGGCGGGGCCGTCGGGCTCACTGCCGAAGTCGACGAAGAACCGATCGTTGAGGCTCAAGCCCCCGTTTTCGGTGTCGCAGTCGATCTGGAGCAGGTACGAGCCCTTCTTGGCGATCTGGGGATAGAACTGGTTGTCCCAGCTGCTGAACAGCGAGTTGGTCACGTACAGCCGCTTGCCGTCGAGGCTGAGCTGCAGCATCTGCGGACCGCCGGTCAGCCGGGTGCCGCGGACCGCGGGCGACCTGCCGAGCACGCCGCCGAGCCATAGCCGGCCGGTCAGGTGGGGCTTCGCGGGGTCGCTGACGTCGTACTGCCGGACGTCGCCGTGCAGCCAGTTGGAGAAATACAGCCAGCGGTCGTCGAGCGAGAGCACCAGGTCGGTGATCAAACCCGGAGACCGGGAAGTCCCAGCCCTTGACGTCTTGAACGGGGACCTCGATCACCTTCTCGGCCTTCCAGCGGTCGTCGCCCTCGTCCTTGAACCAGTGCCACATCGTGCTGGAGAGGGCGGCCCCGACGAAGCCGTGCGTGCTGGCCGGGTCGTGGTGGAAGCGGACTTCCAGCGGGATCAGACCGTCGTCGCCCAGGTCGATGGTCTGGGTGATCCGCCGCGTCGTCCCAGTCCCAGAAATGGAGCTGGTGGCCGTACTTGCCGGCCTTGACGTCGTCGAGCTTGAACCCGCGGCGGACCGTGTTCGGCGCGGCCCACTCGCTGCTGACCATCACGTTGTGCCGCGGCTGGTACCAGAAGTCGTAGTTGAACTGCATCCCTGTCGCGGCTCTCCTCCCAGCGGCCGACGACCTCGAACTGGTCGTCGAGCAGCAGGAAGCCGCCGGGCGCGTTGCCGTTCTCGTCGCCGAGCATCGAGATCATGATGTGGCCGTCGGCGAGGCAGTGAACCGTGTGCGGGCCGGTCAGCTTCGTCTTCGAGACCACTTCACCCGGCTCGATCACCTTGTGCAGCTTCGGCCGGCGGGGGTCGGCGGTGTCGACGATGTGGATCCGGCCGGAGAGCAAGCCGGGGATGATCAGGAACCGGCGAGCCCTGTTCGCCGTGGCAACTCGCGCAGGCGTTCCAGCCGAAGTGGTGCAGCTCGTCGCCGACGTTGGGCATCCTCAGCCGGTGAACGACCTGCGAGTACGTCTTCGATTTCGGGTCGACGTCGATCGTCGCGAGGTAGTCGGGCTTGCGGATGCCGGTCCCCTCGTAGAGGGCGACGACGTAGGCCAGCGTCTCGGGGGGCGATTTGGCGGCCTCGGCCGGTGAGGCGAACGTGCGTGCGTCGTCGCGTTCCGGGGCCACTCCCAATCCCGACCGGGCGTCGAGGATCAGCGGGCAGGCCGTTGCGGCGACCGAGGCCAGGAAGTCTCGCCGTTTCATGGGGGCTCTCCGGGGAAAGGCCGCGACTTGATCCCGAGGAAACACTCAATAATACAGATCCCAACGTGCCCCGTCGAGCCCCCCTCGGATGCACCCGGGGCAGATTGCCCCCCGTTAATCGGGAAGTTATTGAATCTGCGATCCTTATGGCCAAAAACGACCCGGGCGCAACCGGCCGCGCCATTGAGCCCGGCTTCGCCACCGTGTGAACGACGCCCGGATCGGACGTCAGGAGGGTACCCGAACCTGGCGTCTTCGGGCGGCCTACGATAAGGAACCCCTTCGACCGTCAACCTGGGGAAGATGCGCCAATCAAGAGGGGCAGAGTCGGTCGGATGCCGCGCGAGATTGCGCATGAGATATTGCGCCCAGGTCGAATTGGGCGCAATGCTCGCCGACGAGCCGGCGTATTTTGCGCAATGAAATGGGGTCGGATCCAAGGAGTCAACATAAGGAATCCACAGCCTTTGGCGGTGAGACTCCTATCAGGCTCTGCCGTTCCCGGCGCGAATTTGAGACTTTCAATCGAGTGTTAGCCAAGCCGTTCCGCTGGACGTACACGGGTCGTCCGCTGATGAAGGCAGCGGCGTGAAACTGGGCAAGAGAGCAAGCCAGGGGATCCTTCTTTCCCTAATTTTCGCACCTCTCACTCTATTATCTTTGAATTTTGGTTTCATCATAATTTTATCTACGATGATCTCTTATACCGATTTCCCAGGGAATTGCTCTTAATCTCTGGGCCGACTGTTGTCGGCTGAAGAGGGCCGACGGTTTTAATTTTTTCTGCTGCTGCGATTGATTGTTCTTGACTTTTTATTCTTTTCGCGGTACGGAATCGTATTGTCAAGAGGGAACCGCTCACGAATCTGCAGAAAACCCCGAAAAACCTTGGGGGAAAGACCGCTTCCTGTCTTGGAATCACCTCTGCGGACAGGCTTCCGAAATTCGCGGAAAATACCAACGAGATGTGCGGAAAATAGGTTTTGTTTCAAGGGGCTTACGGATTTTGGGACCGGATTCTTGGACAGCCTCCTAAGGAAAAAAACAATGGCTAAGGGATTAAATCTCCCGAAATTACGATAAGGTAATTTTAGGGAGATGGCGAAGGTAGTCCTTGACAAGAACCTCCAGTGGCATGGCGTGAGCTAAATCTAAATAATGAAAATATATTCGGTACTACAAAATCGCTTTACGTTAGCTCAGGAGAAATTAGGACTATTGCCCGCCCGACTGTGCAATCAGGCGCGATTGCTGACAAACTTACGAGGATCAGAGGTCTCAAGGAGAGGTGGCAATATTATGTGGGGGCGGATGAATCGACCATCCCTGTTCGCTCAAGGCTTACCATGAGCCAGCCTAACAAAATTTCCGCACGGGGCGGGATGCCCTGGGGATTGGTCGGCATGACCGTTCTCGTCGTGGCGGTCGAGCTTCTGCTGGTAGAGGGGAACCCGGAATGCGCTGGCAACGTCGCCTTGAGCTGGAAGTACAAGGGCCGTCGCGTGGAACGCGCGGCAAGGGAGCGGCAGGTCCTCTGCTTTGGCGACAGCATGGTGAATTTCGGCGTAATCCCGCGCATGATCGAGACGCATACCGGATATCCTGCGTATAACTTAGCGGTCCACAGCGGCCCCGCGCCGGCGAGTTATTTCTTATTCCGCCGCGCGTTGGAGTCCGGCGCAGCCGCGCGCGGTGATCGTTGACTTCGCGCGGATCATTCTCGGGGAGGGCCCGGCATCGATCACTCGGCCATATCCCTGGGCCGACCTGCTCACCTTCCGCGAGGCGGCCGAGTTGAGCAGAAGGGCTCGCGACCCTGCGTTGTTCTCCTCGATTGTGTTGAGAGTGGCGCTGCCTTCGCTCCGGGGACGGCATGAGATCCGCAGCTTCGTCATGGCCTCACTCGGGGGCCGCCCGACCGGGCAAACAACGGCCACGAGGATACAGTGGCGTAACTGGAATACGAACCTCGGGGCCCAGATCCTCCCCAGGGGGGAACCATTCCCCGACGCCGTGCCTCCTTCCGGCATGCCCCCGCGGGTGGGTCAGTGGCGATGCGACCCGGTTAACGCATTTTACGTCCGCCGGTTCCTCGACCTAGCCGCAAGTCATGGCGTGCTCGTCTACTGGCTGCTCCCTCCGGTGTCGCCGGGTACACAGGCCCACTGGGAACACAGCGGCGACGAGTCGCTCTATCTCGGCTTCATTCGCTCGATCCAAGCCCGATATCTTGACCTGGTCGTTATCGATGGCCGCCATTCGGGCTACGACCGTTCCGTCTTCATAGACAGCGTCCACCTCGACCGCAATGGAGCCACAGGGCTCTCGGTTGGGCTTGCCAACGTGTTGACTCGACCCGGGGTGAAGGCAGGGACTGCGCTGGGTGCGGCTGCCGACCTACCTCAACCCACCCGCCGACGTGCCGATCGAGGACGTCGCACAATCCCAGATCGCCTTAAGAGCGGATAGATCAAGAAGACGACGCTAGGAGGCTGTCCAAAAATTCAAGCCAAAAAACCGCAAACATCTAACAGGAAAAGACTTGTGGATTTCTAGCCTAATTGGAGTGGTTCCTTTTTTCGTCCAGGCCGCTCGGGCCACCTCCGGCACGCCCCGCGCCTCCAGGCCCTGCTGCTGCGCCTGTGCGACCCGGCGACTGGCCGCTTCGGCCTGCTCCCGGGGGCGTTCCTCACGGTTCCTGTTCAGGCGCATGTCTGGCGTCAATTATTTTTCCGTGTTGCCTCACTCAAAAATGTTACCATGGGACCGACAGCCAAAACTCGACGACCTACCGCCGTTTTGCCTCCCCGAGGATCGGTCTCTTTCCATGGCCCCGAATCCTGACAGGCTCCTGCCTTATTGGCATTCATTACCACCCGGCTGAGGTTCGTCTAACCGGCCTGTCCATGACCCCCAGTCCTGTGTTCCAACGACATGAGCGTCCTCCAACGCTGTTGATACTGAACACAAACACCAGTGAACACCGTTCGTGGATTCCTCGTTCAATCGAGGCCGTCCAGGGGCTCATGATCGAACCCATATCTATCCCCCCTCCGGCGTCGTGAACAGCTTCTCCGAGGCCGTTTCACTGGACAAAACCACTACTGAACACGGGCCTGATTCGTCCCTTGATGACGGCCTTGCCGGGCTCCGATCAGGTAGCCGACGCTTCGGGTTCGCTTGTTTCCGACCTTGAGGTCTTGGTGACAGCCTTCGTCGCCGAATCCGCACTCCCCCCGACGACGACCGGTTCCTCATCCGCTCGGTCCCCATCCCGGATGCCATGAACAAGCGATCTTGCCATCACATGACGCCATTCCCGGATCCGGCGCTGCAACGTCCGTAGTTGCACGTCCGGGAATCGCCCTGGGTATTTTCGTTGCAACCGTTCCATCAAGGACTTGGCCGTCGAATCGGGGTCGTTTTGGAGCCACACGAGGATCTCCGGCCAGACTCCCTCGAACGGGTCCTTCCGGGTTCGCCAATTGCGAGGTGAGGAGGACTCATTCCGGTGGGTCGGACGGACTTCCCCCTCACGCCACAGTTCCGGGAGCTTGGCGAGGAACTCCTCAAGGCTCTGTCGCTCCGGGCCGTGACTCAGGTCGCCCGAGCTGAGCGCGGCGAGCGCGGCTTGGCCCTCGCGGATCTGATGCAGGAGCTCCGCCGGATCGAGCGGTGCGAGTTCCGCTCGGAGGGCTTTCTTGGCGGCGTCAGAGACCGAGGCGTGAGCCAGGAGACGTTCGCAAGGAGGTCGCCGGCTTGTGATACGTCTTCTTGATCTTGGCTCCGTCCCGGGTCTTGGACAGGAGCTTGAACGACGGTTGAAAGTAATTCACATACAATCGGATCAGCCGATAAAGGTGGGCGAGGCACTGGCCGGCGATCAGGCCGGAGAACCGGCGGTAGCCCACGAACCGCCGAATCACCGAGCCGTTCTTCTGCTCGATCCAGGCCTGGTCGTTCTTCTTGTACGGGCGCGACCGCGTGAACTCGATCTGCCGCTCCTTGCAGTAGTCCTGGAGGGTCTCGTTGATAAAGGCGCTGTCGTTGTCCGAGTCGATCCCGAGGATCGGCACCGGCAACTGGCGGCGAATGACCTCGAGCCCTTCGACGACCAGGGACTGCTCCCGGGCCACCAGAGGGACCGCCTCGGTCCACCCCGAACACACGTCGGTCGCGACCAGGCTCCAGAGGAACGTCCCCTGCATCGAGTCGCCGCCGTGGGCGACGAAGTCCACCTCCAGGAACCCGGGCGCCGGCTCGTTCCAATCCGCGAACGTTCGGACGGGGATCTCCCGGCTGGACTTCGTCGTCGACTTCCGCTTCCTGCGACGCCCCGCTGTGCTGCGGATCGGCGCGAGCAGGCGGTCGATGGTCGCCGGACTGGCCGCGAGGAGGAGTTGACGGACCTTCGGATCGAGCGCCAGATGGCCATGCCGCTCCATGGCCGAGATCAGCCCGGGAAGGATCGCTTTGAGGCGTTTCCCACAGATGCGATCCGCGGCCTCCCAGAGGACGACGAGCGCTTCGCGGACCGCCTCGGAGTAGATCGTCCGGCCGAGCCTGGGTGCATCGGGCATAACGGGACCGGCCCGGGTGAGGAGGCGGATCGCATGCTTGCGATGACAGCTGGTGATGTCGATGAACTCATCAAGGATCTTAGATTTATCGAGCTTCGACGCGATGCGATAGCGTTCCCGAAGCGCTTCGAGGAGTTCGCGTCTTGTCTGCTTGCTGATCTCGGTGCCCATCTGCGTCTCCAGAGGTTGGTAACATTCTGGTGAGGCAACGGGCTATTTTCGGTAACAGAAACAGTGAGTCAATGCGCCGTATCGTCGCCGAAGAAGATCACCCACCTGCTCCGTGCTGGATTGCTCTCCCAGGCGTACCGCGTTCGCTGGAGGGTGGGCGATGCGGTGCGGCGTGATTACAATAAGCGGATATCCGGAGGAAGTCTCCGGTTCAGCCATTCGGGCCTACTTCAGCGGGGGGAGCGCGTTCCGTCCATGGGCGACTGGGCCATCCGAGTCAAGGACCTTCACAAGCAATATCGCGGTCGTGACGGGCCCGTCGATGCGGTCAACGGCATCGACCTGGAGGTGCCCCTCGGCGAGTGCTTCGGGTTGCTCGGCCCTAACGGCGCGGGCAAGACGACCACGGTGGAGATCCTGGAGGGGCTAAACCAGCCGACCGCGGGTGACGTCGAGGTCCTCGGCATGCGCTGGCAGGATGATGAGACCTCGATCCGCGAGCGGATCGGGGTCACGCTCCAGGAGACGCGGTTCCCCGAGAAGCAGACGGTCTTCGAGATGGTCCGCCTCTTCCGAAGCTTCTACCGCGACGGGCTGGAGCCGCACGAGGTGCTGGAGCAGGTCTCGCTGGAAAGCAAGGCGAATGCGTACGTCGAGCAGCTCTCGGGCGGCCAGCAGCAGCGCCTGGCGGTCGCGATCGCGCTGGTGGGCGACCCGGAGCTGCTCTTCCTCGACGAGCCGACGACGGGGCTCGACCCGCAGTCACGGCGGCAGCTCTGGGACGTGATCCGCAACCTCCGCGGCCGCGGGCGGACGACCGTCCTGACAACCCACTACATGGACGAGGCCGAGCGGCTCTGCGACCGCGTGGCGATCATCGACCACGGCAAGATCATTGCGCTGGGCTCGCCCGCCGACCTGATCGCGCGGCTCGGCGGCGAGCACATCGTCGAGTTCGCGCTGGGGGGTGAGGCGCCGATGCCCGACCCCGCCGCCTTCGCCGGCCTGCCGACGGTCCTCTCGGCCCGCGCCGAGGGGGACGGCTTCGCGCTGACCGTCGGCGAGCCCCACCGCGCCATCCCCGCCCTGCTCGACCACCTCGACGCCGAGCGCCGCCAACTGGCGCGGCTGACGACCCGGCAGGTGAGCCTCGAAGATGTCTTCGTCGCGCTGACCGGCCGCCACCTTCGCGACAACGAGCCCGAGGAGCCATCCCGGAACGGCTCGGGCCGGAAGAAGAAACGGGGACGGAGGGGCTGAATCTCTCAGTCGCTTATGGGGACGCCGCCACGGCGCTGTCTCGAGCCCGATCTGCCGTCTCTCCCTCGGTGATCAGTGTGGACAACACGGGAGAGGTCACGGGAAACCCTCCCCCGGCCTGCGGCGAGAACACGTAGGTGATTTCAAAGAGCATCGGGCCTCCCGATTGGAAGCTTCACGAGTAACGCTATGTCCCGCTCGCACGCGCTCCGCGAATTGTATTTGGCCCGGCTCCGCGAGTTCTATCGCCAGCCCGCGCGGCTCTTCTGGGTCTATGGCTTCCCGACGATCCTGGCCATTGGCCTCGGCCTCGCGTTCCGAAGCCGGCCCCCCGAGAGCATCCAGGTGGACCTCATCCGCAACGCCGTATCGGACCCGGTCGAGAAGATCCTCCGCGCGTATCAGATCGCGGCGAGCGAGCAGGGCCGCCCCGGCCTGCTCCTGAACGTGGCGCCGGCCAACGTGGCGCTCGGGCGGCTGCGCACGGGCAAGACAGCCCTGGTGGTCGAGGCCGAGGTCTCGCGCCCCTTGACGTATCACTACGACCCGACCCGCCCCGAGGCCATCGTCGCCAAGGGGGTGATCGACGACATCATCCAGACCGCCCACGGGCGGAAGAACCCCGTCGCCACCCAAGACGTGAGGGTCGTCGAGCCCGGCTCACGCTACATCGATTTCCTCATCCCCGGCCTGATCGGCCTGAACACGATGGGGGGCGGACTCTGGGGGATCGGGTTCCTGCTGGTGAACTTCCGGATCGCCAAGCTGCTCAAGTGCTTCGTCGCCACGCCAATGCCCCGGCGCGACTTCCTGCTCGCCCTGCTCGGGGCGAGGCTGACCTTCCTGTTGCCCGACCTGAGCGTGCTGCTCCTGCTCGGCACGCTGGTCTTCGGCATGCCCATCCGCGGCGACCTGCTCCTGGTGATCGTCATCGACGTGCTCGGCGCCCTGGCGTTCGCCGGCATCGGCCTGCTGATCGCCAGCCGCGCCAGACCACCGAGACCGTCAGCGGGCTGATGAACCTGGTCATGCTGCCGATGTGGCTCCTGTCGGGGGTCTTCTTCTCCTCCGAACGATTCCCCAAGGCCGTTCAGCCGGTCATCCAGGCGCTGCCCCTGACCCAACTGGTCGGCAGCCTGCGGCAGGTGATCCTCGAGGGGGCGGGCTGGCTCGACGTCGCCTCCGCGCTGGTGATCCTTGCCGTCTGGGCTATCGTTAGCTTCTATCTGGCGCTCAAGATCTTCCGCTGGACATGACGGGCGGACCAGGACGGGGCGGCGGAAGACCTCGATAAAGTCGCGCCAGAACGACTCGTGGCGCGACGCACCCGAAAGCGGCGGAACCGGCACCTCGTCGATCAGATGACCGAAGAACGTCGCCTTGGCCAGGATCTCGATGTCGAGGAACTCCGACGACGACTGAAGCGGCAGCGCCTTGAGCTTGTCGAGCCGGTGCAGCCGGCAGGGCGAGTGGACGTCATGGACCGGGACCGCGAAGATCAGCCGCCACGGGAGCCCGCCGAGCCACGGCCCGAGCCGCGCGAGCAGACCCACCCGGCGGCGGCCGACCACGTGGTCGCAATGGTCGATCGCCTGGAGCAAGGGCTCGAGATGGTCGCGGGTCCACGGCTCGAGGGCCGAAGTCACGAGGACGAGCGGCGCTTCGGCGCCTTGCAGCGAGGCCTCGAGCGTCCGGTCCCAGCCGCTCGGGTCGGTCTCCATCGTCTTGACGGCCGTCCGGCCGCACCGGGCGAGCAGGTCGCGCAAGGTGTCGGCGGCTCCCCCGTCGCGGCCGAGCTCCTCGTCGCGAGGGAGCACGACCATCAAAACCGCGGCGTTGGTCAGCGGGTCGCGGTGGAAGTGAGCGTCGAACGGGTCGAGTTCGTCATGAGACGCGGACATTCGGCCTCCCGCAGATCGATTCAGACCGGCTCGGGAGCGAGCCAGCGCGCGAGGGCCGCGCGGTAGGCGTCCTGGAGCCGACGCGCGGCGGGACCGGGCCGACCGTCCCCGATCCGGCGCCGTCGATCTGGACGATCGCGATGATCTCGGTGGTCGTGCCCGCGAGCAGCACCTCGTCGGCGGCGCTCAACTCGGCCAGGGTCACCCGCGCATCGGCATGCGGCAGACCAACTTCGTCAGCGAGGCGGAGGAGGAGGCCCCGGGTGGTCCCCGGCAGGATGATCGTCCCCTCGGGCGTCGCCTCCAGCCGGCCGCCCCAGACCCAGAGCAACGACGTGTGCGACGCCTCGGTCACCAGGCCGTCGGGACCGACCAGGATCGCCTCGAAAGCCCCCGCGCGATGCGCGGCCTCCAGCGCCAGGACGTTGGCCAGCAGGTTCGTCGATTTCACGTCGCACCGCTTCCAGCGCAGGTCGGGCTGGCTGATCGCGACCACGCCGGTCTCGCGGAGGCGGAGCTCCAGCGTGTCCTCATAGGGGCGGATCACGATCAATTCGGTCGGCGGCACGGGCGGGTCAGGGAACACGTGCGACCGGGGCGCCACGCCGCGCGTCAGGTGGAGGTACGCGGTCCCTTCCACGATCCCGCTCGCCGAAATGGTCCGGTGCAGCCGCGCGGTCAGACCATCCAGGTCGATCGGCGGGAAATCGAGCGAGGCCAGGCTCCGGCGCAGCCGCGCAAAGTGCTCGTCCTCCAGCCAGCAGCAACCCTGATAGATTCGCAAGAGCTCGTACACGGCGTCGCCGAACAGGAAGCCCCGGTCCCAGACCGGCACCCGCGCCTCGTTCACCGGCATCAGTTCGCCATTGAGGCAAGCCAGACACTCCATGGGGGACAGACCCTCGTCAGAAAAGTTTCCTGGTCGATTCGCATTACAATTTATGGATTGTTCGAGTGATTTCTTGACGGAGCCTTTGTGAGAAACTCTCCCGCGTACAGCCGTCTCGACCAAGATAATCGGTCCTCCAGCGGGTGGGCAATGCCGAGAGGCCGGCCTCCTCGGGAGGGAGGCCGGCCTCGGCGGGAATCCTGCGGAGAGAGTCCGGATTTCCATGTTGAAATCCGCCGCTCTTATTTCGCCCCGAGCGCGACCCCACCTTTGTTCGCGACCAGCTTTTCGAGCTGCCGCTCGAGCTCGGCGGCGGTCCGGAGGTTGCGGTTGACGACCTTGCCCTGGGCGTCGACCAGGAACATCGTCGGCAGGGCGATGATGCCGAACTCGGTGGCGAGGCGGCTCTCCATGCCACCCGGCTCGAAGATCTGAGGCCAGGGCAGGGGGGTCTCTTTGAGGAAAGGGTCGAGGTCGGCGCGGTCGTTGTCGAGGCTGACGCCGATGATCTCGAAGCCCTTGTCGTGGTGTTTCTGATAGACCTTGACCAGCTCGGGCAGGTCCCGCTTGACCGGGTCGGCCCAGGTGGCCCAGAAGGTCACGAGCAGGGGTTTGCCGCGAGACTTCGCGGTGTCGATCGTCTCGTTCCGCAGCCCGGTCCCCTTGATCACGAGCGACTTGCCGACCAGGTCGAGCCGCCGGAGGGCGCCGGCGGCCTTCTTGCCGGGGCGTCTCGGGAAAGCTGCGCGCGAGCTGGTCGTAATATTTCCGCGCCTCGTCTTCCTCGGCGTTGAACTCGTTGGCGCTGGCCAGTTGCAGCAGGCGTCGGGCGCCTCGTCGGCCTTGGCGTGCTTGTCGAGGAAGGCCTTGAGGTCGGCCATCCACTTCTTCTGGTTCGGCCAGGATTGGCGCCGGGCTCCTCGTTGCTGAGCGGCGAACTCGGCAGCGATCTTGCGGAAGGCCGCGTACGAGGCAAGCTTGGCCCCCTCGCCGATCAGCGCGTCGAGCAGCTCCTTCCCCTTGGGGTACAGGCCCGTCTGATAGGCCGCCGCCAGGCTGTCGACGATCTGCTTGTTGTAGCTGAGCTGGTCCTCGGGCTTGGCGACCTTGACCACGGCACGGAGCAGGGGATCCGGCCGACGTGGAACTGGGCGACGTCCTTCTTGTCCCCGTCGCCGACATGCTTGGCGTCATACTTGGCCAGCTCCTGGAGCGCCTCCTCGAGCGCGGGGTCCTGGGAGCCGGGGCCGGGGCCCGAGCCGCCACTGTAGATCGCCGCGCGGATGCCGCCCTCGGCCGCGACGATGGGCTTGCTGGATCGACCGCGCGGGGCAGCTCGACGAACTTCCAGGTCTCGCCGAGCTTGATCATCTCGGGGACCTGGAGGAACGCCACGCCGTTGGGGTTGATCGGCGTGTTCGGTGCGCCGGCGAAGATCACGGCGTTCTCGTAGAGGATCAGGTCCTTGCGCCAGCCCGGCGGCGTCGGCCGGGATCACGTGGGGCATCAGGCCGTCGAACCGGTTCCAGACGGTCTGGCTGTTCCAGCCGGTGAGATCCTTCTGGAGCGTCTTGACCTGCTCGACACGCTGCGCCGCGGCGGCGGCGACTTGGTCGATCACCGGCTTGGGCAAGCCCAGCACCGAGAGCTCGTCGGGGGTGGCCAGCACGGTCTCGAGCAGCGGGAGATCGCCCGAGACCAGTGCCTGGACCAGGACCTTGGACGCCTCCTCGGCCGAGAGCCGCTTCCAGCCCGTGATCCGCGTCCCCGCGACGGTCGCGATGCGCGTCCCCGCCGCGTTGAGCCAGCGGCACTCGTCGAGCGCCTTGTCGCCGTCGAGGTCGCTCTCGCGGTAGACCTCGAACCCGTCCTGGTAATAGCTCCACTGGTCGAGGACTTGCCGTTCCCGTTGGTGTCGATGAACCGGCGGAGCAGCTTTCCCTGGCCGTCGCGGAGGGCGTAGCCGACGGTGCTTCTTGCCGTCGATCACCGTCTCGACCTTGCAGGCGTCGATCGCCGCCTGGTCGGCGGGGGTCTCGAACTCGACGCCTGTCTGAGTCGGCCGGAACTTGAGCAGGTCCTTCGACGCGGGAGAGCTTTGGGCACTGGCGAGGGCCGGGGCGATCCCCAAGAGCCATGCCGCGGCCATCAACGTCCGCAGAGACCGCATCGGTGTCTCCTTTCTGGCCGGGTCCCACGCCCCGGCGTGCGATCGCCGACCGCTCCGCGATCGGCGGACCCAGCCCCCGAACGGGACCGGGGCGAATCTGAGAACTTTTCCCAGGGCGTTCACCCGAATTGTGTCATTTCGTCAAGTCGGTGGATCGGCCACCGCGGGCGCGACCGTCGTCCTCGTTGTCATCGGCTTTTTCGGCCGAGCGGCTCAAGGGCGCGGACCCGAATCCCGCGCGATGCGCAAGCCGGGATGCGCGCTCCAGACCCCGCCAGGATACCCTCAGGCAAGGAACATGCCGAGGCCGATTTCGTCGTCGCGATCCACCGCGCGGAAACCTGAAGAACCCTCAGGATCGGATGCACGATGATCAGTGATGTCGGCTGAGCTTGCTTCGTACTATACTATTGGTGGACCAGCCTTCTTGACGTGCTGTTCGCCGAATCAGAGGAAGCAACGCTGGCCGATGCCTTGATCTCATCTTCAGGGGGCATGCGGAGGTCGGCCCCAGGCCCTGTCCGGTCGAATCCGGCCTCGGACTTGACGTATAAGTCATCGTAAATACGGCCTGTCACCATATCGCAGACGTTGCCCTTGCGGAGCACGCGCGTGCCCATCGCCCCACTCTCCACTCTTGCCGCAGTCGACCTCGGGTCGAACTCGTTCCGACTTGAGGTTGTGCGCGTGGTGGACGACCAGATCTATCCGCTCGACTCCCTGCGCGAGCCGGTCCGGCTTGCTGCAGGCCTGACACCTGACAAGCGGCTCACCGAGGCGGCCCAGCAGAAAGCCCTGGAGGCCCTCGCGCGCTTCGGCGAGCGGCTCCGCGGACTCCCGCCCGAGGGGATACGCGCCGTGGGCACTAACACTTTGCGGGTGGCCAAGAATGCCAAGGATTTCGTGGCCCGCGCCGAAGCGGCGCTGGGCGTCCCCATCGAGGTTGTCGCCGGGCGGGAGGAGGCTCGTCTCATCTACCTGGGCGTGTCGCATAGCCTGCCGATCATCGGCGACAAGCGCCTGGTCGTGGACATCGGCGGCGGCTCGACCGAATTCATCATCGGCAGCGGATTCCGACCGCGTCAACTGGAAAGCCTCTACATGGGCTGCGTCACGTGGAGCCTGAAGTTCTTCCCCGGCGGCAGGATCAGCAAAGGCACCCTGAAGCAGGCGGAGTTGGCGGCGCGCGTGGAGCTGGAAACCATCTCGCGTGAGTTCTCCGCCGCGAACTGGAAGGAGGCAGTGGGTTCCTCCGGCACGGCGCGGACACTGGGCGAGATCCTGGAAATGCGCGGCTGGAGCGACGGCAGCCTCACCAGCGACGGTCTGGAGAATCTGCATGGGGCGCTGCTCAAGGCGGGCGACGTGGGCAAGCTCGAGTTCCCAGGGCTGCGTCCCGACCGCATCCTCTTGCTGCCGGGCGGCTTCGCCATCATGTCCGCCATCTTCGCCGAGCTGAAGATCCCCCGCATGAATCTGGCCACCGGCGCCATGCGGCAGGGCATCCTGTACGACATGCTCGGGCGGTTCCATCACCACGACATGCGGGATGCGACCGTCACGCAGTTCAAGAAGCGCTACCATGTGGACAACACGCAGGCGCACCGGGTCGAAACGCTGGCGCTCCACCTGCTGCGCCAGTTCTCGCTCGACCTGCACGTGGATCTTGAGCCTCCGTTGCACCTGCTGTCCTGGGCCGCGCCTGCACGAGATCGGCCTGACCGTCGCGCATTCCGGCTATCACAAGCACTCCGCCTATATCCTGACCAACGCCGACATGCCCGGCTTCTCCAAGAGGGAGCAGGCCCACCTCTCGCTGCTGGTGCTTGCCCATCGCGGCAAACTGGAGAAGATGAAGGGCCAGATCAGCAACGCGCTCGACCTGACCTTGGTCATGGCGCTGCGCCTGGCGGTGACGTTCCACCGCAGCCGCAGCGACGTGCGCTTGCCCGTGATGGAAGCCCACTTTGACGGCAAGAAGTTCGAGCTGAGCCTCGATCCGGAGTGGCTCACCGCTCACCCGCTCACCGCCGCGTCGCTCAAGGAAGAAGTCAGCGAGTGGAAGAAGCTCGGCGTGGGACTACAGATCCGCGACCTGGAAGAGGTCGAGACCGACCCGGCGCTGGCGACGGCAGACGACTCGTAGCCAGGGAAACACGAAGTGCACGCCGTCGCGGCCGTGGCACTGCTGGTCGCCGACACCGCCGGCCGGGCCAACACTCATCCATGAAATAAATGATATAAATATTAACATGTTTAAAACTTTTAAGCCGACCGAAGCCGTCCAGCGCCGTTCCTCGCTCACGCGGCGATCCGCGGGCTTGGGGTTGAGATTCTTGGCATCCGGTCTATAATTTCAAACGGTTTTGAAAACAGAGCCGCGATCCCATGGCTGGCCCTCAATCCAGACGGCGCACCGCCGGCACGTTCTGGTATTGGGGGAAGAGAAGGGGACGGAGATGCCCGCTCCTGTGCGTGTCGGGGCCGTCAGCTACCTCAACGCGAAGCCTCTGTATTATCGCCTGGACGAGTTCGCGCCGGGGGTCAGCCTGGAGCTGGACTTGCCGAGCCGGCTGGCCGATCGGCTGGCGGCGGGCGAGCTGGACGTGGCGTTGATCCCGTCGGTGGAGTACCTGCGGGGGGCGGCGCGGGGCTACGAGATCCTGCCCGGCTTCGCGATCGCGGCGCGGGGGCCGGTGCGGAGCGTCAAGCTGTTCAGCCGGGTGCCGTTCGAGCGGATCGAGCGGCTGGCGCTCGACGCGGGCTCGCGGACGAGCCAGGTGCTGGCCCGGGTCTGGCTCGACGCGCGGCACGGGCGTCCGGCCCCGGCGGGTCGAGCCGCTGCCGCTGGGGGTCCCGGTCGAGGAGAGCACCGCCGACGCCGTCCTGCTGATCGGCGACCGCGCGATGACGGTCCCCGACGCACCCTTCCACGCCGTCGTCGACCTGGCCGAGGCGTGGGCGGAGATGACGGGCCTGCCGTTCGTGTTCGCGCTCTGGGTGGTTCGCGCCGGGGTGGACCTGGGCGACCTGCCCGAGGCGCTGGCGCGCTGCCGGGCCGAGGGCCTGGCGCATGCCGATGACGCTGGCGCGCGACGCACGGGCCGAGGCTCGGCCTCGACCTCGCGATCTGCTACGATTACTTGACCCGTAATCTGTCGTACGACCTGGGCGAGCCCGAGATCGCCGGGCTGCGCCGCTTCGCCCGGATGGCGGCCGACCTGGGCCTCGCCCCGGAAGGAGTGGACCTTGTCTTCCACCGTCGCCGCGATCTTGCAGCGCGCCGTTGAGGGCCAGCGGCTGACGTTCGATGAGGGCGTCACGCTGCTCCGCTCGGCGGACCTTCTCTCCCTGGGCCGCGCCGCCGACGCCGTCTGCAGGCGGCTCCATCCCGAGCCGTACCGCACCTACAACATCGACCGCAACATCAACTACACCAACGTCTGCGCCGCCGTCTGCGACTTCTGCGCCTTCTACCGCAAGGTCGAGCGACGCCGACGCCTACGTCCTCGACCGCGACGTGCTGCTGGAGAAGATCCGCGAGACCGTCGCGCTGGGCGGCGACCAGATCCTGATGCAAGGCGGGCTGCACCCGCACCTGAAGCTGGAGTGGTACGAGGACCTGCTCCGCGACATCAAGGCGCACTTCCCGCAGGTCAACATCCACGGGTTCAGCCCGCCCGAGATTCACCACTTCACCAAGGTCGCGAAGCTGCCGCTGGAGACGGTCCTCCGGCGGCTGAAGGACGCGGGGCTGGGCAGCCTGCCCGGCGGCGGTGGCGAGATCCTCGTCGACCGCGTCCGCAAGGCGATGACCCGCGGCAAGGTCCTGACCGACGACTGGCTCAACGTCCACCGCGTCTGGCACGAGCTGGGCGGGCGCTCGACGGCCACGATGATGTTCGGCCACATCGAGACGCTCGAGGAGCGGGTCGAGCACCTGGAGCGCGTCCGCCAGCTTGCAGGACGAGACCGGCGGCTTCACGGCGTTCATCTCCTGGACGTTCCAGCCCGAGCACACCGACATGGCCGACGTGCCCCCCGCCGGCGCGTTCGAATACCTCCGGACCCAGGCCCTGTCGCGGCTCTACCTCGACAACGTGCCGAACATCCAGTCGTCGTGGGTGACGCAGGGGCCGAAGATCGGCCAGATCGCCCTCTTCTTCGGCGCCAACGACATGGGCAGCCTGATGATCGAGGAGAACGTCGTCTCCTCGGCCGGGACGGTCTACCACCTCTCGCTCGACGCAGATCCAGCGGGCGATCCGCGAGGCCGGCTACATCCCCCGCCAGCGCAACGTCTTCTACGAATACATCGACGCCGAGCCGGCCGCCCTGGCTGTCGTCTGAAGGTCGATCGGCGGGACACGCCCACAATCCGGGGCCGCTCGGCCTCGAGCGGTGGTGGGATTTCCGCACGTGGGATTGTCTCCGCGCGCCCCGCATCCGATGATGGAGTGCGGATGTGGGGTGGGGCGTGCCACGATCGTTGGCGGTGATGAGACTTCCCTATTATGCGGCGAGCGTTCGCGTGATCCATGTCGAGCATCTGTCCAAGTCGTTCCTCGACTATCAGCGCGGCTGGGTCGCGGCCGTGGCCGACGTCAGCTTCGAATGCCACCCCGGCGCAATCTTCGGGCTGCTCGGTCCCAACGGCGCGGGCAAGACGACGACGCCTGCGGATCTTGAGCACGGTGCTCCGGCCGACGGGCGGCCGGGCGGTCGTGGCCGGCTACGACGTGGTGAGCTACCCCGAGGCGGTCCGCGCGCACATCGGCTACATGTCGGCCAGCACCGGCATCTACGACCGGATGACGCGCCTGGGAGCTGGTGGAGTACTTCGGCCGGCTCTACGGGCTGGCCCCCGACCGGCTCCGCGAGCGGATGGAGACGATCTTCGACTGGCTCCAGATGAACGACTTCCGCGACGTCCTCGGCTCGAAGATGTCCACCGGGATGAGGCAGAAGGTCTCGATCGCCCGGACGATCGTCCACGACCCGCCCGTGCTGATCTTCGACGAGCCGACCTCGGGGCTCGACGTCCTGGTCGCCCGCGCCGTCCTCCAGAAGATCGCCGAGCTGCGCGACCAGGGCAAGACGATCGTCTTCTCGACCCACTCGATGCACGAGGTCGAGAAGCTCTGCTCGCGGGTGGCGATCATCCACAAGGGGCGCGTCCAGGCCGATGGGCGAGCCCGACGAGCTGCTCGAGCAGTTCGACCAGCCGAACCTGGAGGAGCTGTTCTTCTACCTGGTCGAACAGGCCGAGCTGAACGAGCAAGAAGCCGCCCGCGACGAGTCCGACCTCGTGGGACGATGGGATCTGATGCGGATCGTAGGACCTCGCTCCGCATTCCAGGATTTCGGATCAGACCGTTCAATGACTCCATCATCAGCTCGAGAGCACCCTCGAAGCCACCCATGCGCTGGTCGAACGTGCTCGTGATCTTCCGCCGCGAGGTCCGCGACCAGGTCCGCGACCGTCGGACGCTGTTCATGATCTTCGTCCTGCCGATCCTGCTCTATCCGATCCTGGGGATCGGGATCGTCACAGTTCTCGGCGGCGTTCGAGCAGAAGCCGAGGACGGTCGTGGTGGTCGGCGCCGAGTACTTGCCCGACGAACCCCCGCTGCTCAACGCGCGGCGCGACGGGCTTCAACGCCTCGCTGTTCGACTCCCAGGCGGAGGCCGAGCGGCTCCTGGTGACGGTCGAGCCCGCGCGGGGCGCGTGGCTCGACCCGACGCAGTCCGGGAGCGCGCGATCCGCGGACGGCACGGCCGACGCGGTCGTCGCGATCCCCGCCGACCTCCGCGCGCAGCTCGATCGACATCAAGTCCGAGACGATCCCGATCGCCTACGACAGCACCGACGAGCGCGAGCCAGATCACCTACCTCCGGCTCAAGGAGGTGCTCGCGCGCTGGAAGGACGCACGTCGTCGTCGAGCCGGCTGATACGCGACAAGCTGCCGCCGAGCTACACCGAGCCGATTCAGATCAAGGCGGTGGACGTCGCCCCGCAAGGGCAAGCGGGGCGTGAGCGTCTGGGCCAGGCTGTTCCCGTTCCTGCTGGTGATGATGTCGCTGACCGGCGCCTTCTACCCCGCGGTCGACCTCTGCGCGGGGGAGAAGGAGCGGGGGACGATGGAGACCCTGCTGATCAGCCCGGCTTCGCGCGCCGAGATCGTCCTGGGCAAGTTCCTGACCGTGGTCTGGCGAGCATGATGACGGCGCTGCTGAACATGCGTGAGCATGGGGCTGACGGGCATCCAGCTGGCGCACCAGGTCGGCGCGATGTCGGCCGGGAACAGGGAGCGCCTCGTCGACGACGATCGCGCCGCCGACCCTGTCGACCGCTTTCTGGATGATCCTGCTGCTGGTCCCCCTGTCGGTGTTCTTCAGCGCCGATCTGCCTGGCGCTGGCGGTGCTGGCCCGGAGCATGAAGGAGGGCCAGTACTACATGACTCCGCTCTACCTCATCTGCCTCCCCCTGATCTTCCTGACGCCTGGCGCCGGGGATCGAGCTGAACCTGTTCTACAGCCTGGTGCCGATCACGGGCGTGTCGCTCCTGCTGCGGGCGCTGATCCTGGGCGAATACCACCTGGCCTGGCGGTTCTTCCTGCCGGTGCTGGTGCCGACGATCGTCTACGGCGCCGTGGCGCTGCGGTGGGCCATCGACCAGTTCCAGCGCGAGGACGTGCTCTTCCGCGAGGCCGAGCGGTTCGACCTTCGGTGCTGGGTCCGGCACCTGCTCCGCGACAAGGAGCCGACGCCCAACGGTGGCGAGGCGCTCTTCTGCTTCGCGCTGATGCTGACGCTGGAATGGTTCCTGATGCAGTACTCTGGCGACGGCGGGCCTGGCGTCGTCGCTGGCGGGCCTGGTTGCCGGGCAGGTGGGGGTGATCCTGACGCCCCCGCTGGCGATGGCCCTGCTGCTGACCTCGAACCCCCGGCGGACCCTCCGGCTCTCCTGGCCCAGGCGCGCGCGACCTGGGCCTGGCCGTCGCGCTGCCGCTGGCGCTCAACCGCTTGGTCCGGCGAGCTGCGGCCGATCGTCGATCGGCTCTTCCCGCTGTCGCAGGCACTCAAAGAGGCGTTCGAGACGATGATGGTGGGAATCCCCAACATCTACGTGGCCGTCCTCTTGCTCGCCTTGGTGCCCGCCATCTGCGAGGAGTTCGCCTTCCGGGGCTTCATCCTCACCGGGATGGAGTACGGCCACCAGCGGCGGACGGCGATCCTGCTCTCGGCGCTCCTGTTCGGTTTCCTCCACGTCTTGCTCAGCCTCTTCCAGCAACTGTTCAACGCCACGCTCCTGGGGATCATCCTGGGGATGCTGGCCGTCCGGAGCGGCAGCATCCTGCCCGGGATCGTGTTCCACTTCCTCAATAATGGGCTGGCGGTGGTGCAGGGCGCCTGGCTGGCCGACCCGTCGAGCCGCCGGATCGCCACTTGGCTCTACCGCAACCCGGCGGAGGGGCTTTATCATTGGTTGTTGATCGTCCTGAGCGCCCTGGTCTCCGGCGCGTTGCTGGTGCTCTTGCGCAAGAGCGGCCCCTCGGAGCCCCCTCCCGAACGCGTCGCCGGCGCCTCGGCCGAGCCCCTGGTGGCGATGTCGGACGCCCGATGACCAAGGACCCTGCCTGGCGGAGTCCGATGGTGGACGTCCGAGAATTGCCGGCCTTTCGAGCGACCTTGAAGCGATGAGATCGTCCCCGCTCACCCTGGCCGCCCGCTACATCTTCCCGGTCGAGGGACTCCCGATCGAGAACGGCCGACTGACGATCCTGGAAGGGCGGATCGACTGGATCGGGTCGGCCCGGGAGCGGCGGGCGGACCTCGATCTCGGAGACGTCGCCATCACGCCCGGCTTCGTCAACGCGCATACCCACCTGGATCTGTCCGCGCTCGGCGAGAGGGGGCTCGCCCCGGGCTCGTCGAGGATGAGGTGAGCTGGCTCGGGCGGGTGGTCGAGCAGCGTCGGGCCCGTTCGGAGGACGCACCCCGGGAGGTGGTCGGGCGGAACCTGGCGGCGAGCGTGGCGGCCGGCACCACGTCGCTCGCCGATACCACCCCGGCGGGCCTGAGCTGGGACCAGGTGGCCCAGGCGCCCGTGCGCGGGCTCGTCTTCGCCGAGCTGATCGGCCTGCGCCGGTCGCGCGGCCTCCAGACGAGTGAGGAGGCCTGGGACTGGATCGGCTCACTCCGCCCCGAGTCGCTGGTCCTCGCCAACGCGCGACCCGGCCTCGGCCCGCACGCGCCCTACAGCACGGCGGGATGGCTCTACTACAAAGCGGTCGCGAGCCGGCTGCCGCTTTCGACTCACCTGGCGGAGATGCCCGAGGAGCTGGATCTCTTGGCGCACCGGGGCGGTCCGCTCCGCCGCTTCCTCGAAGAGCTGGGCGCCTGGGACGACGAGTGGGAGCCGATCGGGCCCCGGCCCGCCGACTACATCCGTCGCGGCGAGCTGCGCAACGCCGACTGGCTGATCGCGCACGGCACCTACTTCGACCCCTCCGAGTTCTGGCAGCTCCGCCCCGAGGCCGCGCCCAATGGCCATCGCGTGGCGGTCGCCTTCTGTCCCAGGACCCACGCGCGGTTCGGCCACGCGCCGCACCCGTATCGGAGCATGCTCGAACGCGGGATCGTCGTCTGCCTCGGGACCGACAGCCTGGCCTCCAGCCCGAGTCTGAGCCTCCTCGACGAGGTCCGGTTCCTCCACCGCAAGGACGAGTCGCTCACCGGGCCGCTGCTGCTGACGATGGCGACGCTCTTCGGCGCCTGGGCGTTGCGGGCCGAGACGACGACCGGAAGCCTCAAGGTCGGCAAGTCGGCCGACTTGGCCATCATCGCGCTGTCCGATCATGACGAGCGCGACCCCCACAACCTGCTGCTCGACTCCGACCTGCCGGTCGTCGGTACCGTCTTCGAAGGCGACTTTGTCAGTGGCCCGTGGTCGGGCCGTTGACCGGCCCTGACGTTGCCGCCGACGCTTCCTCGGCGGTCACCACCCCCGCCGAAGGGGGCGACGCGGGCTGGGGGGCGACGCGAGGGGGCTCGCGCTCGGGGAGGGCGACGTGCTGCAAGGCGGTGCCGTCCACGTCGTGCCTCAAGAGCAGGTAGATGACCGCGGCTGTCGTCCAGAAATAGCTGTAGATCCAGCCGTGGGCGAGGAGACGGACTGCGGCGAGCCAGAAGGCGTGGAGGTTCCGGGCCAGCGAGGCGACGGTGGCCGGCGCATCGTACCGGCTCAGCCCGAGGAGCACATCCTTCGAGGCGCCAAAGCTCAGGCCCCACTGCGTCAGATGGAGGACCAGCCCCGCGAAGACGTCCACGAAGACCACGCCGACGGTCCCGATCGCCCACGCCAGCGCGGCGTACGCGGCGTAATACGCCGGACGGTGCTTGACGTAGGCATACGACCGGCTCAGCGCGTCGAATCCATCCTCGGCCTCGGCGGCGACGGTCGCATGCATCAGCGGCCAGCCGACCGCCAGGCCGATCACGAGGATCGCCATCACCAGGCCCGCCAGCAGCGGCAGGAACGCGAAGAGCCCCGCGACGATTGGGCCGAGCGCGATCGGGAGCCGATAGAGAAGGCCGAAGCCCGCGCAGAACGCCGCGCACAACGCGACGGCCAGGAGCGGACTCAACGGCGCACCGATCAGCGGAAACCACTTCCGGCCGGCGAACCCGAGCGCGGCGCCCATTCCCATCCGCTCGGAGCGGGCAACCTGGACGATGGCGATCCGGGCGGTGGCCGAACGCGGGGCCGAGCAGCTCCCGACCCCGCTCGCGGACCAGATCGCGGAGCGAAACCCCGGCCATCGGACCCTCGACCACTCGGCTGACGTCGGTGCGGTGGTCCGAGATCTCCCAGCTCTCCGCATACCGCGAGCCCGCGCCGAGCGGCTTGTTGAGGACGGTCGCCAGCCGACGGCCGCCCCAGATCAGTTCCTTCAGGATCGGCTCGAAGCGTAGAGGGTGGAGTGGCTCTACCAGCATCTGCACACCCTTTCCTTGGTCGAAACAAGATGGCCGCGGACACACGGCCCCTGTTTGTAACGCGACAAGCGATGCGATGTCCACCCGAAGTCTAGAACGTCGGCCCCCTTTTGGGGTTGCGGGAGCATAAGGAGCAAGATACAACGCCAAGCCATGCTAGTTTTCTGGATATTACCCCGGCACGAAAGATCCTCAAGCAATGGAATGATGGGAACCGCTCGTGCAGTAGAATACAAGCGGGAGGAAGATGGAGGAAGGTGCTATGGCCATCTTGGCCTGCCGCCGACGGCCTTCCTCGTCGCCTGCGCAAATCCCTCCTCCCCCGTCGAGGCGGCGATGACCTCATACCCTTGCGCCTCAAGGCCCCGCTGGAGGCTCTCCAGATGCATTTCCTGATCCTCGATGACGAGCACCCGCGTCATAGGTTTCCCCTCCCCTGGGCACGACCCGCCTCAAGCTGCCGCCGACCCTTCGCGGCCCTTCAAGACCAGGTAACCGACCGGGATGAGGAGCCGGGTGAGGAGCATGTTGGTGATCAGGCCCCCGATGACGGCGATCGCCAAGGGCTGCTGCATCTGCGCACCGGGGCCGAATCCGACCGCGAGGGGGACGAGGCCGAGGATGGTGCAGAGGCTCGTCATCAGGATCGGCCGGAACCGCGTCCGCCCGGCCTTGAGCAGGGCCTCCTGCAGCGGCATCCCCTCGGCCCGGAGCTGGCCGATGTACTCGATCAGGATGATGCCGTTCTTCACGTCCAGGCCGATCAGCAGGATCGCCCCCATGAACGACGAGACGTTCAGCGGCGTGCCCGTCATCCAGAGGGCGAACAGCGCACTCGCGAGCGACACCGGCTGCGCGAGGAAGATGAGGATGGGGAGCGTCAGGCTGTGAAATTGGAAGCCGAGGAGCAGAAAGACCAGGGCCGCCGAGACGACGAGCACGGTCGCCAGGCTCGCGAACGACTCTTGCTGCGCCCGGTAGTTCCCGGCGAGCTCCCAGCGATAGCCGGGCGGGAATTTCAGCGCCGAGAGCTTGGACTGGAGCTCGCGGTTTACGGAGCCCAGGTCGCGTTTGTCGAGCGCCGCGGTCACGGTCAGGACCGGCTGCTGATTCTCCCGCCACAGCTCGTTCGGGCTCCGGACGACGCGGATCGAAGCGAGCTGGCCGAGCGGGACGAACCCGATCCCCGCCGTCGCCGTAGATCCCGCTGCCGCCGGTGGAGGTGCCGCCATCGCCAGGCTCACAGGCAGTTGGCCCAGGTGCTCGCGGTCGTACCGCACCCGGTCGGGATAGCGGACGCGGATCTTGGTCATCCGGTCCTGTTCCGGAACCGTGCTGGCCACCTGGCCGTAGAGGGCGGCGTTGAGCTGGCTCTCGACGTCGAGCTCCGTGAGGCCGACGCGCGCGGTCTGGACGCTGTCGGGCCGGACCACGATATCGGGGTTGCCGAGCAGGACGTGGGTATTCACATCGACCACACCTTCGACCTTCTCGACGATCTTCCCCACCTCCGTGGCGAGATCGCGAAGCGTTGCCGGCTCCGGCCCGAAGACCTTGACCTCGATCGGCTGCTCCACGCCCGCCAGGTCGCCGATCTGGTCCTGGACGAGCGGGACGAATTCGGTCTCGAGCTCGGGCACCTCGGCATGCAACTCTTCGCGGAGCGCGTCGAAAATCTCGGCCATCGGGCGGCGCTCGCCCGCAGGCTTCAAGCTGACGAGGATGTCGCCGGTATAGCTCTCGGTCGCGAAGAAGCCGAGTTCCGCCCCGGTGCGGCGGATGTAGCCCTGGATGTCCGGCGTCCGGAGCAGGACCGCCTCCACCCGGCGGAGCACCTTGTCGGTCTGGTTCAAGGACGTCCCCACCGGCATGTTGTAATCGAGGACGAACGCCCCCTCATCCATCTCGGGCATGAAGCCCGATTCCAGGTGCGTGGCAAGCCACCAGAGCGGGATCGCCGCCAGGAGCGAGAGGAGCACGGCGAACCTGGGGAACCGGAGGCCGACCTTGAGGAGTCCTTCGTAGCGGTCCGCGAGGAGGTTGTAGATGGGCCCCGTCGTCGGCATCGGGCGCCGCCCCAGGAAGCGGGCGGCGAGCACCGGGATGATCGTCAGGCTCACGACCATCGAGACCAGGAGCGCCACGGTGAGTGCGAGCGAGAGCGACTGGAAGAACTGGCCGACCACCCCGCGGACGAACGCCAGGGGCAAGAAACACGAGGATCGTCGTCAAGGTCGAGCCGATGACCGCCCCGCTGATCTCCTTGCTCGCGCGATCCACGGCCGCGTCGCCCGTCTGCCCTTCGGCCAGGTGCCGCGCGATGTTCTCGATGACCACCACCGTGTCGTCGATGATGAGCCCGATGGCCACCGCCAGCCCGCCGAGCGACATCAGGTTCAGCGTGTCGCCGGTGAGATAGAGAAAGACGAAGCTGATGATGAGGCTCAAGGGAATCGAGAGTGCGGCGATGAGCGTGGCTCGGAGGCTCTTGAGGAACAGGAGCAGGATGAGCACGCTGAGCGCACCGCCGATGACGATGGCGTCCCGGACGTTGGCGATGGCCGTCCGGACCAGAAGGCCCTGGTCATAGACGGGGACGATCCTCACGCCGGGCGGGGCGGACTTCGCGGCGTCGGCGAGCACGCCCTCCAGGTCGCGCGAGACGGCGAGCGCGTTCCCGCCGAGTCGGCGAAAGACGGTCAGCGCCACGGCGTCCTGGCCGTTCGCGCGGATCGCCATCGTGCGGTCCTCGTGCGAGATCGTCACCCGGCCCAGGTCGCGGAGCCGGATCGACTGGCCGTTCTTGCTGGCGATGACGCGGTCTTCGAGGTCCAAGGGATCGGTGGCCAGCGTGTCGGCGAGGACCTGGTACTGCAGCACCTCGCGATCGAGCCGGCCGACGGCCTTGAGGCGGTGTTCCTTGCCGAGCCGATCGGCGACGTCGGCGATCGAGAGCCCCGCGGCCACGAGCGCCTGGGGGTCGACCTCGACGAGGATCTCGCGGATGTCCCCGCCCTGGACCGTGACGTACGAGACGTCGGCGATGCCGGCTGATCCGCGGCCTCAGGTCGTAATAGGCGTAGTCGTGGAGCGACGCCGGGTCGCGGCCGCCGGTGACGACGAACGAGATGATCGGGAAGACCGACGGCGTTTGGCGCTCGGTGATCGACGTGGTGCCCGGCCGGCAGTTGGGCCCCGACCTCGGCCATGCGGGCGCGGACGTCGTTGAGCGCCTGGATCATGTCGGTGCCGGGGGCGAAGTCGATCGAGAGCTCGGCGGCACCCCGCACCGACTTCGAGCGCACCCGGACGACCCCCAGCACGATGCTCACCGCCTCCTCGATCGGCCGGGTGACGGCCACCTCGACGTCCTTGACGGCGAGGCCGGGCGATTGGGCGATGACCACGATCCGCGGGAACGCCACTTCCGGATAGATGCCGCTGGGCATCCGCAGCATCGAGACCACGCCGAAGGCGGTCAGGAGGATGGTCGTCAGCACGATCAGCCCGAAGTAGGGCTTGGCCAGGGCGACCAGGTTGATCCCCCGCCCCGTCGGCTCGGCTCTCCGTCTCGGGCTCGAAGGCGACACTCATCGGTGCGGGCTCCGCCCGGGCTACGGCTTTCTCCGAGGCGACCCGGACCGGCGTGCCTTCGGGAAGGTTGTAGCCGCCCTCGACGATCACCGGCTCGCCCTCCTTGAGGTCGGTCCCCGAGACGGCGACCCAGCCTTCATGCGATTGCCCCGACCTCCGGGTGGAGCACGACCGTCTTCCCGTCCCGGACGACGCTCAGGACCGGGCCTTCGCCGAGGTCGAGGATCGCGACGCGCCGGGACTTCGAGCACGCCCGGGCGTTCGTTCACGGTGATGGTCACGCCCACCGTCTGCCCCACCGTCAGCCGGCCCTCGGGGTTATCGACCAGGACGCGGACCGGCAGGTTTCCGGTCTGCGGATCGGCGATGCGGCCGACGAAGTCGACCTTCCCCTCCGAGGCCGGGACGTTTCCGGCCGCTCCGCCGCTCGACGTCCGGGCGAGAGTCGGCGGTCTTGACCCGCGCCTTCTGCCCGACGCGGACCGCTTGTGCTGACCGGGACGGCAGCCAGACCGAGGCGAGGACCTGGCGGGTATCGACCACCTCGCCGATCGGTGTCCCGATGGCGATCGTCTGGCCCGGGTGGCAGGTCAGGCTGTCGAGGACGCCGTCGATCGGCGAGCGGATGGTGTGATAGTCGAGGTGGGCCTGGGAGAACTCCACGGCGCCTTCGGCCGTCTTGATCTTGGCCTCGGCCTCGGCGACCGCTTCCGGACGCGGGTCCGATCATCATCGCCCGGAGCTGGGCCTCGGCCGCTCTGGAGCTGAAGCTTGGGCCTGAGTCACCGCGAGGTCGGCCTCGAACACCTGCTGCTCGGAGACTTCATGCCGGGCGAGCAACGGCCGGAGGCGTTCAGCAACGCGCTTCGCGCGCTCGAGCGCGACCTTCGCCTGCTCGACGGCGAGCTCGTTCGCCCTCCGTTCCTCCGGCCGCGGGAGCGACTTGAGGAGCGCGAGCGCCGCCTTCAGACCGTCCCGGGTGGCGGTCTTCTCGGCGAGGTCGGCAAGGGCGACCGCCTTGTCGAGTTCGACGATCGGTTGGCCCTTCTTGACCGTCTCGCCTTGCTTGACCAGGAGCGCATGGACGTGCCCTTCGACGGCGGGCGTGAGCGTCGCGAGTCGGTCGGGGAGGGCTTCGCTCCGCCCCAGGCCTTCCACGGTCTCGACGAGCGTACTCCGCCGGGCCGGTTCCACCCGGACCGCGACGTGAGCCCCCTCGGCTTTCGCGGGATGCTCCTCTTTGACTTCCGCCGTGTGGGCCCCGCCGTGGCATCCAGCGACGCCGGCAGAGAGCAGGGCCAGGAACATCCACCGTCCTGCGATCATGACATTCCTTCCTCGCTCCCTACTCTTCGAGCGACTAGAATGGCCTCGCGTGGCTGTTACCTACCTAAACGTACCCCGAGACGGGTTGGGCAGCACGAGCAGTTTGGTGAGTTTTTCTTAACAGGAGAGCGCGAAGGGATATCCGTGCCGATGATGAGAGACGGATCGATATCTCCGTCTGGTACGGTCGCCACGGAGGGCGGCCGACGCCGAAGATGGTCCGAGCGACCACGAAACTTGGTGCAGGATGCTTTGCCCATGCGCCCTTTCCCTGCTCTCATGATCGTCGCCCTCGGGTTGAGTATGGGCTTTAAGGCGAAGGCGGATGCCCCGGACGGGACGGCCCCTGTACCGCCAGAGCAGAGGCATTTCTTCGGGCGGTTCCGACGTCATGAACCGGCCCCGCAACCGGTGATGGTGCCGGCGCCGAGGCAGGTCGCACCGCCTACACCAAGCGGAGGGCGTCTTGCCTCTCCAGAACCGAGGGCACCGGTCCCGACGCCAAACCGACCGCCTAGCGATACTCCGGTGAGGCGAGTCCAGGCAGCGCCTGCCGAAATGAGCATGCCGCTAGGCCCCGGAGTACCCCCGCGCGCTACCAGCGGCTTCCCTCCCTGCCGCCTCGGCGGGAGCAGCGATCGGCGGCCAGTCGCTCAGCCTCCAGGCGGCGCTTTATGGGGCACTCACCAGCAACCCCGACCTGGTCTCTCTTAGGCAGGGCAATGTTCCGGGGAATGCCGCCTCTCCGGAAGCCGTCGAGGTCGCGAGGCGATTCCCGACGACTCTCAATCCCACGCTCTGGGTGGACGTGCGGCCGCTGGTCTACGAGCGGAATCCCGGCCATGGCCTCGATCAGAAGGACGCCCTGATGTACTTCTCGCTCCGCCAGCCGATCGAGCTCGGGCACCAAACCCGCTACCGCTACGCCATCGCCGAGTCGGCGCTGATCCAGCAGCGATGGACCATCGTGCAAGCGGAGCTATTGGCGCTCGTCCAGACCTACCGCTTCTTCCAGACCGCGGCTTACCGTCGGGAGAAACTTCGAGTGGCCCGAGAGTTGGCCGATTTCAACGACCACCTCGTTCAGACCCTCACGCGACGACTTGAGGCCAATCAGGTCACGGCCGACATCGTCACGATGGCCGAGGTGGAGCGCGATGCCACCCGCCAGCTCGCCAAGGCGGCGAAGCAGGACTACGCGCGGGCGCTCACCGACCTGCGAAACCAGCTCGGCACCCCGGAGACAGCCGGGACGGCCGAGCCGCTCGGCGAGTTCATCCTCCCCGCCTACATCCCGCCGGTCGAAGACAAGACGCTGATCCAGACAGCCTTGCAGAACCGGCCGGAGATCCACGCGGCGCGGGCCCAGGTGGAGGGGGCACGTGCGGCCGTCGGCCTGGCCAGGGCGGACCGCATCCCGACCCCGGTGGTCGGCCCGGTCTACGAACGGGATGAGCAGGGGACCCAGTTCTTTGGCTTCGTCTACATCACGCCCATCCCCGTGCTCAATAACGGCGCCCCGCTCGTTCGCCAGCGCGAGGCCGAGTATCGCCGGGCGGGCGTCGCACTCCAGCAGATCGAGCAGCGCACCGTTGCCCAGGTCAAAGCCGCCATCGCCAATTGGAACGAGGCCAACGAATTGGCCAAGGAAACACAAGGTCTGACCGAGAGGCTCAAGGGGAAGGTCGCTAGCCTTGAGCGACTTTTCGAGGCGGGACAGACGGACCTGACGAGGCTCCTCCAGGCGAGACAGCGGCTCATCCAGCTTGAGAACGCCGAGCTTGATGCCATCTGGCAAGCGACCCAGGCCCAAGCGGACCTGCTCACGGCCTTGGGGGCGCCGACGCTCATCGCCGCGATCCAGAGCCCAGAACCAGCACCAAGAGATGGCGACATCGGTTCAGCGTCGAAACCCTGGAATCGCGCGCGCTGCTCTCGGGCAACTCCCTGAAACCCACGATCGCTGGCGCTGACATGGCCCCCGCGACGCCGCTGACGGTCACGGCCGACCTCGCGCCGAAGTCCGACCCCAAATGGCAACGGCGTCGTCTTGCGGCCGATGGTGACCATCGTGGGACGGACAGCACCCGGCACCCGGGTGCGGCTGGAATGAGACGCCGGGGGCAAGATCCTCAGGACGACGAGGGCCGATGACCAGGGGGAGTATCGCTTCACGATGGGCATCCCGTGGGTCATGCGACCTTCCACGTGGAGTGCACCGCTCGGGCCGGGGCAGAAGGGGGCGGGCTGAGTCTCCCCAAGCGGCGTGCCGAGCGAGCACTCCGGCGTCTCGGTCGGTGTTTCCCTAAGGCCAACGTGTACGGACTGAGGTCGGCAGTCGGCACAAATGCCACCCTCGCGCCTTGACGCGAGAAGGTTCGGAATCAAAGATATTAGGAGTGACGGCGGGGCGATCCCGCGAGACGGGTGATGGAGTTCACCCACCGCTCAACCGCCTCGTACCGCGAGGTTGATAACTCCTACCCAGGGCCCATCGCCCTCGGTAGGGGTTTTTTTGTTGCGCAAGCCTGTCCGCTTGCCCGGTGCGTGGCACATCGCTGCGCCTCGACCGCAGACCTGGCGTGTGGAGCTCGGGGAATATGTGGCCCATCTACGAGCATTCCGCAGGCGTGATCCCATTTCGCTTTGATGGAAACCGGGCGCCCACGTACCTGGTCATCCATTCGGCGACCGTGCGAAATCCCCAGGCGCGGTGGGAATTCCCCAAGGGGGGAATCGAGGCGGGCGAGCACCCCCGCGAGGCGGCCGCTGGCGAATTCGAGGAGGAGACAGGCATCGTCTCCTGGGCCTTCCGGGAGGGTTTCGAGCGGAGCCTGTCGTATACCTACCTGCGCCACGGTCGCAAACGCTTCAAGACGGTCGTCTACTTCGTTGCCATGATCTTCGACATCTCGACCATGGTACGCTCGCATGAGCACATGGAGGATTCCTTTGGCCGCTGGGACCGCTGGGGTTCGTTCGAGCAGATCACGAAGTTCCTGTGCCACGCGAAGATCCGTCATCTCTTCAGCGAGGCCAATGCCTGGATCAACGAGGATGATGCGAAGTGTCACGGCCTGCAGGATCGGTACCGGAAAGAGGCCGCCACGCCTCGCGTGGCGACAGATCGTTTCTCACGGAGGGAGGGGGCGATGGGGCCCCACCCAAAGAACTCAGCCGCTCCCCTGTCCCGCGGCTGAGAGCGCCGATCGGGGAGGATCCCACTGGCCGCGCTGCGATGACGGTGCGGCGGGAGAGGACGCGGCGTCCCAACTCATCTCTGATCCTGGAGGAATTCCGACAATGAGCCGAATCACTGAAATCTTGGCCCAAGAGATCCTCGACTCCCGCGGCAACCCGACAATCGAAGTGGAGGTCCTCTTGGAGGACGGCAGCACGGGCCGGGCGGCCGTGCCCTCCGGCGCCTCGACAGGGAGCCGCGAGGCCAAGGAACTCCGGGACGAGGACAAGGCGCGCTACGGCGGCAAGGGCGTGCTGCACGCGGTCCGGAACGTCGACCACGTCCTGGCCCCGCTGCTCCGCGGCGAGGACGCCCGATACCAGCGCGGCATCGACCGGATGATGATCGAGAAGGACGGCACCCCATACAAGGAGCAGCTCGGGGCCAACGCGATTCTCGGTGTCTCGATCGCCGTGGCGAAGGCCGCCGCTGCATCCGCCAAGCTGCCGCTCTACCAGTACCTAGGCGGGGTGGACGCCGCGACCTTGCCGGTGCCGATGATGAACGTGCTGAACGGCGGCAAGCACGCCGACAACAGCGTCGACTTCCAGGAGTTCATGATCGTCCCGCTCGGGGCCCCGACCTTCCGCGAGGCGCTCCGCATGGGCGTCGAGACCTTCCACGCCCTGAAGAAGGTCCTCAGCCAAGAAGGGCTACAACACGGCCGTCGGCGATGAGGGCGGATTTGCACCGAGCCTGAAGTCCAACGACGAGGCGATCGAGGTGATCCTCGCGGCCATCGAGCAGGCGGGCTTCAAGCCGGGTGAACAGGTCGCGCTCGCCCTCGACCCGGCCGCGAGCGAGTTCTTCGAGGACGGGCAGTACGTGCTCCACAAGTCCGACAAGTCCCGCAAGACTCCCGAGGAGATGGTCAGGCTCTACGAGGACTGGGTGAAGTGCTACCCCATCGTTTCGATCGAGGACGGCGTCGCCGAGCAGGACCAGGACGGCTGGCGGCTCATGACCGAGGCGCTGGGCCGCAAGATCCAGCTCGTGGGCGACGACGTCTTCGTCACGAACCCCCGCATCTTCGCCGAGGGCATCGAGCAAGGGATCGCCAACTCGATCCTCATCAAGCTGAATCAGATCGGCACGATCACCGAGACGCTGGAGACGATCGAGATGGCCCGGCGGGCGAACTACTCGCACCGTCATCAGCCACCGCTCGGGCGAGACCGAGGACACGACCATCGCCGATTTCGCCGTGGCGACGAACGCCGGGCAGATCAAGACCGGCTCGCTCTGCCGCACGGACCGCGTGGCGAAGTACAACCAGCTCCTCCGCATCGAGCAGCAACTCGGCGAAGCCGCGATCTATCCGGGCAAGTCGGCGTTCCCCCGGCTGAGAGTCCCGATGAAGCTCCTCATCCTCTCCGACATCCACGGCAACTGGCCCGCCCTGGAAGCGGTGCTCCAGGCCGAGCCGGATTTCGACACCGTCGCCTTCTGCGGCGACGTGGTGGACTACGGCCCGCACCCGGCCCAATGCCTCCGCTGGGTGGCCGCGCACGCCGAGCACCGGGTGCGCGGCAACCATGACAACGCCCTCGGCTTCGGCGTCGATTGCCGGTGCATGGGGTCGTTCCGCGAGTCCTCCCTCGCCACCCGCTCCTGGCACGAGACGCTCGTGAGCGCGACCGATCGCGAGTTCCTCCGCAGGCTCCCGATCCTCCACTGGTTCGAGTGGGGTGGGCGGCATTTCCGCATGGCCCATGCGACGCCCCTGGGCGACCTGTTCGAGTACCTCCGGATGGACCAATGGGGCGAGCGAGTAAAGGGCTTGGTGGCCGATTTCGTCCTCCTGGGTCACACCCACGTCCAGGGCATGCGCACCTTCGGGGAGGTGACCGTCGTCAATCCCGGCAGCGTGGGACTGGCCCGCGACGGCGGCGGCGAAGCCTGCTACGCCGTCTTCGATGGAGAGCGGATGACGTTGAAGCGAATCCCGTACGACGTGGACCGCACGGTGACCGACCTCCGGGCGGCCCCGTTGCCGAAGCCACGTCATCGAAGGGCTCGCATGCGTGCTCAGGACGGGGAGACTCGAAGGGACCCTCACGGTGTCTTCTTCTGATCAGCGGTGCCCCCGTCCCGTGACGGCCTCCCGCCACGAGCCGTGCACCGGCGCCGTTCGGGGGGACATCGCCGTCGGGCGGGTAGGTATGCACCTTGCTGTTGTCAGAATTTCTGGAGCAACTCCAGGGCGCGGATCGCCGGCTCAGCCGACACCTCCCGACGGCAGATCGGCCGATCTCGAGCGGATCTTGTCCGCCGCCTGGGCCAGGGAGTTTCCGTCCTTGAGAGCCGCCAGCGCCTCGGGCGATTCCTGAAACCTCTCCAGGGCATTGAAGAAGCCGTCCAGGACGTCGCCCTTCCTGGTCGGCACGAGGAAGACATGAGTGTGGGGGATGCGCCGCCCGCGGGCGTAGAGGCAGACAAACTCCGGGGAGAAGGCATTCCGAAGTCGGTTGGCTACACGCCCGGCCATCCGGAACAGGCTGACGATCTCCTCTTCGCTCAGGTCGTGCCACCAGGGCACGTGCCGCTTGGAGACCACGAGGCAGTGACCTTCGGTGAAGGGGTGGATGTCGAGCAGGCAAAGGGACAGCTCATCTTCCTCCACCACATGCGCCGGCGCCCGGCCCGCGACGATTTCACAGAAGACGCAGTCTTGGCCTCCAGGGACATCGAAGCTCCTCCCCATCGGAATGCCTGCTGGGATCCGATCCGAGATTTCCCAGAGGGAGTCCGTCGGCTGGTCCCGGGCGCTCGGAGGGATTCAATTTGCTGCAATCGGACCAGATGAGCAAGCATCATCTCCGATTGGCTGCGGGCTGACGGCCTGGACACACCATCCAAACCGATTCCGGGATTGGGTGAAGCCCAGTACAAGCCACCGGGGCCCCGGCCAGCCGTCAGCACAAGGCCGGGAAATAAATGAGGACAAAAGGGAGAGGGAATTGACTTCGTGTGATCCCCAGTTATGATTTCTTGGACGGCGATGGGGTTCGCCTTGAATTGCCGCATCGTGCGGATAATGACCCCTACTTTCAAGGTTCTCCTTGAGGGTAGGGGCTTCTTGTTGAGCCACCGAACCTTCGGGAGGACCATGCTCCTCCCGAGGGTTTTTTCATGGCTCGGGCCACGGCCCTCGGGGGAGCACCCGGGTCTCACGACCGGAGGGAGGGTCCGCAGCCCATGGAGACGAGCCTGCCCGTTCCGACCGAGAAGCCCCAGAACGGCCTGGCGGGCCTGAAGCACTGGCGCTACGACCTCCGCTCGGGGTTCATGGTGGCGATGATCTCGCTGCCGTTCTCGATGGGCATCGCGATCACGTCCGGGGCCCCGCCGGTCTGCGGGATCATCTCGGCGATCATCGCCGGCTTCGTCCTGCCGTTCCTGGGCGGGTCGTACGTGACGATCAGCGGCCCGGCCGCCGGACTGGCGCCGGTCCTGTTCGCCGGCATGATCATGCTCGGGAACGCCAGCTGGGCCGGGCGCCGAGCCAGGCCGAGCTGCTCGCGGCGGGGTATCCGCTCGTGCTGGTGGCCATCTGCATCGCCGGCGCTGCTGCAGGTGGTCCTGGCCAAGCTGAAGGTGGCCCGCCTCAGCGCCATCTTCCCGGCGGCGGCCATCGAGGGCATGCTGGCGGCGATCGGCCTGCTGATCATCGTCAAGCAGATCCCGCTGTTCATGGGCGTGAAGTTCGAGGCCCACGAGTTCTGGGCGATCCTGCGAGGAAGTACCCTCGCCACTTCGCGACGATGAACGCGCCAGGTCCTCGGGCTGGGGATCGCCTGCCTGGCGGTCCTGTTCGTCCTGTCGGCCGTCCCGGGCCGGCTGCTCAAGGTCATGCCGCCGCCGGTGTGGGTCTTCGTCTTCGGCACGCTGGTCAGCCAGCTGTTCCTGCACCTGGACCAGCAGTACCTGATCAACGTGCCCGAGGCGCCGCTGAAGCACGGGATCGTGCTGCCCGACTTCGCGGGGGTCTTCCGCAACTACCGCTCTGTGGCCGCCGCTGGCGTACATCGTCTTCACGCTGCTGCTGATCGACGGGACCGAGTCGCTGGCCACGATCGCCGCCGTGGACAAGATCGACCCGTACCGCCGCAGGTCCGACCCGGACCGCACCTTGCTGGCGATGGGCGTCTCGAACGTCTGCTCGAGCATGCTGGGCGGCCTGACGATCATCCCGGGCATCGTCAAGAGCACGGCGAACATCCTGGGCGGCGGCCGCACCCAGTGGGCCAACTTCTACAACGCCTGCTTCCTGCTGACGTTCCTGTTCTTCGGCCGCGACCTGATCAACATGGTCCCGACTGGCGGTGCTGGCCGTCATCCTGGTCTTCATCGGCTTCAAGCTGTGCCGGCCCAAGGTCTGGCTGAAGGTCGCGGAGATCGGCAAGGAGCAGTTCTTCATCTTCGCCGTCACCGTGCTGGTCACCGTGACGACCGACCTGCTGATCGGCATCGGCGCCGGCATCGCCCTGGAGCTGGTGATGAGCACGTGGTACGTGGGTCTCTGGCACGCCCTGAGGGAGGACTCGCTCGGAATCCGGCACGACCGGGTCTTCTCGGCCCGGCTCATGAGCCTCTTCCGCAACCCGGTGGCACAGCGCGAGTTCTCCGACGGCGACGTACCACATCTACATCGACGGGCCTCTGGTCTGTTTCAACATGTTCCACCTGATCCGGGAGCTGAGGCACCGGCCGGCCGCCGCCAGGACGGTGAAGCTCCATCTGAGCCCAGCAGGTGCCCCTCGTCGACCACACGACCTGCGACGTCACTCCATCATTTCCTGGACGAGTTCAACGGCCAGGATCGAGACGCCGAAGCTGGAGATCGAGGGACTGGGACTTGATGCGGTCGCTCTCTGAGCATGACCACAGTACGCGGCTGGCCATCTCCGTCGCCAGCGCGAGTCTCGACGCCACGGCTCGAGCCGAGGAGGCATTGAACTCGGCTCAGGCGACAGATTGACCACCGAGCTGAATATCACCCTCGGCCGAAGGGGGCGGCGGTGTTCCCGGTGGTGAACTCGAACAGAGGACCCACTCGCCGGGCCGGAAGGAGGCCTGATGTTTTCGGGTACGATGATTGCTCCAGGGATTGCCTTCGGCACGGCGGTCGTCTGGGCCCCTGCGGTCGAGGCCCTTGTGCATCACCCGCAGACGCCCGCCGCGTCGCCGCAGGCGGAACGCTTCCGCCTCGAACAGGCCCTCCGCCAGGCGCGTCGCGAGCTCGAAGAGACTGCCCGGCGCGTGGCGGTCACGGTGGGCGAGTCCGCCGCCGCCATCTTCGCGGCCCATTCGCAGGTGTTGGCTGATCCGGGCTTCACCGCGGCCATCCTGCGGCGGATCGAGGTCGAGCACCTGGCGGCGGAATCCGCCGTGGATGTGACGGTCGAGGCGATCGCCCGGCGCTTCGCCGCACTCGGCAACAGCTATTTGGCCGCGCGTGCTCAGGATCTCATCGAGCTCGGCAATCGCCTCCTGGCCCATCTCCGTGAGGAGGGGCCGCGACAGGTCCCCCGGCTATCGGGGCCGCATGTGCTGATCGCCGAGGAATTGGCGGCTGCCGATGTAATCGCCTTGGATCGCCGTCACTTGCTGGGATTGGTCATGGTCCGCAGCGGCGCGACCTCTCATGCGGCCCTCCTGGCCTCGACGCTCGGGGTGCCCGTGGTCGGAGGCGTTCCTCAGCTGTCCGGCCAGGTCCGCGACGGCGATACCGTGATCGTCGATGGCAACCACGGGCACGTCCTGGTCAATCCCGCAGCGCTGACCCTCCGCGAGTACCGCACCCGCCGCGAGCTCTTCGACCGGTTCCGCGGAGAGCTTGCGGGCTTGCGCGGCCCCGGCGGTGACCCCGGACGGGCGGGCCGTCCGCCTGTGCGCCAATGTCAGCCTGGCGGAAGAGATCCCGCACGTCCTCGCGCAAGGGGCCGAAGGCATCGGCCTGGTACGGACCGAGTATTATTACCTGGGCCTAGCGCACCGCGATCCTCCCGGCGAAGAGGAACAGTATCGCTTCTACGCCGAGGTCGTCCGGGCCATGGCGCCGCACCCGGTCACGTTCCGCGCCTTCGATCTGGGCGGGGACAAGGCGACGGCGACCCCGGTCGCGCCCGAGGCGAATCCCATGCTGGGCTGCCGCGGGATTCGCCTCCTCTTGGAGCGCCGCGAGCTGTTCGTGAGCCAGATCAGGGCGCTCTTGCGTGCCTCCCAGCACGGCCCGATCCGGATCATGTTCCCGCTCATCATCAGCTTGACCGAGTACCAGGACACGATGGTCCTCGTGCGACAGGTCGAGCGACAGTTACATGACCAGGGGGTGCCGTTCGATGAGCATGTGCCCTTCGGTTGCATGATCGAGACGCCAGCGGCGGCCATGATCCCCGATATCCTGGCGTCGGAGGTGGAGTTCTTCAGCATCGGCACCAACGACCTGATCCAGTACACCCTGGCCGCCGACCGGAGCAACCCGCGGGTGGCCCACCTCTACGAGCCGCTGCATCTGGCGGTGCTGCGTCTGATGCGGACGATCCTCCGCGCCGCCCACCTCCACAGCCGTCCGGTGAGCGTGTGCGGCGAGATGGCGGCGGACCCGATCTATACCCTCATCCTACTCGGCCTGGGGGTGGACGAACTGAGCATGAACCCGGTGATGATCCCGGCCATCAAGCAGATCATCCGCGGCGTGACCTGGGCCGAGGCCCGCGACGTGGCCCGAGGCGTCCTCCGCCAGCGCCGGGCCAAGGACGTAGAGGCATATCTGGAGGAGATGATGGCCAGGCGCTTCCCTCGAGTGATGTCGATGTACGGCCCCTCGGGGCCGGCCGATGCTCTTCCATCGGAGCCGAGCCTTCTCCCCCTGAGTCCGAGGTGACGGGAGACCATCATGGACCGCAAATCGTCGCGAGCCGCGAGTGACCCCGAGGTGCCGGACGGCGCGCTTGCCGCCGGGGGACCGGCACGGGCTTCGGAAGCACCGAGGAGGATCGAGGGGCTATCCCAAGGAGGTCGGTGTACTGCTGATGACCGCGGGGATCACCACCGGGATGATGCCACCCCCGCCCGGCCCGTTCGACCTGTCGCTCGTCGTTGCCGGCGGGATCGTGCTCTGGCCGCGCGGGCTCGGGGGCATCGAGGGCTGGGTTCGAAGGCGGTTCCCGAAGGCACACCGCTGCGGCATGAAGTTCCTCGACCGGTTCCTGGCCGACCTGGAGCGGCGTTACCCGGTACCTCTCGCGGAATGGGGGGCTCGCCGTGATGGCGGTAGCGGATCGTCCGGACGTCCGCCAGGATGATGAGCCCGCTCCCGACGGCGTGCAATTTCCCGCTCCGAGGAGTAACCCTTACTCGGAGAACATGGCGGCCCGGCGCTTCCTCCGAGGGATGTCGATTTACGGCCCCGAGGGGCCGGCCGAGGTCCCCGCACCGGCGCCACCATCCCCCGACCTGGCGGCGGGATAGACGTTCCGAAATGCTCCACTACTACTGCCCTCATTGCTGGAAGGAGATCGAGGCGGGAGCCATCCAATGCCCGCATTGTCTCTACGCGCTCGCTGATCATGTGCGGTTGAGCTACGAGGAGAAGTTGCTCCGGGCCCTGGGGCACCCGATCCGGGAGAACCGCATGCTGGCGATCCAGCTCCTGGGCGAGCTGAGGAGCGCGTCGGCCCTCCCGGCCTTCGAGGCCATCCTCCGCGACGAGGAGGACCCCTACGTGGTGCGCGAGGTCGCCCGCGCCGTCGCCCGCATCGGGGGCGACGCGGGCCGGGCGATGCTCCGCCGCCTGAAAGCCCACCGCGCGACGATCGTGAGGAACGCCGTCGAGGTGTTCCTGGGCGAGTCGGCCGGGGCCGGCCCGCAGGATCATCCCTCCGTCGAATCGTCCCGGTCGCTCGATCAGGGCGGAGGAGAGAGAGTCCCCGCCGGCCCTTAAGGAGCTGCTTCATCTCTGCGACAAGCTTCCCGGCGGTCTTTGGCCGCCCGTGCGGGCACCCTCTTTTCCTGGCTTGAGCGATCCCGGCCCTTCTGCCGCTTGGGGTATAGTTTTTGGCCGATGTTAATCGTTGGTCCGTTTGAGGGCGAATATTACGTTCCACCCTATGGCTAATCCAAGCGCCGCCCCATAAAGAACGTCCGACAAAAAGTGTCGATCAAGGACGATCCTAGCCACGGCCACGCATAGAGATAAACAGAACCAAAGCCGAGCACGGGCCGGGAAATGACGGGAGAGTATGCAAGCCATTGCAAAAGCCACGGTGGTATGACCCGACGGCATCGAGTCCATGGCTAAAGATGGTCCGTGATTGAACATGCCGAACGGTCCGTAAAAAACGCTCCGATCGTGAATGAGGTTCGGTCGAACTCTCCCAACCAGAAACTTCACCACTTGTACGACCAAACCTGAAAGTAAAAGCGCCGAACCAAACTCAAAAACTTACTTTCCGCGGGTTGGGGGTAGCTGATTTTTCGAATTTCGCTCCGTATCAGACAGCGTCCTGGGCGAAGTAGCTCTCAGGCTGGATTCCAAGAAGCGTGAGTACCTGTCGCTGGAGTGGAGAAAGCTGATCCGGTACTACGTCGAGGGTCTTTCCCGCGCGAGAGACGGCTTGAAGTCGTAGGTCGGCGAACAACGCAAGTACCTTGTCCGCCGTCGGCCTCTTGCACTGCCGCTTTTCTGGGTAAATTGGGATCGAGGAAAGGTGAGCGTTCTCCATGGCGGTGCGGGTCTCTCGTTCGATGAGAGAGGTGATGAGCATGCCGACAAAGTAGATGAACAGGAGAGCCTCGATGCGCTCGGGATTCTTGAGAAACACCGGCGCGATATCGTAGACCGACTTGAGCTGCTCGTGGCGCTTCTCGATGCGAGGTTGGTACTTGTAAGTCTCAAGTATCACGGCCGGCGTTTCCTTCCCGTTGGTCATGAGCGGAAACAGTCCATCGCATTTCGCGCAACGTCGGATCTCGTCCTGGTTGTGAACCCACGAGACCGCGTAGGATAGCTTCTCGACCCGGCGGTATTTTGTATCGGGGGTAGGTCGACCTCGGTGCTCTTGCTTGTATGATGCTTGTTCCTGCGTCGTCACCTGGCAGTGGAAGTAGCGCTCTCGCGGTGTTCTTTGAGTATCTCGGCGATCCGGGTCTGCAGCCGCTCACGATTGCGGTGCTCTTTGCTCGCAAGCTCTTGCAGTCTCTCTGTCGTTTTTTCGATTGCAGAGAGTCGACGCTGCTCATCAAGACGACGCTTTTCCGATGAGAGGATCCAGAGGATCCGAAAGCCTTCAGCGGATGGAACGGGGCTTTCAAATGCCGTGTAGACGGAGTCAGGGGCATCCTTCCGTTTGCCTTTGCGCCGCAAAACCTCTATCCAGTTGGGAGAGTTCGTCTGAATCCAGTCCTTGAACGCCCTGTCCTCGGTTCTGGTCTCCGGCATGACGGTGACGAATGTCCCGCCCTCGGAGTCGATGAACTCCATGTTCTCCCGCGTACATAGTTTACTGTCGGCGACATAGGTAAAGGTTGATCGTCCAAGAAGAGTTCTCAAGGCCATCCAGTTTTTGAGATGCGTCTTGTCGTCCGTAACGTTCCCGTCCCAGACCTTGAAGTACAGCGGCACCGCTTCGTCCCCACATACGGTAAGACTAAACAGGAACTGCTTGAGATCGGGGCGGTGGTCCTTGCTATGCCCGTGCTTTGGCTTGGCATGCGCTGTGCGCGGTGCTCTTATACTCCCCAAACAGCTTCACAGAGGTCGAGTCGTTGTGCAGGCGGCTGGTATTCAGCTTGAACTGATCGATTGCTTGTAAGACCAGTTCGGAGAGGAGTGCTGCCCGGTCCGAACGGAACAATCGAGACAACGCTCGCCCGACTCTATCGTCATTGAGAGACACCGCACGCTCGGTGCGCCAGCAAGCCACGCTCCGAACACCACTGACCAATCTTGTACAGAGGAAATCGCTCCAGGATTACATTGCAGAGCACGGCATAGAGCTCCCTTTCCGCACATCTCGGTCTGAATAACTCCGATTTTCCTTCTCAACTCGGTTGACGCTAGCCAACGGCCGGTAGCCCTCCTTCACGCGGGCGTCCCGCAGGCAGATCATCGCTGCCGGGTGCCCCACGAGTTGGCATGATGGCGATGCCGCATTCTTCTCCTTGTCCCACCACCAGTCAATGTCCCGGCCGCGGGCCGGATCTTTTCCCCTCCGGGTTACAGGACGGCCACGAGACGTAAGTCACGCCGGACTCGATTTACGTCAAGGCATATTCAGCTAACTATTTCGTCTAGATCCTTCACCTCTTGACGATTCCTCACTTCGGACAATGATGTCGGCGGGAATCGAGGCACGCTGACCGCTGATCACGCGGCGGTCCAGGGCGGCCGATTGACTCGTCGGTAACCCCGCAAACTCGTCCGGAGCGACATCGGTGAAGACCCCGGAAGATTCCATGCCCGTCACCCAGGTGGGCCAGCGCGCCGAAGCGGTCGGCCACGACCTCCACTCCTACCGCGTCGGCCTGCTGCCGATCGTCAATCGCATTCTCGAACGGTTGCGACTCGAGGAGTTCTTCCGCGCGTATCTACCACCGCAAGACCGCCGCTGCCGCATCGATCCGGCCACCGGGCTCCTGGTCCTGCTCAAGAACCTGCTCCTGTCCCGCGAGCCCCTCTACGGCGTCGGCGAGTGGGCGGCGCGGTACGCCCCCGACTTGCTCGGGCTCTCCGATCGGCAAATCGCCTCGCTCAATGACGATCGCGTGGGACGGTGTCTCGACCGCCTGTTCCAGAACGACTGCGGTTCCCTCGCCCTGACGGTCGCGACTCACGCCATCTCGGGATTCGGCGTGGGACTCGACCAGTTGCACAACGACTCCACCACCATCACGTTCCACGGCGACTACCCCGACGCGACCCACGAGGAGAAGCGCAAGGAGCAGATGCGGCTGGCGATCACCTGGGGGCACAACAAGGACCACCGGCCCGACCTGAAGCAACTGCTGTTCATCCTCACCGTCTCCCGGGACGGCGGTGTCCCGGTCTATTTCCAGGCCAAAAGCGGCAACACCGTCGATGACCAGACCCACCGCGCCACCTGGGACCTGCTCTGCACGCTGGCGGCGCGCCGCGACTTCCTCTACGTGGCCGACTGCAAGTTGGCGACCGCCGAGAACATGGCGCACGTGCACCAGCACGGCGGCCGGTTCCTCACCCTGATCCCTCGCACCCGGAACGAGGACCGGGTGTTCCGCGAATCGTTGTCGCGGGGCCAAGTCCGGTGGCGGCCGATCTATGACAAGCGCGACGAGGACGGGGAGATCATCGATCAGTTCAGCGTCAGTGAAGAGCCGGCGCTGAGCGCGGAGGGGTATCGCCTGGTGTGGTATCACAGCACGCGAAAGGCGGAGAACGACGCGTCTCAGCGGGCACGGCAAGTGGATCGTGCCTTGCGGGAACTCGCCGAGTTGCAACAGAAGCTCGGCGCGCCGCGGAGCCGCTTTCAGGATCGGGCCAAAGTCGCCACGGCGGTCGAGGCGATCCTGGAGTCGCGGGGTGCCAGCGGCTGGATCACGACCACGATCGAAGAGCGGGTCGTAGAGAAGTATCACCAGGAGGGTCGCGGGCGTCCGAGCGAGAGGACGCGATATATCAAAGAGGAGATCACGCGGTTCGAGTTGAAGTGCGAGGTCAACCACGCGGCCTTGGCGGCGGAACATCTCAGCGACGGGGTGTTCCCCTTGATCACGAACGACCGGACCCTCTCGGAGCAGGAGTTGTTGCTGGCGTACAAGGGGCAGCCGGTGATCGAGAAGCGGTTCGCGCAGCTCAAGACGGATTTCGCCGTGGCCCCCGTATATCTGAAGGAGGTGAGCCGGATTCAGGCGTTGCTGTGCATGTATTTCTTCGTGCTGCTGGTGGAGTCGCTCTTGGAGCGGGAGCTCCGTCAAGCGATGATCCGTACCAAGATGGAGAGCCTGCGGCTGTATCCCGAGGGTCGCGCCTGCCGCTATCCGACGGTTCGGCGGTTAATCGAAGTCTTTGAGGACGTCCAGCGTCACCGGTTGGAGGTGGGGTCCGAGCCGGCGGTCATGTTCACGACCAAGCTGAGCCAGTTGCAGAAAAAAGTCCTCCGCTTGCTGGACCTCCCCCAGTCGGTCTATGACGCCTGAGCGGACCAGGGGCCGGAAATTCGGAGATATTCAGACCGAGATGTGCGGAAAGGGAGATAGAGTGTCTCCGATGCTGGAATTGTCTCTCGTGCATCCCGCGGCACGTGCCTCTCAAGTGTCTGTCGCAGATCGAGTCTCGCAGCAAACGCGTCAATGATGGGGAGGGCTCCTCGTTTCACCGGATGAATTTGTAAGGTTGCCATACTGGGAAAATAGCTTTACGTTTATAGGCCGTAAAGGTATATTCTTATATATGAGCGCTGACGAGCAAAGATACAGGAAGCTTCAGCAGCAGTTGGCTGCGTTGGGAAGGGCGATACCCGGAACGATTCGAGAGGTGTACCTACGATGCGGCAAGGAGAGCTGCCGTTGTATGGCAGGTGACAAAGAAGAGCGACACGGCCCGTACCTCCTTTGGGATCACAAGGTCGACGGCAAGCTCACTAGTCAATCCATCGCCAGGGAGGATCAACGAACCTTCGAAGGCTGGATCGCTAATCGACGTGCTATGGAGGAACTCGTGGCTAAAATGCTGGCGTTAGGAGCAAAGATGGCGGCAGAGCTTAAACGATGACCTGTTGGGGACGGAAATTCAAAATTTCTCCGCCCCGCAACCCGCGGAAAGTAAGCAAAAAGTATGCGCTTTTGCAAAAACGCTAGCGCGAGTCCAGTCACAATGAAAACGGCTATGCCGGGTGTCGCCCCGATCTGAGAAAAACACTTGGCTACGACATGAGGGAAGGTGCTTTTGCCAACGGAAGAAAAGATAGGTTGTACCTTCTCATCGATTACAATTGCGCCGCTGGCAAGAGCTAATATTACTAAGATAATTACATCTCTGTATGATTGAGATTTTGATAAGCCATGAGTCAACGATGCTCTTTCTGTTTCCAATCCGTCACCTGTCACTCTTGAGGGCAAAAATGGAGCAGTCTTCGGTCCGAAGCGGGGACATCTTACGCTGACTTTGATCTACCGTTCAATTTCCCCGCCGGTGAGAGCCGCTGACGGCATTTCGGCACTGGTTTTTGACGACCTGTCATTCAATGGCTTGCGTCGTACCAGTCCGAGCCCCCACAGACACGCTCCACCAGGTGCCCTCCATGAGCCACGGACTATAAAGTCCGTTTCGTGAGGTGACCCCAAGTTGTATGAATGACGAAGAGACGGACACCAACTGAGCACTGACGGCCCATCGGCTGGCCCCGCTCAGACGAATGCTGGCCAGAGCAGAACAATGGAACATCAGTCAACGTTGACGCGAACTCGCGAGGCCATTTCCCGCGGTGTGGCGCTGCGGTTCGTTGTGCTCTTGGAGTCGTGAGCTTGTTCGCGGATATGACCTACGAGGGCGCTCGGAGTATCACCGGCCCCTTCCTCGCTGTGCTCGGTGCCAGCGGGATGGCAGTGGGATTGGTCGCCGGGTTCGGTGAGCTGATCGGCTATGGCTCTGAGGCTGGTCTCGGGCTACCTGGCGGACCGGACAGGGAGCTACTGGGCGATCACCCTCGTCGGCTACAGCCTGAACCTGATCGCCGTGCCGCTGCTGGCCCTCGCCGGACGCTGGGAGGTCGCCGCCGCGCTCATGATCTGCGAACGGGTCGGCAAAGCGATCCGCACCCCCGCGCGCGACGCCATGCTCTCGCACGCCACGCAACGAGGTCGGCCATGGCTGGGGCTTCGGCCTGCACGAGGCATTGGACCAGGCCGGGGCCGTCGTCGGCCCGCTGGCCGTCGCGGGGGTCCTGGTAACCGGATGGGGATACCGGACGGCGTTCGCCCTGTTGCTTGTCCCCGCGGCCATCACGCTCGGACTGCTCGTGTTGGCCCGATGGCTCTATCCGCGGCCCCGTGACCTCGAGCCGACCGCGCCGACAGCACGAGGGCCGCGGTTTCCCCGGCGTCTTCTGGCTCTACCTGACAGCCGCCGCCCTGGTCGCGGCCGGTTATGCCGACTTCCCGCTGATCGCCTACCACTTCGGCAAGGCCACCGTGGTGCCCGAGGGCTGGATCCCCGTGTCCTACGCCATCGCGATGGGGGTCGATGCCCTGGCGGCACTCGCGTTCGGCCGTTGCTTCGACAGGTTCGGGCTGGCGACCTTGATCTTCGCCGTGCTGTGCTCGGCGTTCTTCGCGCCGCTGGTGTTCCTCGGAGGGTTCTTCCCGGCGCTCGCGGGCATGGCACTGTGGGGCGTCGGCATGGGGGCCCAGGAGTCGATCCTCCGCGCCGCAATCGCGGGAATGATCCCGCCCGATCGCCGCGGGGTCGCCTACGGGCTATTCAACACGTGTTCGGGCTGGCCTGGTTCGCGGGCAGCGCGGTGATGGGCCTCCTCTACGACACGTCGCTGACTGCCTTGATCGGCTTCTCCGTGCTCATCCAGTCGGGTGCCATCCCCCTGCTGTGGCTGGTGAGCCGCCGGGTCGGCGGGCCGAGTCGAGGGGCCCGCTGACATCTCAGGCTTTCGACGCCTTGGGGTCGTGCAGGTAGCGGATAACCTGAACGTCCTCCAGGACGACCAGTCCCCCTTGGACCAGCTCGTCGAGGTGGGGAAGGAGCATCGCGATCCGTTCGGGGCGGTCCACGATCTCGATCCGCTCGGGCATGTCTTCCGAGAGTCCCAGGAGGTGGGCCCGGTGGATCCTGGAGGTCTTGCCAAAGCCCATCGTGCCCAGCGTGGCCGTCGCCCCGGCGATGCCCAGTTCGCGGCATTTCTCGACGATGGCCGTGACCACGTTGCGGCCGCGCCAGGTGTCGCTGTTGCCGATGTAGACGGTGACCCGTTGCGCTTCGCCTTCGATTTTCATGGTTGTGAACTCCCGGTCTGTCGGGTCCGTCGGAGGACCTTCTCCGGCATCGATCCCAGGTCTTTCTTCTCCGGATGGGAGCTCCCCGCATAGCGCATCACCCGGACCGGGCGGGAAACCACGAGACCTTCCACGACGATCGATTCCAGTTCCGTCAGCAGCTTCCCGATCGTTCTCAGGCGATCGACGATCTCGACGACGACGGGGATGTGGAAGGAGAGATAATCACTCTTGGCAGTCGCGGAGCTGCCGGTGTGCGCCGTAGCTGAAATCGACCAGGAAGACCGAGGCTCCGGCCAGGTGCATGTGCCCGGGCCGTCTCGACAACGAGCCTGGTAGACAGCCTTGCCATGCAGCCGATCACTGGCGTTGAGATAGACCCGCAGCAGCAGTGGCCTCGGGTGGGATGTTCACGGTTCTCGATCCCCGCATTCATGGGGCCATCTCTTCGAGGTCGGATTCCGCCGCCAGGTATCGCTCCAGGTCCACGACGTGGGGGTGACCTGCCGCCGGGTTCCTCGAGATCCCTTCCTCGGCCAACTCCGACGCCCTCGATTGTCGCATCGCCGGCAGCCAGCTCCAAGTGGGCTGGGCAACCCTGCGCCAGCGCGGCGCCCAGGACCACGGCCGCACAGCCGGCCAGGACGCTCCCGGCCATGTTGGCCAGGCCGAAGGCCCATTCGCCTGCGCTGCCAGAGCGTCATCGATTCGAACGCGAAGGTCGAGAACGTGGTGTAGCCGCCGAGGAAGCCGACCAAGATCAGGAGGCGGAGGTGCGAGTGCGGCGACCATCGGGCCAGGAGTGCGGTCAGGAAGCCGATGGCAAATGCCCCCGAGACGTTGATCAGAAGGTCGCCCAGGGGAACTGCGAACTGGCCCAGCGGTTGATCCACACGCCGAGCCAGTATCGGGCATTGACGCCCCCCACACCCCCCACCGACAACACCAGAACCTTGCCCCAAGTTTCCACGTGATTCTCCCCTTCCCCTCCCTGGAGCCCCGACAGCCCGAACGTCGAACGCCGTCACTTCACGATCATGACGGTGCACGTTAGTAAAACTTGTTGTGTATGTAAATTGTCAAATCGAACGCCCTCACTTCACGATCATGACGGTGCACGGGCTATGCTCGCTGACCCGGTCGCTGGTGCTGCCGAGCAGGAACCGGGCGATCCGCGAGTGCCCGTGCTGGCCCACGACAACCAGGTTCATCCCCTCGCCCTCGGCGTAACGGACGATCGCGTCGGCGGCGTGCCCTCGCAGAACGACCGAGCGCAGCGCCACGCCCCGGCTCCGCCCGTAATTCACCGCCGCTTCGCAGAGCTGTCGGAAATGCGCTTCCGTCCCCTGGCGGATCTCGTCGACTTCGTCGACCATACCGACGACCTCGGGAACCTCCGCCACCCCGAGTGCGGTCAGCTCGGCCCGGTAGTTGGCCGCGAGGTCGACGGCCGCGGCCAGCGCCTTCTCGCTGGCGGGCGAGCCGTCGATCGCGACCAGGATCTTGCTGAACATGGCTTCGCTCCTTGGCCCAAAATTCCCTCGCAGAGGTGCCTGCCGTTCATGGTTCCTTGCGGATGACAGCCGGCCGAGACTCGCCGAGCGGGGCACCGTCCCCGCTCAGGACCGCCCCCGGGGAGGAGGGCGGCGCGACCTCGAGGGCGACTGCCGGCTCGATCTCGGGCTTGAAGAACTTCTGCGCGATCAGGGTCGGCACGATGGCGCTGCCGATCACCACCGTCACAAGGATCGAGTACTGTCCCTCGTTGATATAGCTGTGGAAGTTCCCGGAGGGGTCGGTGTACCCGTGGGTCAACCCGAACAGGGCGCTGATCGTGCCGAAGGTCAGACCCGTGGACATCAGCAGCGTGGTGTAGTTGCTCTCCCGCATCCCGAACCGGAACATCCGGGTCAACGGCCAGACGCCGACCATCTTGGTGATCAGCTTGACCACGAGCAGGATCACGATGAGCCCCAGCCCGCTCCAGAGCGCGGCGGCATTGACCTTCATGCCGGCGTTCAGGAAGTAAAAGGGCGTCAGGAACGCGAATACGGTCGTCCGCAGGCGGCGGATGGTGTCGCGCTGGTGGGCGAAGACCCCGGCCAGGGCCAGGCCGACCATGTACGCGGGCAGCACCGCCTCGCTGTTGGACAGCGTGGCCAGTGCCCCCAGCCCGAACAGCATGAAGAAGACCATCTTCACCCCCGGCTCGCTCACGTGCGTCGAGAATCGGGTGAAGAACCACCGGACGAACCGCGGGGCGAGCCAGAGCACGATGGCGGCTACGACGGCAAAGACCAGGAGGCTCCGGTCGTAGTTGGCGAAACACGCTCCAGGGCGACGACCGTCCCGAGATCGGTGATGAAGCACGCGGCCAGGATCAGCTTGCCGAAGTCCGTCTCGTTCAGCCCCGTCTCGATCATGACGGCGTAGACCACGGCGACCGACGTGGTCGAGAGGGCGATGCCGCAGATCATCGCCGCGGACCACTCCCAGCCGCTGACGAAGCGGGCGTAGAGGATGGCCCCGACGAACGGTGCGGCGAAGCTGGCCACGCCGATGGCCATGCTCTCCTTGAAGAACCGCCGCAGGACGCCGGGCTCGATCTCGGCCCCCGCCATGAAGGTGAGCAAGATGCTCCCGAAACCCGCCAGGAACTTGATCCACTCGGTTCGACTCGAGGCCCAGTGCAGTCCGAAGACGTGATACCTGTCCAGCAGAAGCGCGATGTTGCCGGCCGCGGTGCCGACGAGGATCTCGACCAGGGCCACGCTCAGCTTGAAACGAATGGCGATGAAGCTTGCCACCAGTGCCAGCCCCATCCACACGGTCGCAATCCCCCAGCCGATCTCCATGACGATTCTCCTCTAACTCCCGGAAACCAGGTTCAAGCTCGCGAGGAGCGAGCCCAGTGCCGGTTCGCCAGGACGATGATCAAGTCGACAGCCCTTGGCCCCAACCGGCCGGTGTTAACCGTGAGGTGATAGCCCAGGGGACTCGTCCAGTCCACGCCGAAGAAGGTCTGGTAGAACTGTCGTCGCCGGCTGTCGGTCTGATCCAAGAGCGACCTCGCCGCTTCTTCCGCCAGCCAGTGATGTTCCATGACTCGCCGCAGACGAACCCCCAGCTCCGCGACGAGCCGGACATGAAACGCCCGAGGATCGTCCTCCAGGAACCGACAACCGCCACGGCCGACGAGGAGCTTGTCGCCTTCGGCCGCAAGCTCCTTGATGAGTTGGCCCAGCGTCTCGAAGTACCGTTGATGCAGGCTGCCCGGGCGAAAGCGCTCGAAGATCCCGGCCGGCTGTTCGTCGACGCGCTCCAGTTCTGCCATGCTGACGCCCAGCCGAGTCGCCTCGTGCTCGAGCAGTTCCCTGTCGAACAGCTTCAGTCTCAGCCGCTGGGCCAGGGTCGGTGCCAGAGCAGTATCCCCGGCGCCAATTCGCCCGTCAACGTCAGGGATGGACGACCGATTGACAGATCGGCCTCGTCTGTCGGCGGCTGGTGGCGCACCAGCGCAGCGACACTGGCGACCACGTCATCGAAGGGGAACTCGCCCAGTATTGGCCACGAGGTCGATAGTGCACGGGCTGGTGGCACCCCTCGCCGAAGAAGTAGCGGTTGAAGCGGTCGCGCGTCCTGTCCACCTCCGTACACCGGGCCAAGGCCTGGTCCGGGCTCCAGCCTTCAAGATCAGACCATGCGTTGCGCCCGCCAGGCGCGGAGCCACGAGCCGAAGGTGGAAAGCATCCTCACGGTCGCCGACCAATTGATTCGTTCCGCGCCCGACCAGGATCACGTTGCCTTGGGCCACGGCCCGCGCAACGACCTGCTTTGAGTCCATGGAGGTAATGGTGGTGCGGAGGGTGAAGCCGAAACCGATCCGCGACACGGAGCGCCTGCTCATCCAGCGACTCGAGCTCGGAGTCCGGAACATGTTCTACTGCCGCGGCTTGGTGCATCATTTCGCGGTCAAGCAAGGTCCAGCCCAAGTCGGTCCGCCAGTCGTTTGGCCACTTCCGCTCCCCCTGCACCGTACTCCCGGGATACGGTGATCACTCTCATTGGTGTTTCTCCGCACGGGGCAAAGAAAAACCCCGCCGGGAAGCCGAATCTTCCGGCGGGGCCTGGTCGTCTGGGCGATCGACCCCACGGAAGCGCTTGCTCCGTAGGGGTCATTAGCGACGGCTCATTGGTTCCAAGAGCCGCCGCGGTTGCGGGCGAACCCCATCGCCTTTTCTTGAAAAGTCTAACCCCGACCGGTGGTTTGTCAACTCAGGATCGAAGGCATTGCTCCTACGCGTGATCCAAAACGATACGCCGGCAAACGTCGATCAGGGGCAACGGCCGGGCCCCGCGCATCCGGCCTAGGACCGCCCGTCGCCCCCGGTGTCCTCCGACGCGGCCCGGGCGACCTCAGCGGAGGGACCGGCGGTTTCGGCCCGTTTCAATTCCCGCAGGTCGGATTCGAGGTACATGACGTCACCCGCGTCCGCGTCGACATCCGCACTACCGGTGCAACGGATCAGCTCCCGGAACACCCCGGCCTGAGGCTCGTACCACCCTACGACCCGCTCGGTCTCCATCCTGGTCCAGGCCTGGAAGTGCCATTTGTAAGCCTCGACGAGGCGTCGCAGTGTCGCCCCGGACTCGGATTCGAGCTCTCGGTAGACCTTCCGGGCGGCCGCCGGCTGGAGAGGGGTGCCGAGAACGGCCGGGACGGGATGGGGGCCGTCCGCAACGGATTCAGGGTCCGGGACGGGCAACCCGCTCACCGCCTCGTCGTTCACCGCTCCGACGTCGGCGTTCGCGGACGGGGCCTCATGTTTTCAGCCCGTCCAAGGAACGGGCGAGCGTCTGCAGGAGGCCGCGGACCGATTCATGCACCGCACGGCCCCTGCGGACGAGCACATCCGAGACCACCCGCCTGGCCGGGTCGTCTCCGCCAGCAACCGGGTGGCCGCCCGCCCCCGCGATTGCCTGTGCCACGGTCCACAGGAGAGCGTCGAGAAACGCCTCCCGGTCCATGCTCCAGTCCTGGTAGAGCGTCCTCTCGCCTCCCGTACGGCCCGGTCCCCCTCGTCGAGGGCGCGTCGTGCCGCCTCGGCGTCGACCCGGCGCCGGCCGTCTGTCCCCCGTTGCCGCCTTTCCACGAGGGCCTCCAGGGCGTCGGTGACTGCCCCACGCAGGCCGGCGATCTTCGTCGGAGCGAGGACTCCGTGAGGTGACGGTGCTGTCCGAGCAGCGGGGTGATTTCGCGATCGAACCAGTGGTTGAGCAGGGCCTCGTCGGCCCCGACCGTGCTCACAGGGTGGACCGGCACGTCGAGGCCGAGTTCCCGCGTGACCTGATCGCGGACGTAGGCCGTCATGCGGTCCCGGTCGGCCGGGGTGAGCAGGTCGGCTTTGCTCAAGAGGACCATGGCCGGCACGCCCGCCTCGTAAAGGCTGCGGAGGGGCCCCAATCCTCCCGGTTCAGCGTGGAGGCGGCGTGGACCAGGACCACACCCAGGTCGCACCGCGGCAGGTAGGCCAGCGTCTCCGCCCCCCCCGTGGCGAGCGAGCCAATGCCGGGCGTGTCCACGAAGACGACCCCCTCGCAGCCGGGGGGAGGGGTGGCGCACGAGGATGTTGGTGACGTGCTTCTGGTTCCCGGGGTTCCCCTCTTCCGAGGCGTACTCCCAGAGCTGTCCAACGTCGATCGACCGCGGGCCGACCTCGGCGATCGTCACCGTCGCCGACGAGGACCGGCCCGCAGCCAAACGGGTTGGGACCGCAGTGACCGGGGTGACGCCGACGGGCAACACGTCGAAGCCGGCGATGTGGTTCAGGAGCGAGGACTTCCCCGAGCTGACCCGCCCGAAAACCGCGATCTCGAAGGCGGACGATTCGAGCCGGCTGACGATCATGTCGAGCACCGGCCGGTACTCGACCAGACCCCAGCGGGTGACGACGCGTTCGAGGAGGACGAGCGTGGCGACACTGGAGGGCTCCGCATCCAGGCGGGCGAGGCGCCCGGACAGGTCGCGGCCGAGCCCACGCCGGAGGAAGGACCGGACCCGGCCCAGGAGTGGCTCGAGGTCGTCATGGACCGCGGCCACCGCCGCCCGGGTCGCCTCGTCGACGGGCCCGTACCCGGCCGTCGACCTGGGCCCCAGGTCGTCGACCGTCATCTCGATGTGCATGACGTTCGCTTCCACGACCCATGCCAGGCTGCTCTGCCGGACCTCCAAGGGGATGTCCAGTTCGCGCAGGTGGCCAAGCATCGCCGACCGGATGCGGTCGAAGTAGTCCCGCACCACCTTGACCTCGGTCGGCGTCAGGTCATGGACCCGCCCGCTGAACGGCGAGGGCGTCGTGGCCGCCATGAACCCTTCGAGTTCCTCCATCCGGCGATGGACGTCGAGGAACCCGCTCAGGAGGTGCCTCTTCTGGGCTTCGGTGAGGGAGGCCTTTGGCATCGGTGATCCACCGCCGTGTGTGGGAAGAAGCCGCGATCTCGGCAAAAAAAAAGAAGCCTTCGGGAATCCCCGAGGGCTTTGGCCTCTCCCAGCACCCCCCGGGGGACGAACTCCCGGTAGGGGTCATCAGCCGCAGGCCGGTAGACGCTGGCGGCAGTTCACGGCGAACCCCATCGCCGATGCACCCTCAGTCGCATTGTCAGTGTCGCAGCATACAGCGTCAACAGCCCAAGGCCTCCGGTAGCACCGGAGCGTGATGGCTCCTAAGGGTATCAGCCCGATTGCTGCGAAAATACACGCTAAGGCTCCCCGCGCCTTGGCCCTCACGCCCTCCCAGGACGTCCTCATTGTCTCGACAGCAACGGACCGGCCTCCGTCCTGGGAAGGGTGTGATGTGGAGCAGCATTCAGAGCGTTGATGGCCTCCCCCCTGGCCCCACCGTGTCGCCACGGCCCCCAGACTGGCACCCCCTCTTCGGCGGGAGAGACCTCATCCCCGTTTCATTTGTCTCAAAAGCGGCCGTTATATGTAGTACTGGTCACTTGAGCATGAATTGAACCTTTTCGCGGGGATATGCAAAAAACCCCAATCGTGAAACAGGGTTAGCAATCTGCTATCCGCCTACCGTGCTTTCTTCTAAGACTGTTTCGCGGCCTCTGACGACCAGCCGGACCGAGCCGATAGGACAAGGAACCAGGCTACTCCCAGAGCCCCGACGGCAGCCGCGATGCTGAAAGCAAGACCAGGACGGCCGACCTGGAGCAATCCACCGACATAGAGACTTGAGACCATATCGCCCACGGCGTTGACGCAGGCGAGGATGCCGAGTCCGAGGCTTCGCTGCTCCCGAGGGAGCACCTGAGCGACGACGGCCTTTTCTAACGTCTCTTCAACCGCGATGTAGAAGCCCGAAAGAACAATGGCGACCACGAGCCAGACGAGCGAGCCGCTAAGGAGAGCAAGGAGGAGATTCGTGCCGACTCCGACCACATAGCCCGCGACAAGCACACGCTGCTTTGAAGAGCGGTCGCCGACATGACCTACGGGAAAAGCCGAGACGGCACTGACGAGGTTATGGAGCGTGTAGAGGAGCACCGCTCCTGAGAGCGTGCCCGCCGCCATACTGCCTTGGCCGAGGGCCTGAGCTGCAAGGAGAATTACGAACGTGCGGGAGAAGTCGCCAAGGCCGAAGAGGAACACTCCGAAGAGGAACAGCCAGAAGATGCGAGGGAACTGGGTCGAGAGGCTTGAGCATCGTCCGGGCTGATGGAGTCTCTTGGCTCATCTTCGCGGGTCAGGAAGAACATCGAGCCGGCAGCTACCAGGCCCGGAATGAACGTCCAGAGGATGACCGTTCGGAATTCGATGCCTGCCCAAACGAGAAGGGCCGCAAGGAGCGGCCCGACGACGGCACCGAGCATATCGCCCGCCCGCTCAAGGCCGTAGGCCCGGCCGAAGTGACTCGGCTCGACGGCATCGGCCAGGAGGTAATCGCGAAGAGGCGAGCGAAAGCCGCGACCGACCCAGGCAACGCTCCGGAGCGTGACGAGGGCTGCAAGGCTATGAGCGAAGGCGAGAGCACCAATCGCAAGCGTGGTGATGAGATAGCCGAGTGTTGCCCAGGGCCGCTTGTAGTGGACGACATGGCCCACCCAGCCGCCGCCGAGCTTTGAGAGGCTGACCAGGAAATCGGCGATGCCCTCCATGACGCCAAGGGCCGCAGGGCCGAGGCCCACCGTTGCGAGATAGAGCGGCAGTACCGCCGTTGCCATCTCGTGGCTCACGTCCGAGAAGAAAGTTGCGGCGATGATGCCGACGACAGACCGTGTGACCCACGGTGCGACTAATCGGGTAGGCAAAGGCAAATTACCGTCACATTCTGAATTGGAAGAGACGTAGGCACCAGGCGAGCACGAATCCAAGACCGAAGCCCAAGGCGATATGGTCTAAGCCGAGACACGTACCGGCCGTGAGGAACATGATGAAGGCGTCCGTCCGCTCGGTTTGGTCCCGAGTGACGAGGGCCACTTCCATGCCGCTGAACGCGAGCATAACGCCGAGGACACTCACCGGAAACGCTCGGCAGAGCGTCATGAACGAGGCCCCGAAGAGGACGGCAAGGAGCATCTTGGCAGAGCCGAGGAAGAGGATTGAGCCGTTGGTTCTCGCCCCAAAGCGGTATTGCCCGGCGAGGCCGCCGGCCCCATGGCACATCGGCATGCCGCCAAAGGGAGCAGCGATGAGGTTCATGAGACCCACGGAGATGGCGACACGACGAGGACCGGCCGCACGGTCCGGGAAGAGGTCAGCCGAGAGGGCACAGACGGCAATCACCGAGTTGAGCGTTGTGAGCGGGATTTGAGGGAGGGCCGCTTTCGGGAAGGCAGTCACGAAGTCGGACCAGCCGGGCGGAGCCCACCTTGGGAGCGACATGCCGAGCCCCAACGAACGAAGCACTTCGGGCTTGGCAATGACGGCCAAAGCTATCCCGGCAGCGAAGAGGAGGAGCGACGGAGGAACACGCCGCGAGAAGAACAGGGCAAGGACGACAAGGGCAGCGATGGCCCCGGTAATATAGCTATCCGGCCCGACGAGGCGGCCGGTCCCGGCGACCATCTGAAGCCCCTTCATGAGAAGCGAGAGGCCAAGGGCCAACTGGAGACCGCGAACGACGCTCTTCGGAACAACTCGATTGAGCCAGTCGATGAGGCCGGTGAGCCCGAGCACGAGGATGATGAGGCTCACCGTAGCACCGGCAGCGAGAATCTGATGAACGGTGAGCCCTTCGGTGAGAGCAACGGCAGCAATGGCCTTCATCGGCTGAACGGCCATCGGGATAGCGAACGTGAAGCCGGTGATGACGTTGAACAGCCCGGCGAAGAAGAGGGCCGCCGCGAAGTCGAGCCCGTTCTGTGCAGCCATGCCGACCAAGAGCGGCAGGAACGTCCCCATATCGCCAAGGGACCCAGCGACCTCATGGCGATTGAGCCTCGCACAGCGGAGCGTGTCCCGGATATGACCTAAGAGCCCCGGAGAGCCGAGGGGGGAAGAACGGGCGAGCGTCGGAGGCGAAGCGGTCTGAGCCATGACGGCAGCCTCAACAGCCAGAAGCAAACCAACCCGATGCGAACGGCCCATCGAGTAGACCGGATGCTACCGCGCAAGGCCAGATAAGTACGCCGCCACGAGGCCAGGTAGTCTCAAAATCGGCTCTTTGACGAGATATTCCAGCATCTGCCGAGAGTCAGCCTCGCTTCGCCGCCGGGCCGCTCTGCAGCCGCTGGTAGTTAAAAAACGTGGCCCGGCACCCTCCCCCTTGCTGGGCGAAGGCCTTCACCCGCGCCGCCGTGCTGTCGTAGGCGGGGCTGGCCAAAATCTCAGTGAGGGGTTTTTTGCACTACGCACCCAAAAGGTATAGTTCGGGACACTTCTCGATTAAGGAGAAGCTCTGCCTTAAGGATGGTGCGAGGGGGTATGGCCAAAAACCTCTTGCCGGGATTCACCAAAAAACACGGCGATTCCGCGGGCTTTGGGTTCGCTCCGAGGGGTGGCGGAAATCTATAGTTTTCAGCCATCCCCGCCTAGCAGGCGAAGACGCAAAGCAGGTCTTCAATGCCAGTTTGCCAATCGTCGAGGCGCGGCTTCAGCCCAAGCCAACACCCTAGATCGAGGCGTTGTTTTTGGCGACGCGAGGCCGAACTATCCTTTCGGGGGCATAGTGCAAAGAACCCCA
>CAWDND010000005.1:0-39420 GCA_963803395.1 uncultured Planctomycetaceae bacterium
CAGTGCTTTAGGGTAGCGACCAGATTGCTGCGTTTTTATGCTCTAAGGAAATTGCCTGGCGCTCGCCAGTTGGTGCGCGACAAGAGGAAGGCTGCACAAGATAGAGAAACGATTTTCCGGGGAGATTTCGCTCCAGGGTAGTGACTTTCGCTGTTCAGTCCCTTGAAGGTGTTAAGTCGTACACTTTTGTCGATTTGCCAAAATCTTTGCGGTGGCGACATGTTTGATCTTGGCTCCGCTCTGCCTCTTCGGTCTCGGCTTCTTCGGGCCGCGGGGGTGTTTCTTGTACTTCGGGAGGCGAACTCCCTCCGCCAACCGCACCAACACGCCGGCCAACTCCGGCGAGGTCAAGTCGTGAAACACCACCCATTCGTCTTCCGGGATCGCGATCATCATCCCGCGGTGCGTCATCTTGATCTCATCCGCCACGTAATAGCCCGAGACCTCCTTCGCCACCACCTCCTCACCATGGACCGAACGCAATGCCGCCTTGAGCGTGCTCAGCACGTTGTACGCCACCAACGCCACACAGAAGGCCAACAGCGCCGCCTTGGGATAGCCCAGCGTGTTGATCTCGCCGTTGAGCGTCGCCTCTAATTCTTGGAATGCGGTCTCGATCAGCCACCGCTTGCGGTACAACTCGGCGATCACTCGGCGCGGGCGTCCTTGGCCGGCACGTTGGTCAACAGGTGGATCTCCTTGTCTCCGTCCCGCGTCGGCTTGTCCAGGACCACCGTGATCCGGCGCAGGATGAGGATCTCGCCAGCGTCGTTCGTGGCCCGGATCGTCTGCTGAAACACCTGGCCGGTGTCGATCCGGCCGCACGCCCGCCGCTTCCCCGCGAACTCCCAATGCAGTGTCGAGGCGTGCTGCCGGACGACGAAGAACGCCTCGCGACCGGCGATCCCGAAGAGAAAGTTCGTCGTGCAGAAGTTGCGGTCATCGATCCAGAGATCGCCGGCGCGGACGAGTTCCAAGACCTGGTCCAGCAGCGATCGCTCTTGGGCATGGCCGTCTTCGCACAGGACCACGTCGGTGGCCAGCATCAGCCGGGGGTCGAGCACGACCAGGGCCTGCCCCGGCAAAGCCCCGGCGCCGATCGTCCGCAGTTCCTTGATCCGGTGCTCGGTCCCGGCGAGGTGGTTGCCATCGAGGATCCTGACGCGGTAGCCCGGCAGCAAGGGGGATTGGGCGCCGTTCCTCGCGTCGATGACCGGCCCCAAGCGTTCGGCGGTCGAGTGGACCAGCGCCGCCGAGAGCACCGGTTCGGTGTGGTCGAGTTTGTCGTAGACGGCCTTGATCGAGGCATCGATGATCTCGCCATGGGCCTGATAGGCGGCGTGAATGGAAGGCCGGATGCGGCAGACGACCACGCTCATCAAGTCCACGATCGAGGAGAAGAGGAGTTTCCTGGTGTACTGTCGTTCGGCGACGTCTTCGAACAGTTGGTCGATCACCGTCGGACTGAGAGCGTTCTCCATGACAGCTTGCGCCATCACCGACAGCGGGGAATCTTGGGCAAACCGCTCGAAGATGTCGCCGAGGATCATAGCCGTCGCCTCCCTGGAGAAACGGTAACTCCGTGCCTGGCGACAGCTTAACAGACGCATACGACCACCTTCAAAGGGCTGCTTTCGCTGTTCAATCGGTAAAAACACGCACGATGGACCCCCATAGTACCAGTTATGGAGATACACCGTGCGTGACACCAACGACCTCCAGACTACCATCACCCTCGGCCCCGTCAATTGCGTCGGTCAGACGCTCTCACTCGAACTGGGGTTGCAGATGGCCTTGCCCATGCCCAATCAAGACGAGCATCTCCCCGACCAGATCGAGGCGTTCGTCCATCAAGGCGGTCTCGAAATCGAGCGCCGGCTCTTCCAAGCCTTCGTCGAGAAGGCCGACCAAGAACTGGTCCTCCAGCGGCGGCAGGGCAAAGGCGGCGCCGGCATCCGGCTTCGGGGGACACGACCCTTCACCTTCAAGGCGACCTTTGGCGAGGTCACCGTTCAGCGGTCGCGAATCGAGCACAAGATGGATGGCACGATGGAGGTGCCGTCGGCGACCGCCTGGAACACGTCGCACCAACTCCACATCACCCAGAATCTCCGGGACGCGGTCTGTGATCAGATGAGCGATCAATCCACGGAGAAGAGCCGCGCCGACCTCTGTCAGTACGCTGGGGACGAGAGTCTGTTGGGGCGGAGCACGATCATCGACATCGTGCATCAGGAGGGCGAGCAACTGATCGTTGCGCAACGCGCGCGTGCCCGGGCGATCCTGGACGGCGCGTCGGAGGCTCAGTTGGCCTGGCTCGGTCCTGCCGCGGCCGACCCCGACGCCATGACAGGGTTGGTCGATGACGACCCGCCGTGGGACGACTCGGAGGAAGCCCAGGCCGAGTGGGAACAGACTCAGGCCGAGTGGATTGCGACGGGCTTTCCCGGGTGTGAGCCGGCGTTCCCGACGGCCAAGGACGAACCGCGCGCCGTGGACGAGGGCTTCGTGATCGTCGAGCCCGATGAGGTCAAGACCAAGGCCCAACCATCGACCGGCCGCAAGGAGGTGTGGACGTACACGGCGGTGGTGCTGGTGAGCGGGTTGCGGTATGCGCTGGCGGAAGCCACGCCGGAGGGCCTGTGGTTGCAAGTCTCGGCGCTGCTGCTGGAGTTGGGAGTCCTCAGCGGCAAGCGTCGGTTGCTGGTCCTGGGCGACGGTGCCACATGGATTCGAACGTGGTTCGAGAGCCTGGGGATTTCTCTCAAAGCGATGATCTTGTGCTGGTGGCATCTTCGGAAACGCTGTGATGAGCAGATGAGTTCGGCGGGGGGCCCCAAGGAACGACGCCGCGCGTTCGAGAAGGAACTCCTGGGGCAGTTGTGGGAAGGGAAGGTGGATACCGCGATCGCCCTTCTGAGAGGGACATTGGAGTGGGTCAGGAACCCCGCGGCGGTCGAGGAGTTGATCGCGTACCTGGAGAAGCGGCGTGCGTACATCCCCAACTACCAGCAACGGCAACAGGCGGGGTTATGGATCGCGAGCACCCGGGTGGAGAAATACAACGACTGGGCGGTGTCGGCACGTTGCAAGCACCAGGGGATGAGTTGGTCGCCCCAAGGGGTGCTGGCCTTGGCCGCGCTGGAAGCCGCGCGACGCAACGGTGAACTCGACGATTGGCGTCGGGATCGTGCGCTGCCCGAGCGAGCGTTGCCAGAACCGATTCGCAAGGCCGCTTGATCGCGGTATCGGCGCACCAACTGGCGAGCGCTAGGGGAAATCCTGGCGCTCGCCAGTTGGTGCGCGACAAGAGGAAGGCTGCACAAGATAGAGAAACGATTTTCCGGGGAGATTTCGCTCCAGGGTAGTGACTTTCGCTGTTCAATCGGTAAAAACACGCACGATGGACCCCCATAGTATCAGTTATGGAGATACACCGTGCGTGACACCAACGACCTCCAGACTACCATCACCCTCGGCCCCGTCAATTGCGTCGGTCAGACGCTCTCACTCGAACTGGGGTTGCAGATGGCCTTGCCCATGCCCAATCAAGACGAGCATCTCCCCGACCAGATCGAGGCGTTCGTCCATCAAGGCGGTCTCGAAATCGAGCGCCGGCTCTTCCAAGCCTTCGTCGAGAAGGCCGACCAAGAACTGGTCCTCCAGCGGCGGCAGGGCAAAGGCGGCGCCGGCATCCGGCTTCGGGGGACACGACCCTTCACCTTCAAGGCGACCTTTGGCGAGGTCACCGTTCAGCGGTCGCGAATCGAGCACAAGATGGATGGCACGATGGAGGTGCCGTCGGCACGCGCCTGGAACACGTCGCACCAACTCCACATCACCCAGAATCTCCGGGACGCGGTCTGTGATCAGATGAGCGATCAATCCACGGAGAAGAGCCGCGCCGACCTCTGTCAGTACGCTGGGGACGAGAGTCTGTTGGGGCGGAGCACGATCATCGACATCGTGCATCAGGAGGGCGAGCAACTGATCGTTGCGCAACGCGCAGCGTGCCCGGGCGATCCTGGACGGCGCGTCGGAGGCTCAGTTGGCCTGGCTCGGTCCTGCCGCGGCCGACCCCGACGCCATGACAGGGTTGGTCGATGACGACCCGCCGTGGGACGACTCGGAGGAAGCCCAGGCCGAGTGGGAACAGACTCAGGCCGAGTGGATTGCGACGGGCTTTCCCGGGTGTGAGCCGGCGTTCCCGACGGCCAAGGACGAACCGCGCACCGTGGACGAGGGCTTCGTGATCGTCGAGCCCGATGAGGTCAAGACCAAGGCCCAACCATCGACCGGCCGCAAGGAGGTGTGGACGTACACGGCGGTGGTGCTGGTGAGCGGGTTGCGGTATGCGCTGGCGGAAGCCACGCCGGAGGGCCTGTGGTTGCAAGTCTCGGCGCTGCTGCTGGAGTTGGGAGTCCTCAGCGGCGAGCGTCGGTTGCTGGTCCTGGGCGACGGTGCCACCTGGATTCGAACGTGGTTCGAGAGCCTGGGGATTTCTCTCAAAGCGATGATCTTGTGCTGGTGGCATCTTCGGAAACGCTGTGATGAGCAGATGAGTTCGGCGGGGGGCCCCAAGGAACGACGCCGCGCGTTCGAGAAGGAACTCCTGGGGCAGTTGTGGGAAGGGAAGGTGGATACCGCGATCGCCCTTCTGAGAGGGACATTGGAGTGGGTCAGGAACCCCGCGGCGGTCGAGGAGTTGATCGCGTACCTGGAGAAGCGGCGTGCGTACATCCCCCACTACCAGCAACGGCAACAGGCGGGGTTATGGATCGCGAGCACCCGGGTGGAGAAATACAACGACTGGGCGGTGTCGGCACGTTGCAAGCACCAGGGGATGAGTTGGTCGCCCCAAGGGGTGCTGGCCTTGGCCGCGCTGGAAGCCGCGCGACGCAACGGTGAACTCGACGATTGGCGTCGGGATCGTGCGCTGCCCGAGCGAGCGTTGCCAGAACCGATTCGCAAGGCCGCTTGATCGCGGTATCGGCGCACCAACTGGCGAGCGTCGAGGAAATAATTGACGCCAATCAACCGCTCTGGCTGCAAGGCGGCGCTGATCTGCCCCCGCTTGGCGGCGAGGTCGCCCAGGGTGTAGGCGGGGTCGATGTCCTCGACAGTGAGGCTGAAGCCAAAGTGGATGTCATAGTCGGCCCACTCCCACAGCAGCACCTTGGTGCCGGGGAGCAGGGGTCCACTGGTGGCCTACTCGAACTTGGCGGTGATGGCGGCGGCGTGCTCGCACCAGATGAAGCCCCTGGCCTTGGTCTGGATGACGCCGCGGTCGTTCTGCTCGCCCAGGTTGGTCCGGCCAGGTGGCCCGGCAGGGCAGGGCAGGGCAGGGGGGCTGCGTCACGTCCCGAACCACCGGGCTGCGCTAGTGCGTGCTGAGGTCCTCCGCCCGCCCCAGCTCGCGCAATGCGGCCTTCGCCTCCTCCCGCCTCGCCTCGGGCGTCCCCTCGCCCGGCGGCCCCTCGAACGACACCTCCAACTTCAGCCCCGGCGTCGACGCGAACCGCGACAGCACCTTCGTGGAGAAGTTCATCCACTTCTGCGGCGGTACGGTCCCGTGCCAGGCGATCCTCTCGCCACGCCTCCGTCTCAAGTCACGTCTCACCCCATCTCGGTCTTCAACGCCCGATGGCCACGAACGGCGAACTCCTGGAGGCGAGGGACGACGGTCATGTCCCCGGTCTCGCCCAGCAACTGCTGGCAAACCTCGATCACCCGGTCCGCGCCGCCCGCGCGGAGCAACGACCCGACTTGATCGGCGAACTCCGCCTCCGCCATCTGGTTCCCCTCCGCGACCCAGGCGCGGCCCAGCGCGAGCAGCGGGTCCTCCTCCGGCTCGGGGATCGGCACGAGATCCGGCGTCACTCGCCGGACCGAGACGCCCAGCTTCTTCAGGAACCCCTCCACGTAGCGGAGATAGCCCTGCGAGTGCAGGCTCTGGGAGCGCCAGACCGCGATCGAATGGAGGATCGTTCGCAGGACCCCGATCAGGTCGTCGCGGTCTGGCAGTGTCCCCTCCTCCGCCCTGATCTGCCAGTTGCGGCGGATGTTGGCGATGACGAGTTCTTCCTCGCCCCCCTCGGTGAGCGTCACCGACCCGGTCTCGCGAGCGGCGGGAGCGGCCCCTGGCGCATGAGGGTCACCAGACGCTCGATCGCCGCCTCGACCTCGTCGTCGGTCAGCACGCGGTCGGACATGACGTACGCTTCGTAGATGCCGACCTCCGTGCGATAGAAGATCGGGGCGTACTCGTCGGTCTTGTACGTCTTGCCCGTATAGGCGAGCGACTCGTGCTTGCGGGATCGCTCCGCCCGCTTCTTGAGCTTGGCCTTCCGCATTCTGATCGCGATTGAGTCGGTCGTGCTTGCCCATGAATCACCTCTCCCCCCCTGGCCCTGCGTCTCGGGCGCCGGGGGACATCTCGCTCGGAATCCCAGACCCTTCTTGCGCCAGGACGCCGTCGACGCAGCGCTTCTCGTCGATGCCGTTCGGGTAGAGGGCGGAGAGCGATTGGGTCAGCTTCCCGAAGCGGTCGTCGTGGCCGCAGCGGTCGGCATGCTGCCGGGAAGGCCGCGGCCGGCGAGAGAGTAGGGGGCCCTTTTGCGGTGGGATCAGAAGCGTCGTTCACGCTTCATTTGATGTTGAGTTGTACCCACAGATTGTAATCGAAACTCCAGTGCGGGTAGCGGGAGTCGTGCTCGACGCCGTCTGGATCGTAATAGGAATAGTTGCGGCTGGGGTGGGGAGTAGCCTTGGGCCGGGTCGGAGTAGACCGGGGCCGGGGCGTAGTGAGGGCGGAGTCGAGGAGGTGTAGACCGGGGCGGGATAAGAGTAGACCGGGGCCGGGGCGTAGGGGCGTGGGGCCTGGGCCTGAGCCGAAGGGGCCTGAGCCTGAACCGAAGGGGCCCCGATCCCCAGGAGACAACCGATCGCCAGGACACCCGCCCCGAGGACAGATCGCGCGGTCGGGAGCATAGTGACACCTCTGGTCTGGCTCAGAGGATCGGGACGGTTCCCGGTGCAGGGGGTGAGCCGGTCCCCTTGCGAAATCTTGAAGTACCCCCTCCGAGGTCCGGATGAAATGACGGCGGACAGCTGAAACTGGGGCCCTCAAGTTCATTATGTCCGCATCCTCTCAGGGCGGCAAATTCGATTCCAACTTGGGCGGCGTGGCGATCCGTTACGGCGAGGTCTCCGGCGTCATCGGCGTGTTCGACGCGCCCGACACCCCCCTGCGGATTGGGATGACGTTCGGGGCCGTGCGGACGGCCGAGGGCCGGGCGCTGTTCCGGCTCCAGGTCCCCAGGGCGGATCTCCCGGGCCGGTGGGTGTGCCTCAACCGGCGATTCGTGCTGGTCGAAGAATGAGCGGGGCAGGGGGGCGGGCGCTTCGCTAGCGAAGAAGGGGCAGGACGCGGTATCGTCTCGCGCTATCATGGAGGCGTGCTCTTCCCCATGGGGTGGGGCAGGGAAGCCAGACCCGCACGCCGGCCGCGCCTGGTCAGGGAGGATCCGCACCCCACGGGCGCACCCACCCGGAGCCGTGGCGGTCTGCTACGCCCTGCCCCGGCCGAGGCGGCAAGCCAGGGCCCGGTGCTGCTGGCGCCTCGCCGGCGGAGCCCCGGGGCATCGGCAGGGCGAGGATCGGACGGCCCCACCTCGCCCCGATGCGCCAGGGGGCACGCCAGGGCGCGGCGCGGGCGGGGGGATGGTCCACTCGACCGGGGCGCGCGCCCTCAGGCGTCGTCGGCGCGGACCCGGAACAGGTCGAAGCCGGCCTGCTCGCAGACCTCGTCCAAGATCCGACCGAGGTCCCGCGGGGAGAGGTGCTCCCGCAGGGCGTTCGTCCGGATCGTGCGGTACGGCGTCCACTCGTTCTGCGGCCCGCAGGCTTTGGCGGCCCAGTCCCTCATCTGGTCGCGCGTCATCCTCGCCTCGTCGCGCCTCGTCCCGCGCCGCCGCTTGGGTGCCGGTGCCCTCAGGACGAACGGCTCGTCATCGGGTTCGTCAGGCATGGGGGAGTCCTCCCGACTTGAAGGGACCTTCGGCCATCATCGCTGAGGCGTGGGGCGTCGGCCAGGGGATTCAGTGCGCGGGCCCGAAACAAAGTCGTCCCGGCCGGGGTGAGGGACCAGGGCCGGGATGGGTGAGGGGCAGCGGGGCAGGAGGCTCTCGCTGCAGGATGACCAAGGCGACGAGATCGCCGACGTGCTCGACTAGCTCCACGCCGGCGGGTGGAACGTCGGCGACACCGCGTTCTTCGATGTCGAGGACGGCGGTCCAGTCCGGGTGGTCACCGGCACGAACGGCGAGAACGTGATTCGGGCGCGACGTGCTCCGAGGCATGGCAGCATACGCTTGACCGGGTCTCGGCGGTTGGGATACTTCCGGGGTGGCCTCGACCGGCACCGGCGGCACTTCCGATTCAAGCGAACCGGCCGGGGATGCCGACCTTTTTCCCGGTCATCACGGCCACGGACGGGCCCTTCGGCCACGGACCGGCCATCTCGGCCACAGGCTGACCTGCGGAGCAGCTCCAGGGCGCGGAACCCGGGGCCGCTCTCCTTTTCCTGACGACGCGGCCCTGGAGATCACTTCGGGTCCGTTCGAATGGGTGCCGGGCAGGGCAGGGAGGCTTTCAGGCCCTTACCCGTGCGCGGGAGCCGATTGGCCTCGTCTCACGCCGCTCGGGCGGACGAAGGCTCCGACGGCGTGCCTCGCGAAAGCCCCTCCTCGGCGGCCGTCGTCCCCTCCTACGGACGCTGCTCGAAGGCGTCCCCGGAACCGGCGGTGGCGGCGGCGAAGAGGAGGGCCACGAAGGCGACTCCGCCGACGAAGAGGGGAATGAAGACGATCAACAACAGCGGTGACATGGCGATCTCCAGGGGAGTTGCGGCCGGGAGCGTGCCTTCCGGCCTCCAGGAGATCAACCACGAGCCGACGTGGAGATTAACCGCAGCGGCCCCCAGGAAGTGATCCCCCGGGTCGCCGTCGCGCCGGTGATGGAGTAGGGCGGTCCGTGCACTTCGTCGGTGGTCGTGCCGGAAACGAACCTGCCCGGCCGAGGCGTCGAGCCCGGGCCTGGGCGGGGCGGGGCAGGGGGTCTCCCTGCAGGACGACCAGGGCGACGACATCGCCCCGGGCTCGCGCGCCGCGCTCCGCTCGGGCGTCCCCTCCTTCGAGACCTGGTCGGCGGTGCCCCCGAGCCGCGACGCGACCTCCTGACGTGGGCCCCGGTGGCCCCCCGCCGCCCTCCGGCATCCCATCTCAGACCATCTCCTTGAGGCCCTTCAGCGGCAGCGCCCGGACGACGTTGCGGGCGGGCTTGGCCTGGATCGTCATCGGCTCGCCGGTGAACGGGTTCTTCCCCGACCGCGCCTTGGTGGCGGGCTTGCGCACCACCTTGAGCTTCAGGAGTCCGGGGACGACGAACTGACCGGGGCCCTTCTTGCCCAGCTCCTTGGCGATCAGCGCGCCCAGGGCGGAGAAGACGGCGGCGACCTCCTTCTTACCCAGCCCGGTCGTCTCGGCCAACGCGGAGTAGACCACGGTCCTGTTGGCGGGCTTGGGTCGGGCGGAGGCCGGCGTGTTGGCGGGCTTGGGTGGGGCCTTTGTGGCCGGAGCGGGGGCGGCCTTGCCCGTGGCGGCCATCGCGGCCGGAGCGGGGGCGGCCTTGCCCTGGGCGGCCTTGGGTGCGGCTTTCTTGGCCATGTCGTTGGGAAACTCCAGCATGGGGCGGAATGGCTCGATCGGGTCCTGCGGGCCCGGCCGCGCCGGCGGCCCGGGACGAGGTCCGGACGAGGACCGCTCAGGGGATGACTTGATTCCTTACCGGAAAATGCGCGTGGATGCAGCGCCAATCCGCCGCTTTCCCTGAGATTCTGCGGGCGAGGCTGCTTTTGAGGAGATCCTCGCCCTCGTCGCAGGGGATCGGGGAGCAAGTCCGTTCGAGCAAAGCTTTGAGCCCTGGACCGCCCGGGGGGCTGCAAGCCGCCCTTGAAAAGAACGTCGCGCGGGGGACCCGGGTGGTAATCCACGGCCGGCTCGACGGTCGCCAGATGGTCGAGGCGTTGAAGGCCGCGGTGGCGCTGGCCGAGGCCGCTCTCGACGCTGTGAATATCGAGAGCCCGAGCGCCTCGCATGTCCAGCAGGTCGACCTGCTGGGAATAGCTGACGAGCGCGAGCCGGAGGAGGGGCAGGGGGAGGGCTCACTGGGAGGGGTTTTTCTAACCCGATACGAGGTAAGCAGTTGGCGAGGCATCAGATTTTCACCTCTGGGACACGAAGTCATCGGCACCACCGTGTTCACCGGAGGTCCTCCCATGCCACGCCGCACTCCACTCGATGCCTGGACCGAGCAAGTCAGCGACGCCTTCCCCAACCTCAGTCGGCCCCAGGCCACCGTCCTGGCCTTGTACAGCTTCGGCATGATCCTCGCCCAGCGGTGCGGCCTCCACTGTGTCGTCACCGCCTTGCTCCCCTTCGTGGCCGTCGGATTCCACACCCTCCGCTGGCGGCTCCAGGAGTTCTCCCAGCCCACCGCGGCCAAATCGGGGACCCGACGTCAGGAGCTCGATGTCACCACCTGCTTCGCCCCTTTGCTGGCCTGGGTGCTCAAAGGCTGGCCGTCGAAGCGGTTGGCCTTGGCCCTGGATGCCACCAGCCTGGGCGCCGTCTTCACCGTGTGGTCGATCAGCGTCGTGTCCCGCGGCTGCGCCCTCCCCGTGGCCTGGAAGATCCTCCCCGCCCATGTGACCCACGCCTGGAAGCCCGAGTGGCTCGCCTTGCTCGCGGCATTCTCTCAGCGGGTGTCCCCGGGCTGGACCGTCGTCGTGAGGACCGATCGCCGGCTGTACGCACGCTGGCTCTCCCGTGCGCTCGTCGCCCTGGGTTGGCATCCTCTGATGCGGATCACCCAGTGCGGCAAGTTCCGCAGGCAGGGGGGCAAGGTCGGCGTCCCGGTCAGCCGGTTCGTCCCCAAGCCGGGTCGCCGGTGGCAGGGCCGCGGGATGGCGTTCCCGAAGAAGCCCGAGAAGCGGCTGGAATGCACGCTCCTGGCCTGCTGGGAAGAGGGTTACGACGAACCGTGGTTTGTGGTGACGGACCTGTGCCGGAGCAGGCCGAGGGCCTGTGGGATGGGATGCGGGCCTGGATCGAGCACGGATACAAGCTGCTCAAGAGCGCCGGCTGGCATTGGGACCAGACGCGGATGACCGACTGCGACCGTGCCGAGCGGCTCGGGCTGGTGCTGGCGGTGGCGACGCGGTACGTGCTGGCCGTGGGCGGGGACTTCGAGGCCAGTCAGGAGGTCCCCGTGGAGACGATCCCCGAGCTGGCCCCCGCCGGCGCGACGGGGGGTCCGGCCGGGACCAAGCCCTCGGGCGAGCCCCGGGCGGCGCGTCGGCGCGGCCCAGAGCGGCGTCGCGAGCCCGAGCCGAGGGCGCCTCGGCTCCGCGCCTTGGGGACGAAGGAGCGGCTGGTCAGCGTGTTCCGCCAAGGGATCTCGGCGTTGGTCGCTGCTCTGATCCTGAGTCATGCGTTACCAAGACCTCATTGGAGACCGGAACCGTGGCTGGAACTCCGAGCCGAAATCGAGATATCTCAAGGACAACCATCGACACCAAGCCCAATAAACCCCTCCCAGTGAGCCCCCCCCTCCCCCTAATTCAGACCGAAGTTGTGTCGCCTGTCCGAGGTATCCCGAGGCGTTGACGCCGCGTTGAGGGACTGCCAGTGCGTCTCGGTCAGCTTCACCGAGACGACGCCCTCGGGGTCGAACGGGTCGTCGATGACGACCTCCTCGAACCGCCCCGCACGCTTCAGCCGCTCGAAGCAGCAAGACAGGCGGAACGCCGCAAACCGGCCGCAGAGGTCGTCGAGCCGCGCCGGGTCGGCGGCGTAGTCGGCCATCAGGGCCAGAGCGGCATGGAAGTCGATCCCCGGCCACAGGCGGCGGGCGTAGAGGAGCGAGGCGGTGGTGATGAGCTCATGGCTCATCTCCTCCGGGCCATCGCCCTCGATGAGCGCGAGCAGCCAGTCGGGGAGGTCGGCGGGCCGGGTGGCGTCGGAGGTCAAGAACCCGGGCGAGCCGAGGGGCGTCGCCCAGCGCGGGAGTGGTTCAAGCAGGAGTTCCTCACGCGATGAGCCGCGACTACATCGACCCCAGCATCTACCCAGACCGGGACGAACCTCCGGCGGTGCTCGCGACGACGGAGGCGAAGGCCGACTACGTGCACCGCATCTGCGCGGCATGGGATTACGGGGTCCATCCGGGGCCGGAGACCTTCGCGCTGTTGGCGCGTTGAAAGGACGTGTTCGACCGCTATCCGATCGTGACCTCGCCGGCCTATCATGCCTTTCGGGCGTGGTTCGAGTGGGAGCCTTACCCGGCGCCGCCGGGTCTTTCTCCCCCACCCCGCGTTGGGTCCACCTCGACCGCCTCGAGGGCGGGATGAGGACCCCTGCGAGCGGCTGATCTGACCGCCACTCAACCGAGATGATGCGTAGCATCCGACGGGCGAAGATGGGCGGTCCGGCGGAGCGAGTGGATGCCGATGCCGCGGCACGTTCCATAACTCCTCCTCTCGTATGGACACCGCCAAAGGATCTCATCCCGAATCTCTTGATGGATCATTCACCGGTTGGCCGCGAAGGGGATGTCGTAGCCTCCGCTCACTGGCCCGTGCGTCCCGTGATGCGAATGTGGATGCGCCGCGCCGCCACCTCGGCGTCTTCCTCCTTGCGCACGAAGTAGAGCTCGGTCGTCCGGATATCCGCGTGCCCGGCGAACTCGCGCACCTCGTGCAGCGAGGCGCCGTTCCGGATGGCGTCGTTGATGGCCGTCTTGCGCAGCGAATGAATGCCGATGCCGCGACCACCCAGCCGGTCGGGGTCGATGCCCGCGGCCCGGCATTACTTCTTGACCAGCCGCCATGGCGTCTTGCGGTCCAGGTGCCGCCGCTCCAGCCCGGTGCCGTCCGGTTTCATCGGCCGGAACAAGGGCCTCTCCTTATCCTCTCCGATGCCCGCCCGCTCGAGATAGGCCGCGCACCGGCCGTGCCGCATCGAGCAGGATCTTGCGCCGCTTCTTGTTCCGCTTCTCGGTGACGTGGAGGTAGTGCTCGACCCCGTCGGTCTCAAGGTGCCCGACAGAGGCGCCGATGATCGCCGAGACCCTGCAGCCTGTAATGAAGAAGACGCTCATCAGCGCCAAGTCTCTTATCCCCTGCAAGGTGTCGGTCGGTATCGCTTCCAGGAGCGAAATGGCTTGGCGCTCGGTCAAAGACGGCGTCGAGTTCTTCTGGACGGCTGGGGCTTTGACGGCGGCGATGTCCTGGGCCATCTCCCACGCGATGAGGCCCTTGGCGGCAAGCTGGTGGTACGTGCCGCGGAGGACCGAGAGCCGCCTTGCGACTGTCGTGGGCTTCAGCCCGGCCTCGAGGAGCGCCCGCTTGTAGCACTTCACGTGGTCGGCCGTGACCTGGAGCGGATCGACGCCCTGGGCCTGCATGTGCCGCACGAAGTCCATCAGATCCCGGCCGTAGGCCTTGACCGAGTGGTTCGAGAGCAGCACGTCGCAGATCCAGGGCACGAGGGCCCGCAGTCGGCACTCGTGGCCTCGCTGCCGGTGGCAGAGAACGCCTGGGCGAGGAACGCCTCGACCTTCTCGGCCGCCGGGGCGTCCCCTCCAGGAAGTCGCTCCGCTCGGGCAGGAGCGGGGTGCGGGGCTGTGATGTAGCCACTTCGGCATCCGGCGGCGGGAGGGCCGGGAGTGTGGTCTCGTCGAGGACTTCATAACCCATCACAGAATAACCTCGTAGGACAAATGTCGTGGACAAATCAGATGGTTGCCTGGCCGTCGGGCAGGGAGTCCATTTTGCACCAATGGCGGACGAAAGGGGAGGACATAAAGCACATTATGTCCCATGCCTCGGAGGCGGCCGCAAGGGGCAAAAAAGACGGCCAGGCAAGGGGTTATGTCGAGTCGTGGCAAGGGGTTAGGGTCGAGGGAGGGGCCGGGGAAGCGGTCTAAAGTCTAGCTCCCTGGGAGAAGACTGGACCCTCGGGAGGCCCCGGAAAAGCCTTGGCTTTCGGCCTCGTGGCGCGGTAAGTCTAAAAGTCTAAACGCAAATCAGGGCTGCCTTGGAGGGGCCGGGACGCTGTCCCGGGGACGCCGTGACCAGAAGAGAACGAAGACGCGCGCAGAGACGCCGCCATGCGCTGGCCCTGCCACGCCCGCGAAACGCCGCCGCCGCAAGGGGACGCGCGAGGAGGGCTAGGACAAAGGCCCCGAGAAGGTGCTCCGGCTCACGACCTACGAGCGGCTCGGCGAGTACCTGCAGGCGTTCGCCCAGGGGCACTTCCACCTCATGATCCTGGTCGGCGCCGGCGGGCTCGCCAAGAGCCGCTCGGTGCGCGCCGTGCTGGGCGAGAAGGGCTGCTGGATCGAGGGCAACGCCACCCCCTTTGGCATGTACGCCAAGCTCTACCGGCACAAAGACGAGTTCGTCGTGATCGACGACGTGGACGCCCTCTACGCCGACCGCTCCGGCGTGCGGCTGCTCAAGTGCCTCTGCCAGACGGAAGAAGAAAAGACCGTGGCCTGGCACTCGGACGCCCGGAGCCTCGAGCGCCAGCGCATCCCGCGCGAGTTCACGACCAGGAGCCGCGTCGCGATCATCTCGAACGACTGGCAGACGCTCAACAAGAACGTCGCGGCGCTCCAGGACCGCGGGCACGTGCTGCTTTTTCAGCCCACGGCCGCCGAGGTGCACGCCAGGGCGGGGACGTGGTTCGACGACGAGGAGATCTATGGGTGGTTCGCCAAGAACCTCCACCGCGTGCGCGAGCCCTCGTTTCGCCACTACGTGCGCGCCAAGGAGCTAAAGGCAGCCGGCATGGACTGGACCGCGGTGCTCGTCGCGGAAGACCAGAACCCGCGGGCCGGCTTAGCGACTGAGATTTTGGCCAGCCCCGCCTACGACAGCACGGCGGCGCGCGTCAAGGCCTTCGTGCAGCAAGGGGGCGGGTGCCGGGCGACGTTCTTCAACTACCGGCGGCGGCTGCAAGGCGGCCCGCCGGCGAAGCGAGGCTCTTAGCGCCCCAGCCGACGTGAATCAGGGAGGAAGAGCGTGACATGATCTCATGAGCCCTCGGGCGGTCATCGCCGCCCCGGTTCCTCTTGGTCGGGATCCAAGCCCCGATTTCGGGATCATTATCTGTGCGACGGAAGACGTTTCATAGACATGCTGAAAACTCCGCGTTCGTGGTACGATAGAGCGATGCACCCCTTCCAAATTAGCGGTTATGTCGATTTTTCTGATCCAAGAGGCGGGCGGTGGCGACATGATGATTCCTCTTGCCGCTGGTTTGTTTGGGACGCGGCTTCTTCGGCCCGCGATGGCTCAGCGGATCCTTCGCCAGCCACGCCAACTCCGCCGCCGCCTGCAGGAACTCCGCGAACTCCACCGCACCGACCTCTTGAAAGATCGCCCACTCCCGCGGCGGCAGAGCGATCATCATCCCCTCGTAGACCCGCGCGATCTCTCCGACCACGTGGTACGTCGAGACGTTCTCCTCCACCAACTCGGCTCCGTGCGCCGCCCGCAACGCCGCCCGCACGACTGCCACTGCATTGTACGCCACCAACGCCGTGCAGAACCCGAACAACGCCGCCTTGGGGTAGGCCAACGTGTCGATCTCGCACTGCAACGCTTCGGTCAGCGTCTGAAACACGTTTTCCACCGTCCACCGCCGGCGGTAGATCATCGCCAGCAGCCGGCCCTCGGCCTGTGCCGCCGGCACATCGCTCAGCAGGAAGAGCTCCGTCTCGCCGTCCTCGGTCGGCTGGTCCAACACCACGCGGATGCGACGGAGCGTCACCGTCTGGGCGTGCCCCTGCTCATCCCGCACGACGTCGTCTCGCTCGTCGATGTCCGTCACACGAATCGTCTGCTCGAAGACCACGCCGGTGGCGATCCGCCCCAAGTCGGTCCACGCGCTGATCGGCTCCCAGCGCAAAGTCGCCTTGTGCTGGCGGACGAGGAAGCGACCGCGACGCGCGACCATACCGAAGACGAACCGGCTGCAGCAGAAGTTCCGATCGGCGATCCAGAAGTCGCCCTCGGCGACGCGTTCGAGCACCGCATCGATCAGGGCGCGCTCCTGAGTATAGGCGTCCTCGCAGGGGACGACATCGCAGACCAGCATCGTCGCCGGGTCGAGCACGACCAGCGCCTGGCCGGGCAGCGGCGCGGCGCGGGTGGTGCGGGTCGGCGCCGGGCGATGCTCGGTGCCGGCGAGGTGGTTGCCGTCGAGGATTCGCGCCCGGTAGCCGGGCAGGGGCTGGGGGAGGATGCCGCCGTCGAGGCGGCGGAGGATCGGCTCGAGGCGGTCATGAGCGTAGACGACGAAGCCACGGCAGACCTCCGGCTCGATCCCCTGGAGCTTGGCGTAGACGGCCGACAGCGAGGTCATCAGCTCGTCGAGCGAGTCGAGATAAGCCGAGCGAACGGAGGGATGGACCTTGGAGACGACGGCGAACATGAGCTTGACCATTGCGGAGAAGAGCAGTTCGCGGGTGCGTTGGGTCTGGGCGGTGTCGTGGAAGAGCTGATCGAGTTGGTGGGGATCGAGGGCGCGTTCGAGCAGGGCGCGGTACATGACGGGAATGGGACTGGCTTGAAGGAATTGCTCGAAGAGGGTACCCAACTGCACGGTGCCAACCTCGTTTGTATCGGGGAATGATCTAAACTCAAAAACAGTTCTAGGTTAGAAAACAATTCCTTAACTTGGAAGGGGTGGATAGAGCGATGGAACCCACAGTCACTCAAGACCAGACCGGGCAAAATGAACCCACGAGCGGCCCGCCGTTCGACCGGCCTCGTATCGTCAGCACCCCCGGCACGTGCGGCGGCAAGCCACGCATTGAGGGCCACCGCATCACGGTCAAGCACATCGTGCTGGACTATCAGCGGGGGGGATGAGCCCCGACGAGATCGTCTCGGCCTATCCCACAATCACCATTTCGGATGTGCATGCGTCACTGGACTACTACGACGACCACCAGGCCGAAATCGACGCCAACATCAAGGAGGACGACAACCATTGGGCCAAAATCCAGAGGCAGAATCCCGGTCGGCTCATCGACAGGCTAAGTAGGTCGACAGAAGTTTTTTGACAAAGGCGGCCGTGCCAAGGCGCCCTGCCGGAGGGAATGAGCGAAAAACACGGGTTTTCTGCCTATGTGAGTCGGGAACCCATCAGCCAAACGCTCATTGGATCATAGTTAGGAAAGCCTTTATTGAGAGGGACCGTCGTTTTCCCCTTGTTTTCCCGCCTCGCCGCAACGTGCCTCGAAAATACTATCCCTGAGGCCGGGCAGTCCTGGTCGCCGACTTCGTTAATCCGTGAGCCAGAAGTTGCCCGACAGGACACCGGCCTGTCGGAGCCGTTCCCGAGGACTCAGGTCGATGATGTACCGGCAAACGGCCAGAGCGGAGTCGGTCACGGTGACGGTCGGTCGGTCCCCAACCGCCTGTCTCTTGGCGTGCCGCCACAGGTGATCCATCGCGTTCAACTCCGGGGTGGCCCGGGGCAGTAACCGGACTTCGATCCCCAACTCCTCCGCCAGCGCCAGACTGCTCGGCGACTTGTGCTGCGACGCTCGGTCCTCGAAGAGCACCGGGTTCCAGCCCCGCCAGTGAGACCGGATCATGGCGAGAAACGCCTGATGAGTCTCGTTGACCCATTCTTCGGTGATCAGCAGTTCCACGTCGCCGCTCTTGATGTTGATCGCCCCATGCAGGATCCTCTTCGCGCGATTGCCTGTGATCGGCACACGGACCTGCTCTCCGATGTGGCCATAGGCGTTATACAGCGGGGGAGTCTCCGTGATGATCGTCTCGTCGAGCATCAGCAGGATGGCGCGGCCCTTCTGATCCAGGCCGCGTTTCAGCCCCCTTTTGACTGCCGCCACATCTCGGGCCGCAGCGCCAACTCATGACGGGGCCGCTTCCAACGCATGCGCAGGCGGTCGATTGCGCGGCTGACCGTCCTGTCGGAGACCTTGATCGCATGGTGATCCCGCAAATACTGACACAGGAGTGGGGCCGTCCAGACCGTCGCGTGATAACCGAGCTTCCTCGGGTCGTCATCGATCACTGCGGCGATTCGTTCGTCAATGGTCCCACTCGCTGTCCTGGGGCGGCCCATCCGAGGAGCGTCGAGGAGCCGCGCCCTGAGATCCAGCTCGGCTCGTTCCTGGAATCGGCGCAGCCAGTTGTAAACCGTCTGCCGGCTGACCTGGAATAGTTCGGCGACCAGGGCGACATCGGATCCGTCGGCGATCCCGAGCACGCCTGGGCACGGCAGCGTTCCTTGGCCCAGGGTGTGTGGGAGACGATGTCTTCCAATTCGCCGCGTTGCCGGTCACTGAGCACAAGCAGGGCCATCGGTTCACCTCCGGGCAAGTCTGGTGAATCGAGGGCCATGTTACCTTGTCAAGGAACTTCTGTCGGCATCCTCGGCCGCAGGGATAGTATTTATGCGGCAGCCGCGGAGAGGCTGGAAAACAAGGCCCAAAAGGGCCTCTCCTTCAATAAAGGGCTGCCTAGCTATGTTCCAATGAGCGTTTGGCTGATGGGTTCCCGACTCACATAGGCAGAAAACCCGTGTTTTTCGCTCATTCCCTCCGGCAGGCGCCTTGGCACGGCCGCCTTTGTCAAAAAACTTCTGTCGACCTACTTAAGTGGTCCGTTTCAGAAATAGCTGTAGGGTTTCCCGACTCGCCTGGGTAAGCTTCGGGTTCTTCCGTTTTTAAGTGCAAGACCAGTCAAATAGGGCCGTCAGGCCCTTGGCCATCTGGCGGATGTGCTCGATCGAGTAGCCGATCGCTTGCGACGCCCGATTCAAGTCCAGGATCAATCGGTCCCACAGACTCTTCGCTGACTTCAGTCCATAGGTACGCTTGGTGATCACCCGAGCCTTGTTGTTGATCCCTTCCACCGCGGCACTGGTCTGGCGGGCATCAAAGTAGTTGAGGATCTTCGTCTTCCAACGGTCGTATGTCTCGAAAAACGAACCAAGATCCAGACCCAGTTGGCCGCACTCACGGCGAAGTTCCCTCAACCAGCGCGCGGCCGTGATTGGGTCGCGCGCTGTATCAAAGATCTCCTTGAACCGGAGACGAACCTTGTACAGCGGCCTCAGCGCCGGGATCTTCTCAAAGAGGGCCTCCAACGCTTGCTTCTCCTCGGCACTCAAACTCTCGGGATCGCGGCGGAAGGCCCACATTTGGGACCGAAAGGCTTTTCGCTGGTCCTTGGTCAGCTTCGCCTTGTACCCTCGAGTGATATTTTTTCGCAAGCTGTCAACCACCTCGTTGAACTTCTTAGCCACATGGAACCGATCCGTCACGGCACGGCTGTGGGGCAACCTCAGGGCGCACGCCGCCGGATAAGCCGGCCCCATGTCGACCCGATGGGTGCGGACCTGTTGGCGTTGTTCCTGCGTGAGCCGATCCAGGCATTTCAGCGCCGCCGTCGTGTCTCTGCCACGCTCCACCGCCAAGATCTGCGGCCGCGTCGGGTCGCTCAGATCGGTCATTAACGTCACGTAGAGCCGATGCCGCTTCTTCAAGCTCAATTCATCCAGCCCAATGTCGGTGATCACACGCTGGGGATCGATCTGTCGATCCTCGGTCAATTGATTCTCGACGATCCGGTCTACCGTCTCGGCCGAGATTCCCAAGCGACGGGCAACCTCCTCCGCCGTGCTGCCGATCAGCGAGCGGAGCACGAACTGCTCGAAGCGATAAGTGTAGGATACGTCCTTGCGTTTGAACGGGGGGATAATGTGCTGCCGGTAGTTACACCGCGCACAGCGATGGAAGGGAGCTTGGTAAATCCAGAAACAGGGCTGCTCCCACAGGTTGAGGTCCCTGATCGCCTGGGGGATTGTTTTGAACTCGATGTGGGCGACGTCGTCGTGGCCACATTTTTCACAACGGCATCGTGCGGGCAAGGGCCACCGCACCTCCAAGCCATGGCCCTCCTGATACCGCTGGTAACCGGTGATTTCCACCTCGGGAGTAAGGTCGACATCGATGGTGATCCTAGCCATGGCCCCTCCGTGATCAGAGACGTCTCCTGATGCATGCTAACAAAAGGACTGGCTACGACAAAACAGTGAGAAATCCCAGGCCTCGCACTTTAAAACGGAAGAACCAAGCTTCGAGGACCTTGAGTGGACATCACGATCGCTCCTGCAACTGGACGCGTGCCATGCCTGGTCCTCAGCCATTCTTCCGCCCTGACTTTCCGCCGGATTTCCTGGCTCAAGCCCAGGCCGTTGTGCGCCGACGCACGGTCAGGTTCCAACTCCGACAACGAGCCAGCCTGGTCCTCCTGCTGCATCAGCATCCACTCCTCTCGAATCCCGCGGCGGCGATCCGCGTGCAACTGCATCCCAACTCCGTCCGTCTCTGGCGGAAACGCTGGGCCGAAGGCGACTTCACTCTGGAGGATCGACCGGGACGGGGCCGCAAGCCCGATTTTTCCCCCGCGGGACGAGGCCATCGTCAAAGCGATCGCCTGCGAGACGGTCGCCGAGACGAAATTGCCCCTGTGTCGCCAGTCGTTGGACGACCTGACCAGCGCGCCATTACGCCCTGGAGAAGCCGATCAGCCGAAGTACCGTCTGGCGGATCCTGGATGGCGACGCGATCAAGCCTTGGCGGTACGAGCATTGGATCTTCCCCGCGATCCGCGGTTCGCCGAGAAGGCGGGAGTGATCCTGGACCTCTAGGCGGGGCTGTGGCAAGGCCTGCGTCTTGGCCCCAAGGACCATATCATCAGCGCCGACGAGAAGACGAGCATCCAGGCCCGGATCCGTTGTCACCCCAGCCTGGCCCCCGCTCCCGCCGCCCGCGTCGGGTGGAGCACGAGTATGGACGTGGTGGTGCGTTGCAGTATCTCGCCGCCTGGGATGTCCGCCGGGGCTATGTCATGGGCGTTGCGAGCCCAAGACGGGCATCGTGCCGTTCGGTCGGTTGGTGGCGCAAGTGATGGAGCGCGAGCCGTACCGCTTGGCCGATCGCGTCTTCTGGGTCGTGGACAATGGCTCCTCGCATCGCGGGGCGGCCTCTGCCAAACGGCTGGCCAAGGCGTATGGCAATCTGATCCTCGTGCATACGCCGGTGCATGCCAGTTGGCTCAACCAGGTGGAGATCTACTTCTCGCTGGTTCAGAGGAAGGTCCTCACGCCCAACGACTTCGCCAGCTTGGATGAGGTCGAACAGCGGCTCCGATTCTACGAGACCCTGACCAACGGAGAGCCCCGGCCGTTCCAATGGAAGTTCGACCGGGAGAAGTTGGCTGCCTTCCTCGAACGCCTGGAAAAGAAGCGACTCGCAAATGTCATTGCGAAACCCTACAGCTATTTCTGAAACGGACCACTAAGGCAATGGAAGGCCAATGCCCCGGACCATACGATTCCACCTGGATGAAATTGCCCCGCGCCGAATTGCGGTGAGCGTCATGTTAGTTGGTGGATCGGATGTTCACTACGCACGAATTCTCGGGGAAAAGCCTCGCAAGCTGGGCTCGAAGCCCTTTTCAAGGAGCATTGCTCATTTTGCCATGCAACTCGGTTCCAAAATTGAGCCAAATTGCCTTGTCGCAAGAACTGATGGCAGCTTTCGGTTAAGGACGGCCCGCACAGGAACCGGCTACTGTACAAATTTTCCACCAATTTTCGTGACGCCCACCGCCGAATTGTCACATGGGGAATTGATCGCGCGACTGGCTCGCGATACGGCTATGATGAAGGGCGAGCGTGTAGGCCAGGGGAATGTCCCGGCCGCCGAACCACCTTCGACCGAGAATCCAACCACCGATGTCCGTCGCCGCTCCTTCCCAACTTTCTGCGTCGTTCCTGGACGAGCTGACTGCCCTTGTCGGGCCGGAGAACGTGCTCCGCGATCGCGATGAGCTGATTGTCTACGAGTGCGACGGCTACGTCATCAACAAGAACGTGCCGGACGTGGTCGTCTTTCCGACCTCGACCGAGCACGTCGTCGGGATCGTCCGGCTCTGCAACCAGCACGACATTCGGTTCGTCCCGCGCGGGGCCGGGACGAGCCTGGCCGCCGGCACGCTGGCCGTCGGCGGCGGGGTGATGATCTGCCTGACCCGGATGAAGCGTATCCTGGAGGTCAACACCCGCGACCGCTACGCCATCGTCGAGCCGGGGGTCGTCAACATCTGGCTGACGCGCGCCTCGCCGGGACCGGGTTCCACTACGCCCCGACCCGTCGAGCCAACCGGCTTGCACGATCGGCGGCAACGTCGCGACCAACTCCGGCGGTCCGCACACGCTCAAGTACGGCGTGACCGTCAACCACGTCCGGGGGGTCGAGCTGGTCTTGCCCGAGGGCTCGGTCGTTTCCACGGGCGGGATCACCGAGGACAACCCCGGCTACGATCTGACCGGCCTGATCGTCGGCAATGAGGGGACCTTCGGCGTCACCACCAAAGTCACGGTAAGCAACCACTCCCACTAAAGTCGGGTGGCTTTGCATAAAAGCCACAGCTTACCAGACTAAGGTTTCTACGTTGACGTACAGGTTCAAGACCGACGTCCGGATGCTTCCTCAGTCCGGACCACTCGAAGGGCGGGTTGCAGACACGGCGGGGTCGCCCCGAAACGGATTCGCCAGCGATGCCGGTGGGCAACATTGTCGAGGGGAGAGAGTCGGAAGGAGCGGTTGCCGCCATCCTCATGGCATAAGACAAGCCTAGACCCGACTCCGTCACCAGGCCCTTACGGGCACCAATACACAGAGGTTCATCTTGAGCGTCTTCGTCATCGATAAGCAAAAGAAGCCCCTGATGCCCTGCTCGGAGAAGCGGGCGGCAACTCCTGGAGCGACGGCGGGCCGTCGTCCACCGGATGTATCCGTTCACGATCCGGCTCAAGGATCGGGTCGGGGGCGACGTCCAGCCGGTACGGGTCAAGCTCGATCCCGGGATCAAGACGACGGGACTCGCCGTCGTCCGGGAGCATGCCGAGGGACTGTACGTCCTCTGCCTGGCCGAGATCACGCACCGGGGCAAGGCCGTGGCCAAGAGCATGGAGCGACGATCGAACTCTCGCAGGCGACGGCGGACGGCTAACCTTCGGCTATCGCGAGCCGCGGTTCGATAACCGCCGCCGGCCCGAGGGGTGGCTCACGCCGAGCATGCGGAGTCGTGTCGGCAACATCCTCACCTGGGTCGCACGGCTCCGAGCTCTGTCCGGTGTCGGCTCTCTCGCAAGAGTTGGTCAAGTTCGACCTCCTGAAAATTCAGGAACCCGAGATCTCGGGAGTCGAGTACCAGCAAGGGACGCTGGCGGGGTACGAGCTGCGCGAGTACCTGCTGGAGAAGTGGGCCGGAGTGCGCGCTACTGCGACAAGACGGACGTACCACTCCAGATCGAGCACATTCAACCGAAGGCCCGAGGCGGTACCGAGCCGTGCAAGAACCTCGCCCTGGCGTGCGAGAAGTGCAACACCAATAAGGGCGACAAGCCGGTCGAGGAGTTCCTGAAGTCCAAGCCGGAGGTCCTCGAGCGGATCCTGAAGCACGCCAAGGCCTCGCTGAAGGACGCGGCGGCGGTCAACGCGACCCGGTGGGAGTTGTACCGGCGGCTCCAGGAGACGGGCATGCCGGTTGAGACGGGGTCGGGCGGCCGGACAAGTGGAATCGCTCCCGGCTCGACATCCCCAAGGCCCACGCGCTCGACGCACTCTGCGTTGGAAACGTAGTTTCCATCTCGGGCTGGCAAGTTCCGGTCATCCAGATCGGAGCCGAGGGGACGCGGCGACTACCAGAGGACCAACGTCACCGCGGACGGTTTCCCGCGGGGGTATTTTATGCGTCAGAAGATGGTTCGGGTTTCCGGACCGGGGACGTCGTCCGGGCGGTCGTCACGACGGGCAAGAAGATCGGAACGTATCTCGGGAAGGTCGCGGTCCGTGCGACCGGCCAATTCAAGGTGCGAACGCCGGAAGGTCCCATCGATGGCCTTTCTTGGAGATTCTGCACAACTCGACACCGGGCCGACGGGTATTCCTACTCGATCGGCAAAACGTTCGTTCCAAGCACAAAAGAGGAGCGGGCTGAAGCCCAGGAAGATCGCTTCCTCCACTGCCACTGAAGTGGCGTGGCTTCCGCGGGCTGAAGCCCGGAAATCGGTGAACCTGACCCGCGACCCTGAGGCGGGCCGGACCTTGCTCGGCGTCTTCGACAGCGTCGATGCGGCGACCGAGACGGTCAGCGGGATCATCGCCGCCGGGATCGTCCCCGCCGCGCTCGAGATGCTCGACATGCTCATGATCCAGGCGGTCGAGCAGGCGTTCCACTTCGGCTTCCCGACCGACGCCGGGGCCATCCTGATCATCGAGGTCGATGGTCTCGACGCCGGCCTCGACCGCGACGCGAGGGACATCGCCGCGATCGTCCAGGCCCACGGCGGCTCGGTCTCCAGGTCGATCGCCTGGCGGACCCGGAAGGAGCCCGAGTACGTCGCGATCTGGAAGAGCCGCAAGTCGGCCTTCGGCGCGATCGGCCGGCTCAGCCCAACCTTCTGCACCCAGGACGGCGTCGTCCCGAGGACCAAGCTCCCCCACATCCTGCGGCACATCACGCGCGTCGGCGAGCGGTATGACCTCCGGATCGCTAACGTCTTCCACGCGGGCGACGGCAACATCCACCCGATCCTCCTCTTCGACGAGCGCGACTCCGACCAGGTCAAGCGGGTGCTCGCAGCCAGCCGCGAGATCCTCGACGAGTGCATCGCCCAGGGCGGCAGCGTGACGGGCGAGCATGGCATCGGTGTCGAGAAGATGGAGTTCATGCCCAGGTTGTTCTCGCCCGAGGACCTCGCGGCGATGATCGCTCTGAGGAACACGTTCAACTCCGAGGGGCGATGCAGCCCCGGCAAGAAGCTCCCCGACGGCGGCGGGGTGCGTCGAGCGCAAAAGGCCGGGGCGTCACGCGTCGGCCTGAGCGTCCTCCGCGGCTGGCACCACATCTTGAGGTCGGTTATCCTGATTGCGGGGGTCCTTCGTCCGGGCCTCGTCGGATCGTCCGGCGTTTCGCAGGTGCGAGGGGAAAGAGACCGTGGCCAAGCGTCCCAGATACTCGCGCTGGCGGCGGCTCCCTGGCCTCTACCGGCTCGGCGAGGACAAGGGCCCCGACCCGAACCTGGAGCCGCAACGGCTCACGCTCTGCCTGCCCGGCACGATCCTCGACGCGGCCGAGGCCCAGGCGAAGAAGGCGGGGATCGAGACGATCCAGGAGTATTGCACCGACCTGCTCCGGTGCGTCATCGAGGCCGAGCGGGTCCGCGAGCAGGTCGCCGAGGTCGAGGCCCGGCGGGGGCCTTCGACGCCTGGACCGTGGACACGATCCGGGCGGTCCAGAAGGCCGTTGATCGCGTCCTCTCGGGAGAGGACATCCGCTATTACCCCACCGATTTTCGACCGGAGGACCCGCTTTGACCTGGTCCGACTCCTCGATCGGCGGCGGGCTCGGCGACGGCCGGCCGGCCTCGGCGACCGACTGCCCCGAGACCGTCGATGCGCTCCGGCAGGCCGTCGTTGATCGCGTCAAGCAGGGCCACGCCCTTTATCCCCAGGGCGGCGGTACCGCGCTCGACTTCGGCGGCATCCCGCGCCGGCCGGGCGTGGTGATCGACATCCGCGCCTCGAGCCAGGTCATTGATTATCCCGCCGCCGACATGACGATCACGGTCCAGGCGGGGATCACGATGGCGGCACTCCGCGCGGTCCTGGCCGAGCAGCGCCAGCGGGTCCTGGTCGACGCGCCCCATCCCGATCGGGCGACGGTGGGCGGGGTCTTCGCGACCAACACGAGCGGCCCCCGCCGCTTCGGAGCGGGGCGGCCGCGCGACCAGCTCATCGGCGTCAGCTTCGTCACGTCCGATGGGGCCCTCGTCAAGGGGGGTGGCCGGGTCGTCAAGAACGTCGCCGGCTACGACTTCCCCAAGCTCTTGACCGGCTCGCTCGGTACGCTCGGCATCATCACTCAGCTCACCTTGAAGGTCCGCCCGATCCCCGAGGCCGACTCCCTAGTCTGGGTCCCATTCTCGACGGCCGACAGCCTCGGCCCGGTGCTCGATCGGCTCAACACGTCGGCGACCCGCCCCGTCGCGGTCGAGCTGCTGAACCCGACCGGCGCCCGCCTGGCCGGCGAGGCCCTCGGGTTCCCGGTGGGCGAGTGGGCCATCGTCGTCGGGTTCGAGGACAACGCCGCGTCGGTCGCCTGGCAGGTCGACCGGCTGATGATCGAGCTAGGCCGCACCAACATCGTGATCCGTGAGGGGGCCGACGCCGCACCGCTCTGGTCGAGCCTGACCGAGTTCCAGGCGGCCGAGGTCGGGCCGGTCAGTTTCGTGGCCAACCTGAGGCCATCGACGGTCGCCCCGTTCGTCCGGGGGCTCGACCCCGACCGCTGGGCCGTCCAGACGCACGCCGGGAACGGGATCGTCCTGGCCCACGCGGCTCGGCACACCCGACAGGCAGGCGCTCGCCCCCGAGATCGACCGGCTCCGCGCCGCGGCCGACCGCGACGGCGGCAACTTGATCCTGTCGCGCTGCCCGACCGAGGCGAAGGAACGGCTCCGCGTCTGGGGCGAGCCGCGCCCCGACTGGGCCCTGGCCGAGCGCGTCAAGCGGGCGCTCGACCCGAAGGGAGTGATGAACGCCGACTTCCGTGGCGCGAAAATAGCCCACAATTTGTCGGCTCCCATCGATATAACTACGAGTATTCAAACGTGACTGGGAGGTTTTGCAGCCAGGGGACACGTTGGCCATCAGCGCGCGTGGTCGCTTCGCGCAGGATGGGATTGTGGCACCGCCTGTCCAGACGCACGATGATGCGCTGGGCCTGGATCTCAATCACCCCGCCCGTCTCCACGAACGTGCGGTAGAGCTGTTTCGGGGCGGTCTTCTCGAAGCCTTTCAGTTGCGTCGCGAGCCAGCGGTAGCAGCCATTGGCCAGCACCGTCAGCATCACATCCACGTCGACATTCAAACGCACCTCGCTGGCCAGGCAGTCCAGATGGAAGAAGTTGACACTGATGCCCAACCCGTCCTCCACGCGGTTGCGTCCTGCATAACGCTTGATCAAATTCCGGCGCATCTCCTCGCGGTTGTTTGACAAGAAGAGCGTGGGCTGGTCACGACCCAGACCGGTCACAGCCAGTTGTCGAATCGAGCCCTCGTAACCAGGCAACTCAACGGCCTCATCCACGAAGCGGATGTTCTGATGGCGACGTTTGGGGATATCGATGACCGCGCAGTGCCAGGCGTGGGCGGGCAGCGCCGCTAGCCGGCGCAACAACCGGGACCCGCGGCGTCGGATCGTCACGAACCAGATGCCACGCCGGTTGACACGCGACAGTTCGGGATAAGGGGCCACCTTGGAGTCGAAGTAGAGCCATTGGGGATCGTGACCGGCCAGGGTGTGCCAGAACTCGACGAATCGCATGACTTCGCCCGCTTGGTCGTCCCGGGTCAGATTGGCGTTCCCATAGCATAAGACGCCGCTCTCTCGCTCCTGGGCGAAGAAGGTGAGCACGCTGGGACCGGCCTTGCGCTGGGTCGCGATGTAGTGCGTGTCCAACCCCGTCGGATCACCGCGGTAGGGGATCGGGTGGTAATCCACGGAGAAGTCTCGTGCCTGGGGGAACAGGAGGGCCGACAAACCGGCGACCCAGTCAGACAGGAGCCGTTGCTGATGAGGCCGCTGAGTCCGGTAGGAGTAGTCAGTCGCGAAGCTCTTCTTGGGCGGGATGTTCAGGCCGGCGAAGAGGCCCACGCCCTCATCACAGTTGAAGTCGTCGATGTGGCTGCGCCGCTCCTTGTCCAGAAGCTTCAAGCTCAGCAGGCTGAGCAGCGCACTGACGGCGGGGACCATCTGAGAGCCGGGAGAGCCGGCTGGGGCGACGAGTCGGTCGAAGTGGAGCTGGACCAACAGCGGCAGGAAGAGGAAGAGGCCAGCGACTCGGCTACGCACGGATCGTCCCGGAGTGAGGTCGAGGTGACGACAATCGGCCACAGCGGGTATTTCTGGGGCGGCCAAGGGTTGGCACGGGAGTCGGCCGGGGGGCCGTCCCCGTTGCGGTCTGGCAAAAAGGGGGGAAGGTGTTCGGTCTCCCATTGGCCGCGAAAGCGACTGACGAGGGCTCGCATCGTGTCATAACGATAGCCGAATTGCTGGGCGACCTCTTGCATCGACCGCTGCTCCACGAAGACGGCACGAAGAGCCTCGTACTGACGATGGAGCGTGTCGGTGGGTTCGAGGAAGAAGGAGCGGTAGGGGATGCCTTCCATGATCCGACCTCGGTTAGGTGTGGGGGAATTATCATCGGCAACACTGATCCAGGTCGTATGCTATTGACGGTCAGGAAAGTAATGTCAGCGGAATTGGGAGTTCCGAAGCATGGAACAGGTTCCGCAGGAACGCCTGATCTCCGCGAACCGTCGTCAACTCGGCGATCACCCGGCCATCGAGCTCGGCCGGATCTCGCGGGGCAAAATTGTTCAGCCGCGAGTACTTCAACCAGCTCCACAGGGACTCGACGGGGTTGAGCACCGGCGCGAACGGCGGCAACCGCTCCAAGCTCAGCCGGTCGCCGAAGTGGGCCTCCAACGCGCGGATGGGTTCACCCTTGTGCATGGTGCCGCCGTCCCAGATGATCACGAACCGGCCCGCCAAGTCGTGCAACAACGCCTCCAGGAAGGCCGTCACGTACCAGTTGTCGAAGTAGCCGTCGGCCAGCGTGTGGAAGTACAACCCCAGGCGGTCGCGGCGCGGGGACAGCCACAACGCCGCCGCGACGGAGACCTTCTTGCGGGGCCCGCCGGCCTGGGTGAGGGACGGCGTTTGGCCCCGTGGCGCCCAGGTGCGGCGGGCCAGCGGGGCCATCAGCAGGCCGCTCTCGTCGATCTGGACGAGGCGCGCCCCCTGGCGTCTGGCTTTCCTCTTGATCCGAGGCCAATCCGAGGCGAGCCACGCCGCGATCGCCCCCGGGTCGCGTTCGCGGGGGACGCGCTCGGGCTTCTGGGGGGTGAAGCCGCGGTCCCTCAGCCACGTGGTGAGCGACCGGGGGTTGAACCGGATGGCGAACTCCTCCTCGATCAACTGGGCCAGCCGAGGGGCGGTCCACAGCTCGGTAGCGAACCCGTGCTCGACGGGGCTGCCCCGTAGCCACCGCAGGACGATCTTCTCCTGGGTGACGGTCAGCTTGGGTGGCCGGCCCGGTACGGGGCGAGCTGTCAGGCCCTCCGGGCCTCGGTTGCGGAAGCAGGCGAGCCAGCGCCAGACCGACCGGACCGAGATCCCGAGGAACTCGACGATCTCGTCGGCCGAGTGGCCTTCGAGGTATCGCTGGACGGCGAGTTGGCGCCGGTGCTCCAGTTCGACGGGGGAGCCCTTGGTTCTCATCCCCAGAGTGTAACGCAACCCGGGTCTCACTGACATTACTTTCCTGACCGTCGATAAAAGGCGGGCTGCGCGTGGGGAAGGTCCAGAGGTGAGGGAGCAAATGTCGGTTTTCTGGCTCGAAATGAGGCCGCGCCGAGAGAGACCGCCCCCAGAGTCGCGAGAATCAAGGTGGCCGAGAACATGGGCGACACTCAGAAATCGCCCACTCAGGATCTGCGAGAACGCACACGATTCACGAGAAAAATGGGGTGTCCCACCTCTGAGAGTGTGGGGTATTTTCGGGCCACGGAAATCGGCGATGAATCCAGGACGGTTCGTCGCTACAATTTAACCACCGCTGATGGACATTTGCTCGCGACCCGAATCCACCGAATCCTTGAGATAGGCCCTCCGCATGGCGATCGCGACGCCTGACACTCTTGCGAAACCAACGCCTTCCCCACCCTTGGGCGAAACGGCGATCGACCTCGACTGGCTCTCCCGGAAGATCCACTATCGCCGTTACCAGGAATGCATCCATTGCGGCCTCTGCACCGCGAGCTGTCCGACATACATCGAAACCTGCGACGAGAACGACGGCCCGCGCGGGCCGGATCTACCTGATGCGCGCGGTCGCCGACGGCCGCTGGAGGCGGTCCGGGGGTCCGCGAGCACCTCGAGCTCTGCCTCGACTGCCGCGCCTGCGAGTCGGCCTGCCCTTCCGGGGTCCAGTACGGCAAGATCGATCGAGCCATTCAAGATCGCGATCCACAAGCGTCGGCGACCGGCGGGCGAGAGGCCGAGCCTGCTTGCAGCGGCTGATCCTCCACCACCTGTTCCCTTATTCTGGCCGCGTCAAGGCCGCGCTGCGCCGGCGCGGCTGCTGCAGAGGCTCGGCGTGCTCGACCTGGCCGAGAAGGTGGGCCTTTCCCGTCTCTTGCCGCCAACCCTGCGGCGGATGCAGGCGATGCTGCCCGAAGCTCGACTCGGACGAGCGGTCGACCTGCCCGAGGTCCTGCCGCCGAACGGCCCGAAGCGGGCGCGGGTCGGCCTTGTTCCTGGGCTGCGTGGCCGACGCCATGTTCCCCGAGACCAACGCCGCGACCGCGCGCGTGCTCCAGCAGAACGGCTGCGAGGTGTTGATCCCGCGCGAGCCAGGTCTGCTGCGGCGCGATTCACTATCACTCGGGGGTCGAGCGAGCCGGCCCTCGACCTGGCCCGGCGCAACATCGCGGCGTTCGACTCCGGCCGAGGTCGACGCGATCATCGTCAACGCCGCGGGCTGCGGCGCGATGCTCAAGGACTACGCCCACCTCCTCCCGCCCGCCGAGCACGCCGCCGCGGCGCGGTTCGTCGCCAAGGTCAAGGACATCTCCGAGTTCTTGTCGCCCTGGGGCCGATCCCTCCCCGAACTGCCTTACCGCTGCAAGGTGACGTATCACGACGCCTGCCATCTCTGCCACGGCCAGCAGATCCGCAGCCAGCCGCGGCCAGTTGCTCGGGATGATCCCCGGCCTGGAGCTCGTTCCGCTTGAAGAGAGTCGAGATCTGCTGCGGCGCGGCGGGGACGTACAACCTGACGCAGCCCGAGATGTCGGAGCGGCTCGGCCGCCGCAAGATGGACCACATCGAGGCCACCGGCGCCGAGATGGTCGTCACGGGGAACGTCGGCTGCATCCTCCAGATCGGCCGCAAGATCAAGGAGCGCGGCAGTTCGATCGGGGTCGCCCATCCTGTCGATCTGCTCGACCGTGCTTATCGCGGCACGAAACCGGAGCGCATCCTAACCTGGTCGTTGGGCCGCAGGTTCCAGAAGGCGGCGTACGATTCAGCAGCCCACACCGGAGGAGATGTGCCATGACTGCAGCGGATCGCCACAAGTTCCTGCCGCTCGCACTCCGCGTCGTCGGCCTCATCTTCACCTTCGGGATCTACCCGCTGAGCGTCCTCTGGCCGTCGGGGTGGGCTTGGCACAGCGGGCGATCCGAGTACCTCGAGATGATCGTCGCCATTTACGCGACTCTGGGCGTGTTCTTGTTCCTCGCGGCACGCAATCCAACCCACCATCTCAGCCTGATCTCATTCGCCATTTGGTCCAGCGTCGTGCACGGGTTGGTCATGGCCGTCCAGTCCGTCGTTGATCCGGTGCATATCCATCACCTCTACGGAGATGTCCTTGCCTTGTTTCTAGTCGCCGCGGTGCTCGCGTACTTGGCACCTGAGGCTCTGCGCTTCCCGTTTGCACGAAGTGCGGCCTAACCATTGAGGACCTCAGTCCGACCCTCCGCGATCGTGGTCGTGTAATCCGGACGCTTCAGGATCACGACTTCTTCGAGATCATCTGGCGGCGAATAAGCCCCCTCCAACGGGACCATGGGACTCCCACTGTGAGCTTCGGTGTGCGTATCCACGGCTTGCTTCCGAATACTGAGCATGAAATGGTCTGAGGTCTCAGACGATACCTCGCGCGGCTCCCCGCGTCGATGTGGGAAGAAGACGTGACGAACGCTGCTTCTCGATGGCTGGGTGGACATCATTAGGGTCAAGGAACGGGTTGTTCGGGAATCTCGCTACCCTTTGATTGCTCCGTTGATCGCCGCCTCGATTTCGACCTTCCCACTCAACACCACCGCAATTTCACGCGACTGACGTGGTTGTAATCCGTCATTCCGTTGTGGTTTGGTTGCTCGACCTGTTTCGGCTGGCGGGGCGTCTCGGCCTTGGCCTCGGGGAACAACCGATGGCTCCAGATGTCGTCGGCTTCATCACCACGAACCGCTACACCGTTTTTCGCCGCCGCCATCTGTATCGCAATTTCTCCAAGAACCGGAACATCCGGTTTGTCTGCTCCACGTGATTGTTGGTCCGCACCCGACGGCTCAGCGGGTTCTTCAAGAGGCGATGATCTTGCGGAACTTCGGCTCAGCGAGTTGCTCCAGGGCCTTACCACCTCCGTACGGCTCGAATGGCCGGATCGACATGATCGCGGCCCTACGGCAGCTGGCTTGGTGAAAGTCCTTGGGCGTGTCGAACAGCCAGTAGATCCGATCGGCGAACCGCCGCAACAGCGCCAACGCGGGCAAGTATTCCAGCATCTACGTCAATCGCCATGCTCCGACACGGCGAGATTCTCCCGGCGTGCTCTGGGGGCTCTCGTACTTCTCTCTGGCTTCGCCTGCAGGCGAGGCCGGCGAGAGCCTGAGCGCACGCCCCCGCGTCAGGCGGCGTCCGTCTCGCTCGGGGCGCTGAGAGACAATGCGTCGAGGAGGACCACCGATGGCCCGCATCCGCGTCGCCTCGCTGCAGTACTTCATCCGCCCCGTCGCAGACCTTCGACCAGTTCCGCGATCAGGTCGAGGCGCTGGTCGAGACCGCGGCCGACTACAGATGCCAGCTGCTGGTCTTCCCGGAGTACTTCACCGTCCAGCTGCTGACCCTCGGCGACGTCAAGCGCGCCCGATCACCGAGCAGATCCGCGACCTGGCCGGGCAGGTCCCGCGCTTCGTCGAGCTGATCGGCGGCCTGGCGAAGCAAGCACGGAACCTCTACATCGTCGCCGGCACGATCCCGGTCATCGCGCCGGACGGCGACAGGTCTACAACAGCCTGCTACTTCTTCGGTCCCCAGGGCGAGCACGGCATGCAGGGCAAGCTGCACATGACGCGCTTCGAGCCCGAGGAGTGGAAGGTGTCGCCGGGCGACCGGCTGCGCGTCTTCGAGACCGACTTCGGGCCGCATGGCGGTCACCATCTGCTACGACGTGGAGTTTCCCGAGATCGCCCGCGCCGCCGCCCGCCACGGCGCCCACATGCTGTCGTGCCGAGCTGCACCGACGACCGCCAGGGCTTCCTGCGCGTGCGCTACTGCGCCCAGGCGCGGGCCATCGAGAACCAGATGTACGTCGTCCACTCCTGCACCGTCGGCTCGCTGCCGATGGTGCCGGCGGTGTCGCTCAACTACGGCCAGGCGTCGATCCTCACGCCGAGCGACTTCGCGTTCTCCCGCGACGGCATCCTCGCCGAGGGCGTCCCCAACCAGGAGATGATGGTCATCGGCGAGCTGAACCTGCGAGACCATCGCCGAGACCCGCGCCGCGCGGCACCGTGCTGCCGCTGCGCGACAGCCAGCGCACCGCCGACGTCGTCGCCCACATCGAGGTGGTGATCGCTATGAGCCGCGGCGACCGCCGTCCACGTGCGCGACCGCGGCCCGAGGACTTCGACGCGCATCATCGAGATCTGCCGCCGCGTCTACCCGGACGTCCGCCCCTGGAGCGACGCGAGCAGCTCGCCTCCCACCTCGCGTCTTCCCCGAGGGACAGTTCGTGGCGGTCGACGACCCGACGGCGGCGCAGCGGGTGGTCGGCATGGCGGCCAGCCTGATCGTCCTCTGGGACGACTACGACGATCGACACCAACTGGCGCGACTTCACCGACCACGGCATGTTCACCAACCACGACCCGGCACGGGCGCACGCTCTACGGCGCCGAGGTCATGGTCGATCCCGCCCTGCAGGGGCGCGGCGTCGGCAGCGCTGCTCTACGCGGCGCGCGAGAGCTGGTGCGCCGGCTCGGCCTCATGCGGATCCGCGCCGGCGCCCGCCTGCGCGGCTATCACCGGTACGCCGACCGGCTGACGACGGACGAGTACGTCGAGCGAGTGGTGGCCGGCGAGATCGCGACCCCACCCTCTCCTTCCAGCTCCACCGCGGCTTCGAGGTGCTGGCGGTGGTCGAGGACTACCTCCACGCCGACCCGTACAGCCAGGGCTACGCCGCGCTGATCGAGTGGGTCAACCCCGAGGCCACCTCCACCGCCGAGCTGGCCGCCCGCGCGCTGCGCTTCCGGCGCGGTTGAAGAGCCAGCCATCCGCGAGCTGGAGGCGGCCGCGCAGCGCGCCGTCAGCCCCGGCTCCCCCTTGCGACACGCGGGTTGGCTGGCGGGGCGGCCGGTAACGGCGCACGCCGTCCGGACGCCGGTGTTTCCAAGACGAGAGGAGGCACCGACATGACGACGGCAGGCGAGGCGGAGCTGCTGACCATCGCCGCCATTCGCACGGGCGAGGGCGAGCGAGCCACCGAGGTTCTGTTCAACGAGAAGCAGCGGATCTTCACCTTTGGGTCGGCGGCCGGCAAGGCGGCCGAGGTCTCCGCCCTCCGGCTCGGGGAGGCCTTCGAGAAGGGCGTTCCGGTGAAGGCTCAGCTCGACGAGCGGCGGGGCCTGATCCGGCGTGCCGATATCGCCCGCGGAGAGGAACTGGCCGAGTTCGAGCGCCGCCGGACTTTCGTCGAAAAGCCCGAGAGACTCCGTCGAATCGACCTGGGGAAGATCGATCCGACCACCTTCAACATCGTCGATCACTACCTCAAGATCCCGGTTTTCCGGCTCTGCCGGCGCGTCATCCCGAACTATGCGACCGCCAAGGCGATCTTCGACTTCTGCGCTCAGCAGTCGTGCCACCTGCCGGGGCCGTACGCCGTGCCCAACTGCATCCCGTTCCAGTACGTGATCGACGGTTGCTACGCTCGCGCTCACGAGATGCGGCGGATCATCACCACCAGGTATGGCTACTGCTGCGAGAAGGTGTTCAGTTTCGCGGTGGACAACTTCGACCGGCTGGCGGTGCGGGCCAACAAGTGGGGCGGCTGCTGCGTGACCTGGTGGTACCACGTCGCCCCCCTGGTGCGGGTGCGCGTCAACCTCCGCAAGCTGCGGGTCAGAGCCGACCTGGCGATGGTCATCGACCCCGGCATCTTCGACAAGCCGGTGCTGCTGAGCAGCTGGCTGTCGGTGCAGGAGAACGCCGGCTGCGATCCGCATGCCAGGGTATCCATGTACTCCATCCAGCCGGGCTCGGCCTACACCCCGGCCTGGGGCTCGACCAACTCGTTCACCACCGATCCGTCGTACACGGCGACCAACGGCACCCTGATCAACTACAAGAATCGGATCACCTGCCCGTAGGGCGGCGCCAAGCGCGGCCCGCGTGTTCGGTCGAGGTAGGATCGTCTCGTGACCGAGCCGCCCGAGGCCGACCGCGAGGGTCTGCTCATCCGCCCGATGACCGTGGCTCACCTGCGCGAGCCGCCGGGGGCGGATCACGTCGAGGTCATGTTCTGCGAGTCGGCCCGCTTCTACCGCCTGCCGAGAGCCAGCCCGTCCTTTGCGGCTTCCCTGCGGCTCCTGAAGGAAGCCGCGGCGACAGGCCGGCAGCTCCCGATCGCCCTCGCGGCGGAGAGCGACGTCATCGGGGCGGTCGGCGGCGGCTGACGACCTCCGCGCTCATGCGGTCCGCGGCGGTAGCCGGGCGATTCGAATGATCCCGGCGCAGTGATGGAACCCCGTCGGCTCAGTGTAGGAGTGATCTCGGACACCCACGGCCTGCTCCGGCCGCAGGCGCTGGCGGAGTTCCGCGACTGCGACCTGATCGTCCACGCCGGCGACATCGGGCGCCCCGAAATCCTCGACCAGCTTCGCGCTGTGGCGCCCACCTTCGCCGTTCGCGGCAACGTCGACCGCGGGGCTTGGGCGGAGGCCCTGCCTCTCACCGCCGTGGTCGAGGCCGGGCCACACCAGCTCTACGTCCTCCACGTCCTGGAAGACCTCGACCTCGTCCCCGAGGCGGCGGGCCTTGCCGCGGTGATCAGCGGCCACAGCCACCAGCCGCGCGCCGAAACCCGCCGTGGGGTGCTCTACCTCAACCCCGGCTCGGCCGGCCCCCGGCGCTTCCGTTTGCCGGTCACCGTCGCCCGCCTCCAGGTTACCGACAGCGGACTGGAGCACGAGATCGTCGAGCTGGCGATCTGAAAGACGACAAGACTTGTAGCGATCTCGGCCCTTCCTCGCGGGCCTTGGGGACCTTCACTCGATGGGGAGGACGCTCACCCGGACGTCATGGGGAGAGCGTTGTCGAAGCAGTTGCCGCGGTGATCCCAGGCTTCAGTAGACCTCGTCGTGCCCGCCGACGGTCAGGAGCGAATGGCTTCCGCGTCACCGTGAGTCACGAACCGGAACAGGATCCTCAGGTCGTAGCCCGCGGAGCAGGCCCAGGACCCTTCCAGTTTCCCCTTCAGCTTGTGCGTCCTGAGGCTCCGATGGAAGCGTCGTTCGAGCGCCTCGGGCCGCGGCGAGGTCACTGGCGAGCCGCGCGTTCTTATTGAGCACTCCGGGCCGCCCTCACGAATGCGCCCGACCGGAGGAGCCGGCGCTTCACTCCAGGATCTCTGCGATCAGCGGTCGGGCCGAGCGCGGTTCACAGCCGCCGGCATCGAACTCCGCCTGCGCGACCTGCTGTCCCGTGCCAGCTCCTCGCGGCGCCTTTCGACGATCCGGTGGTGGAGGACCTCGATGAGGTCCTCCTGCTCCACGAGGCTCAAGCGGTCCGCGGCCTCCAGCGCTTCTGCGAACGCGTTTCCGTGGGCATCGTTGACTCTTTCCCCTTCGCTCGGCGCTCGCCGCCTTCGGATTCTACCAGTCCCTTACGAATTGTAAGGCAAGTCAGGGCGTGGCTGCGAATCGCCAGGGCCGCCAGCTCAGAAAACGAACGCGTAGCCGACCTTGAAGAACAGCGTACGGTCGGTCTGGGTCAGGCTGTCGAGGGTCTGCTCGCCGCCCAGGTAGCGGTCGGAGTAGCCCAGGAAGAGCACGGTCTGGGGGTTGATGGTGTACGAGAAGAGGAGCTGGTTGAACAGGTTGCGCGACGTCGCCTCGGTCGGGGAGATGTAGAGATCGACGTCGCGGCGGACGTCGGAGTACTGGGTGATCAGGCGCACGAAGGTGCGAGCGTTGAACTGGTAGCTGGTGCGCAGGTTGGTCAGGTTGGCGGTGTAGAGGCGGCCGCCGTGGACGTCCAGCGTCTCGAAGGTGTGGTCGAGCTGCACCCGCCAGTGGCGGCCGAGGTCGAGCCGCGTCTGCGGCGTCAGCCGCACGAGCGTTCCCTGGCCGGCGTTGGCAAAGTCGATCTCCTGGCCGACGCGGCCGTCGATGCGCAGGTAGACCGACGGCCGCAGCTGCGCCTCGGCCTGAAGAACGAGGAAGTTGCGATCGAAGCTGGAGTCGCCGAAGAAGCTGTCGCCGGTGCCAAGGTAGAAGAACAGGTGCGACTGGCGCGGCCCGTCGATGCCGACGTAGGGGGCCACCTGGCGCTGCAGCGGGTTGCCGGCGTGGTCGTAGGTCCAGGTCGACTCGACGCCGTAGAGGAGCTTGGTCCACCAGTGCTCGCCGTGGTCGGCGTAGCGGTAGCCCTCGACGAAGCCGTAACCCTTGCGGAAGTCCACCTGCGGGATGAAGCCGAGGTCGGCGCGAAAGTCCGCGGTCACCTCGTTGTAGAGGAGATACCCCGACCAGGTGCGCGTCGAGTGCTGGTAGACCGCCCGCACCGCCGTGCCCTCGAGCGAGCCGGCGGGCTCCCCGAACCGCTCCTGCACGGCGAGCGGATACTCCGACTCGGAGCGCAGCACCTCGACCCGCAGCGCCTCGTCGCCCCAGCGGAAGAGGCCGTCCACGCCGCCGACGCGGTTGTGGTAATCGATCCCCTCGCGGCTGGTGAAGAGCCCGCCCAGGGCCGACGAGCCGGCGAGGTCACGCCGGTAGCGCAGCACGGTCGAGGTGTTCTGCTCGTCGAGGGCGGTGAGGGCGGAGGCTGGCTCCCCGGCAGCAACAGGTTGGTGCGCGCGTCGCGGGCGACGATCGCCCCGTAGGCGCTGCCGCCCGACTTGCCGGTCACCTTGAGCCCCCAGTCGGGGTCGGCGATGTTGCGCGTGTAGACGGCGCCGATCTTGGTGTCGAAGAGGTCCGCCCCCTCGAGGAAGAAGGGGCGCTTCTCGGGGTAGAAGAGGGCGAACTGGGTGTTGACGTCGAGCTGCCCCGCGTCGGCCTCGACCTGCGAGAAGTCGGGGTTGAGCGCGGCGTTGAGCGTCGTCCCCGGGCCGACCCCCCAGCGCGCCGTCAGCCCCGGCTCCCCCTTGCTGTGGCGGTCGAAGTCGCCCCCCCGGGCGCCCGCCGCTCCGTAGCGTTGGCGGTCGCCGTGGGGTCGAGCTCGAGGTTGCGCCCGGGAGCGATCCCCTCGAGGCCGGCGAGCTTGGCCTCGTTGCACAGGTAGCAGTTGGCGCCGCGCGGCTGCGGATTGAGCCCCAGCCGGCGCCGCAGGTCGCGCGGCCAGATGCGCAGGGCGTCGATCCCCCAGGTCTGCGGCGCGGCGCTCTTCGGAAAGCGCAACGACGAGAAGGGGATCGCCATCTCGGCCTCATAGCCCTCGGCGGTCACCCGCCCGGCCGAGTCCCACAGCGCGTCCCAGGACTGGTCCTCGTTGCCGGTGACGTCGTTCTGCGACAGGTCCATCTGCACGCCCAGCGGGTTGACGAAGAACTCGAAGGCGCGGCGCTGGTCGTCGAAGGTGTCGAGGACGACGCCCACGAAGTCGTCGTCGAAGGCGTCGTCGCGGTCGCGCAGCCGGGCGCGGATCTTGCCCGGCTCCGGGTCGTGGGCCCGCACAGCCACGTAGAGGTGGCCGCGGTCGTAGGCGATCCACATCTCGGTCGCAACCGGCGGGGCGACGTTGTCCCCCGGGGAGGTCTCGTAGTCGAGGGTGAAGGTGGGCGGCCGCTGCCAGGTCGCGTCGTCGAGAACGCCGTCCACGGTCACCGCGCCGCTGGCGAGGGCGACCTGGTAGGTGCGGGTGGCCGGGCGGGCGGCCGCCGGCGCGGTGGCGGGCTTCTCGTCGGCTCCGGTCACCTCCGGGAAGGCGAGGGCCAAGGCACCGATCGCCAGCACGAGCACGATCCAACCGAACGTTCGTCGCAACCCTCGACCTCCTCGGCTTCGATCAGGCACACGGCCGCGCGCCCCTCTTCAATACTCGCGACGCGGCGCAAGGTTGCCATACCTCGGACGCGGTTGTCTCCGGGTCAGGCCCGG
>CAWDND010000006.1:0-23852 GCA_963803395.1 uncultured Planctomycetaceae bacterium
CTCCCCGGAGCCCAGGGCCGTGCGGCTCGGCCGCTCGGCGCAAACCAGGCGCAAGGGTGGTATCGCCAGGCGACGACAACGGAGGCTGGCGAGAGGGACCCCAGGAGATAGGAGCGTTTCATAGTACCGCTGAGCGCGGGGAACCGGCCCGCCGGGACCCGCAGAGGGGAGGGAACGCCAAGTCGCGGAATCGTTGGAGGGAACGCTGGCGGGTGCACAGGAACCCGAGCCCGTGTTAACGTTACGACAACGGATGGCGCAGCGTGCTCAAGTCAATCTCCCGAGTTTGAGATTCACTTCGCTAGCTCACCTGATGGACAGCGTCTGGATGTACCGCGCTTTTCTTGGCGAGAGGCGCAGCTCCTGGCAACGGGCGACCCCGGGGAGTCGACGGACAAACGGCGGAGGACTACGAAGCGAACGTGCTGGAGAGAAAGCTGGCGTCGCTTTTGAGCCGAGCCAAGTCCGGCGTCTTACAGGCGTTCCGCCGGTGCGTCGCGTGCACATCCCGAAAGGGAGAGTGCGGTCACCGAGATCCGTCATAGCGTCAGGATAAGCCTGGGAAAGGGGGAAGAGACTCCAACTCGGAAACCTTTCGTCGCAACCCTGCGGGTAGCATAATCCCGCCCGGCCAAGCTGGGCCAAGCAGCCGGACGCGAGTCTTGCGTCGTGTCGGGTGACCGCCAGGACGAAGCGTAGACCGCCAGTCCCAAGGCCGTGTGATCGAGCCCCGAAATCTTCTCTTCGCGGGAGCCTTCGTTGTTGACACCAGCGGGGGCCATGTCGAGACGCCGCAAGGGCCTGGCGTCCTCGGTCCTAGCGGGGTCCAAGGGCAGGGCATAGGGACACAAGGGTGACCCAGGAACCTGAGAGACCCTGTCGTTTCCACCGACAATTCCGGCTCGGGAACCGGAACAGCAACTCCCCGGAGCCCAGGGCCGTGCGGCTCGGCCGCTGGGCGCAAACCAGGCGCAAGGGTGGTATCGCCAAGCGAAGGCAACGAAGCGCGGCGAGACGGACGGCCGGGGGTCTGAGCGCCTCAGAGGACCGAGGAAGCGGGGGAACCGGACCGAGGCACCCCGCGGAGGGAAGGGGGCGCCGTTTCAAGGAACCGTTGGAGGGAAACCTGTCGGGTGCCCAGAAACCCGTGTACGTGTCAACGCTACAACAACGGAGAGCGGAACTCGCTCGAGAGAAGCCGGAGATGGGCTTCACGTCCCTGGCCCACCTCATCGACATCCTCTGGCTCCACGAGGCCGACAACCGCACCCGCAAAGCTGGGGCCGTCGGCGTGGACGGACAGACCGGCAAGGACTATGAGGCGAACTGGGAGGGCAACCTCCCAGCGCTCCTGGACCGAGCCAAGTCCGGCACGTACGTCGCCCCTCCGATGCGTCGGGTCCACATCCCCAAGGCCGGCGCGGTCACCGAGACCCGTGCCCTCGGGATTCCGACCTGCGAAGACAAAGTGCTTCAGAGGGCGGTCGCCATGGTCCTGGAGACGATCTACGAGCAGGACTTCCTGGACTGCTCGTACGGCTTCCGGCCCGGGCGATCGGCGCACCAAGCCCTGGAGGCCCTGTGGCAACGGACGAGGAAGACGGGGGGCGGTTGGATCGTCGAGGTCGACCTTCGACCTGCTGGGTTTCACTCATTACTGGGGCCGCTCTCGCCACGCTTACTGGGTGGTGAAGCGGAAGACCTCCAAGAGCCGGCTCAGCCGAGGACTGAAGGCCCTGGCGCAAGGGCTCCCCAAGGACCGCCATCGCGCTCTGGCCGATCAGCACCGGACGCTGAGTCAGAAGCGTCGGGGCCACTTCGCGGATTCCGGGATCACGGGCAACGCGGATGCGTGGAAGCGGTTCCGGCGTGGGGCCCTCGGGCTCTGGAGGAAATGGCTGAGCCGCCGCAATCGCGACGGCCCCATCGCCTGGGACCGGATGTATCGTCTGCTGGCGCACTCCCCGCTCCCGCCGGCGATCGTCGTCCACTCGGTGTACCGTCAGGCAGCGACGCCTTGAAACGACGAGCCGTAGGCGTTAATTGCGCGAGTACGGATCTGCGGGGGGTGCGACACGAAGCTACGGATGGACCTGTTATGACTGGTCTCTCGGGACATAACCCGGTGTGCGACCACCGGTACCCTACCAGGACGTGCGGCCCGAGCAATCCGGCGGTGCGAAGCTCCTGGGACAACGTAACCTCACCCCGATGGGGTGGTCGGACCTCCCGCGAGGGAATCCGGCGACTGCTAACGCCAAGGCGGTCGGGGGCCAGGGTGGATGGCAGGGCTAACTCAGGTGAACTGCTGATAAACGTCGTGAGATCCAGCAAGCCAAAGGCGCTGATAGGCTTGAACCAAACGGTACGTGGCCAGGTGCAGGGGCCTCTCCCATCCCCTGCCGTCGCTGTCCGAGCCACCGGCGAAGAGGCAGAGCCCGCACCATCCGTGATCCGTCCGTGGAACGTGGTAAGCCCGTCGTCCTCCCCTTGGGGAAGGCCCGCCGCAAGGTGGTCGCCGATGGGACGGCGGGTAAAGGATGAGGGAAGAAGCGAATGTCGTCCGGTAGTCGGGCGGATAGGGGTTGAGTCATCGGGCGAGATCACCCCACGCGAAAGCGGGCCGACTTCCCTCGGGTCTTTCGTCACGAGAGCACCTGGCAATCCACTTCGGGGGACAAGCAGATGACGGTGGAGTCTCGCTCTACTGGTGCGGTCCCCGACGAGGAGGAAGGCTGGCATACCATCAACTGGGAGTCAGCCCACCGCATCGTGTGTCGGCTCCAGGCCCGTATCGTGAAGGCGATCCAGGAAGGCCGGTGGGGCAAGGTGAAGGCCTTGCAACATCTGCTGACCCACTCGTTCAGCGGCAAGGCCCTTGCCGTCCGACGAGTGACGGAAAACCAAGGCAAAGGGACTCCGGGTGTGGACCGGGCGATCTGGAATACCCCGGAGAAGAAAGCGACGGCCTTACAGACGCTCCGGCAGCGGGGCTACAACCCCCGACCGCTGAGACGTGTGTACATTCCCAAGAATAACGGCAAGATGCGTCCCCTCGGAATTCCCACGATGCAAGATCGGGCGATGCAGGCCCTCTACCTGCAGACGCTCGATCCCATCGCGGAGACGACGGCCGACCCGAACTCTTACGGGTTCCGGAAGGAACGATCGACGGCAGACGCCATCGGGCAATGCCACACCGTCCTGAGCAACCGGAGCGGTGCTCGCTGGATCTTCGAGGGGGACATCAAGTCGTGCTTCGACCGGATCGGCCACGAATGGTTGATGGCCCATATCCCGATGGATAAGGGCATCCTCCGGAAATGGCTGAAGGCCGGGTTCATCGAGAAGCACGTCCTCCACGCCACCGAGGAAGGGACGCCTCAGGGTGGCATCTGTGCACCGGCATTGGCGAACCTGGCGCTGGATGGCCTGGAACGGGTCCTGAGGGGACGCCACCCGAAGGCCACCGCCCGGAGCCGGAAGGCCAAGGTCAATCTGGTGCGCTATGCGGACGACTTCATCATCACCGGGAGTTCGAAGGAACTCCTGGAGACGGAGGTGAAGCCGATGGTGGAGTCCTTCCTGAAGGAGCGAGGACTGGAACTCTCACCGGAGAAGACGCATCTCACGCGGATCGAGGACGGCTTCGACTTCCTCGGGCAGAACGTTCGCGACTACGGTGGCACCGTCCTGGTGAAGCCGTCACGGAAGAATGTCGCGACGTTCCTGGAGAAGGTCCGGGGGATCATCAAGGCGAGCCGGCAAGTCACGGCCGGACATCTGATCGTGAACCTCAACCCGGTGATCCGGGGCTGGGCGAACTATCACCGGCATGTGTCGAGCAAGCGGACCTTCTCGCGAGTGGACCACGCGATCTTTCGTGCGTTGTGGCGGTGGGCCATTCGGAGGCACCCCAAGAAGTCCCGACGATGGATCAAGGACCGCTACTTCGAAGTCGTCGGAGGACGGCATTGGGTCTTTCACGGCGAGGTCGCCGGTCGGGAGGAGAGGATCCAACCGGTCCGGCTCTTCGATGCTTCGAGTCTACCGATCCAGCGGCATACGAAAGTCAAAGGAGAGGCGAATCCCTATGACCCGGCCTGGGAACCGTACTTCGAGGAACGCCTGGGCGTGAAGATGGCCGGGACCCTGATGGGTCGATGGACTCTGCGTCTGCTTTGGCGGGAGCAAGGCGGGATCTGTCCGGTCTGCCATCAGAAGATCACCACGGGGACGGGGTGGCACAACCACCACATCCAGTGGCGAACCCATGGGGGCCAGGATACGATCGAGAATCGCGTGCTCGTGCATCCGAACTGCCACCAGCAGATTCACAACCAAGGTTGGGACGTGGGTAAGCCGCGTCCCGAGAGGGGCGTTTGAGAGGCTTGAGCTGCATGAATGGAGACATTCCCGTGCAGTTGTGCGTCCAGGAAAGGCTGATGTGTTCAGCAGGAGATAGACCTGCCGGGGTAAGAATCGGAAACCCCGTAGCTGGGAGGGCAGCCCGGAGGGAAACCGATGGTGCTGAAGCCCCTCGACGACCCTACCCGCGGGGTAGGTGCGAGTCGTTCGGGCCGTAACGCAAGTGAACGCGAGGTGGCCCCGAAAGTGAGTAGCCCCGGAGGCCGAGCCCGCAACTGTAGGGCGAAGGCAGTACAGCTCGTCGCAAACCGATCGATGCGGCGGGTTGCTCCGGCGGGGTGGTTAGCGACGGCACGGCGGCCAGGACACATCGAGCAACTGGAGAAGCCCTCCTCGTCCCGACCCGAAGGGGCGGAAGCTGGGTAGGCCGTATAACCGGCAACACCGGGAAATCGGCTGACGACGAGAGGGTGACGGAGGGGTCCGCAGTAGCGGTGAAACGGGGTAACGCCCGTGGAGCGAAGGGGCCCTGCTGTTCGTAACTCTTCCGCCAACATGGGAGGCAGGGGCGGGATGATAAAGACGCCCATCGATCTGCAGGACCTGAGACGGAAGATCTACTCCAAGGCGAAGGCCGACACGGCCTGGCGCTTCTGGGGCCTGTACGTCCACGTCTGCAAGAGGGAGACCCTCCACGAAGCCTACGCGCTGGCCAAGAAGAACAACGGGGCTCCGGGCATCGACGGGGTCACCTTCGAGGCCATCGAGGCAGGCGGCGTGGAGTCATTCCTGGAGCAACTCCGGGACGAACTGGCAGCACACAGATATCGTCCGATGCGGAACCGGCGGCAGGAGATACCCAAAGACGGGGGCAAGGTCCGCGTCCTGGGCATCCCCTCCATTCGCGACCGCGTGGTCCAGGGGGCCCTCAAGCTCATCCTGGAACCCATCTTCGAGGCCGACTTCCAGCCGGGCTCGTTTGGCTACCGACCGGGGCGGACAGCCCATGAAGCGGTGCAACGGGTCGCCGAAGCGATCGTCAAGTGCAAGACGCGCGTCATCGACATCGATCTCCGGGCCTACTTCGACAACGTCCGGCATGACCGGCTGCTGGCGAAGGTGGCCGCCCGGGTCAGTGACGCCGACGTGCTGCACTTGCTCAAGATGATCCTGAAGGCGTCCGGGGCGAAGGGCGTACCCCAGGGGGGGGTGATCTCCCCCTTGCTCAGCAACCTCTACCTCAACGAGGTGGATAAGATGCTGGAGCGGGCCAAGGAGACCACCCGTAACGGCAGGTACACATACATCGAGTATGCACGCTATGCCGATGACCTGGTCATCCTGGTGGACGCCTATCCGCGTCACGACTGGCTGCTCCGAGCGGCGGACAAGCGACTGCGGGAGGAGTTGGCGAAACTCCACGTCGAGATCAACGAGGAGAAGAGCCGTATCGTGGACCTGGGTCAAGGGGAGAGCTTCGGGTTCCTGGGCTTCGAGTTCCGCCGGGTGCGCAGTCGCCAGGGGGCGTGGCGTCCTAACTACGCCCCCAGGCTGAAGAAGCGGACGGCGTTGCTGCGGAAACTCAGGGACATCTTCCGACGCTTCCAGTCCCAGCCGATCGGTCGGGTGGTGGCTCTCATCAACCCGATCCTTCGTGGCTGGGTGCAATACTTTGCCGCAGGGCACTCGAGCCGGTGCTTCAGTTACATCAAGGACTGGGTGGAGAAGAAGGTGCGGCGGCACCTGATGCGCACCCGGGGGCTTCGGGGCTTCGGTTGGGACAGGTGGAGTAGGCGGTGGCTGTACGATCGCCTGGGGCTGTTCGACGGCTACCGGGTGAGCCGACCGCCGAAAGCGCTGCCAACGGGATAGGCCACATAACCCTTGGGGTGAAGCGGGCAGGAAAGCGGAGTGCGGGAAAACCGCCCGCTCCGTTTGACGTGGCGGGGGTTGGAGACGTGACCATGGGAGCCGGACTGAGGCCCACGGCGAAAGGCGTGGACGAGCCACCGGACCCTACCGTGCGCGCGCCAGCCCTCGACCCTACCTTAGGGGAGGGGGTGACGGTGACGTCACCTCCTTACCCGACGCCTGGGTGGGAAACCACCCAGGTCTACCCAGAGATTGACGATATTTCGGCGCCAAACCGAGGAGCCTTCGGCGCATTGAACCCGAATCATAGCAAGGGGTTGACTCTTCGGCACCGAAAATTCGTTACTCCGGAAAGATCCCGGAAAACTGGCGGTTCAACGACCGTAAGGCACCACCGAATTGGCTTGCGCAACGATAGCCTTCTGCTCGCGCCCGCCGGTCACTTTTCACTATTGGGGTTGGTCCGGATCATGTCCTGGGGTTTGCGAGCACGACGCAGGCGCGAGGTCCGCGGGCTGGCCGGTGGAGGGGGTGCTGCCTGCCATCGGGTCCGGGGGGGGCGCGAAGCGATGGTCGTCGGCATCGGCACCAGTCTGGGATTGTCTTTTTTCGACAATTGGCCAAAAATGCTGCGGCTTTCCGGGCGAGAGGATGACGAGGCGCCCGGCAAAGGACTGGCCGGGGGATCACGGCTGGCATGGAGGCGAGTGCCGATGGCGCGCTGGTTCGTTGACCGTCTGCCCCAACGGGGGATCCCATCGGTTAGCCTTCGAAGATTGCTCCCCGAGGCCCGGTTCGTGGGTTGCCACGACTGGGAGGTTTCCGGATGCACGGCCGACAGCCGACGGCTCGACCCGGGACAAGTATTCGTCGCGATCAAGGGAACGCGGCACGATGGACATGACTTCGTCCACCAGGCGCTGGAGCGTGGCGCAGCGGGGATTGTGGTCGAGCGCCCCTGCCCCGAAGCGGGCCGACTGCAGGTCGTCGTGGCCGACGCGCGGGTCGCACACGCACGGCTCTGCCACGCGCTGGCGGGCGACCCGTCCGAGCGACTCCTGACCGTCGGTGTGACCGGGACGTGCGGCAAGACGGTGACCAGCCTCTTTCTCCGGTCGATCTTCGAGGCCACCGGCATGCGGTTCGGGCTGGTCGGCGCGCTCGGCTGGTCCGACGGCGTGGACATCCACCCAGTGAGCGTCGCCATCCCTGACGCCGAAAGCCTGGCCGCGATGCTCGCCGCGATGGTCGAGCGTGCTGCGCCGGCGCGGTGATCGAGGTCGCCGAGGAGATCCTGGAGAAACGACGGATCGAGGGGCTGGAGTTCGACATGGCGGTTGTCACCGACCTGGGTCCCCTGCCCTCCCTGGAGTTCGAATCTCTCCTGGCGCGGCGTCGCGCCAAAGCACGGCTCGTCCGCAAGGTCGTTCCCGGCGGCACGACCGTCGTCAATGCCAACGATCCCCATGCCGAACTGCTCGGCGCGGTCAATCTCGATGCGCGGCGAGTCTCGTTCGGCATTGATCACCCCGCCGACGTGACCGCCCGGATCGTGCGGCTCGATACGCGCGGGTCGCGATTCTTGCTCCATGGTTTCGACCGTGAGGCGATCGTCGAGCTGCACCTGGTCGGCTCGGCGCACGTCTCGCAGGCCCTGGCGGCGGCCGCCGTTGCCTGGTCGCGCGGCCTGGCGCTTGATGCGGTCATCGCCGGCCTGGAGTCGGTCAGGAGCGTGCCCGGACGGCTCGAGGCCGTGGTCGAGGGACAGGATTTCGAGGTCTGGATCGATCAGGCGCGGTCCGGCGCCGAGCTTCAACAGGCGCTGACTTCACTCCGCGCCATCACCGCGGGCAAGATCCACTGCGTGATTGGTGCCGAGGGGCTCCGAGAGGCGCTCGGTCCGGCTGGCGCTCGCCCGGGCCGCCGAGGCCGGCGCCGACCACGTCATCTTGACCATCGATAGCCCCCGGACCGAAGACCCCAACCAGATCCTCGACGACCTGCTCTCGGGCTTTCGCCGACCGGGTCGGGTCCGGATCGAGCCCGATCGCCGCTACGCGATCGAGGTTGCGCTGGCCGACGCCTGTACCGGCGATGCCGTCCTGATCGCCGGCAAGGGCCAGCGCCTTCCAGATCTTCGCCAACACCGTCCTGCCCTTCGACGAGAAGGCGATTGCTGCCCAGTGGCTCCGCGCACAACGTCGGACCCCGAGTCGCTCGTCGGTCTGAAGACGGATCAAGTCCCGGACCACACAGGGGGGTATGGAGTGGGGCGTCCTTGACTCATCTTCAACACCACAGTGTAGCATCTTCAGCAGTGGCAAGGACTTGACGCATCAACTGGGCGGCGTGGCACTATGCGCAGCGTCTTGCCCTGGGGTGGTCGGCGCAACTTGTTGCACGGTCGGGGGCAAGGCCACCCCCACCATCTGGAACACCTTGCCACACGTGCCCTGCGCCTCGCTCCGCAACAGGAACCGCTTCCCGTCCTGCTCCACCTCCACCACCTGCAAACGATCCAGGTCTCCGATCACATCGGCCCACTCGAACTCGTGACCCCGCTCCTCCAACCGGGCCTGGAGTTCCTGACGCAGGACCAGCGCCAGGAACGAGCAGAACACATGACCTCGGATCGTCTCGTCACACCGGTGGAAGATCGGGCGGGTCTGTAACAACGTCTTGCACGAGGGGAACCACTGCTCCACCCTCCAGAGTTGTTTGTACTGCAATGCCACCTCGGCGGAGTCGAGATCGGTGTTGGTGCGCAGCACCCACTTGCCGTCGTACCGGGCGTCCTCGGCGACCTTCGCCTCATCGATCCGGAAGTGAGAGGGGCCACCACTCAGGTAACGACGGTAGCCCTTGTTGCCGACCAGCGACTTGTCCCCCGAGCGGAGTTGCTCCCGCAACGCCGCCACGATCGCTTCCCGGTCGGCGGCATCCTTGCGCACCTCGTCCTCGTTCAGGCAGACGATGTACCGGCGGGCGTCCACCCACACCTCCTTGACCTTCAGGGGAGAGGGGGCATCACGATCCGCAGACTTGGGAGGCACGACCCGGTAGCGACCGGCCCGGGACAGCACCTCGTCTTTCACCTCGTTCTGCGACCGCATCCGGGCTCCCAGGATGTACCTGCCAACCCCGCTCGTCCTTCTCCAAGGCTGCGATCGTCTCCTGGCTGATCATGCCCCGGTCGGCCACGAGGCAGACCCGGCGGATGCCGAAGCGACTCCGCAGGCGATCGGCGACCGGGATCAGCGTCGTCACGTCGGTGGTGTTGCCGGGCCACAACTTGCAGCAGATCGGCCGCCCTTGGCCGTCGAGCACGGCCCCGACGATCATCTGGTACAGGTCCGGGCGGTGGTCCTTGCTGTAGCCCCGCTGGCCGATGTCCTCGCCGCCGTTGCCCTCGAAGGAGATCGAGGTGGTATCGAAGAACACCAGTTGGAGTCCGCTGAAGAGGTCCCGCCGGTGGGCGAACAACCCCTCTTCGATCCGGTCCTTGGTACAGCGGGGTGTGAACGGTGTCTTGCCCACCTGCTGGTCTTGGGGCAGCACCTCTCCGAGCCAGGCCATGGCCCGGTACAGGTGATGGAGTTGTAGTGGTTCGCAGCCGTCGATCGGGTAGTCGGTCCTCCACTTGTCGGCGGCCCGGTCGCTGCCGGGGTCGAAGAGACGATGGAGGACCGTCAGGAAGATGGCCCGCTCGACGTCAAACTCGAAGCGGCGTCCGTCCAGGAGTTCCTCGATGACCCGTTGGCATCCGGTCTGTTGCCAGAGCCGCTGGAAGATCAGGGCGGGTCCGATGCGTCGGGTGGTGATGGTGGGGAGTTGGCCCTGGGCGTGAGCGGAGAGGAGGAGGACGGACTGGGCCAGGCGTGCTCCCGAGACCAGCAGGGCATCGAGTTGTCCGCTCTGCTGGAGTTGATCGAGTCGTCCCAGGGCGGCGATGACCCGCTGGCGGGGTCGCCCGTTCTCCCAGCGGTTCTCGACGATCTGGAGGTAAGTGCGTGGCCCGGACGTCTTGGTCCTGAAGAACATGGTGCCCTCGTGGTTGAGACACCATGATCATACTGCAAAAATGCGGATTATCAAGGGGATTTAGACGTTCGACGTGGCACTATGTTTATCGCTCCGAGGCGATTCCCGGTCCATCACGAAAGGACTTACGTCAATAATCGAGGCGCAACTGTAGAAGATGAGCTTGATCCCCCGGCGTCATCTCGGGCTTGGGGTGCAGAAGCCACAAGACCTCATGCTGAGGGACCTTGGGAGCCATGCCCACGATCTGGCCCCGCGGCATGCTTACATAATGGTGGGTATACCACCTGACGCCTGCCTGGTCACAAGATTCTCGTGACCACGCACATTCACACGCATGATCCCTCGCTACCGGGTCCTCCGCCCCAGCCGAGCATCCTCGGGCAGCTCGATGAGCTGTCCAGGGGTCAGACGATTGGGGTCGTCGATGACGTCCTGATTGAGTTCGAAGAGCTCCGAGGCACGTCGACTGTCGCCCAAGGTATCACGAGCGATGCTTCGCAAGGTCTCGTAAGGCCGGACCTTGTAGACCGGCCGGCGGGCTTTGTAGCGTGACTCGTGTTCGGCGTCGGGCTCCTCCGTCGGGGGCTCGTCGCTCTCCGAGAGCGGATCGGCCACCGGCAGCGCTAGCTCGACCTCCGAGGTCCTCCGGGTGGGTGGGTCGGGAGGGTCGTCGCTCGGCACCGACCGCGACATCTTGCGCATCGGCGTGGTCGGGCTTGGTGATGGAGATTGAGAAGACGCGGGCGGTTTGATAAGCGATCGGTCGAGCGCCTCGGGGGGCGGGATCCGAATCGTCATGCCCACACGGAGGTTTTTTGGGTCATCCGGGACCAGCCGGCGATTGGCCTTCCAGAGTGCCAGATAATAGCGGCCCGCCCCGTAGTAAAGCCGCGAGATGGTCCAGAAGTTCTCGCCGCTCTGGACGACATGAGGCACGGGTTCGACCTGATCGTCCTCGACCGGTCCGTTCGATTCGGGCCGCGCGACCGGGGCCTCATTGATCGCGTCGCGGAGAGTCACGGCCTTGTTGCCGGCCCGTCGCTTCGCGGCGTTGGGCAAGGGAACCCACGTCCCTTGTCCCTCGCCCGCGTTGCCGGACTTCAAGGCGATGGGATCGGAAGGGGCGGGAGGACTGGCGAAGTTCGGCAGTTCGCTCGCACGGGCCGGCACCGGCTCCGAAGGCGAGGCGTTCGAGGGCTGGGCTGGCATCTTGCTTGACGACAAGTGGGCACGAATCGAGGGCAGGAGCACCTCGGACGCCTTCGACTGCAGCTCGGCCGGTATCGGCTTGACCTTGGGAGGATTCTCGGTGACCGGTTTCGCCTCGACCTTGGGAGATGGGTTGATCGCCGGTTTCGGCTCGGCGTCGGGGGAAAGCTCAGGGGCCGGCTTCGCCTCGGAGAGCGATGCGGTTGGTGCCGGGAGAGGCGCGGCGACGACCAGTGGAGGCGCGGAGGATGGCAGGTTCGTGCCTTTCACGGACCGGGGGTCCTTGGCGATCGCCCCGCTCTCCATGGGTTGAGGCGGGAACTCGGACATACCGGGGGGCATCGGGGCCGGGGCGAATCCCGGCCCCGGCACCGCTGCCGGATCCTGGATCGGAGACGGTGTCTGAGGCGAGTCAAGTGCCGATGCCGACACCTGCGCCGGCCTGGGGTCCGGTGTCGACGCCGATTCCTCGGTCGGCCCCTGCGTCGGCACGGGTTGCGGAGTTGGCTCCATCGAAGGCTCGGGTTGCGGTGTCGGGGACGGTCCTTGCGCCGGCAGGGGTTCTTGGGGCGCGATCGGTGCTTGGGTCGATTCCTGCGGCGGATTGGGTTGCTCGGTCGAAGTCGCAGTGGAACTCAAGGGAACCTCACTCGGGTTGGACGTCGTCGTCTGTGTCGCGGGCGTCGGAGGACTCGGCTCGGGCTCGGGCTCGGGCGGAAGGGGTGCGGGGGAGGTGGCGAGCGGCGGAGGAATCGTTGTGTCGTGGTCCCTCAGGTGGGCCGGAGGTCCGGGCACCGCGGACGTTGCGGGGAGGGGCAGCGCGACCGGATCTTCGGCCATGGTCACGCGAAGGGGCTCGGCGGGCTTCCTGGTGTCCTTGGGCTTCGATTTGCGCGTCTCGGGCGCGGGTGCCGCAGTCTGCTTCGGCGGATTTGCGTCCCGAACCGAAGAGGGCGCGGCGTGCGCCGCGCCCTTCGATCTGCCGAGCTGGGATTGAGGCTTCGAGGAGGCTTGATCCGGGGGTGGGGGTCCGCTGGCGGGGACATCCATCAGGGGTGGGCTACCGTCCGAGTTGGCCTTGGCCTTGTGCCCCCTGTTCACGATCAGGAGGGTTAACAGGATCAGGAACGAGAGCAGCACGACGATGCCGAAGCGCGTCTCCCACTTCATCCTGGCCGAGAAGGCGAACGAATGGCCGGAGCGAGGCCGAGGCTCGGGCTCCCGCTCGGGTTTGGGCTCGAGAGCTTGCGCGTCCGACTCGGCGCCGGAGTGCGCGTGCACTGGCGTTTCACCCTCTCCGCCATCGTGGTGGTGATCAAGAACGTTCAGTGTGCGAACGCCCTCCGCTTCGGTCGGAGATTCGGCGGAGTCGGGGGCCCAACCAGGTTCGGACATCGCTCGGCGACCCTCAATTTCGCGCTTCGGGCTCGGGGGTTGTCGGCCAGTTCCTCGGCCGAGGCCACCACGGGTTTTCGGGTCAAGACGATCAGTTGGGGATCGTCGCGAAAGGCCACCTTCACCCGCCGATCCTCCAGCGAGTGGAAACTGAGGATGGCCGCCCGGCCGCCGGGCTTGAGCAGGTCGGGCAGGATTGCCAGGGTGGTCTCCAGATGATCGAGTTCCTGATTGACCCGAATGCGGAGCGCCTGGAAGACGCGGGTTGCTGGGTCGATCGCGCCCCACTTACCGGGGATGCTCTGGCGGACCAGCTCCGCCAGGCGTCGAGTGGTCGTGATCGGCTCGACCCGTCGAGCCTCGACGATCCGCCGCGCCACGCGACGACTATGCCGCTCCTCTCCATACTCGAAGAACAACCGGGCCAGATCCTCCGCGCCTAACGAATTGATCAGGTTGGCCGCTGAGGGGTCACCGGAATCGCGATCGAACCGCATGTCGAGCGGCCCGTCCATGGCGAAGCTGAACCCGCGATCGGGCCAACTGAGCTGATCCGACGACAATCCCAGGTCGAGCAAGATCCCCTCCACTGCGTCGATTCCCCAGTCGCCCAGAATCCTCTCGAGTGCACTATAAGGGGCGTGGATCAGGCAGACCGGCAAGCCATGCGTCGTCCGCTCAGCCAGGCGCAAGCATTTCGGGGTCACGGTCGAGCCCGAGGACTCGTCCCGCCGGTCCGACCCGTTGGGCCAACGCCGCGGCATGTCCCCCCGCCCCCACCGTCCCATCCACCAGCACGGCACCCTCTCGGGGAGCCAGCCATGCCACGATCTCGTCCAGCAAGACGGGACGATGGATCGGATTCGATGACATCGATTCGGAAAACACGGCCGGCTCGTCGAAGAGAAAGGCACGATGCGATCGAACGGAGCGACTCGATCCGACGGCGACTCTATCTTCGCCGGGTTTTCTGTCAAGGTCGTCCCGCCACGTCACAGACGACAGCCGGATGTATCCCGACGTCGCCAGGCCGTAACAGATTACTGCCGTTCGTTGTATCGACGCATCGATGGCCCCGGCTTGAGCGAGACCCCGGTCCTGGCGGAGACCCGCCCTCCCCCGGATTGGGCCCCGGGATCCTTCAGGGAGGTGCTTCCGCAATCAGGCACGCCACAGCTCAAAGATTTCGTACAAAACATGCATCCACCAACGACGGGGAGATAGCAATTTCGCACCAGATGGTCCAATAAAGTGCCATTAATTACAATTAAGTTCATTCTTTATAAAACTTATAATAATTTTTATTTTCGGCTCATAACAGGTGGCTACGTTTCCCATTAACTTCATAATGGATAAAACGTGACATCTGCAAATTCTGCTGATGAGCGTACGGTATGCGAATATTGGGGGAGCCGTTCTCCGATCCAGCACTTCGAGGCAGGCTGAGTCGATGAGGAGGTGGGTTCCGGCGATTGACTCACGCCAGGTTTGATGAGGATCTGGTTTCCGCGTGAGGACTTTTCCGGACCGCAGGGGCGAGGGCTTCGGCAACATCAGCTAGAGAACAGGCTCGGTTCTGTTGTTTCACCCCATGGATCCACCATCCTCACCTTCTTCCCAGTCCTCACCCAATCCCCCGTTTCGAGAGGTGCGACCGGGGATTGATCGAACGTCGTACCCCGTCCTGAACAGGGGTCGGAATCGATCGTTCGTGAGGACGGGACCGTGAGGGTCCGAGGAGGTCCTGTGCGAGCTTCAAGGGGTTCGGCCGACCTCTATCGACACCCTCGTGGTGCGACGATGTCGTCGATCTCAGGGCGGGGGCCCTTGGGCTTCGAACGAGAGGCCGAGGATGTCGGCCCAGAGGCGTTGATAGGCGTCGACCATGCGATCGAAGGGTGAGCTCGGTCTCAATGCGGGCGCGTCCAGCATCGCCGAAGCGGCGGCATCGCTCGGGATCGTCGGCGGCGTCGAGCAGCGCTTGGCCAAGGAGCTCGGGGTCGCCGGGTGGGACGAGCCAGCCGGTCTGGCCGGGGACGACCAGGTCTTCGCTCCCCTCGACGGCGGTGGCCACGACGGCGCGGCGGGCGGCCATCGCCTCGAGGACCACGTTGGGCATCCCCTCCCAGAGCGAGGCGAGGACCAGCACGTCGGCGGTCTCGAGCAGCGCCGGGATGTCGTCGCGGCGGCCGAGCCAGTGGACCCGGTCGGCCAGCGCCGGCGCTCGCGAGCCACTCGCTGCCAGGAGCCAGGTGCGGTCGGGGCCGTCGCCGGCCAGGACCAGGTGCCAGTCGGGCCGCGCGGCGATCACCCGCTCGGCGGCGGCGAGCAGGTCGGGAGTCCCTTCTGGACGTCGAGCCGGCCGACGGCCAGCGCCAGGAGGGCGCCGCTCCGGCACGCCGATCGCCGCGCGCGGCCGGGGCTGCGGCGCGGTCGAACGGGCGCCGGGGTCGACGCCGTTGGGGATCACGGTCAGGCGGTCCGGGGCGATCCCGCCCACGTCGCGGCTGAACCGCATCACCCCGTGCGAGACGCAGACCGAGCCGGCCGACAGCCGAGCGTCAGCCGGTCGAGCGTCAAGTGCCAGCGCTTCTGGCGCTCGGCGACGCGGAGGCCGCCGACCACCCAGGGCGACCCCGGCCAGCGGCGCGGCCAGCCGCGACGCCACGTTGGCGTGGAACAGGAAGCTCTGCACCAGCTGCGGCGCCTGACCGTCGCAAGGCCCGGGCCAGCCGCGCAAACGGCACCGACCGGCCGACTCGCGGTTCACGGCCTGAGACAGACGGGCACCAGCCCCGCGGCGCGGAGCGGCTCGGCCAGGCGGCCTTCCGTTCCCAGGGCGATCACCGCACGGCCGCCAGCGCCGGCGGTCGAGCCGCGTCGCCAGGGTCACCAGCGCCCGCTCGGCGCCGCCGACGTCCAGGTCGGTGATCACCAGGGCGACACGGGGACCGGACGGTCGGGCCAAGGGCCGGCGCACGCGCGGTCGGCAAGTCGGCGGGTGAGGTCTTGCACGGGTCGGGTACAATCGAGGGGACGGATCGGGGGTCAGTCGGCCCCGGCGGTCGCCGAGGCTCCCGACGGCTTCGCATGTGATTTTGCGGATCGATCGATCCTCAAATTCCTGGTGCTCGCTGCAAACTTTGGGGGCGAAGGTTCCTATTGTGCCAGTTGGGGATGGCCTGGAGGAAGGGGCTTGCTGACCTCGGAGTTTGATTTCGACCTGCCCGACGAGTTGATCGCGCAGCATCCGGTCGAGCCGCGCGACCGGTCGCGGCTGATGGTGGTTCGACCGCCAGGACGGGACGCAGGGAGCATCGGGCCTTCGCCGAGCTGCCCGAGCTGCTCGAACGCGGGAGACGTGCTGGTCCGGAACAACACGCGGGTCATCCCCGCGCGGCTGGTCGGGCACCGCGAGGCGACCGGGGGGAGATGGGAGGGGCTCTTCCTGCGGGCCTGGCCCGACGGGACGTGGGAGGTCCTGGCGACGACGCGGGGCCGGCCGAGCCCGGCGAGCGCGTGGTGGTCGGCCAGGGCTGTGGCTGACGCTCGAAGGCCGGGGCGAGGCCGGGCGCTGGATCGTCCGGCCCGAGGTGGCCGAGCCCGAGCCGAGCGGCCTTGACTCCTGGAGCGGCACGGGCAGGTGCCCCTGCCCCCTTACATCCGCAAGGGGCGGAGGGTGCCCGGCGACCGGCTCCGTTACCAGACCCTCTACGCCTGCGTGCCCGGGGGCGGTCGCCGCGCCGACGGCCGGGCTGCACTTCACCGACGAGGTCTTCGGCCGCCTGGCCGCGCGGGGGATCGCCTGCGTCGACTGCCACGCTCCACGTCGGCCTGGGCACCTTCCGCCCGATCGAGGCCGAGCGGATCGAGGACCACGTCATGCACGCCGAGTGGGCCGAGCTTTCGGCCCCGGCCGTCGCGATCGTGAACGCGCGTCGCCGGCGAGGAGGACGGGTCGTGGCCGTGGGGACCACCTCCGCCCGAACCCTGGAGACGGCCGCTGCGGTCGGGCCTCCTTCAGCCATTCGCGGGCGAGACCGCACTCTATCTCCGTCCGGGGCACGTCTTCCGCGGGCTCGACGCTCTGATCACGAATTTCCACCTGCCCCGCAGCAGCTTGCTGGTGCTGGTCGGCCGCCCTGGCAGGTGTCGAGCTGATCCGCGCGGCTTACGCCGAGGCGATCCGCCAGCGTTATCGGTTCTACAGCTACGGCGACGCGATGCTGATCCTTTGAGGGGTTGACTAGGCCGAAGTTCCAGACCGTTTTTCGTCGGAGGTCAGCCGCTCCTAAGCGGTCAACCTGGATTTCGCCTCTGAAATGTAGCCACTAATAAATAGAAAATCCTCTTGACAAGGCCGTCATCCCTTCGAAAAAATGGCCGCATGGCAACACGAGGCAGTGCCGTCCCTGTGGCTACGACCAAGCGGGTCCACAAAGACAGGACCTCCCTCACCCCTCTGCTCCGACGGTCCCTCCGCAAGGGAACGACCGTTACCCACGAGACCCTCGGCGACCTCTCCCCTCTCCCCGAGCACCTCATCGAGATCATCAAGCGCTCCCCCAAAGGGCGAGACCTTGTCCCTGCGGCCGAGGCCTTTCGCAACACGCGCGCGTTTCCGCAGGCTCATGTCCACGCCGTCCTGTCGAGGATCCGCAAGCGGGAACGGAAGGAGCTCCTCGCCTCCGAGCCCTCTCGGCGGCGCAACTTGGTCCTCGCCATGAGCACCGAACGCCTCCTCTTTCCCAGCTCAAAGTTGGCCTACACCCGACCTTGGCACGACACCACCTTGGCCGAGGAGCTGGAGGTCGCCGACTTCACCGAGGATCAACTCTACGACGCTCTGGACTGGCTGCGGACGTGGCAGGAGGCGATCGAGAAGAAGCTGGGCGAAGCGGCACCTCGGCGACGAGGCCTTGGTCCTCTCCGACCTCCCCAGCAGCTCCTCCTCAGGGAAGACCAGCTCGCTGGCCCGCTTCGGCCACGACCGCGCCGGCACGACCGGCTGCCCGATCATCGTCTCCGGCGCCCTGACCGACGCCGATAGGCGGCCGATTGCCGTGCCGGTCTACCCCGGCAACACCGGCGTCCCCACGACCGTTCCCGACCAGGTCGAGGTGCTCACGAAGCGGTTCGGCCTGGCACGGGTGGTGCTGGGCGGCGATCGTGGCTTACTAACATAAAATATCATTTATATGATCATCAAATACCAGGGCCTGGGTGGGATCTTGGCCCTGCGCAGCGGTACCATCCGCCGCCTGCTGGCCGACGGCCACCTGATTCTGATTCGGTAAGGACCAGGAGGCCGAACGCCTGGCGGAGCTCATCTCCCTGGAATTTCCCAGCGCCACGGCTGGTGGCCTGTGACAACCATTATCAATTATTATAAGACGGCGAAACGTTTTAGTCTAACGATCCGCGACGGGCATTTGGGAGAGGCCCGCAAGGAAGAGGCGATCAAGAATGAAGGACTTCTGGATGGAATCTCTGGGGTCCGGACGAGCGAGCCGGCCGCACGGTCGACGGCCGCCGACGGGGTGCGGTCGTCCCAGCGGCTGGCCGTTGTGGAGCAGACGTTCCGGTGGCTCAAGGGGATCGACCTGTTGGTGCGCCCGATCCACCACCGCACGGCCGAGCGGGTGCGGGCGCCCTCAAGCTCTGCCTGCTGTCCTCCTCCGTGGAGTGGTACCTGCGCCAGGTGTGGGAGCCGTTGCTGTTCGAGGACGAGGAGTGGGCCGTGGACCGGCGGCGGCGGCGGCGCGACCCGGTGACGCCGGCCCGTGCCTCGCAGTCGGCGCAATTGAAGGAGCAGACGCACTTGACAACGGTCGGTCTGCCGGTCCAGAGCTTTCGGACGTTGCTGGCTCATCTGGGGACGCGCGGCCGGAACACGTGTGTGGTGACCGCCGCTCCGAATCAGACGACGTTCCGCCAGGTGACGGAGGCCGATGCGCTGCAGGCCGAGGCGCTGCGGATGATCCACAGAGGAGCCAGAAACGGAATCGGGAATTGACGTAAGCCATTTGCCACTATAGATATTTCCTTAATTCCCCCCTGGAACTTCGTTTTAAAGAATCCTCGTCGGTGTATAGGAGGTTTGGGAGAGCGGTTGCGGTGCGAGGCGCACTCACTCGACTTCGGAAAAAAGCACATTCAGGTCACCTGGGTAAAGCACCACTCGATTGCAAGCGACGAGGCAGTCGAGTCGGCCCCGGATCTTAATCGAAATCTCGATCGGTCGGTGACAGTCTTGACAAATCCGCGGAAGGATGGGAAGAAACGGTGTGGAAAAACGGGTTGGCAAGTTGGAGTCGTCCGGGCTTGCCGAAGAGGCCAGAGCTGATGTCGGTCTCCCGAGTCGGTAGGGTCGGTTGGTGCGGCCGAGTCTCCCAGTTTTGGGGGATGGCATCGAGGAGGATTGGTCCCCAGGGAAGGTTCAACCGCCCAGTTGGGTGATCCTATGGGGCCTATAGGGTCGACGTCAGCATGCCTCCTTGGAGCATCAGGCGGCAGGCTAACGCCGAGCCTACGCGAAGAGGAGGCCTCGAAAAACAGGTTTTTTTGGTCCTGCACCAGGTCGTGTCCTGGTGGGGTTGACTTCGAGGGGACTTGTCGACTGATTTATTGGTGGAACACAGGGTGGCGGCCTGGCATTTCTCGGAAGGCCACGCCTGGTTAGAATTTGCCGGTTCGAGGAAGAGTAAGAAGGGAACACCACGGGTCGAGCCCTCAACCCTGCGTGATGCTGTCCGAAGGGTGCAGAGGTTCAAGGAAGAGCCTGATGTCCCCGGAACGAGGCAGTTCTTCGCTACCGAGGGATCGGTCGCTCGATGGGAAGGATTCCCGGTTTTATGCGCGATGGTCGGCGGCGGATCGTGGAGATTCTCGGGACGCTCCTTCTTTGCCTGGCGCCCGGGTGCGCCACGATGAGGCGGAACGCATCCACGCCCGACCTGCGTCCGAGTTCGGACGGGATCGCTTACACCAAGGATGGGTGGAAGCTCGGTATCCGGCACATCCGGCCGGCACGTCCCGATCCCGGCAAGCTCCCGGTCGTCCTCTGTCACGGACTGGGGCTGAACGCGACGTTCTGGACGATCACCGACAACCACTTGCCCGAGCAACTCGCCGCGCGGGGTTATGAAGTGTTCATCCCCGACCTGCGCGGCTCGGGCGAGAGCGCCCAGGTGGGCCGGCTTGGCCGAATCAACGCGCGGCGGCGGCAAACTCCGTTACTCGAACGCGGCGAGGGGCGCTGGAACGTCGATGAGATGGCGTTCTATGACGTCCCGGCGATCCTCGATTACATCAAGCAGGAGACCGGCCACGACCGAATCAACTGGGTGGGGCACAGCCTGGGGGGGATGCTGCTCTTCCCGTTCCTGGAATTGTCGCCGGAAGCTTGGCGGATCGCGAGCTTCATGGGTATGGGGAGCACGGTTACGCTGGCCGACGTGCCGCAACGCGACATGCTGCGCGCCAACCGCGGGCTGCGAATCCTGGCGCGCATCGTCAGCACGGGGCGGCTGGGCCGGCCGCTGATGTTCGTCCGGTTCCCCGGACTCGACCGAATCGACCAGTTCTACTACACCTCGAGCAACGTGGACAAGCGGACGATCAAGCGGTTCTACGGCTACACGCTGGAGGACCCCGGACGCTCGGCGCTCCGCCAGCTCGATCCGTACCTGGAGTTCGGCCACCTGGTCTCGGCCGACCGATCGATCGACTACTCGGCGCGGCTGGGTGAGGTCACCGTGCCCACACTGTTGGTGGCGGGTGAGAGCGACTGCATGTCCGACGTCCCCTCGACTGAGCTGACCCTCGCCGCCCTGGGCAGCCACGACAAGATGTTGATGCGTTTCGGCCGACGCGACGGCCACGTGGCCGATTACGGTCATTGCGACCTGGTCTGGAGCCGTTACGCGTCCAAGGAGATCTTCCCGCCAATGATCGACTGGCTCGACCATCACCAACCGGCAATGCCGTCGGCGCAGCGACCCGTGCCATCGGCCCAACGATAGGGATCGTGGTCCCACCCCTTTGAAGGTGGCTGCCCGTCTACGAGGTGCAAATAAATCGCTGTCATTGCGGTAATCTGGGGCATTTACTCAGCGCCGAGATAAAGTCGCTGGAGCGAGAATTCGTTCCGAATCGGTCTTGACGGCCCGAACTCGGGACAGCGAATAAATTAGATTCTGATTTGTACCAGATTCATATCTCTATCAGAAATCTCGCAACATTTTAAGCTACAAGACGTTGCGAGATTGTTGAACCACCTTCAAAGGGGTGGGATCGTGGTCCTCGGACGTGGGGCTTGAGGATGAGCAGATGGTGGTAAGGGGCTCACCATTCCTCATCCCCTCATCCCCAACCCCCACGAATGTGGTAAATCTCTGGCGAATCAGCCAGTCCCGAGGAAGGCATCGATGCAGATTCGCGACCAGGTTTCGAACCGGTCCCGCTGGTTGTAAATGTCGTCTAGGCGGACGAACTCAGCCTCGGCCAGGCCCGCCTCCCGGGGCTCGACGTCAGGGTGCTCCAGGTCATAGAGGTGGACGACGCCCAGGTGGACCCGTCCGACCGGAGTCGCGTCGTCGTTGATCAGGCCCACGCGCCGGATCCAGCCATTGCTGTTGACGGCGACCTCCTCGTCCAACTCGCGGCGCAGGGCGATCTCATAAGCGTCGAGGGTCGGTCGGCCGTCAGCGTCGGCCTCGGCGACGTGCCCCCCGACCCCGAGCGAACGTAGGCGATGAAGACGCGTTTCTCCCTGCGTCGATCCCCTCGTGTAGCAAAAGACCATGTCGCCCGACCGGAAGACGACGTAGGGGATGATCTGCTTGAAGCTCGGGTCGTCCTCGATCTCGGACCGGGGCCGGAACTGCGCCCGCTCGGGGACGAGCAGCGCGTGCAGATAACGCTCGGCCTCGCCGGAGAATCCCTGGAACCGGCCCAGGCGGTCCAGTTCCGCGCCGGGGACGACCAGCACGCCGCTCGGTGGGGATCTGGCTCACGTTTGATCTCGCGATCAGCCCTTCAGGAGGCCGATGACATGTCCTTCGGGATCCGCGACATGGGCGATCTGGACGGTGGGTGTCACCCGCGTCGGTGGCATGAGGCTCCGACCGCCGAGCTGTTCGGCCTTGTCGAGCGCGGCTCCAAGGTCTGGGACGGCGACGTAGAACGTGAGGTGGCCCTGGATTCCGCTGTAGGATGGCCGGATCCCGCCGCCGATGCCCGCCTTGCTGGCCGCGACCTCACCATAATGGTAGGGATTGTCAGCGTTGATCGTCCAATCGAAAAGTAGAAATCCTGGAGTCTTTTTCCGTCCTTGCCCACGACCTCGAAGTGAACGACAGGCCGTCCCATGGTTATCCCAGGGCCAGCGCTCACTAAGTCGTTGTGCCGGTAAGGACTTCCAACATGAAGTCGTTGCTCCAACCGCAACTGCGGCGTTTCATGGCCACACTTTCGCGACCGGGATGTTGCTTCAACAGCGACAAAGTGAGGCGACTGAGCCATGCAAAGTTTTCACGCATGTGTTTATTCTGAATGCGCGACTCATCCTCACGATAGGTGACATCGAGACTCCAATGGCAACTATTTTCAATGCCCCAATGACTGCGGATGGCATTGGCGAATTGCTTCACGCTCACCGCAAGACTGCTGATGTAAGAGCGAATCTCAACCGTCTCTTTCCCGTTGCGAAGGCACTCCGACACCACCATGCCGATCGACTTCAGACCTTTCCACAGCTCGAGCCCCGGCAGGCTCTGCGGCACCGGCATCTGAATGGAGCTTCGCGTCTCTTCACGTCCATGCCCCGTTTCCTCGGTCACATGCCGACGAGCCGTCACAGTCGCGAAGTCGTTCTCGCTCTGCTCGTCGATATAGTCGATGACCGCCTGATGCAACGTCTCCTGGTTGCCTTTCAGCGCCAGCACATAATCCGCTTCGCCGTCGATGATCTTCTCCGCAATGGCTTTCTGCGTTCCCATCGCGTCGATCGTGATGATCGCTCCTTTGATGTCCACCAGCTTCAAAAGCTCGGGAATCGCCGTGATTTCGTTCGATTTCTCAGCACAGGCCACCTGCCCCAGCGACAGGCCGAATTCGCTGGCCCAGACGCTGACCGAATGCAAGGCACCCAGGCCTTTGCCGTGATCGTGGCTCCGCCGCGCCGTCTTGCCGTCCATCGCCAGAATCGGCTGCTCCACGCCGGTCGCCTCTGCGGCCGTCGCACGCAACGACTGCAACCAGTTCACAAAACAGGCTTGAAACGCGGTTGGCTTCAACAGGCCCAAGACGCGTCGAAAGACGTCCTTGCGTGGAATTCCGTTCGGCAAGTCAGCACCTCCAAGAGGAACTCTTCTTTCAAAGCAGCCCACTTGGCAATCGCCGTCGGCCCATCGCTCCGGCCAGCACCGCCATCAGAGCGATGACGACCACACTGACCAAAGGATGCTGCCGATTGACGGTCGAGCGAGGATCCTCCAACTCCTCAAAGTGCCGTACGACCTCGTCCAAACCGATCCGATGAATGTCCGCCATCGTTCATTCTCCGTGCGCCGCCGTGAATGGAGCAACACAGAGAATGGTAGACAAACAGAGAATCGTAGACAAAAAAACGGCTCATGGCGCGAATGGCACGAGGATAACGCAAGGCTCTGCTGTTGAATAGCTTGCGGCGACACTGATTCGCAATCGATCCTATGCTTTATTATAAGGTATTATACCCCGCTTGATCAACCGCTTCGCTCTCTTCCGCGGCATCCGCAGCAGCGGGTGCGGCTTCGGCCGGCGCTTCACCGCGCGGCTCGTACCGGTCCGGGCGAGCGTCCACGCGTTTCTTCGCGATCAACTCCAACAGCCGCGGAAGATCCGCCTTGATCTGAACCGGATCCTACAGATGACTCTCCTCGAAATACGCACACCGTATGCAACGACCCCGTGAAGCTTAG
>CAWDND010000007.1:0-71967 GCA_963803395.1 uncultured Planctomycetaceae bacterium
GGGCAGAACGTCCGGCGTTATCGCGGCGGCAAGGTCCTGACCAAACCGTCAAAGCGAAGCGTGAAGACGTTCCTGGCCAAGATCCAGGAGACCATCGACGGCTCGGGCCGCCAAACGGCAGGAGAAATGATCCAGCGTTTGAACCAGCAAATCAAAGGCTGGACCATGTATCACCGTTATGCGGCGAGCAAGTTCACCTTTACGTACGTGGATCATCGGATCTTCCGAATGGTGTGGGCTGGTGTCGGCGACGGCACCGGACCAAGAGCCGGAAGTGGATCAAGGAGAAATACTTCCAGCAAGACGGTCACCGCCACTGGGTCTTCACCCGCACGCTGTACGACCACAAAGGCCAAGGCCGGCCGATCCAGTTGATGGCCGCAGCTCCGGTGCGGATCATTCGTTACGTGAAGATCCGCAACGCCGTCAATCCCTACGATCCGGAGTGGGAACTGTACCTGGAAGCACGGCTGGGTTGGCAACTGGCCCAAACGCTGTCAGGTCGCAGCCGGATTGAATCCTTATGGAAGGGACAAGAGGGGCGGTGCGTGGTGTGCGGTCAGCCGATGCACCTCGCTGAGGAAGATCATCACATCCACCATCGGATCTGGCGCAGCCGAGGTGGCCCGGATTCAGCCGACAACTTGGAGTTGTTGCACGCCAACTGTCATCGGCAGCTCCATGTGCAGGAAGGACGGACAAGAGCGGCCGCGTCCTGCGAAGGGCGTTCGTGAAGGCTTGAGCTGGATGAGGGGAAACTCTCACGTCCAGTTCTGAGGGGGCGGGGAGGCAGCAATGCTTCCCTGCTACCCGACCCCGAAGAGCTTCGAGCGATCCGGCGTGCATCGCCTCGTCAGACGGCATAGGTTCTCCCTCCGGGAAGGCCCCTTCGGGCAGGAGGGGGAGCCTCTGCACGAGTGGCAGAACCTGTCCCATGTGCGGTGGGACTGCAAGTACCACGTCGTGATCATACCGAAATACCGCCGCAAGGTCTTCTACGGGAGGCTTCGGCGTCAGGTCGGGGTGATCTTGCGAGAGTTGTGCCGTCAGCGAGGGATCGAGTTGGTGGAGGGGCATGCGATGCCCGACCACGTCCACCTGTGCCTGAGCATCCCGCCCAAGTACAGCGTGGCGCACACGATCGGCTTCCTGAAGGGCAAGAGCGCCGTCCGTATTCATCGGGAGTTGCTGCAGGAGCGTCGGTTGACCGGGTTGCACTTCTGGGCGGCGGGATACTGCGTCAGCACGGTGGGCCTGGACGAGGCCCGGGTGCGTCAGTACATCCGCGAGCAGGAGGAGCTGGAGCGTCGTCAAGGAGAGTTCGACTTCGAGTAACCACGTCGGCCCCAGGGGGGCCTTCCCCACGTGACCGCCCCCAAGGGGGGCGACCGCACGGAACCGGCCCCCTCGGGGGGGCCTTCCTGATACCTCGGCCTCTGGCCGAGGAGCCTCATTCCGTGCGCGCGCCGGTCACGGCGTGCACGCCGGCAGCCGGCCGTCCCGCCCGAACACTCCCCTGGTTGCCAAATTTTTAACGGTTTCCAAATTTTTTTAATCCTTGAGCAACAAGGGATTGCGCGAGGGAAACGGGCCAGAGCGCGCGCATCCCGGGCAGGTTCTCCGCGCGGTATCCGGCGTGCTTTAGGTCAGGGCGACTCCCTCGATGCGAGCCCGTCCCGGTGGGGGCCCGGGCATCGGCGGGGGCCATGTCCAGACTGCGGGACTCCAAACGATGGACGCCACCCGGGCCAGACGCACGCGGGATCGGACACGGCAGCAGTGGTACGCCCGCCACCGCCAGCGACGGTTCGCCCGGTTCCTGGGGTTCGCTCAGGACGCGCCATCGGCGGGCAAGGCGAAGCAGACCTGAGGGGGCGACTGAGTTGCGGCGGGTCCGCCCGGGAGTCCCCGGCCATCCCCCTTTAAGAAGGCTCGTATCGCACCATGAGGTCAGAGTACTTGGGAGAAGGCATGCTTTCCTCGCTCCGTCGCACCTGCGGCACCTTCGCCGCTAAGTTCACCGAGGCCCGGCGCGCCGCCCCGCCGGCAGCGGCCCGGCCTGGAGGCCCTCGAGGGCCGCCAGCTCCTCTCGCTGGGTAACGAGTTCCTTGTCAACACGACGACCCGCAACACCCAGTACCACTCGGACACGCCAACGCGGCCAACAGCGGGCTCTCAGTGGTCGTCTGGGAGGACGAGTTCAACAGCACCGACCACGACATCCGCGCCCAGATGTACAACGCGGATGGGTCCAAGCGGGGCCCGGAGATCGTCGTCGATTTCGACGGCGACATGGCGAGCCACCCGGCGGCGGCCATGGACGCCGCCGGCGACTGGGTGGTGACCTGGGAGAAGGATAGTCCCACGGTTCAAAGCGATGTCTGGGCGCAGCGGTACAGCAGCTCGGGGGCCAAGCTCGGCAGCCGCATCGATGTCTCCGACGACTTCTTCTACAACGATTCCGACCCGGACGTGGCGATGGACAACGCCGGCAACTTCGTCATCTCGTACACGTTGGAACTCAGCTCCTCCAACGAGGACGTCGTGGCCCAGCTCCGTGACTCCTCGTCGGGCGACCTTCTCGAGTTCTACCAGTTCGGGGACGTGGACGTCCGCGAGACGAAATCGAGCGTGGCGATGAACCCGAACGGCAACGAGTTCGCCATCGCCTACCAGAGCCATGTCAATGGCTCCGCCGAGGAGGACGTCCACCTGAGATGGTACACGACCGCGGGCAGCCAGCTCGGGTACTACTACATCGCCCACACCTCCGCCCGCGAGCTGAACCCGAGCGTCGCCATGGACAACGCCGGCAACGCGGTGGTCGCCTACCAGAAGCTCGTCGGCAACGACTACGACATCAAGGCCAGGCGGGTGAGCCGCACCGGCATTCAGGGCGACGAGATCAACATCCGCAACACCTTCGCGCAAGAGGTGAGTCCGACCGTCGCCCTGAGCCGCACGGGCGGCGCGTTCGTCGTGGCCTATAACAGCGACCTGCTCAGCATCCCCGGCAACCGGACCGTCGAGGTCGCCGAGGTCACCGCTGCCAACCAAGTCGTGGCGATCCACAACCTGCCGGGGTTCCCCAATAACGGGGACGCGGCGCTGAGCATCGACGCCGACGGCGACTTCCTGCTGTCCTACACGGGGGGGATCGGGAGCGGCAGCGACGCGAACATCTTCGCGCGGCGCGGCCACCTGCTCGGGTGACCACCCTGCGGGCCGCACCCTCGGGTGCGGCCCGCTCTGGCAGCGACGCGAGCCGGGCCGGGCCCGACCCCGGGTTTTCCGATCATCGTACGTGCGAGCATGGGTTAGGCCGTCCACTCATCCCTACGCCCGGGATCATCTCCCGGTATCTCACCGCACGGGCGTGTCGAGGATGAAAGGCGAATCCATCGACATCCGGTGACGTCGCGTTCAGCCAGCATAACGACGTGGCCGCATATGTCCCGATCAGGATTGGACTTGAAGCAATACAGCTTTGACCCTACCACGCGGGTCTTGCGGGGCGTTCGGTTGGCTGACTTCGCCTGCCCCCGCTTCTCCGGCAGGTTGTGGTCCCCCGTGTCTTTCGACCGTAGGTAAGTCGGATGACCCAGGTTCTTCACCCGAGAACCTCCTACCTGAGATAGGGATACGATGAACAGTCGCTCAGCACACCCTTTCCTGGCAGAACACGCAGTCGGGTGGCGTGGGCCGAAACGTCCGGACGAGAGGGCCCAGACCGGGCTTGTTCAGCCCCGCTCAGGCGCCGGCCTTGGGGAGGAAGATGTCGAGGTATGAGGCGCCTCGAAGGAATCAAGGAATGGTTGAGTCGTCGGGCGGGAATTCCTCGATGGGGCGGGGGCCTCGGGTCTCGCACGCGGCGGCCCTCAGCGTGCAGCGATCGCTGCCCGGCCCGGGCGGTTTCGTCGGGCCGGGCAGCGATTGTGGTATGCCCCTGGAAGGGTGTCACTGCGAGAACGTGCCGAGGATGTCCGGGTCGCTGGTCGTGGCCTGGTTGATGGTGACGCTCGTATCCTTCAAGGTCACGCTGCCGCCGGCCGCGAGGTTGAGCCCGCACCCGACCCGAAGCCCATCAGAACACCAGGAAACCGCGCCGGCCGCGAATGTCGACGTCGGGCGTCGTATAGGTCAGCAGGTAGTCGCCGAAGGCGTCGATGCTCACCGCCGGGACATTCCGCTCGCCCGCGTCGTAAGTCGTGACCGTGTCGAACGCCGACACCTCGGCCACGTCGACATGGACCGAGGTGGTGTTGCTGCTCTGGTAGGCCACCACGAAGCCGCCACCTCCCCGCTTCAGCGCCACCGACGGATCGTCCTCCAGGTTCGAGGTGCTGGCGATGTTGATCTCGAATCCCTGCGAACCGGAGGCGCCGACCCGCATCGCCTTGATGTCATGGTTCCGCGACCAGGCCACCACCGCGTCGCCGGCGTTGTCCATCGAGACGCTCGGTGTCGTGTCGTAGCCGGTGCTGTAGGAGATCACGTTGGTCCCGAGCAGGCCGCCGGAAGCGTTGTAGCGTTTCAGATAGATATCGTTGTCGGCGTAGCCGTAGGTCCTGCTCCCACGCCACGTCGAACCGGCCGTCCGGGGTCATCGCGACGCTGGAATGGTACTCGGCCACAGACGAGGTGGCCACGTTGACCACGTTGAGCAGTTGGCCGTTGCTGTTGGTACTGCTTGGCGAAGATGTCCGGGTTGTTGTTGTTCGTGTTGCGGGTGTAGGAGACGACGAAGTTACCATAACGATCCATGGCCACGTCGGAGTCGCTTTCGGCGAACGTGCCCGCCCCGACCTGGATGGGGGCGCCCAAGGCGTTGCCGTTGGAGTCGAACCGCTGGGCCAGGATGTTGGTGTCGCCTCCCACGGCCTGGGTGTAGGACACCACGAATTGCCCCTGGTCGTCGATGGCCACCGAGGGCGCGTATTCGCTGAGGCCGGTGTAGGCGACGATGATCTCCGGGCCGAGCTTGCCGCCGAAGGAATTGTACCGCTGGGCCCGGATGTCCAGGTCGGTGGAGCTGAATTGGTCGGTCCAGACGACCACCGAAGAGCCGTCCGCCGAGGTGGCGTTGTCGGACTCGTACTGGAAGTTGCGGGTCGTCGTGTTGATCGGCGAGATGAACTCGGCGCCGAGCGACATCAGTTGCCGCCCTTCGAGCGTTTCCAGGGATGGGCGGCGCTTGCGGTCGCGAGCCTGGCCTGACAAGGCGCCCTGCCGGCCACTACTTCTGGAATGATTTGCAAACATGATTGTGTATTGTCCTAAGGACGGGGCGGATTGCCGTGACGACGTGTCTTGGTTCATTTCCCAATTATCCTCACTACGTTATGACGCCACGGCCTCTGGCCGTGTGCCCCGAAGAGCTTCGAGCGATCCGGCGTGCCTCCGGGCTTTGCCCCTCGGTCGGAGACGCGATCCGATGCCCCCCCCCCAGCTCTGTGGTAACGCCGGGTTGATCCACCGGTCAGGCCGCTGGGACGCACGCCGGGGAGGAGCCTGCGGGACCGGCTCGGTTCGGCCGCCCGGCCGTGAGCCTGGGTCGGCTGATCGGCCCGCCCCCAACGGGGGCCTCCCCATGTGACCAGCCCCCTCGGGGGGCCTTCCTAATACCACGTCCTCTAAGCACGGTTACTTATTTCCCTATACGCGTTAGAGGTGCATTCGTGACGAAGTAATTTTCTGGCGTGTTGGGTGGTGTCCCAGTTGGATTGAATTACGCGTCGTAAGTCCTTTCGAGACAGAGGCCTGGCCTCCCGAGGCCGCCTCGACTCATAACTTCCTATATCAGCGGGACTTACTGTCCATTTTTCAATCCAACTGGGACACCACCGCGTGTTGAATGTCGGTCAAGGCACCACTCGACGAATCCAACGTGCCCGCCGGCGTTGAGCAACCCGCCGCCCCCGGCGACCAAGCCGCCGCCCGAGGTGCTCCGCCCGTCCTGGATGGTCAACTGCGAGATCAACGGTGAGCGTCACGTTAGTTGGTGGTACAGGCGATCAGTTGTAGGAGAAGTCGCGGTTCCAGAACGCTTCCCATTGGCCTTTCGCGCTGCGGTAGAGGGGCGCGCAGATGGCAAACGGCGTCGGCACCGTCCTCGCCCCAACGCATCCCCGCCAACTTCAGACGTTGGCCCACCACCGTCTTGCACGCGCTCTCCACGGCGCCGCTGCCGATGCACCAGCCGCGGGCCAGGTATTCGGGATACTCCATCCGGGGCGCGTGCCGCTCCAGATCACCGCTCAATCAAATACGAATCCACCGCCTCTGGCGGTGAGACTCCTGAAGGCTCTGCCGTTCCCGGCGTGAGTGTGAGACGGTCCTCCTCGGGGAAGACCCCGTGGGGCAGGAGGACCGCCATGAAGGATTGGCAGAGCCAGGCCCACGTGAGGTGGGACTGCAAGTCTCACGTCGTCATCCTCCCGAAGTACCGTCGCAAGGTGTTGGACGGGAAAATGCGGCGAGGCGTCGGGCAGATCCTGCGGGATCTGTGCCGGCAGAAGGATATCGAGCTTGTGGAGGGTAAGGCAATGCCGGACCACATCCACAGGCTGCTGAGCGTGCCCCCGAAGTCCAGCATCGCCCTGACGATCGGGTACCTGAAGGGCAAGAGTGCGACCCGGATCCACCGGGAGCTGCTGCACACGAAAGGGACGTTCTTCGGCCGGAGTTTCTGGGCACGTGGGTCTTGCGTGAGCCCCGTCGGGCTGGACGCAGGCCAGATCCGACGGTACATCCGCGAGCAGGAGAAGCTCCAGCGTGATCAGGACCAAGGTGAGTTGAACCTCAAGTAACCCAACGGCCCCTTCAAGGGGCCTTCCTCATACCACCGGCTCCGCCGGTGGTGGCTGATTTTGAGCGAAATAGGCTCTCTTGAAGTTGACACTTTGCAACGCCAAGCAAAATCGTCTGGATTGTTTGTGGGGGTGGACCCCATGGGTGGGGTTGTTGTCGTGACCCGCACCCAAGAAGGCCCACCCCCGTGCTCAAGATACCTGTCGTCGTCTGGATCGCCAATGCCGCCGTGCGCCTGGCTGGTGCACACAGCGACGTCACTCATCAGTCAGTTGCAGGAGGTCGCGCCTGAGGAACCCTTGCGTGGTGAGTTGGTGCAGCTGTGGTGGCTGCGTCGGCAGCGACCGCCAGCAACGATCGCAGGGATGATCGCGGGCGCGGGCCATGAAGCGCCTCTGATGCAACGGGTGATCTGCCACCAGACGGGTGCGAACTGGCACGGGACGTATCGAGAGGGGGCGCGGGTGTTGCGTCAGACTGTGCGTGTCAGCAGTGCGGTGGAGTGGATGAACAGCGTGCTGCGGAGGCACCAGTCGCGGCACCGGACGGTGACGCAGGGCCTGCTGGACCTGAAACGTCTATACTGGAACTGCCGCGCGTGTCGTGAGGGGAAACGCCGTGGGCGTTGCCCGTATGAGCATCTGGGCCTGAAGCTGCCCAGCTACCGGTTCTGGGATCTGCTCGGGATGCCCACACCGATCGGCGCGACGACTTGATCCCAAGAAGTGTCGGCTCGTGGGCCCAAATCAGTGACTTCCCCATTGACTTTCGCAGATCGTCGAAAACCATTCTCTCGGCCATGCACCCCGATCCTGAGGAGTTCATGCGATGGATTTCCCCATCAATGATCTAATGGATGAAAATGCTTGTTATCAATTCCTCATCGACATCTTTCATCCCCAGGGCTTGCACTGTCCCCGCTGTCAGACCCAAGAAGGACTTCAAATTCAAAACTATTATCGTGACCCAATACTCAATTATCGATGTACTCAATGCCGCCGGGTCTTCAATGCCTGGACGGGCACCCTCTTCCAGGGGACCCACTGGCGGCCCACGCAGATGGTCCTCATCCTGCGCGGTTTTACTCCGGGGGTGTCCACCGCCCAGTTGGCCCGGGAACTCTCATGTAGCCGAAGGCATCTCTTGGATCTTAGACACAAATTCCAAGCACAAGCACAATCCAATTTGGATCGAAAACCCTTGGAGGACGATCATGTCGAAGCCGACGAAATGTATCAAAACGCCGGAGAAAAAGGGGTCCCACACGAGGACCCGGAGGATCCGCCCCGGTGTCGGGCCAACAAGATCAAGGGGCACGGGACGATGGAAAACGACCGTCCTCCCGTGGTCGGGATCGTCGGCCGAGAGTCTGGGACGGTGCGGCTGGAGGTCGTGGTGCATTCGGATCAGGAGACATTGGAAGCATTTGTAGATAAGACAACAAAATCGCAGGCCATGGTATACACGGATGAATGGAGTGGTTACGACCACGTTCCGGAACTCGGTCGCGGCCACGCCACGGTGTGTCACACTCCGGGGAAACGGGAGTGGTGGCGTGATGACGATGGTGACGGGGTACGCGAGGTTCATAACAATACGACCGAGGGATTGTGGACTGGGGCACGGAACTTTTTGCGGAGCTTCCGTGGAGTCAGTAAGTGGTTCCTGGGCCAGTACATGGCCATGTTCGAATGGTCATATAACATGAAGGAGGCGACCAAAGCCGTTCTGCGGGCGATCCTGAGAATCAAGGTCGCTACTGATTTGGGCCCATGAGCCTCAGCGTTTTCTGCCGCGTCGTGCAGTCGGACCAACGTTCCGAGCGCATGCTGGCGGCTTGAACGAATTCAGGGACACCGCCCATTCCGGGTCGAGGATGCCCACCACCGCCACCTCACGGACCGCTGGGTGCTCCCGCAGCGCCTCTTCGATCTTCGAGAACACGGCTTCCATTTCGCGCCGGAAGTGGACCGCTTCATCGATGGCCGGGATCCAGGATCCGGCGGATGTGCTCGTCGAGGATGGCCTTCAGGTAGGTGGCCTCGGCCTCGGGGTTCTTCCCTCGGGTCCGGCGATACTGGGCAACGAGGAACGCGCCCCCGTGCCGGATCGCCTCGTTCTTGAGGAGCTCCTGCTCGATCGGAGGGAGCGAGGCCCAGTAGTCCTGAATCCGTGCCTCCTCGGCGGCCAGGCGGGCCTGCTCGGCCTCCTCCTCGCGGCGCCTTGCCTCCTCGGCAGTCCGCCGCCGCGCCATTTCCGCATCCTGCCGGCGGGCGACCTCGGCCTTCGACTCAAATCCCTTGGGCGAGGCGTAGCCCCGGCGAATCGATTCGACGAGATACCCCGCGGGGCTCTTCGAAACCCGACGGTCCTTGCGCCACGAGCCAATCATGAATCTCGACGTGGAGCGCCACCCGCTCGGCCTCGAACGACTCGACGAGCTCGGCGGCGGTGACCGGGGTGACCCCCCGGTCGATGAGATCCTTCTCGGGCCCGCTCGGCTCGGCAACCGGCACCATCTCGACGACCGGGGGGGCCTGCGTCTGCGAAGACCTGGTCAGGGTGATGATCCATTTACCCCGAGCGATCTTCGTATAACGCGCCTCGCGGTCCATCGCCCTCAGGAAACCAATCGACTCCAGCTCCTCGAGAGCCGGCTGGAGTTCCTTCTTGATCTGCCCGGCGTCACGGTAGGAGCGGCTCAGCCCGATCTTCTCGAACGCGAAATGCTTCAGGTCGAAGACGATCTCCTCCTGCTGGCGGAGCCGGAAATGCTTGCCCAGGTAACGGAAGATCCGCTTCGCGATCGAGCGCTTCAGCGAGAAGTAGATGTCCAGGTCCACAGGACAGACGAAGCCCGCCTGGAGATTGCGAAAGACCACCTTGTTCCAACTGAACGACGACGAGGCCATTTCCGACCGGCCCCGCGTCTTGAGGATCTTGCGATTGCCGCTCGTCACCAGCCGGACGTTGTCGAGGATGTGGAACTTCTCGCTCTGCCAGGTCTCGGACTCCTTGTCGCGCCACGCGGAGAAATAGATCGATGTGCCGACCCAGCGGTTGAGGCTCTCCTCGATCCGGCGATAACTTTTCCCCTCGTCCCGCCAGTCGAGAATCCGGAGCAGCTCATACCGCGAGAAGAAGACGTCGCGCGCGGTGAAGTTGTTGACCTGCTTGGTGAGCTGAACCAGGGCGAAGAGCACGTCGGCATCCAGCGCCGTTGGGAGCCCGTAGGCATCGCTCCCGGTCACGATCACCTTCCGCTTGATGGGAAGGTGCGTCGTCTTGTCGGTGATCTCGTCCTCCCATTCGATGGTCTTTACCCCCTGGGGAATCTTGTCCGAAAGGATGGTGAGCGGGAACTCGGCGAGGTTGAACTCGTCCCGGCCATCCGGCTGCCGAACGAACTTCTTACGCCCCAGCGGAACCTGATCCTCCATCTCCATGCTTGCCCCCATTCGAAAAAAAAATCTAAGGCAACAACATCCCTCTGGAGAGTTGTTGCTGGTTGTTTAAGCTATAAAACAAAGAGCTGTGCGTTCAAAAGTCTTTCTGGCATAAGGATTTAAAGTGCCAAATCCTGGGTCAGATCACGGTAGTTGGCCTCGAATCCTGGGTCAGATCCCGGTAAATCCTGGGTCGAATCACGGTAAGACCCTGGGTCGAATCACGGTAGGGCACCGCGCGACCCTGGGCCGAATCACGGTAGCCGGATCCGAAATCCTGGGTCCAATCTTGGTAGCGTGTTGCGGCCCGGCCGGTCTCGTTTCCTGGGTCCAGTCACGGTGTTCGCCCTTTCCCGAATCCGCGGGGCTCGCGGGTTCGAATCCGGCATCAAGCCCTTGACCCTGGGTCCGCTCACGGTAGACCCCCGGGTCGGCGGGATCTCTTTCCGAGTGGGAATACTCCCGGCGTCCCGAGGGGTGCCTCGGGTGAACCGCTTCAACCCATTATGACGCCTGTGAGGATACAGACCGTGCCTCGACCCAGGATTCCAAGGGAACCGAGGCGATCCGCTCTGGCGCACATCCCCCGGAACACAGGATGAGCCCGCTTGACACTCCTTTCCCGGGAAATCACATCAATCAGTCCACTTATCTAACTTCCAGACAGACTCACCTCGTGGCTTCGGCGGGGGGAAGTCACCGCCAAGTCCTGGAAATCAGCCACTCGGCCTCTGATCACCAATCGTGATTTTATGCGATCAGGGGTTGCCCACCCCCGTACCCCGCTTCCTGCTCATCTCCCAGTCACCCCGACAGAAGTTGCTGGATTTCCCCACGATGCTCCCGCAGCAGGCGCTCCACGTCCAGCACGCTGGGGTGGTCCTTCTTCCGATTCCACAGCGGACGGAACCACCACTCCGTCTCACCCAGGGACTTCAGCCGCAATTGCAACACCGGACGGCGAACAACTCCACCCTCTGCAATCCCGTACGGCAGGCCTCCTGTCGCGCGATGGACCCGATGCGAGTAGGCTCTTTGCCTTGCTCCGGAATTCATCACCTTATGCCCCGCATGATGCACTCGGACGGATGGAAGTATCACCGGCCTCGGTACATAAGCTATTACTATACAATAAGTTATAGATCAAAATTGTGGGATTCGAGGACGTGAGGCACGCGGCTTGCACCCCGGAGGCTTTCCATTCCACGCCGACATTGATTGCCGGCGTGCTGAATCAACCTATCTCCCCAACGACTCGAGGGCTCTCTCTCATCCATGGGTCGGACGGCGGAGCCGAGCAGAACGCGCGGGAAGGCATGGTTCACCCGATCCCCCCGCGGAGTCCGGCGGATCCAAAGAAATAAGACAACCCTCGGCCTCGCACTTGATGACAGAAGGGCCGAGCGGGGAGTGTCCAGAACGTCGACCCCAGAGCGCCCATTTTTGGAGAAGAGCTGCGGCCACCTGCTGGACGAGTTCAGCGTCTCCGACCCGCTCCTGAACATCACCCGCGAGCTTGGCCCAGACCGCTTTGACGTTCGCTTGCCGGCGCAAGACCGACATCCTTTGACGCCCCTCCGGTGGTCCGATCGCGCGCTCGACTCCTTCTGTGTCTCGATCCATGCCGCCCGACGTTCAGAGCGAACTTCGGAGATCTCCCCCGCCCTCGGCCGCAGACCGAGAGGGGTGGGGCGACCGGACTTCAACAAGGGATGCGGGAGTCGAGCCGCCGATGGAACTGCTGAACCACGAGACGTTGCCCCTCCTGAGGTGCGTGGAGCGCATCTGCCCCCCTCACCGCGAGCTGCGGGCCCTCCACGCAGCGGCGCAGGTCCTGGCCGCGGGCGTCGGCCAGGAGGAGATCCTCCTCAAGATCCTGAAGGTGCTCGAGCAGGAGCTGGGCATGACGCGCGGCACCGTCATGCTCCTCTCATCGGACGAGACCGAGTTGATCATCGCGGCCGCTAGCAACGTGGACGAGGTGGTCCGACGCAGGGTCCGGTACCGCAAGGGCGAAGGGATCACCGGAGAGGTGGTCCGCACCGGTCAGTCGATCATCGTCCCGCGGGTGGCCGACGAACCCCGTTTCCAGGACCGGATTTACTGCCGGACAATCAGCCAGAAGCAGGAAGTCAGCTTCATCTGCGTGCCCGTCATGCTCGGGAGCGAGGTGGTGGGCACGCTGGCCGTCGATCTCCCCTGCCAGGAGCCCTCCGAGCTGCAAGACCAGGAGCAGTTGCTGGGCATCGTCGCAAGCATGATCGCGAACGACGTCAAGGCCCGGCGGGTGGCCCGGCTCGAGCGCCAGGCCCTGGAGACAGTGAACCTCCAACTCCGTGACGCCCTCGGGGAGAAGCTCCGCCCCTCCAACATGGTCGGCAACTCGAGGGCGGCGCGGGAGGTCTACCGGCGCATCGTCCAGGTCGCCGGCGCGAACACCACGTGCCTGATCCGAGGCGAGTCGGGCACGGGCAAGGAACTCGTGGCGACGGCGATCCACTTCCAGAGCGCACGCCGCCAGGGGCCGTTCGTCAAGGTCAACTGCGCCGCCCTCAGCGACAACCTGCTCGAGAGCGAGCTGTTCGGCCACGAGAGGGGGGCGTTCACCGGCGCCCTGAACGCCCGCGACGGCCGCTTCGAGGAGGCCAGGGGCGGGACCCTCTTCCTCGACGAGATCGGCGACTTCTCCCCGTCCGTTCAGGTCAAGCTGCTGCGCGTCCTCCAGGAGCGCGAGTTCGAGCGCGTCGGCAGCAACACGACGTTGAAAGCCGACGTCCGCATCCTCGCCGCGACCAATCGCGACCTGGAGAAGGCCGTGCGGGAGGGGAGCTTCCGCCAGGACCTTTACTACCGCATCAACGTCTTCTCGATCTGGCTGCCCCCCTTGCGCAAGCGCCGGGACGACATCCTCCTGCTGGCCAACTTCTTCGTCCAGAAATACGCGCAGCAGATGGGCAAGGGCGTGCACCGGATCAGCACGCCGGCTATCAATATGATGATGGCCTACCACTGGCCGGGGAACGTCCGCGAGCTGGAGAACTGCATCGAGTACGCCGTCCTGCTGAGTGGCGATGGCGTGATCGCCGGCCATCACCTGCCTCCGACCTTGCAGATGCCCGGCACGTCCGACCGGACTGCCTCCGGCAGCTTCAAGGTGCTGGTCAACAGCTTCGAACGCGACCTCATCACCGACGCCCTGAAGCGCACCGACGGCAACATCAATGCGGCGGCGCGCAAGCTGGGCATCACCGCCCGCATGGTCCGCTACAAGGTCCGCAACCTGCAGATTGATTACCAGGGTCTTTTCAAGAGAGCCACCGGACCGAGCCGCCCCCGCGCGCGGAAGTAACACGCCCTCCGTCCTCATCTTCCTGCAGGCTCACCAACGCTTCAACCGGCGGCGCCACCTCCTCTCGAGCCCGCAGTCGGCGTCCGACCTCCAATCCGCGAGTCACAGGGACAGCGACCTTCCAAAGGGGCCTGGGCTCCGGATTTCGCCGGGGCCTGGAACCCGAACGGATCGTCTCAGCATCAGTGGGCTCGTGAATGAGAGTACGCGCACCGAGCCTCCCGATGAGGACGGCGGCCGGCGTGGGCGCGGGCGCGACAATTCTGTTGCTCCGCCTCATGGGCGTGACAAAATTGTCCAATGCCGATGTAAGACTCTCTATTTCCTGGCCTTACATCTCTGGCCGACGGTCCCTTCGTCGCCGAAGCCGCCGAGCCCGGAACAAATCTGTCGGTGGTGGGCGGCCGTTCCCATGGCCCCCCGTGTCGCGCCCAGGCGGATCACCTCGAACCCGGGCGGGCACACCTCGTCCCTTTCCGATCGCCGAAGGTCCCTCCAGGGGACGACTTGCGGATGGGGAGCTCGGTTCTCCCGCCGCCTCGGCCGCGGGACCAGGCGACGGCCACCTGGCTTTGGCACCTCCTTTGCCTTAGGAAATCTACCAATTGTTCCTGACTGAATATGAAACAAGGAGTGGGTGGTTGGCCCTCGTTAACTGCCTGACCTTGTCGGGGACAAGCCCAGGTCGGGAGCGGGTTGCCCGGCAGGAAGACGCCCGCGGCACGCAAAGATCCTTCGCGAAAGGAGCAAGTGATGCGAAAAGTCGCGATCTATGGGAAGGGTGGCATCGGCAAGTCGACGACGACGCAGAACACCGTGGCCGCACTGGCGGAAATGGGACGCCAGGTCATGGTGGTCGGCTGTGACCCCAAGGCGGATTCGACACGGCTCTTGATGGGCGGCATGGTGCAGGCGACCGTGCTGGACACCCTGCGTGAGGAGGGCGAGGACGTCGACCTGGAGGACGTCCTCCGCCCCGGCTTCGGCAGGACCATGTGCACCGAGTCGGGCGGGCCGGAGCCGGGCGTTGGCTGTGCCGGCCGCGGCATCATCACCTCGATCAACCTGCTCGAACAGCTCGGCGCCTACGACGACGACAAGAGCCTGGATTACGTCTTCTACGACGTCCTCGGCGACGTCGTCTGCGGCGGCTTCGCCATGCCGATGCGCGAGGGCAAGGCCCAGGAGATCTACATCGTCTGCTCCGGCGAGATGATGGCCATGTACGCGGCCAACAACATCTGCAAGGGCATCGTCAAGTTCGCCGAGGCCGGCGGCGTCCGCCTGGGCGGCCTGATCTGCAACAGCCGCAAGGTCGACAACGAGCGCGAGATGATCGCCGAGTTCGCCCGCCGGTTGGGCACGCAGATGATCCACTTCCTCCCTCGCGACAACGACGTCCAGCGCGCCGAGATCAATCGCAAGACCGTCATCGAATGGAACCCGAGGGCCCCTCAGGCCGACGAGTATCGCGCGCTGGCCTGGAAGATCGACAACAACGAGATGTTCGTCATTCCCAAGCCGCTCAAGATCGAAAAGCTGGAATCGCTGCTCCTGGAGTACGGCCTCTTGATGGAAGAGGGAGCGGAAGCGGAAGTGGAAGCGGTGGCCTGACCCGAGTCGCTACGAACGGGAGCCCTCGTTGTTCGAGTGCCTGCGCGGGGCCGAGCCGCTCCTCCCGGGAGCGGGTCGCGCCGGGATGACAGGCCATACTTGCCGAAGAGAACCCCAAGGAGCCCTGGCCATGAGCGAGCAGGTCCCCACCGCCGCGGAAGTGAAGAAGGAACTGCTGGAAGTCTACCCCAAGAAGGTGCGCCGCAAGCGCGAATCCCAGATCATCGTCAACGACCCGGAGGCGCCGCCCGAGATCGGCGCGAACTCCCGCACCATCCCGGGCATCATCACCCAGCGCGGCTGTACTTACGCCGGCTGCAAGGGCGTGGTGCTCGGCCCGACGCGCGACATCGTTCAGATCACGCACGGCCCGATTGGTTGCGGCTACTATAGCTGGCTCACCCGCCGCAACCAGACCCGGCCGAACGAGCTGGGCCCGGAAAACTTCATGATGTACTCCTTCTCCACGGACATGCAGGAGGAGGAGATCATCTTCGGCGGCGAGAAGAAGCTCAAGGAGGCCATCGAGGAAGCCTACAAGATCTTCAAGCCCCGGGTGATTGCCATCTGCTCCACCTGCCCGGTTGGGCTGATCGGCGACGACGTCCACGCGGTGGCCCGCGAGATGAAGGAGACGCTGGGGATCAACGTCTTCGGCTTCAGTTGCGAGGGCTATAAGGGCGTCAGCCAGTCGGCCGGGCACCACATCGCCAACAACCAGTTCTTCAAGCACGTCGTCGGCCAGTCCGACCGGCCGATCGAGGGCCAGTACAAGGTCAACCTGCTGGGCGAGTACAACATCGGCGGCGACTCCTTCGTGATCGAGGACCTCTTCGAGCGCTGCGGCTTCACCCTGGTGTCCACCTTCAGCGGCAATGCCTGTTACGAGGACATGGCCAACAGCCAGCAGGCCGACTTCAACCTGGTGATGTGCCATCGCTCGATCAACTACATGGCCCAGATGATGGAGACGAAGTACGGCATCCCCTGGATGAAGGTCAACTTCATCGGGGCCGCGGCCACGGCCAAGTCGCTGCGCAAGATGGCCAAGTATTTTGGCGACCAGGAGCTGATCGACCGGACCGAGGCCGTGATCGCCGAGGAGCTGGCCAAGATCGCCCCGGTGCTGGCGGAGGTCCGCGGGCGGTGCGAGGGCAAGCTGGCGATGCTGTTCGTGGGGGGCTCGCGGGCCCACCACTACCAGGACCTGTTCACCGACCTCGGCATGAGGACGATCTCGGCCGGGTACGAGTTCGCCCACCGCGACGACTACGAGGGCCGCAAGGTCCTGCCCACGATCAAGGTCGACGCCGACAGCCGGAACATCGAGGAGATCGAGGTCGAGGCGGACCCCGTGGCCTACCGCCCCCGCAAGACCGAGGAAGAGAAGGCACGGTTGGCCGAGGAGGGCGTCCAACTCGGCAACTACGAAGGGATGATGCCGCAGATGGAGAAGGGCTCGCTGGTGATCGACGACATCAACCATTACGAGTCCGAGCGGATGATCGAGATCTACAAGCCCGACGTCTTCTGCGCGGGCATCAAGGAGAAGTTCGTCATCCAGAAGATGGGCGTGCCCTGCAAGCAACTCCACAACTACGACATCGGCGGCCCCTATGCCGGCTTCGAGGGGGCGGGCAACTTCTCTCGCGAGATCGACCGCCTGGTCAACACCCGGATCTGGAAGCTGATCCCCCCCCCTTGGAACGACACCCATGAGACAGACGGCCACAGGGGCCATGCGGCAAAGGGCCACGAGGGCCATGCGGCGCACAGCGCCCCAAGGGCGGTGAAGGCTTGAGTTCGGAGGGTCGATGGGTGGACACCGGCGCTCGCCGCGCGGCCCGCCCCGGCCCTGAGGTAACACATTCGGTCACAACCGGCGGTCCGTGGCTCCCTGGATTGCCAGGACCTGTTTTCATGAGCGGGGGTCAAGCCCCCTTCTCCTCCGCTCGCCCTCTACCCGGTCCTTTCGTGAGCTTCCCGAGGAGAATCCTCATGCTTCTGAAGCATACCCCCAAGGAAGTCGTCGAGCGCAACGCCCTGTCGATCAATCCCGCCAAGACCTGCATGCCGATCGGGGCGATGTACGCCGCGCTGGGCATCCACTCCTGCCTGCCCCACAGCCACGGCTCCCAGGGGTGCTGTGCCTACCACCGCAGCATGCTGACGCGGCACGTCCGCGAGCCGGTCATGGCGGCGACCAGCTCCTTCACCGAGGGGGCGAGCGTCTTCGGCGGCCAGTCGAACCTGCTGGCGGCCATCGAGAACATCTTCACGATCTACAACCCCGAGGTCATCGCGGTCCACACCACCTGCCTCTCGGAGACGATCGGCGACGACATCAACCAGATCATCACCAAGGCCAAGGATGACGGCAAGATCCCCCCGGGCAAGTCGATCCTGCACGCCAATACGCCCAGCTACGTCGGCTCGCACGTGACCGGCTTCGCCCGGATGACCGAGGCGATGGTCAAGTACTTCTCCGAGCACGACGGCACCCGGACCGAGCGGATCAACATCATCCCGGGCTGGGTCGAGCCGTCCGATATCCGGGAGCTGAAGCGCCTGGTGTCGGAGATGAATCTCGAAGGCATTCTGTTCCCCGACCAGTCCGACGTCTTCGACACGCCCCAGACCGGCAAGATGAATATGTACCCCAAGGGCGGGGTCACCATCCCCCAGCTCAAGGCGGCCGGCAACAGCGAGGCCACGATCGGCCTGGGCCCGACGGCCTCCGGCCTGGCCACGGAGGCGCTGGAGACCAAGTGCAAGGTCCCGGGCCAATTGCTGGAACTGCCCATCGGCCTGCGCGGGACCGACCGGTTCATCTCGGCCCTGCGGCACTTCAATGGCCACTTCGTCCCCGACTCGATCACCGACGAGCGCGGCCGGCTCGTCGATATCATCACCGACATGCACCAGTACTTCTACGGCAAGCGCGTCGCCCTCTTCGGCGACCCCGACCAACTCGTCGCGCTGACCGAGTTCCTGCTCGACCTCGACATGCTTCCGATGTCCATCATCACCGGCACACCCGGCAAGAACTTCGACGAGCGGATCACCGCCGTCCTGGGCGACAAGGCCGACGAGGTGATCTTCAAGCAAGGCTTCGGCGCCGATCAGTTCTATCTCCACCAGCTCATCAAGAACGACAAGCCCGACCTCTTGATCGGCACCACCCACGGCAAGTACATCGCCCGCGACGAGGACCTGCCGTTCCTCCGCTTCGGCTTCCCGATCATCGACCGCTGCGGCCATACCTATTTCCCCACCGTCGGTTACCGGGGCGCCATGCGGCTCCTGGAAAAGATGCTCGACCTCTTCCTCGACCGCCAGGACCGCGACGCGCCTGAGGAGAAATTCGAACTGGTCTTGTAAGCCAAAGGTCGCTGGGGTCGTCACAGAGTTTCCCCGATGCCACGGGTCCGTGCCCGTGGCACCCCGATCGGTCGATGGTCCCAGGTTGAGGGTTCCTGACGATGACCGACATCCTCGACGCCCGGAAGTCCCAGATCCATCGCACCGGCCAGGAGCCGTTCGAGATGGCGTGCGACAAGCACAGCCTGGCCGGCTCCGTCAGCCAGCGAGCATGCGTCTTCTGCGGCTCCCGGGTGGTGCTCTACCCGATCGCCGACGCCCTGCACCTGGTCCACGGCCCGATCGGCTGCGCGGCGTACACCTGGGACATCCGCGGCTCGCTGTCCTCCGGACCCCAACTGCACCGCCTGAGCTTCTCCACCGACCTGCGGGAGAAGGACGTCATCTTCGGCGGCGAACCGAAGCTCGCCCAGGCGCTCCGCGAGCTGATTGGGCATTACCAGCCCAAGGCGGCCTTCGTCTACAGCACCTGCATCGTCGGCCTGATCGGCGACGACGTCGAGGCCGTCTGCCGGCGTGTGGCCCTCGACACCGGTATCCCCGTGTTGCCGGTCCAGTCCGAGGGATTCAAGGGCACGAAGAAGGACGGCTACCGCGCCGCCTGCCACGCCCTGTTCAAGCTCGTCGGCACCGGGCCGACGGCCGGCATCGCCCCGGCCAGCATCAACATCCTCGGCGACTTCAACCTCGCCGGCGAGACCTGGATGATCCGGCAGTACTACGAGCGCATGGGCGTCGAGGTGGTGGCCACGATCACCGGCGACGGCCGCGTCGCCGACATCCGCCGCTGCCACGGCGCGGCCCTCAACGTCGTGCAGTGCTCCGGCTCGATGGTCCACCTGGCCAAGATGATGAAGGAGCGGTACGGCACCCCGTTCTGCCACGTCTCCTACTTCGGCATCGAGGACACCTCCAAGGCGCTCTATGACGTGGCCGACGTCTTCAAGGACCGCGACCCCGGCCTTCTGCACCGCACCCGCGACCTGGTCCGCGGCGAGGTCCAGCAGATCCTGCCCCGGCTCCGGCAGTACAAGGCCGACCTGACCGGCAAGCGTGCGGCCATCTACACTGGCGGTGCCTTCAAGGCCTTCTCGCTGGTGCGGGCCCTGCGCACGATCGGCATGGAGACGGTCGTCGTCGGCTCGCAGACCGGGACGAAGGAGGACTATCAGCAGCTCCGGGACATCTGCGACCCGGGGACCATCCTGGTCGACGACACCAACCCCGTGGAGCTGGCGGCCTTCATGAAGGAGAAACGGGTGGACTTGTTCATCGGGGGCGTCAAGGAGCGGCCCCTCGCCTTCAAGCTGGGCATCGCGTTCTGCGACCACAACCACGAGCGCAAGCACGCCCTGGCCGGCTTCGAGGGCATGGTCAACTTCGCCGCCGAGGTCCACGCCTCGACGATGAGCCCGGTCTGGCAGTTCGCCCCGCGACGCCGCCCGTCGGCCCGCCCGGGCGCCGGAACCTTGACCGTCCTCGATCCGGGTCACGGAGGGTCGTCATGTCCTCACTGCCCCTGATCACCGACCCGCCGGCGGGCTTCGCCGCCACGCGCAACTCCTGCCATGTGTGCACCCCGCTGGGCGCCTGCCTGGTGTTCCGCGGCATCGAGGGTGCCATCCCGCTGCTGCACGGCTCGCAGGGCTGCTCCACATACATCCGCCGCTACCTCATCGGCCACTTTCGCGAGCCCGTGGACATCGCGTCGTCGAACTTCAGCGAGGGCGCGGCGGTCTACGGCGGCGGGTCGATCTTCCGCCAGGGCCTGGAGAACGTCATCCGCCAGTACGCCCCCGCGCTGGTGGGGATCGCCACGACGTGCCTCTCGGAAACCATCGGCGACGACATCCGGCTCTACCTCCACGAGTTCCGCCGCGACCACCGGGACCGCCCCCTGCCCGAGCTGGTGCACGTCTCGACCCCGAGCTACAGCGGCACCCACACCGAGGGGTTCCACGCCGCGGTGCAGGCCGTCGTGGCCGCGCTGGCCGCGGGCGGGACGCCGGAACGGCGGGTGAACGTCCTGCCCGGGATGGTCTCGCCCGCGGACTTACGCTACCTCAAGGAGGTGCTGGCCGATTTCGGGTTGCCGGGCATCCTCCTGCCGGACTACTCCGACACGCTGGACGGCCCCTCCTGGGACGAGTACCAGCGGCTGCCGGCCGGGGGCACGGCCGTGGAGTCGTTGCGGGCGATGGGGCGCGCGGCCGCGACTTTCGAGTTCGGCGCGACGCTCGACCCGGGCGCGACCGCGGCGGGTCTGCTGGAGGAACGCTTCGGGGTTCGTCGGCATGGCCTCGGCATGCCGATCGGCATTTGCCAGAGCGACGCCTTCTTCGACCTGCTGGCCGGGTGTGCCGGCCGGCCGGTCCCCGACAAGCACCTTGCCGAGCGGGGGCGGCTGGTCGACTCCTACATCGACGCGCACAAGTATTTGTTCGGCCGCCGCGCCGTGGTCTACGGCGCGGAGGACCTGGTTGTCGGCCTGACCTCCTTCCTGGGCGAGGTGGGCATCAAGCCCGTGCTCTGTGCGTCCGGCGGGCGGAGCGGGCGCCTGGCCGAGGCCGTCGGTCCCCTCGCCCCCGAGGCCGTCCTCCGCGACGGTGTGGATTTCCTCGCCCTGGAAGAGGCCGCCGCCAGTCTGCGGCCGGACCTGTTCGTCGGCGACAGCAAGGGCTACCCGCTGGCCCGCAAGCTCGGCGTGCCCCTGGTGCGTGTCGGCTTCCCCATCCATGACCGCCTCGGCGCGGGCCGGGTGCTCCACCTGGGGTACCGCGGCACCCAGGAGCTGGTCGACCGGATCGCCAACACCCTGATCGCCGCCCAGCAGGACGGCGACCCTACAGGCTACATGAACATGTGAGGGAATTATGGCTCTGGACCGGTCGCGCCATCCTTGTTTCGACGCGGGAGCACGCCACCACTACGGCCGGATCCACCTGCCGGTGGCCCCGCGGTGCAACGTGCAGTGCAACTTCTGTGACCGCCGCTACGACTGCCCCAACGAGAGCCGCCCCGGCGTCACCAGCACCGTGCTCCTGCCGCGCCAAGCCGTCGAGTACCTCCGGCGTGTCCAGGAGCGTATCCCCGACCTCGCCGTCGTCGGCATCGCCGGCCCGGGCGACCCCTTCGCCAACTCCGAGGAGACCCTGGAGACCCTGCGGCTGGTCCGCGAGCACGACCCGGACATCCTTCTCTGCGTGGCCACCAACGGGCTCCGGGTCGGCCCGCACGTCGACGAGCTGGCGGACCTGGGGGTCAGCCACCTCACCATCACGATCAACGCCGTCGACCCGGAGATCGGCAAGCAGATCTACGCCTGGATGCGCGACGGCACCCGCGTCGTCCGCGGCGCGGAGGCGGCCCGGCTGCTGCTGGGCCGCCAGCTCGAGGCCGTCCGCGCCCTGAAGGAGAAAGGCGTGACGGTCAAGGTGAACACGATCATCATCCCGGGCGTCAACGACGACCACGTCCCCGAGATCGCCCGGACTGTGGCCGGGCTCGGCGCCGATGTGCTCAACGGCATCCCGCTCTACCCGGTGGAGGGGACGCCCTTCGGGGTTCTCGAGACGCCGTCGGCCGGGCGGATCGCGCGGGTCCGGGCGGAGGCGGCAGAATACCTCCCCCAGATGAGCCACTGCGCCCGCTGTCGGGCGGACGCCGTCGGCAGGCTGGGGGAGGCCATGAGCCAGGAGATCCTCGCGTGCCTGCACGACTGCGCCGCCGGCCGGGGGGCCGAACGGCCCTACGTCGCGGTGGCCAGCGAGGAGGGCCTGCTCGTGAACCTGCACCTGGGCGAGGCCGAGACTCTGATGATCTTCGGCCCAGACGGGAACCTCGTGGAATCGCGGCCCACGCCGCCGACGGGGCTGGGCGTCCAGCGCTGGGTCGACCTGGCGGATCTGCTCAAGGATTGCCGGGCCGTCCTGGTCAGCGGTGCGGGGGAGACGCCCCGGCAGGTCCTCGCCGAGGCCGGCGTGCAGGTGCAGCTCACCGAGGGCCTCGTGGCCGACGCCCTGGACGCCCTCTCTCAAGGCCGGGCCTTCGCGCCGCCCCGCCGCGAATTCCGCTGCGGCGAGGCCTGCGCAGGCCAGGGCAACGGCTGTGGCTGACGCGATCCCCAGAACTTCGGCGGCTCTCGCATGAAGGGTTCGATAGACGAAGAGGAGCTTCTTGTCATGAAGAAACCGGACAGGGTCATCCTGGTGTGCTGTAGCTACCGCCAAGGTAATGATGCCAAGGGCAAATGTCAAAAGAAGGGGGGGCCGGGCCTCCTGCCGCTCCTGGCGGAGGGCCTGGACGACCGCGGGCTGGAGAACGTGTTGATCACGTCCACCGGTTGCCTGAACGCGTGCGACGACGGGCCGGTGATGGCCATCTTCCCGGAAGGGTACTGGTACGGCAGTGTGGATGAGGATCGACTGGAGGAGATCCTCGACGCCCTGGAGGCGGGCGAGCCCCTCAAGGAATACTTGCTGGCCCCGGCCGGCGCCGCGTTGACCAATTCGGAGGGAGATTAAGCTTCCCACCCCTCAAGGGTGTGGGATTTCCGGTTCGGCCCCGAGGGGCTTCCCAGTTCTAGGGCGCGCTTAGCAAGTGCCCGAGCCCGGATATTCCGGGCGGCGTTTCGGTCGGCATGGGCCCGATGGCCGCACACCTTGCATGCGAATTCCGCCTGGCTCTTCCGGTGGGACTTCTGGCAATGCCCACACTCGGCACACGTGCGACTGGTGTTCCTGGGATCCACGGTCTCGACCGTGATCCCCGCCAGTCGGGCTTTGTAGGCCAGGAAGGCATAGAGTTGGCCGAACGACCAGCCGGAGAGCCTGTTGCGCGCGTCGGTGCCTCGGGCCGTAACCCGTTCGCGGATGCCGCCGAGGTCTTCGACGGCGACATCGCGCCCGGTGCGTCTGGCAGTCTCGACGATCTTCTTGGAGATGACGTGGTTCTGGTGGCGGCGGAAGCGGGCCTCCTGCCTCGAGACCCGGCTCAATTTCTTCCTGGCTCCCTTGGTCCCCTTCCTCTGGAGTCGTTGCCTCTGGAGGTTGTGCTTGCGGCGGACGTCCTCGACGGCCTTGCCGGAGTGGATCTCACCGTCCGAGTCGGCGGCGATATTAACGATGCCCATATCGACGCCGAGGAAGTCGGTCGCAGGGACCTCGGTCCCGTCGGGGACGTCCACCGTGACGAGCAGGAACCACTTGCCATCCTGGCGGCGGATGAGGTCACTTTGGCCTTTCGGGTAGCCGAGCCGTTCGGCTTGGTAGCCGCCCACGAGGAACGGCACGACGATCCGGCCGGACAGCGTCAGCATGCTGACCCGGTCTGGTCCTTTAAAGCTGAGGGTGCGGACGTCGTACGTGAGCGCCGCGTCGGGCCGGAAGACGGGCAGGATCGACGTGTCCCGCTTGCACGCCTCCACCGCACGGTGGATGCAGAGGATGGCCGTCTGGGCCCCCAGCCCGAAGCGGTCGCGCACCTTCTTATAGAGGAGTTGCTGTGCCGTGATCTTGTTGGTCACCTTGCCCGCGAACAGCTCTCCGACGATCCAGTTGGCCGCCGCGTTAAAGCGGGCCATGAGCGCCTTCAGGCGGTCGGCTTGGGCGGCATCGGGGAGGATCTGTATTTGCAAGGTGATCTTCATGCCATTCATTTTAGACGAATGGCCTCAAAACGTCAAGGGCTGTTCGCGAAACGAAGGTCTCACGCGATTCCTCCCACCGCTGAAGCGTGTGGGATTCCTCGCTAGGAAATTGTTGAACCATGGCTGTCGTCATCGATCAGGATCAGTGTTGCGGGTGCGGGTCGTGCGTCGACGCGTGCGGCACCGGGGCCCTCGTCTCGGCCCGCGGGGAGATCCGCGTGATCCCCGACCGCTGCGTCGCCTGCGGCCAGTGCATCTCGGATTGCCCCAACGACGCGCTGCAGCTCCCGGACTGAGGCGCGGACGGGTCTCTCCCGCGCGTCGGCCGTCAATGTTTCGCCGGTTGCGCCGGCCGCCTCCCACCTCTCCAGTCCGGCGCAGCCAACACACCCCCGATCCGGGAGACCTTCCCCCTTCGTCTCCGGTACGATCCAACCAGGAGGATGCCCGAGATGGCCGATCCTTCCCCGCGAAAGGGCCTCGCCGTCTGGCTGATCGACACCACCTTGCGCGATGGGGAGCAGGCCCCCGGGGTGGCCTTCACGCGCGGGCAAAAGCTCGACCTTGCCGCGGCCCTGGCCGACGCCGGGGTCCCGGAGCTCGAGGTCGGCATCCCCGCCATGGGGGAGGACGAATGCCAGACGATCCGTGACATGGTCGCCCTGAACCTGCCGTGTCGCCTGACCGCCTGGGGGCGAGCCCGACGGGAAGACATCGAGGCCGCGTCGCGGAGCGGGGTGCGGGCCGTGCACCTGTCGCTGCCGGCCTCCGCCCTCCATTGCAAGGCCCTGGGGAAATCGCCGGCCTGGGCCCTGGACCGGATCCATGAGCTGGTGCCCTTCGCCCGCGGCCGCTTCGAATTCGTCTCGGTCGGGGCTCAGGATGCTTCCCGGGCCGATCCGGGGTTCCTGGCCGAGTTCGCCCGGGCCGTGCACGACGCCGGCGGCGACCGCCTGCGCCTGGCGGACACGGTCGGGGTGTGGAACCCGCTCCAGGTGGGCGAGGCGTTCTCTCGGCTGGGTCACTTGGCCCCCAGGCTGCGGCTCGGTTTTCACGGCCATAACGATCTGGGCATGGCGACCGCCAACTGCATCGCCGCGATCGCGGCGGGCGCCCAGAGCGTCGACGTGACCGTGAACGGCCTGGGCGAACGCGCCGGCAATGCCGCGCTGGAGCAAGTGGTGATGGCCGTGCGGGTCTCCCTGGGTGGGGACTGCGGGATCGCCGCCGAGGCGCTCGGCGGGCTCTGCCGGAGGGTCGCGGACGACAGCGGCCGCCCGATCCCCCCCTTCCAGCCCATCACCGGCCGGAGGATTTATCAGCACGAGTCGGGTATCCACGTCCACGCCCTGCTGCAAAATCGGGAAACCTATGAACCGTTCCGGCCGACGGTCGTCGGCGCGACCGACAGCGAGTTCGTGCTCGGCAAGCACTCGGGAACGGCTGCCCTGGCGTACGTCCTGGGTCGGGAAGGGATCGCTTTCGAAGGACGGCAAGCCGAGCTCTTGCTACGTCGTCTCAGGCGCGAGGCGGTGGCACGCCGCAGTCCCGTGTCTCCGGCCGAGCTGACCCGGTGGTATCGGGAACTGGCCTCGGCCCAGCGTGCGTGAGCGTTCCGATCCGCGTGACATCATTCGAGGAAACATTGATGAACCTCTCTCACGCCCACCCCGTGCCGGAGCCCGGAGCCCGGACCCAAGAGGACCTCACCCCGGACCTCTCGCGGATCCGCCAGGATTACCCCATCCTGGGTCGAACGGTCCACGGCAAGCCGCTGGTGTACCTGGACAACGCCGCGTCCACGCAGAAGCCGCGCGCGGTCCTCGACGCCCTGGTCCGGTATTACGAGACGGACAACGCCAACGTCCACCGCGGCGTCCACACCCTCAGCGACCGGGCCACCGCGCTCTACGAGCAGTCGCGGGCCAAGGTGCAGCAGTTCCTGAACGCCCAGTCCCCACAGGAAATCGTCTTCGTGCGCGGCGCCACCGAGGGGATCAATCTCGTGGCGCAGTGCTTCGGACGCCGGAACGTCGGACCCGGCGACGAGGTGGTCATCACGTGGATGGAGCACCACGCCAACATCGTCCCCTGGCAGATGCTCTGCGAGGAGAAAGGGGCGTCCCTGCGGGTCGTGCCGATCACCGACTCCGGCGATCTCCGGCTGGGCGCCTACGAGAAGCTGCTCACTCCGCGCACGAAGCTCGTCGCGGTGACGCACGTCTCCAACGTCCTGGGCACGGTCAACCCGATCAAGCGGATGATCGACATGGCCCACGAGCGGGGCGTCCCGGTCGTGGTGGATGGCGCCCAGGCGGTGGCGCACCTGGGGGTTGACGTGCGGGACCTGGATTGCGACTTCTATGCCTTCTCGGGCCACAAGGTTTACGGCCCGATGGGCATCGGTGTCCTCTACGGCAAGGCCCGCCACCTGGAGGAAATGCCCCCGTGGCAGGGCGGCGGGGAGATGGTCAATACCGTCACCTTTGAAAAGACGACCTACAACGTGACGCCGTCCAAGTTCGAGGCGGGGACTCCGAACGTCGCCGGCGCCGTCGGGCTGGCGGAGGCCCTGGACGAGCTCGGACGCATCGGCCGCGACCAGATCGCCGGCCACGAGGCGCGGCTGATCGAAGCCGCCCTGGAGCAACTGGGCGCGATCCGCGGCGTGCGCCTGGTCGGCGAGCCGGCCCACCGGGCCGGGGTGATTTCCTTTGTGGTGGAGGACCCGCCGCTGTCGGCCCTCGACGTGGGTACCCGGTTGGACCTCGAAGGGATCGCGGTCCGTACCGGGCACCACTGCTGCCAGCCGCTGCTGCAGCGATTCGGGGTCCCCGGCACCGTCCGGGTGTCCTTCGCCCTGTACAACACGGTCGACGAGGTGGCACGACTTGCGACCACCCTGCGGGCGATCGTCGCCGTCGGGAGCTCCGCGGGTGCCTCCGGCGCCTTCGAGCGCCGCGGACGTCCCGGAGCCGGGTTACCCGCGGGCCGCCGCCCAGAGTGTCGAGGAGGCCGCGGCGGCGCTGCTCGACGAGTTCGCCGGGCTGGGCGACTGGTCGGAACGTTACCAGTATCTCATCGAGCTGGGGCGCGAGCTGCCAGCCATGCCCGTCGGGTTGAAGGTCGAGGCCAATCGCGTGCGGGGGTGTCAGAGTACCGTCTTTCTGTCCGCCCGGGTGCGGCAGCAGGGGACGTTGGCCGTGGTCGAGTTCCTGGCCGACAGCGACAGCGCGATCGTCAGTGGCCTCATCGCTCTGCTTCAGCGACTCTTCTCCGGCCAGCCCGCGGAAGAGATCCTCGATTTCGACCTCCCGGGATTCCTGGCACGCATCGGGCTGGAAAAGAACCTCACGACCGGTCGCCGGAATGGGCTGGCCGAGATGGTCAAGCGGCTCCGGGGGCTCGCCGCCTGCCTGGCCACGCGACAGCAAATCGGCCCGAGCGGTGAACTCAAGGTCGCGGTCTAGGGTGCTCCCTGGCCGGACCGGGTTCAACACTCTGGGGGCCGTATGTTATGCTCAGCGCGCGGAACCAGCTCCAAGGGATGATCCCGTCGATCAGCCTTGGCGACATCCTGGCCGAGGTGGTCGTGGCCGTCGGCCCGATCGAGGTCGTGGCCGTCATCACCCGAGCCGCCAGCGAGGGACTCGGGCTCAAGGCCGGCGACCTGGACAAGCAGCCGACCGACCCCGCGTGCTCCTCCCCGAGCCGAGACCTCAGCAGCTCGACCTCCGGCCCACCGCATCGGCACTCGCGCCGATCGAGACGTGATTCTTATCAAGCTCCCGGGAGAGTCTCCAATGATGATCAGCGAGAAGATCAACACCGCGCTGAACGAGCAGGTCCAACACGAACTCGGCAACTCGAACCAGTACGTCGCCATCGCCGCCTACTTCGAGCGGGAAAGCCTGTTCGGCCTCGCCAGAATCTTCTACGCGCAGGCCCAGGAGGAGCGCGAGCATGCGATGAAGATCGTCAAGTTCGTGCTGGATGCGGGCGGACGGGTCGTCATCCCGGCGGTACCCACGCCGCAGAATGAATTCAAGTCGGCCGAAGCCGCCGCTCAACTGGCGCTCGACTCCGAAATCCGCACAACCAACCAGATATATGAACTTGTGTCGCTCGCGACGGCGGAGAAGAACTACATCGCGCTGAACTTCCTGCAGTGGTTCGTCAACGAACAGCTCGAAGAAGTGTCGAGCGCCGAGACTCACCTGGCGTTGATCAGACGTGCCGGCCCGCACATCATGATGGTTGAAGCATACATTGAACATAGCACACATCGAACATAACTGATCCCGGGCCGAGGCACGCGACGGGGGATCACCCTCCTCCGTTGAATCAAGATCCGTGATGGGCGACTCGTCCCCGATGCGGTCCGGGCCCCCCTCGCCCCGCCCAGCGCCCGTGGGACCTCGCCCCGGATGAGGGGTTGCATCGTCTCCGGGAGCAGGGATACAATCGCTCGCGAGACGTCCGACACCCCGGCTGGTCACCGCCCGGCCCTGGTGACCAATGTCCCTGGAAAAAGTTTGAGACGGATATCGATCTCCGAATTCCCTCCCTCGCGGGTGCCGGGGGAGGGGAGAGGGCGGATCCGAAACTTCGGGGGTGCGTCGCGGGACGGGGCGTGGCGCCTCGCGGCGCCGGCAGCACGACCCCGCTGGCGTCCCGCCGAAGGCGTGGCCCGAGGATTCGACCCCGCCGCTTTTTCAAGCAACATCAGAGGAACGGGATTTTCAGCCCCTCGACGCCCGCCCGCCACGATTTCCCCGGACGATTCCGACGCGCCCTGGCCGCCCTCGAGCGGGACGGCTGCACGGGGACGCTCGCCCGCCATGCCCTTGGCCAGAGGGGATCCGTCTCGGGCAGGGCATGCGAGTGTGCCGGTGTGCCGCCAGGCTGAGCGAGCCTGCGGTCGCCACGCCGGCTCCCGGCCTGTCTTGACCCGCGCCTCCGCATCCCGAGGTCCGCCATGCATCGGCTCTATCTCACGACTCCGATCTACTACATCAACGGCGACCCTCACATCGGGCACGCCCACACGACCGTCATGGCCGACCTTTTGAAGCGGGCCGCGCAGCTCGGGAGCACGGACGTCTTCCTGACGACGGGAACCGACGAGCACGGTCAGAAGAACCAAGAGGCCGCCGCGGCAAGTGGGCTCGAGGTCTACCGCTACCTCGACGCCCAGTCCGCCAAGTTCCGGGCCCTCTTCGAGCAGTTGAACATCGGCTTCGATTTCTGGGTCAGGACGACCGCCGCCGGCCACGTGCAGGGCGTCCAGAGGGCGCTGTCGCTCCTGCACGAGCGCGGGATGATCATCCAAAAGGATTATTCCGGCCTTTACTGCCTCGGGTGCGAGCAGTTTAAGAAGAAATCAGACCTGGACGAGCAGGGCCGTTGCCCTGACCACCTCGTCGTCCCCGTGTTGACCTCGGAGACGAATTACTTCCTCAGGCTTCAGGACCACCAGGCCTGGCTCCGCGATCGGATCGAGGGGCTTCCGGACTGGATCAAGCCCGAGTCTTACCGCCGCGAGATGCTGGCGCTGCTCGACGCGCCGCTGGAGGATCTCTGCATCTCCCGGCCCAAGAGCCGCGTCACGCTCGGGATCGAGTTGCCGTTCGACTCCAACTATGTCACGTACGTCTGGTTCGACGCCCTGATGAACTATCTCACGAGTCTCGGCTGGCCAGAGGGCACCTTCTCGACCTGGTGGCCGACGGTCACGCACCTCATGGCCAAGGATATCATCAAGACGCACTGCATCTACTGGCCGATCATCTTGAGGGCGCTGGACGTCGAGGCCCCAGCCGCCTTCCGCATCCACGGGTTCTGGGTCGGCGAGGGTGGGATCAAGATGTCGAAGTCGCTGGGCAACGCCGTCGTGCCCGGCGAGCTGATGGACCTCGTGGGGGTGGATGGGCTCCGCTTCTATCTTGCCAAGAACATGAGGAACATCGACGCGGAGATCAGCGAGAAGCTCGTGGTGGCGACCTACAACGCCGACCTGGCCAATAACCTCGGGAACCTCTACTCGCGGGTCGTGAAGTTCGCCAACAAGAACTACCGGAATACCGTGCCGGCGGCGGCGACGGTCGACCCGGCCGACGAGGCGCTGCGAGGCTGGATCGTCGAGGAGCTGCGCTCCGCCTATGCCCGGCTCGACCTGACCACGATCTCCTCTCTGGTCGCTCAACTGCTCGGCATTGCGGACCGGATGAACGCCCACTTGAACGAGGTGGGATTCTGGTCGCTGGCGCGCCAGGAAGGGGTCAGGGAGCGGCTCGACAGCATCGTCTTCGTTGGCCTGGATTGCCTGCGCCTCCTCTTCGAGGGGGCCTCTCCGGTGATTCCCGGGACGGCGAACCGGGCCCTGAGCAACCTCGGACTCGAGCCATTCCCCGGAGCGCTGCAGCCGCACACGTTTGCCGCCGGCCGGATCCAGCCCGGGACACGGCTCGGCGACGACACCAACTTCTTCCCCCGTGTCCGGCAGGCGGGTGCCTGAGCCCGACTGCTCTCGTCCTCGCCGGGGGAAGTTCTCGGGCGATTGTCGAGTCTATAGCAAGGATTCCGGGCCGGGTTTGTGAACAAATCGCCACCGGAAGGCGTATCTCCTGGTAGAATCTCTTTTCCAGGAGCTCAACCATGCCGGGACCCGGCGAATACCGACCCGATCCCTCTGAGGGGATCAACCGCATCGAGGACTTGCCCAAGCCCAAGATCCGCGTCCAGAACCGAAATTATCGCCGCCGACCCTGTCCGCGCTGTGGACATCGCGCCTACCGTGATGGCCTGGGTCGTCGCACCCTTCACGACCTGGGTAATCCCCTCACCGGACGGCCTTGCGACCTGATCCTGATCCACTCCCAGCATGATTGCTCCCGCTGCCGCAAGGACTTCCACGCCGACATGACCGACCTGGCCCACCCAGGCAGTCACTACACACGGCGCGTCGTCGAGGCCGCCGTCCGACTGGTCATCGAGGACGGATTACCCTATCGCACCGCTGGCTGGACCTTCTGGCGCGAGCACCGCGTCTTCGTCCCCTATGCAACGATCCAGAACTGGGTCGAGGCCGGGGGGGAAAAAGGCGGAGCGGCGAATCGACGCCGATTACCTCGATTGGGCACTCGCGGACTTCTCGGGGTCCCTCGCCGCCGACGAGCTCTCTGACGGACCGTTCTGCGTCCTGTCGATTCCTCACTCATAATGCCTCCATTGTCACGGGCACCGATCATCGTCAGCGGTCCACCGCCATCACGCCGGGCCAGCGGCAGCCGCGGGAAATATGGCTCAATCGCTGTCGCCTCGCCTCGGAGTGGTCAACTCGGGCGGATATCGGGTATCGCCGTCGCACGGATGGGCCAGCAACCTCCGGAGGCGGATCAATTCGACGTCGTCCGCCCAGGCAACCCAGCGGCCCTCGGGCGTCTTCCGGGCGAACAGCCATCCGCGGCGGACCCACTCACGGAGCCTCCCTTGGGGCATCCCCAGTGCGTCGGCCAATGCCGACAGCCACCACTCGGGCGGCCTCGGCGTCCCCTCGCCCCTGTGCTCATCTCCCGAGCCGAGCCGGTGGACGAGTTGCCGCACCATCTCCTTGCTAAAGCCACCCCTCCGCTTGGGTGGGCGGAAGCCCTCCTCGTTCAGCCGATCGGCGATCTCCATAGCGGTGCAGCCGGCCTGACGCAACTCAAAGATCCGCGGCAGGAGCCGGTCGAAATCACCTCACTGGTCATAGCATCCCACCGGGCGGATGATCTCGTGTTGGCTGGCGAATCCGCCTGCCCAATGGATCGTTACATCGACATGCTCGGTATTGCCTCGGACCAGCACACCTACATGATCGATGAGGCACCGCACGATGGCCTGGCGATCGGCGGCCATCGTGCCAGGGGCCTCCCACAGCGCGGGCAGGTCGGATGCCAAGGCCAGGACCTGGTCACTCTCCTCGGCAGTGAGCTGGGGCGGCTGCTCCTGCAGGACCCGGTCGTACGCCTCCTCGGCCGCGCGCACCGCGCGTAGGGCCTGCTCCCAACGCGCTTCCAGGGTGCGCGCCACCAGCCGGTGCTCCGGCTCGACCGCCTGGTATTGACGCTCTGCCAGCCCGGCCTCGTGGCGCGCCCGCTCCACCTGCTGCTGGTGATGCCGAGCCAGACGGCCCCGCTCCCGTTCAATGTCCTGGCGCGCCGCGAGGCTGAGTTCCAACGCCGCCGGCTCCAGGGCTCGCAGGACTTGCCGGGCCACCCGCGCGTCGATGACCGCGGCAACCATCCCTTGCCGGCAATTGGGTTCGAAAGCCTGGTCGCGATGCCGTACACAGCCGTAGTAAGCAGCATGCGACCTCCGGTAAGAGACCTGAAGTCGCCGGCCGCAATTGCCGCAGATCAGGAGGCCGCTGAGCAGTGTCGGGCCGTCGCGAACGGCCCCTCGGGACTCCGGATCGACCGGTTCTGATCAAGACATTCCTGATTCTTTAAATAACGCTCCCAGGTGATATAGGCCGGCAGGCGGTCCCGGATCAGCACCTTCCACTCGGCCATCGGCACCCGTCGCTTCTTGGCCTTCCCCGCGGCGCTGCTCTTCGGATCGCCCAGTCGGCGTCCATGGGTGTAGGCGCCCGCATAGATCGGGTGGTGCAGGATGCCGAAGAGCGTCGGCAGGCAAGGACGTCGCCACTCCAACTGACCACGCCGCGGGCCCTGAGGGACGCGAATGCCGAGGCGAATGTTGTGGGCGACCAGGTAGCGGAACAAGGCACAGACGGTGCCCAGTTCCTCGAACTTGTCGAAGATCAGGTGCACCACGTCACGGGCTTGTTCATCGGGCTCCCGCTCGACTTGACCGGACGGCAGCTTCAGGTAACCGACCGGCACATCGAGGAACAGCTCCCCACGCTCGGCCTTGTGGAGCTTGCCGCGTTCAAGCCGGCTGCGCATCACATGGAGCTCCATTTCGCTCATCGTCCCTTTCAGGCCGAGCACCAGCCTGTCGTTGGGATCGCAAGCGTCATAGATGCCATCCTGATCGGCCAGGAGTGTCCCGAAGAGGGCACAGATCTCGATCAGGTGATGCCAATCCTTCGATGAGCGTGCCAGCCGGCTCATCTCGAGCCCGAGGACCATTCCGACGTGATCCATGGTCACTTCCGCCAGCAGGCGCTGGAACCCGCTCCGGCCCTCCGCGCTGCGGCCGCTGCGGCCCTGGTCCTCGTCGATGACCAGGACGCGGTTGGCCGGCCACCCCAGGATAACGGCGTGGTCGGCCAGCGCGTACTGGCGGTCTCGTGACTCGCGGTGCTCGAGCACCTGCTGCAGGCTGGATTGCCGCACATAAACGATGGCCCAGCGCTCCAGATGAGCGGAGTGGATCTTCCCCGAATGGAGGCCGACGCTGGTCCGACCGGGCGATGCCCCCGAAAGATCGGGCCGGGAGATCTCCTCGGAAGCCGTTGCGACCTCAGGACGGTTCATGCGCCACCCCCTTTCGGCTCGGGGGCGTCGCCACCTGTCGGGCCACGATTCGCGTCAGGGTGAGAAGAGCCTTCCGCTGTCGTTCGACGGGCAGCGCCGGCCAGAGGGCCTTCAGGGCGATCGTCGACGCGGCGTCGGCGCGGCGCGGGGGGAGCGGGTGGATCGGTGAAGCGTCGCATCGGTCACCTTCCTGGGATGTCTCCCGACGCCGGCGGCACCACTCTGCCAGGCGCAAGAGCGCCGGGACCCCGACTATGGGCGGCTGACCCTGAGGATCGCAACCCGTTTCTTCGTGAGCAGTCTGTTTGTTGAATCTCGCTCGTCGAGAACCGCACCTTCAAGCGGCTCGCCTACCAGGTCCTGGACCACGACCCGACCCACACGGATATCGAGGCCTTCTTCCGCCGCTTCCAGCAGGCCCTGGACGCGCGAGGCTTGGTCGTCCAGGGGATCACAACCGACGGCTCGGCGTTGGATCCCGAGCCGATCGCCACGGTCTTCGGTGCAGTCCCGCATCCACTCTGCACCTTCCCTGTCCTCAAGGAAGTGACCAAGGCGGTTCTCTCCGCCGTCGCCAAGCTGCGCAAGGACCTGGCCTCCGACGCCCCCAAGTGGCCACGCGGTCGTCCCAGTTCGAAGGCGGCAAAGCAAGCCGCCCGGCGCAAGAAACGGATCGAGGGGAAGGTCGGTGAGCTGTTCGAGCACCGCTACCTGTTCGTCCGGCACCCTCTCACGGCCTCCGAGCGGAAGACGCTGGCTCGGATCACCCGGGGCCAGCCGCAGTTGCGCATCCTGCGTGGTCTGATGGAGGAGGTCTCTCGCCTGTTCGACCGGCGGTGCCGGACGGCGACGGCGCTGGCCAAGCTGGAGCGCCTGCGGGCGCGGTTGAAGCGGTTTGTCCGGCTCCGGGAGGTGTTGAAGAAGCTGTTCCTGCCGGGTCTGGAGAAGGCGTTGGTGTTCCTGGACGAGAAGTTGCTAGAAGGAGCGACGTCGAACGCCGTGGAGCGAGGGAACCGTCGGTACCGGAAGATGCAGACGACGGTGTACCGGGTACGGACGCAGCGTGCGATCGAGGTTCGGCTGGCGTTGGACCTGCTTCGCGAGCGACAGGCCCGCGGCCGAGCCGCGACGACCAAGACCCTTCATAAGGCGAGGGCGGCATGATGCAGGGACCCGGTATCCTTGCGACAGTGTCCGATTGTCGGATGAAACCTTCTTCCGAGACCTGTCGTGAGACACGTCTCTCACCTTCCCTGCGACGGGGCCAGGGTCAACTGGCCTCATGTCGGGGTCGTTGATGGGGGAACTCGGAAGCCCTCGGAGACCACTGGCAAGCCCCTCCCTTTAGGGATGGGGTACTTGACGAAATCTTGGCCGACTTCAGCCACCTGGATGTCACGCTTCGCCTCGCCCTGGAGATTTCCAGGCGGCGGCCGTATCCTGATCCTGAGAGTGACCCCACCGCCCAGATCTCCTCGGTTTCAAGGACCGGCGCCCCCATGAGATCCGACCCGAAGCAGCACGCCGAGCGACTCACCGCGATCGCCGCCGCCTGCGCGAAGACCTGTGGCCTGGACGTGCGCCTCACGCCGTTGCCCGAGGTGTTGGTCCAGGTTGGTCCCGACTCCCCGCAGGAGTCCCCGCCGCCCCCGCTGCGCGCCCTGGGCGTGCGGTTCGACGACGAGTACGCGGTGCTGTTGCTGCCGAATGGGAAGTTCCGGAGTTACAAGATCTCCCCGACGGGTGAGGTGGTCCTGCGGCTGGACGCGCGCGGCGCCGCGATCCGTGGGCATGTGATGCGGGTGTTCGTGGCGTTGCTGTGGGACCGCCTGAAGCGCGGCATCGAGCAGTTCGCGCCTCAGATCACCACACTGGTGGCCGAAGCGTCATGCGTGACGCTTCAGGTCGAATCCCAACTGCTGACGGATCCGTCGCCGGCGGCTCCGCGGGAAGCCCCGGTGTCCGCGACCCAGCCACCGCTCAAGGTGGAGGAGGCGAAGTCGCCGGCGGCTCCGCGGGAAGCCCCGGTGTCCGCGACCCAGCCACCGCTCAAGGTGGAGGAGGCGAAGGCCCCTGCCCCGCCGCAAGCTCCCAAGCCGAAACCGAAGGCGAAGACCCCTGCCCCGCCGCCGTCCCTTCCGGAACCGGCGACTGCGCCGGCCGACCCGGAAGGGCCGCTGAAGCGCCGTCTTCGCTCCTCGAAGACCAAGTCGGAGTGAACACTCTGCCCCCACTATTGACGGTCAGAAAAGTAATGCCACACGAGCCTTGGGGGTGCTACACTGGGTCGCATGAGATCCCCAGGGTCACCTGCCGAATTGGAACGCAGGCGGCTTCTGGCCGTCCAGCGCGTTTGCGAGGGATACCCGATCGAGGAGGTCGCCGACTTCCTCGGCGTCCATCGCACGACCGTGTCGCGATGGATCGCTGCCTTCCGCGCCCAGGGGTCCGCCGGTCTCTTGGGGCATGCCGCCTCTGGCCGACCCCGAAAGCTGACGACGACCCAAGCGAAGATCGTCTTGCGTGGGCTGGTCGACGACCCCACCGAGCACGGCTTCGCCACCGAGCTCTGGACCGCCGCCCGGCTCGGCCAGTTGATCGAGCAGGAGTGCGGCGTCGCCTTCAACCCGCGAGATCTCAGCGCCTGGCTGCGGTGCCGGGGCCTCACCCCGCAGAAGCCCCAGCGCGTGCCACGGAAGCGAGATCCGGCCGAGATCCAGGAGTGGCTCGCCTCCGACTGGCCGCGCCTCCAAAAAAAGCTCGGCGTCAGGGGGCCTACCTCGCCTGGATTGACGAGAGCGGCTTGCTGATGGCCCCTTTGGTCCGTCGGACTTGGGCTCCGCGCGGACAGACACCGGAGCTGGCCCAGAGATCCGGCCATCGGGAGAAGGTCTCGGTGGCGGCCGCCCTGGGGCTGTCGCCGCATCGCGATCGCATGGGGATGTACTTCGGGACCTTGGTCGACAGCTCCTTCGACAACTGGACCTCGGCGGCCTTCCTCGAAACGTGGGTCAAAGAATTGACCGGGCGCGTGGTCGTCGTGTGGGACGGGGGGAGCCTGCATAAGGGGGACCCGATCCGCCAAATTCAGGACAGCCTGGCTGATCGACTGGTCCTGGAGAAGTTGCCGCCGTATGCCTCGACGCTGAACCCCGTCGAACCGATCTGGGGTTGGTTGAAGTGGGGACGGTTGAGCAACTTCGCCCCGAACAACGCCATCCACCTCAATGAGCGTGTCGTTGGCCTGCTCCCCAAAAACTGGTCCAGTCATAATGCAAATCGTACAACTGGCAGAGACCAGGGAGCGATTGCATGCGAAAGCGAACCAGCCCTGACCGGATCGCCTCGACCCTCCGCGACATCTGGGCCGACCTCGACGCCGGGCTGAACGTCAACCAGGCGTGCCGCAAGGCCGGGATCAACCCGACCACCTCCTACCGCTGGCAGGCCCTCCCGGAGGACCCCGTATCGAACGAACAACTCCGCATGTCTGAACTCGAAGCCGAAGTCGGCCGCCTCAAGCACCTGGTCGCCGAGCTGGCGCTCGACCGCCGCATGCTCCAGGAGGCGTTGAAAAAAAAGCCATGACCGCCGCCCGACGCCGATCGATCGCCGCAGGGATACGTGAACACTTCAACGTGTCGCAACGGCACGCGTCCCGGGCGCTGGGGCTGCCCCGTTCCGGCCTCCGGGACACGCCCGTCGCGCGGGACGCGCACGCGGCGTTGGCCCGGCGTGTCGAGGAACGGGCCGGCACGCACCCGCGGTTCGGCTACCGGCGGATCTGGGCGCTGTTGGTCCGCGAGGGGTGGTCGGTGCACAAGAAGGCGGTGCGGCGGATCTGGCGCCTGTCGGGGCTGAGACTGGCCGGACCTCGTGCCGTGCCCAAGCCCCGGCGGCCGCACGGGCAGGACGTCAACGCCTGCCACCTCCGGCCGTCGCGCGGCAAGGATGATGTAGGGACATGGGACTTCATCTTCGACCGTACCAGCGAGGGCCGGAGCCTGAAGTGGCTGAGTCTGGTCGACGAGTATACACGTGAATGCCTGGCGTTGGAAGCGCGCCGGGGCATGACGGCCGAAGAGAGCCGTGCCATCCTGGCCGGCGTGGCGGCGGAGCGTGGCGGCCCGCCGCACCGAGTCCGCAGCGACAACGGCCCGGAGTTCGCCGCGGAGGTGGTGCGGAGTTGGCTGGAAGGGGCGGGCTCCGCAGCGCTGGACGTGGCGCCGGCCAGCCCGTGGCAGAACGGCTCCGCGGAGTCGTTCCACAGCAAGCGCCGCGAGGCGTTCCTGGACCGGGAGGAGTTCGAGAACGAGCCCCAGGCCCAGGCGTTGGGCGCGGTTTGGAAGGAGGAGTATAATACGGAACGCCCGCACAGTTCGTTGGGAGATCGGACACCGGCCGAGTGCGCGGCCACTGGCGCGAGGTACGTGCCTATCGAAGAGGACCCGCTTGACGGAAAGCCTCCTGAACAAACGCACGGATAGATTCGCATTATGGCTGGACCAAGAAAGAGAGGCTCATGGGCCCAAATCAGTAGCGACCTTGATTCTCAGGATCGCCCGCAGAACGGCTTTGGTCGCCTCCTTCATGTTATATGACCATTCGAACATGGCCATGTACTGGCCCAGGAACCCCTTACTGACTCCACGGAAGCTCCGCAAAAAGTTCCGTGCCCCAGTCCACAATCCCTCGGTCGTATTGTTATGAACCTCGCGTACCCCGTCACCATCGTCATCACGCGCCCACTCCCGTTTCCCCGGAGTGTGACACACCGTGGCGTGGCCGCGACCGAGTTCCGGAACGTGGTCGTAACCACTCCATTCATCCGTGTATACCATGGCCTGCGATTTTGTTGCCTTATCTACAAATGCTTCCAATGTCTCCTGATCCGAATGCGCCACGACCTCCAGCCGCACCGTCCCAGACTCTCGGCCGACGATCCCGACCACGGGAGGACGGTCGTTTTCCATCGTCCCGTGCCCCTTGATCTTGTTGGCCCGACACCGGGGCGGATCCTCCGGGTCCTCGTGTGGGACCCCTTTTTCTCCGGCGTTTTGATACATTTCGTCGGCTTCGACATGATCGTCCTCCAAGGGTTTTCGATCCAAATTGGGTAGCCGTTCACCGGTGTAATAGGAAGTGCTGTACTGAGGCTTGTGCTTATAGCGTCTCAGGAAAGTAATGTCAGTCCTCGCAGTGCACGGTCTCGGCCTCGCTGGGCGGAGACAGCCAAGAGATGCTGACCCACCCTGACATGACTTTTCGGATCGTCAAGAGCATCGCAGCCTCGAGAGGAAGTTGGGACATCCCCGGTTGGTTTTCAATGCGAGCATCGAACACCAGACGTTCGAGCAGTCAAACGACTGGGTCCCCGCCTTTGAGGAGACGTACAGCGACCGGTTCGGGTGACGGTCTTCGACCGACGCCAGCTCGCGAACGGAACAATCGGGGTGTCATTGCCGCACCTTCCCGGCCGAACCCGTTCAGCCTTGCAGTCAACGGAATGACTGTGATGAGCCGCCAAAGTAGCCGTTGTCGCGATTTCGCACAATGCTGTTCCTCCTGTGAGAGGGGCGGGTATCCGCAACTACACTGGTGAACGGCTACCAAATTGGATTGTGCTTGTGCTTGGAATTTGTGTCTATCGACGGTCAGGAAAGTAATGTCAGTGAGACCCGGGTTGCGTTACACTCTGGGGATGAGAACCAAGGGCTCCCCCGTCGAACTGGAGCACCGGCGCCAACTCGCCGTCCAGCGATACCTCGAAGGCCACTCGGCCGACGAGATCGCCGAGTTCCTCGGGATCTCGGTCCGGTCGGTCTGGCGCTGGCTCGCCTGCTTCCGCAACCGAGGCCCGGAGGGCCTGACAGCTCGCCCCGTACCGGGCCGGCCACCCAAGCTGACCGTCACCCAGGAGAAGATCGTCCTGCGGTGGCTACGGGGCAGCCCCGTCGAGCACGGGTTCGCTACCGAGCTGTGGACCGCCCCTCGGCTGGCCCAGTTGATCGAGGAGGAGTTCGCCATCCGGTTCAACCCCCGGTCGCTCACCACGTGGCTGAGGGACCGCGGCTTCACCCCCCAGAAGCCCGAGCGCGTCCCCCGCGAACGCGACCCGGGGGCGATCGCGGCGTGGCTCGCCTCGGATTGGCCTCGGATCAAGAGGAAAGCCAGACGCCAGGGGGCGCGCCTCGTCCAGATCGACGAGAGCGGCCTGCTGATGGCCCCGCTGGCCCGCCGCACCTGGGCGCCACGGGGCCAAACGCCGTCCCTCACCCAGGCCGGCGGGCCCCGCAAGAAGGTCTCCGTCGCGGCGGCGTTGTGGCTGTCCCCGCGCCGCGACCGCCTGGGGTTGTACTTCCACACGCTGGCCGACGGCTACTTCGACAACTGGTACGTGACGGCCTTCCTGGAGGCGTTGTTGCACGACTTGGCGGGCCGGTTCGTGATCATCTGGGACGGCGGCACCATGCACAAGGGTGAACCCATCCGCGCGTTGGAGGCCCACTTCGGCGACCGGCTGAGCTTGGAGCGGTTGCCGCCGTTCGCGCCGGTGCTCAACCCCGTCGAGTCCCTGTGGAGCTGGTTGAAGTACTCGCGGCTGAACAATTTTGCCTAGCGCTCGCCAGTTGGTGCGCCGATACCGCGATCAAGCGGCCTTGCGAATCGGTTCTGGCAACGCTCGCTCGGGCAGCGCACGATCCCGACGCCAATCGTCGAGTTCACCGTTGCGTCGCGCGGCTTCCAGCGCGGCCAAGGCCAGCACCCCTTGGGGCGACCAACTCATCCCCTGGTGCTTGCAACGTGCCGACACCGCCCAGTCGTTGTATTTCTCCACCCGGGTGCTCGCGATCCATAACCCCGCCTGTTGCCGTTGCTGGTAGTTGGGGATGTACGCACGCCGCTTCTCCAGGTACGCGATCAACTCCTCGACCGCCGCGGGGTTCCTGACCCACTCCAATGTCCCTCTCAGAAGGGCGATCGCGGTATCCACCTTCCCTTCCCACAATTGCCCCAGGAGTTCCTTCTCGAACGCGCGGCGTCGTTCCTTGGGGCCCCCCGCCGAACTCATCTGCTCATCACAGCGTTTCCGAAGATGCCACCAGCACAAGATCATCGCTTTGAGAGAAATCCCCAGGCTCTCGAACCACGTTCGAATCCAGGTGGCACCGTCGCCCAGGACCAGCAACCGACGCTCGCCGCTGAGGACTCCCAACTCCAGCAGCAGCGCCGAGACTTGCAACCACAGGCCCTCCGGCGTGGCTTCCGCCAGCGCATACCGCAACCCGCTCACCAGCACCACCGCCGTGTACGTCCACACCTCCTTGCGGCCGGTCGATGGTTGGGCCTTGGTCTTGACCTCATCGGGCTCGACGATCACGAAGCCCTCGTCCACGGCGCACGGTTCGTCCTTGGCCGTCGGGAACGCCGGCTCACACCCGGGAAAGCCCGTCGCAATCCACTCGGCCTGAGTCTGTTCCCACTCGGCCTGGGCTTCCTCCGAGTCGTCCCACGGCGGGTCGTCATCGACCAACCCTGTCATGGCGTCGGGGTCGGCCGCGGCAGGACCGAGCCAGGCCAACTGAGCCTCCGACGCGCCGTCCAGGATCGCCCGGGCACGCGCGCGTTGCGCAACGATCAGTTGCTCGCCCTCCTGATGCACGATGTCGATGATCGTGCTCCGCCCCAACAGACTCTCGTCCCCAGCGTACTGACAGAGGTCGGCGCGGCTCTTCTCCGTGGATTGATCGCTCATCTGATCACAGACCGCGTCCCGGAGATTCTGGGTGATGTGGAGTTGGTGCGACGTGTTCCAGGCGCGCGCCGACGGCACCTCCATCGTGCCATCCATCTTGTGCTCGATTCGCGACCGCTGAACGGTGACCTCGCCAAAGGTCGCCTTGAAGGTGAAGGGTCGTGTCCCCCGAAGCCGGATGCCGGCGCCGCCTTTGCCCTGCCGCCGCTGGAGGACCAGTTCTTGGTCGGCCTTCTCGACGAAGGCTTGGAAGAGCCGGCGCTCGATTTCGAGACCGCCTTGATGGACGAACGCCTCGATCTGGTCGGGGAGATGCTCGTCTTGATTGGGCATGGGCAAGGCCATCTGCAACCCCAGTTCGAGTGAGAGCGTCTGACCGACGCAATTGACGGGGCCGAGGGTGATGGTAGTCTGGAGGTCGTTGGTGTCACGCACGGTGTATCTCCATAACTGATACTATGGGGGTCCATCGTGCGTGTTTTTACCGATTGAACAGCGAAAGTCACTACCCTGGAGCGAAATCTCCCCGGAAAATCGTTTCTCTATCTTGTGCAGCCTTCCTCTTGTCGCGCACCAACTGGCGAGCGCCAGGCAATTTTGCCCCGCGAGATCCGGCCGAGCTCGATGGCCGGGTGATCGCCGAGTTGACGACGGTTCGCGGAGATCAGGCGTTCCTGCGGAACCTGTTCCATGCTTCGGAACTCCCAATTCCGCTGACATTACTTTCCTGACCGTCAATAAGATCCAAGAGAGGCCTTCGGCTACATGAGAGTTCCCGGGCCAACTGGGCGGTGGACACCCCCGGAGTAAAACCGCGCAGGATGAGGACCATCTGCGTGGGCCGCCAGTGGGTCCCCTGGAAGAGGGTGCCCGTCCAGGCATTGAAGACCCGGCGGCATTGAGTACATCGATAATTGAGTACTGGTTCACGATAATAGTTTTGAATTTGAAGTCCTTCTTGGGTCTGACAGCGGGGACAGTGCAAGCCCTGGGGATGAAAGATGTCGATGAGGAATTGATAGCAAGCATTTTCATCCATTAGATCATTGATGGGGAAATCCATCGCATGAACTCCTCAGGATCGGGGTGCATGGCCGAGAGAATGGTTTTCGACGATCTGCGAAAGTCAATGGGGAAGTCACTGATTTGGGCCCATGAGCCGAAAGAGACTCCTCACGGATCTCCACCAGATTATCACGCGACTCGACGTGGTGCTTGTCTGGCTTGGGGTTGCGCCTTGCCGTGAGCGATCGGCCCCTCGTGCCATTGGGGGTTCCCAGTCGCTCCAGACATCGTCGAGTGTCAGGACCACGAACCGGACCAGCGTCTTTCGACGCCGCCACTTGTACCGCACCTTCTCCAAGAAGCGAAACATACGGTTGGTCCGCTCCACATGATTGTTGGTCCGTACTCGCCGGCTGATTGGGTTGTTCAGGTCGGCCATCAGCTTGGGGAACTTCTCCTCATCGGCCAAGTGCCACCACATCCCGATCACTTTTGTGCCACCACATCCCGATCAGTCCGGTATAACCTGGACTGAAAACCGCGTCCCTCTCTGGAGGCCGTCATGAACAAAGTGATCGGGAAGCCACTCGCCGTCGAGCCATCGTTGCCGCCGTCCGGAGCGGTCGCTCGCAGCACGAGGTCGCCCACGAATTCGGCGTCAGTCAATCCACCGTTCATGCATGGGTCCGTCGTGCCCAAGGCCAGCGCCTCGACCGAGTGGACGGGCACGATCGCTCCTGCACACCACGCACAACCACTCGAACCCAAGCCGCCATCGAGGGCCTGGTCCTGACCGTGCGAACGGAGCTGGGACAGTGCAGCGACCTGGGCTTCCATGGGGCCAAGGCGATCCACGAGGCCCTCAAGGCCCGCAAGGTCGAGCCGCTCCCCTCGGTGCGGACCATCCACCGCATCCTCGAACGACGGGGGGCCCTGGACGGCCAGAAGCGCATCCGTCGCCCCGCTCCGCCACCGGGTTGGCATCGGCCCGAGGTCGCCTCGAAGCGGCGGGAACTCGACAGCTTCGATGTGGTCGAGGGGCTGGTAATCAAGGGCGGCCCCAGGTCGAGGTGCTCAACGGCATCTCCCTGCACGGCGGCTTGGCCGCCTCGTGGCCGGTGGAAGCGAGCGTGACGGCCAAGGTCGTGGTCGCGTCGCTGGTCGAGCACTGGCGGGCATTCGGCCGGCCCGGCTCCGCGCAGTTCGACAACGACACGATCTTCCAGGGGCCGCACACCCACCCGGACGTGATCGGGCGGGTGAGTCGGCTGTGCCTGGGCCTGGGGGTAATCCCGGTATTCGTCGTGCCCCACGAGTTCGGCTTCCAGTCGGCGATCGAGAACTCCAACGGCACCTGGCAGGCGAAGGTCTGGGCCCGCTTCGAGCACGGCTTGCTGCCGGACTTGCAAGGGCGATCGCAGCGTTACGTGACCGCCCTGCGTCGCCACCGCGCCGATCGGATCGAGTCGGCCCCCCGGCGGCGTGCCTTCCCGAAGCGATGGCGATTGGACCTCCAGTCTCGACCCCGAGGCCAGATCATCTACGTGCGGCGGACCAGCGTGGTGGGGGCGGTGGAGGTATTGGGCCGGAGTTTCGAGGTGGACCAGCACTGGCTGAATCGGTTGGTGCGCGTGGAGGTGGAGGTGGACCTCGATGGGGACAAGATCCGCATCCACCGGCTCCGTAGGAGGGAGCCGCAGGACCAGCCGCTTTTGAGGGAGTTGCACCATCATATCAAGAAGAGAAAGTTTTCAGAGTGAACGGAATGACATGATCGATTGAACATAAAGTGATGGTAGTACATATCCATCTGATGACTGATCGGGATGTGGTGGCACTTGCCACCGTCTCGTCTTTCAACTGATCGGGATGTGGTGGCACCTGGCCCCTCATCCAGTTGCTCCATCGCCTTGACCAACTCCGGCACGGCCTGAAATGCCGGATCGCGCAGAATCGCAGCCCGGCGGCAACTCGCCTGGTGGAAATCCTTGGGCGTGTCGAACAGCCAGTACAACCGATCGGCGAACCGTCGCAGCGTCGCCAACTCGGGCAGGTCTTCCAGCATCCGCCTCAGGTCGTCATGCTCCTGTTCGGTGAAGTCTTCCTGACGCTTCACGATCAAATACCGATGCTTGAATACGAAGTACGCTTTCTCCTTGACCGTCATCCCGGGGCGGGCTGCCGCTGCCTTGGCCTTGCGGCTCTTGCGGCCCCGCTTCTTCTTCCGCCCGCCCTTGCCTCGCCTGCTCATGGCTTTCTTCATTCGCCGCACGGCATCCCGAATCAGCTGGTTGATGTCCTTGAGGACGTGGAAAACGCACAACTGATGGTCAGCCTCGGACCATAACTCGGCGATCACGGCGGGGTACAAGTTCGAGCCGTCGGTGACCACGACACGCGGCTCGAGCCCCCAGTTCTTGAGGTTCTTGAGAAACCGCCACATGTGGTCCTGATCGTTGGCTGCTATAGTCTTCGCGTTCCAGTATTTCCTATAATGACCCTGGTGGAGCTGAGGTCAAGGGGTGGGTTGTGGCCGCCTCCAGCGGCCGGGCGGTGAGCGATGAAGACCATCACGCTGAGTGCCAAGCAACGCCAGGAGATCCAGGAACGGCGGCGACAGGCCCGCGACCGCCGCATCTTCCAACGGCTCTCCACCCTGCGGTGGATCGACGAGGGACGCACCCGGGACGAGGTGGCCGAGTTGCTGGGGGTCTCCAGCCGCCAGGTCGGGGACGGGCTCCGCATCTTCCGCAACAAGGGCTTGGACGAGTTGTGTACCGTGCACTATCACGGTGATCCCGGTCGGTTGCGACCCGCACAAGTCGAGCAACTGCGCCAGGAGATCGCCAAAGGGACTTTTCACAACGCCGTGCAGGTGCGGGCCTGGATCGAGGAGCAGTTCGGTGTCACCTACTCTCCTTCCGGGGTGAAGGATCTGTGGCACCGGATCGGTGCCAGCTACCACAAAGTCTCCGGCTTTTTTCTGGAAGGCGGACCGGGCGAAGCAGCGTCAATTCGTGCGCAAGTATCGGCGGCATCGGCGTGAGGCCGGGCCGACGACCCGCCGCTACTTCGTGGACGCGTGCCCTCCGGTCTGGGGCCTGGAGTTGCTCTCCTGCTGCTGGCTGCTGGTCGGGCAGCGGCACTACGTGGGTGTCGGAAGCGGTCGGAAGCGATTGAACATCCTGGGGGCCTACAGCCCCGACGACCACGACTACGTCGACCTCCGCCTGACGAAGGAGAACATCACCGGCGAGCAGTTCGTGAAGCTCCTGGAGAAGTTGCTGGCGAAGCACCCCGAGACGGAGAAATTCATCCTCTACCTGGACAATGCCAAGTACTAGACCTGAAACAAGCGTGATGAGAGGCTGCTTGGAACCTCACCCCTATGTTCAAAGGCCTTTGTCGAAGGCATTTGCGAGGGGGTTGTCGTTTTCGAGTGATGCTTCTCCGAATTCCCTCGTCCCGGTTTATGCCTTGTTTCATAGGACGCAGGTCACTGTCATCCCTATGTCAATCCTCGGATCACGCTTGTTTCAGGACTAGAGCAAGGCGGTGGTCAAGGAGTGGCTGGCCCGCCATCGGCAGTTCCGCCTGGTGTTCCTGCCGGCGTACTCGCCCAACCTCAACCTGATCGAGCGGCTGGGGAAGTTCCTGCGCAAGAAGGCCCTGCACCGCTGGCACAAGACGTTCGAGGCGATGCAGGAGGCGGTGGCCGAGGTGTTGGATCACCTGGAGCGCTACCGCTCGGAGTTGGACCGCCTGATGAGCGAAGAGTTTCACATCCTCAAGGATGAAGAGTTGCCCCTGGACCCGGCCGCTTGAGACGCGGGCTCTCCGTCACACACGGACTATAGAGGACGCAATCCACTCAGGAACGACCGGAGATCGTCCGTCCTCTCCTTGAGAGGCCAACTGGAGTTTTGCAAACAGTGTTTCGACCGCGTCAAAATAGGTAAAATCGGCGCATTCCGACCCGAATTTCCTCGGGCGCTGTTGGAGCGCGGAGTATCTGATCATGCCAGGGATTGTCGAATTCCCCACCGTGGTCCGCGACGCCGTGGCCCGATACGGCGACTTCTTCGCCAACGACTGCCAGCGCCGCCCTTTCGCCGAGTATCTCACCGGCCTCTTCGTCGCCCAGCGCAAGACCGTCCTCGGCATCCATGAGGCGTTCGCCCACACCACCGACCAGTCCTGCCTCAACCGCTTCCTCACCGAGGTCGCCTGGAACGCCGAGAGCCTCAATGAGCGACGACTGGAGCTGCTCCAGGAGGATCCCACGACCCGCTACAGCGACCAGGGCGTCATCCCCATCGACAACACCCTCATCGACCGCGACGGGTTCTTGATCCCCGACGCCGGCTGGTACTGGGACCACGCCGAGGAGCGGAACAAGATCGCCCAGGACTACCTCTTCGTCAACTACGTCTGCACCAGCGGCCAGCACTACCCCCTGGAGTTCCGACTCTTCCGCAAGCAGGAGATCGGCGCGGCGATGAAGGAGCCGTTCCGCAACCATACCAAGTTGTGCTGCGACCTGATCGACTGGGTGTGTCAGCGACGGATCCCCGGCGACTTCACCATGGACAGCTATTTCACCAACGCCGAGATCCTCAACCACATCCACGGCAAGACCGATCACTTCGGCCAGCCCCGGGCCTAGGTCGGTGACCTCAAGAGCAATCGCAAGGTGCAATGGCAAGGCCGGATCCTCAAGGTGGATCACCTGGCCGCCTCGATCCCGGCGGCGGACCGGAAGGAGTTGCGGATCGGCGATCGGCGGCAGTGGTATTTTACGGTGACGTTGGAGATCCCCGACGTGAAGCACAAGGTCCGGATCATGGTCCTGTGGCGGTATCGCCACGACCCCGAACCGGTCAAGATCCTGGTCACCAACCGGACCACCTGGGAGGTGGGCCGAGGCGTCCGGGTGTCTCGGCATCGTGGGACGGGCACGGAGACGTTTCCTCGGGACGGCAAGCAGCAACTGGGATTGGGTGATTGTCAGCTGCGTGACTTCCAGGGCCACACCCGGCACATGTACCTGGTCATGCTGGCGTACAGTCTGCTCATGAGCGAGTTGCAGCAGGGCCGTGCGAAGGAAGGGGCGTTCCAGAGGCTGATGACCATCGGCGAGGCCTGTCGGGCGATGGAGAAGGAGACCCTGCGGACGACGCTCTCGTGGGCGATCGAGCAGGTGACCACTTGGGGGCGTCCCTATGACCCTGTGGTCGCCCAGTTGGGGCTGTCGTGAGATCGTCAGCCCTGGTGCGCAGCCACGCGGGATCGATTGCGCGGTGTGAATTCGATAATTCCTGGCATGATCAGATACTCCGCACTCCAACAGCGCCATCGCGGATGAGGGTCAACTACGCCCATTTTGCCTGCTTCCAGGCTGTGAGGTCACTGTTTGCAAAACTCCAGCTTCACTTTGTATGACTCGGTTTTTTTAATGGAGGTCCAGCCCGCTGAGATCCCCAGCCCTGGAGGGCGGGGTATTACGGCTCATTTTGATCAGGCCGCGGCCATGACCCGGAGCCGACCGACCGTCGGCCTCACGACCCCTGGGGACCATGCCCATGAGCGACGAGAGCCGGACCCAGCGACTCTGCAGCATCACGACCCTCTGGTCGGTCGTCCTCCAGGCCCACCAGCGCCCGGGCGACGCCGCGCGGGAGGCGCAGCACCGCCTCCTGGAGCGCTACGGCGGCGCGATCCGCCGCTACCTGACGGCGTCGCTGCGCGATCCCGAGGCCGCCGAGGACCTCTACCACGAGTTCGCCCTCCGCTTCCTCCGGGGCGACTTCCGCCAGGCCGACCCCGGGAATGGCCGATTTCGCAACTATATAAAAACTGTTTTATATCACATGCTGGCCGGCCACCACCGTCGGCGCCAGCGGCAGCCCCGGCCCCTCGAGCACGACCACACCGGGCCGGCCGTCGAGACCCCGCCCGGATCGGAGGCCGACATCGCCTTCCTCGCTAGCTGGCGCGACGAGCTGCTGGCCCAGTCCTGGGACGCCCTGGCCCGCGAGGAGGCGGAGGGGGGCCCGCCCGCTCACACCGTCCTGCGCTTCCGGGCCGACCACCCGGGCCTCGACTCGAAGGAGCTGGCCGAGGGGCTGCGGCGCCCTGCTCGGCAAGCCCCTGGGCCCCGCCGCCGCGCGGCAGGCCCTGCACCGCGCCCGGGAGCGGTTCGCCGCCCTGCTCATCGACCACGTGGCGGACATCCTCGGCGACTCCGACGTCGAGCGGGTCGAGCAGGAGCTGATCGACCTGGGCCTGATCGACTACTGCCGCTCGGCGCTCCGGCGCCGGGCTCGCGAGGGCCGAGCCGGGGCCGCCCTGTGACCGACGAGGTCAAACCGAGCCTGGCCGAGATCGACACGCAGGACGTCCTTCGCGATCCGCTCGCCCCCGCCGCTACTCAATACATCACCCCGCCATGGGTTACTCCCGCCAGCCGGCCGGCCGCGACGGCGGGCGCGTCGCGGTTCCGGATCGTCCGGACGCACGCCAAGGGCGGGCTCGGCGAGGTCTTCATCGCCATCGACGAGGAACTCCATCGCGAGGTCGCCCTGAAGGAGATCCAGTCCCACCGCGCCGATCACCCGGAGAGCCAGCTCCGCTTCCGATTCGAGGCGGAAGTGACCGGCGGCCTGGAGCATCCGGGGATCGTGCCCGTCTACGGCATGGGCCAGTACCCCGACGGCCGGCCTTACTACGCCATGCGGTTCATCCATGGCGAGAGTCTCCGCGAGGCCATCAAGCGGTACCACGCGATCGAGGACCCGGCCCGACGCGGGTTCGAGCTCCGGCAATTGCTCGGGAAGATCGTCGCCGTCTGCCACGCGATGGAGTACGCGCACAGCCGGGCGATCCTGCATCGCGACATCAAGCCCCACAACATCATGCTCGGCCCTTTCGGCGAGACCCTGGTGGTCGATTGGGGCCTGGCCAGGTCGATCGACGGCGACGGGCGCGGCGATCCCCACGCCGCGAGCGCGCACGTGACGCCGCTCCGCCCCCGGTCGGGGTCGGGCACCGCGATGACCCGGCTCGGCTCGGTGATCGGCACGCCGCAATTCATGAGCCCGGAGCAGGCGTCGGGCGAAGTCGAACGGCTTGGGCCGGCCTCCGACATCTACAGCCTCGGGGCCACGCTCTATTGTCTCTTGGTCGGCGAGGCGCCGTCCCGGCGAAGCGACGCCACCACCAAGGTCCGGGAGGGCCAGATCCCGACGCCTCGCCAGGTGCGACGCGACATCCCCAAGGCGCTGGAGGCGATCTGCCTGAAGGCGATGGCGCCCCGGCCCGAGGACCGATACCCTTCGGCCCGCGCGCTGGCCGACGACATCGAGCGCTGGCTCGCCGATGAGCCGGTCTCGGTCTATCGCGAGCCGCTGGCGGCGCGGGCTGGACGATGGGCCCGGCGGCACAAGACCCTGGTGGTCGGCACGGGGGCGCTCCTCGTCACGGCCTTGCTGGCGACGTCGATCGGCCTGGCCCTGATCCGGCGCGAGCAGAGGAGGACCGAGGCGAATTTCCGGCTCGCCCGCGCCGCGGTCGATCAGATGCTGACCGAACTGGCCCAGGTCGAGCTGGCCGACGTCCCCCAACTGGAGCCGGTCCGCGAGAAGATGCTCGGCAAGGCCCTGGAGTTCAATCGGGAGTTCCTCCGCGAGCGGGGCCACGACCCCTCGATCCGTCAGGAGGCCGGGCGCGCGAACATCCGCCTGGGGGATATTCAGGCGATGCTCGGCGACGACCCGGACGCCGAGCGGGCCTATCGGCGCGCCATCGCCCTGCTCGGGGGCCTTGTCGCCGCCGGGCCCGACGAACCCTCCTATCGCCGAGACCTGGCCCGGGCGCGGCACAAGCTCGGCGTGCTGCTGAAGGAGTCAAACCGCTTCGAGGAGTCGGAGCGGGCCCTCCTCGAGGCGCTGCGGCTCCGGACGGCGCTGGTCGCCGAGCTCCCCGGGGACCCGGCCTCCAAGGAGGACGAGAAGAACACGGTCTACTTCCTCGGCGCCTGCGCGGGCACCTGGCGGGGAAGCGGAAAGAGGTGGAGGCCGCCTACGGGGAGGCCATCGCGGCGCAAAGGAAGCTGGTCGCCGACAATCCCGGTCGGCTCGGCTACCGGGGCGACCTGGCGCACTATCTCAACAATCTGGCCGGGCTCGTCGCCGTGAGCGATCGTCCCGGGGCCGAGCTCCTCTATCAGGAGGCCGAGGCGATCCAGAGGCGGCTGGCCGACAGGGCGCCGACCGTGGCCTCCTACAAGTGGCAACTGGGGCGCACCCTGAATAACCTCGGCGCCGTCCGGAAGGAATCCCAGGACTATCAGCAGGCCGAACTCGACTTCGGCGCGGCGATCGATCGCCTCAAGGAGCTCGCCGATGCGTTCCCCACGGTGCCCGACTACCGGCGGGAGCTGGCCTCGGCCTATGGGAACCGGAGCACGGCCTTCCTGGGCGACCGGAAGCCTCGGGACGCGGAGGCCGACCTGGACGAGGCCGTGAGGATCTATGAGGCCCTGGTGAAGCAGTCCCCCGGGCGGCCCGACTACCGTTACAGGATGGCGCTGATCCGTCGGAAGCTGGGGATCCTGCTCGCCAACACCGGGCGAGCGGCACAGGCCGAGACCCTCTTGCGGGCCGCCGAGGACGCGTTGAGCCGTCTCGTCGCCGCGTATCCCCAGGTGCCCGAGTATCGGAGCGAGCTCGGCACGACGCTCAGCAACCTGGCGACCGTCCTGGATAGCCTGCGCCGGACGCCCGAGGCGCACCGGTGCGTCGAGGAGGCGATCCGGAACGACACGATCGCGTTGGAGTCGAATCGACGGAACCAGTACCTATCGCCACTTCCTCCTGCGCGATTATCGCGACCTGGAATTGCTGCTGAATTTCCTCCGGGACCGGCCCGGACTGGCGAAGGCGGCGGACGAGCTGCCCGGCCTCCTGCCGGACGAGCCGGAGGCCTGCCTCATCGCCGCGCGGTTGCTGGCCCGGGCCACCGCGCTGGCGGCGGGGGACCCGCGCCGGCGCGCCCTGGAGCTGTCCTACGCCGAACGGGCGCTGCGGCGGCTCCGGGAGGCGATCCGGCGCGAGGCTGCCCCGCCGGAGCGACTGCTCAGGGACCTGAGGGATCCCGCCTTCGACCCGATCCGCCGCGGGCGCGACGAGGAATTCCAGAGGCTCGAGGACACCCTGAGGGCGAGGATCAAGCCGCCGATCGGGTGGTCCGGATCATCACGGCCCGAGCGGAGGGGGTGTCGACGCCTGGGCGGCTCGCATCCGGCCGAAGTACAGGTTGAACAAGATCGCCGCCTCGAGGTTGAACGGCCTCGGCCCGGTGACCGCATCGCAGACGCAGAGCGAGAGGATACCCCGCTGGCGCAAGACGAAGCTCACGCCCCAGGTGAAGTCGACCACATCGGGGGTCCCGGCCGGGTCGCGGTAGCGGAACGCACCGCGATGGTTCAAGGGATCGTTCACGTGGACCTCGAGGGTCGGCACGAACGCGGTCAGGAAGCGGGCGGGATCGTTGGAGCGATAGGCGAAGTAACCGATGCCGACGTCGTTGTACCACTCGGTGACGTCGTTGATGTCGGTGGGGATGTCGATCGCCGAGAAGCCCTGGATGTAGAAGCGGTCCCGCCTCCAGATATAGCCGAGGAACGGCTGGATCTGGGAGTCGTGGAAGCCCCCGACCGACCGCGAGCCGGCGAACGAGGTCGGGCCGTTCGACGGGGTGACGGCCAGCCCTCCGGAGATCAGGCTGCCGGTCGGCCGATCGACCCGGAGCGCGTACTTCCCGAAGATGGTCAGCCGGTCGACCGCCGTGCTCGTGCCGCCGAGGCCGGGGATCCGGCTGCTGGCCGAGAGGGTATCCAGGGGCATCCGGATGCCGAGCGAGCCGGACCCGCCGAGGAAGGTCTTCTCGAGGCCGAAGAAGTTGCGGTACGCCTGGATGTCGTGGACGCCGGACCCCACCCGCCGGTTGATTTCGTTGTTCAGGCGATCGAAGTAGTCGAACATGTAGAAGAAGCGGTCCTGGGGCTGGGGGCTCTGGTTGTCGGCGATCTTGAACCCGCGTGCCCAGGGGGCGAAGAGGACGGATCCGGGCCGGCCCGGGTCGTGTGCGGGCGGCGACATGCCAGGCGGCACGACCTGCCGGAACGAGAACGGAGCCAGGTCGCCGAGCATGATCGGGATGTCGCGGAAGCCCATCGTGGCCAGCCCCGCCCCGCCGCCCTCGACCTCCAGGCCCGTGGCCGGCGCGCGGGCGAACGCCTCCCCGGCCCCGGTACGGAGGGTGGAGTCGGCGCGGCCGCCGCCACGGGAGGGCTCGGCGCCCTCGCCGAGGGGGCGACCGGCCGCGTCGGCCCGGCCCGCGGCGTCGGTCCCGCGCGTCCCTGCCTCCCCGGCCCCGGTGGCCCGGCGTCGCGCGGGGCCTGGCCCCTGACCACGTCCCCATCGAGCCTCGACGGCTCGGGGGCGTCGGCCGACTTCGCCTTCTCGCGGGCCGAGCGGCGGGAGTCCGGGCGATCGGGGTGCGAGGTGGCCGCCGATGGCGTGAAGCCGCTACCCGTCGGCGAGGCAGGGCTGTCGGTCGCCGGTGCCCCCCCGAGTTCGTCGCCCCAGGCCTGTGCGCCGCCCCAGGCCGCCGACGCATAGAGCAAGAGAATAATGCAGAATGAACTCATAATAAATAATGAGTGTATAAAATTGTACTTCGAGAGTAACTGTTGTTCAAGGCACTCCCGGCTCTTTGGCATCGAGCGATCGTATCGGGTTGTGCCCCCCAACCGTCGGGCACGTCACACGATCGACGTGGAGACACGCCGCGAGGCGTCTCGAGAACTCCTGGCTGGCGACAGCCAGGGCAGGCCGCTTCTAAGCCGGCCTGAACTGGGAGCCGGGCCGGATGGAATCGGCCAAGCACGAACGGTGAACCGGAAAGCCGTCGCCTTCAGGCGACGGTAGCTTACCACAAGCCCAGCTCGAATCCTAATCGCATTCAGAGTAGCGACCAGATTGCTGCGTTTTTATGCTCTAAGGAGCCGCGAAAAAATAAGTTGGTTATTTCGCACAGGTTTTGGTTCAGTGGGGGTATGAAATGGGTGCAGACCGTTTGGCTGCAAGTCTATGGTTCTCATGCTGCCTCAGGGAGTTGGATGGGCTTCTTGCTCCGGATCTGAACCACCTGTCCAAGCTCAAGTTCTTGGTTCGCCGCTCCTGGCTCCATCTCATGAAGGCCTCCCAGTCACCGTTGACCTCGATGCACCTCAGCAGTAACACCGCCTCGGCCCGCTCCTCGATCCACCTCATCCCACTGTTATCCAACCTCTCGCCGACGACGTACCGCGCCGCGCCTTCCACCACACCCGTGGCGATCACCAGGTCCTCCCTCCGCAACCGGCCCTAGTCCATCAGCTTCACACGGGCCTCCAGGTAGCCGATGACCTTTTTCAGGACCGCTCGTTTCTCCTTCGTCCCGGGGCCGCGCGGGCTGATCCTCCTCAGCTCCTGTTCCAACCGTCGCAGTAACGCCCGCACATGCCCTTTGTAGAGTAGCTCTTCCAACTCCTCGGCCCAGCACGTCAACTCGGCGCTCCCCTCGCGGTGGAAGAGCCGACCCACCTCCCAGAGCTTCTCCTGCGCATGCCGGATGTCCAGCGTCAGGATCGCGCCGCGGAACAGCCGCCGGAGACGTTGCTCCAGGCACGTCTCGCCATCGACCACGACCTGCACCGTCTTGGCGGTCCCGGGGGGAAGCCGCGGCGCGTTGCCTGCGCCTGCGCCCACTCCAGCGCCAGCGCCGCGAGCCGAAGGTCCCGAACACCTTCTTGTTGAGCGGGCCGTGCAGCCGACCCTCCTCACCTCGCCGCAGCGTATACATCACCACCAAGGTGACGCTCCGACCGTTCTTGCTCTTGTCCCCCTTCTTCCGTCGCTTCTTCCGACCCCGACGCGATCGTTTCGCCCGTCCCCGATGCCGCTGACACCGACAGCCCGGTCGGTGATGGGCCCGCGGGCCACGGCGCCGGTCCAGTTCCTGCGGTGTGGCCGTGGGAGCCGCCTTGCCGTCGATCTCAATGACCAGGACCTCCCCCTCTTGCTCGGGCAGGGGACCTTCGCTCAGGTAGACATAAGCGGGCCGGGCCAGTCCCAGGACCCACTCCTCGATCGCCGAACCCGGCGGCGCCGCCCCCAGGAACATCCCTCCGAGCTCGCTGGCGACCCGGAAGCTCATCCGGGTGGCCAAGCGGCAGAACCAGCCGATCACCAGGGGGCTGAAGGCGTCGCGCGTCAGGCCCAGGGCCACGTCCAGGGGATGCGCGCCGGGCCCACCGCCCTGCCGCGGCACGAGGAACGCCCGGACAGAGGTGACCGGCCCGCAACAGGTCTTGAGGGTCCGTTCGGCGGCGGGGTCCGCCACGCGATAGCCGCGGGCCTTCCAGGCGGCGGGGTCGAGCCGATCATGGCGTGCCCGGAGGAAGAGCTGGATCAGCAAGCATCCCAGCGACCGCAGGAGCCCCAGCAGGGCCGTCTCGAAGTCGAGGAAAGAGGCGGGCCCATGGTCATTCAAGCAGTACGCGATGATCGCGTCGAGCCGCTCGTGGATTTGGCATTGCAGATCCTCGACCGTCGGTGGACAGCCCGCGACGGGGGGATTACTCTGAGGATCGCTCATGGGGACCGACTCCTGACCGTTCCCGTTTGGGACATGTTCAGCGGCCAGGATAAGTCCCCTGAGCCTCACATTTCAGCGCCTGACGGCGAATAATGGCCCATCGAATGCACCACCGGGCAGGGCACGATCTCTGGGACAGGTGCTTTCTCGCATCAGTTCAAGGGCTTACGATCACACGGGCGTTGCAGCCAAACGGGTTGCACCCGTATGAAATACACAGGCGTCATCCCCACGCTCCGGTCGAAGTACGAAACCCTTCAGCCCTTCCTCACTGAGAGGGTGCGACGGCTTTGGTCCGCGACCGAAGCCATGGGCTTGGGCCATGGTGGGATCGCCGCACTGGCAGAGGCGACCGGGATGTCCCGGACCACCATCAGCCACGCCATTGAAGAGATCCAGGACCAGCGTGAGTCGCCCGGAAGCACACTCCCCATCCAACGCAGTCGTCGTCCGGGGGCCGGGAGGAAACGACTCATCACCCAGGATCCGGCCCTGCTCATCACACTCGAATTGCTCGTGGACCCGACCACCCGCGGTGAGCCCATGGCGCCCCTGCGGTGGACCTGCAAGAGCACCAGGAAACTGGCCGAGCAACTTCGGCCGTATGGCTATCAGATCAGGGCGCGGACCGTGGCCCACTTGCTCCACCAACTCAACTACAGCTTGCAAGCCAACCGAAAGACGCGCGAGGGCCAGTCGCACCCTGACCGCAATACCCAATTTGAATACATCAACGCTCAAGTGGCCCAATTCCAGAAGCGGAATCAGCCCGTGGTCTCGGTGGACACCCAGAAGAAGGAGTTGATCGGGAATTTCAAGAACCCAGGTGCGGAAGGGGAGCCCGAGGGATCGCCTGAACTGGTCAATGTGTCTGATTTCAAGGATGAAGAACTGGGCAAGGGGATCCCTTACGGGGTTTATGACCAGACGACGAACCGAGGGTGGGTCAGTGTCGGCATCGATCATGATACGGCCTACTTCGCCACCGAGACGTTACGTCGTTGGTGGTTGAGGATGGGAGCGAAGGACGATCCTCAAGCCACGGAACTGCTGGTGGTCGCCGATGGTGGCGGGAGCAACAGCAGTCGTGGACGGTTGTGGAAGGTTGCCGTTCAGAGACTCGCGGATCAGCTTGGCCTGACGATTTCGGTCTGCCACTTCCCACCGGGTACGAGCAAATGGAATAAGATCGAGCACCGGATGTTCTGCCAGATCACGGAGAATTGGCGGGGTGTGCCCTTGAGGAGCTTGGAGATCATGGTAAACCTGATTGGCCAAACCACCACGCGCACGGGATTACGGAGCGAAGCGGAGCCGGACACCAACCACTATGAGGTTGGATTGAAGGTCAGTGATGCGGAGTTAGCGGGGGTTCAGATCACAAGAGCAGACTTTCACGGCAATTGGAATTATAAGATCTCTCCACGATCGAAATGACCAAGTTATTTTTTCGCGGCTCCTTAGGGTCTCAATTACGGATTGTTGGTCTAGATTATCCCGGCGACCTGTGCGCAGGAACGCGACTGCACCCTACAGGGCCTCGAAGCCCGGGTCGACGAGGTCGAAGGCCGCGACCCAGTAGTGGTTATGCCCGCGGACCGGGTCGGGGATGTGCGCGGGCTTCGAGCCGGGCAAGAGGATCGGGAGGAACCGCGCGCCGGCGGGCTCGCTGTAGGCGATGCGGTTGTAGATCAGCGTCCCCTCCCAGCGCACGCCAGTGCCCTGGCCGGGCGCCTCCTCGCCCAGGACGCGGCGGCGGTAGGTCTCGGTGCAGACCATCAGGACGAAGTCGGCCGCGTCGAGGTTCCGCTCCATCCAGCGGGGCCAGCCCTCCTCCGGCGCGGGGTGGACGTACCGGTCAAGGATCACCTCGATCCCGCGGTCGCACAGGGCGTCGGCCAGGGCGAGGACGCGGTCGGCGTGCTGGTCCGAGTCGTGGCTGTAGCTGAGGAACACCCGCGGCGCCCGCCATCGTGCCGATCCTTTTCGCCGACGCTTCACTCGCAGCGGCCCACTGCATTATCTGGCGAACGGGATGCGGCGTCCAAGCCGGGACGACAGCGGGGGTCGGATGCGCCCGCACCCGTGCGGCTCGACCGGGATAGGTGTCCGCTGGCCTACGGCTTTATGGCGGCGATGATGCGCACCCACCGGCCGGGGGATGATGCTTGCTCAGATCGAAATGCGCTCGACGATGTTCCGCGTGACCTTGCGCCGCCGCCGGTCGTAGATCCGGGTCGTCCGCGGGTCGGAGTGCCCGGCCAGGTACTGCACGTCCTCGAGCGGCACGTTCTACTCTACGCGGCCAATAGTGGCACATCTCCAAACATCTGAAACTTGTGGCTCATTAGCGTCTCCATCTCGCCCTTGTGCCCAGTGTGCAGGCCATCCAGACACTGATCGATGGCGGTTGTGGACTGCTCAGAGGACTCGTCGTAGGTCGAGTTCAACGACTCCTGGCGCCCGAACCTCCACAACCGCTCGATCAGGTTCAGGTTGGGAGAGTCGCGGGGGAGGTATAACAATTCGATCCCCAACGACGCCGCCAGGGTTGGCACCCGCGCGCACTTCTGGTAGCGCGCGTTGTCCAGCACCAGTGTGATCGGCAACCCCACGGAGGCTTCCGCAACCACCCGCACCAGCGCACAGACCGACTCGGCGTTGATGGAGTCGTGATTGGTCACCCGGATCAGCCGGTGCGTCACCGCGTCCAGAGCCCCCAGGACGTTGTCCCGCTTGCGACCCGAGGCCGCCCGCACGAACAGCCGCGCCGCGCCCGACAAACAGCCCAGGAATGGCGCGAACACGAAGTGGGCGGCGTGCACGAAGGCCACCTGCCGCTGACCCCGCCGGGCCTGCTCCAGCCGTGGCTCCAACTCCTCCTGCACGCAGGTGGCCTGCTCCTGGGCGTGCTCCTCGCTGGTCTTCTTGGGGGGGACGGGGATGGCCCCGACCTGGCGCCAGCGCCGCCCGAACCGGTCCTTGAGGAAGTGGCGGACCTGGCTGAGGCCCCTGCGGACGCCGGTCCGCTGCTCGATGCTCGCCCGGGCCTGCTTGGTGGAGCGGGGGGGGCGCCTGGAAGTACTCCTCCAGGGAGGTCTCGTGTTCGACCAGGGCGCTTCGGGGATGATGGCCTGGGCAGCGACGCAGGCGGGGCAGGCCCCCCTCGAGGTACTCGTCCAGGTCGCGTGGGACGCTGCGACGGGAGACATCGGCGTCGGTGGCGATGTCGTCGTGGCTGAGGCCGTGGCTCTTGAGCCAGAGCACCTCCCTCTTCCGCTGGACCCGAGGGTCGGGGTGATGGTAACGGTCGTGGGCCAGTTCCTGCCGGTCTTCTGCTGGGAAGGTGAAGGTGCGCATGACGGCGACTCGATGCTGTCCTCAGGTCGTTCTCCGTCAGTAGTTTATCTCCTCGCACGGCCGCCTACAATTTGTGCCAGACCAGGCCGCGCCGAGTATCTGCTCCAACAGATCGGTCACGGTCGTCACGCGGAACGAGTGCGGCGAGAAGTGCCCGGGGAGCCCCGCGCTCTTTAGCCGCCGCTTCATCATCCGGCAGATGTCGATCCCGGTCATCGCGTTCTTGGTGAACGTCTTTGTCTTGAGGTACGCCGTGCGGAAGAGGCGCCCCTCGGTGATCTTGGCGGCCTCAATATACTCCCGCAGGAACTCTTCGAGGTCGTGCCGCACCGGGATCTCGCGCGACTTGCCGCCTTTCTCGGAGAAGCGGAGCGAATACTGTGTCCCGTCGTGCTTGAAGCTCTTCAGGGTCAGCTTGGCCACGGCGCCGACGCGGGCAGAGGTGTAGACGAGCACCGCCAGGATGGCGCGGTCCCGGAGACCCACCGGGTTTGAGACGTCGATTGATTTGAGCAGGGTGCGGACCTGCTCGGGTCCGATCTGCGGCGTCTTGCCCTCGACCACGGCGTAGCACTCGGCCTTGACGGTCGCCGCCGGGTTGATGACGCAGGCGTGGCGGTTGACGAGCCGGTCGAAGAACCGCCGGAGCACCGCCAGGTGGAGCTTCTTGGTCGGGACGCTCAATTCCAGCTCTTGGAGGTACGCGCCGACGTCGCCGGGGGTGATCCGCGGCAGCTCGAGCCCGCGGCCCTCGACCCAGGCGAGGAACTTCTGGACGGCGTGCAGGTAGTTCTTGCGGGTGTGGGCGTTGGCGATCTCGGCCTGGAAGAACTCCTCCCAGGCGAACTCAGCGGAGCGGCCGGCGGCCTTGACGATCGCCGGGGCGTTGCGGGCGGTGACCGGCTCGGCACGGGCCACGAGCCCGGCCTGATCCGGCCCGGAATAGACGACGATCTCGCTCTTCGAATCGGTCATTTTTGATGCCTCCCCTGCCGGCAATTTAATGATAGACAACGCCCTTTGTCTATCATTAAATCCGCCCGGGCAGGGGCGGCATTTTCGAGGTCAAGGAGCGGGTCACATCCGCCAATTGTGCAAGACGAGCGGATAGCCGATCTGCTGGATTCGCTGGTAGTGGGTCGTGTTGCCGGTGACCAGTTCCAGGCCGTTTTGCAAGGCGATGGCCGCGATCATCGGGTCAGCCCGTCCGACGGGTCGGCCGACACGTTCCAATTCCCCCTCGATCCGCCCCGCCAACTCGGCCGCGCCCTGGTCGAACGGGAGGACCTCTTCCGAGGCAATGTTGGTGAGGAAGGTTTGGAGCTGCCTGGTCGCCTGCTTCTTCTGAAGGCCGCGGACGACCTCCATGACGGTGATGACCGAGATCGTGTACCGGCTGAAGGTCGCCCGGTACGTCGCGCCGTTGCATGCCACGGCCTGGTCCACCCCCTTGCCGAGTTCGGAGAAGATGTCGGTGTCGATCAGGCCCTTATTCACCGGGAGGCAGCCTCCAGGGCCGCTCCTCGCGGATCTTCATCGCCTCCTCAACGATCTCGTCGAGCATCTCGGCATCTTCGCGCATGGAGCCGAGCCACGGGTCGGGCGTGGCCTGGTCCATCGGTAGCGGTTTGCGGGCCTGCTGGAGCTGCTTGAGGGCCAGGCGAACAATTTCCTCCTCGGAGGCGTAGTGTCCGGCGCGGACCTCGTCACGGACGAATCGCTCAAGGTCTTCAGGGAGCTGAATTTCCATGGCGTATCACCCTCCTCGGTGGCCTCCGCAGCCCGAGGCTGCGGTTCGATATCAACTAGTGGTCCGTCAATCTTCATTTGACGGGTAGAGTTCCCGGAGTGATTGGCATTCCGCAGCCATTTTTGCCTGATCTTTGAACGAGAAGACGCAAGCGTTACTCGTCAAATGAAGATTGACGGACCACTAGTCCTAAACCAAGCGTGATCCGAGGTTTGACATAGAGCTGTCAGTGGGTCAAAGCCTATGAATTAAGGCAGAAATCGAAACGAAGGAATTCGGAGATCCGTGCTCACTCGAAAATCACGCTGCGCCACTGGCGCCCCTTCTACGAAAGGCTGAAAACGAAGGGGTGAGGTTCCAGGGAGCCGATCCATTACGCTTGTTTGAGGACTAGTGGTCTGTCAATTTTTGATTGACGGGTATACTCTCTTCAGCTTGACCCGCCCGTCGGCGATCGTGACACGCCAGTTGATGGTGATTTTCGCCTTGTTGCGCCGAGTCTCCCAGACACCGACCTCCCTTCGGACCACCTTCGTCGCATCCAGGCGGCGATCAAGACATTGGCGGTCCAGGATGGAGAGTTCCGTTTCTGCCATGTTCAGCCCGCTGCCATGGACGGGGGTGGGGTGGATCTCCAACCGACTGCGCCAGGCGGGCGCCTCCTCGGGGGCAAAGGCCTCGTACAGCGCGCCGATTGTATGCGTGTTCAAGTTGTCCTGCACCCACCGCAGACCGATCGCCTCGGGGTAGATCTCATCCAGGATCACCCGCAGGCACTCGGCCCAGTCCACCTTGGTCCGACGGTCGCGGACGAACACCTTCCGCCATCCGCGAAGGGGTTCCACGAATCAGAATCGGTTGCAGACGCCCTTGCGTTCGTACTCGTAGTCATAGAGAACCGGGCGGCCCTCGCACGCGGGCAAGGGGATGCGGGTCTCGGCGATCAACTGCTTGGGCATCTCATCCCTGCCCACCACGGGATATCGCGGATCGTAGGGCAACTGATACAGATCCAGGAGATCCTCCATCCGGGCCACGAACTCGGCGTCAGCCTTGGGAGGAAAGCACCACGTCTCCTCGTGCCACGGGATCACGGCGTTTTTTTAAAACCTGCCGCACGGCCTCGGGGGAGACCGCGCCGCGGCCCAACGCCACCAGTCGGTCGGCGATCAGCCGCAAGGTCCAACGCTTGCGCCCCGGCGGCGGATCGCTCTTGGCGATCGCAATGATCTGCGCCGGCTCGCGTCGATCGACTTTGTAGGCTCCGCGTGGACGGGGTCGCGGAACCAGCGCCGATTCCAGCCCCTCCTCGACAAAGCGTTGCCGCACCCGTTCCACCGTCCGAGGCCCGATACCCAACGTGGCGGCGATCTCCTGGTCCGTGCGCCGCAATCCATCGACCGCCTCGTCGGCGAACAGGAGGAGGTGCGCGTGGTTGAGCTTGCGGGCGGCTGCTTTGCCCGATGAGAGCATCGACCGCAACAGGGCTCGCTCCTCGTCGGTGAGGGTCACCTTGTATGTCCGTTTCCCGGCCACGGCGGACCTCCTTCGGTTGCTCCAGGATCTTGGGGTACAACCGAAGGATGGACACCCTCGCCATACTCGTCAATCGAATTTTGACAGACCACTAGCATACCGCAGGAGGATTTGGCTTGGCAAAATCGAGCATCCGCGCCGGAAACGGAGTCACGGGGGAATGGCACGAGGATAACGCAAAGCCTTGCCATTTTAACGTTTGCGACGATTATAATTCTTACTGATCGCTGCGCAAAGAAGGTCAAGTTTTTGCAGAGTGAGGGTTTCGCCAATACCCTTCACCGACCGATCAGAAGCACCTCTATTTCCCAAGGGAACCAAGCCGTTCCACGTGTCAGGGCCTCACTCGAAGTCGCCTGGGAACGTTTGACCTCCTTTGCGCAGCGATCAGTAAATTATAAGATCACTTATTGTAAAAATTCGGGGACCGAGGCGGCGGGGCACCTCAGTTTCCCTGCGGGTCGCACTTGAGAGCCGCGGCTCCGGGGTCAGGAACGCGAGCTCCTGGGATGGTAGCTTGGTGGTTGAATCGGACTTCCACCCGTCCCCACACCCAGGAGGTCACCATGGCTCAGTTTAACGTTCCCTCCACTCGCGACCCAATCGATTCCCTGCGCGACCAACTCAAACAGAAACCAGGGCTCCCCTTCCTCGAACTCCTCTCGCGGTCGCTCGTCGAGGCCGCCTGCCGCCATTGCAACCATCAGTGGCGGAAACGCCTCTACACCCCCTGGATCACCTTGGGCCTGTTCCTCTCCCAGATCCTCTCCGATGACCAATCCTGCGATGACGCCGTCGATCGCTTCCAGAAGTTCCTCTACGACCAGGGGCTTCCCGCGGTGGCGACGGAGACGACCAGCTACGCTGAAGCCCGGCCACGCCTCCCCGAGACGCTTCCCTGGGAGTTGGTCCGCCGCACCGGGCATGTGATCCCGCAACAAGCGTGCGATTGCTGGCTCTTTCACGGCCGCGCGGTCAAGATCCTCGACGGCTCGACCGTGCGCATGCCCGATACCCCGGAGAACCAGGCGGCGTATCCGCAACCGTCGTCTCAGACGCCGGGGTTGGGATTCCCGATCGCCCGCATCCTCGTGATCTTCAGCCTGGCCGTGGGGACGGTCCTCGATGCGGCGCTCGGGCCGTACCAGGGCAAGCAAACGAGCGAGCTGGCCCTGCTCCGACAGATCATCGCCGAGTTTCAGCCCGGTGACATCGCCCTGGCCGACCGCTGCTTCTGCTCGTACGGGGTGATCGCGGCCCTGCTGGCGCGCGGCAGCGATGTGGGGGTGCGTCTGCACCCGTGCCGCAAGGCCGACTTCCGCCGGGGCCGCCGACTGGGTCGCGAGGATCATCTCATCACCTGGCCGAAACCCAAGGAGATCCCCGACTGGAGGAGTCGCGCCGAGTACGACGCGATGCCCGCGGAACTGACGTTGCGCGAGTTCCGCGTCCGGGTCAAAGACCCGACCAAGCGGGTCCGCACTCTGGTGGTTGTGACGACACTGGTGGAGGCGAAGACGTATCGATCCGAAGAGCTGGGGAATTTGTTCCGTCAGCGGTGGGATGCGGAATTGGATCGGCGTTCCTTGAAGACTCAGATGAAGATGGAGATGTTGCGGACGAAGAGCCCGGCGATGGTGCGCAAGGAGGTGGCGGTGCATCTGCTGGCGTACAACTGGATCCGGGGTCTGAGGGCGGAGGCGGCGCGGGCCGGGGCAGTGCAGCCGCGGCGGCTAAGCTTCACGGGGTCGTTGCATACGGTGCGCGCATTCGAGGAGAGTCATCTGTAGGATCCGGTTCAGATCAAGGCGGATCTTCCGCGGCTGTTGGAGTTGATCGCGAAGGAAACGCGTGGACGCTCGCCCGGACCGGTACGAGCCGCGCGCGGTGAAGCGCCGGCCGAAGCCGCACCCGCTGCTGCGGATGCCGCGGAAGAGAGCGAAGCGGTTGATCAAGCGGGGTATAATACCTTATAATAAAGCATAGGATCAATTGCGAATCAGTGTCGCCGCAAGCTATTCAACAGCAGAGCCTTGCGTTATCCTCGTGCCATTCGGGTAGAGGGGGATTTGTTAAGTTCGCCAGTATTTCCGGGTAGACCTGGGCGGTTTCCCACCCAGGCGTCGGGTAAGGAGGTGACGTCACCGTCACCCCCTCCCCTAAGAACTGCACGGGAATGTCTCCATTCATGCAGCTCAAGCCTCTCAAACGCCCCTCTCGGGACGCGGCTTACCCACGTCCCAACCTTGGTTGTGAATCTGCTGGTGGCAGTTCGGATGCACGAGCACGCGATTCTCGATCGTATCCTGGCCCCCATGGGTTCGCCACTGGATGTGGTGGTTGTGCCACCCCGTCCCCGTGGTGATCTTCTGATGGCAGACCGGACAGATCCCGCCTTGCTCCCGCCAAAGCAGACGCAGAGTCCATCGACCCATCAGGGTCCCGGCCATCTTCACGCCCAGGCGTTCCTCGAAGTACGGTTCCCAGGCCGGGTCATAGGGATTCGCCTCTCCTTTGACTTTCGTATGCCGCTGGATCGGTAGACTCGAAGCATCGAAGAGCCGGACCGGTTGGATCCTCTCCTCCCGACCGGCGACCTCGCCGTGAAAGACCCAATGCCGTCCTCCGACGACTTCGAAGTAGCGGTCCTTGATCCATCGTCGGGACTTCTTGGGGTGCCTCCGAATGGCCCACCGCCACAACGCACGAAAGATCGCGTGGTCCACTCGCGAGAAGGTCCGCTTGCTCGACACATGCCGGTGATAGTTCGCCCAGCCCCGGATCACCGGGTTGAGGTTCACGATCAGATGTCCGGCCGTGACTTGCCGGCTCGCCTTGATGATCCCCCGGACCTTCTCCAGGAACGTCGCGACATTCTTCCGTGACGGCTTCACCAGGACGGTGCCACCGTAGTCGCGAACGTTCTGCCCGAGGAAGTCGAAGCCGTCCTCGATCCGCGTGAGATGCGTCTTCTCCGGTGAGAGTTCCAGTCCTCGCTCCTTCAGGAAGGACTCCACCATCGGCTTCACCTCCGTCTCCAGGAGTTCCTTCGAACTCCCGGTGATGATGAAGTCGTCCGCATAGCGCACCAGATTGACCTTGGCCTTCCGGCTCCGGGCGGTGGCCTTCGGGTAGCGTCCCCTCAGGACCCGTTCCAGGCCATCCAGCGCCAGGTTCGCCAATGCCGGTGAACAGATGCCACCCTGAGGCGTCCCTTCCTCGGTGGCGTGGAGGACGTGCTTCTCGATGAACCCGGCCTTCAGCCATTTCCGGAGGATGCCCTTATCCATCGGGATATGGGCCATCAACCATTCGTGGCCGATCCGGTCGAAGCACGACTTGATGTCCCCCTCGAAGATCCAGCGAGCACCGCTCCGGTTGCTCAGGACGGTGTGGCATTGCCCGATGGCGTCTGCCGTCGATCGTTCCTTCCGGAACCCGTAAGAGTTCGGGTCGGCCGTCGTCTCCGCGATGGGATCGAGCGCCTGCAGGTAGAGGGCCTGCATCGCCCGATCTTGCATCGTGGGAATTCCGAGGGGACGCATCTTGCCGTTATTCTTGGGAATGTACACACGTCTCAGCGGTCGGGGGTTGTAGCCCCGCTGCCGGAGCGTCTGTAAGGCCGTCGCTTTCTTCTCCGGGGTATTCCAGATCGCCCGGTCCACACCCGGAGTCCCTTTGCCTTGGTTTTCCGTCACTCGTCGGACGGCAAGGGCCTTGCCGCTGAACGAGTGGGTCAGCAGATGTTGCAAGGCCTTCACCTTGCCCCACCGGCCTTCCTGGATCGCCTTCACGATACGGGCCTGGAGCCGACACACGATGCGGTGGGCTGACTCCCAGTTGATGGTATGCCAGCCTTCCTCCTCGTCGGGGACCGCACCAGTAGAGCGAGACTCCACCGTCATCTGCTTGTCCCCCGAAGTGGATTGCCAGGTGCTCTCGTGACGAAAGACCCGAGGGAAGTCGGCCCGCTTTCGCGTGGGGTGATCTCGCCCGATGACTCAACCCCTATCCGCCCGACTACCGGACGACATTCGCTTCTTCCCTCATCCTTTACCCGCCGTCCCATCGGCGACCACCTTGCGGCGGGCCTTCCCCAAGGGGAGGACGACGGGCTTACCACGTTCCACGGACGGATCACGGATGGTGCGGGCTCTGCCTCTTCGCCGGTGGCTCGGACAGCGACGGCAGGGGATGGGAGAGGCCCCTGCACCTGGCCACGTACCGTTTGGTTCAAGCCTATCAGCGCCTTTGGCTTGCTGGATCTCACGACGTTTATCAGCAGTTCACCTGAGTTAGCCCTGCCATCCACCCTGGCCCCCGACCGCCTTGGCGTTAGCAGTCGCCGGATTCCCTCGCGGGAGGTCCGACCACCCCATCGGGGTGAGGTTACGTTGTCCCAGGAGCTTCGCACCGCCGGATTGCTCGGGCCGCACGTCCTGGTAGGGTACCGGTGGTCGCACACCGGGTTATGTCCCGAGAGACCAGTCATAACAGGTCCATCCGTAGCTTCGTGTCGCACCCCCCACAGATCCGTACTCGCGCAATTAACGCATACGGCTCCTCATCTCAAGATGTCGCTGCTTGACGGTACACTGAGTGGACGACGATCGCCGGCGGGAGCGGGTAGCGCTCCAGCAGGCGGTACATCTGATCCCAGGCCATTGGGCCAGCGTGGTTGCGCCGGCTCAACCATTTCCTCCAGAGTCCGATGGCCCTGCGCTGGAACCGGTTCAACGCTGCCGCGTTGCCGGTGATCCCGTAGTAGGCGAAGTGGCCGCGGAGCTTCTGACTCAGGGTCCGGTGCTGGTCGGCCAGGGGACGATGGCGTTCCTTGCGGAGCCATTGGCCCAGGTCCTTCAATCCTCGATTGAATCGACTCTTGGATGTCTTCCGCTTCACCACCCAGTTCCCCTTGCGAGAGTGGCCCCAGTAGTGCGTGAATCCCAGCAGGTCGAATGTCCCTGCGGGGGTCCGCGCCGGGGTCCCTGATCGCTGCGGGCGGGCGGTCGGCCGCTCGAACGGCACCAACCGTGTCTTCTCGGGATGGAGCGTCAGGCCATCCTTCTCAAACCGCTTGGGCAGCACGTCCAAGACCCGGCGGGCGTCCTCTTCCTGGGAAAATCCCATGACGAGGTCGTCCGCATAACGGATCAGGAACGAGCGTCCCTTCAGGCGCGGCTGGACCTCCCGCTCGAACCAGTCGTCCAGCACGTAGTGCAGGAAGACGTTCGAAAGTATCGGGCTGACTACCCCGCCCTGCGGCGACCCCGCTTCCGGGTACGTAACGCACCCCTCGTCGAGGACGCCCGCCGTGAGCCATTTGTCGATCAGTCGAAGCAGCACCCCGTCGCGCACCCGGCGCTTGAGGAACTCCCGAAGGTGAGCGTGACAGATCGTATCGAAGAATTTTCGAATATCGACCTCCACGATCCAGCCGCCCCCCATCGTCATCGTCTGCTGCCACAGGGCCTCCAGGGCTTGGTGCGCCGAGCGACCGGGCCGGAAGCCGTACGAGCAGTCCAGGAAGTCCTGCTCATAAATCGTCTCCAGGACCATGGTTACCGACCTCTGAAGCACTTTGTCCTCGAAGGTCGGAATCCCCAGTGCACGGGTCTCGGTCGCCGAGCCGGCTTTGGGAATATGCGCCCGGCGCACCGGCGGGGCGACGTACGTGCCGGACTTGGCTCGGTCCAGGAGCGATTGCAGGTTGGCCTGCAAGGTCGCTTCATAGTCCTTACCCGTTTGTCCATCCACGCCGACGGCCCCGTCCTTGCGGGTCTGGTTGTAGGCTTCGTGGAGCCAGAGGATGTCGATGAGGTGAGCCAGGGACGTGAATCCCAGCTCCGGACGTTCCCCGGCGATCTTCGCGATCCGTTCTTGCAGAGCAGACACGTACACGGGTTTCTGAGCACCCGCCATGTTGGCCTCCGAACGGTCCTTGAAACGACGCCCCCTTCCCTCCGCGGGGTCCATCGGGTCAGTTCCCCCGCCTCGACGGTACTATGAGGCGCTCAGACCCCCTGCCGTTCGTCGCGCCGCGCTTCGTTGCCTTCGCTTGGCGCTGACCACTGTTTGCGCCCTGTTTGCTCCCATCGGCTCGGGCGCACAGCCGTGGGCTCCGGGGAGTTGGTGTTCCGGTTCCCGAGCCGGAAATTGCGGTGGAAACGGCAGGGTCTCCCAGGTTCCTGGGCAACCCTGATGTCCCTATGCCCTGTTCTTAGACCCCGGCGGGACCGAAAACGCCAGGCCATTACGGCGTCTCGACATGGCCCCCGCTTGTGCCAACCACGAAGGCTCCCACGATGAGAAGGTTTCGGGGCTCGATCACACGGCCTTGGGACTGGCTGTCTACGCTTCGCAGTGAGGATCACTCCTCCCCACGCAAGACTCGCTTCCGGCTGCTTGGCCGAGCTTGGCCGGGCGGGATTTTGTTACCCGCAGGGTTGCGTTGAAAGGTTTCTGAGTTCGAGCCTCATCCTCCTTTCCCAAGCTTTCCTGGCGCTATGGCACGATTCCTTCGAAAGCCATCTGGCACCCCGATGATTCTGGATCACGCTTCATTGCGGCCGGCCGCAGGGGATGGCCTCGGTTTCGGGCCACTTGGAGGCATGAGACGCGTCATATAGAAATTCGTTCAACGATGTTCCGGGTGACCTTCCGCCGTCTCCGGTCGTAGATCCGGGTGGTCCGCGGGTTGGAATGGCCCGCCAGGTACTGAACGTCTTCGAGCGGGACGTTCTGTTCCAGTAGGTCGGTATAGTGGACCCCAAATACTGGACAGCCTGTCACGCGACATGAGGTTGTGCCGCGCAATCGCGACACGAAGTTTTGCCGTTCACTGGCCACCTGTTCTCCTGCGGCGGTTCGTCACCGTCAAGCCGATGATCCTCTCCCGACCAATCTCGTCGGCGGGCTGTCGCCGCAGTTGTCGGCCCGCTGCGTCCGCGACGATCCACTCGAGGCCCTCCGGATCAAACATAACAAATACATCCTTTCCTCTATGAATAACGCCAATGTAATGATTCCTGTTGTACAACGACACCAACCCGCAGCGATCCACCCGCCGCCGCACCGCCTAGCCGGCCAAAGGTGCCGTCACCGCGGCCAAGCTCCAGGGCGTCCGCTCCCAGGCCCTCGAGTCCGCCCGGCCCGAGGGAGCAAGCTTCGGGAACGCCTCCCACCGACTGCGGCCCCGCACGTTCGGGTACGCCCGACGCTGGACGTCGTCCATCTCCTCCAGGCGGCACGGCAACTCCGCGGCGCTGGCCCAGGCGGAGGGCTCGGCCCACCGCTTGGCCGTCCCCTGCGACCGCTCGACCACGCCCTTGTCCTGCGGTCGCCGCGGCGGGTCCCAGTCCACGGCCACTCCCAGGCCGATCAGCCACAACGCCAGGTCGGTCGGCAGGTCGCCGGCCGAGCCCCACGGCGCTCTCGCGGTGGAGGTGCTGATTCTGCTCGACCAACTCGGCACGAGTGGGTCCGCCTTGGTGCTCGGCCACGACGGCGGCTTGGACCTTACTGGCGTGGTCAGACTAGACTTTCGGACCTTCAAGCCACAGCGGCCAGCTTGTGGAGCAGGTTTCGGATGCATTCCGGAGAGGGCGGTTCCTCATCGGACTCTCCAGAAACCTCGTACTCCCACATCTGCAACCGCAGCGCACCCCGCATGTCCGTGAACGTCGGCGTCACCTTCGCGGTGTACCACGGGCGGTCCTTGACCACGTGCGAACCCTCATGGCCCTTGATGCAGTACCACAGGATCGTCAACGACCCGATGAACCACGCCATCGGGTGCGCACGCTCCACGCTCCGCTCGGCCCACACCCGCGGGTCGTGCAGTCCCAGGTGCTGCTTGCTGTCGAAGAACGCCCGTTCCACGCTCCAGCGCCGGCAGTAGCCCAGGATGACGAAGGGGGCCGAGACCGTCGGATCGGTCGCCACCAGCGCCTCGTCCCGCCACTGGCCCAGCGGATCGCGCACCAGCACCACCATCACCGGCTCGGTCTTGCTCCCGCGATACCAGAGCACGTCGCGGATGACCTGCACCCGCAACTGCCGCGTCTGCTTCGGGAAGCTGAGCTCCAGCACCTCGGCCGGGTAGGTCGCGGTGTCCTCGATCATGGCCTTGGGGTTGGGGAGACGATCCCCTTTCTTGCGCAACGCGCCCTTCTGCCCGGGCCGGCGCGGGGCGGGCAGGCCGTACAGCGCCGCCTTCCAGTGCAACGGTCCGATCACCTGGAGGTTCTTCGGTCGATCCTGCAACACCGCCGCGTTGACGTAGGCACTGTCGCCGACCAGCCAGAACGTCCGCTCGGGATTGGCCTCGGCCAGCTTCCACGCCAGCGCCGCGGCCGCCTGGGGACGGGTCTGGTAGCCGTCCTGTCCCTTCTTGCGAGAGAGCCGCCAGAGCACCGGCAGGCAGTAGTAGCGGTCGGTGCGGAACGGGATCGGCACGGCGATGCCCAGGACGACCCAATTCAGCCCGAACCGCAGGGTCTTGTGCCGCTTCGACGAGAGCACCGCGTCGAGGAAGATGCCACCGAAGGCGCCCTTGGCGCCACGCTTGTGACAGAGGGTGTCGTCGACCACGATCCAGATCACGCCGCCGGGGATCAAGGGGGTGAGAATCAAGGTCGCCAGGACGAGGCCCAAGTCGTCCCACTCCCAGGCGGCGGAGTGGCAGACGGCGTAAGCGGTGTCGTGGTGGCGCTGGGCGGCCAGGCCGGTGGCCTGCCAGACCTCGCTGAGGGTGTGTGGGCCGAGGCAGATGATCCAGCCAGCGATCAAGATTTGAAAGGTCTGGAAGACCTGGGGGTGGAAACCATCGCGGAACGACTCTACCAGCACGGCGAGCGAGGGGATAAGCTGATCCATCGAGCGGACCTCCGTGCGGTGCACGATCGCGGTGTACCTGAACACCCTCCATGATACCGACGTCGCACGTGAGCGTCCGCTCCTCTTGAGACATCAACGACTCCTGTAAAAGTCCGAAAGTCTAGTCAGAGACGGTCTGTCGGCTGCAGTCGGCGCGGTCGGCCTGGGGGGTGAGCTGGCCGTAGGCGCCATTCAGACAGGCAGCGGCGTTGGCGATCCAAGTCGCGGTCGCGAGGGGTATCTTGAGCATGGGGTAGGCCTTGGGGAGCGTGGATTACGTAAGCAATCCCACTCTGGGGGTCCACCCCCTCGCACGATCAAGATGGCTTTGCCCGGGGGCCCGAAATGTCAACTTGAGAATAGCCAATTCCATCCGTTTTGGGACGGTGCCGGAACTGGACACGACGGGAACTGGACACGACACAGGGCCAGCGCTCACTAAATCGCTGCTCCGGTAAGGACTTCCAACATGAAGTCGTCGCTCCAACCGCAACTGCGGCGTTTCATGGCCACACTTTCGCGACCGGGATGTTGCTTCAACAGCGACAGTGTGAGACGTCTGAGCCATGCAAAGTTTTCACGCATGTGTTTATTCTGAATGCGCGACTCATCCTCACGATAGGTGACATCGAGACTCCAGTGACAGCTATTTTCAACAACGACCCGACACAGGGCTAGAAACCCGACGAAAATCGAGATGCCGTATGTTGTTGACAGGCCTACACTTACGTAAAATCTGTCAGCGCAAGTCCTTTCCTGGAAACAACTTGCAGCATCTTCAAAAAACCTCGGCATTCTAGCCGTTTGTCGGGCCGTTGATTTTCAATGCCCCAATGACTGCGGACGGCGTGGGCGAATCGCTTCACGCTCACCGTAAGACTGCTGATGTAAGAGCGAATCTCAACCGTCTCTTTCCCATTGCGAAGACACTCGGACACCACCATGCCAATCGACTTCAGACCTTTCCACAATTCGAGCCCCGGCAGGCTCTGCGGCACTGGCATCTGAATCAATCGCGGTGGGTCCGCTCGCACCGGCCAGCACCGCCCTCAGAGCGATGACGACTTCACTGATTAGAGGGTGCCGCCGATTGATGGTGGAGCGAGGATCCTCCAACTCCTCAAAGTGCCGTGCGACCTCGTCCAAACCGATCCGATGAATGTCCGCCATCGTTCACTCTCCGTGCGCCGCCGTAAATGGAACAACACAGAGAATGGTAGACAAACAGAGAATCGTAGACAAAAAACGG
>CAWDND010000008.1:0-81865 GCA_963803395.1 uncultured Planctomycetaceae bacterium
GATACCGCGATCAAGCGGCCTTGCGAATCGGTTCTGGCAACGCTCGCTCGGGCAGCCACGATCCCGACGCCAATCGTCGAGTTCACCGTTGCGTCGCGCGGCTTCCAGCGCGGCCAAGGCCAGCACCCCTTGGGGCGACCAACTCATCCCCTGGTGCTTGCAACGTGCCGACACCGCCCAGTCGTTGTATTTCTCCACCCGGGTGCTCGCGATCCATAACCCCGCCTGTTGCCGTTGCTGGTAGTTGGGGATGTACGCACGCCGCTTCTCCAGGTACGCGATCAACTCCTCGACCGCCGCGGGGTTCCTGACCCACTCCAATGTCCCTCTCAGAAGGGCGATCGCGGTCTCCACCTTCCCTTCCCACAACTGCCCCAGGAGTTCCTTCTCGAACGCGCGGCGTCGTTCCTTGGGGCCCCCCGCCGAACTCATCTGCTCATCACAGCGTTTCCGAAGATGCCACCAGCACAAGATCATCGCTTTGAGAGAAATCCCCAGGCTCTCGAACCACGTTCGAATCCAGGTGGCACCGTCGCCCAGGACCAGCAACCGACGCTCGCCGCTGAGGACTCCCAACTCCAGCAGCAGCGCCGAGACTTGCAACCACAGGCCCTCCGGCGTGGCTTCCGCCAGCGCATACCGCAACCCGCTCACCAGCACCACCGCCGTGTACGTCCACACCTCCTTGCGGCCGGTCGATGGTTGGGCCTTGGTCTTGACCTCATCGGGCTCGACGATCACGAAGCCCTCGTCCACGGCGCGCGGTTCGTCCTTGGCCGTCGGGAACGCCGGCTCACACCCGGGAAAGCCCGTCGCAATCCACTCGGCCTGAGTCTGTTCCCACTCGGCCTGGGCTTCCTCCGAGTCGTCCCACGGCGGGTCGTCATCGACCAACCCTGTCATGGCGTCGGGGTCGGCCGCGGCAGGACCGAGCCAGGCCAACTGAGCCTCCGACGCGCCGTCCAGGATCGCCCGGGCACGCGCGCGTTGCGCAACGATCAGTTGCTCGCCCTCCTGATGCACGATGTCGATGATCGTGCTCCGCCCCAACAGACTCTCGTCCCCAGCGTACTGACAGAGGTCGGCGCGGCTCTTCTCCGTGGATTGATCGCTCATCTGATCACAGACCGCGTCCCGGAGATTCTGGGTGATGTGGAGTTGGTGCGACGTGTTCCAGGCGGCGCGCCGACGGCACCTCCATCGTGCCATCCATCTTGTGCTCGATTCGCGACCGCTGAACGGTGACCTCGCCAAAGGTCGCCTTGAAGGTGAAGGGGCGTGTCCCCCGAAGCCGGATGCCGGCGCCGCCTTTGCCCTGCCGCCGCTGGAGGACCAGTTCTTGGTCGGCCTTCTCGACGAAGGCTTGGAAGAGCCGGCGCTCGATTTCGAGACCGCCTTGATGGACGAACGCCTCGATCTGGTCGGGGAGATGCTCGTCTTGATTGGGCATGGGCAAGGCCATCTGCAACCCCAGTTCGAGTGAGAGCGTCTGACCGACGCAATTGACGGGGCCGAGGGTGATGGTAGTCTGGAGGTCGTTGGTGTCACGCACGGTGTATCTCCATAACTGATACTATGGGGGTCCATCGTGCGTGTTTTTACCGATTGAACAGCGAAAGTCACTACCCTGGAGCGAAATCTCCCCGGAAAATCGTTTCTCTATCTTGTGCAGCCTTCCTCTTGTCGCGCACCAACTGGCGAGCGCCAGGCTATTTTTCAGGCATTGAGCGAGTCAAAATCGCAAGACTCGAAACCATCGTTCCCTAACCAGTTGATTTTATTCGACTTATAGCCTGACAGTTGTGAAACGGTATTGGGACTAAGGCCCAAAGGTTGTATGGCCACGACGGAAGACGCAGCCCGCCTGATTTTGACGTCCACGACTGAGGGCCTCGCCGAGGCAGGAGGCGAGATCGCCTCACCCGAGCGGGGGCTCCGGGAGCGGAAAGAGGATGACGACCGAGACGCCGTCTCGAGCGTCGAATCCAGCGACACATCCCGGGAGTTCGCGAGGGAGCTCGGCCCGCAGCGGACGGTGGTGTCGCGCCGAGGACGCGCTGGCGAAGGACGGCCCGGCACGGGAGGCCGCCACGGCAATCGCCGGGGCCAGCTGGGACACGGTCGCCGATTCCGCGCAGGCCGCGGAGCAACCCGGGCGCGGCGGCGGGCCGGACTTGGCCGGGCTCCTCGCGAGCCTGGCGGCCGTGTGTGACCGGCTCGGGCCCGCCCTCGCGTCCTTCGTCGCATCGCTCGGGTCCGACGCGCCCGGCCGGCGCGCCGACGAGGTCGGACCGCCCGGCGGTCGGGCGGACGGGCCCGGCGCGGCCATCCCCCCGGCGCCCGAGGTGCCCGGCGCGCGCCCACCGAGTCAGCGGCGGCGGCGGCGGCGCCGGCGCTGAGGCCGCGCGATGACCTCCGGACAGGCGGCACGCCGCGCATAGCCGCGCCGGCCGTCCGGGTCGGCGCGGCGGTAGCCTCCGGGACCGATCCCCTTCCGGCTCCGGGCGGCGGCGACCGGAACGCCGGAGGCCCCGAGCGGCGGCGTCTCGCAATCGTCGCCCGGGGGCTCGACGCTCAGGAAAAACTCCTCATGGTCGGCCACCGCTTGAACGAGGAGATCGGCCGGCTGATCCAGCGCCAGGACCTCATGATGCAACAGATCGATGACCTGGAACGACAGGTCCGGCCTCACACGCGCACTGCGCTCAAGAGGTGACCCAATGACGACCGGCGACGTCTTCACGATCGGCGGCGCGACCGTCGACCTCGGCGCGATGGACGCGTTGCCGGTGGGCTTCAGCGAGCGGTTCGGGACCATCCCCACCTTGACCTTGCAACGCCGCGCGATCGCGCTGCCGGGACTCCCCGACCCGTGGGTCGGGAAGAGCGTCACCTGGACGCACGACGGCATGCTCTTCTTCTCGGGCGACGTCGTGGGAGTGGTCCCCTCGTACCACGAGAACGTGGGATGGGTGCTCACCTATCAATGCCTGGGAAGCCGCAACAGGGGGGACTTCTTCCCGCACACGGACGCGGGCACGGGGATCGACGTGTCGGTCTACAACGCGCAGCCCGAGGACGCGATCAACTTCAATCTGGCGCGCGCCGGCCGGACCGTGGGTCAGATCCTCGCCGATGTGCTCACGATGCCCGCCAATGCGGCGAACCTGACGGCCGTCGGCCTCGGGGGCCTGGCCTACCACGCGGCGATGGGCACGTACACGCTCCCGAGCAGCACGGCCGCCGACCTGGCCGCGCTGACCGTGATCCCGCCCAGGGCGGTGTACGTGACCGGGGAGAAGTTCCTGGGGGCCCTGGACGGGCTCCTCCAGCAATGGGCGCCGAACTGCCGGCTCTGGGTGGCGCCCGACGGCACCCTCCGCGTGCTCGACCTGCGAACCTTCCCCGTCCACACCTTCACGATGGGCACCGACCCGATCGAGCCAACCGCGCTGGCCCGGGACGCCGGCGATTGCTTCCAGCGCGTGGTGGTCCGGGGCCAGCCCATCGCGATCATGGCGCTGCTGAAGCTCTCGCAGGGCCAGCTCGTCGAGGACTTCGCCTGGGGGAGTTACACGAACGCGCAAGCGAAGGCGAACTGGACGCCCGCGCAATTCCACGCCCCGGGCCAGGCCCTCGACTCGGGCACCTGCGCCTGCCCGAGCACAACGCAGGTCGTCGTCGCCAGTTCCAGCGGCACGACGGCCTGGCCCGCCAATTTCTGGGACCAGAACACCGGCCTCCACGGCGTCATAAGCCTCTCCAGCACGATCGTCAGCGATTACACGCAGTTCTACACCGCGCGGATCGTGTCGAACACTGCGCTGACGGCCGGGGGCACCGCGACGCTCATGCTCGATACGTCCCTGCCGCACACCGATTTCGACCATTACTCGATCACCGGGCTGGCCACCGGAGGGTCGGTGGTGTGGACCCAGTACCGAATTGCGAACCCTGCCCTCTGGCCGCGGGTGACGAACCAGAGCACCTTCCCCCAGCCGATGATCAACGGTGGCGGCGGCGCGACACTGATGTCCTCGCCGATCGGGGTCATCTTCCGCAACGACGGGGGCACGTTCCCGCTGGCCTTCACCTCCAATCCGACCACCGGCAACCTCCGCTTCATCGCACCCACGTATATCATTGCGAACAATGTGCCGCCAAATGATGTGTGGGTTTATATTCCAATAAATACAAACATAAATATTTCAGTGGCCCCTCCCGATGCCGGGACACCGCCGATCACGCCCTCGTATGCGGGCACGTCCCACACCGTCGAGGGCCTGGCCAAGACGCTGACGGTGACGATCGCGGAGTGGCGCGACCCGGCGCAGCTCTCCCAGATGCAGGCGTACGCGAGCGACCTGCTCGAGAGCGTGAAGGACACGGTCGTCGAGGGCGCGATCATCCACTATGGCCTGTTCGAGTCGGCGCTGACATTCGGCCTGGCGGCAGCCGTCGCGGGCGACGACGGCGTGGGGCCGTACCCGACCGGCTGGGACGCGCTCGCTCTGCCGATCGTCGGGGTGGAGGTCGATTGGGTCGAGGGCGGCGGCCAGGACTATATCACCACGATCGAGGTGAGCAATCGTCGCGGCCACTACTCGGCCGAGATGTTCCTCCGGCCGGGGCGGCGGGTGGGCTACAGCTTCGGGGTCGCGGAAGGCGTCGATCATCCGGCCGGCGCGTCCCCACCCGGCTTCGGCGCGGCCGCCCCGCCGGCCGGCTGACGCGAGTTTCCAACGCGGATTTCCATGGACCGAAACCCCCTCACAATAGGACAACTGTCAGGTGGCGAGCGTCCCCTGTAAGCAAAGGTGACGGGGAGGTTGTTCCACCACGGGATCGGCGGGCACTGACGATCCAACCTCGCCTCCCGAAGGATCGGGTTGTGGCTCCGACGGTCGAGCCGGACCACGATCTGTCGGTCGTCGATGGTCACCAACCCGGCCGTCGCGACGAATTTCCGGAACACCCGCTTCGGCGCCGAGCGGTCAAACCCCTTCAGATGATGGGCTCGCCAGCGAGAGCAGCCATGGGCCAGCACCGTCAGCGCCACATCCAGGTCCACATTCCACCGCACCTCGCTAGCCAAGCAGTCGAGGTGGAAGAAGTTCACACTGGTCCCCAGACCGTCCTCGATGCCCTTGCGCCCCGCATCACGGATGATCAACGCGCGGGCCGTCTCCGTGAGGTTGTGGGACAGGAACAACGTGGGCCGCTCCCGTCCCAGGCCATCGACGGCCAGTTGGCGGATCGCTCCCTCGTAAGCGGGCAGTCGGAGGCTCTCGTCCACGAATCGGACCCGTTGATGACGCCGCTTGGGTGTATCGATGACGGCGCGTGGCCAGGCCTGCGGTGGCAAGGCACGCAGGCGACGGATCACCGCGGCACCACGTCGACGGATCGTGACGAAGTGGATGCCGCGCTGGTTGACGCGCGCGAGTTCAGAGGAGGGGACCACCTTGGAATCGAAGAGCAGCCCGAGGGGATCGTGTCCCGCGACCTGAGGCCAGAACTCGACGAACCGCATCAGTTCTCCCGGCTGATCGGCGCGGGTCAGGTTGGCGTTGGCGGAGCACACGACCCGGCTGTCCTGCTCCTGGGCGAAGAAGCTCAGGACGCTGGGACCGGCCTTGCCGCAGCGGGGCAGGGAGTGATTCTCCAGGTCGGTGGGATCGCCCCGGAACGGGATGGTGTGGGAGTCCAAGGAGAAGGCCCGTCCCTCGGGGAACAAGAGTGGGGCCAGGGCCGAGATCCAACCGGAGAGGAGGTGTTGTTGATGCTCGCGTTGGGTGCGGTAGGAGTATTCGGCGGCATGAGCGGTCTTGGGCAGGACGTTCAGGCCGGCGAAGAGGCCCAGGCCCTCATCCCAGTTGAAGTCGCTGAGGTGACTCCGCCGTTCCTTCTCCAGGAGCTTCAGGGCCAGCAAGCTCAGCAGGGCGCTGGTGGCCGGGATCATCTCCGAGCCGGGAGAGCTCGCCTGCGTGACGAGGTGATCGAAGCGGAGTGGGGCCAGCAGCGGCAGGAACAGGAAGATGCCCGCGACGGGGGTGCGCACGCGCCGTCCCGGCTCCAGGTTCAGGCATCGTCGGTCGGCCACCTCGGGAGTCTCCGGCCCAGACGAGGGGGCTGGGGCTGGACGTCCGGGGCACGGGGCGGCGAAAAAGGGGGTGGTGTGCCCGAGCGGCACCGGGTTCGGAACTGGTGGATGACCTGGCGCAGGGTGTCGTCGGTGTATCCAAATGGGGTGGCGATCTCCTGGAGGGGCCGCCGTTGGACGAAGTAGGCCCGCAACGCCTCATAGTGTCGTTGGAGGGTGTCGTCGGGCTCGAGGAAGTAGCGGAGACAGGAGGAGTCGTCCACGACCGGGGCTCCGAGATGTGAGGGGGTTTCTCCTTAGAGTGTCCATCGCTGATCGTATCGCTTGCGGCTGATGAAACCAAGGCAGGACGCTCGCGAGCGGTCGGGGGTGGGGGGAAAATGGCTGCACGGCTGAGCCGTCTCAGAGACATTAGGGAGGGATGTTCAACCGGATGAATAAGGTTCGGGAGGCGGTGCCTCCGAGGAATTCCCTCACACACGAGACCGCCGGGAATCTTGACGTCTCCGACAGAAGTCTGCCGGCCCTAGTTTTTGGCGTAACTCTTTGAAATTCCTGACCTTACGGTCGCTTTTTCCTTGACAACCCTGGGCGCGATTCTATACTTAACTAGAGCTTGGATAAGGAGTTGCGCTCGCCATGATCTATTCCGTCGATCCCCGACAAAACCGCCTCTTCGACCCCTTCGACGGGGTCATCCCCCCCGTCGGGCGGCGGATCATCGCCGACGGCTGGCAGGGCGTCTTTCGCCACGTCCTCCTCGAACTCATGCCCGTCGCCGAGCTCGCCCAACACTTCAGCGACTCCCTGGGCGCCCCACCAAGGAGCTCTACTCCCTGGCCGCGCTCGTCTTCCTCGCCGACTTCTTCGGCTGGACCGCCCAAGAGGCCGCCGAAGCCTACATCTTTCGCACCGATGTCCAGTACGCCTTGAACCTCGAGCCCGGCGCCGCGGTCTCCGCGCGCACCGTCGAACGCTACCAGAAGCTGTTCCGAGAGGACGACCTCGCCGCGCGCGTCTTCGAGGAGGTCACTACCCGCCTCATCAAAGCGCTCGATCTCGATGTCTCCCGACAGCGGCTCGACTCGACCCATGTCTTCAGCCACATGGCCAGCTTCGGACGCACCAAACTCATGGCCGTGGCGATCAAGCGGTTCTTGACCCAGCTCAAGCGGCACGACCTCGACGCTTACGCCGCACTGCCCGAGGACCTCCGCCGGCGCTACGAGCCGGCGCAGGCGCGGCTCTTCGCCGACGCCAAGGACACCGAAGCCCGCGCCCGCTGCCGCCAGCAGGCCGCCGAGGACCTCTGCTTCGTCATCGACCGCTTCGCCGCGCGCGGCGACCTCGCCAACCGTTCGACCTCTAAAGCTCTGATCACGATCTTCGATCAGCAGTGCGAGCTGAGCGGCGGCAAGATCGTCGTCAAGGCGCAGACCGGCGGCGACTGCGTCCAGAATCCGTCCGACCCCGACGCCACCTACGACGGCAAGAAAGGTCCCGGCTATCAGGTGCAGATCGCCGAGACCTGCGTGCCGGACAATGACGTGCAACTGCTCACCGCGGCGCTGCCGCAAACCGCCTGCGCGTCCGACGCCCAGGCGGTCACGCCCATGCTCGACCAATTGGAGAACGCCGGGAGGCTTCCCGACGAACTCCTGGCCGACACGCTCTACACCGGCGATGAGAACGTTCAGGCCGCCGCCGCGCGGGGCGTCGATCTGGTCGGTCCGGTCCCCGGCCGCGCGCCGGCGGCCGACCCCGCGACGCTGACGGTCGACGACTTCGCCCTCGACGAGCGGACTGGCACAATCGACGCCTGCCCCGCGGGTCACCGGCCGACGTCGTGTGCGCACGACACGGCGACGGCGACGACGCGGGTCGAGATGCCTGAGTCGGCGTGCGCGGAGTGCCCGTTCCGGCGGCAATGTCCGATCAAGCAAACACGTGATGGCAAGTTCGTTTTGGAATTCACGGACAAGGAGCGCCGGCTGGCGGGGCGGCGTGTGGAAGAGGAGACCGACGTGTTCGCGGAGCGGTACGCGCCGCGATCGGGGATCGAGTCGACCAATAGTGGGCTGAAGAACCGCCTGGACCTGGGGCGTCTGAGTGTGCGCGGTCTGAAGGGTGTGTCGCGGGTGGTTCTGCACAAGCTGGCGGGTTGGAACGTGCTGCGGGCGTCGGCGTCGCAGAAGCTGAAGAGCTGGGTGGCCTCCCGAGTGGCGGAAACCCTCGGGAGAGGCGCTTGTGGAGGACCCGGAGGCTTTTTTCATCGTTGGGGACGCCTTGTGGGCCGACCAGTCCGCGTTTTCTGCCGCGTCGTGCCGCCGGACCAACGTTCCGAGCGACTGCTGGCGGCTTGAACGAATTCAGGAACACCGCACGAGCTGAGTTCTGTCGGTGACGTCAATCTTGGAATTCTGCGAGAAAGTGGGGGCAACCGCCTCAGAAATGTGAGAGGGTTTCGGTCCATGGAAATCCGCGTCCAAGGGGCGAGCGATGAACGAGGCAACGAACCTGTGGGCGCGGATCCGCGCCCTGACCCAACTCCTGAACGAGCTGCGGGCCCGCGTCACGTCCCTGGAGCAGCGGATCGCCGCGCTCGAGCAGTCGCAGGCCCAGCGGTGGTCCAATGATTGAGGTTCGGCCTGTTGGTCGTCTGGTATGGCCCCCCTCCCCTGCCCCGACCCCCTGCCCTTCGAAATATCATACAACCATCCGCAACAGGGCTAGAATGTCGGCTCTTGCGCGTGTAACCTCTCGGCTGGTCTGCCCAATCGATGGATTTCAGTGCAACTATGGAGATCGGCAGGATGCCATATGCTTGGCCCGAGGATACCGACTTCGCTTTGCGGGAGCTCGACGTCCTCGATCGTGATTGCCCGACCTGCGGACGGATGATGCACGTCTGTGACCATCGGTACCGTCGCTTCCATACGCTCGAGGTTCGAGACGACTATGGCATCCGTCTTTCGGCCGACTCACTCGCGAGGTACATCCAACATTATCAAGTGAGGCTCGCCGCACGGCAGGAAGACCCCGAGGCCCTGAGGCGGCAAGACCAATCGGTCGGCGAGATCATCCTCGCGATCGACGGTCTCCAACCCGAGAAGGGACACGAGACCCTCTCCGTCGTCAGGGAGCTGACCCAGAAGCGCATTTAAGTAGGTCGACAGAAGTTTTTTGACAAAGGCGGCTGTGCCAAGGCGCCCTGCCGGAGGGAATGAGCGAAAAACACGGGTTTTCTGCCTATGTGAGTCGGGAACCCATCAGCCAAACGCTCATTGGAACATAGCTAGGCAGCCCTTTATTGAAGGAGAGGCCCTTTTGGGCCTTGTTTTCCAGCCTCTCCGCAGCACGCCGCATAAATACTATCCCTGCGGCCGAGGATGCCGACAGAAGTTCCTTGACAAGGTAACATGGCCCTCGATTCACCAGACTTGCCCGGAGGTGAACCGATGGCCCTGCTTGTGCTCAGTGACCGGCAACGCGGCGAATTGGAAGTCATCGTCTCCCACACACCCTGGGCCAAGGAACGCTGCCGTGCCCAGGCGCTGCTCGGGATCGCCGACGGATCCGATGTCGCCCTGGTCGCCGAACTATTCCAGGTCAGCCGGCAGACGGTTTACAACTGGCTGCGCCGATTCCAGGAACGAGCCGAGCTGGATCTCAGGGCGCGGCTCCTCGACGCTCCTCGGATGGGCCGCCCCAGGACAGCGAGTGGGACCATTGACGAACGAATCGCCGCAGTGATCGATGACGACCCGAGGAAGCTCGGTTATCACGCGACGGTCTGGACGGCCCCACTCCTGTGTCAGTATTTGCGGGATCACCATGCGATCAAGGTCTCCGACAGGACGGTCAGCCGCGCAATCGACCGCCTGCGCATGCGTTGGAAGCGGCCCCGTCATGAGTTGGCGCTGCGGCCCGAGATGTGGCGGCAGTCAAAAGGGGGCTGAAACGCGGCCTGGATCAGAAGGGCCGCGCCATCCTGCTGATGCTCGACGAGACGATCATCACGGAGACTCCCCCGCTGTATAACGCCTATGGCCACATCGGAGAGCAGGTCCGTGTGCCGATCACAGGCAATCGCGCCAAGAGGATCCTGCATGGGGCGATCAACATCAAGAGCGGCGACGTGGAACTGCTGATCACCGAAGAATGGGTCAACGAGACTCATCAGGCGTTTCTCGCCATGATCCGGTCTCACTGGCGGGGCTGGAACCCGGTGCTCTTCGAGGACCGAGCGTCGCAGCACAAGTCGCCGAGCAGTCTGGCGCTGGCGGAGGAGTTGGGGATCGAAGTCCGGTTACTGCCCCGGGCCACCCCGGAGTTGAACGCGATGGATCACCTGTGGCGGCACGCCAAGAGACAGGCGGTTGGGGACCGACCGACCGTCACCGTGACCGACTCCGCTCTGGCCGTTTGCCGGTACATCATCGACCTGAGTCCTCGGGAACGGCTCCGACAGGCCGGTGTCCTGTCGGGCAACTTCTGGCTCACGGATTAACGAAGTCGGCGACCAGGACTGCCCGGCCTCAGGGATAGTATTTTCGAGGCACGTTGCGGCGAGGCGGGAAAACAAGGGGAAAACGACGGTCCCTCTCAATAAAGGCTTTCCTAACTATGATCCAATGAGCGTTTGGCTGATGGGTTCCCGACTCACATAGGCAGAAAACCCGTGTTTTTCGCTCATTCCCTCCGGCAGGGCGCCTTGGCACGGCCGCCTTTGTCAAAAAACTTCTGTCGACCTACTTAGTTCGCCGAGCCCTTGATCTCCGCCACGGCGGACGAGGTCCGGCGCCTGATCGCCAAGGCCAGGGCGTGGGCCGAATCGTGGGGCAAGCCGGTGGTCCTTTGGTTGTCCGACAAGCAGGACGCGTTCGTGACGAGGATCGCGGCGGAGTTCCCCGAGGTGACGCCTCGCTCCTGCGACAACCACTTCCTCCGCGATGTGGCCAAACCGGTCTTGGAGGCCGATAGTCACGCCAAGGTTCAGATGCGCCGTAAGGTCCGCGGTCTGCGGACCATCGAACAAGCGGTGATCAAGCGGCAGAAAGCCGAGACGAGGGACGACCTCGGGCCAGACAATCCGGAAGCCACCGTCACAGCGAGCGAGGGACCGGCGAACATGTCTGCTCCCGTGGTCGATCCCGCCCGCGCCGTGGTGCTCGACTCTTGCGCGGCGGTGCGTGGGATCCTCAATGACGATCAAGGTGGTCCTCTGCACCCCCCTAGCTTGCGGAGGGCCGAGGCCCTGAATGAGGTTCGCGAGTCGCTCCAACGGGACTTGGACGAGAACAAAGGGGGTTCGCGGCAGCGCAACTCGGCCGATTGGCCGGATGCATCGAGCGAAACGCCTTCCGCTCGGCCTTGCTCAACTTCGCCTTATAGTCTCGGCAGACGGAAAAGTCCTACAATACCCTGAAGGTTCGCCGTCGTCCTCGGAAGTTGGTCCGCCGGTCGTGTCGTTCTGGAGGAAGATATGGCACTGACGTTGGAACCTCAGGTCCGCCAGGAGATCGAACGCCGCCGTCGCACGACTCACGACAAACGCATCGCTCAACGCCTCTCCGCTGTCCTGTGGGTCGCCGAGGGCAGGGCCCAGCACGAGGTCGCCGACCTCCTCGGCGTGGTCGAGCGGCAAGTCCGCAAGGGGCTCCGAACCGACCGCACCAAGGGACTCGAGGCCCTGTGTACCCTCCACCATCGGGGAGACCCCGGCACACTCCCACCGGCGCAGATCGAGCGACTCAAGACCGAGATCGCCACCGGCCGCTTCCTCACTGCCCAACAGAGCGTCGCCTGGATCGACGAGACCTTTCATGTCACCTCCACTCCCCGGCTCACTGGGAGGGGTTTATTGGGCTTGGTGTCGATGGTTGTCCTTGAGATATCTCGATTTCGGCTCGGAGTTCCAGCCACGGTTCCGGTCTCCAATGAGGTCTTGGTAACGCATGACTCAGGATCAGAGCAGCGACCAACGCCGAGATCCCTTGGCGGAACACGCTGACCAGCCGCTCCTTCGTCCCCGAGGCGCGGAGCCGAGGCGCCCTCGGCTCGGGCTCGCGACGCCGCTCTGGGCCGCGCCGACGCGCCGCCCGGGGCTCGCCCGAGGGCTTGGTCCCGGCCGGACCCCCCATCGCGCCGGCGGGGGCCAGCTCGGGGATCGTCTCCACGGGGACCTCCTGACTGGCCTCGAAGTCCCCGCCCACGGCCAGCACGTACCGCGTCGCCACCGCCAGCACCAGCCCGAGCCGCTCGGCACGGTCGCAGTCGGTCATCCGCGTCTGGTCCCAATGCCAGCCGGCGCTCTTGAGCAGCTTGTATCCGTGCTCGATCCAGGCCCGCATCCCATCCCACAGGCCCTCGGCCTGCTCCGGCGCCAGGTCCGTCACCACAAACCACGGTTCGTCGTAACCCTCTTCCCAGCAGGCCAGGAGCGTGCATTCCAGCCGCTTCTCGGGCTTCTTCGGGAACGCCATCCCGCGGCCCTGCCACCGGCGACCCGGCTTGGGGACGAACCGGCTGACCGGGACGCCGACCTTGCCCCCCTGCCTGCGGAACTTGCCGCACTGGGTGATCCGCATCAGAGGATGCCAACCCAGGGCGACGAGCGCACGGGAGAGCCAGCGTGCGTACAGCCGGCGATCGGTCCTCACGACGACGGTCCAGCCCGGGGACACCCGCTGAGAGAATGCCGCGAGCAAGGCGAGCCACTCGGGCTTCCAGGCGTGGGTCACATGGGCGGGGAGGATCTTCCAGGCCACGGGGAGGGCGCAGCCGCGGGACACGACGCTGATCGACCACACGGTGAAGACGGCGCCCAGGCTGGTGGCATCCAGGGCCAAGGCCAACCGCTTCGACGGCCAGCCTTTGAGCACCCAGGCCAGCAAAGGGGCGAAGCAGGTGGTGACATCGAGCTCCTGACGTCGGGTCCCCGATTTGGCCGCGGCGGGCTGGTAGAACTCCTGGAGCCGCCAGCGGAGGGTGTGGAATCCGACGGCCACGAAGGGGAGCAAGGCGGTGACGACACAGTGGAGGCCGCACCGCTGGGCGAGGATCATGCCGAAGCTGTACAAGGCCAGGACGGTGGCCTGGGGCCGACTGAGGTTGGGGAAGGCGTCGCTGACTTGCTCGGTCCAGGCATCGAGTGGAGTGCGGCGTGGCATGGGAGGACCTCCGGTGAACACGGTGGTGCCGATGACTTCGTGTCCCAGAGGTGAAAATCTGATGCCTCGCCAACTGCTTACCTCGTATCGGGTTAGAAAAACCCCTCCCAGTGAGCCACTCCCCGGGGGGTGCGGGACCTGTTGCCTCGCATCGGCGTCAGCTCCCACAAGGCCACGGGCTTCTTCTGGAAGGCCCACCCGACCAAGCAGGAAGAATTCATCCATACCTATGAACAGCATAAGAAAGAAGCGGAGGGGCAGACGACGCGGCGCTCCTTCGTCGATGCGTGCCATCCGGTCTGGGGCGTGGAAATGCTCTCCTGCTGCTGGCTGCTGGTCGGCCAGCGGTTCTTGGTGGGCGTCGGGGGTGGTCGGAAACGTCTGAACGTCCTGGGGGGCTACTGTCCCGAGGACCACGAGGACCTGGACCTCCGACTGACTCGGGACAACATCAATGGGCAACAGTTCGTGAACTTTCTGCGGCTGTTGAGAGCGGCCCATCCCGAGACCGAGAGGTTCCTCCTGTACCTGGACAATGCGAAGGACTACCACGGTGCGGTGGTCCAGGAGTGGTTGGCCCGTCACTCGGAATTCCACCTCGAGTTCTTGCCGGCCTCCTCGCCGAACCTGAACCTGATCGAGCGTCTGGGGAAGTTCCTGCGGAAGAAGGCGTTCACCCGGTGGCACCAGACGTTCGAGGACATGGAGGCGGCGGTGTCGGCGGTGCTGGACCACCTGGAGGAGTATCGGGGTGAACTGATCACCCTGATGACCGAGAAGTTCCAATGTCACCCCCACGCGAAGGCCGTGGCAGGGCAGTCGGTAGCCGCATGAACTGTAGGAACAATCGCTTCACCTTCGCTATAGCAGTCTCAGTCGTTCCAAAATTGGGCTGCATGGCGAAGGACAAATGCCGATCGACGCAAGCTCCCCCCGAATAATGACTCTCGAGGACAGAGTCATCACCGGAGAGAGCCATGCGCCCACCCCATCGTATCCTCGACCGCCACCGGGTCCACCGCCTCGCCGCCGAGCACCTGCAAGCCCCTCTGAAGTTCAAGGACTACAAACGCCAGACCTCGGCCCAGGTCCTCTGGGCGCTCCGGCTGGCCGCCGCGGCCCGGATCACCTCGTTGTCCGACGCCGGCCAACGCCTCCGCGACGCCCCCTCCGACGAGACGGCACGCCAGGCGCTCGTGGCCACCCTGCCCGACGACGCCACACTGCAACGACAGCTCAACGCCGCCTTGGCCGGACACTGGCCCAAGGCGCTCCGCAAACGCCTTCAGAGGCTGGCCATCGACTTGACCTTGATCCCCTACCACGGCCGTCCCTTCCGCAACCCCGACGAGAGCTACCGCGGCCAGGCCCAGAGCGGCACTAGCCCTGAAACAAGCGTGATCCGAGGATTGACATAGGGATGACAGTGACCTGCGTCCTATGAAACAAGGCATAAACCGGGACGAGGGAATTCGGAGAAGCGCTCACTCGAAAACGACAACCCCCTCGCAAATGCCTTCGACAAAGGCCTTTGAACATAGGGGTGAGGTCCCAAGCAGCCTCTCATCACGCTTGTTTCAGGACTAGCCTGGATGCCCACGGAGGGGAAACCGGCTAACATCCATGTGTTAGTTTTTGACTTTACACCACGCTCGGCCGGGGTGCCAGGATGAGGTCATCCGAAGACCAGCCGCAATCGTTTGCCACCCAGCCAGGGGATGACGATATCCGTCTGGTCGAACCCGGCGGCGATCAGCAACGGGTTGTGGGCACGCTTCTGGAACTTCACCACGATCTCACCCTCGGTGATCGTGACGTCCGCCGTGGCGTCGATCATGTCCCGAAACAGGTGCCGGGACTTGGCGGTTTCATAGCCATTGCCAACGCTGTCGCCAGCAGCCGATAGAGGCTGCTGGCCATCAGAGTCAGTTGCAGGTCGCAGTTCACTTTCATGGCCACCGCCGAGGAGAGCGCATCCATGTGGAAGAAGTCGATCCCGTCCTCGATGCTGTTCTCGATCACCATCCTCTGGGCGTAGCGGCGGATCAGGTGGGGGGCCGAGCGCGTCAATTGGTTGGTCAACAGCAGGGTCGGCTCCTCATGACCCAGGTCCGTGATGGTCAGTTGGCGGAGCGGACCTTCGTAGTCGTTCAGCGTGATCCGCCGGTCCAGGACGCGCGGCGTCCGGTACGCGCGGGAGACGTTCTCCATCTCGATCCGCCGCCAGGCCGAGAGCGGCGTTCGGGCGATCTCGGCCAGCAGCTTCTGGGCTCGACGCCGCAGCGTGATGAAGTGAATCCCCATCCGGTTCAGCTCGCCGAGGTTGGCATAGGTGGTCAGCTTGCTGTCGAAGATGAGTTCCTCGGGCAGTCGGCCGGTCCGCTGCTTCCAGAATTCGACGAAGCGGAGGATCTCGTCGTTCTGCTGGTCCTTGCGCAACTCGGCGTTGGCGTAGCAGAAGACTCGCGTGTCGGCATCCTGGGCCACGAAGGCCAGCATTCCCTTCTGGCGTCGGCTGCGCTTGGAGACGTAGTGCTTCTCGATCAAAGCATCCTCGCCGTGGAAGGGAATGGTGTGGAAGTCCAGATCGAAAGCTCCCCGCGCAGTCCCAGTTTGCTGACGGCGTCGAACCACAAGCGCATCAGCTTCGGGGCTTCCGGAGCCACGCGGCAACTGTACTCGGTCAGGAAGGATCGCTTGGGTATGACGTTCAGCCCGGCGAACAGGGCCAAGCCTTCATCGAAGACGTAGCTCATGACGTGGCTGTGGCGCGCCGTGCCGAAGAACTTCAGCCCCAGAAGACCGCATGGCGCAGGCGGCCGGGACCATTTGGATCCGGGGAAGCCGGCCTGCGGCAGGATCGCGATCCAGATGGGCGGCGACCAGCTCGGGCAGGAACAGGAACAATCCGCCGAACTTGGTGGGTACGGAACGCGGGCTCAGATCGAGCGGCGACGTTGGCCACGGCGGCGGCGTCGGGGTGGGGTCGGATCGGGTCGCTCCTCGTCCTGGCGTCGCGGCAGGCTGGCAAAGCCCTCTCCCTTCAGGATCGAGCGAGACGGCCGGGCTCAGCGGTTCGGCTTCCCGGCTGAGCGCTTGGCTGATGTCGTGGACGGAGAGGTTCTGTTTGCGCAGGGTGATGACCTTTTCCCGGAGGCGTTCTGTCTTGCCCGGTGGTCGGCCCGGCGCGGTGGGGAGGAAGAAGTCCCGGTCGGGCTGTTGGCGGAACTGATGGACCAGGACTCGAAAACTCCCCGGAGTGTAGCCGAAGCGGCGGGCGGCTTGGGCGGAGGGGAGCCGTCGACGAAGAAGGCGCGCAGGGCTTCGTACTGGCGGTGGGTGGAGTTGGCGGGCTCCAAGAACCGGCGTGCCAGTGTTAGGCGGTCGCTGGAATTATCGTCCATGCTCCACGGTGTCATCCCGAATCGGCGTTGTTCGTTGATACGATGATGAGTCGCAGGAAACATGGAAGACCCAGGGGAAACCAAGGTTTCAACAACGGATCTAGATTATCAGATGGTTTGGCTGACGAGGTGCTGGATAGGGCTATCGTTCTTGGACGACGATAACGCGATCGATCGAGGAAACAGTCTGGATTCTAAGGGGGAAACTCGATCGGCTTCAAGCCGATTTGTTAGCCAGTTTCCCCTCCGTGGGCATCCAGGCCTAGTGGTCCGTCAATCTTCATTTGACGGGTAACGCTTGCGTCTTCTCGTTCAAAGATCAGGCAAAAATGGCTGCGGAATGCCAATCACTCCGGGAACTCTACCCGTCAAATGAAGATTGACGGACCACTAGCCTCGATTTCCACGGCCGGATTTTCGGCCCCTCAGACGTCGCCCGCCCACTCGAAAACCGCTTGTTTCCCAGGGTTCCTCGGAATCGAGCGTTAGCCGCCTCGATGACTGATTTTTCGACACTTCTCGCTCAACACCACCATAATCTCACGCGACTTGGCGTGGTTGTAGTCCATCATCGCGCTGGGGCTTGCGGCGCCTGACGTCTTCCGGCTGAGGGGCCAAGTGCCACCACATCCCGATCACTTTTGTGCCACCACATCCCGATCAGTCCGGTATAACCTGGACTGAAAACCGCGTCCCTCTCTGGAGGCCGTCATGAACAAAGTGATCGGGAAGCCACTCGCCGTCGAGCCATCGTTGCCGCCGTCCGGAGCGGTCGCTCGCAGCACGAGGTCGCCCACGAATTCGGCGTCAGTCAATCCACCGTTCATGCATGGGTCCGTCGTGCCCAAGGCCAGCGACTCGACCGAGTGGACGGGCACGATCGCTCCTGCACACCACGCACAACCACTCGAACCCAAGCCGCCATCGAGGGCCTGGTCCTGACCGTGCGAACGGAGCTGGGACAGTGCAGCGACCTGGGCTTCCATGGGGCCAAGGCGATCCACGAGGCCCTCAAGGCCCGCAAGGTCGAGCCGCTCCCCTCGGTGCGGACCATCCACCGCATCCTCGAACGACGGGGGGCCCTGGACGGCCAGAGGCGCATCCGTCGCCCCGCTCCGCCACCGGGTTGGCATCGGCCCGAGGTCGCCTCGAAGCGGCGGGAACTCGACAGCTTCGATGTGGTCGAGGGGCTGGTAATCAAGGGCGGCCCCAGGTCGAGGTGCTCAACGGCATCTCCCTGCACGGCGGCTTGGCCGCCTCGTGGCCGGTGGAAGCGAGCGTGACGGCCAAGGTCGTGGTCGCGTCGCTGGTCGAGCACTGGCGGGCATTCGGCCGGCCCGGCTCCGCGCAGTTCGACAACGACACGATCTTCCAGGGGCCGCACACCCACCCGGACGTGATCGGGCGGGTGAGTCGGCTGTGCCTGGGCCTGGGGGTAATCCCGGTATTCGTCGTGCCCCACGAGTTCGGCTTCCAGTCGGCGATCGAGAACTCCAACGGCACCTGGCAGGCGAAGGTCTGGGCCCGCTTCGAGCACGGCTCGCTGCCGGACTTGCAAGGGCGATCGCAGCGTTACGTGACCGCCCTGCGTCGCCACCGCGCCGATCGGATCGAGTCGGCCCCCCGGCGGCGTGCCTTCCCGAAGCGATGGCGATTGGACCTCCAGTCTCGACCCCGAGGCCAGATCATCTACGTGCGGCGGACCAGCGTGGTGGGGGCGGTGGAGGTATTGGGCCGGAGTTTCGAGGTGGACCCGCACTGGCTGAATCGGTTGGTACGCGTGGAGGTGGAGGTGGACCTCGATGGGGACAAGATCCGCATCCACCGGCTCCGTAGGAGGGAGCCGCAGGACCAGCCGCTTTTGAGGGAGTTGCACCATCATATCAAGAAGAGAAAGTTTTCAGAGTGAACGGAATGACATGATCGATTGAACATAAAGTGATGGTAGTACATATCCATCTGATGACTGATCGGGATGTGGTGGCACTTGCCACCGTCTCGTCTTTCAACTGATCGGGATGTGGTGGCACCTGGCCGCTGAGGCGTCTTGGCCTTGGCCTCGGGCGGCGACCAATGGCCCCAGACATCGTCGAGTTTCAACACCACGAACCGCACCAGCGTCCGCCGCCGCCGCCACTTGTAACGCACCTTCTCCCAGAGGCGAATCGTCCGGTTGGTCCGCTCCACGTGATTGTTCGTCCGGACCCGCTGACTGATCGGGTTCTTGAGATACGCCACCAGCTTGGGGAACTTCTCGGCGCTGAACTGCTCCATCGCCTTGACCAACTCCGGCACCGCCAAGAACGCCGCATCGCGCACGATCGCCGCTCGGCGGCAACTCGCTTGGTGGAAATCCTTGGGGGTGTCGAAGAGCCAGTAGATCCGGTCCGCGAAGTGTCGCAGCGTCGCCAACTCGGGCAGGTATTCCAGCATTCGTCTCAGGTCGTCACGCTCCGCTGCGGTAAGGTTCTCCCGCCGCTTGACGATCAGATGGCGATGCTTGAATACGAAGTGTGCCTTCTCCTTGACCGTCGGTCCGCGGCGCCTGGCGGCGGCCTTGGCCTTCGGACTCTTGCGGCCCCGCTTCTTCTTGCGGCCGGCCCGGCCCCGCCGCTTCATCGCGTTGCGCAACCGGCGCACGGCATCCAAGACCAGCTTGTTGATATCCTTGATGACGTGAAAGACGCACAACTGATGCTCCGCCTCGGACCACAGTTCCCCCAGCAGAGCGGGATAGAGGTTCGAGCCGTCGGTCACCACCACTTGGGGATTGAAGCCCCAGACCTTGAGGTTCTTGAGGAACCGCCTCATGTGGTCCTGGTCGTTGGCGTCGACCAGGGCGAAGGCCACGGGCAGATCGCTCAGGGGGTCGGTGGCCAAGAGCAACGTGAACCGACCCAGATGCAGTTCGTCGACGCAGAGCGTGCCGCTGAAGTGTTTCAAGACCTTGCGGCGATGCGCGGCCATGTCGAGCTGTGCGACATGGTCGTGGAGCACGTCGTAGACGAACCCCGTGGAGAGGTCGAGGAGGAACTCCCGGCCCAGCGACTCCAAGGTCTGTTCGACGTTCATGCCATCCTTGAGGATGCGATCGAGCACGAGGTCGCGGACCTTGTTGTCGTAGAGCGCCCTGGGGAGGACGTCCTCGGGAGTGTTCCGGAAGGTCGTGCAGCAGCCGCAGTGGGCTTGATATTCGCCGCAGGTGATCTCCAGGAAGACGACCGCCTTAGAGGCGACGGTGCGCACCCTGCGCGGCGGGAAGCTTGCGCTTGCGCCGGGCGTGTTTGCCACACTTCGGGCAGGGGGCCTTCTTGGGGGCGCAGTGACGGGGTATAACGACGGGTGTGGGTGCTTCGGTGCCCATGGTCTGCATCTCCGGTGGTGGGGCTCAGAACACCCTCATTCACCGGGATGCAGGCCCTATCTTTCAAGAGCAAAACGACTTGGCACCCCGCTCGGGATGGTGGCGATCAGCGAGGAGTCTCAGGCTTTCCCCGGCCTCGCGCCAGGCTCGTATGCTGGGTATAAGGTCATGTACGCGGCGATTGCCATGGCTCTGGATACTTCCACCGTCCGTACGGTTGGCTGACGTGATGCCTCGGACCAATGTGATGGGGCTCTGGATGGGCATGGGGCTGTCGGGCGAGAGATTGATTGACTACTTACCCTAACATTAACTTGTAGAACCTATTCCGAAGCTCTAAGAGCAGTTCCATAGCCTCCGCTCTGGCCGTATCGATCATGAGCTTGTCCTGCGGCTCAACCTGGTCGAGCCCCGCGTCGACCAGGTTGTGTACGTCGTCGATTACTTTCTCCATGTGCCGGCCTCGGGGCCCTGCAGCGATCAGAAAAGTCACAGCCGGTTCACGATGGCGTCGATCGAGTCGCTGCACTCTTTGATGCGGGCCTTGTCCAGGGGCACCGTCTCGCCGTGTACATCGTAGTGGGTTTCCTGCAGGTCGCTGAGGAGGCGGCCGAGATGCGCGGCCACGATTCCGGCTGAGTTGAAGTCGCGAAGCTCGTAGACGTAGTTCGCCTGGAACTGATCCTCTGTGTCCACTACACCCCGCGGAGAATAGCGCTCTTGCGCGAGTAGGTAGCGATCGAACAATTCGCGCATAACTGCCTGGGACATGCTCTTAAATGCCTTCGCGGAGCCTTTGTACCATGCGTGAACTGATTGCCGACGAAGAGATGACACAGTGGGAGAGAAATGCCCGCGTTCTTCGCCTTCTCGGCAAACGTGTACTTGCTGTAGACCGGGTGAGGAGGATTCGAGCCGTAGAGGAGGTCAATTACGCGCCTTAGCGGCGACCCGGGACGAGTCGTCAGCTTCCGCGGCGGAACGCGCCGATAACGCGTCGGCCGGGGGCTGGCGGACCGTGTTCCGCGGCGGAACGCGCCGATAAGGAGTCTCGCCAGAATAACCTATCCAATTTACTGTCTCGGGAGGATCGAGTAATTCCACTCGCCGTGGAACTTGTCCCGCTTGATGGACAATCCCTCCATCTGCTCGTCACTGACCGTTCGACCCGTGGGGTAATTGCCCTCGTCCAACTCCGATCGGATCGCCAATCCGGTCTGCGTCGTCGTATGCCCGATCAGATTCACCACCACCTCCCGACTCACAAGGGGGCGACCCCGCCAGTTCTCGGTGATGTAGCAGAACATCCGATGCTCGATCTTGTTCCACTTGCTCGTGCCGGGAGGGAAGTGGCACACCGAGATCCGCAGGCCGGTCTCATCGGCGAACTCCTGCAATTGCACCTTCCACAGCCGGCAGCGCCTCCCGTTGGAGCCGCCCCCATCGGCCGTGATCCACAGCCGCTTCGCCCGTGGATAGATCCGGCGGCCCATGTTCCGCCACCAGCGCCGCAACGTCTCCACGGCGAACTGGGCAGTGTCGTGATCGACTCCCACGCTGACCCAGCCGGTGTCGGTCGTCTGGTCGTAGATGCCATAGGGGATCGCCTTCCCCAGGTCCCGCTTGGCGAAGTCGTAGACCTCCACCTCCTTGGGCTGCCCCTGGGGTTGCCATTCCCGGCCGCCGTTGCGGAACTGGCCCACCAGTTCCTTCTTCTTGGCATCGACCGACACCACGGGCTGCCCCTGCCTCTGGAACGCCTGGACTCGCCGGTTGATGTACTGGAATTGGGCATCTCGATCCGGGTGACCTTTGCCCTCGATCGTCTTGCGATTGGATTGGAGGCTGTAGTCCAAGTCGTGGAGGAGACGGTTGACCGAGCGCTCGCTGACGGCATGCCCTCGAGCCTGGAGTTCGGTCGCCAACTTGGCCGCGCTCTTGCACGTCCAGCGCAGCGGCGACATCGGATCGCCACGGGTCACGGGATCGACCAAGGTCTCCAAGTCACGCAGGAGGTTGGGATCATGATCGACCAGGGGCTTTCGTCCACCACCCGGTCGGCGTAACCGCTGAGGGGCCACCTTCCGATCAGCGGGAGTGATCGGGAGGTCGAGTTCGCTCAAACCGGTTTTGATGGTGATCCGAGAGAGTCGGGTGGCCTCGGCGACGTGAGTGATTCCACCCCAGCCGATGGCTCGGGCTTCGGCGGCAGCCCAGAGGCGGCGCGCCCGCTCATCGAGCACGGGCTCCAGGCTGGTGTACTTCGTTTTGATGGTCTGGACTGTGACGTTCCGCATGCAGACCATTCTACCGATCGAGGGCAAAAATTGGATAAGTTATTCTGGCGAGACTCCTAAGACCGTGTTCCGCGGCGGAACATTCCGCCGCACAGAGCGGGGAGCGTGTTGTTTCCGCCGCATGTTCCGCGGCGGAACGCGCCGGCCGGGGGCTGGCAGACGCATGTTCCGCGGCGGAACGCGCCGATAACGCGTCGGCCGGGGGCTGGCGGACCGTGTTCCGCGGCGGAACGCGCCGATAAGACCGTGTTCCGCGGCGGAACATTCCGCCGCACAGAGCGGGGAGCGTGTTGTTTCCGCCGCATGTTCCGCGGCGGAACGCGCCGGCCGGGGGCTGGCAGACGCATGTTCCGCGGCGGAACATTCCGCCGCACAGAGCAGGGAGCGTGTTGTTGATGTTCCGCGGCGGAACGCGCCGATAGACAGCACGAGGATCCTGTTCCGCGGCGGAACGCCTGGCGCGGCTTACGGATCCTGTTCCGCGGCGGAACGCTCGGTCTCCGGGCGGTGCCGCACCTGCCTTCCTCTGGAGGTGCATGTGGGCCGGATCGTCTCGTTCGTTAATCGCAAGGGCGGGGTCGGCAAGACCTCGACCGTCCACCATTTGGCCGGACCACTGTCCCGCAAGGGCCTCCGTGTCCTGCTCGTCGATGCGGACCCCCAGAGCAGCCTCACGCAGGGCCTGCTCGGCCCCGAGGCCCTCCGGGGTCTGGGTCCCCATGAGACCATTGCCGCTCTCTTCGACACGGCCGGCGGCCCACCGCCGAGCGAACTCGTGCGACCGGCGGGCTTACCTGGCGTCGACTTGCTGGCCGGATCGGAGCGCATGTTCGACCACAACTTACCCCGGCCGTGGGAGGCCGGGCCGCTCCAGTTCGCCCTCCGCGACACTCTTGCCGACCTAGACACCGCCTACGATCTTGTCCTGGTCGACTGCCCCCCGCACATCCAGCTCGTCGCCTGGGCCGCCCTCGTCGCCTCCCACGGGATTGTCGTGCCCCTCCAGGCCGAGGACTATGGCGCCCAGGGGCTGGTCTCGATCCTCGACATCATCGAGCAGGTAAGGGTCGCGGCCAATCCGGATCTCGCCTTGGTTGGCTTCTTGGTCACAATGTTCAACAAGGCGCTCTCGGTTCACGTCACCTATGAGTCGAACCTGCGGGCGCTGTACGGGGAGGACACCTTTGCCGCCACGGTCCCGCTGGCCAAGGATTTCAAGGAGGCCGTGACCCTGCGAAAGACCGTCTCGGCGTACAAGCCCCGTTCCGCCGCGGCGCGTGCGATTAACACCCTCGCCGATGAGTTGCTGGAGCGTCTCGAAGCCCGCATCGGGCCAGGCCCCACCGCGTCCAGGAGGGTTGCCTGATGGCCAGCTTCAAGAACCTCCAGCAAGCTGGAGCCAACGCGCTCGACTCGCTCGCGCGAGCCCCGTCGTCCGGTGCGCCGGTCCAATCCTCTTCCCCCGCGCGTGCTTACGAGGGGCGGACACAACTCCGCGAAGCATGCAAGATCCGCCTGGACCGGATCATCGCCGACGCGAACCAGCCCAGGAAGGAGTTCGATGCGGTCGCGCTGGATGAGCTGGCCGCGAGTCTCAAGTCCCGCGGCCAGCTCCAGCCCATTCGGGTCCGATGGGACGAGGCCGCCGATCGTTATGTCGTTGTGGTGGGGGAGCGGAGGTGGCGGGCCGCGCAGCGTGGCGGGCTCGAGAGCCTCGTCTGCGTGGTCGCGTCGGGGGACGCCACGCCCGAAGAGCTGCTGGAGGACCAGCTCGTGGAGAACGCCCTGCGCCAGGACCTCAAGCCGGTCGAGGAGGCGAAAGCGTATCGCCAGCTCCTGGACAGCCTGGGTGTGTCGCAGCGTCAGCTTGCCGAGCGGTTGCACGTCAGCCCGCAGAAGATCACCCGGGCGCTGGCCCTGCTGGATCTCCCGCATGACGTTCAAGAGTCGGTGGAGCAGGGCGCGATCGCCCCGCAGACGGCCTATGAGATCTCAAGAATCGAGAACACCGCCGCGCAGCGTGAGCTGATCGAGCAGGCCCGCCGCGGCGTGCTGAAGCGCGAGGCGGTCCGTGAACAGGCGACCAAAGCGCCGCGAAAACCCCGATCGAGCGCCATGCGGGTGGAGTTCAAGACACGCCGGGGAACGGTCCTCGTCGCGGGTTCCGATGATGTGGTCAGTGCCTTGGAGGAGGCCCTGGAACAGGCCCGCTCTGCGGCCAGCGGGGCAACCCCCGAGCACGCGGCTTGAGCCGGCAGGTCGCAGTGGAGTCGGGGAGAGCAGGGGTCGGCCGTGTCCCGGTCGGTCCATCAAATATATTAATATTTTAAAAATATGTAAAATTTCTCAATCCATCCTAGAGGCGTGCGACGAAATATAGGATGAGTTAATATTAATTATTGGGAATTTCCCTAATGTATCGGCATCGGCTTTGCGTCCACTCTCGCCCGTGTTTGCCACCCATGGGTGGGCTTGCCACCCTGGGCAGAGGGAAGGGACGAAGCACGAACATCAGGAGCTGACCCATGAACGCAGCAACCGAGCGCCTTTCGACTGTGGTCGGTGCCTTTGAGGACCGCCGCCAGGCGGAGACTGCCGTTAGGGATCTTCGCCAGGCCGGTTTCCGAGAAGACCAAATTCGGGTCGAGGAGGTCCGCCACTACCGTGGCGAGTCCGAGGCAAGCCGCACCAGTGTGACCGTCCTGGCCAATGGTCGATCCGACGAGGCCGCGACCATCCTTCGCCATCATGGGGACGGGGACGTGCACGTCGCCACGAACGCCACGGTTCCCCGGACGGGTGAGGCCGCGACGCTCCAGCTCCGCGAGGAGGAGCTCCATGCGCACAAGCAGCTTGTGGAAACGGGCGAGGTCCGGGTCCGCAAGGAGGTCATCACCGAGCACCGGACGATCGAGGTCCCGGTGCAGCGGGAAGAGATCGTCATCGAGCGGCATGCCCCGACCGGCGCGCCCGTCTCCGCGACCGACCTCAGGCCCGGCCAGGAGATCCGCATCCCAGTGAGGAGGGAGCGGGTCACGGTGGAGAAGCGGTCCGTGGTCAAGGAGGAGGTGACGGTCGGCAAGCGCGTGGTTCAGGAGACCGAGCGTGTTGGCGGCGAGGTGCGTAAGGAAGAGGTCCGCGTCGAGCGTGTCGAGCGTGAGGGGGACGGAGACATGCACACCGCCGCCGCGCAGGGTACGACCACGGTAGCAGGTGAAGAAGCGATGATTCTCCACCGGGCCTACCTCAAGTGGCTGGGGGAGGGGCGCCGGATGGGCAGGACCGTCGCCATTACTTCGAGGCCGCCCAGGAAGTACGAGCATGAGCACCGTCTCGGCCGTCCCGAATCCCACCCCTTCCTCTGGTCTCGAAATTCGGAGTTATTTCGTGCCAGGGCCGCCAAGTCTTCGTTCGAAGGTTGTTCCAAGTCGAGAGATGATGGAGCCCCATTTGCGCCGGTCAAACGTGAAGGAGGGATGAGGCGTGTTCTACCAGGTCTTTGCGCTGTATTGCAAGACTGCTGAGTTCGCGATACTGATTCAGCAGGAGATGCTTCGCCAATGGGTCAACCAGTGGTCCATGGCGCCGGCAGCCCGGAAGCGGCGGCCGGAAGACAGCACCAAGGTGATGGACAAACACCGCGAGGCGCTTGACACGCCGTACAAGTCGGGAATCCGGGCAACCGAGGACGCGTCTCGGATCACCGGGGCCGCGCCCATCTCGCGCCGTCATGGGGACGTGCACACCGCCGCCGCCCGGGGCACGACCAAGGTCCCCAACGGCGCGCCCGCCGCAGGGGACACGGACGCCACGGCTCCCCGGACGGGCGAGGACGCGACGCTCCAGCTCCGCGAGGAGGAGCTCCATGCGCACAAGCAGCTTGTGGAAACGGGCGAGGTCCGGGTCCGCAAGGAGGTCATCACCGAGCACCGGACGATCGAGGTCCCGGTGCAGCGGGAGGAGATCGTCATCGAGCGGCATGCCCCGACCGGCGCGCCCGTCTCCGCGACCGACCTCAGGCCCGGCCAGGAGATCCGCATCTCCTTGAGGGAAGAGCGGGTCACGGTGGAGAAGCGGCCCGTGGTCAAGGAGGAGGTGACGGTCGGCAAGCGCGTGGTTCAGGAGACCGAGCGTGTTGGCGGCGAGGTGCGTAAGGAAGAGGTCCGCGTCGAGCGGCACGGGGACGTGGACATCCACAACCGCGGTACCGGGAAGAGCTCGACCTGATCGATACGGGCCGGTGTCCGGGTGATTTCGACCCCAGTCGGAAGGAGCGAGTTGCCGAAGCAGCCCACAAATTTCCGGGCTTGAGCCCGCGGGAGCCACGCCACTTGAGTGGCAGTGGAGGAGCGTTCCCCGACTTCAGTCGTCCCTCTTGACATTGGCGGAATAAACCAATAAGATGGGGGCATGAAGCTGACGCTCCAGACCCAACTGTTCCCGAACGACGACCAGGCCGCCAAGCTCAAAGCCGCAGTCGAACGGTTCAACGAGGCCGCCGATTGGCTGGCGGGCATCGCGTTCGAGCACCGGTTGGCCAACAAGTTCACGCTTCAGAAAATCGCCTATAAGGAGTTGCGCGAGCGATTCGGCTTGCCATCCGACATGGCGATCCGATGTCTCGCCCAGGTCGTCGAGGCGTACAAGCGGGACAAGGACGTTCGGCCTCGGTTCCGCACGTATGCCGCGGTCCCCTATTCGATGGGTAAGAACATCGGGTTCAAAGGCCCGGACGAGGTCTCGATCAGCACGCTGGCCGGTCGGGTTGTCGTGACCTTCATCATGGGCCAGTACCAAAAGGAGCGGTTCGGTTTCTCCAAGGGACAATGCGACCTCGTGCTCAGGTCGGACGGTAAGTGGTTCCTGCTGGTGACGGTGGAGGTCCCGGAAGGGACACCGATCGCCTCGACCGATTTCATCGGTGTGGACCTCGGCGTCATCAACATCGCGACCGACTCGGACGGAGAACAGCACACCGGGGACGATCTCGAAGCGACACGAGCCAGCTATGCCGAACGACGGCGCGTTCTCGATCAGGCCGCTGCCGCACGCCAGCGTCGGGGCAAGCGTCCCCAGAACATCCGCCGCGCCAAGCTCCGGCAGGAGAAGCGGGAACAACGGTTCCGCAAAGACGTGAACCATCGGATTTCCAAGGAGCTCGTTGCGAAGGCCAAAGACACCGGGCGCGGGATCGGATTGGAAGACCTCCAGGGAATCCGCGACCGGCAACAGTTTCGCAAGCCGCAACGAGTCAGGATGAGCGGTTGGGCGTTCTTCCAGTTGCGCACCTTCGTCGAATACAAAGCCCAACTGGCGGGCGTTCCGGTGGCCCTGGTCGATCCCAGGAACACCAGTCGCACATGCCCCGAATGCGGACATTGCGAGAAGGCCAACCGCAAGAGCCCAGCGGAATTCGAGTGTCGTGTGTGCGGGCATCGTTCGCATGCTGACCTCGTGGGCGCCCGGAACATCGCGTCCCGGGCCAAGGCCGCAGTCAATCGGCCTATGGTCGCGAAAAAGCATCGGGAATCCCCGAGCCGAGTACCTGCGACAAGCCACGGGACTTTAGCCCCAGTGGTTGTTGACTCTATCGAACGCTCGCGAGTCTCTGGGAGATGCGACACCCAGGGCTCCATCAGCCGAGCTTCCCTCAGAACGCCGAGAAGTGTTAGGATCGGGGCCACCACACCTCGGTGGGGGTGAGAAAGCCACGACGCCCACAGGAACGAAGCCCGTTCCTCCCATGGATCTCGAGGATGAGTCATGATACCAGGTGACCTTGAGCTCTTTGCACCCCTGACCGTCACGGATTTTGTAGGAGTGGACATTTATATCCACCGAGGGACGCGGAGATCAAGAGGTTTTGCAGCCAACAAGCGTGATAGCGGTGTTGGTTGAGACGTTCGGCAGGGCAACGCCAATCCTCGTTCTTCCGCGTCGTCGCTGGGTGCCAGGGCGAGAAGTTCCACAACCACGCCCACGCGCGGCCGTGCCACCGGCACGCCGCCCGCGAGCCGTGAAGGTGTTGGCCGTGATCGAAGGAGCGGTTCATCCCCCGCAGCAGGCGATCCCACATATTGCTCGTGCGGTGGCCGTCGGGATGGAGCTACGCGATCGACCCTCGCGCGCGCTTGTCGCACAGGTCCAGGACCTTCTCCAAAACGACTCCGGAACGCTCTCGGATCGCCCATCGCCGCAGCGATCGGAGCCGTGGCGCGAAGCTGCGGCGGTCGGACGCGTGATCCGCCTCCCAGACCCGGCGTGAGACCTCTGCGAGCACCTCCTTCAAGTGCTTGGCCCGGTCGCGGATCTTGAGCCACGCGTGCAAGAAGCAGAGCAGGATGACCACCTTCGGGAACAGCGCCTTCCACGCGGCTTGCGTCCCCTTCCAACCGTCGGTGCTGACGGTCTCGGGGGCGTACGCGGGGGCGATGTCGCGGGCCTCGTCCTTGAAGACCCCATAGGCGGCCTCCAGGTCGTCGGTCCCCGGCGCATCCGCCGGCTCCGCACCCAGGATGCATCCGCCGCCGACGGTCGTGGCGATGTAGAGCTTTCGGCTGTCGAGGGATTGATGATGCTCGTCGGCCAACAGGTGTGCGGGCAACTCCACCCGACGGACGGTGGTCCCCACGACGCTGAAGCGGCCCAGGGTGCATTCCAGACGATACCAGGACATCGGATCGCGGCCGAAGACGCGGGCCAAGGCCCAGAACGGGACGCCGAACGGGCGCAGGAACAGGGGTCCTTCGACGTCCCCAGTGCGTCGCGCGGTCCTGTAGGGCCTGAGGAACGAGGGCCGGATGCTGTAGGTGGTCCCGTCCTTGAGGCGGACGCGGCGGACCTTGACGTTCTGCTTGGCCGAGACGCGGTGGCCCATCAGTTGGTATCCCGGGAAGTTCCGGGGGACCAGTTCCGGCATTCGTTGGAACGAGTCATCGAGCGTGCGTCGGAACGCGCGGGGATCGTCGATGATCTGCTGATAGGTCTCTTCCGGGAGGGGCACACAGAGGGTACGATGCCCCCGCGACGACCGCGTCGCGCAACTTCCGGCCATGAACCACCTCCTTTCGAGCTCTACGTGGATCAGGGCCGTTTTGTCTCGTTATGTCAGCAGGGTACCGCCCCCCTACAAAATCCGTGACGGTCAGTAGCACCCCCAGGATCTCATCGACGAATTGCTGCGACGGACGACCTTCCAAGGAGTCATCGTCCACTCCCGCGACGAGGCGAAGGACAGGGACTGGAGTGGGGAACGGATCTTCCATGTCCACATCAACGCGAACCTCGGCACCGAGGAGGCGGGCCGCTTGCTCGACGTCGTCGGCCGGTATCTCGCGAGCACCGAACAATAAGGCAAACGGCCAACTGAAGAGTCAACAACCACTGGGGCTAAAGTCCCGTGGCTTGTCGCGGTCCTCGGCTCGGGGATTCCCGATGCTTTTTCGCGACCATAGGCCGATTGACTGCGGCCTTGGCCCGGGACGCGATGTTCCGGGCGCCCACGAGGTCAGCATGCGAACGATGCCCGCACACACGACACTCGAATTCCGCTGGGCTCTTGCGGTTGGCCTTCTCGCAATGTCCGCATTCGGGGCATGTGCGACTGGTGTTCCTGGGATCGACCAGGGCCACCGGAACGCCCGCCAGTTGGGCTTTGTATTCGACGAAGGTGCGCAACTGGAAGAACGCCCAACCGCTCATCCTGACTCGTTGCGGCTTGCGAAACTGTTGCCGGTCGCGGATTCCCTGGAGGTCTTCCAATCCGATCCCGCGCCCGGTGTCTTTGGCCTTCGCAACGAGCTCCTTGGAAATCCGATGGTTCACGTCTTTGCGGAACCGTTGTTCCCGCTTCTCCTGCCGGAGCTTGGCGCGGCGGATGTTCTGGGGACGCTTGCCCCGACGCTGGCGTGCGGCAGCGGCCTGATCGAGAACGCGCCGTCGTTCGGCATAGCTGGCTCGTGTCGCTTCGAGATCGTCCCCGGTGTGCTGTTCTCCGTCCGAGTCGGTCGCGATGTTGATGACGCCGAGGTCCACACCGATGAAATCGGTCGAGGCGATCGGTGTCCCTTCCGGGACCTCCACCGTCACCAGCAGGAACCACTTACCGTCCGACCTGAGCACGAGGTCGCATTGTCCCTTGGAGAAACCGAACCGCTCCTTTTGGTACTGGCCCATGATGAAGGTCACGACAACCCGACCGGCCAGCGTGCTGATCGAGACCTCGTCCGGGCCTTTGAACCCGATGTTCTTACCCATCGAATAGGGGACCGCGGCATACGTGCGGAACCGAGGCCGAACGTCCTTGTCCCGCTTGTACGCCTCGACGACCTGGGCGAGACATCGGATCGCCATGTCGGATGGCAAGCCGAATCGCTCGCGCAACTCCTTATAGGCGATTTTCTGAAGCGTGAACTTGTTGGCCAACCGGTGCTCGAACGCGATGCCCGCCAGCCAATCGGCGGCCTCGTTGAACCGTTCGACTGCGGCTTTGAGCTTGGCGGCCTGGTCGTCGTTCGGGAACAGTTGGGTCTGGAGCGTCAGCTTCATGCCCCCATCTTATTGGTTTATTCCGCCAATGTCAAGAGGGACGACTGAAGTCGGGGAACGCTCCTCCACTGCCACTCAAGTGGCGTGGCTCCCGCGGGCTCAAGCCCGGAAATTTGTGGGAAGAGGGCGGACGGGAGGTCGAACATTGCCTCGGCGTGGGACAAGGCGAAGAAGGGCGCGAGTGAGCGGGAAGCCCGCATCGTGCTCTTCAGCGAGGTCGGAACCAATCGGAGACTTCTCGCTAATCTCCACCACAGTTATGACGTAAACCCCAATGCCATAGGTAGTTGACCGCGATTTTCGGCGTTCTCGGCCCGGTCGTGTCAAAATCTCAGAGAGCGCCCCTCTCTCACTCTTCTCCGGGCCTGGTTTTCTCGGAAGATCGTCGTGAATGGGCCATCCGCACACTGGTGGAGATCAGCGAGGAGTCTCACCAATCGGGTGCAACCCGTTTGGCTGCAACTCTTGCGTGATCGTAAGTCCTTGAAATGCCGCGGGAAAGCACCTGCCCGAGGGATCGGGCTTCCTCCGGTGACGCGCACGACGGCTCATTATTCGCCGTCCGGGGCTGAAATGTATCGCTCAGGGGACTTATCCTGACCGCTGATTAACGTGTCCCAAACGGGAACGGTCCGGAGTCAGTCCCCATGAGCGCTTCTCAGGCTAGCCTCGATTTCCACGGCCGGATTTTCGGCCCCTCAGACGTCGCCCGCCCACTCGAAAACCGCTTGTTTCCCAGGGTTCCTCGGAATCGAGCGTTAGCCGCCTCGATGACTGATTTTTCTCGGCCGTCGGTGCTATCTCGGGGCGTCGCCCTTTGTTTCAAGCTTGGCCTCCGAAGTTAGGACCCTCTGCCCATGGCTATCAGTCCTCGAAATGGCCTGACGGACGACCCGAATGCTCAGCCCTTCTTGACCGCCGAGGCGCTTCTCGCACGGCTTCCACTTCGCTGCCGTCGGCAACGATTAAACGAAGTGAGAACAAAGTATCTCAGAATGACTGTTAGCTCGGACTTGTGCCGTGGAAATCGAGGCTAGCCCGCCCGCCGCGGCGTGTCCACCGACGGTCGACGAGTTGCAGCGGCAGATCCGTCTGCGGCTCGACGAGATCATCGCCTTCTGCTTGAAGGATCAAGGACCCGCATCTTTCCTCGCCTTCGAGGCGGCCCTTCTGGGACTCCTACGGTCGCTGGGATGCTTGCTGATCCAGCTCTCCCTCCGGGCGCGCCACGACCGGCTCGACCCGGTGGTTTGGCGGGCCCGCGGCTCTCGCATGGCGGACCCCGCCGCCGAGCGGACGCTCAAGACCAGTTGCGGGCCGGTCGCCTAGCCCAACTTCCGCAGTTGGGACAAAATTTGACACTTCTCGCTCAACACCACCATAATCTCACGCGACTTGGCGTGGTTGTAGTCCATCATCGCGCTGGGGCTTGCGGTGCCTGACGTCTTCCGGCTGAGGCGTCTTGGCCTTGGCCTCGGGCGGCGACCAATGGCCCCAGACATCGTCGAGTTTCAACACCACGAACCGCACCAGCGTCCGCCGCCGCCGCCACTTGTAACGCACCTTCTCCCAGAGGCGAATCGTCCGGTTGGTCCGCTCCACGTGATTGTTAGTCCGGACCCGCTGACTGATCGGGTTCTTGAGATACGCCACCAGCTTGGGGAACTTCTCGGCGCTGAACTGCTCCATCGCCTTGACCAACTCCGGCACCGCCAAGAACGCCGCGTCGCGCACGATCGCCGCTCGGCGGCAACTCGCTTGGTGGAAATCCTTGGGGGTGTCGAAGAGCCAGTAGATCCGGTCCGCGAAGTGTCGCAGCGTCGCCAACTCGGGCAGGTATTCCAGCATTCGTCTCAGGTCGTCACGCTCCGCTGCGGTAAGGTTCTCCCGCCGCTTGACGATCAGATGGCGATGCTTGAATACGAAGTGTGCCTTCTCCTTGACCGTCGGTCCGCGGCGCCTGGCGGCGGCCTTGGCCTTCGGACTCTTGCGGCCCCGCTTCTTCTTGCGGCCGGCCCGGCCCCGCCGCTTCATCGCGTTGCGCAACCGGCGCACGGCTTCCAAGACCAGCTTGTTGATATCCTTGATGACGTGAAAGACGCACAACTGATGCTCCGCCTCGGACCACAGTTCCCCCAGCAGAGCGGGATAGAGGTTCGAGCCGTCGGTCACCACCACTTGGGGATTGAAGCCCCAGACCTTGAGGTTCTTGAGGAACCGCCTCATGTGGTCCTGGTCGTTGGCGTCGACCAGGGCGAAGGCCACGGGCAGATCGCTCAGGGGGTCGGTGGCCAAGAGCAACGTGAACCGACCCAGATGCAGTTCGTCGACGCAGAGCGTGCCGCTGAAGTGTTTCAAGACCTTGCGGCGATGCGCGGCCATGTCGAGCTGTGCGACATGGTCGTGGAGCACGTCGTAGACGAACCCCGTGGAGAGGTCGAGGAGGAACTCCCGGCCCAGCGACTCCAAGGTCTGTTCGACGTTCATGCCATCCTTGAGGATGCGATCGAGCACGAGGTCGCGGACCTTGTTGTCGTAGAGTGCCCTGGGGAGGACGTCCTCGGGAGTGTTCCGGAAGGTCGTGCAGCAGCCGCAGTGGGCTTGATATTCGCCGCAGGTGATCTCCAGGAAGACGACCGCCTTATAGGCGACGGTGCGCACCTGCGCGGCGGGAGCTTGCGCTTGCGCCGGGCGTGTTTGCCACACTTCGGGCAGGGGGCCTTCTTGGGGGCGCAGTGACGGGGTATAACGACGGGTGTGGGTGCTTCGGTGCCCATGGTCTGCATCTCCGGTGGTGGGGCTCAGAACACCCTCATTCACCGGGATGCAGGCCCTATCTTTCAAGAGCAAAACGACTTGGCACCCCGCTCGGGATGGTGGCGATCAGCGAGGAGTCTCGAAAACCAGGCCCGGAGAAGAGTGAGAGAGGGGCGCTCTCTGAGATTTTGACACGACCGGGCCGAGAACGCCGAAAATCGCGGTCAACTACCTATGGCATTGGGGTTTACGTCATAACTGTGGTGGAGATTAGCGAGAAGTCTCCAAAATTTCACCGATTTCCAGGTGCTTTTTCGACGTAACTCCTTATTCGTCGGGCCGAGTTCCGGGCAAACGCCGATGTAGTGCCAACCTCGTGTCTTGCCTTTGTTCTGAGGCCGTTCATGATGGTCCTCGGAGGACGCGATGGATCTGCGGCACTCGACCATCACCAAGAATGGCAAGACTCACACGTACTGGCGGCTCGTGCGTTCGGTGCGCGTCGGGCGGAAGGTGCGGCAGGAGACTGTCGCCCAGCTTGGTGAACTCGACGCCAAGGGGCGCATCGTGGCGCGCCATCTGGCCGACTCGCTCGTCGGTCTGGAGCGTCAACCCGGGCTCTTCGACGAGGAACTCCCCACCGAGCCCGTCACCGTTGTACCAAGTCGTCTGCGGTTGGAACGCGGTCGGAGGTTCGGCGACGTCTGGCTCGCCTGGAAACTCTGGCAGGCGCTCGGACTCGATCCGTGGCTGGAGAAACGTCTGTCCCGAGGCCGCGAAGATGTGTCGTGGAGCCTGATGGCGGCCGTGCTCGTGATCGCGCGGTTCTGCGAGCCGTCGAGCGAGTTGCACATCGCCGAGGACTGGTTCCGCCGCACGACGCTGGACGACCTGCTCGGGCTGCCCGAGGCCAAGGTCAACGACGACCGGCTCTACCGTGCCCTCGATCGACTCTTGCCGCACAAGGACACGCTCGAAACGCACCTCAAGGAACGCCTCGGAACGCTGTTCAAGCTGGAAGATGATCTGCTGTTGTACGACGTCACGAGCACCTACTTCGAGGGCCAGGCGACCGGCAACACGCTGGCCGCGCGGGGCTCTTCGCGCGACCAGCGGTCCGACTGTAAACAAGTCTGCATCGGTTTGGTCGTCAGCCGCGAGGGCTTTCCGCTGGGCTACGAGGTGTTCGCCGGCAATCGCAGAGATTCAACGACGTTGCGGGAAGTCGTCAAGCGCATGGAAGAGCGGTACGGCCACGCGGGTCGGATCTGGGCGGTCGACCGCGGAATGATCGACGCGGCCAACCTCCAGTGGCTCAAGGGACGAGGCTCGCGTTCCATCGTGGGGACGCCCAAGGGGGAGTTGAAGCGGTTCGAGCAAGAGTTGCTCAAGGGGACCTGGCACGAGATCCGCGAGGGCCTGGAGGTGCGGAGTGTGCCGGATGAAGCTGGTTCGGAGACGTTCCTCCTCTGCCGCAGCGCCGACCGCGCGACCAAGGAGCGGGCGATGCGCGTGCGGTTCGAGCAACGCATCGAAAAAGGTCTTCAAGCGATTGTGCGAAGATGCGAACAGAAGCGTTGCGACCTGGGCGTGATCGAGCGCCGGATCGGCCGACTGCTGGGCAAGAACACGCGCGCTGCGCGGCTCTTCTCGGTCCAGGTCGGTCGTGCCGAATCAGGGCGCGTTGTGGTGACCTGGTCCCGGAAAGCGTCGGCGCTGGAATCGGCGAAGCGTCGCGAGGGCTGCTACCTGCTGCGGAGCAACGTCTCAGACTGGACGGCCGAGGACCTCTGGAGGGCCTCCATGCAATTGACCGAAGCCGAGGCCGCGTTCCGGATCCAGAAGGACGAGCTGCGCCTGCGACCGGTATGGCATCAGACGGCGGAGCGAGTCCAGGCCCACATTCTGGTGTGCTTTCTTGCCTACGTACTCCGCAAGATGCTGGAAGGCTGGTCGCAACGCGCCGGCTTGGGCCGGAGCATGCCCACGCTTTTGGAGGAGTTCGCGCGGATCCAGAGCACCGACGTTGTGTTGCCGACCAGCGACGGCCGCACCGTGCGGCTACGGTGCGTGGTGCGTCCCGACCAGGCGCAGACGATTTTGCTGCACCACTTGGGCCTGGAACTCCCCCAACGGCTGCGGATCGCAAAAGGAGTCGCTGATTTGTAGTGCCAACTTCTGAACGCCGTTATTGAAAAACAAGCGAGTTTCGCTTCTTTTCTGCTGATAACTGCGGAAGTTGGGCTAGATCCGGGCCTTCTTCGTGCCGCGGCACGGCGGCGGGCCCGGCGTGCACCCCTTGGACGTGGAGCTGGGCCTGACGCGCCACACCTACAGCCCGCTGGTCATCGGTTGGTTCTGCCGGTTGGCCACCCGGATGAGCTTCCAGGTCGCCAGCGGGCTCGGGGGGAGGTTCCTGGGGGCGGCGCCGCCGGCCTCGGCGATCGAGCCATGGGTCCTGGGCCTGGCCCGGCCCGCTTGTTGCACCGGATCGGTGCCAGCTACCACAAAGTCTCCGGCTTTTTTCTGGAAGGCGGACCGGGAGAAGCAGCGTCAATTCGTGCGCAAGTATCGGCGGCATCGGCGTGAGGCCGGGCCGACGACCCGCCGCTACTTCGTGGACGCGTGCCATCCGGTCTGGGGCCTGGAGTTGCTCTACTGCTGCTGGCTGCTGGTCGGGCAGCGGCACTACGTGGGTGTCGGAAGCGGTCGGAAGCGATTGAACATCCTGGGGGCCTACAGCCCGGACGACCACGACTACGTCGACCTCCGCCTGACGAAGGAGAACATCACCGGCGAGCAGTTCGTGAAGCTCCTGGAGAAGTTGCTGGCGAAGCACCCCGAGACGGAGAAATTCATCCTCTACCTGGACAATGCCAAGTACTATAGCAAGGCGGTGGTCAAGGAGTGGCTGGCCCGCCATCGGCAGTTCCGCCTGGTGTTCCTGCCGGCGTACTCGCCCACTCTGATACGTCTCCCTGAGCGACGGCCCCTTGCCCGAGAACGACGGCGCCGTGCTGGTGATCGAGAGCGACGGCAAGGCGGCCCCCACGGCCACGGAGCAGGAACTGGCGCGGCGTCGCGGCCCGCGGGCTCATCACCCACCCGGCTGCACGTGTCAGCGGCATCGAGGCCGGGCGCATCGAGGGCGTCGGGGGCGGAAGAGCGCCGGAAGAAGGGGGACAAGAGCAAGCACGGCCGCAGCGCCACGCTGGTGGTGATGTACACGTTGCGGCGGGGCGAGGACGGTCGGCTGCCTGGCCCAATCAACAAGAAGGTGTTCGGGACGTTCGGATCGCGGCAGTCGGCGCTGGAGTGGGCGCAGGCGCGGCGCAGGCGCCGCGCCGCGGCTTCCCCCCCGGAACCGCCAAGACGGTCCAGATCGTCGTCGACGGGGAGACATGCCTGGAACAGCGGCGGCGGCGGCTCTTCCGTGGCGCGATCCTGACGTGGGACATCCGACACGCGCAGGAGAAACTCTGGGAGGCGGGCCGGCTGTTCCATCGAGAAGGCAGTGCGGAGTTGACGCGTTGGGTGGAGGAGTTGGTCGATCTGCTCTACAAAGGGCATGTGCGTGCGTTGTTGGGGCGGTTGGAGCAGGCGATGCGGGGTATCAGCCTGCGGGGCCCCGGGACGAAAGAGAACCGGAAGGTCTTGAAGCGTGTCCTCACCTACCTGGAGGCGCGGGTGAAGCTAATGGACTACGGCCGGTTGCGGAAGGAGGACCTAGTGATCGCGTCGGGTGGGGTGGAAGGGGCGGCGCGGGACGTGGTGGGCGAGCGCCTGGACAACAGCGGGATGAGGTGGATCGAGGAGCGGGCGGAGGCGGTGTTGCTGCTGCGCTGCATCGAAGTCAACGGCGACTGGGAGGCGTTCATGAGATGGAGCCAAGAGCAACGCAACCAAGAACTGGAGCGCGGCCAGGTTGTCCAGATCCGGAGCAAGACCCCCACCCAACTCCCGAACGCAGCATGAGCATGACAGGTTTGCAGCCAAACGGTCTGCACCCGAACCAATCCGACCGCCCACGTCAGGAGGCGACCCCCTCCCAGGGCCACCCCGACCTCCAGGCCCGCCTTGCGGGCGAGCCGAAGCCCTCCGCCGGTGCCGCGAGTGGCTGGAACGCCTGGACCGCGGGGAACTGGTCATGGTGGACCTGCGGCCTGAGACCGATCCCGAGACGGAATACGTCTCGTTCGACCAGCCCCGGGTGCTGCGAGTGCTGGCCCGCATCCTCGCCAACCTCGACGAGCTGGCCGGGGTCCCGCCGATCGCCGACGAGGAGCAAGGCAAAGTCGAGGACGCCGAGGCCCGGCGCGTCCGCCACCGGCAACGGCCGGCGAAGCCCGACCCGCCGCCGAAGCGGTTGAGCATGCGAGAAGAACGAGCGGCCCTCCACGCCTTGCTGGATCTTCCGCCCTCCGAGCGGGGCTGACCGAATCCGGTCCGAGCCCTCTCGTTTGGACGTTTCGGCCCCACGTCGCCCCGACTGCGTCTTCTTCTGCCAGGAAAGACGCACTCCGGCCGTCCGGCCGTCCCCTCACAGAGCGACGGGCTGGGAATGGAACGGCTCACCGATTATGATTGAGTTTGAAGAGGGTACCGCCATGCCGCTACGCGATCACTTTCGCCCGCCGCTTTCTGACCGAAGGTCGTGGGAGGGTTTTCACGGCGGTTGGCCCATGATGATCGTCAACACCTTGGGCCAGAAACTGCCCGAGCGCTACATCGCCGAGCCGCAGGTCCACCTGGGTTCGTCCATCGAGATCGACGTGGCGACCTACGAGGAGGACGATACCGATTCCCCATCAGCCGGCGAAGGGAACAATGGCGGTGGGGTCGCGACTGCGGTCTGGGCGCCACCGAAGCCGACACTGGCCGTCGCGGCCGACCTGCCGGCCCTGGACGAGTACGCGGTGCGCGTTTACGACACCAGGTCTGGCCGCCGGCTCGTGGCCGCCGTCGAGATCGTCAGCCCGGCCAACAAGGACCGGCCCGAACACCGTCGCGTCTTCGTCGCCAAGTGTGCTGCCTTGCTCCAGAACCGCGTCTGCGTCGCGATCATCGATCTCGTAACGACCCGCACGTCCAACCTGTATAGCGACTTGATGGAACTCTTCGGCCAGACTGACCCAGCCCTGGCCGACGGACCTCCCCCTCTCTACGCTGTCGCCTGTCGCTGGGTGAAAAAAGGGGACGCCTGGTTTCTAGAGACCTGGACGCATCCCCTGGCGCTCGGCCGGCCGTTGCCGACACTGCCGCTCTGGCTCGCTGAGAACCTCGCGGTCCCGCTCGAGCTGGAACTGAGCTACGAGGAGACGTGCCGCATCCTCCGCATCCCGTAGACCTGAATGGATTCTCGAAGGGGACAGATCGCAAACGGACAAGTAAACGACCTGCGGCAGAAACCGAAAACCTCGCCAGCCGCCCATCCCACAACCGGAAGGGCCAAGCCGAATTCGTCTGCAAGGGTTGTGGGTATCGGGCCCACGCCGATGCGAACGCCGCCCGGAATATCCGGGCTCGGGCACTTGCTAAGCGTGCCCTAGGAGCCTGTCCGAGTATTTGCCGGTGTTCCCGGATCCGCCCCTGGTCTCGCTCGGTCTTGGCCGTCTCGGCCCAGACCCAAACCTCCGCGCGCACTGTCCCCCTCAACTCACCGCGGCGCGGTTGCTGCGCCGCCAAATCTTCAGAAGATGGTGCGTCAGGCAGATCAGTTGCCACTCGGCCGAGACCTTCTCCAGGCCTCGCAGGAGCAACTGGCGGATGCCCCGCGCCGACTTGATCATGCCGAAGACCGGCTCGACGATCTGCTTGCGGGCCGCGTACAGCGCCTTGCCGGGCGCCGAACGGAGCTTGGCTCGCATCTTCTCCTCGACGCTCGCTTCGGCCGCGGGCGCTGCCGCCGCCGCCGCGGGCGCGGGGCGGGCGCGGCGGTCGCCGCCGCCGTGGCCGGGACTGGGGCTTCGTGGTGCTTCTGGCGACCGAGGGCGATGTGCGGATCGAAGCCCATCTCCTCCAACGCGCCGACCGCTTTCGCGCTGAAGTCGCCCGTATCGGCGGTGTTGGGAATCGGCCTCGGTGTGCCGTCGGCCGACCTCGGCCGCTCGATCCCCGCGGCCTTGAGATTGTCCAGGGCCGCGTGCGCCATGGGCACGGCCTGTTCCTTGTCATGGGCCGCGTTGGTCGCTTCACAGGCCACGAGGATCTGGTCGGCGCCGTCGACCACCGCTTGAGCGTTGGACGAGTAGTCGACGCCCTTATTGCTCTGCTTCATGATCTTCGCTTCGGCATCGGTGACGCTCGTTTGCGCCTTGTCCTCGGGGGTGGGGTCGATCGGGGCAGGGGCTCTGCCCCGACGCTTGCGGCCTTCGGCGTCGCGCCGGGCTTGCTCGTCGTCGCGGTGGCGTTGTTCCTCGTCCGCCCGGGCTCGGGCCTCGGCTTCCAGTCGCGCCTTGGCCTCCTGGATCTTCGCCAACCGGGCCTCACGCCGCTTCAATTCCTCGGGCAGTTCATCGCCACGACGGCTGCCCAGGGCCGCGTCTTGCTCGGCGTCGAGTTGCTCGGCTTGCTTGAGCAGTTGCTCGATCTCCCCTTTGAGCCGTTCGATCTCCTTGGCCATGGATCCGGAACTCATCGCCTTGTGTCGCGAGGCGTTCGCTCCCATCTTGGTCCCGTCGGTGGAGAGATTCCCCAGCTTGACCATGCCCATCTCGCCCGCCAGCCGCAACACCTCGAGGAAGAAGGGCCGAAACGCGGCCAGGTGGATCTTGCGAAAATCGCTGATCGTGCGGAAGTCGGGCGGATCGTTGCCGACAATCGCTCGAAACGCCAGGTTCCGTTCGCAGGCCGCCGCGATCTTCCGGCTGGAGCAGACGCCCACGGAGTAGGCGTAGACCAGGAGCGTGACCATCCTGGTCACATCGAACGGCGGTTGGCCGCGGAGCTCGCGGGCGTACTGGTCGTGGAAGGGAGCGAGGTCGAGCTGCGGGATGAGATCGAGGAGGAAGAACACCAGGTCGTCTTTGGGCAGCGCGTCGCGCGGCGAGATCGGCTCTTGGCTCCCCTGCTCGGCGTCCCACGGGCGAGAGTTCTTGCGTCGATCGTCCCTCACCTGGCTCCTGCGCAGCGTCACCGGGCCTTCGACAAGTGCGTGGAACCAGGATTGTGCCCGAATCAACCGCGCCTTTACAGATCGACGGCTTAATCACTGCCGGGGATACTCAGACACGCTCCTAGAACTGGACGACCTTGGGTCGAGCCGGAAATCCCACGCCCTTCAGGGGTGGGAAGCTTAATCAACGGCCCGACAAACGGCTAGAATGCCGAGGTTTTTTGAAGATGCTGCAAGTTGTTTCCAGGAAAGGACTTGCGCTGACAGATTTTACGTAAGTGTAGGCCTGTCAACAACATACGGCATCTCGATTTTCGTCGGGTTTCTAGCCCTGTGTCGGGTCGTTGAGCTTAATTGCCCACGACGAGGTTCAGGATCCTGTGCCAGCGGTTTTGTCGTTCGCGCTGCAGTTCCGCAATGCGCCGCGACAGCATGTCGTGGATGTCATCGTCAGCCGGTCCCGCCGGACGACCCGCAGCTTGGCTCGCCGGCGCGGGGGAAGGGTCCGCGGCATCCCCTGCAAGGGTTCGATCTCGGCGAGGGGATGCCTTGGCTGCCATCGAGCTTCCCAGACCACTGGCCGATCCGGTGGCGGCGAGGTCGGGGGGCAGGTCCCCAAGAGGACCGGGGTGGGGGGGCGCCTGTGAGGCGCGATCCCAGTCCAGGGAGCGCGTTCTATCATCTGTATCTGATGATGTGTTGTGGCCGGGTGCGGCGGCGAGCGCGGGACCCGAGGGAGCAGGCGGGCGATGCGCCGCTCCGGCCTGGAGCTCCTTGAGTTCCTGCGTGAGCCGGCGGATTTCCTCGATCTCCTCGCGCACCAGGCCCATCTGATCTCGTTGAATGGTGCCGAGCATCTGAAGCATCGCCAGCGTCGTCTGGTGGAACTGGTCGCACATTTGCTGCTGCATGCCGCCCATCTGCTGCTGCATCCGGTCGAACTGCTGAACGACCAGCTCGAGGAGCGGTTCCACCAACCCGGCGCGCTCCGGTGGCATCTCCACCAGGATTCGCCCCGGCTCAGGGATCGGGGAGGGCCAGGTCATTGGCTCCAACTCCCGACCCGCTCCGACCCGGGCCTCCGGCGGCACCGGCGGGGAGGGGTGATGCGTGGGCGAGACCAGGGCTCTCGCTCCGGCCCTCGGGGGGCCGTCGAGACGGTGGCCCGGACCCGAGGTCGGGGCGTACCGGATGCGGAACAGGTATTTCCCCACGCACAGCTCGTCGCCGTCGTCGAGTTGCGCGGAGCGGACATTCCCGCCATTGATCTGGACGCCCTTCCGTCCGAGCAGGTCGACGACCCAGACCCCCTGCGGGGTGTGGAGCAGGCTGCAATGAAACCGCGAGACGCTCAGATCCGAGACCTGAACCTGACAATCAGGGGATCTTCCCACCAGGGCCAGCATGCGGTCAAGCCGCCAGGACGGACGGGCCCTGACATTGAGGAGATCCAGAATGGCGACGATCGGCAGAGCGGCCGGTCCCGGCAACGGCGGAGCCAGGGGGTTCGGTGGGTCCGCCGCATCCGCCGCGCTGCTGAGGAGCGCACGGCCGTCCTCCCCGAGCCTGATCCGGTAGGGTCCGATCTCGATCGGATGCGCACCGTCCACCCACCCCGAGGGCCTGGCCCTCCCGGCCCAGCGGACACCGGTCCGGCTCCCCAGGTCGGCGCAGAAGACCCGCCCCGCGAGGACTTGGAGGTAGGCATGACGCTTGCTGACCTGCTCGTGCGTCAGGAGGATGTCCGACCGTGCATCGCGCCCGATCAGCGCGAACGGTCGCGGGAGGAGCTGGCACCCGGTCCCTTCCCCCTTCCCCTCGACCTCCAGGTGCAGTCCGTCCCTCACCCCGCACGCCGTCCGGAACAGGCTCATCGATTGCTTGCCCATAGGGTGCTGCTTTTTGTATTATATAAATTATTTAAAATAAATTAAAGTTTATCATTTCGTAATCATGATCTTGGGTGGCGGCAAACGTATCGACGAGTTGCCTCAGCTTTTTAAAAATACCCTTCTTGCGCTTGCTCACGGCCTGCTGAGTGATGCCGAGGACCTCCCCGAGGCCGGCCTCGGTCCTCCCCTCCCAGAAGAGGCTCTCGATGAGCCAGGCGTCCGCGTGGGGGAGCCGCTCCAGGGCATCCTGGAGCAGTTTGTGGATGGCCTCATGTGCCGGGGGAGCTGCGCCCTCGACCATCCCCCACTCGTCCAAGGCCGCAATGAAGCCGCGGCGGAGGGCATAACTCCATTCCCGTCGATATCGGGCCAGCGCGGAGTGCATCACCCGCTGGTACAGGAACGCCTCCCGGGGAATGCCCCGGCTGGGATCGAAATCCCGCGCGGCCTGCAATGCGGCCACGACCGCCTCCGCCGCCATTTCCTCGGACCAGTCGCGATTCGACCAATGGGGCGGCACGCGCCACCTCCGGATCCTCCTCAGGCAACGGGAGAGGGCAAACCCCTCGAGAGGCTCCTGCTGACGAGCCGCCGGCCTGGGCATGCCCTCGGTGGGCGCATCTTCCCCCTCCCGGGACCGGCTCTTGCCGTGTCTCGAGGATAGCTCCAAGCAACTCATGAAGATCGCTCCCTCAGCCGAGCCGAGCCGGGAAGGGACCGCGGGCCCATGTCCCCCGTGGCTTTCCCTATCAGGTGGTGCGCAAAAGAGGGCCGGGGCCCGCGAACATTTTTCGGGATCCGGGAGCGAGGGCGAGGGCGGGGGCCAAGCGAGGGGCGGACGTGGGTCTCCTCCGGAAAAATGTTCGCGGGCCCCGGCCCTCTTCTGCGCATCAATTCCTTGGAGGGCCGATGCTGGTCCGGAAAGGCGATCAGCAGGTCGTGCCCCAGGCCGCGTTCTTGCAGGGCTGGGGCTCATGAGAAGAGAGTCCAGAGCACCAGAGCAGCCCGGAGACGACCGTCACCGCGAGGAACGCCGCGAGGCCCCAAGACCAGGTGGCAGGAGCCGAGGGTCGGCTGGCGGGGCCCTGGGACTCCGGGAGCTCTCTCCCCAGCTCCTGCTCGGCTTGTCGGCAAAAGAGCAGGAGGCTGAAGAGGATTTCCCGATCCGCCTGCGCCAGTGCCTTGGGGGTCAGCCAGGGCAGAACGAGGTCCTCCATCTGCCGGTAAAAGGATCGTTTCGCCTCATCAGCCACTGCGGCCCGCGCCCGACAACCCTCGATCAACTCCTCGTGCAGGTCGTGATAGGCTTGCCAGTCCACGTGCCGACGCGACCGGCGGAGCGCGAAAAGTTCGACGATCGCCGTCCACTGGCGCCAGGATTTCTGCAAGGTGGCAGGCTCGGCCGCCGAGCCGGATTGCTCCCTCGGCTGGGCCGGCTCGGGCTCACCCCCGGGAGTGGATGTAGGTTCGGGGGATCGGCTGACCTGGACCTGCTCACCGGCCTCCCGGACGCCCGCGCCGTCCGCCTCGGGGGCTTCAGGCGACCCAGCGGTGGACGATGGCCGGGGCGCGAGGTGGCTGCCGCGCAGGTAGTCGCCCAGGACTACAGCCAGCTCACCCATCGTGGCAAAACGTTCCTCGGGCCTCTTGGCCATCGCCTTCAGGCAGATGGCCTCGATCTGAGGATCGAGGTCGGGCCGGTGCCCCGACGGCGGCGCCGGCTCGACGAAGAGGATCTGCCCCATGATGACCGCTTCCAGACCCACGAAGGGGCGGCACGTGGTCAACAGCTCGTACATGATGACGCCCAGGCTGTAGATGTCGCAGCGGGGGCCCAGGGCCTCCGCCTTGCCGGAGAGCTGCTCCGGTGACATGTACGCGGGCGTACCCAGGACCAACCCGGTCTTCGTCAGCCGCTCATCGCTGCCGCCGATGCGCCAGGCCACGCCGAAGTCCATGATGACCATTTCATGGCGCGTGCTGACCATGATGTTGGACGGCTTCAGGTCGCGGTGGACGATCCCCCGGTCATGGGCCACTTCCAGCGCCAGGGCCAGCTTGCGCACCACGGCCGCCACTCGACGTGGGGGTATCGGCTTGCGAGAGTCGATGGAGCTCGACAAGGGCCGGCCCTTGATGTACGCCATGGACAGGTAGTGAATCCCGTCGATCTGACCCACATCGTACACCGGGCAGAGATTCGGGTGGTCGAAGGTCGCCGCGATGCGAGCCTCGCGATAAAAGCGGTCCAGGTCGAGGCGGTTCGGCCCCTCTGCGCCCTCCTCGGTCCGGAAGTGGGGGATCTTCAGCGCCACCCGACGATCGAGTTGCGTGTCATGGGCCAGGTAAACCGATCCCATCGCCCCCCGTCCCAGCCGCTTGATGATCCGGTAGCGGCCAAATTGCTTGGATGGCTTGATGGGAACTTTCGAGGCGCGACCCAGCGAGAGGGACGAGTGACGTGGCCCGGCACCAACCTCGGCGGAGTGCTCGCGACGATAGAGCTCGGTGGTCGATCCCTGAGAGCGGTCGATCATCTGCCGCAGCGCCTCGGCCTGGCGCGGGAACCGCCTCTCGAACTCGCTCAGCTCCACCGGCGCCCCGGCCCGGCGCCGCGCCTCGCACTCGGCCAGGATCAGCGCGGCAGGAATCATGTCCGGAGATCCCAGCTCCGGTAAGATTCCCAGGTACGATTCCAGGCCAACCTGCCGACCCTGCTGCCATTGCTGAAGCATGTCGACCTTGACCATCTCGATCAGGGCCGGGAGGTGCGCCGCGCTCTCGGAGGGCGGGAGCTCGAGCATGCGGGCCGCCAGTCGACGCTCATCCCATGAGCGGCCGCCTCCCACCTGCCAGGACTCCGGTTCCTGGCGGACACGCTCTGGAGATTCGGGAGGATAAGGCTGAGCGGCCGCCATGTCTGACCCTTCGAGCTCAGGGACTCGGGTTGGTAAACTTCCACTACCACTCAAGTGGTGTGGCTTTCCGGCTCAGCCCTTGGGGGGCTGTCCAGTTCTACGGTGAGCGTTACGGGCTACCGGAGCCCTGCCTTGCGACAGGGCGGCGTCTCGGATGTTTCGGGCCCCGACGAGATCGGCATGTTGCTCGTAGTCGCATGCCTTGCATCGGAATTCCGCTTGGCTCTTCCGGTTGGAGCGTTCGCGGTGGCCACACTCGGGACAGGTTTGCGAGGTGTATGCCGGGTCCACCTGGACCACGGGGATTCCCGCGGCTTGTGCCTTGTACGTCAGGAACGTGTAGAGCTGGTGGAACGACCAGCCGGAGAGCCGATTGCGTGCGTCCCCGCCCCGAGCCGTAACCCGTTCGCGGATGCCCTTGAGGTCTTCGCAGGCGAGGCCGCGCCCGGTGCGCTTGGCGGTCTCGACAATCTTCTGGGAAATGCAGTGGTTTTCGTGCTTGCGGAATCGGGCTTCCTTCTGGGAGGTCCGGTGCAGTTTCTTCTTGGCTCCCTTGGTCCCTTTCCGCTGGAGCCGCTTCCGCTGGAGGTTGTGCTTGCGCCGGACGTCCTCGACGGGCTTGCCCGTGTGTCGCTCTCCGTCGCTCGTGGTCGCGATGTTGGCGAGCCCAAGGTCAACCCCGATAAAGTCCGTCGTGGGGATCGGTGCCGCGTCGGGGACATCCACCGTCACCAGCAGGAACCACTTGCCATCGAACCGGAGCACGAGGTCGGCTTGACCCTTGGCGTTGGTAAACCGCTCGGCCTGGTACTTCCCCATGACGACCGGGACGAGGACGCGACCTTCGAGCGTCAGCAGGCTGACGCGATCCGGCCCCTTGAAGCTCATGGTCCGCTGGTCGTGCGGCATGGCCGCGTCGGGGCGGAACACGGGGCGGATCGATTTGTCCCGCTTGTACGCTTCGCAGACCTGTGCGATGCACCGTACGGCCATCTGAGACGAAAGGCCGAACCGATTGCGGAGGTCCCGATAGACGATCTTTTGCAGCTCGACTTTATTCGAGAGTTTCCTCTCGAAGGCCACCCCCGCCGCGAAGTTGGCGGCCTCGTTGAACCGTTCGACCGTGGCCTTGAGCTTGGCGGCTTCACCGTCGTCGGGCAGCAGTTGTGTCTGCAATGTGCGCTTCATGACACTATTATAGACAAAATGGCTCACTACACAAGAGGGAACGGGTTAAAACCCCAGAAAATCGCTTCCTCCACCGCCACTGAAGTGGCGTGGCTTCCGCGGGCTAAAGCCCGGAAATGGTGATCATTCGACGAGAAAGACCTGGTTGGCCCTGCCGAAGGAATTTCCCGAGCGGAGAGAGAGTGTGTCCGGGCCGGACAGTTGCATGCTGCCGACGATGAACTGGGCCTGATAGCTCCCTCCCCCCGAGATCGTGAGCGGGGCCCACTTGGCGTAGAGCGTGCCGTCGAGGGGCAGAGTGCCGCCCGCGATCGTGAGGCTTTGCCTGTTCGCTCGTCTTTGATAAATTAGAATGCCTTTGTAAGGATCATTGCTCAAAGGTGATGGTGACAATGAGATTTGGTTGCCGTTTGAAGAATCGAGTTGGATGCCGCCGAAGAAACTCGCAGGATTGGGGTTGGATGGTGGGGCATTGATGCCGGAGGGACCGGGGTCATAGAGACGCGCGTCGTTATAGTCCGGGTAGCCCGTGCTCGGGACGAAATCGCCGCCGGTGTTGTAGAACATCACCCCATTGCCTGTGACGACGTCGGCGGCGCCACCGGTCACCGTGAGGGCAGAGGGCGTACCGCTCGCTGGGCTCAGGATGTAAACACCGGGATTGAAATTGACCTTGCCTCCCGTGATCGTAATCGACTGATACACGCCCGGATAGAGCTGCACCGTTCCATCGGTGGGATCGATGGAATTCGGGGATTGGAGCCCGTTCGCGTTGCCCGGCCCCACCACCGACGGGCTCCCCAACGCTTGGGTACTCCACGCCGGACCCGGTGGCGGAGCCGTGTTATTCGCCGTGCTCGCCGTGGTCGCCGGCGTCGGGAGGTTGATCAAGGGGTCGGGCAGGGGGGGCTGGCTGAGCGCGAGTTGACCGCTGGAACCCGAGGTGAGGTTGAAGGTCCCGGAAACCGCGGGGCCGACGATGCGATAGACCGCGGCCTCGACCCAGCCGCCACCATCGGCCGTGGCGGCCGGTCTGGCCGTGGAGTTGATGTTGATGCGCCCGTTGACCGCCAAGCGGGCGCCGTCGGTGACGGTCAGCCCGGGCGAGGCGGCCGTCGGATCCAGGATGCCGAGTGCCTCGCCGGCCGGGACGGCCTCAAAGCCGGCCACCGCGCGGGCCTGGACGGACTGGCTCTGGGGGGCGCCCAGCGCCGGCATGAACAACGTGGTGACCGGGTAGCTGACGACGACCTCGTAATAGCGGTCGCTGCTGGTGTGCGCGCCGCGGCGGGCGGGTTGTTGAAGGTGGTGAGGGTCGCGTTGGAGAGCCCGTTGTACTGGGTGACGAAGGTCGTGGCCACGGTCCTCGGGTCGCCCTGGTTCGAGAGTTTGGCCATGGCCGCCGCCATGGCGGCGGCGTCGGCGGCGTTCTGGGCCTCGCGTTGGGCGGCCATCAAGAGGCCGCAATCGAGGACCAGTCCGACCATCCCGAGCAGCACCGGCAGGAGGAGGGCGAACATCACCAGGGTTTTCCCCGCCGGGATGCGGCCGAGGGGCCGCGAGGGGTTGTGCTGTTTCATGACATTCCCTCTAGTGGTCCGTCAATCTTCATTTGACGGGTAGAGTTCCCGGAGTGATTGGCATTCCGCAGCCATTTTTGCCTGATCTTTGAACGAGAAGACGCAAGCGTTACTCGTCAAATGAAGATTGACGGACCACTAGTGCACGATGGTCATCGTGGAGGACGCGCTGAGGACGGTCGTACCGTTGCCGAAGATGAATGGGATAATATGCTGATATTGAGTGCTCACGTTCACGGTCACGCGGTTCCCCGAGTCATTGTTGCCGTCCGGCCATTGGATCTGGATGGTCACCGTGCTCGGGTCGAGGCCGGCCAAGGAAGGCCTGATCGTGCCGGCGAGGTCATCCGACGTGTTGTCCGCTTGCACCGTGGAGGAGGTCGAGCCGGAGTAGAGGGATTGCGCTGTCAGGGCCGGGTAATAAGAGGGGGTGGGCCCCCAGGCATTCATCGTGGAATTGTGCGGGGCGAGATAACCATGGACGATGGCCTGGCGCGCCCCCTGCCGGGCGGCCTCGCTGACGACATGCCTGCGAAACATGGTGATCCCCAGGTCGAGCATGCCCAAGACCAGCGTCAGAAAGAATGAGGTCGTGATCGCCGCCTCGACCAAGGCCGCGCCGCGACGATCGCTCCGCGCCCCTCTGGACTGCACGCGTGGCTCCTCTCTCGATTGGCTCGGTGGTGCTCCCGCCGGGCCGTTCCGCTAGCGGATCGCGCGATAAACGGCCGTCTGCTGCGGTTGGGCAGCGCTGGGGATGCCCCACCAGGTGAATGGGCATCGTGCGGTGATCTCCGCCCGCCAGAGGCCACTCGTCTCGCTGTGGCGGGAGGCTTGGACATACAGTCCCTGAGAATTGGTGTATCCGTTCGGGTCACCGGAGCCGACCGGGGTGAAGTCGTTCGTCATCCCTAGCTCGTCCGCCACGGCCTGGCAGATCCCCTTCTGCCAGTTGATGAGACCGGTATTCGTATTGGGGTCGGGGTCGGGATAGTGGCTCAAGAGCGCGACTCCGGCCCCGGCCCGGACCGCGTTCGTGACGGCAATGGAGACGTACGCAAAGCGCCCGAAATCGAAGCATCCGAAGATGAGGAGCAGGAGCACCGGCATGATGATGGCCAGCTCGATCGCGGCCGCGCCGCGGCGGGGACGACCTCCTCGGGACCTCGATCTCCTCGTGGTTGGCATGGGGCGACTCCCCGCTCGTCTCTCCGGGCTCACCGTGGCTTCTCAGCTCCGGGTCGTACGGGTGACGATGAAGAGACATGAGACAACAATAAATAACTTATTTTAATCTTAATCCATGGAGCATTTCCATGATCTGGATCAACCCTGGCGCGAGAATGACGACGAACAGGGCCGGGAAGATAAAGAGGATCGTGGGGAAGAGGATCTTGGTCCCCGCCTTCTGGGCCATCTCCTCGGCGTGTTGCCGGCGCTTGAGCCGGAGCGTGTCGGCATGGGTGCGCAGGGACTTGATCAGGCTGGCTCCGAGGCGGTCGGCCTGGATGATGACCGAGGCCAGGCTACGGATCTCCTCCAGGTCGGCGCGCTCGGCCAGTTTCCGGAGCGACTCCCCGGGGCTCAGGCCGAGCTGAACCTCGCGCTGGGCGATGTTCAGCTCGTCCGCCATGAGAGGGTGAGCCGTCCGCAGGTCTTCAGCCACGTAGCGTAACGCTCCCGACAGGCTCAATCCTCCCTCCAGGCAAATTACGATCACGTCGAGCACGTCGGGCAGGGCCCGGCGAAACTCGAGTTGCCGGGCGGCCTTTCGGCTGTCGAGCCAGAAGCTTGGGCCGATCATCCCGACCGTGCTGAAGACCGTGCCGACGAGCACGCCCAGGGTGACCGGTACGAGGCCCACGAGGCCCATCAGCGCTCCGAGGAGCACGGGGAGGGTCATCAGGAGCAGCTTCACGCCCAGGAAGACGACCATGGCCTGTCGGCCGTAGAGCCCGGCGTGAATGAGGCGGGCCTGCAGGAGTGTCCGTTCCTCCTCGTTGTTCGGGACCAGCCGGGCGCCGAGCTTTGGCAGGGCCGAACGGGCCAACTGCTCGATCGCGTCCTGCTCGGCGACGGGACCGCCCGTGCCCAAGAGGTCCTGGAGCCGGACATCGAGCCGGGTCCTGCGTCCGCTCAGCAGGGTGGCGACCAGGAGCATCAGGCTGCTGACCATCAGGAACACCGTCAGTGAGATCGACCCGCTCGAGGACATGGCCGGCCCTCTCGATCCTTTAGAAGTCGAAGTTAATGATCTGTCGGATCCACAACGCGCCCAGCCCTTCGCTCACGAGGCTTCCGATGATGAGTTTGGGACGTGCGAGCAGCACGGCGGCGTAGTCCCGATTGAAGAGCAGGATGAAGCCGAACGCCACCAGGGGCAGGACCAAGAGCACGGTTGCCTGGATCCGACCCTCGGCTGTCAGGGTCTTGATCTGGCCACGGATCCGGAACCGATCGCGAATGATGGCGGAGAGCTTGTCGAGCAGCTCGGCGAGGTTGCCGCCGGTCTGCTGCTGGACCAGCAGGGCGAGGACGAAGATCTTGATCTCCAGGAGTCCGGTGCGCCGCGCCAGGTCGCGGAGGGCCGCCTCGGTGGAGAGGCCCAGGTTCTGCTGCTCGGAGCAGTAAGCGAACTCGGTCGCGATCGGCGCGGGGAACTCGTCGGAGACCGCCCGCAGGGCTTGCGCGATGGTCTGGCCCGAGCGGACGATCCGGGACATCAGGTCGAAGGCGTCGGGGAGCTGCCCCAGGAGTCGCTCCAGCCGCATGTCCCGGATCCGTCGGACGTAAAGGAGCGGCGCGGCGGCCCCGCTCGCGGCCGCGAGGACCCCGGCGAGCGGGTTCTGGCAGAGCAAGCCCACGACCACCCCGAGGGCCAGCCCCGCAGCCGCAGCGCGGGCCAGCAGGTGCCCGGGGGTCAGATCCAGGCCCGCTTGCTCGACCATCGCCTCGAACCGCTGACGGAGGGTGGACTCGAGATCATCGAGGGCCGACACCTCGACCGCGAATCGACCGAACTCCTTGAAGAGAGATGACTTCCGCGCCCGGTCGCGCTGCCGTTTGAGGAACTCGACATCGATCCGCTGGCTGACCTGCGACCGGTCGCGCAGGAACAGATCCGACAGGATCGAATAGACACCGGCGACCGCCGTGAACCCGGCCAGGAACGTCAGCAGGGTCAAATAGGTTTCCGTCAAAGTCGTCCCCTCCGAAACGGATCATGGATTGACGATGCGCCGTTCGAACATCGACGCCGGCAGGCGATTCCCCGAGCTCTCCAGCCGCTCCAGACACCGGGGGTGGATCCCGTTGGCGTAGAAGTAGCCCTGGGCCACCCGATTGTCATCCACCCCCGTTTGCTTGAAGGCGAAGATGTCGTGCATGCTGATGACGTCGCCCTCCATGCCGGTGATCTCCGAGATCTTGACGATCTTCCGCGCGCCGCCGGAGAGCCGGGCCGCCTGCACGACGATCTGGATGGCCGTGGCGATCTGACGGCGGATGATCCAGATCGGCAGGTCGAACCCCGCCATGCCCACCATCATCTCCAGGCGGCTGATCGCGTCACGGGTGTCGTTGGCGTGGATCGTCGTCAGGCTGCCATCGTGGCCGGTGTTCATCGCCTGGAGCATGTCGAGCGCCTCGGGGCCGCGGCACTCGCCGATGATGACCCGGTCGGGCCGCATCCGCAGGGCGTTCTTGACCAGGTCGCGGGTCGTGACCTCGCCCGTGCCCTCGATGTTGGGCATCCGGGTCTCCATCCGGACCACGTGGGGCTTCTGGAGGCGCAGCTCGGCGGCGTCCTCGATCGTCGCCACCCGCTCGTCTTCGGGGATGAAGCCCGAGAGGGCGTTCAGGAGCGTCGTCTTGCCGCTGCCAGTCCCCCCCGAGATCAGGATATTGATCCGGGCCCGGACGCAGGCCGAGAGGAAGTCGACCATCTCCTGCGTGATCGACCGCTTGGCGATGAGGTCCTGGAACAGGAGGGGCCGGGCCCCGAACCGCCGGATCGAGACCAGGGTGCCATCCAGCGCCAGCGGGGGGATGATCGCGTTGACGCGGCTCCCGTCCGGGAGCCGGGCGTCGACCATCGGCGTGGTCTCGTCCACCCGCCGGCCGACCCGGCTCACGATCCGCTGCACGATCTGGAGCAGGTGCCGCTCGTCGTTGAAGACGACGTCGGACCGCGTCAGCCGACCTTGACGCTCGATGTAGATCGTCTTGGGGCCGTTGATCAGGATATCCGTGATGGTCGGGTCTCGGATCAGCGACTCGAGGGGACCCAGGCCAAAGGTCTCGTCGAGCACCTCGCTGACCAGCCGCTCGCGCTCGCTCAGGTTGAGCAGGTCGGAACTGTTTCGGCAGAGCACCTCGGCGGCGCGGCGGACCTCCAGGCGGAGCTCGTCCTCGCCCATCGCGCCGATCGCCGACAGGTCCATCCCCGCGATCAGTTGCTTGTGCAGCTCCCGCTTGTAGTGGAGGAACCGCTCCTCGGCCGTCGCCGCGGTGCCGTGATGGCTCGTGGGGCCGTTGGTCTGCATTCGACTCATCGGTGGCGACGCTCCTCTTCTCGAGAGACCCTGTTCCTCCGACGCTCGCCGCGGAGCCCGGCGAGGCCGGGATGGTCGAGCAACGCGAAGCGCTGGGCCAGAGGCGCGATCACCTCGCCGCGCTGGTGGATATGCCGCTCGGCGATCGGCCCGAGCCGGCCGGACGCGGCGGCCAGGTAGGCGACACGCTCGGGGTCAATCTGCATGAGCCGGGCCGCCGTGGCATCGACGGCCGGCAAGTTCGCGCCCATGACCAGGACGCCGGCGGACCGCGGGGTCCCCATGATCGGCCCGTCTCCCTCCATGCCGACAATTCCGTCGACGATCGCCAGGTGCGCGGCCCACGACCCCGTTGATGTCGAGGATCGACTGCGGGATCCCCTCCCGGTGGAGGACGTTCTTCGGCCAGCCGTAGCAGAGGCCCGGCATCACGCCGAAGAGGTTCTTCATCGCGCAGGTGACCCCGGCCCAGTGGTGCGTCTTCAGCTTCGGCAGCGAGACGATCAGGTCGGCGCGGCGCAGCGTGACGGGCAAGAAGAGCTGCCGGAGCCCGGTGAACCCGAGCCGGTTCCGGGTGGCGAACACGTCGTCGCAGTTGAGGTCCACGAACGCGATCCGGTCCTCATCGAGCACCGGCCCCAGGCCCGACTGCTCGAGCACCAGGTCCGCGTCGCGGCAATGCCCCTGGCCCTCCGCGACGAAGACCGCACGCGCTCCCCAACCGCGGAAGACCTCGGCGACCGCCCGGACCACGGCGGGGTGCGTATTGACGTGCGGCGCCTCGCAGGTCGGCTCGACCAGGTTCGGCTTGAGCAGGACCGACTTGCCTCGCGCCCAGGCCCGCCCCAGGCCCAGTTCGGTGAGGCCGCGGCGGATGATGCGCGGCAGGTCGTCCTCATACGAGGCCGCCCTGGCGATGAAGACCGCGGCGCGGCAGGCTGCCTCGTCGCGGTCCCGCAAGAGCTTGAGCCCGGACCCGACCCCGAGAACGGCTCCCGTGGCGGCCAGGAACCCCCGGCGGCTGAAGCGAGGGACAACCGTCCCTCGGGTCGGGAAAGGCGCGGCATCCTCCCTCATGGCGATTTCCTCCATTCGGGAGGGATTCCGAGAAGCGCCAGCGAACGGTCCCCCGCGGCGAGCAGGAGATGGGCCAGCCGAGGGGCGGAGTCAGGGCGACGGAGGGCCTGCGCGCAGGCCGTGGCCAGCCAGCCGTCGACGGCCTCGGGGCGCTGCCCCCAGGCCTGCAGGCCCAGCACGCCCCAGCACAGGGACTGGGCCGCGCGGATCCCCGGGAGCGCCCGCTCGAGGTACCGGAGCGCCCGCTCGACGATCCCCGTCCGCTGGTCCACCCGAGCCAGGGCGAGCAGCGCGAGGCCGGTCGGCGCCGGCTGCGGCCGGAGGTCGCGCCCGAAGGCGATATTGTTTCCATAGTTCCAACCGCCGGCCGCGATCGCGCGGTCGCGGATCAAGCGCAGGCCCGCGCGGACCCTCGGGTGATCGGCCCTCCCGTCCCGGCACAGGGCCAAGATGGTCATGGCTGTCGGCTCAAGCCAGGAATGGGTGTCGGCCACCCAGGGCCAACCGATGAGGGTCGTGTCGTGACCGACGGCGCGCTTGGGGGGCGCCAGGCGGGGGATCGGGATCCCCTCCTGGCCGAGGAGCCAATGAGCGGCCCGCTCCCGCTGGGCCGTGTAGCCCTCGAGGGCCGTCCAGAGCAGGACGCCGTAGGACGTCGTCCAGCCCGGGGTGGGGAGGGTCGCCGAGACGCCGAGGGAGCCATCCTGGCGCTGGAGGGTCGTGAGCCAGTCGGCCGCCCTCCGGACCTCGACCGGAGGGCGGCCGGACCGTCGCTCAGGGTCGGAGGCCAAGAGCCCCAGACACGCCAGGGCGGTCGGTTCAACGCCAGGCGCCGTCTCCGGCCGATAGCCCCAACCCGCGGCATTCCCGCGGAGGTGGAGCAGGGTCTCTCGCGCGCTCTCGATCCAGGTGCTTGACATAACGTTTCGCTGTTCCTGTGGCCGCCCGCGCGACCCTCCACCCGCCGGCTGATCGACTGAGGGCCGGTCCTCGCTCCCGCGCCCGGCGTGACCACCGGGACGAGACTCCTTCCTCCCTGCCGTGATGGACTCGGAAGGCCGGCATCGCCCGGTGCCGAGGGGGTCAGCAGGATCGACCGCGTGAGCCTGCTGACCTTAATGGGTCTTGTGGGCACCGTTGATGCTCATGGCCAGACGGGTGACGCTCTTGGAGACCCTGGCCGACGGGGTCTCCAGCACGAACGGAACGCCGTTATTGTTGGCCCGGTTGACGGACTTCGGATCGTCGGGAACATAGTGGAAGATCTTCACGCCCAGGGCCGCCTCGGCCTTGGCCGCGGGCACCTCCTTCGGCTGACCGTGGCGATTGACCACCAGGCGCAGGCGGTTCTTGTCGATGCCCAACTGCTCGAGTTGATCGAGGGCCCTCCGGGTGTTCCTGAGCGTGGCGAACTCGAGCCGGAGGACGAGCAGGATCAGGTCCGCCTGCCGGAGCGCCGGACCTGCACGTCGCGGTAGCCATGGTCGATGTCGATCACCACGTAGGGGAACACGGCCCGCGCCAGGTTCAAGGCTTGATCCACGCCCTCGGGCGTGACGTACGCGATGTCCGCGAACGTCCGGGGTGGCGCCAGGAGGTGCACGCCGCTCGCATGCCGGGTGAGCGAGCGTTCGAGCAGGACCCGATCCATCCGCGCGACGTTCTGGGTGAGATCGGCCAGGGTATAGACAGGCTTCAGGTCCAGCAAGGTGGCCAGGTCGCCCGCCTCCAGCTTCAGGTCGACCAGGGCGACCTCCTTGTGCTCCTTGGCCAGCGCGGTGGCCACGTTGGCCGCCAGCGTGCTCGACCCACTGCCGCCGCTGGGGGCCAGCACGGCGATCATCCGCCCGGTCTCGGTTCGGCCCGATCCCTCGGTCCTCAGTCGCTTGAGGGCCGCCTGGAGCTCGGCCTCGAGCTCGACCTCGTCCACGTAGTCGGCGGCCCCCCCGCGGAGGGCGCGAAGGACCAGCTTCGAGGAGGCCGGGCCCACGACCAGGACGCGGGACGGCGACTTGCGCAGCAGTTCGCCCATCACGGTCAGGGCGCGTTCCGGGTCGGGGGCCAGGACCACCACGAGCACTTCGAGTGGCTCCTTCGCCAGTTGGTACGCCGCGATATCCAGGGAGACGACGTGCGGGGCCGGGCAGGCCAGTCCCTCGAAGAGCAGGACCTGGCGGACCCGGCCACTGATCGATTCGTGATCGCTCGCGATAAAAGCCTGCATGATGTCGCCTCGGTGCACACCGCCCCAGCAAGGATGCCCGTTGGCGGTTTGAGCGGGCGGTGGGAGGATCCCCACCAACACACTGGCGAAACGCCCCGGGATGGGTGGCGACTCTTGGCTCTCAGGAAAGTGATGTCCGCAGGATGGCCACAGTCCTCCAGGAAAAAGAGGGCCGGGGCCGGGCCTTACTTTCCTGAGAAGCTTCAGCGAGCCTCGTCCACCTGGGGGTCGTCCGCCTGCGGTTCCGAGTCGTCCGTCCGGGCCGGGGTCTCGGCGAGCGGATGTCTCTCCACTCTTTGGATCCCCCGGTAGATTGTCACGAACCTCGGGGAAGGCGGGGGCTTCGGAGCCTCCACGATGGCCTGCACGGAGGGCTCCTCCCGACTCCCCTCGAGTTCAGCCTGACGCGCCGGAGAGGTGTCCGCGGGCTGGTCGTCCTTGAGGTTGCGGAGCGAGAGATGGAGCGCCCCCTTGTTCTGGGCCAGGCCGAGCTTGGCCGCCTGGTCGGGTGTGACGAGCAGGGTGACCGACCGCAACTGGTTGGGATCGACCCGATAATCGGACGGGGCATCGATTCGTTGATCGACGGCCAGGATCTCCAGGTTCTGCAACAGGGTGATGGTGGTGCCGCCGCGCCGGCCCTCCATCGTCAGCAGCACGTCCACCTTGTTGCCGGGCATGATGAACCCCGCCACGCCCGAGGCCACGCTGGGCGTGTGGATCGTGAAGGCCCGCATCCCAGAGGGCACCAGCGCGGCCATGCCGTGCCCCGCGCCCTTGGGTGCCAGCTTGCCTTCCAGCACCGGCTCATCCTTCACCAGCGGGATGAAGACGGCCCGGTCGAGGACGTCCTCGACCTTGGCGAGCGTGCCGGGAGGCACCATCTCCCTGGGGTAATCGCGCGTCTTGACCAGAGCGGCCGTGAGCGACGCGCCCCGGGGGATCTCCGTGACCGCCACCACGACCGGGACCGCATCCACGTTCCTGATCCCCATCCCCGGCTTGTTCGTCACGTACTTGTTGACACCCACGGCGGCCGACCCGCCGAACACCAAGGCCAGCATCATGATCAGGACGGATCGAGGGCTCATGGGTCACCTCACGCGAACGGAGTCGGGTCGAAGAAGGGGGGAGCGCTCCTCGGTCGGCCGGCCCGCGCGGGCATGGCCCGATGAGCTCCCTACCATTGTTTATGGGTGCAGAGGCACGCGTCCGAGCGGATGCACCAGATGAGGATGATGGCGAGGCCCACGGCCACCATGGCGCCGAACGGGACCAGGCGGCGGTGGCCATCGGCACGCTTCACCTCGGCTTCGAGGCGGCTGTCGGCCCCCAGTTGATGGCCGAAGGCCAGGATCCGATAGAGGATGATCTGCAAATCGATCCAGGTTTCACGCAGGTTCCCCGCGAGGAGGATGAGCATCACCGCGTAGGTCCCCGAGGCGAAGGCGCTGAGGACGAAGACCCAGAAGGTAAGCGGCATGCCAAGCCAGGCGCCCACGGCGGCCATGAGCTTGACGTCGCCGGCCCCCATCCCTCCCATCGCGTAGACGGCGATCAGGGCGGCGAACCCGAACAGAACACCGGTCGCACTCTCCAGGAGCCCTTGCGTCCCGCCCGCGATGCCATGATAGACGAGGCCACTCAGCAGCAGAGGCACCGTGAGGGCGTTGTAAACCTTGAACTTCCACACGTCCATCACCCCGGCGATCAGGGCGGCGACCAGCACGATGGAAGCGGGGATCAAGGGGATTTGGAGCACGGCAGGAGTCTCCCGGTAGGCATCGTTGTTCCGAAGCGAATTCGACTCCGAGCCCCGGTCATCGGGGTGACGTTCACGATCCAACGGCACGCCTATCGAGCCGCCTGACCAACTCGAGACAGCGTCCACAACACATAAACGAAGCCGAGCGTCAGGAGCACCAGCGTGAGCAGGCGGGAGGTGCTGAACAACGCCTCCGCCGGTGCGTCGAGCAGCGCCCCGATCGAGAGCAAGATGGCGGTGAGGATGGTGAGAATGGGGTGCATGAGCACATCCCCTCTTCCTCGATGGGAAACGGGCACTCCAGTGGCCAAGCATCCCTCCGGCGCACGTGGCGGATCACTCCCTCTGGCCAGGCCCGAGGATTGACGTGGTCGACGACTCGTCTCAACCCTCACCCTGGCGCTGGATGAGAAGCTGGCTGCCGGTATCGTCACGACGCGTTTGTGATCACATTACTCGTGGAGCTGAGCGCGGTGGTGGTTGTGTTGAGGATGGTTACGACGTTGCGGCCAAGGCCATAGAGGAGGGCGATGCTTGCCGCCACGAGCAGGGCGACCAGGAGGGCGTACTCGACGAGCGTGGCGCCCTCCTCCTCGGCAATGAACTTCTTGGCGACGACCAGCTTGGCCATGAAGGCTTCTCCTGTGCAAGAGCGGAAGGGGATACCTGAGGTCCCGAATCGGGAAAGATTGAAGCGACGGTCACCAGCTCTCTGCCCGATCCGAACGACCATCGTTCGCCTGGTGTACCTCGGAGAACGGCCACCGCCGGACCCCCGAGCCCGATGACCGCCGTGGTCAACCGGTCGCCCCAGGCCCCACCACACAGCGACGAGGAGTGCCAGGTCGACGGCATCGTCATGCGGACGTGATCACGACCCTGCGGAGGTGATCGCGGCGTTCGCGCTGCTGACCGAGTTGTTGACCTGGGAGTAGAGGCTCTGGATGTTGGCTCCGAGGCCGTAGAGGATGGCGATGCTCGCGGCGGCGAGCAGGGCGACCAGGAGGGAGTACTCGACGAGCGTGGCGCCCTCCTCCTCGGCGGCGAACTTCTTGACGGCGGCGACCAGCTTGGCCATGGAGGCTTCTCCTGTGTAGGAACGGAAGGGGATCCTGAGGTCCCGAATTGGGAGAGGGTTCGATTGTCCGTCACCAACTCTCTGTGCGGCCTGATACGACCATCATTCGCCTTTGTGCGCGAGGGGGAGAATGCAGGCGTCGTACCATTGGCCAGCCAGCGGCGTGAAATGAGCGTCGGAACCGCTCGCCGGACCGCGAGTCCGACCTCAACTCTTCGATGTCTCAACGACTTATGCCGCTTCAAGAGATCCGCCTTCTGGATGTCGAACGTCTGCGGTCCCTTCCGCGGAGGACGCGCCCCGCCACCCGAGTTGTCAACCCTCGTTGACAGTCGGGTGTAACCCCCACCCGCGGCGCCACTCATTGTTGACATCCACCTGGGCTGCAAGGGCCTCGGAGGGTGTCGTCTCTGGAAGGGGTGACGACTCGGTCACGGATTGTCATGGTCAGGGGCGATGTTGCCGGGCCCCGGTCTTCCTGCCCTGGGTTGCTGTGCCGGGCGATGAAGACGGCGGCGACGGGGTCCTCGTGGAGGAGTTCGAAGCGCGGGTCGAGGCGGAGCAGGGACGCCAGCGCCGTCTTGGCATTGATGATGACCATGTTTGCGGCCTTGAGGTCGGGGTCGGCGTCCCAGCCAGGGAGGCCCGAGATCGTTTCCACGTTGCGCCTGATCCGCTCCGGCCCGTGCAGGTCCGCCCGGCCGTCGATGCTGACCGGCAGCCCGGGCAGGCGCCAGATCAAGTAGCTCCCCCAGCCATACTCGTTGAAGAGGGGCCCCCGATCGCCGCGCCCCTCGACGACGGCGGCCGCGCGCGCGGGGTAGTTGGCCGCGACCTCTGCCTCGAGGTGCTCCCGCGAGAACGTGCGGCCCCAGCCGATCGCGACGAGCAGGACGAGCACCGCCCCGGCGATGCCGGCCGCGCGTGACCGGGTCAGCGCGAAGCGCTCCGAGGGCGCCCGGCCGGTCGGCCTGTGGTCGAGAGGATGGCCAGCGCCGCGAGCACCGCGAACCAGACGTCGCGTCGCGCCCGGAGGGCGAGGAACGAGGCCGCGACGAGCAGAAGCCCTTCGAACGCGGAAGGCGCGCGCCGCCGCCCGAGCGCGAAGGCCGCGGCGCCGACCAGGGCGGGCATGGCCCATTCCCACGGCATGCGGAAGCCCGACGCCAGGAGCTCGAGGACCAGGTTATAAGTGTCCGCTCGCATCGCGTACGCGGCGATGACGGCGTAGAGGCGCACGTGATAAGGGTTCAGCAGCGTCGCCGCCAGGCAGGCCCCGGCGAGCGCCACGAGCCGCCACCAAGCGCGGGTACCCGCCACGCTCGCGTGGCCCGTCGCCGGGACGCGGCCGAGCCGCCCATCGATCAGCGGCGCCACGCACCCCAGCGCGAGGAGGAAGTGCCCGTAGATGAACTGGATGTGCACGTTCGCCCACAGCGCGTACACGGGGGGCAGCAGCCAGATGGCCCCGGTGCCCGTGCCCGCGCAGGTCGAGAATGGCATCGAGCGTGAGCGTGCTGAACAGGAGTGTGAACAGCCAGGTGCGCTCGTTCAGGAGCGGGACCAGCGCGAAGAACGCCAGGCCGACGAGGCCGGTGGCGACGACGAAGCGCGGCTCGCGCCGGGCGACGAGGCGGTGGAGCGACGTCAGGATGGCGAAGGACAGGACGACGCGATAGAGCACGATGCCGGCGAGGCCGAGCCGCTCGTAGAGGCCCAGGATGAGGACCTCGAAGAGCCAGCTATAGGCCACCCACGGCCTTCCCTGGCCGGTGCTTGAGAACGGGTCCGTCACCGGCACCGTCCCATGAGCGACGATCCATTGCCCCGCCCTGAGGTTCATCCAGACGTCATTATCGTTGACGGGTCGCATGACCACGACGGCCGGGATCGCGTACAGCGCGATCAGGATCAACATCCGGCGGATGCGGTCCTCGAGGCCCATCGGCTCCGAGGTCGCCGCCGTCCCGCGTTCGAGGGCGACACCGACCGGGGGCCGTCTGCGGTCTTCCAGGACCCCCGCCAAGCTGCTGGACACTTCCCATCCTCCCGCAGGATGACCCGGGACGGAAGGAGCCCCCAAAACGCCCCGAGCGGGATCGGTCGAGACACTCCCGAGAGGGCGTCCGAAGCTTTGGGAACCCTCCGGTTCGCGAAGTGCTAGTGCAGGCCCCGTGCCCAGATCCCGACCCGACCCGGCCCGCGCGCTGCGCTCGGCACCGCCTCGGCGGCGCGGTCCTGCCACGCGAGGTCGTGCTCATTGAACGACTTGAGGAAATTACGACGTGTCCCATCGCCTCCTCCAAGCCCTGCCGGAGCCCTCTCGAGGCCGGTCCGCTCTGCCGCCCGACTGTCAATCTTCCTTGACAGGCCCGTGTAACCTCGCGGGGGGGCGCCAACCTTCGTTGACACTCCAGGGACCGGGACGGGATCCCGACGGTCGACGGGCGGGGATGGGCCTGGAGATCCCGTGCCCCTGGGGCTCACGGGCCGCGGAGCGGAGCGGGACGGCTGGAGACCGCATGCCCCGGACGCATTCCCCCCCCGTCGATCCCGGCCTCGCGCAGGCCCGCCGCCGGGGGTTGGGTGTCTTCACCCTCGCGATCCTCCCCGCGCTCATGGCGATCTGGTGCGTCCCCTGGTTCGTCACCCAGGACGGGCCCGCCCACGTTTACAACGCTCACATTCTCCTCGAGTCGCTCAAACCCGACTCGCCGTTCCGGGACGACTACGCGGTGCGCTGGGAGCCGCTGCCGAACTGGACGGGGCACCTGGCGCTGATGGGCCTGCTGGCGGTCCTGCCGCCGCGGGCGGCGGACCGGGTCATGATGACGGTCACGCTCGTCGGCCTCGCGGCTTCGGTCGTCTGGTTGCGGTGGCGGGTGGCGGGCTGGCGCGGGATGCCGCTGGTGGCGCTGCTCGCGGTCTTGCTGGCCCTGAATCTGACCTGGCTCCTCGGCTTCTACAGCTTCCTGCTGGGGGCGTGCTTGTACCCGATCACGCTGGGCCTCTGGTGGGCGGGGCGCGAGCGGCCCGGTCCCCGGAGTGCTCTGGCCGTGGCCGGCTCCCTCATCCTCGGCTACTTCTGCCATCTCGTGAGCCTGGGCCTGACGGCCCTCAGCCTGATGGTCCTCGCTGCCCTCCTCCCGGGACCGCGCCGCTCCGGCCGCGTTGCCTGGACCCTGGTCGGCTTGACGCCGTTGATCCCCCTGGCCCTCGTCTACCGCCACGTGATGCGGACCGGTGGCGGGCTGCACCCGAGCTGGAGGTGCTTGTCGGAGCCATGGTCGCTCGGGTCATGGGTCACCCAGATGATCTGGATCAACCCGCTCTGGCCCGGGCCGAGCCGATTCGACCTGTTATCCCAGTTCTCCTTGGTCGTGGCCCTGCTCGTGGTCCCCCTCTGCCCGCTGATCTTTCGTCCCGAAGGCCGAGGTGGCGAGTCGGCCCCGCTCCGGGAGCGGCGTGGTTGGAGGCTCCTGGCCTTGCTCTTCCTGCTCGGGAGCCTCCTCGTCCCCGACGGCTTCGCTCATCATGGCCACATGTTGCCCCAGCGGGTCTTCTTGTTCGGCCTCGTGGCCTCGATCCCCGGCCTGGGATTGGAGGAAACGCGGAGGAGATACCGCCTCGGATTGCTGATCTTGACCGTGGCGGTCATGGCTCAGTCGGCCCTCGTCTGGAATTACGCCCTCGACTCCCAGCGGCGGGCCGGCGCCTTCATGCGGGCGAAATCCCATGTCGGCACGAAGCAAAGGGTGGCGGTCTTGTGGATCGGCATCTTCGATCCTTTCCGGGCCAACCCCCTCCTGAACCTCTATGGCATGCTCGGGATCGGGACCGGCAACGTCGTCTGGAACAACTACGAGTCGAATCACTACTACTTCCCCGTACAGTTGCGTGCCAGGTTCGCTGGCCCCCCCGCCGCCGAGTTCGAGTCGATCGCGATGATGACGAGCTCGGGGAGGACGGCCGAGTCCGCCGATCGCTGGAGGAGGCTGCTCGGACGGTATCATGGCGCGATCGATGCCCTCGTGGTCTATGGGGAAGATGCCACGCTCGATGCCATCAACGCCCGCTGGTTCCGGCCCGTCTTCCAGGGTGGCGGGGTGAAAGTTCTGCGCGCGCGGAGAGCGAGGTGATCGGACCGACCTTCCTCGGCCCGCTCGGGTTGGCCGGAGCGGGCGGCGTGACGCGCTCTCTCACGGGCCGATCGCCCTCCCGCGCCCCGGCCGCCGCCGGTACACGCGAAACCTGCCCAGCTCGGTCGAGGGTTCGTAATCCCGCATGAAGGCGGCGAAGCGCGGGTCGCGGGAGAAGTACTCGAGGTAATCGAACCGCCTCCCCGCGAACCTCGGCTTGCGGGGCGTGACGTCCACGATCAGCAGCGCGGGCAGACCCCGGCGCAGGTCGCTCACCACGGCGTTGATGAGGTACCGCTCCAGGTCGCTCGCCTCGTCCATCGGGCGATACGCGACGGCCTCCTCGGCGCCGCGCCCCCCGGGATACAGTCCCGGCAGGATCCAGAGGGACGGGAAACGGGACACCCATCGCGCGTCGCTGTAGTTGACCAGCGGGAACGCATCCGACAGGAGGTCGGACATCACGTAGATGCGTCTGCCCCCCGCGTCCCCCTTGATGAGCCGGATCATGCGCCCGAGGAGCGTCTCCGTCTCCCCCGGACACCCCATCGTTTGGAGGGACGCCCGCACCCCCGGCACCGGCATCACCAGCGCGAACACGAGCAAGACGGTCCCGAGCACCGCCCCGGCGACCCGGGCCGAAGGGTCCGGGCGCCTCCAGGCGGCCAGCACGAGGGTCCCGAGGAGCAGCAACGCGCTCGCGTGCACCGGGTAAAAATGGTACGACCAACCCTTCCGCTGGACGAGCACCGCGCCCAGGAGGCTCGCGTTCGCAAGCAGGACAATCCGGCAGAGTTCCCGGACATCGCCCCGAGGACGGACGACCCGATAGCCGAGGAGGGCGAACCCCGACAGGAGCGTCCCGGGCCCGGTCAGGAGGGCGGCGAACGGCCTCGTGAAATACCCGGCATACGCCTGCCTCATCCGCCGGGCCAGGTCCAGGTATTCCGGGGTCAGCCCCACGAGGGCCCCCCCATAGACGGCCCCCACGAGCACCACGCCCGCGCCTTCCGGCCGCAGCCAGACCCGCTCCCCCCGTCGAATCCACGCGAGGGCTCCCTCAACAGCGAGCCAGAGCGGCACGAAGTAGGGCTTGAGCGCGATGCCGACCCCCGCCAGGACCCCCAGGAGCCACGGGATGCGACCTTCCAGGGGGCGCCCCATCGCGCGCGCCGACGCCGCGAGCAGGTACGGCAGGAGCAGCGCGAGCATGAGATGCTCCTTCTGTCCGAAGTCGTCGCCCACCAGCGGGAGCAGGATGAAGAGGAGCAGCAGGAGGAGACCTCGGCGCACGACGACCCGCTCCGGGAGAGCCCGGCGGAGCACCCACCCAGAGAGCGTGAGCGAGAACCCGAGTAAGGCGAGCACCAGCAGGCGGAACGCCAGGATGGCGGAGATCCCCAGCGCGCTGCGCCAGCAGGACCGGCGGCAGAGAGAGCCAGATGATCAGCGGGGGATTGTTCTCGACGACATCTTCATAAAGCTTCGCGCCGTCCAGCACCCGGCCGGCGACGTAGAGAAGCCACGCCACGTCGTGGTTGAGCACGCCCAGAAACACCGGGATGGCACCGCAGGCGAACCCGAGCAGCACGAAGGCCCCGAAGACCTCACGAGGGGTCGGAAGCCGGCGAGACCCTTTCGGAATCGCTCTTTCCCTCATAACCCGGACCGAAGAGGCCAGAGACGGAAGAAGGCGAGTCGTTTCACGAATCGAGAGAACGGGCCCTAGGTGCCGCCCATGAGGCCATACTTGTGCAATTTCTTGTAGAGGGTCATGCGGCTGATGCCGAGATCCGCGGCGGCGCGCAGGCGGTTGTTCTGGTGCCTCTTCAAGGCCTCGGTGATGCGGGCCAGTTCGGCATCATCCTTGGCGCGGGCGAGGGTGGGCCAGAGATTCCGGGAGGGGCGCGGCATCAGGGGGAAGGTGACCGCGGTCCCGTTCCGAGGAAACTGCTCGGGCAGGTCATCGAGCTGGATCTCCCGGTCGAAACTGAGCACGACGACCCGTTCGATGACATTGCGGAGTTCGCGGATATTGCCGGGCCAGTCATACGCCTCCAGGGCCCGCAGCGCCTCGGCGGAGATCCCGTCGATCTCCCGGCCGCTCCGGACGGCGAGCTCGGCGATGAAGTTGCTGGCCAGGTGGGGGATCATGTTGCGCCGGTCGCGGAGGGGCGGGAGAGTGAAACTGATGACGTTGAGGCGGTAATACAGGTCGGGACGGAACCGGCCGGCGGCCGCCTCCTGGGCGAGTGGGCGGTTGCTGGCGGCGATCAGGCGGGCCTGCACCGGGAGCGACTTATTCGACCCGACCGGCTCGAAGATCCGCTCTTCGACGGTGCGCAGCAGTTTCGCTTGCAGCGCCAGCGGCAGCGCGTCGATCTCATCCAGGAGCAAGGTGCCGCGGCCGACCTCGGCGAGCTTGCCGGTGTGATCGCGGTCGGCGCCGGTGAATGCCCCCTTGAGGTGGCCGAACATCTCACTTTCGATCAGGGTCGTCGAGAGGGCGCCGCAGTTGACCACCAGGAAGGGCGCGGCGCGGCGCGGAGAGATCCCGTGGATCAGGCGGGCCAGGCGGGTCTTGCCCGTGCCAGTCTCGCCGCCGAGCAGGATGGTCGTGTCCTGGGAGGCGACCCGCCGGATTTGGTCCATCATGCGCTCCATCGACGTGACGGGTGGGGAGAGGCCCAGGTCGTCATCCCCCGGAGGCGGGATCGGGGCCGGTTGCCGCGCCGCCACCGACGCGAAGGTGGACCGGGTCAGGCGGCTCCGCAAGGTCAGCACATCGATCAGGTAAGTGAGCCGGCTCAGATCGAGCGGCCGGCTTAGATAGTCGGCCACCCCGGTGCGCAGCAGCGCCAGGGCCTGCTCGGCCCGGTGTCGGTCGCTGAGCGCGAGCGTGGGCAGCGGGCGCTTCGCCTCCGCGATGATGCGGAGCAGGCGGGTCGTGGCGTCGACGCTCCCCGCGCACTCCTGATGGACCAGCACCAGCGCCAGATGGTCCCGGGCGAGGTCGGAGGAGGCCTCGGCGATCCCGGGCATGACCGTGAGACCGAGGTTGCCGATCGAGCCGATCACCCCTCGCACCGTCTCAGTGAGGGAGGCATCGGTACTCACCAACAGCGCTGTTGTGGGATTTCGACTCACCATGGATATCCGCCTTGATTTCAGATCGGCTACGTGTGAGAATCCGGAGCGGTTATCAACCACCGCTCAAGCGTGTGGGCTTTCGGCTAACCTTCTGTAAGCTCAGCACCGCGGGGGAGCGTCAGCCAACGAGACCGGCCTCCGCACTGCCACGCGGCTGCGGTGATCCATACATCGAATCGAAGCGCGTTGCGACAGGATCCCATCCGGACCTCGCGTTCCTGCGACCATGATCTCCCTCAACGCCACCGGCGCGCCCACGGGGCAGCGTGGGGGACCCGGGGCCGGTCGTGCCGAACCCTGAAGTCCACCAGACCCCGTCTCGAACGGTCGTCGGACCGACCCAGAATCCTCGAGCGCCGGGGCGTCGGGATCGGCCGTCGCGGGCGGCGTCGCCTCGGTCGTAGCGGCGTCGGACGTCGCACTCTTCTGGCTCATGGCAATGACAGCAGCCCCACGGCGGGCTTTGTTCCCGCCCAAGCGGGCGGGAACCGCAGCAACTCCCGACCTGCAAGCCGTCGCCTTCAGGCGCCGGTCCTTGACCCAAAATGAGAACCGGTGATTTCCGGGGGACCGACTTGATTGGTCTAATATAACTGAAGAGGGTCATCCGCCGGATCCCGTGGGCAACGATCGCATCAATCATCGGTGTTGCGCTTAAATCCTTTCGTGTCGTCGGGAAATGATCCCGACAGGCCGCAGGAACGGCCGGAACGCCGCGCCTCATCAGGGCTGCGACAGCGGGATCTTAATTAGGGAAAAAATCAAAACGTCTATATTATCCCCATGACGGCGAGGATGTCAACGATATACCTCCTTGTCATCCTAAGTCCCCTTGATCGTGGCTGGCAAACAATTTTAGAAAAATTTTTTTATCAATACGTTAGAATGTTATCATGTTAGTTGGGGAATCGACCGGCCCCTGAAGCATGGACGTGGATCCTTGAGAGAGCTCCTATGCTCCACGGAGCAGTCCTGCCCATGGTTCGGGTCGTGGTGAGCCGAGTTGAGGGACCGACCCTGATGAGGAGGCGCAGAGGACCGATGATCCGGCCGGCACCTCTGATGATGTTCCTCGGGCGGGCCGGTGGCCCGACGCCGAAGCGCGTCCCCGTGAGACGCGCCGCCCATGGGCCACGGCTTTCAGAGCCCCCTACCCTCACGCCCGGCCCGGGTTGATGCCGAAGCAAGGAGATTCTTCGGCATCAATCACACCGGGGTAGAGGGGGACTTGTTAAGTTCGCCAGTATCTCCGGGTAGACCTGGGCGGTTGCCCACCCAGGCGTCGGGTAAGGAGGTGACGTCACCGTCACCCCCTCCCCTAAGAACTGCACGGGAATGTCTCCATTCATGCAGCTCAAGCCTCTCAAACGCCCCTCTCGGGACGCGGCTTACCCACGTCCAAACCTTGGTTGTGAATCTGCTGGTGGCAGTTCGGATGCACGAGCACGCGATTCTCGATCGTATCCTGGCCCCCATGGGTTCGCCACTGGATGTGGTGGTTGTGCCACCCCGTCCCCGTGGTGATCTTCTGATGGCAGACCGGACAGATCCCGCCTTGCTCCCGCCAAAGCAGACGCAGAGTCCATCGACCCATCAGGGTCCCGGCCATCTTCACGCCCAGGCGTTCCTCGAAGTACGGTTCCCAGGCCGGGTCATAGGGATTCGCCTCTCCTTTGACTTTCGTATGCCGCTGGATCGGTAGACTCGAAGCATCGAAGAGCCGGACCGGTTGGATCCTCTCCTCCCGACCGGCGACCTCGCCGTGAAAGACCCAATGCCGTCCTCCGACGACTTCGAAGTAGCGGTCCTTGATCCATCGTCGGGACTTCTTGGGGTGCCTCCGAATGGCCCACCGCCACAACGCACGAAAGATCGCGTGGTCCACTCGCGAGAAGGTCCGCTTGCTCGACACATGCCGGTGATAGTTCGCCCAGCCCCGGATCACCGGGTTGAGGTTCACGATCAGATGTCCGGCCGTGACTTGCCGGCTCGCCTTGATGATCCCCCGGACCTTCTCCAGGAACGTCGCGACATTCTTCCGTGACGGCTTCACCAGGACGGTGCCACCGTAGTCGCGAACGTTCTGCCCGAGGAAGTCGAAGCCGTCCTCGATCCGCGTGAGATGCGTCTTCTCCGGTGAGAGTTCCAGTCCTCGCTCCTTCAGGAAGGACTCCACCATCGGCTTCACCTCCGTCTCCAGGAGTTCCTTCGAACTCCCGGTGATGATGAAGTCGTCCGCATAGCGCACCAGATTGACCTTGGCCTTCCGGCTCCGGGCGGTGGCCTTCGGGTAGCGTCCCCTCAGGACCCGTTCCAGGCCATCCAGCGCCAGGTTCGCCAATGCCGGTGAACAGATGCCACCCTGAGGCGTCCCTTCCTCGGTGGCGTGGAGGACGTGCTTCTCGATGAACCCGGCCTTCAGCCATTTCCGGAGGATGCCCTTATCCATCGGGATATGGGCCATCAACCATTCGTGGCCGATCCGGTCGAACGAGACGCCAACAGGATGCCCTCCTCAACAACCCGACTCATCCGGATCTCGACGAGATCGAGGTAACCGACCCCTCCCACCCTCTCTTCGGGCGCCGATTCCCTGTGCGTCACATCAGCAGCCAGCCACATAGCCACGGCTATGTTTATGTCTCTTACCGAGACTTCATGACGCTCAGGATCCCCGTGCCGGCCACCCAACTCGCCGCACCCTGTCCCGACACGCCGGCCCGCACCAAACTCACGGTGGAAGCGATCCAGGATCTCCTTTCACTCGTCGAGAGGTGCCAAGATCCATGCCCACCCCGCCCGGAGACATTTGGAACAGGCTCCCCCAAGGCATGAGGCAGCAGATCCGACAGGACATCACTGCTATTATTCAGGAGATTCTTCATGAATACATTGGATCTGATCACACCGCTCCACCTCGGCCGCCTGGCGGTCATCTACATCCGCCAGTCCAGCCCTCACCAGGCCCTGAACAACCAGGAGAGCACCAGACTCCAGTACGCCCTCAAGCAACGCGCCCTCGAACTCGGCTGGCGTGAGGACCAGATCCGGATCATCGACGCCGATCAGGGCCGGACCGCCAGCACCGCCGAGGGACGTCACGGGTTTAAGGAACTTGTGAACCTGCTAACACTCGAACAGGTGGGGATTATTTTCTCCACCGAGGTCACGCGGATCTCGCGCAACTGCTCCGACTGGTATCCGTTGCTCGACATCTGCAGCTATCACCACTGCCTGATCGCCGACCGCGATGGGATCCATGACCCGTCCACGATCGACGGACGCATGCTCCTGGGCCTCAAGGGCCAGATCTCGGAGCTGGAGCTGCATACGATCCGGGGCCGCCTGACCGCCGGCCTCCTCAACAAGGCCCAACGTGGTGAGCTCGCCTTGACCCTGCCCGTCGGCCTGATCCGCGATCCCCTGAAGCGGGTCGTCAAGCACCCCGACGTCGAGGTCCAGGGCCGGATCGCCCTGATCTTCGCCACCTTCCTCCGGGTCAGGTCGGCCACCCAGGTCGTGCGCTCCTTCAACGACGACGGCCTCCTGATCCCCCGCAAGGATGACCTCGGCGACATCGTCTGGCGCCGGCCGACGGTCCCCGCGGTCTGCTCCGCCTTGGAGAATCCGGCCTATGCCGGGGCCTTCGTCTATGGGCGGACGCGCTCCGTGCTCAAACCGGGCTCGACGCACGAGCGTACCCAGGTGAGGCTCCCCATGGGAGAATGGAAGCTCCGGATCAACGACATCTACCCCGCCTACGTCGACTGGGCGACCTTCGAGGCGATCCAGGCCATGCTCCGGGACAACTGCAGCGAATACGACCGCAACAAGACCCGCGGGGTCCCCCGGCCGGGCAAGGCGCTGCTCCACGGCATCGTCCACTGCGGCGAGTGCGGGCACCAGATGGTCGTGCAGTACAAACCAAAGACTTACTATATTTGCAACTACCTCCGGCAACAGTACCAGGTCCCCGTCTGCCAGCACCTCCCGGCCGATCCGATCGACGACTTCGTGGTGCGGGCGTTCTTCGCGGCACTCTCCCCGGCCGAGCTGGACCTCTATGACGAGGCCGCGGCCGCGATCCAGCACCAAGCCGCAGCGGTCGATCGCGCCCGTCGGGAGCAGATCGATCGACTCCGCTACCAGGCGCGCCTGGCCGAGCGGCAATTCACCCGGGCCGATCCCGAGAACCGACTCGTGGCCGCCGAGCTGGAGCGACGCTGGGAGGCTGCCCTGCGGGAACTTCACCAGGCTGAATCCTCATATCAACGCGCGATTCAAGAACAAGCCCCATCCCCGGCGATCCCGCCCGAGTTGCGCCACGCCTTCGAGCAGGTCGGACGGGACCTCCCGCGACTCTGGGACGAGGGTCACCTCGCCCAGGCGCAGAAGAAGGCGCTGCTCCGGAGCCTGATCGACAAGGTCGTGATCCGCCGCCTCGCCCCCGACTCGGTCGAGGCACGGATCGTCTGGAGGGGCGGCGACACGACCACTGCGGCGATCCCCGTGACGGTCAACGCCCTGGCCCGCCTGTCGTCATCCCAGGAGATGGAGGAAACGATCCTGAGCTTGGCCCGGCAGGGGAAGACGGATGAGGAAATCGCCGAGCAGTTGACCCGGCAGGGCCACCGCTCTCCGAAAGGTCCCATCGTGCTGACCAGCACGGTCCGGATCATTCGCCTTCGCCATCGCATCCTCATCAAGAGGAGTCAATCCCACCCGCGGTGCATCCCGGGCCACCTCACCGTACCTCAGCTCGCCGAGAGGCTTCAGGTCTCGAGGCACTGGATCTATGATCGGATTCACAAGGGCACGATCCAGGTCACGCTCGACCGGGATCGGAAGATTTTCCTGTTCCCGGATATTCCTATAATAATCACCGCATTTGAGCAACTCAAGGCGGGGGAGATCCGGGCGGTCCGTTTCTAGAAGGGGTATCACGATGCGGGATCGAAGCACGACTTGATGTCCCCCTCGAAGATCCAGCGAGCACCGCTCCGGTTGCTCAGGACGGTGTGGCATTGCCCGATGGCGTCTGCCGTCGATCGTTCCTTCCGGAACCCGTAAGAGTTCGGGTCGGCCGTCGTCTCCGCGATGGGATCGAGCGCCTGCAGGTAGAGGGCCTGCATCGCCCGATCTTGCATCGTGGGAATTCCGAGGGGACGCATCTTGCCGTTATTCTTGGGAACGTACACACGTCTCAGCGGTCGGGGGTTGTAGCCCCGCTGCCGGAGCGTCTGTAAGGCCGTCGCTTTCTTCTCCGGGGTATTCCAGATCGCCCGGTCCACACCCGGAGTCCCTTTGCCTTGGTTTTCCGTCACTCGTCGGACGGCAAGGGCCTTGCCGCTGAACGAGTGGGTCAGCAGATGTTGCAAGGCCTTCACCTTGCCCCACCGGCCTTCCTGGATCGCCTTCACGATACGGGCCTGGAGCCGACACACGATGCGGTGGGCTGACTCCCAGTTGATGGTATGCCAGCCTTCCTCCTCGTCGGGGACCGCACCAGTAGAGCGAGACTCCACCGTCATCTGCTTGTCCCCCGAAGTGGATTGCCAGGTGCTCTCGTGACGAAAGACCCGAGGGAAGTCGGCCCGCTTTCGCGTGGGGTGATCTCGCCCGATGACTCAACCCCTATCCGCCCGACTACCGGACGACATTCGCTTCTTCCCTCATCCTTTACCCGCCGTCCCATCGGCGACCACCTTGCGGCGGGCCTTCCCCAAGGGGAGGACGACGGGCTTACCACGTTCCACGGACGGATCACGGATGGTGCGGGCTCTGCCTCTTCGCCGGTGGCTCGGACAGCGACGGCAGGGGATGGGAGAGGCCCCTGCACCTGGCCACGTACCGTTTGGTTCAAGCCTATCAGCGCCTTTGGCTTGCTGGATCTCACGACGTTTATCAGCAGTTCACCTGAGTTAGCCCTGCCATCCACCCTGGCCCCCGACCGCCTTGGCGTTAGCAGTCGCCGGATTCCCTCGCGGGAGGTCCGACCACCCCATCGGGGTGAGGTTACGTTGTCCCAGGAGCTTCGCACCGCCGGATTGCTCGGGCCGCACGTCCTGGTAGGGTACCGGTGGTCGCACACCGGGTTATGTCCCGAGAGACCAGTCATAACAGGTCCATCCGTAGCTTCGTGTCGCACCCCCCACAGATCCGTACTCGCGCAATTAACGCCTACGGCTCCTCATCTCAAGATGTCGCTGCTTGACGGTACACTGAGTGGACGACGATCGCCGGCGGGAGCGGGTAGCGCTCCAGCAGGCGGTACATCTGATCCCAGGCCATTGGGCCAGCGTGGTTGCGCCGGCTCAACCATTTCCTCCAGAGTCCGATGGCCCTGCGCTGGAACCGGTTCAACGCTGCCGCGTTGCCGGTGATCCCGTAGTAGGCGAAGTGGCCGCGGAGCTTCTGACTCAGGGTCCGGTGCTGGTCGGCCAGGGGACGATGGCGTTCCTTGCGGAGCCATTGGCCCAGGTCCTTCAATCCTCGATTGAATCGACTCTTGGATGTCTTCCGCTTCACCACCCAGTTCCCCTTGCGAGAGTGGCCCCAGTAGTGCGTGAATCCCAGCAGGTCGAATGTCCCTGCGGGGGTCCGCGCCGGGGTCCCTGATCGCTGCGGGCGGGCGGGCGGCCGCTCGAACGGCACCAACCGTGTCTTCTCGGGATGGAGCGTCAGGCCATCCTTCTCAAACCGCTTGGGCAGCACGTCCAAGACCCGGCGGGCGTCCTCTTCCTGGGAAAATCCCATGACGAGGTCGTCCGCATAACGGATCAGGAACGAGCGTCCCTTCAGGCGCGGCTGGACCTCCCGCTCGAACCAGTCGTCCAGCACGTAGTGCAGGAAGACGTTCGAAAGTATCGGGCTGACTACCCCGCCCTGCGGCGACCCCGCTTCCGGGTACGTAACGCACCCCTCGTCGAGGACGCCCGCCGTGAGCCATTTGTCGATCAGTCGAAGCAGCACCCCGTCGCGCACCCGGCGCTTGAGGAACTCCCGAAGGTGAGCGTGACAGATCGTATCGAAGAATTTTCGAATATCGACCTCCACGATCCAGCCGCCCCCCATCGTCATCGTCTGCTGCCACAGGGCCTCCAGGGCTTGGTGCGCCGAGCGACCGGGCCGGAAGCCGTACGAGCAGTCCAGGAAGTCCTGCTCATAAATCGTCTCCAGGACCATGGTTACCGACCTCTGAAGCACTTTGTCCTCGAAGGTCGGAATCCCCAGTGCACGGGTCTCGGTCGCCGAGCCGGCTTTGGGAATATGCGCCCGGCGCACCGGCGGGGCGACGTACGTGCCGGACTTGGCTCGGTCCAGGAGCGATTGCAGGATGGCCTGCAAGGTCGCTTCATAGTCCTTACCCGTTTGTCCATCCACGCCGACGGCCCCGTCCTTGCGGGTCTGGTTGTAGGCTTCGTGGAGCCAGAGGATGTCGATGAGGTGAGCCAGGGACGTGAATCCCAGCTCCGGACGTTCCCCGGCGATCTTCGCGATCCGTTCTTGCAGAGCAGACACGTACACGGGTTTCTGAGCACCCGCCATGTTGGCCTCCGAACGGTCCTTGAAACGACGCCCCCTTCCCTCCGCGGGGTCCATCGGGTCAGTTCCCCCGCCTCGACGGTACTATGAGGCGCTCAGACCCCCTGCCGTTCGTCGCGCCGCGCTTCGTTGCCTTCGCTTGGCGCTACCACTGTTTGCGCCCTGTTTGCTCCCATCGGCTGGGGCGCACAGCCGTGGGCTCCGGGGAGTTGGTGTTCCGGTTCCCGAGCCGGAAATTGCGGTGGAACCGGCAGGGTCTCCCAGGTTCCTGGGCAACCCTGATGTCCCTATGCCCTGTTCTTAGACCCCGGCGGGACCGAAAACGCCAGGCCATTACGGCGTCTCGACATGGCCCCCGCTTGTGCCAACCACGAAGGCTCCCACGATGAGAAGGTTTCGGGGCTCGATCAGTGCCCGTTCACCGGTGTAGTTCCCCTGCTGCAGAGTATGTACAATAGACCGCCATGAGCGCCACGGACCCGGTTGGCTGCACCAACTGTCGACGGTTACAGGCACGAGTGGATGCCCTTGAGGCGGAACTCGTCGCCCTCAAGGACGTCGTCGCCCAGCTCAGCCAGCAACTGGCTGCGGCACGTAAGAACTCCTCCACCTCCTCCAAGCCCCCCTCGTCCGACATCGTCAAGCCGCCCAAGCCGCCTCCGCCGGAGGGCCAGGACCGACGTCACGCGGGTGGGCAACCCGGTCATCCCAAGCACGAGCGGGTCGCATTCCCGCCCGAGGCGGTCAACGGCGGATTCGTCGACCATCGCCTCGATGCCTGCCCCGCGTGCGGCCATGACCTGCAGTCCGCCCTCGACATCGCGCCGCGGGTGGTCCATCAGGTCGACGTCCGCGAAGCGCCGCTCTCGATCGAGGAGCATCGCAGTCATTCGGGATGGTGCCCGCATTGTCAGAAGATGTACGAGGCCCCACTCCCGCTGGGGATCCAGCGTGGCGGCCTGGTCGGGCCGTCTTTGACCACCTTGATCGCCTACCTCAAGGGGGCCTGCCACGCCTCCTTCTCGACCGTTCGCAAATTCCTCCGCGACGTCGTGCGCGTGACGATCTCGCGTGGCGAACTGGCACGGATCATCGGCAAGGTCAGCCAGGCGTTGGAGCGACCGTATGAGGAATTGCTCGACGACCTCCCCGGCCAGGCGCGGCTCAACGTCGATGAGACCGGCCACACGCAGAATGGCCAGCGACAATGGACCTGGTGCTTCCGTGCCGCCCTGTACACGCTGTTCAAGAGCGACCCGACGCGGAGCGGCGATGTGTTGATCGAGGTGCTGGGCACGGAGTTCAACGGGGTGTTGGGGTGCGACTACTTCTCGGCGTACCGGCGTTATCAGCGCGAGTTCGGCGTGATGCTCCAGTTCTGCCTGGCCCATCTGATCCGCGACGTGAAGTACCTGACCACGCTGCCCGACGCGCGCGATCGGGCCTACGGGGAGCGGTTGCGTGAGGCGTTGCGGCGGTTGTTCGCGGTGATCCACCGGCGGGAGGAGTTGTCCGCCACGGATTTTGCGAGCCAACTGGAAGCGGCCCGTGCCGAGGTGTTGGCGTGTGGCACCCAGGACGTGCCGGAGACGCGCGGCAGTCGCAACCTGGCGAAGCGGTTCGAGACGCATGGGGCGAGTTACTTCCGATTCCTCACAACGCCGGAGGTGGAACCGACGAACAACCTGGCGGAACAGGCGATCCGGTTTGTAGTGTTGGACCGTCTGGTGACGCAGGGGACGCGAAGCGAGGCGGGGAATCGGTGGTGCGAACGGATCTGGACGGTGATCGCGACGTGCGGTCAGCAAGGTCGCTCGGTGTTCGCGTACCTGGAGAAGGCGGTCGGGGCGTGGTTCACAGGGACGGAAGCGCCGTCCCTGTTACCGGAAGGTTGAGAAGGCGCGAGGTTCTGGTGGGATGCTCAGGTGCAAGGTCCGTTGGGGCCGGGACGTCCTGAAGGCAGCACACCGGAGACGACATCCACGACGGGAGCAGCGGATCAAGCTGCGCGAAGTGGAGAATAGCCAAGGTCCCTGATCGAAAACACCAATGGTCGTCCATTGGCGAATGCACCCGCATGCGCCAGACTCCAGTACAGCAACTGTTACCGCACTGGTGAACGGCCACCTCGATCACACGGCCTTGGGACTGGCTGTCTACGCTTCGCAGTGAGGATCACTATGTTATGAAGCCACAGCCTCTGGCCGTGTGACCCGAAGAGCTTCGAGCGATCCGGCGTGCATCGCCTCGTCAGACGGCATAGGTTCTCCCTCCGGGAAGGCCCCTTCGGGCAGGAGGGGGAGCCTCTGCACGAGTGGCAGAACCTGTCCCATGTGCGGTGGGACTGCAAGTACCACGTCGTGATCATACCGAAATACCGCCGCAAGGTCTTCTACGGGAGGCTTCGGCGTCAGGTCGGGGTGATCTTGCGAGAGTTGTGCCGTCAGCGAGGGATCGAGTTGGTGGAGGGGCATGCGATGCCCGACCACGTCCACCTGTGCCTGAGCATCCCGCCCAAGTACAGCGTGGCGCACACGATCGGCTTCCTGAAGGGCAAGAGCGCCGTCCGTATTCATCGGGAGTTGCTGCAGGAGCGTCGGTTGACCGGGTTGCACTTCTGGGCGGCGGGATACTGCGTCAGCACGGTGGGCCTGGACGAGGCCCGGGTGCGTCAGGTACATCCGCGAGCAGGAGGAGTTGGAGCGTCGTCAAGGAGAGTTCGACTTCGAGTAACCACGTCGGCCCCAGGGGGGCCTTCCCCACGTGACCGCCCCCAAGGGGGGCGACCGCACGGAACCGGCCCCCTCGGGGGGGCCTTCCTGATACCTCGGCCTCTGGCCGAGGAGCCTCATTTTTCGCAAGTTCAAGCGGATATGCAGGTTACACCTTAACCGAGTGCCATTCGAGTAGACACCAGTTGACACTGAACACGGGGCCGCGGACGGCCGGGGCTTGGCGGAGGGAAGAGACCCCGGCCGGCGCCCGAGGACCTCCCCGCTGGTTGGGGGCGAGGGTCACGGCCGGCGCCGATCCGTACCCGTTCGATGAGGAGGATCTTGGGGATCGAGTGGCATCGGAGCAGAAACAACGCTAACCGCTCATACAACTCCAGGGTCAATCCATCCGGGTCGGCAAATCGAAACGAGCTTCACGATGTCCTGGGAAGTGGGTGCCGCTGGCTCCTCTTCATTTCGCCTCGTTCTGCACGGCCCTCACCATCGCCGCCGCCGACTCCTTCCCGAATCGCTCCTGGACTCGCCGCATGTAAGAATATCCCAGACGGGTCAGGATTTGGTGCGGGCGGGAGAAGGCCAAGATGTCGTACCAGACCTCACCGCTCGCTCGATCCCATTCGACAAGGAACCTCTCCTCCCCTGTCCCGGCGTGGTCGGGGAGCGTACCGTAAGCGAAACCGAACCGCTGGATCGGCCCCGGTTCATCCACGACGTACACGATCCGGCAGGCGTTCAGCCACCACAGGCCGATCTTGTGGGCAATCACCGCCACGACCTCGCCGGACAAGATCATTGTTTCCGGTGACCACGCCTCCACCCAGCCCAGGCGGAACTGGTCCCATCGCCCCAGGGCAGCCTTGGCCCTCGTGAAAACCTCCTCGCCCTCCCCCAGCTTGATCCGGGCGTGATCCACGGCATACCCCACCGGAGGCACGGTCGCCGTGGCTCCGATTGCCGAGTAGGTGAAGCCGAGCTTCGACTGCGTTGCCAGGAACTCACGGATCGCTCCGGTCGAAGGTCTTCGTAGCGAGAGCATCGGCGGCCCCTTGGTCGATCATCACCTATCCTCCGCTCGAACTACCGAGACATAATATGCACTTCTCGACCTTTTTCCGAACCGGATCGGCTGGGGACCAGAACCGATGCTGACCTCCATAAGCGAGATCGTGTCGACCATCCTGCTCACCGGCGGCAGCGGCTACGTCGGAGGTCGGCTCATCCCTCTGCTCGAACGACAGGGTGTGAAGCTCCGGTGTCTGGCCCGCAGCCCTGACAAGTTACGACCCCGTGTGGAGACGGCAACCGAGATCGTGAAGGGCGACGTCCTCGATCAACCTTCGCTGGACCGGGCGTTGCAGGGCGTTCACACCGCCTACTACCTTGTCCACCTGATGTCGGGGTCGAAGGACTTTGAGCGGGAAGACCGTCAGGCGGCGATGAACTTCGCCGGGGCCGCAAGACAGGCCGGGGTGCGACGCATCATCTACCTTGGCGGGCTGGGAGACGACTCCCTCCCCGATCTCTCACCGCACCTCCGCAGCCGTCACGAGGTTGGCAAGATCCTGCGGGAATCGGGCGTCGAGACGATCGAGTTCCGGGCATCCGTCGTCATCGGGGCGGGCAGCTTGTCGTTCGATCTGATGAAGTCGCTGACCGACCGGCTACCAATGATGATCTGCCCGAGGTGGCTCTCGACGCCGAGCCAGCCCATCGCCGTGGATGATGTGTTGAGCTACTTCCTGGCGGCGAGGGACTTGTCTCCGGGCGAGAGCCGCATCTTCGAGATCGGCGGCACGGATGTCGTGACCTACGGCGACCTGATCCGAGAGTACGCTTGGCAGAGAGGGTTGCGGCGGTGGCTGATCTCGGTGCCGGTCTTGACCCCTTACCTGTCGGGCCTCTGGCTGGCCCTGGTCACGCCCGCCAGTTTCGAGGTGGGCCGACACTTGATCGAGGGGTTGAAGAACCCCACCGTGGTCCGGGATCGGACGGCGCTTGCGGTCTTTCCGATCCGACCGATGGGGATTCGCGAGGCCATCCAGAGAGCCTTGAAAGACGGATGACAATCAAGTCGTCTTCATGGCTATCTGCGCCGTGTTGTGCGTCGCCGATAGTTGGGGTAGACACGAATGGCACTCGGTTAAGCGAAAGTTCCAGATATCAAAGGAGTTAGGCCAGTAATCGTTGTGTTTATCGCGGATTTCCGCGGGCCGAAATTCCCTTACAAGAGGACGAGTGTCAGAGGTGCGTGTGACCCATAAGAGAACACCACGGACAGAGCGCGCAACCAGGAAAAATCGGGCAATTCCGATCGACTCCGTGTCCACGAATGACATGACTATGGCACTGCTTATTTCACCGCAGATGTGAGGAGGTTTCTCCGTCGACTCCCGTGGCTAATTGTATTTACTAGAGAACATGATACAAACCTTTGATTAGCATCGAACGCAGCAAACAGCGGAAAAATAGGCTGTGCGGTGGAGCGATCCGGGAACATTGTCAGTTATAAGCATGCTGTATAACGAACGCTGCCGGACGATCCATCAGGGGAAATTTATTTACAGTATGACACCTGTAGCAGGCCGATTTCCCGGGAAAATGAGGACTGTTTACTCCGAAATTGTGAGTGAATTACCGTCCGCGGAAATCGGCGTTTATTAGTGGCACTATTTAATATCAAATCTCGTTGACCATTGAGCCACCCTGGAAAACAAGGGTTGCGGATGCAGCCTCGGGAAAGTCGACCCCAAGCGGCCAAACTTCCCACTTTTCGCAAGTTCAAGCAGATATGCAGGTTACACCTTAACCGAATGCCATTCGGGTAGACACTAATTGTCTCGAAACGCGGACCGCCGCTGCCTACTAGACCGACTTTTCGCAGTTGAAAACGTATGAAGCAAGAAACGCCCCCTGCTTTGCTCTCCTACCCAGCTTCACGCCGCTGCCTTCATCAGCGGACGACCCGTGTACGTCCAGCGGAACGGCTTGGCGAATACCCGATTGAAATACTCAATGAAGTTCAACACCTTCGTGCGCAAGTCATCCAACGACGTGAACGACCCTCGCCGGATCACCTTCCGCATGATCACCCCGAAGATCGTCTCGATCTGATTCAGCCACGAACTGTGCTTCGGCAGATATACGAACCGAATCCGGTGGCTCGAATCCGACAGGAACGCTTGCCGGCTCGCCACCGACTTCAGAACCCCGCGCACCTCCTTCTTGCCCAGATCCGTCCCGATGTCACAGGCATCGGCTACAAGCTTCACCAGACTCTCCGAACAATGGATGTTCAAATTATCCAACACAAACACCCACGAGCCCGTCGGATCGGTCGCCACCGTCTGCTCGATATGGCTGGCAAAGTCGGCCTCCGTACGCGTCAGACCGAGCGTCGGCGTGAGCAATTCTCCCGTCGTCACCACGAAGTTGCCGATCAGGCACAACGTCCCATGCCGGGTGTACTCGGACTCGATGAGCTCGCACTTCTTGGCGATCATCGGCTTGCTGGGGCATTCCGCTCCAGCGCCTGCATCCCCGTCATCTCGTCCACGCAGACCGTGTGGGTACCCTGGCTCTTCTCCAACGCGGGCGCCTCAAGGTACGTGTTACAGACGGCCTCGACTTGCTGGGCGAAGACCTTCGGATCCTTCTCGGTGGTGTTCAACCAGTACCGGCTCTTGTGAGGCCGCAAGGCCGCCTCGCGGAGGTAGCGATAGACCTGCGCGGGCGAGATCGACTCCACAATGCCCCGCTGGATCACCTCGTCGGTCAGTTCCTGGACTGTCCAATGAGTGATGGGCCGGCCGGACTTCTCAGGGGGCTCGCAGGCGACGGCCAGGATCAGGGTGACCTGCTCGGGGGTGAACTTGCCCGGGGCGCCGGGGCGAGGTGCGTCGGTGAGGACCGCTTCGATGGCGCGTCGCAAAGCGGCACGGGACTCGCAGCACTCGATGTCAACGAGTTTATTCCAGGCGTTGGCCCAGCGCCGCCTCCAGAGTCCGACTTGGCGGTGGGTGAGTCCGACCCTGGCGGCGATGTCTTGATTGCGAAGGCCGTCGAAGGCCAGGACAATGATCGAGGCGCGTTGGCGGAAGTGCGAGGGTGCGGTGACCGAACGGGACAAGGTCTGAAGGATTTCCTGCTGACGCTCGGTGATGATGGTCTTGGCCGCCTTGCCCGGCATGGGACGAGAACTCCTGGTGGGTGGGAATCTAGCAAAGCCAGGCAATTTTAGCGCGACCGTCAACCTCTTGGACTGTCGAATAGGAAAAGTCGGTCTAGGGATGGCCCGAGGGATCGCGGCGGGAGGAGGGTCGGTCGGCGGGCTCAGGCGCCGCGCGCGGGCTCATTCCAAATCGCTGAGTTGGATTTGTAGAGGTGGCATGACCTGAGACCGCGCGAGCCAGAAGGGACAGGTGCAGGCACTCCAGTCCGCAGGCTGCGAGAGCATCTTCCCTGAGAAAGCCTCCGGCAGCCCCGTTTGTTCTGCGTCTCCCCATGCTGCGTCTTGGCGACGCATCCTCGCGTCTCAGCGCCACCTTTGCCACATACCGAACCAGAACCAGGAGGCGACGATGCGCCAGAGGGTCCAGAATCCCGCCAGGATGACCAGGACGCCGAGCAAAACGATGGCCAAGGGTAGGAACGGCGTGAAGAAGACCAGCATGAGGCCCAGGACCCAGAACACCATCCAGCCCCGGACGAACGCGCCGACGTGGCCGGGTGGCATGCCCACGTCTTCGTGGGCATGTTGTCGTGAGCCAAGGACTTACGAACATGCCCACGAAGACGTGGGCATGCCACCCGGCCAAGCGATCGAGCGGGCTAGGGTCTGGCTCGATTTCGGCCTCTGGGCCTATGTCTTCATGCCCGAGCATGCACACCTGATCCTCTGGCCTCGACGCCCGGTCTCCCGGATCGCGCCCATCCTCAAGGCTATCAAACAGCCAGTCGGGCAAAGGGGGGTCGCCTACCTGGAGGCCTACGCGCGGGAAAGGGGGAAAAGGGGTCGAAGGGGGAAAGGAAGGGGGAAAAGGGGTCAGGGGGAAAAGGGGTCGGAGGGGAAAAGGGGTCGGAACAATTTCTCTTGCATTTTGGGAGGTAGGAAAAGGGGTCGGGAGGTAGGAAAAGGGTTAGGAAAAGGGGTCGAGGGTAGGAAAAGGGGTCGGGGTAGGAAAAGGGGTCGGGTAGGAAAAGGGGTCGGGGTAGGAAAAGGGGTCGCGCGGGTAGGAAAAGGGGTCGCGGGTAGGAAAAGGGGTAG
>CAWDND010000009.1:0-105508 GCA_963803395.1 uncultured Planctomycetaceae bacterium
CGAATGTCGACCTCGACGATCCAACCGCCCCCCGTCTTCATCGTCCGTTGCCACAGGGCCTCCAGGGCTTGGTGCGCCGATCGCCCGGGCCGAAAGCCGTACGAGCAGTCCAGGAAGTCCTGCTCGTAGATCGTCTCCAGGACCATGGCGACCGCCCTCTGAAGCACTTTGTCTTCGCAAGTCGGAATCCCGAGGGACGGGTCTCGGTGACCGTGCCGGCCTTGGGGATGTGGACCCGACGCACCGGAGGGGCGACGTACGTGCCGGACTTGGCTCGGTCCAGGAGCGCTGGGAGGTTGCCCTCCCAGTTCGCCTCATAGTCCTTGCCGGTCTGTCCGTCCACGCCGACGGCCCCAGCTTTGCGGGTGCGGTTGTAGGCCTCGTGGAGCCAGAGGATGTCGATGAGGTGGGCCAGGGACGTGAAGCCCATCTCCGGCTTCGCTCGAGCGAGTTCCGCTCTCCGTTGTTGTAGCGTTGACACGTACACGGGTTTCTGGGCACCCGACAGGTTTCCCTCCAACGGTTCCTTGAAACGGCGCCCCCTTCCCTCCGCGGGGTGCCTCGGTCCGGTTCCCCCGCTTCCTCGGTCCTCTGAGGCGCTCAGACCCCCGGCCGTCCGTCTCGCCGTGCTTCGTTGCCTTCGCTTGGCGATACCACCCTTGCGCCTGGTTCGCGCCGAGCGGCCGAGCCCGCACGGCCCTGGGCTCCGGGGAGTTGCTGTTCCGGTTCCCGAGCCGGAATTGTCGGTGGAAACGACAGGGTCTCTCAGGTTCCTGGGTCACCCTTGTGTCCCTATGCCCTGCCCTTGGACCCCGCTAGGACCGAGGACGCCAGGCCCTTGCGGCGTCTCGACATGGCCCCCGCTGGTGTCAACAACGAAGGCTCCCGCGAAGAGAAGATTTCGGGGCTCGATCACACGGCCTTGGGACTGGCGGTCTACGCTTCGTCTGGCGGTCACCCGACACGACGCAAGACTCGCGTCCGGCTGCTTGGCCCAGCTTGGCCGGGCGGGATGATGCTACCCGCAGGGTTGCGACGAAAGGTTTCCGAGTTGGAGTCTCTTCCCCCTTTCCCAGGCTTATCCTGACGCTATGACGCCTTCTCAATGGCCGTAAGACACCACCCAAATTCCCGATCCCGCCGACACTTTTATGGGATCTCATCCGAGAGGCCCTCCCGTTGCAACCACGCCAAAGCCCTTTCCCCCGATACCAAGTCCTATGCCCGTCTTCGTGGTCATGTCATGGTAAGGTCCCGACGATCCCAAACATGCCCATCTAAATGATGTGGGAACGGCAGAATGGCACCCGGCTTTGGCACTGGCCTTGCAGCGATAAGGTTAATCGGTAGAATGAATTGAGGTCTTATGGATCATAATTCGGTGGTTCTCTTCGCCTTCGAGGCAGGGGGCGAATTGAAACCCGACACCGGTTCCCGGTGTGATAAACTGAAAGCGAACGATCGCCTCGTGATGATGCGGACCCGTCCCGTCGGTCGCGGCGGGCCTTAGGGTCGCCGAATGTTCGGGACGCCTCCCAGGTAGGGAAGAGGAGGCGCAATCCAAGGCAATTCACGGAGGAGGCGGGGATGCCCTTGCGTGGCTGGAGCGGTGTGGCACGTTACGGTTTGCCGGGTTTCCTGATGGGCTTGGCGATGATGTGGGGGGCGGGGAGCGGTCGAGGGCCGGGGGCACTGGCGCAGTCCTCGCCCGCAGTGGAGCGGGAGCGACCTCGGATGTCGGTGGGGGGCGAATCAACGGGGACGCTCGCCTTCACTTCGCAAACGGCCGGAATGGCGCAGTTGCTCTATTTGATCGACACCCGGAACCACGCCTTCGCCGTCTATCGGATCGACCCGACGAATCTCAAGGGGACCGTCAAACTGGAGGCCGCCCGCCAATATCAATGGGACCTGAAGCTCGCCGAATATAATAACCAGCCGCCCGAGGTCGCCGCGATCGAATCGACGGTCAAGACCCTGGGTCAGTCGGCTCGATGATCGACAGGGAGCGTGGACATGCTCGCCGTCATGATCCCTTCGCCCACTGCTGCAACGCGAAACAACCGAACGGCCCCGACGAGGCCGACTCCGCGCGAGAGGAGCACGTCCATGGCGCAGTTCTATACCCTCGAAGAGGCCGCTCGTGTCCTGGGAATGAGTTCCGAGGACCTCAAAACCAAAGCCCAGCATCGCGAGGTCCGCGCATTCCTGGATGGAGGATCGTGGCGATTCCGCGTCGTGGATATCGATGAGCTGGCCCGGCGTCGCGGCATGGGCAGCGACGCCGAGCTGCGGCTCTCCGACATCGACTTGCCCATTGCCCCCAGCCTGTCGGACGACGACATTGACCTTTCAGAATTGCAGTTGGAGGTCTCCGAGCCCAACCTGGGCCCCCAGTCGGTCGAGTTGCCCCAATCCTCCGGCAGCACGTCCGACCACGACATCTTGCTCGATGACCTGTCGCTGCCGCCTGATGCGCCGGGAATTCCAGCTCAGTGATCATCGGCATGCACTCGACGACCGGTAAGATGCCAAGCGACTCCGACGTCCGGCTCGTCCTCGACGCCCCCCAGGGCTCCCTGCCGAGCGATTCCGACGTCCGGTTGGCGGCCAGCCCAGGCCGACCGGGCGACTCCGACGTCCGGCTGGCCGGGCAAGGAAACTCCCGGCCGAGCGACACCGACGTGACGCTGATCGCCGAGGATACGCTGGAGCCTGGCTCGATCACCTCATCCTCCGGGGACACGGCGGTCCGGGAGAGCCCGATCGGGAGCTCGTCGGCGGAGACCCCAGCCGGCGAGGCGCCGATCGAGAGCGATAGCGATTTTGACCTGACCCCGTCGGGCGTGATCGAAGCGCTCCAGCCCGACAGCGGGAGCGACTTCGAATTGAGGCGCTGGACGAAGCGAGCGACGAGTTCGAGTCGCCGCTCCTCAAGCCGGGCGACTCCGACGTGACGGCGGCCGATCCTGGCTTCTCGGGCATCAACCTGTCGCGGCCGAGCGACTCGGGTATCGGCCTCGAGATGGCCCCCGGCTTCGGCCTGGCCGACTCGTCCTCGCTTGAACTGGCCCCCTTGAGCGGCAGCAACCTTCAGCAGTCGCCCCCTCCCAAGGCCAATCCACCCACAGTCCCTGCCCAGAATCCCAGCAAGGCGTCTCCGGGGAGCACCCCCCAGCCGAGAGCTCAGCAGAGGGTCGAGAAGGACATCTTTGACGACACCGACTTCGAGGTCGATGCGCTGGCCTCGGACGACTTTGACGACCGGACCGTCCAGCTCGAGGTGGCTAGCGACTTCGAGCTGGAGGACAGCGAGGACACCAGCTCGGAGGTCTTCGCCATCGATGAGGATGACGTCGACCAGAACGCAGCGACCGCGCTGGGACCGGCGGTCTTCGAAGAGGAGGAGGACGACGACGGGTTCGAGGAGGCCACCTCGGACGAGATCCAGAGCGTCTCCTGGGACGTCGAGAGCGAGACCCCCATGCCAGCCGTTGGCCGCGCGGCCATGGCGGGACCGCTCCTGGCCCCTACCGCCGGCTCCGTCGAGTGGGGCGGCCTCTGGGTCGGATTGCTCGGCGTCACGACTCTCTTCCTGTTGTTCCTCGCCTTCATCACGATGGATCTGGTCCGGAACCTCTACGACTTCCAGGGAAACTCGCCCGCGTCGGGGATCGTCAAAAGCCTCGCAGGGTTGCTCTTCGGCTGATCGATTTTCGAGGAAATGATTTGAGCTCCTCCCCGTGGGGCTCGTCGTGTCGCGTGAAATGCCCCGCGGGCAACCAACCTTCCTCATTCGCGAAGCCCATCGTCCCGAAAGGAGTCGGAACGGATGGTCGAGCCGCCTCGGCTGAGACGGATGGCGCGGGGTTCTGGCGCTGGGCTACGCTGGTCTTTCGACCGGTTGCTCCATCGCCCCGAAGTCGCGCCTCGATGAGTGCCACAAGCTGAGCCAGACCCTTCAGGCCAGGAATTCCCAGCTCAAGGACTCGCTGCTCAGTCTCCGCGCAGAACCAGGACTTGAGCGAGCGGGCCGGCGACGACGCCCGTCGGATTCAGGTGCAAGGCGAGGCCATCGAACGACTCGAACGGAGCGTCCTGGCGTATCAGAGCGAGCGCGAGCAACTGGCCCGGGCGTTCGACCAGCTCAAGCACCAAATCCGGGACCCGATGTCGGCCAAGCTCCCGGAACCGGCCGAGGCCGCATCGTTGCCGCCGTCACTGCTCCACAAATTCGAGACCTTTGCGCAAGGCCACCTGGGATGCGCATTCGACCCGTCAGTGGCAGTCTCGACCTTCGACTCGGGCCGGCTGTTCGAGCCGGGGACCGACCGGATCATGCTCGAAGCCCGAGGCTGGCTGCGTGCCTATGCGAGCCTGCTCCGCGACCCCGAGGCCCGCGACGTCGGCTTGCGGGTGGTCGCCCTCACCGATGCCGAGCCCGTCGAGCCGCGCGGGACTGAACCCGCAGCCCCCCGAACCCGAGCATCTAGGCCCCGACCGAGCGGCCCGGATCCGCGACCTGCTCGCGACCTCGGCCGGGATCGACGCCTCCCGGATCGAGGTCGCCGACGCCAACGGATCGAGAGCGCCGGGCCGACGGATTGAGATCCACCTGCACCTCCTCGACCCGGCCGCCACCGCCGCGCCCGTAGCCACGGCCCGCGGCAGCCCTTGACTTCGGCGCGCAAGAACTCTCATAATCCAAGGGAACTAGCAGGCTTAAGGAGCACACCCGCCGAATCTTTTTCCTCCGGGAGTTAAAACGAGGATGAGATCCATAACTGCCTTCTTGGGGGCATTCGCACTGGTGTGTTCGGGGATCGCCGGTGCGGCCGACATCCGCGGCGATTACGTCGAGGCCCGCACCGCCGATGTATTCACCGGCCCATGCTTCTCCAACGCCGAGATCTTTCTCTACGGCGATCAGGCCGTCATGGCCTGGAAGGTGACTGAAGGGTCGTTTCGGGGGGTTGATCTGAGAGGCCTGAGCGTCGCGGCGGCCGTCCGGGGGACGACGACCTTCTCGGCCGATGACCCTGCCCGAGCCCGCTCCGTGCTGATCGTCGATGAAAAGGCCGACGCCCGGCAGCGCGAGGCGCTGATCGCGATGGCCAAGGCACTCGGCGGCGATCGGCTGTCGCATATCATCGACGTCAAGACGGCTCGGATCAGCCTGAAGATCGAGTCTCACACGATGGCCGACGTCGCCCCCTCGGCGCATGCGGCGCACGGGATGCCGCACGCGCCCCGCGCCTCGTTCTGGGCCGCCGGGCTGGCCCAGATCGTGACCCGCCCGCTCGACGAACGCGATCACTTCTGCGGCAACGAGGTCGTCGCCTACGAACCGCTCTCGCAAGGGGTCTCCGCCCTACCAGCCTACACCCTCGGCCACCAGTTCAAGGGCAACGGCCTGAACACCCTCTGGGATGACCCCAACTGCCGGAGCAGCTTCGTGGGGCACTTCTCCCTCTGATTCGTGATCGCACGTTCGCCGAACGATGGCAGATGGCATTGGAAGGGCAATCCGCATGCGTTGGAACCGCGTGGTCATGATGGCGGTGGCGCTGGCACCCATGGCTGTCCGCGCCAAGAGTACAAAGTGGAGGTCCTCAAGGAAGATCCTCCCGCCGTCGCTTTCCGACGCCATCAAAGGGACGTTGAACGCGCAGGGCTATCGGGTCGTCGATGGCGAGGGGAACACCTCCAGCGAATTCTGGCTGCGCAAAGCGATCCCGGCGTCCGGCAAGCCGGCCGGTCCGCAAGGTGCGATTCTGTATCCGTTCCTGGCCGAGGGCGAACTGCTCGGCGCGCTCCGGTTCCCGGGTGAGGGACACGACTACCGCGACCAGACGATCTCGAAGGGCGTCTACACGCTCCGCTACGGATTGCAGCCGGTCAACGGCGATCACCTCGGCGTCAGCACGTATCGCGATTACGCTCTGTTGCTGCCGGCCGCCAAGGACACCGAGTTGGCGCCCCTGGCCAAAAAAAGGTTGGAGAGCGAGAGCACGGAGGCTGCCGGGACGAGCCACCCGGCCGTGTTGATGCTGATCGCGCCGCCGGAAACGGCTTCGCAAGCCGAGCCCTCGATGTTCCACAACCAGGAGAAGAACGCCTGGGGAGCCGTCATCCCGCTGAGTCTGCACGTCAAGGGAGCCCCCGGCCCAGTCACGCTTCCCGTGCAACTGATCCTTATCGGGGTGGCGGGTGTCTGATCCCCAGTCCAGGAATTCCGTGCGCTGTCTTTCGTATTTCGAGTTTGAGATTTCAGATTTCAGAATAACAGAGCGGGCGCAAGATACTCCCGAAAAGCGTTTGAGAGGCCCGAGAATCCAGGCCTCCACGCCGGCTTGCCCCTAAAGTGACGAAGGTCGGGGTGGGGGCGGTCCAGGATTCGACCGTCCTTTGGGGAAAAAACTTCCCGGGTCATCATGCCTTTTTCCTTGCTGATCGCCCTCTTCCTGGCCTTCGGATTCGACTCTCCGGCCCAACTCGGCCCCATCCCCCGTTCCGAACTCGCGCCGCGGCTCCGGGAAACCCTGTTCGGGTTGGCGCTGGTCTCGTTCATCGCATTTGCCCTGGGGCGTTTGGTTGCCGCCCGGACGGCGCGACGAGGCTCGGCGAGCGTTTCGCTCCGGCGGTTGTACGCCTGGGGCGCCAAGGGCGTCGAGGGTCTGACGTTGGTCGTCTATGCCTGGATGACCCACGAGGTCGGGTGGCCGTGGGTGGTCCATTCGGGTTGGGGCCTCCGCGGGGCCATTCTCATTGATGACGTCTTGGTCCTGCTGCCGTTCTTGCTCATGCAACTGGCGGGCTGGTGGGGACTCTTCCCCGCCGAGCGTGCCCTACGATCGCGGAGAGACGTCGGCCTGGCCCGTTACCTGGCGCTGAAGGCGCGGGGCTCGCTGGGGATGGTGCTGCCGGTGGTGCTCATCTTCGCGGCCAGCCAAGACCTGGCCCGTCGGCTGTGGCCCCAGGCCGTCGAAAGTCCCTGGGCGTTGCCCCTTGGCGTGATCGTCATGGGGGCGCTCGTCCTGGTCCTCTCGCCGGTCTTCGTCCGCCTGGCCTGGCCGACCCGGTCCTTGCCCGCTGGCCCCTTGCGCAACCAGCTCGAGCGCCTGGCGCACCGCTGTGGATTCCGATGCACCGATATCCTGGTCTGGGACACCGGACAGGCGCTGGTCAATGCCGGGGTGACGGGGGCCTTGCCGTGGTTCCGCTACGTGCTGTTGACCGACGCACTGGTTGACTGCCTCGACGACCCCGAGATCGCGGCGGTCTTCGGCCACGAGATCGGCCACATTGCGCACCGGCACCTGCTCTATTTCGGCTTCTTCTTCATGGGCAGCCTGGGCGTGATGGCGTTGGTCTTCTGGGCCATCGACGTGTCGTTGAGCGCCGTGCCTTGCCTGTCCGCCTCTCTGAACGACCCAACCGTGACGATCCTGCTCCAGACATCGACGACGCTGGCGGCATTGGGCCTCTACTTTCTGGGGGTCTTCGGCCTCGTCTCGCGAAAGTTCGAGCGACAAGCCGACGTCTTTGGCTGCCGCGCCGTCTCCTGCGGGCAGGTGGGTTGTCCCCCTCACGCCAACCCGAACACCGCAGTCAGCAACGTGCCCGCGACGGCCCCTCTGTGCCCGGTCGGCATCCGGATCTTCGCCAATGCCCTGTCCAACGTTGCCACGCTCAATGGGTTGGAGCACGGCCGGCGGTCGTGGCGGCACGGCAGCATCGCGCGGCGGATCGCCTTCCTCGAAGGCCTCGAAGGCAAGCCCGATGCCGAGCAGCGGTTCCAGCGCGACGTTTCCCGGCTTCGCCTCGGCCTGGCCCTGGCGCTGATCGTCGCCGTCCTCATCGCCTGGGCCAACGGCTCATACCTGCACCTCCGCTGATCCACGGCGTAATTGACGAGGATCGATCTCTTTTCGGATCCGGGACTTGAAGAGAAAGGCTCATCTTGTGTTTCGGAGACCTGATCACGCCAAGTTCGCCATAACTCTCTGAGATTGAAGGGCTTAGGCTGGGGAGCCGGGCCGCTCGCCCTCTCTGCCGCAAGTTCTTGCATATTAGCTGTTTAGGTCAACAAGCGAAGGGCGTAGTTCCCTGAAACACAGGAGGTGCCTTCCGTAAAATATTCAACGACCCGACACAGGGCTAGAAACCCGACGAAAATCGAGATGCCGTATGTTGTTAACAGGCCTACACTTGCGTAAAATATGTCAGCGCAAATCGTTTCCTGGAAACAACTTGCAGCATCTTCAAAAAACCTCGGCATTCTAGCCGTTTGTCGGGCCGTTGAAAATATTCCGCCGAGGGCGGCGGGCCTCCCTGGCTGGAGCACCGCCGCCCTCGGCGAACTTCCTGAGAAGCGTCTGAGCGAGGCAGCAATGCGGCAGACACGAACCGACGCGCCGAGCGACAGAAACGACTGTCGGGATCGGTGAGGCGTCTCCAGGCTTGCGTGCCGGATCAACCGTGAGACTGCCCGGCGATCCGCCGATGGAGCCGGGTGTTCGGTTTGAGGGCTTGCGGACTTGAGGAAAACCCGGGCGCTGACCTTTGAGCACTTCGGGGAGTGTGCTATAGTTATCGATGGCTTTTCCACCCGGACTTTGGAGCACGTCCGCCGCACGACAAGGAGGTCGTCGCCATGCCACAATGGCCTATCCGCGTCAAGTTAATCGCCGGATTGACGCTGGTCGTCGGGATGATGCTCACCCTGATGGGGGGCTCGATCTTCGGGCTGCGCGCGTTCCATAGCAGCAACTTAAAGCTCGTCGATCAGCTCCATGAGCTGGGCGCGTCGAAAGATCTGCTCCAGGTCGTCGTCCGGCTGGAGAACTCGGGGACGGTCGCCACGCCCGAGGATCGTCGGACGTTGGAGCGGAAGATCAAGGACGCGCAGGAGGCGCTGGTCGCCTATCACCTCGAGTTGAGGAAGAACACAACCAAGGGGAACCGGGCCGACGACGGTCGCGACGAACTGAGCCTGGCGTTCCTGATCGACAGCGACCTGACAGCGCTCTTGAACGAGCTGAACCCCCAGGCCAGGGTCAAGCCCAAGCTGCCCGGCACGACGGTTTACCTGAGCCGGCACCCTGAGGCGCAGCCGCCGATCCGCGCGGGGCTCAATGGCAAGTCGGGGTTGACGCTCCGGATCGAACGGCTCAACCACCGCGTCATGGACCTACCCGACAAGCTCCACCGCGGCTTCTACGCCGTCCTGCTGATGTCCAAGAACCGATATCACCTGAGCCGGATAATCGTCTGGACCTCGGCACTGACGGTGCTGGCGATGCTCTGCGGGCTGGCGGCGCTGTTCCACCGCTGGGTCCTCTACCCCGTCCGGCTCTTGCAACGCGGCGTCCGTCGGGTGGCGCACGGCGCCTTCGACTACAAGATCGAGCTGAAAACCGGCGACGAGATGCAGGCGCTGGCCGAGGCCTTCAACGACATGACCGCGCGGCTGAGTGTGACCTACGCCGACCTGGAGCGGCAGGTCCAGGAGCGGAGCCGGCAACTGGTCCGTTCGGAGCGGCTGGCGGGCGTCGGCTTCCTCGCCGCTGGGGTCGCGCACGAGATCAACAATCCCCTGGCGTCGATCGCCTTCTGCTCCGAGGCTCTGGAGAACCGGCTCGGCCTGATCCTCGACGCCCTCAGCGACGGGCCCGACGCCAAGGTCGTCCGCAACTACCTCCGAATGATCCAGGAGGAAGCCTTTCGGTGCAAGAGCATCACCGAGAAGCTGCTCGACTTCTCCCGCTGCGCCGAGATCCAGCGCGAGCGGACCGACCTGGCCGGCCTGATCCAGGGGGTCGTCGAGATGATCCGCCACATGGGGAAATACCGCGGCAAGCACATCGTCTTCCAGCCCAAAGAGGCCGTCATGGCGCACGTGGACAGCCAGGAAATCAAGCAGGTCGTCCTGAACCTGGTGGTCAACGCGCTCGACTCGATGGACGCCGACGGCACGCTCCGGATCGACCTGCGATACGCCGAGGGCATGGCCGAAATGAGCTTCGCCGACAACGGCTGCGGGATGCCTCCGGAGATCCTGGAAAACATCTTCGAGCCGTTCTTCACCAAGCGCCGGATCGGCAAGGGGACGGGCCTCGGCCTGTCGATCACCCACCGGATTGTCAGCCAGCACCACGGCGAGATCACCGCCACCAGCCCCGGCGAAGACCGGGGCTCGACGTTCATCGTCCGGCTGCCGGTCCGCCCGGCCGACGACGCCGACCTCGTCGCGCCGGCCGGATCGTACAAGAATTATTGGGCCGCGTGAGGCACCGCTGAGACGCCGCGCGAGGCTCTTGCGCCCCGTGAATCTCAATTTTTGATATTTAAATCTTTTTATCATTTCAAATTTGAAATTTCAAATAGGAAATTTCAAATTCCCGGCCGACAGGTCGGGCGCCTCCCATATTCCGCGAAGAGTCTCACGGAGGAGACCAGTCTCATGGTGGAGAAAGCTCATCAGGGCGGCCTTCGCATCCTGTTCGCCGACGATGAGGCGCACCTCCGCGATCTGATGCAGATGGAGTTGCCCCGGCTCGGACACGAGGTCACGGTTTGCCCCGACGGGGCCTCGGCGTTGCGGGCGCTGGAGAAAGGGTCCTATGACGCCGCGCTGCTGGACCTGCGGATGCCCGGCATGACCGGCATCGAGGTCTTGGGCAAGATCCGCCAGCTCAACCCCGAGACGCAGGTCATCATTCTGACCGGCCACGCCACGGTTGATACGGCCGTGCAGGCGCTCCGGCTGGGGGCGTTCGACTACCTGACGAAGCCCTGCAAGTGGGCCGAGCTGGAGGTGATCCTGAAACGGGTCGCCGAGCGTCGCGACCTGTCCAACAAGGCCAGCGCGCTGGAGACCCGGCTGAAAGCCGCCGAAGGGACGCCCACGCTGATCGGAGACACCCCGGCGATGCAGTCGGTCCGCCGGCTGATCGAGACGATCGCGCCGACCGACGCCAGCGTCATGATCCTGGGCGAGACCGGCACGGGCAAGGAACTGGTCGCCCGCAGCCTCCATGAGAAGAGCCGCCGCGCCGGCCAGACGTTCATCCCGGTCAACTGCGGAGCGCTGCCTGAGAACCTCGTCGAAAGCGAACTCTTCGGCCACCGCCGGGGGGCGTTCACCGGTGCCGATACCCACCGCAAGGGGCTCTTCGAGGTCGCCAACGGCGGCACGCTGTTCCTCGATGAGGTGGGCGAGCTGGACAAGAGCGTCCAGGTCAAGCTGCTCCGGTTCTTGGAGTCGGGTGAGATCCGCCGCGTCGGCGAGAACGATCCGTTCCGCGTCGATGTCCGCATCCTGTGCGCGACCCACCGCGACCTCCGCGAGATGATCGCCGCCGAACAGTTCCGCGAGGACCTGTTCTTCCGGATGAACACTTTCGAGATCCACCTGCCGCCGCTGCGCGACCGAAAGGCCGACATCCCCGCACTGTCGCGGCACATGCTGACGCGGTTCGCATCGCGCCGCAGCGGCCACGGCCACGGACAGGAATCGACGCTGACGCCGGAGGCCATCGCGGTGCTGGCGACGCATGACTGGCCGGGCAACATTCGCGAGTTGGCCAACGCCATCGAACGCGCCACGATCCTGGCCGGTGGCGGCCCGCTCCACCCCGAGCATCTGCCGACCCAGTTCCCGGCCCGTCGCGGCGCGACCGCCCCGGCGGTGCCTGCGGTCGCCGGCCCCCACTTCCAGATCCCCGAGGGCTCCCCCACCCTCCGTGACATCGAGATGAGGTACATCCAGGTCATCCTGGAGAAGCACAACGGCAACAAGCCCGCCGCCTCCAAGGAGCTGGGGATCAGCCTCAAGACACTCTACAACAAGATCAACCAGCTCCAGCAATCGTGAGCGGCCGGGCCAGCCGACACGTCCACGCCCGCCGGGGTTCCTTGTCCGGTCGGGGCCCGACTCCCTCGGGATTTCCCGCCTGGCGGGTGGACCGCGATCCCGCTTCTCCACGGGCCATCCTTCATCAGGCCACGGGCTCACCGGCTGTCCGGCCGACGATCTCGTGGAAGAGCAGCCGAGAGCGCAGGGTGTGGCGGTCGGCGTCGGCGCGGAGGGCGAGGGCGGAGGCGGTGGCGTCGGTCTCAAGGTAGTTGAGGCGGCGGGCCAATCGGGCGAGTTTTTCGGGGTCGTCGGGGAGGTCCACGCCACTCCGGTTGTGGACGATCCGCAGGCGGCCCTCGACCGTCCGCAAGAAGTCGTACGCTTGGCGGAGGTCGTCGTGCGCCTCGGGGCTGAGTAGACCCACCCGTCGAAACGCGTCGAGGGCGTCCCAGAGGTTCGGCCGCGTGATCTCGGGGCGTTTCCCGGCGTGGACGAGCTGGAGGTACTGGACGAGGAACTCGATGTCGACCAGGCCGCCGAGCCCCCGTTTGCGGACATCGCCGCGCTTGCGGCGCATCGCGACGACCTCGCGCGCCAGCTCCAAAGAATCGACGGGAGTGGCCAGGATGTCCCGGACCGCCTCGGTGACGATCCGGCCGAAGCCTCCGGTGGCAAAGATGACCCGGGCGCGGGTCAGGCCAGCCGCTCCCAGGTTTCGCGGGGCCTCGGAAGTAGTCGCGGAAGGCGTCGAGCGTCAGGACCAGCGGCCCCGACGCCCCGTGGGGCCGGAGCCGGGCGTCGACCGCGTAGAGCGGGCCGATCTCGGCCGAGCCCCCCAGCGCCTTGAGCACACGGCGGACCACCTCGGTGACGAACTGCTCGTTCGAGATCGCCTCCGAACCGCCGTGGGTCTGGCCGTCGGCTTCGTGGAGGAAGACCAGGTCGAGGTCGCTGTGATAGTTCAGCTCGCGGCCGCCGAACTTGCCCAGGGCGAGGATCGCCCAGCGGTCGCGCTGGCCGTCGCTGGTCCGCCGTGGGGTGCCGAACCGCGCGGCCCGGCGGTGCCACTGGTCGCGCGCCACCTGGGTGACGATCGCCTCGGCGACGTCGGCCAGCTCGCGGGTCACCTCGCGGATCGGCTCGCGGCCGAGGATGTCGCGGGTGCCGATCCGGACCCATTCCTTGTTGCGGAAGCTGAGAGGATCGGCGCCAGGTCCTCGGCCCCCTGGCACAGCTCGGCCAGCTCGGCCTTGATCGCCGAGGCCGGGCAGCGGGCGGTCGACGACCAGCGAATCCATCAGGTCGTCGATCATGCCCGGGTTGTTGATCAGGATCTCGGAGAGGAACTGGCTGGTCGCGCACAGCTCGACGTAGAGCCGCAAGCTCGGCGGATTGAAGTTGAACAGCTCCCAGAGGATCGCCTTGGCGCCCAGCGACGCCGAGACCTTCTCGAGGTTCGTCAGCGTCATGTCGGGGTCGGGCGTCCGGCCGACCGCCTGGAGCAGCCGCGGCGCGATCGCGGCCAGGAAGTGGCGGCAGCGCGCCTGCGAGAGGAACGGGAAATCCTCGCGGGCCAGGGCCATCAGGTTCTGGTAGGCCGTCGGGCGGTCGCGGAACGGGTAGCGGCCGAGCACCTCGGCGATATGCTCGGGGGTGGGGTCGGGGTCGAGCACCAGGTCGACGACCGGGTCGGCGGCGGCGCCGGTCGTCGTCGCGGAAGGCGTCGTGGAGCAGGTGGTTGAGGATCCGGCGGTTCAGCTCGGTCTTGCTGCGGTAGTCGTTCAGGAACCGCTGCGCCGGGCCCGGCGCGATCCTCCCAGACGCTGGCGGGCGGATAGCCCATGCGGATCGCCAGGGTCCGCAGTTCCTCGCAGGTCGCGGGGCATCTCGTGCGTCTGGCGGTCGAAGAGGATCTGGAGCCGGTGCTCGACCTGGCGGAGGAAGCGGTAGGTGTCGTCCATGATGCGTCCGCTCCTCGGCGGTCAGGCAGCCGACCTGCTCGAGCCGGGCGATCGCCAGGAGGGTGTTGGCGTGGCGGACCTCGGGGTACTCGCCGCCGTGGAGGAGCTGGAGGAACTGGACGACGAACTCGACGTCGCGGATGCCGCCGTGGCCGGTCTTGACCTCGACCTCGGCGGTGCCGGCCGAGACCGTCCGCTGCTCGATCCGCCGCTTCAGCGCCTTGATCTCGGCGATCTCGGCGGCGCCCAGGTAGCGGCGATAGACGAACGGCGTGATCGCCTCGAGGAAGGTCCGGCCCAGGTCGAGGTCGCCGGCGACGGCGCGGCACTTGATCAGCGCCTGGCGCTCCCAGGTCCGCCCGGCGTCTCGTAGTAGCCCAGGGTCGCCGCCAGCGAGCGGGCCAGCGCCCCCTGCTCGCCGTCGGGCCGGAGCCGCATGTCGACGCGGTAGGCCATGCCCAGCGCCGTGTGCTCGGCGAGCAGGCGGACGATCTCGCTCCCCATCCGCGCGAAGAACTCGGCGTTGGAGACGACCGCGGGCCGGCGGTCTGCCCCTCTTCGTCGTAGAGGAAGATCAGGTCGATGTCGGAGCTGTAGTTCAGCTCCTCGCCGCCGAGCTTGCCCAGCCCCAGCACGACGAACCGCGCGGGCTCGCCGTCGCGCCCGGAGCGGGACGCCGTGCCGCGCCTCGGCGCGGCGACGCGCCAGCCGGCAGGCGACCTCGACGCAGGCGTCGGCCAGGTGCGAAGGTCGAGCGTGATCACCTCCAGCGGGACTCCGCGGACGATGTCGTTGTAGCCGATCCGCAGGATCTCACGCTGGCGGAACCGGCGGAAGGCCAGCCGCTCGGCCTCCTCGCCGCGGGCCGCACGCGAGCTCGCTCCCAGAGTCGTCGATCAGCGACTCCGGTCGCGACGCTCGGCGCCGCCGCGGAGCCAGTCGAGCAGGGCGGGGTCGCGGATCAAGACTCGCTGAAGTGCTGGCTGGTGCTGAAGACCTGGAGCAGGATCTCGGTCGTCCGCGGGTGGTCGGCCAGGTTCCGCGAGCGTTGCCTCGGGCTCGGGCACGGCCGCCACGAACCGCTCGAGGTTCGTCAGGGCCATGCCGGGGTCGGGACACCGCGGCAGGACGCGATCGAGCCGGGCCGCGAGCTCGGACAACAGTCCCGTCGGGCCGTCCCCGCTCGGCCAGGTCGCGGAGGTCGCGCAGCCCCGCTCGGGATCGCGGACCCCCAGCCCGGCCAGCCAGCGCCGGGTCAGTCTCGGGATCGTCGAGAACAGTCAGGAACCAGTCGGCGGTCGCGAAGCGAGGTCCGCCATGATCCGAGTGATAGGATTCGCGAGGTCACGATGCACACCGAGGACGCCGAGTTGGGTTTCATAAACGACTCCTCGGTACCGCCGCCGTCATCGCCCGGTTCGCACGTTCGGGAAGCGTCAGACCCCGCGAGTCGGTGGCACGTGCTGGAGATGGCGGAAGATCGACTCGACATCGCCCCGGCTGATCCCAAGCTCGAGGCGATCGCGCGCTCGTCGGCGCCGGGCTGCATCAGCGGCAGCGACCTGGGCGAGCCAGCGACGGAGCCGGTCGGGCAGGGCGGGCCGGGGGTGTGCCGGCGATGAGCCTGCCAGGGGTCGCCCAGGTCGACGAAGCCCGGGTCGAACCAGTATTCCCGCCCGCCCTGGCGGAGCAGCTCCAGGAACCAGTCCTCGAAGCTCGGCGCGATCATCCGCGGGGGGCTCTGCGAGTGATCGTCGCCCGAGGTGAAGATCGGGCAATCGCCCCCCGGCCAGCGGTAGGCCAGGTCGATGCAGATGGTCTCGACGTTCGGGTTGCCCAGCTCGAACCAGCTCTCGGGCTGGACGACCAGGTCGGGCACGCGGGCGAACGGGACCATCGGGCCGATCGCCGAGATCGGATGGATCAGCGGCCCGTCTCGAGATAGAACCCGTTGGAGAGCATGAGCCAGGCGCGCAGGCCGGCGGGCAGGCGAAAGCCGTGCCGGCGCTCCCAGGCGCGATCGGCGCGGGTCGGCGCCCGGCCGGCATGGGTCGCGGTCCGCCTGCCGAACCGGCGTCCAGCGCCTCCGGCGGTCGGCGCGCAGGCGGGATCGATCCCGCCCCACGCGATCCAGCGACCCACCAGGTCGCTGAGCTGACTCGCCATCCGTCGTCTCCCCTCACGCCGTCGAGCGCCGACCGATTCGGTCGTGACCACCTGACCGAACAGGGTGACCGCGCTGGCGTCCTCGACCGCGACCGGCACGACCTGCCCGATCAGCCGCTCGTGCCCCTCGAAGACCACGATCCGATCGCAGGACGTCCGGCCCGTCAACTGGTCGGCCGTCCCAGACCGTCGTCGCGCTTGGCCGCCGCCTTGCTCGGCCCCTCGACCAGCACCTCGACCTCCGGCCGATGAACGGGCGGTTGTCCTCCAGGCTGATCGCCGTCTGCACCGCCAGCAGCTCGTTGTTCCGCCGCTTCTTGACCTCCTCGGGCACGTCGTCGATGAACAGGGTGTCGGCCTTCGTCCCCTGCCGCGGGCTGTACTTGAAGATGAAGCTGTTCTTGAACCGGGACCGCTCGACCAGCCGGACCGTCCGCTCGAACGACGCCTCGGTCTCGCCGCAGAAGCCGACGATGAAGTCGCTCGAGACGGCGACGCTCGGGGACCGTCTCGCGGATCCGCGCGAGCATGTCGTCGTAGAACGCGACCGTGTACATCCGCTTCATCCGCTTGAGGACCTCGTCGCAGCCGCTCTGCGCGGGGACGTGGAGGTAGCGGGCGACCTTGGGCAGGTCGCGGACGGCCTGGAGCAGGTCGTCGGTCATGTCGTTGGGGAAGTTGGTGATGAACTTGATCCGCTCGATGCCGGCGATGTCGTGGAGCCGCGCGAGCAGGTCGGAGAGCCGGGCGGTCCGGCCGTCGGCTTCGCGGTACTTGTAGCTGTTGACGGTCTGGCCGAGAAGGGTGATCTCCTTGACCCCCTGGTCGGCGAGCTGCCGGGCCTCGTCGAGGATCACCGCGGGCGGGCGGCTCTGCTCGGGCCCGCGGACCGAGGGGACGATGCAGTAGGTGCAGAACTTGTCGCAGCCCATCATGACCCGGACGAACGCCTGGAACGGGCTGGGCCGCATCGCCGGCTCGCGGAGCGGGTCGTACTCGTCGAAGCTGGCCGTGACCGTCTCCCGCGTGCCCGGCGGTCCGGGCCAGGCTGACGGCCATCTGGGGCGTGTTCGCCTGCTTGGCCCGGACGAGCAGCTCCGAGACCTTGCCGAGCTGGCCGGGCCCGACGACGACGTCGACGTGCGGGGCGCGCCTGAGGATCTGGTCCTGGTCCTTCTGCGCCATGCAGCCCAGCACGCCGATCGTCAAGCTCGGGCTTGCGCTCCTTGAGCCGCCTGATCCGGCCCAGGGCGCTGTAGATCTTGTCCTCGGCGTGCTGCCGGACCGAGCAGGTGTTGTAGAGGATCGTGTCGGCCTGGTTGATGTCGTCGGTCAGCTCGTAGCCCTCGTTCGCGCAGCTTGCCGACGACCAGCTCGCTGTCGAGCAGGTTCATCTGGCAGCCGACCGTCTCGATGTAGAGCTTCTTGCGAGCTGCTCGTGTGTCGGACATCGGGGGGGCATCCCGGGCCGGACCGCATCTCGGGGGGACGGTCCACCTCTACTCTGGCATTTAAGATGTTGGATTGTACCATCCTTGAGCGATCTTGGAAACGGCATGCCCGTTCGGTCGGGGCCGCGAATCGCGCCGATGTCGAATTCACGCCGCGGGGTGGGGCGGAGTTTCAGGCACCTCCCGCGAGCGAGCCCTGGCCCCCCATCCGATCGCCGGGGGCGACCCGATGGCCTCGGAGAAATTCGGCGGCCGATAACGGCCTCTTGCCCGGGGTCTGGACCGTGATCAGCCGGACCGCCCCCTGACCGGCGGCGACGACCAGGCGGTCGGCCACAGCTTCGATGACCTCGCCCGGTTCCCCCCTGCCCTCGTCGACGGCGGTCCGTGAGACGATCAGGCAGTGCGGCTCCCTGGCGGGGTCGTCGCGGCGGTGCCAGAAGGTGAAGGCGGTCGGCCAGGGCTGCATCGCACGGACGTGGTCATGGACCGCCTTGGCGGGCTTCGACCAGTCGATCAGCGCCGTCCTCCTTGCGAAGCTTCGGGGCCTTGGTCGACCTGGGCCTTGTCCTGAGGGAGGACCTGCGCGGTGCCCGCCTCGAGCGCGGCGATCGCCTCGGCGACCAGCGGGGCGCCCAGCCCGGCGAGCCGTTCCTCCAGCTCACCGGCCGTCTCGTCGGGGTCGATCGGGGTCCGGGCGACGGCGATCATCCCGCCGGCATCGATCCGAGGCGTCATCCGGATGACCGTCACGCCCGTCTCGCGTCTCGCCGTGCTCGATCGCCCGGGCCACCGGCGCGGCGCCTCGGTAAGCGGGCAGGAGCGAGCCGTGCAGGTTGATCCCGCCCAAGCGAGGGATCGCCAGCAGCTCGGCCGAGAGGATCTGGCCGTAGGCCGCCGTCACCAGCAGGTCGGGGGCCAGCGAGCGGACGCGGTCGAGCGACTCGGGGGCGTTCACGTCCTCGGGCTGGACGACGGGAATCCCGCGTTCCTGGGCCGCAGTCTTGATCCGGCTCGGGATCAGCTCCTGCTTCCGGCCCTGGGGCCGGTCGGGCTGGGTGATCAGCGCGAGTAGACCGATGGCCGGTCTCGCACAGGTGGACGAAGGTGGGCAGGGCGAAGTCGCCCGTGCCGAGCATCACGATCCGGGTCGGTGGGGGCATGGGCGTGGTTCCGTCCTCACGAGCATCCATCAGAGGGTGTCGAGCCGCTGCATGATCTCGTCGTCGCTGGGGTATTCGCCGCTGGCCTGCGCCTGGCGGAACTTGCGCCTCGAACTCGCGGAGCTTCGCCTGCGATCGACGTCCCGCGCCAGTCGGCCCGAGGTGGTCGATGAAGAGCTTGCCGTCGAGGTGGTCGGTCTCGTGCTGGATGGCCCGGCTGAGCAGGTCCTCGGCGTCGATCTCGACCGGGTTGCCCGTCGAGGTCGAAGGCCCGGACCTTGATCTTGCTGGCGCGGCGGACCTTGGCATAGAGGCCCGGGAAGCTCAGGCAGCCTTCCTCGTCCTCGATCGACGAGTGCCGCTTGACGATCTCGGGGTTGATGAAGACCTGCTCCTGGTCCTTCTGCTCGGGGTCGGCCGTCAGGTTCAGGACGAAGAACCGGTAGGGCAGGGCGACCTGGTTGGCGGCCAGGCCGATCCCGCTGCGCCTCGTACATCAGCTCGAACATCGCGCGGACCTTCGCCCGCAGATCGTCGTCGATCTGGGTGACGGGACGCGACTCATATCGAAGTGCGGGATGAGGATAGGGCACGATCCGCAGCACGAGGACTCTCCGGGGGCGATCATCAATCAACTTCTCGCATTGTAAGGCAAGGGACCTGGGTCGCCAAGCCGACCTTGATCAGTTGGGTGATTTGACGGGCTCGGGGGCGAAGACGCTGGCCGGGAGTTCACCGCCCGGGCCGGAGATGTTGACCAGGCTGGTCCAGGCCGGCCCGGCGACGAGGAAGACCGACCCCGACGAGCCAGTCGCGGTGGTCGCGAACAGCACGCCGTCGCCCCGCGTGTCCCCCACGCGGAGTTCGCGAGTCTTCTGGCCGCTCAGGTGGACCTCGATCACCAGCCGAGGGGTCGAAAGGCCCGACTTGCTCGGGAACGGCCCCTCGTACCGGAAGAACTTCTGGGTGGTCAGCTTGGAGAGGTCGGACACCAGGGGATCGAGCAGGGAGAGATCGAACCCCGAGATGTCGACGCCCTGCTCCGGACGCCACTTCGTCGAACCGCTTGGCGCCGCGGGCTGGTGGACGAAGGAGAGCATCCGGTTCGGCCACCGCAGGACTAGGCGCTCTGCCTGCTTGGCGGGAAATGTCAGGACGCGAAGGGTATGGAACTCGGCCTCGAAGGGGAGGAGGATCGAGGGACTGAGGGTGAAGATCAGCGGTTGACCCGAGAGGCTCGCGTAATACGACCCCGACCTCGGGTCCTTCGACCCGACCCGCAGGGTCGTCATCTTCGGCGAGGCCTGGCCCGCCTTCGGTGCGTTCGGCTCGGGCTCGGTCGTCCACGACACTCGCAGTGTCGGTGCATCGAGGCCGAACTCCTTCGCGTCGCCGGGCGCGTCCGAGATGAAGCCCTCGGCGCGAAGGTCCGACAGAATCATCAGCGCCGACGTGACCGCCTCGTCGTTCGCCGGGTCCTCGACGGGTTCCAGCATCCGCCAGTGGTTGGGCTGATTCGAGGATTCGGCGGGGGCCAAGACCACCATCTTGCCCGCGTGCTCGACGGTCAACCGGGAGACCTGCGCGGGGCTCAGCGACAAGACCGACCGGTCCCGAAAAGCGAACGCGTTCTTCGGCAGGATGTCGAGGAAGTTATCGGGGAGGGCCAGGACGGCCTGGGTCGGGTCGCCCTCGACGCGGCCATAGACCGTCTTCCGGACCGCGTCGTGGCGGCCGAGCCGCAACCTAGTCTCCGTATTGCCCTTGGATCCTGCGTCCTGAGTCACCTCGATGGTCATCCGCGGAGGATCGAGGTCCGGCTTGACGACCTTATCGGGTTCGAGGAACTCGCTGGTCTGGAGGTCGCTGAGGCGGAGCACCAGCGCCTGGACCGACGCCGTATCGGCTTTCCCCTTCGTCGGCTCGACGAGGTTCCAGCCGGTCGGCGAGTTGACCAGCGCGAAGACCCGTCCGGGCTGCTCGATCCGGAGCGACTCGATCCGACGCGGGTTGATTTCGGCGACCTTCTGGCTGCGCAGCGCGTTGGGCCGGGTGCCCAGATCTCGCAGTTCCTCGCCGTCGATCAAGACCACGTCGTCCTGGTCGCCCCGGCGTGCGTAGAGCCAGTCCTCCAGGTCGGGCGCGGTCTTGCCGATGAACAGGACCTGGGACTTGCCCGTCGACTTCGCGGTGGGTTCCAGCTCGATCTTCAGCGCCGCTTTTTCATCGAGGCCGTAGGGGGCGAAGTCCTTGACGTCATTGGCGACGAAGCCCTTATCCCCCTCGGCGACGCGGAGCGAGACCAGTTCGGCGACCGTCCCCTCGACCTTCTCGTCGTCGGCCAAGGCGTGGAGGGGACGGACCAGCTTCCAGTGGCGCTCGTCGCGCTCGATCTTCAGTTCGGGTTGGCCCGGCCTCGAGACCGTCAGCCCGGCGACCTGGAACGACGAGAGGCTGAAGACCGCCTTGTCGCGCCAGTCGTTCGCGGAGGCGTCGAGCGCCTGGAAGAGTCGCGCATCGACGACCTCGATACCGACGTCCCCCGCTGGCCGGGCGTAGCGCCGCTCGCTCACGGTCCTGCCGAAATCGAGCGTGGCCAAGGGGGCTCTGTCGGCCCCGTAGAGGCGGATAACCTCGGCGGGCGGGGCGAGGCCGAAGTTCGCAGGCGGCTCGTGAATCGTCCCGGCGTCGGGCGACTTGCGCAAATTCATGAGATTGTGGACCAGGTTCTCAATCCGCATCGTGTCGGCCGCCGCATCGACAGGCTCAACCATCTGCCAGTGGCCGTCGCGGCGCTCGAAGGCGATCAGGTCCTTCTCCTGCCGCGGGCGACCTCCACCCGCCGGATGTCGCTCGGCTTGACGTCCATCAACGCCGGCAAGATGCGTTCCTTCCAGGCACGGACCTCATCGCTGGTCTTGAAGCCCGCGTAGTTGGACCACCACAGGACAATCAGTCCTGTGAAGAACAGGATGAGCAGCACGAAGGTGGCATGATGTCGCTTCATCGCGGGGAACCGGTTCGGGTGAGGGCGGGTCTGACCTCGGAGGTCCTGCGCGCCTCCTTCATAGGGCCGCTCACGCGCGACGCGCCGTGTAGGTGGCGGCGCCCAGGCCGAGGATGAGTACGATAGCAAGCAAGGTTGGCACCAGAATCAGGCGGAACCTCAGGACCGGGTTGGCGGTGAGCATCAGGGCCTGGTGCTCCTTTGGCTTGATTCCACTCTGCTCGGGGCGGCCGCGGAGCCAGCCGACGGCGTTCATCAGCAAGTCGAGGTTCGTCGGCTCGATCTGGAGGAGGAGATTATCGGCCATCGAGTCGTTGGAGAAAAGCACCATCCTCGGCCTACCTTCCTTGATTACTCCGGGCTTGGGGCGGTCGACCACGGCAACGCCGATGGTCAGCGGTCCCGACTCGTCCTTGCCGGAGGTCCGCTCGACCTTCCGCTCGGTCTCGGCCCACGAGTCGCTGCCGCTCCGGAGAATCGGATTCACGACCACGCCCGGGTTGGTCGGCGTGCCCGGCACGCCGGAGAGGGTCCGCAAAGGGGCCGCGTTGGGCACCAGAACGCGGCGGTTGACCAGCGTGTCGATGATCGCATGATGGATCACGCCCTCAATCGGCACGAAGACCAGTCCCGGGGAGCCTCGCAGTTGCAGCGCGGGATCGACGACGATCCCCTGGCCGAACTCGACGTTGTAGGACCGGAAGAAATCGCCCAGCCCCGACCTTTCGGTGCTGCCGACCAGGGCCAGAACGGGGCCGCCGCGATCCATAAAGCTCCGCACCTTGGCGACCTCGTCGGGCTTGAACAGGCTCTTGGGCGCGACGATGACCAGCAGCGCCGCGTCGGCGGGGACGTCCCGATTGAGCAAGCTCACCTCGACCACCTCGCTCCCGATCGCGCCGAGCCTTGTCTTCCACAGCGCGATGCCGGGCTTCTGGTAGTCCTGGTCGTTGATCGAGGGCTCACCGTGGCCGGTCGTGAAGGCGATCTTCGGCTTCTGCTCTTCGCGGAGTCCGATCAGCGCCGCAGTCACGGCATCCTCGCCGCGGAACGTCGAGGTGAAGTCGGGGTTCGCGCGGTTCGTCCGGACCATGTCAAACAGGTCGTTGTTGCGGACCAGCGCGTGCTCGGCGGTTTCCCCCTCGCCATAGTCGATCAGGATCCCGCCGTCGGGCGGGATCGGGATGTCGGGCACGCGCTTGGCGATCGCCTCGGTCTTATCAATTTCCGTGAACGGGTTGAGTGATTCGATCCGGATCTTCTGCGAGTTGGCCGCACGATACAGTTCCAAAAGCTCGGCGACCCGGCTCCGCTCGGCGATGGCGAGCGGCCCCCCGCCGAAGATGATGGTGAAGGTCACAGGGCGGTCGAGGCTCTTGACCTGATTGAGGGTCAGCGACTCGAGCGAGTAGGTCCGGTCGCGGGTCATATCGAACGCGCGGCCGCCGTAACGGAAGGCCAGGACGTTGATCACGATCAAGATGCCCGCGGCGAGGGTGGCCGTCAGGGCCATGTTGGAGAGGTCGACGGTCCTCCGCAGCACAGGGCTGGCGTGACGGTAGCGCTGATTGATCCCGATCAGGGTCAACACGAGCCCGAACCCCAGCGCGAACAGGGGCAGCGACCAGGGCACGCTCCGGGTCACAGCGATGTAGGCCCCGGCCAGGACCAGGAGCAGGCCGAGGACCACCCCCGCGATCACGCGGTCGCGATAGCCCGGAGCCGGGGCTTCATCGGTCTCAGCGAAAGGGGCCGCTGTGCGGATCAATTGGCGGAAACCCCGGTCCGAACAGCGGACATTTGAAGAAAATCTGTCATGAACAACCGAGAATCACTCTAGAGGGAGCGTTGCGATTGCAGGACCTTGACGGTCAGGTACAACATGAGGGCGGTCACCGAGAGGTGGAGCGACAGGAATCGAAGGTCGAGCTGGCCTGCGGCGAAGCTCTGCATCTGGAAGAGCACCGCCACGAAGCGGGCCACTTCGGCCCAGCTCGCCTGATGCTCGGCGGCGTAGTAGTAGACCAAGCGCGTCAGGACCACGACCAGGAACAGGATCGCGAACGTCCAGATCGCCGCGATGATCTGGTTCCGTGTCGTTGCGCTGAAGAACAGCCCGATCGCGACGAACATCATCCCCAATGTCGTCAACCCGATGCCGAGCGAGGCGAGCGGCCCAGTGTCGAAATGGAACTTGCCAAAATGATAGAGAAACGGCAGGTAGATCGCGAACGGCAAGAGGAGGACCAGGTACATCACCAGTCCGGCGAGCCACTTCGCCAAAACGACCTCGGTCTCGGTCACGGGCACGGTCAGCAGGGTTTCGATCGTCCCCGAGCGTCGTTCTTCGGCGATCAGTCGCATCGTCAGCGCCGGGACGGAGACGAGCATCGCGATCCAGAACGGCGTACTGGCCGAGATGTAGCTGTTCATGGGGTCGGTCAGCGCGGAGAGCGACCGTTGCGGCCGGCTCAGCAGGTCGACCAGCTCCCAGAAGTTGAGGAACGCAATGACCTGGAAGGCCAGCAGGATCAGAAACGCCATCGGGCTGAGGAAGTAGGCCGCGAGTTCGCGTCGGAAGAGAGCGGGGACGTGTCGCATCGTCAGGCGGCCTCCGCATCCGCATCGGCCGCGTCACTGAGGGTCTCCTGGGTGACGGCCTGGATGAAGCGGTCCTCGAGGGTCGTCCGTTTCAGGTCGAGCCGCCGGATCGGCCAGCCATTCTGGAAGAGGCGGGTCGCCAACTCCTCGCGGAGGTCTGCGCCATCGCGCGCCTGGACCTTGAAGGTCGCGTGGTCGCCATTGCGGCCGGTCAGGCTCACCTGCGCGGCCCCCGGGACCGTCTCCAGGACGCCCCGGATCGCCTCGGCGGGACCGCGCGCCTCGACCACGATGGCGCTCTCGGACTGGAGTCGGTCGAGCTGGTCGTCGATGGCGATCCGGCCCCGCGCGATGATGATGACCCGGCCGCAGACGGCCTCGACCTCCGACATGATGTGCGTTGAGAGCAGGATCGTGTGCCGGTCGCCCAGCTCGCGGATCAGGGCGCGGACCTCGCGGATCTGGATCGGGTCGAGCCCAGCGGTCGGCTCGTCGAGGATCAGGATGTCGGGGTCGTGCACCATCGCCTCGGCCAGGCCGACCCGCTGGCGATAGCCCTTCGAAAGGTGACCCAGAATGCGATCGTCGACCTCGCCGAGCTGGCACCGGGAGATCACCCGGGCGATCGCCGACCTCCGGCGCGAGCGAGGGACGTCCTTGAGCGTGGCACGGAACGTCAGGTATTCGCGGACCCGCATCTCGGTGTAGAGCGGCACGTTCTCGGGGAGGTAACCGACCTTGCGGCGGACCTCCAGCGGCTCGTCCAGGACGTCGTGTCCGGCGAGCCGGGCACGGCCACTCGTCGGCGGCAAGAACGTCGTGAGCATCCGCATCGTCGTCGTCTTGCCCGCGCCGTTCGGCCCGAGCAGCCCGACGATTTCGCCCCGGCCCACCGAGAATGTCAACCGGTCCACGGCTTGGACCTTGCCGTAGCGCTTGGACAACCGCTCCAACTCAATCATGTTGCGTCCGATTCTTGGAGATCGGCCGATCGGTCTCTGACCTGGTCCGGAAACGACCCGAGAGGGGCATACGCCCGTGCCTACAAGGTGCCCAGGTTCGGCACGCTGTTTCAAGGTCATTTTGGCAAGAATACGCTGTCCGGACAACCACTCGCTTTCCCCTCGGTGGCCGGGTCACCCGCACGTCAGCGCCACGGCTTTCATTGCAGGTCCACGAGATCTGATGTGCCAAATGTTGCCAACGAAGGTCTCTGGGGTCGCGTCAGTGAGCTCAGACCTCCGAAGGATCGTCCCAAACTGACCCTGCAATAACTTGACACTGTTCCGTAGCGGTTGTTTGGCTCTTGTGAGCGTAACCGCCGAAAATGATACGCTTCCCAGGACGTTTCTGCCCACCGCTGAGGGCGGCGGTGCTAGCGATCAGGCCATAAACAGGCGTGCTCCGAGTTCGTGTCTTGCGCCGCAGAAAACCGCTCACCTCCAGAATGCTGTTGTGCTCGGTGAAAGGTCCGAACGTCATGGAGGAGAACCCCAGTGCCAAGCCCGCGAAAGGATCAGAGCATAGGAGCCGAACCTGCAAGCAGGCGGGTGGCCGGGGCAAATGCGCTTTGCCCGGCCACTTGGCGGGGAGATCGATCTACGATTCCGCACGGAGCGATCCACTCCACAGTCAGTTACCGCCTGACCCGGCCGGGCATCGGTGTGCTGGTCGGTGTTGCCGGTGGGTCGGAGAGCGGCGCCAGCGCCGCGGCCACCATGGAGGGGGGCCCCGGTGAGGCGACAGGGGATGTCGGGGTTGCGGCCAGGGGGAGTAGCGGCCAGGGGGAGAGGCGATCGGAGCCGGGGGCAGAGGGGCTTGCGCCGGGCGGTCCAGGGGTGGTGGCGAGCCGAGTGACACGAAGAGCCGGACCTGCGCCCGGTTGTCGTTGAGGATCGCATTCAGGTGGTTCTGGCGCGCCTCGGAGAGGAGATCCAGGCTTGTGGGTCTCCTCGATCGGCAACCCAACCGTATCCCGGATGCGGTCGAGGTCCTCGCGGAATCCTCGCTCGGCGGTCTCCAACTGGCGCCGGGTGACCTCGATCTGCTCGCGGGCCTCGAGCGCCTCGGCGCGGAATGCGGAGACCTCGCGGCGGACCGCGTTGATGGTGCGCGACTGCTTGCCGAGCGCCTCGCCGATCTCAGCCCGCTGGCGCTTCTGGATCGCAACGTTGCCGAGTCCCAGGTTCTGTAATGTCCAGAAGGCCCTGACGTCGAAGTCGGTCCGGCCCTTGGCATTGCCGATGAACGGCGGGACCAGGTTGCTCCCGCCAGCGAAGCCGCCGCCGCTAAATGGACGTAGCACGCTGTATCAGAAGGTGCGCGGCCACCGCCTGCCGCCTGCCGCCTGCCGCCTGCCGCCTGCCGCCTGCCGCCTGCCGGTTCCGGGACCAGCGGCGACTTGAGGATCTGGTAGTGGGGGCCGATAATAAGGACTACCTCGAATGCCACGAAGTTAATGCACAAACCCTGACTCGTGAACGATTTGTAGCCTCTTGAGCATGGGAGCGGCTCCCGGCATCCTAGTGGTTGGACTCACCCCCTGAGACACCCGACGGAGCCCTCCCATGCTGCCGCCTCGTATTGTCACCATCTTGGATCGACTCCGGCAAGACCTCGCCGACGACCTGACCCCCGATGCCATCAAGCTCGCCTGTAACGAGGAGAAGTACTCCTGGCGCGAGCGGCTGCTCAACCCCGTCACCACCGTCTACCTCTTCATCCTCCAGATCCTCCACGGCAACACCGCCTGTCAACACGCCGTCCACTTCGGAGGCTGGAACTTCACCGACAGCGCTGACCTGCGCCGCGCAAGCGACTCCCCTTGGGCGTCCTCCACCGCCTCATGGGGCGGGTCGCTCAGACCTGCCGCACAGCCGGTGACGCATCGACATGGTTCGGACACCGTGTCTGGCTGCTCGACGGGTCCAGCTTCTCCATGTCCGACACTCCCGAGCTGCAAGCGACGTTCGGCCAACCCGGCGGCCAGCGCCGCGGTTGCGGGTTCCCGGTGGCCAAGTTCCTGGCGCTCTTCGACCTCGCCACCGGCATGCTTCTGCGGGTCGAGGAGGCCCCGTTGCGGTCGCACGAGATGTCCCGCTGCGCCGTCGTCAGCGCCGACTTGTCGGCCGGCGACATTGTCCTCGGGGACCGCGGCTTTTGCTCATTCGCTCATATTGCGATTTTACTCAACCGCAAGCTGCACGGGGTGTTCCGCGCTCACCAGAAGCAAATCATCGACTTCACCCCAGGTCGGCCGCAGGCGTCGAAGTCGAAGGGGAAGGGGTCGCCGAAGGCCCCGGTGTGCCTGCCGCACTCGCGGTGGGTGGAGGCGCAAGGCAAGTGGGATCAAATCGTTGTCTGGTACAAGCCGAAATCCAAGCCACGAGGGATGACGGTGGCGGCGTACGCCGAGCTGCCGGAGGAGATCACGGTGCGCGAGTTGCGGTATCGGGTGCATACGCCTGGATTCCGGGTGAGCGAGGTGACGCTGGTGACGACCTTGCTGGACGCGGCGGTGTACCCGGCGTCGGCGGTGGCGGACCTGTACCACCGGCGCTGGCAGGTGGAGATCAACTTCAATCACTTGAAAACTACTATGAAAATGGATATTCTGAAGTGTAAGACGGTGGATGGGGTGCTGAAGGAACTGGCGGTGTTCGCGCTGGTGTACAACCTGGTACGGTCGGTGATGGTGGAATCGGCGCGGGTCCAGGGGGTAGTGCCGGAGCGGGTCAGCCTGCTCGATGCGGTTCGCTGGATGGTGGGGGTGGAGGGGGATGGGAACTTGTGCGACTTACTGGTCAACCCGGCGTGCCCGGGCCGAGTCGAGCCCCGAGTCGTGAAGCGACGTCCCAAAAAATACCCGCGGATGACGAAACCGTGCGCTGATCTCCGTAAAGAGTTGCTAGGAAAAGAAGTTACGGCTTAACTTCGTGGCATTCAGGACTACCTCTATCAGTACGTCGCGATCTTCGAGTGGGGGCACAACATCAAGCGGGTGACGCCGGAGTTCATCCTGCGCGATGCTGGGCGTTCTCATCACCACCTTTTACCCCCCATGAGCGTGAGGGTGTTTTCAGCTCAAATTGTGGGGTGTTTTCGCGCCACGGAAATCGGCGCTCAACGGAGCAGGCGCGGCTCTCCGATCGTGATGGGGGACGCCACGAAGCGGATGCGGATGCGACTGGCGTCGGTGGGTTCCCAGTGAGGGAGTTCATCCAGGGGTAAGGCCCAGTTTCTGGGCGGCTGCCTCGGGTCGGGCCGGAACCGCACGCAACGTGATGCGGACCAAGGGGTCTGGAAGTTGGCCCACCAGATTTCGAGCGGTTCGGGTGAAGGACCGCAAGGCACGCAGAGGACGCGCGGCGGGCCGGGCCTGCCCCCCTCAGAAGAGTCCAGGGCGGTGAGTTCGAATTCCAGATAGGCGGGCCATCCTGTCATGGAGTACCGCCGGACCCCGACCCCTAGGCGGTCACGGACGTGATGTGCATGGTACGTCTCGACCAGTCGTCCCACAGCCACGCAATCAAGATGAGCCTCCGCCAGTTTCTCGACGGGTCGCACGTGGCGCGAGGCATCCATACCGCCCCAGAGTCGCCTTGCGCTCGGACGCGGTGAGCCTGGCGAGCAGGGCCGGGCGCACCTCCGGGAGGGGTTGTCCCGACACCAGGATTGAAGGCGGGAGCATCGTCAGCCCGTTGAAGTCCTCTTGAAACCAGTGGGTCCAGACGGGGTCGAGAGCGGCGATGCACTGGTCTCGCGTCACCCGCTCCGTCCGGCAGATGGTCCCCAGGCGTTCCAGGGCGGCCAGGGTCTGCCGCTGCTCGGGGAATCGATAGAGACGAGCCAGGCCCTCGATGCGGTGCAAGTGGATCACCAGCAGGAGGATTGCCAGGCCAGTCGGCACGCTGATGCCCATCCATCGGCGGTGATCGTATCGGCTCAGCCAGGGATTGAGTCGCCAGGGCGATCATCACGACGAGGCCGAGCTGGGGAAAGAGGTGGAACCGTTCGATCTGGAAGAGCCAGTGGGAGCCATGCTGGTTCCGGAAGCAGTACGTGAGCGCGTAACCTCCGAGGAGCAGCCAGAGGCCGCTGCCGATTAGCCCTCGGAGTGGGCTTCGTCTCGCCCACAGCAGGATTCCGATCAGGCCAAGGCCCGAGAGCGTCAGGTTCAGCCAGGAGGGGAGCCAGAGATCGACGTTGCGGACCCCGAACGTGCCCGGCAGCAAATGCGCCGTCGGTGCCCGGAGGGCGAGCATCACCCCCCCGCCGACGTCGGAGTTGCGCTGTATGCCCGACCTGAGGACATGGTGATAACGGAACGCCGCACAAATCGCCAGGTAGAGGAAGGAGCCCATCGCGGGGACGACGGCGGCGAGCCGGCCACGAGGACGACCCGAACGGCCGGCAGCGAGGCGGATGGTCCCCAGAGGTCCGGCCAGCAGCCCGATCGCCGAACACGCCGGGGCCAGGAGGGCGCCAACGGCCATCCCCGCACGAGCGGCCCACCCGCCCGCCCCCTCCGCCGCGTGGGCACAGAGGAGGACGATCAGGGTCCAGAGCAGGGCCCAGGTGAAGCTACTGGCGGAAAACCAGGAAACCGTCTCGGCGTAGAGCGGTGAGATCCCGAACAGCGCGATCGTCGCCAACGCGGTCGTCCGCGAGCCCGTCTCGCGTCGGACCAACCATCCCAGCAATCCCAGGCAGAGGACGAACGGAACGTAAGAGGACAACGTGAACGCGATTGGGGCGTGAGACAACCTCCTCCCAGCGGCCTGCCACGTGGCCCAGGAGATGGTTTCGAAGAACGGCGCCATGTGCTCGTTGAACGGGCGGAACAAGAGCGAGGCGAGGGGCTGCATCTGGAGATCAGCGACCCGAGCGATATCATCGGCATAGATACTGGGATGTTGGAGCCGAGGTCGATGGGGGATGAGGCAACACGCCATGATCGCCGCGAATACGAGGACGTCCGGCGGCCGAGGGATTCGGCCTCGCTCTTCTGAGACCATCGTCGACACTCCTTGTCGCAACGCCTGCCACGCCCTTTGCGGTGCCGCGGCGACCGTGTCCCGATCATCCCACGATCCGTGTCACTCCGACTTCGGCACATCCAGGGCCGGATTCCTGGAGAAGAATCCGCAGGGCACAAGCACGAATCCGACGCGGCGGGACGGCATGACGGGCCAATCTTCGGGGCGGGGGGTGTGGGTCAACCCCAGGGTGTACCACAGGACGACATCCTGGCTCACCAGCGGGCGATCGGCGGCGGACCAGCGGGGCAAGCCGTCGCCGCCGGGACTCATGGTCGGATAATCGCCCGCGGCGTGCATCTGGGTCGGATCGTAGCGAGTCGCCCAGAGGTGGGCGTCGAGGAAGCCGGCCCGTTTTCGCACCGAGGAATTGGCCGAAGCATAGGGGACCGTGTTCTCTCCCGGCAGGAGGAGATAACCCACCGGATGTCCCAGCGCGTTCTTGGCCAACGGGTTGACGACCTTCCACTTGCGCCCGGAGACCAGGTTGAGCTGGCGGCGGGCCTCGCGCTCCGAGCGGAGCACGGTCTCCTTCATCACGAAGGCGTTCCCGTCCGGGTTCTCGGGCCCCTCCGGCAGCGCCTCGGTCGCCAACTCCGTCACGCTGTTCTCGGTCCCGTCGACATCCAGGTCGAGCCGGAAGTTGAAGAAATGCTGATGGTGGACGGCGACGAGGCCCTCGGCGACGATGTGCCCGAACGGGTCATCCTCGCGTCCATGTCCGGTGGCCTTCGCGGCGTCCGTTGCCTTGACCAGCATGATACCGGTGTGGACCACCTCCAGCCCCAGTGCGCCGATCCTGGTGGAAGATCCACTCGAACCCGTAGGTATAATTGCCCAGGGTCGTGTCGCTGGTCAAGACCAACTGTCGCGCCCTGCGCGTCTCGTTGATGACGTCGTGGCCTGCGTGCTTCCAGAGGACTCCTCCATCGCGCTCGAAGAGGGCCACCGCGCGAGGGATCTCACGGAACGTCGTGCCGTCGTCGTTGACGAAGGTCGCGTCGAAGAACGCGACGTTTTCGGGGCAGTCCGTCCCCGGCTCCAGCGAGTCCGCGTCGGAGCCGATGGCGTATTCCCCCTCGTCGAAGGCATTGCGGAACGACCAGCCCGGCGCCGGGTCGCCATAGGGCACGACCATCTCGGACAGCGACGCGCGGTAGAGGATCGGGCGCAGCCGCCCCTGGTCCTCATAGTCGACCGTGTAGAGGACCAGGCCCTCGCGCGGGTGGAGGGCGAAGCGGAAGCGCCAGTTCTGCCAGCGGACCTCCCGGCCCCGCAACGCGAAGCTCGGCCCCTCCGGCTGCGAGATCCGCAGGGGCCTGGGGGCTGTCCTCATCGGGCCGACGGCTTTCGCGTCGAAGTCGGCGGTCATCTCCGGCATCGGGGCGCCCGAGTCCTGGAGCGCGTGACCTTCTTCGCCTCCAGGTCCACCGAGACGACCAGCCCCTCGATCGGCCGGGCGAAGGGGTTGCGGGCGTGGCCCCGGAAAAAGAAGATCACCCGGGCGGACCGCCCCCCCCGCTCCTCGGGACGAAGGTCGGGACCAGGCCCCCAGACGTCGAACAAGATGTCCTCCGGGTTCTTGACCCCGCGCTTCCGGATCGCCTCCTTCCACCTCGGGTCGGCTCGGACGACCTCTTGAATGATCCGGTTATCCACCCCGTGATAGCCGGGCTGCGCCCCGGGCACCTCGCGGCACGAGACGACCATCCGATCCTTGAGATCGACGACCGTCTCGAAAATCCGGTGGCTCCTCTCGTCGTAGACGACGGCGAACGCCCGACGCTGGACGGGGTCGCCGGGTGTGAAGCCCCGCACCTCCTGCTTTGGCGGCTCATCGAGGGCAATCATCGGGAAGCGGGCCGTCGGGCCGACCTTGCCCTCGGCCTTGAGGATCTGGACCGCCGCGACGAGTTCATCCTTGCTGAGGGGGTCGAGCGGATGGGCAACGCCGGTCGCCGCCACCGCAGCGAGCCGGCCCGGCGCAAGCCCACATGCCGCGATGACGGTCGCGAACATCCAGGGTCGTAGCAATGAGGGGGCAGGGACACGGGACATCGAGACGGGCGATCTCATGATCGAGGTCCTTTCCACTCCACAGGTGTTCGTCCGCTAATCCGCTTACCCCGGGGCACTCGCGTCAGGGCAAGACCCGCTGGCCCACAGCCGAGTTGAGCGGGAGCATGCTCCGAAGGTGCCGGACGGTGGCGTCGCGATACTGACGGACGGCCTCATTAGTGGTCGCGCTGCGCCTTGAGATTGGCGAGGGCGTCCAGGTCCCCCTTAACATACAGCCCGAAGGTGTCGTCGCGCAACTGGCGCGCGGGGGGAGCAGGTCGCGATCCATCCGCTGGACGACGGCTCGGGAGAGGGAATATTCGCGCTCCGCCTGGACCACATCGTCGGCCACCTGGTGCTCCAGCACGGCCACCTCGATCTGCGTCTGAGTGACGTTCAACCGGGCGGCGCTGGATGACTCCCAGGTTGCGGTTTATATATCGGCAGCGAGACCGTCACGCCCAGGGCCTACGAGGCCGCGCTCCTCTGGCCGGTCGGAGCGTTGTTCTGGAACGTGTAGGGCTGATAGAGCACGTAGACGTCATGGAATCGATTGGCGCGCCAGCCGCACGTCCGCATCGGCGCGCTGGACGCCGAGCCGCTGGGCGACGAGGTCGGGGCTGACCGTCAGGGCGATCCGGATCATCGGTTATCGAAGACATCCACCTTGAGGGCCCCTGATTCCGGGGCTCTCCAGGCTCTCAGATTCCTCCTGGAACGTTTGGTGCTCCCTCGGAGGCGGCAGGCCGCCCCCGGCGGTGGGCACGAGCGTTCCGGGACGCGGATCATACTAAGGCGATCGGCAGGATTTAATTTACAACGGCCCAACAAACGGCTAGAATGCCGAGGTTTTTGAAGATGCTGCAAGTTGTTTCCAGGAAAGGACTTGCGCCGACAGATTTTACGCAAGTGTAGGCCTGTCAACAACATACGGCATCTCGATTTTCGTCGGGTTTCTAGCCCTGTGTCGGGTCGTTGTTAATTTACCTGCGGCTCAGTCATTCTCGGTTTGATGGTGATGTCGTACTTCGGCAGAGTCGCCGAACGTTTCAGGTGCGCCTCGATCGGCTTCATCCCCTTTGGCGGGCACACGCACGCCGTCACGATACGTGCCATGGAGGCGCCTCACGATCGGATGGAGCCCCTTCCAAGTCATCCCCAGGGCGCATTGCAGGACCACCTTCAGGCAGTTCAGGAGCACGCCGTTCCATTTCTTCTCCAGCGCCGACCAACAATCGCTCGCTCGGGTTGGATTTGCGGTGAGACGGCGGATCGTACACCAGGCGGACCTCCAGGCCCGACCAGTCCGCGAACTGCGCCTTCCGCTTCAAGAACTGCGTCCGCCGGCTCGAGCGGGCCAGCGACTGCTCGCCCACGCGCAACCGCCTGGCTTGCTTGAAGACCTGGCGGATGGGCAGGTCGGTCAACAACCCCATCGCCAGCACCACCCAAAGGATGACCTCGGAGGTCAACACGCAGCTCCGCGTGCTGACCCTCCCAGTCGCGGTCAACGCTTGTCGAATGTCGTCGGGGCGGATCACCTGTTCGAGTCCCGCCAAGCGATCCAAGATCCGGCCCGCGTCATCGGCCGACAGCGTGCATTGTCCTCGTGACATGCGAGTCATGGCCACCTGGTTGCCTCGATTCTGAGCAAACCCAAGATAACGGGAGGCTGTGACTTGCGCCTATTTGAACGGTATTGGGTCTAGACCCGCCGCTTGACCCGAGGCGGAAAAGCCTGAATGATAGAGGGACGCGTAACCCTCCCAAGGCGCGAGCTTTAGCTAAACCCCATATAAGCGAGGTCGAACGATTGACATGGTATTGACAGTGTCGCAGACCCCTGAAAATCAAGGCCAAAATGAACCGAAGGAATTCGGAAAGACTCTCACTCGAAAATGCATCCGCATTCCGAATTCTTTGGGATCGTTTTCTCCCGTGAATTAAGGGATCAGAGCCACCGACAGCCTTATGTCAATGCACCGACCTCGCTTGTTTGAGGACTAAAGTGCGAACGAGGGTACCGCCCAGATTGCTGTAAAAAATAGCAACGACCCGACACAGGGCTAGAAACCCGACGAAAATCGAGATGCCGTATGTTGTTGACAGGCCTACACTTACGTAAAATCTGTCACGCAAGTCCTTTCCTGGAAACAACTTGCAGCATCTTCAAAAAAACCTCGGCATTCTAGCCGTTTGTCGGGCCGTTGAAAAATAGAGACTTCCCGCTAATCTCCACCACGGTTATGACGTGAACCCCAATGCCATAGGTAGTTGACCGCGATTTTCGGCGTTCTCGGCCCGGTCGTGTCAAAATCTCAGAGAGCGCCCCTCTCTCACTCTTCTCCGGGCCTGGTTTTCTCGGAAGATCGTCGTGATTGGGCCATCCGTACACTGGTGGAGATCAGCGAGGAGTCTCATCTGGGAGATCCCGGCTCATGAATCCCAATACATCCGCTGCAAAACTCGATGAATCGCTCGGGATCGACGGCAGCGGCACCGGCTTTGGCGTCGGGAGGCTGGTGGAGGCGTACCGGCTCGCGTCCGAGCTGGTCGACCGGCCGAGAGGCGTCTCCGGAACGTCGGGGGCGAAGTGCCCGGCCGACCGGCGGATCGAGTCCTTCCTGAACGACTACTTCGCCGACCTGAAGCCTGCCGTCGCCGCTCCGCCTGCCCGGCGACGACGCTGGTCCTGCCCCGGCACGGCGTCGCCCGCGAGCTGTCGCTCCCCGAGGACGCCGACAGCTACGGCAACGACTATGTCCGCTCGTACCGCGTGCGGAACGGCGTGCTGCACAATCCGACGCACGCGACCGCCGCACCACCGCAGGGGACCTTCCACATCGCCGAGGGGGGCCTGCCGATTCCCGGCGACAAGAAGGCCGTCCCCCTCCGGACCGCCGCCGCCTGTTCCGCCACGCCCTGTCACCTCCGCCGCCGACCTGCTGGTCGTGCCGTTCACCGCCGATCGGCCCGAGCCGAGTCGCGGCTTCGTCTCGCTGCTGCTGCGGCCGATCGTCTGCCCCGAGGTGCCCGGCGTATGCCCGCGGCAAGTACGATGGAGATCCGCTTCTTCGCGCCCGGGAGCCTGGTCAGCAACCTCGACTTCGTCGAGTCGATCTTCGGCAACGCCGGCGACCCCTACCTGCCCGAGAACGACGCCGGCGCTCGACGTCGAGCACTGGACCGGCCACACCGGCTGCGTCATTGCTCGCCCCGCACCTGACCCGGCTCACCAAGAAGGAGCTGGGCCTGCCGCCTGGGAGGCCGCCACCGAGCGCCAGCGCGCGCGACGGCATGGCCTGGCGTGAGCCCGACGAGCTGTACAACGACGGCGGCGCCTTCAAGCTGGCCTGCCGCTCCGCCGCGGGCGTGATCGTCACCCTGATCGCCGACAACTACTTCGGCTACTGCAAGAAGGAGGTCAAGACGCAGATCTCGTTCGCCGCCAACCTCTCGGGCGGCCTCGAGGAGGAGCACTCCGGCGGCGCGCTGGCCTTCGCCAGCTACAACCTCGGCAACGACTTCGATGCCCAGCGACTAAACCGCGACAACCGCTCGCTCGACGACGTGGTCCGGGACGACCCGAGGCCTGCTCGAGCTCAAGCCCGGCGGCTATGCCGTCGACCGCCACTCTCCCCGACCTGGTCTACATCCCCGCCGACGCCAGGGCCAGCGTCCAGCGGCTCCAGGTCTGGTGGACCCACGACGGCCACGAGGTGGCGATCCCGCTGGACGCCGGCAAGACCTACATGACCCCCTCGGGCTACAAGGTCCACCTCGAGAAGCACCCCGGCGCCGCGAGCTGGCGGCTCATCGGCACCGTCGCCGAGGGCCTCTTCTGCCACAAGCCCTGCACCGTCAGCGGCGGGGGCAAGAGCGAGATCAGCAAGAGCCTGCGCGACTACATGATCTACGGGCCGATCTTCGTGGCCGACCGTGAGAAGGACTTCGACCTCGTCCAGCAGATCTTCGATCGCGACTACTCGACCCGCTGGAAGCCCGGCCGCGGACCCGACTACACGGCCGGAGCCAGCCGCCCGGTGCTCAGCCCGCGAGCGGTCGCTCGGCAGCGTGATCAAGCTGCTGACGCCCTCCGAGGACTACACCGACGAGTACAACGCCTGGCTGGCCTCGTTCCCCAATTACATCTACCCGATCGTCTTCATCATCAAGCGGTTCGTCGCCGCAGGACACGCTCGGGCACTGGCGCGACCTGTTCGGCGTGGACAGCATCAACGGCTTCCCCGGGCACGAGCTGAAGGCGTTCGGCCGCAAGCTCGTCGGCACCTACCTGCGCGTCGGCCTGCTCGGGTCGCAGGGCTGGCGGACGTTCAAGCTCCGCCAGGACTTCGCCGCCGGCGGCGAAGGTGCAGACCGAGGACGACATCACCGCCTCGGTCGTGGTCCCGGCCGGGCGGCTCGCGCACTGCCGCCCGGGCCGGCCGGCCGCCGAGCTACAAGTTCGCGGTCAACTGCGAGTCGCGGCTCTTCCAGCGGCCTGACGACGCGATCCATCGCGGGCTGGATCGCCAGACCGAGGCCGACATGGCCAGGCCGGACAACTTCCTCTCCAATTTCGAGCCGCTGACCTCTGGCGAGCAGGCCCGCATCCTGGTCGAGCGGATCACCGAGTTCGACGAGTTCACACCGCCCCATGCAGCAACTGCTCCGCGAGCCGCGGCCGAGGCCGGGAACGGCTACGTCGTCTGCTCGGCCCATCCCCGGCTGTCGACGGCAAGCCGAGCAAGAACCCGCGCTACCTCCAGACCCGGCCCGACCTGATCGACCCGACGGCCCGCTACATCGCCGAGCGCGGGCATGCGCCTGGCCCGCGCACCTGACCGCCGGTCAGCCCCTGCACGTGCCCGTCGGCGCGGTGCTGCTCGGCCGCCGCAACAACCCGCCCGAGCCCGAGGCCGGCATCCGCCCCCTGGCCGTCTACGGCCCGATCCATTACCAGGAGCTGCCCGAGCTGTTCATGGACTTCATCTGCTCGCTGACCGGCAAGAGTCCCTCGACCACCGGGGCCGGCTCCGAAGGGGCGATGACCAAGGGCCCGTTCAACGCCCTGCGGACCGATCCACGACCTGAACGCGGCGCTGGTGTCGTACATCCTGACCGGCCTGGGCGGCTTCTCGACCGCCGCCGGTTACGTCGGCCCGAAGATGCGGGTCGACCACGACATCAGCCTGCTGATCCCGGAGATCTGGTGCCGCCTGAACCCCGACGAGCGCGACCCGGCGTTCCTGATCGCCGAGGGACACCTGGAACCGCTGGGAGACTTCGACCACGCGGGACGTACGGTGCTGGCCAGCCGCCTGGGCTATCGGATCACGTCCAAGTTCGTCCGCACCTTCTTCGGCCGCGTCTTCGACAACCCGGACCGCGTCTTCGACGAGGAGTTCCTCCGGCCCGAGACGCAGGACCTGGAGGCCTTCGTGGACGGCGTCCACAACATCACCGAGGCCCAGCAGCGGGTCGCCCGCCAGTACTTCGAGGACGGCTCGATCGAGGACGCCTGCCCGCCCCTGCGGGCCCTGCTCACGATCATGGCCGAAGGCGCGTTCGAGGGGAAGGACGCCCACCACCCCGACATCCGCCGGCTGTTCACCCGCGAAGCGCTGCCTGGCCAGCGACTGGTACCGGGAACGACTAGTCGCCAAGCAGCGGGGCGACGAGCGGCTCTGGAGGCGCCACCTGGGCTACCTCGACACCCTCTTGGCCGGGCAAGCCCCCGAGGCGCCTGCCGAGTTGGCCGAGCTATGCCGCCGCCGCGAATACGCCTTGGCCGAGCTGGAGCGCATCAAGTCCCCGGCCTACCTCGACGAATTGAACGGCGCGCTCGGCCTCGATCCCAGCCTCCTGCCGCTGGCCTGAGTCCGAAGACGAGACAAAGCAGTGCTGGGGGCGTTGATTGAGTTGCTGATTTCGCCAACCCCCCGAAACACAGGATGAGCTAGATTAATTTAATCGATTATCAGGGGATTTGAGGAGTCGGAAGCCGACGTTCGCCAGATCCAATCACGATCATTACCGACGCCAAGGGCGCGGCCTTCCCCGTCGATCCACCCCCGGCTCGGTGCGCCAGCGAAGTCTCTCGCGGTCGCTGGAGGGCCTGGATCGAAGCGACCTCGCCCCCGGCTCGGCGGCTCGGACGCCAGTCAGAAGCGCGCGAGCTGCGCTTGTCGGCTCGGGGGCGTTGCGGTATGGTCCGCCGTGCGCCGGGGTGGAATCTCCGGGGCACAAGCCGTTAGGCGACCGGCGCGGACCCGGTCTCCCCGTTCCGATGGTTTCGGGAGATCACGGGAGGATCACCCATGAAACGTCCCAAACTCCGCCTGCGATGGCTGGTCCCGTTGGGTGTGCTTGGGCTTCCCCCACTGTTCTGGACCATGGTTTTAGTGCTAGCGCCGACCGAGTGGGCTCGATCGAAAGTTGTCGAGCAACTCGCCAAGGCGACCGGTCGGCCGGTCGGCCTGGGACGGTTGCGGATCGGCCCCTTGGGTGACGTCCGACTCGCGGACCTGGAGATTGGTGCGTCCGCCTCAAATCATGACCCCTGGCTCAAGGTCGGCGCGGCGCGGATCAACGCCAGCGTGTTGCAACTGCTGGTTGGGCAAGTGGAACCGACCGAGGTCGAGGTCAGCGGGCTGTTCCTCAGGGTCCATCGTCGGGCCGAAGGGTCGCTCGAACTATCCGACCTGCTTCAGCCTGCGTCAGCCGTTCCCGCCACGGCGTCGGCGAATCCTGCGGGCGCGTCGGTCGATTCGGGTTCGAGTTCGAACCCGTGCGAGGGGCCGATCGGTCTGACCGTCCTGGTCCATGATGCCACGATCTGCGTGATCGACGAGCCGAGCCAGACGCGTCTCGACTTCACCGGGATCGAGGGCCGTGCCTCATGCGAGGGCCGGCACACCACAATCCAGGAGTTGCGCGGGACGCTCAATGGTGGCCCTTTCGAGCTGGCGGCGTCGCTCGACCGCTCGGGTGCGGAGCCGGCGTTCGAGGGGCACCTCCGTACCAAGGACGTTGCGCTGAGCGAGGGGATGAGCGCCCTGAATTACCTGGTCCCGATCCTCTCCGGGGCGATCGAGTCGGTCGAGGGGCGGCTTGAAGCGAATGTTTACGTGCGCGGGCAAGGCATGACGCGCGACGCAGTGCAGCGGTCGCTCGTCGGCCAGGGGGCGATCAGACTCAACCCGATCCAGCTCGATGGGTCGCAGTTTCTGGCCAAACTGACCACGCTGGTCGAACTGCCCTCCGACGCCCGGGTGGGCTCGGTCAAGACCGACTTCGCCATCAAGAACGGCCGGATTGAGACCGACAATTTGACGGTGAATGTCGCCAAGCTACCGATCGTCATGACGGGCTGGACCGACTTCAACGGCCGGCTCGATTACCGGGTCCGGCCCCAGAGCCTGACCGAGCGGCTCCCGGACAAGGCCCGGTCGTTGCTGTCGGAGCTGTCGATCGACCTGAACCAGCTCTCCAGGCTGCGGGTGCAAGGAACGATCGACGCCCTGAAACTCTCGGTCGATGGCGTCTCGCTCGACGCGTTGACCGGCAACGGCGACCCCGCGCCCGCGGCGACGATCGGCAGCGGCTGCGCGACCTGAGCCGGAAACTTCGCGACCGGATCCTGCGGTAAAGTCTTGAAGCGGCAGGAAGCAGGAGGCCTTGGAGAAAGAGTGAATTCGGGGAACTCACGACGGGCGTCGCTTTCGATCCTTTTTTTCTCAACGATCCAGCATAGAGCTAGGATGCCGGCGATTCGCGGTAGCGTCGTTCCAATTCGGCAAGGAGGGCCGGCCGCTGCTTCTTGGAGCGGGCCTTCCTCATGATCTTGCGCCGGTCCAACGCCTGAGTTTGGCTCGGCGGCTCGCGCGCCGTCCGATACCCAAGCAGGTCGGCCACCGTAAACGGCTCGGGATGCGCCGCGTGGGCGTCCAGCGCATGCACCAACGTCGGACCCTCCACCACCAGCCGGATCCCCGCGTGGCGACGACCGTGGATCCGACGCTCGTGGCTCTTCGGCAGGCGAAACCAACGCTCCAGATCGAGATTGTCCCGGATCCCTTCGTACTCCTCCTCGCCGACGAACAGACCGGCCAGGAAGCTGAGCATCAACCGGGCCATGCCGTGCCGGATCGGATCCTCGGTCGCCTCGAAGCGATCGATCAACGCCTCGAACTGCTCCTGCCGCTCCGTGACATCCTCCGTCCCGGGTTCCAGCGTCGCGGCCACCTCCGCGATCACCGCGACGTACTCTCGGATGACCTCTTGCTGTTCCTTGACCTCGTCCAGCCCACTCCGGATGCAGTCGGCCAGGCGGCCGAGTTGCTCCTCCGCGAACCCCCTTTTTTCGAGACTGTAGCAGCGTTACCGGGCGGTTTTGGCAAGGTTTACGCAATCAGGCTTGGGATCGAGCCATTCGCCGAATTGGGGGCCAACTCGGAGTCGTTGAGCGGGTCCCGAGTCGATTCTCCCGGTTCCTGACGAGCGATCCTCAAATCGGCCCCTGTAACGCTGCTACAGTCTCCTTTTTTCGCGTCCAAGTTCCGTTGCAGCGACGCGTGGACCTCGGTGAGGGCTTCGGCCATCCGCACGCCGGGAGGGGGGAGCGGCCCCCCTTGATCGTCCTTGAGGATCCCCCGCACCGCCGCGCAAGAGTCCAGGACCACCGAGCCGACAGGATCGACCTCGGCAGGAGGCCGATCCGCCGCCGCGGGCGCGGGACGGTGGCTCCAGGAGCCGCGGGCGTGAGGTCCCCCTTCGTCTCAGCCTGCGGCCGCGCCAGCACGGCCTGTTCAATCGTCCGCAGGCCGCGCACCTTCTTCCGCATCTGGACCTTGGCATGGCTGTCGGCCTCCAGGACGGGCTGGGCCAGGTCGCGGAGGAAGTGGTTGTCGCAAGAGCGATGGGGCACCTCGGGGAACTCCGCCGCGATCCCCGTGACGAACGCGTCCTGCTTGTCGGAGAGCCAGAGGGCCACCGGCTTGCCCAACGACTCGGCCCACTCCCGGGCCTTCGTGATCAGGCGGCGGACCTCCGCCGCGGTGGCGGAGAGCAACGGTTCGGCGAACCAGACCCGTTTCTGGGTCAACTCGCGGATGACGTAGAGGGTCTCGTGCCCCTTCTCGGGCTGGAGGCCGTCGATGCAGAGGATAATCTCCGCCGTCGTGGCGTAGTGGCGGCGGAGCGACTCGGGGTCTTGCTGCCGCGCCGCGAGCATGATCTGGTCGCGTCGGATGTCCTGGTCGAGGGCGGTCTCGGTGAGCTTGATCCCAGAGTCGTCCCGGAGTTCGGATCGGATCAAGGGGATCGCCATGTGGCGGGAACAGCGTCGGTGACCGATCCAGCAGAAGACATCCCAGGCGAGGGCCCACTTGGGGAGGGCGATGCTGACTTCGGTCTCGGGGCTCTTGGTCTTGGCGTGTCCGGGGCAGTCGGGATCGGGGCAGCGGTCGAGCCTGCAAAGCAACTCGACGGGCCCCTGGAGGGTATGGAACCGGCGAGAGCGGTGGTCACAGACGTGCATCATCCGTCCGCAACGCGGGCAGTTCCGATCCGTGACGTCGAGCTCCCAGGAGGCGAAATCGGGATCCTCGGGCCAGTCGTAGGGCATCGCGCTGATCTCCCTGGGGGACTGAGATCCGTCGCTCGGGCAGACCAGCCAAGAGGTTACACGTGCAGGAGCCGAGTTCCTAGCCTTGTGCTGGATCGTTGAAATTCATCAGTGCGGTTCACGCACCCCACGGAGGGACGACTAATCTCGTCTCGGGCCGGAAAGTTGGACCAGCAACCGTTCGAGCACGGCGCGGGGTTCCAGCATCGAAGAGCCTTTCAGGTCGAGATCGGCCTGGAGGAGGAGTTCCGGAAGCTGATCGACCCGCCTGGGGCCGAGGTGGGCGTGTTGCTGCTGCGTCTTCTCGTACGCCATGTGGGGGATGCCGGCCTCGCGGCAGGCGTCTTCGAGCTTCATGCGGGCCCGTCGAAGCCGGCCGGCATGGTGGACCTTGAGCAGTGAGACGCTCATGGCTGCGAGGAGCCCCACTGGATACTCGCCCGCCGCGATCAGGCGGTCGAGGTGCTCCAGGGCGACGTTGCCCCGGCCGGTCGTGGCGGCGTCGAGCACTTTCCATATGGTCTCGATCCGCCCCGCGCCGACCATCCGCGCCACGTCATCGCGGCGGATCCGGGCGCGGGTGCCGACGAAGACCGCCAACTTCTCGATCTCGGCGACCAGCAACCCGACTTCCGGGCCAACCAGTTCGAGCAGGAGCCGCGCAGCGTCATCGTCGAGCGGGTGCCGGCCCGCGACTTGGCCAGGTAGGTCAGCCACGAGACCAGCTCGCGTTCGTTTGGCCCCTTGCAGTCGATGGCCAGCCCCGTCTTGTCCACTAGCTTGGCAAGCCGGGTGGCCGAGGACCAGGTCTTGACCGACAGCACGAGAACCCCCGACGCCGACGAGTGCTCGACGAACGCCTCCAGTTCCTTGCGGTGCGCGGTGACGAACGGGTCGGCCGACTCGACGATCGCGACTCTGCGACTGGAGAAGAATGGGAGGGTCCGGACCTCATCGAGCACGTCAGCCAGGCTCGCCTGATCTCCCGCGAACCGCACGATCGCCAGTTCGTCATCATCTCCCGGGAGCACAACCCGCCCGATCGTCTCCAGCGACTCCCTGCGCAGGAAGGAATCGTCGCCGAAGACGGCGTAAACCGGCTTGACCGGGACCTTCGAGGGATTCCGGAGAAACTCGATGGCGTGCATGCCAGTACCGTCGCTCGGGAGGGCCGCGTGACGCTCCACTCTATCATGTGGCCATCATCCCTGGCTAGTGATCCGTCAACCTTTAATTGACGGGTAGAGTTTCTTCAATTTCACGCGAGCGACAGCGAGGGTGAAGGTCCAATGGATACGGCATTCTCTCTCATTGCGATCTTCCTCCCAGGGTCCGACTTCGCGCCGGATTTCTGCCATCTCATCGATCCGGCGGTTCAGACACTGCCGATTCAGGATGCTCAATTCGGTCTCCGCCATGTCCAGCCAACTCCCGTGCTTCGGGGTCGGGTGAACTTTCCAGCCGATCCAACAGGCGTCGCGCCTCGGCGGGCGGGAACGCCTCGTACAGGCTGGCACTGTCGTGCGTATTCAGGTTGTCCATCACCAAACGGACCTTCGCGACCGTCGGATAATGGACGTCCACCAACTCCTGGATGCATTCGGCCCAATCGCGCCGAGTGCGTCGCTCCGTCACCCGCACATGCCGCCAGCCCCGCAGGGGCTCGCACATCATGAACAGGTTGCACGTCCCCTTGCGCTCGTACTCGTAATCGATGCGGGCAGCTCGCCCCGGCGCGGCGGGCACCGGGATAGCGACCTCGCCGATCAGTTGCTTACTCGCTTCGTCCATACAAACCACCGGATGAGTGGGGTCGTAGGGGAGTTGGTAGACCGCAAGCACGTCCTCCATGTGCCAGACGAAGTCCGCGTCGGCCTTGGGGGGAAGGCACCACGTCCTTACGACCCAGGGCTGGATGTCGTTTTTTTACAACGATCCAGCACAAGGCTAGGAACTCGGCTCCTGCACGTGTAACCTCTTGGCTGGTCTGCCCGAGCGACGGATCTCAGTCCCCCAGGGAGATCAGCGCGATGCCCTACGACTGGCCCGAGGATCCCGATTTCGCCTCCTGGGAGCTCGACGTCACGGATCGGAACTGCCCGCGTTGCGGACGGATGATGCACGTCTGTGACCACCGCTCTCGCCGGTTCCATACCCTCCAGGGGCCCGTCGAGTTGCTTTGCAGGCTCGACCGCTGCCCCGATCCCGACTGCCCCGGACACGCCAAGACCAAGAGCCCCGAGACCGAAGTCAGCATCGCCCTCCCCAAGTGGGCCCTCGCCTGGGATGTCTTCTGCTGGATCGGTCACCGACGCTGTTCCCGCCACATGGCGATCCCCTTGATCCGATCCGAACTCCGGGACGACTCTGGGATCAAGCTCACCGAGACCGCCCTCGACCAGGACATCCGACGCGACCAGATCATGCTCGCGGCGCGGCAGCAAGACCCCGAGTCGCTCCGCCGCCACTACGCCACGACGGCGGAGATTATCCTCTGCATCGACGGCCTCCAGCCCGAGAAGGGGCACGAGACCCTCTACGTCATCCGCGAGTTGACCCAGAAACGGGTCTGGTTCGCCGAACCGTTGCTCTCCGCCACCGCGGCGGAGGTCCGCCGCCTGATCACGAAGGCCCGGGAGTGGGCCGAGTCGTTGGGCAAGCCGGTGGCCCTCTGGCTCTCCGACAAGCAGGACGCGTTCGTCACGGGGATCGCGGCGGAGTTCCCCGAGGTGCCCCATCGCTCTTGCGACAACCACTTCCTCCGCGACCTGGCCCAGCCCGTCCTGGAGGCCGACAGCCATGCCAAGGTCCAGATGCGGAAGAAGGTGCGCGGCCTGCGGACGATTGAACAGGCCGCGCTGGCGCGGCCGCAGGCTGAGACGAAGGGGGACCTCACGCCCGCGGCTCCTGGAGCCACCGTCCCGGCGCCCGCGGCGGCGGATCGGCCTCCTGCCGAGGTCGATCCTGTCGGCTCTGTGGTCCTGGACTCTTGCGCGGCGGTGCGGGGGATCCTCAAGGACGATCAAGGGGGGCCGCTCCCCCCTCCCGGCGTGCGGATGGCCGAAGCCCTCACCGAGGTCCACGCGTCGCTGCAACGGAACTTGGACGCGAAAAAAGGGGGTTCGCGGAGGAGCAACTCGGCCGCCTGGCCGACTGCATCCGGAGTGGGCTGGACGAGGTCAAGGAACAGCAAGAGGTCATCCGAGAGTACGTCGCGGTGATCGCGGAGGTGGCCGCGACGCTGGAACCCGGGACGGAGGATGTCACGGAGCGGCAGGAGCAGTTCGAGGCGTTGATCGATCGCTTCGAGGCGACCGAGGATCCGATCCGGCACGGCATGGCCCGGTTGATGCTCAGCTTCCTGGCCGGTCTGTTCGTCGGCGAGGAGGAGTACGAAGGGATCCGGGACAATCTCGATCTGGAGCGTTGGTTTCGCCTGCCGAAGAGCCACGAGCGTCGGATCCACGGTCGTCGCCACGCGGGGATCCGGCTGGTGGTGGAGGGTCCGACGTTGGTGCATGCGCTGGACGCCCACGCGGCGCATCCCGAGCCGTTTACGGTGGCCGACCTGCTTGGGTATCGGACGGCGCGCGAGCCGCCGAGCCAAACTCAGGCGTTGGACCGGCGCAAGATCATGAGGAAGGCCCGCTCCAAGAAGCAGCGGCCGGCCCTCCTTGCCGAATTGGAACGACGCTACCGCGAATCGCCGGCATCCTAGCTCTATGCTGGATCGTTGATGAATTTGCCTCGCAAGACGTTGGCGAGTGATACGCACTCCATGATTAGGAAAGTCCGATGATCAAGGTCGTCCACGGCCTCTCTCCCCTGCGCGTTCTGTGGACCCTGTGGCTCGGCCTTTCTCCGGGGAGATGAAGAAAAGAGGGCATGGTTCAAAAGTGACGTTTTTCGGGTAACACTACGGACCTTCATCGGTCCCGCCTTTGGGCGGGTTCACGCGGGTCACTCCTTCCTGGCCTGGGGCCTCAGTTCCGCACGTAAGGCGTGTACCCCAAGAGCTCCAGCCCGTGCCGGTGCGGCTCACCCGTCAACAACTCCGTGGGACTCTTTCCCACTCGCCGGGGGTTCTCGCTCCGCAGATACCGCCGATGGTTCAGGAAGAACTGGAGCAACGCCAAGGAGTTCTCCCCCAGGTAGCGCCGCAGGAAAAAGGAGTTCCGCAGCCGGCTGTTGAGGTTCTCGACCAGGCTGCTGGCGCGCACGACTTGAGCGGACAACTCCTCGACGTCGCTACCCCCCCCGTGATAACGCCCTCTCAATGTCTCTCGCAGCGCCGCCTCGCGCCGCCAGCGCCTCGGGTCGCACACCGGCAGGGCTGGCATTTCCAGGACCTCTCGAGCGGTCGCACTCCCGATCTGCCACTGCCGGGCCAGAGCCGCCAGATCACGGTCCAGTTCCACGGCGAAGGCCAAGAGGTGATCCCGCTGGTTCTCCAGCAGTTGCCGCACGGGTTTGATCCGAGGGGGACAGGCCGGCTCGCGGGCGCGCAATTCCGCCGCGACGAAGTCGTACAACTCGCGGCGGAGGACGGACTCCGGTCCGGCCACCGACAGGATGTCTTCTCGCAGCCACCGGGCCAACACCGCCACGTCCCCGGCCAACGTGATCGCTTTGGCCTCGGCCCGCCGCGCGCGCGGCGCGGCGCTTCTGGGCCAGAGCCTGCTCCTTCCGGCCCTGCCGCCGCGCGGCGGCGGCTTGCTTTCGCTCGAGTTTGGTGCGGGTGTCGATCGCCTCGTAGGCCCGGTTCTCCAGGTAACGGACCAGCGGCCCGAGTTCGTACAACGCATGAAAGACATCACCGCGGCAGGCGACCCCGGGCAGGGCCTGCTCATGTCCGGCGCGGAGCCCCGAGGCGAAAGCGGCGAGGGTGGCCTCGGGATCAAAACCGCGGTCGACCAGCTCGAGCAGGCGCACCCCCCAGGTGTCCGCGTCGCGGTGTTCTTCCTGGCGGAGCAGGTAGCAGTAGGGGGACTCGGTGTCGATGCCGACGAGGACAGGGCGACTGGCCTGGAAGATCTCGTCATCGGCACCGCTGCGGACTCGGGACAGGTCTTGGCGCTCGTTGATCTGGCGGGCGGTGGCGACGGCCTGCTCCACGATGTTGTGAGCCGTCCCCACGGAGAGGTGGGAATCGAAGAGGTCGCGGAGCAGCTCGGTGACGCCGCGGAGAGAGCTGTGACCGAGGAGGATCAGAGCGAGGACGAATTGGCGGATCCCGGCCTGAGTGACCGGGAGGTAGAAGAGCCCCCGGTCGTTCCTGGCGGGTGGTTCAGGGGTGAAGGCGTCATCGAGGGCCTGTTGGGCCTTGTGGGCTTGGTGGTAGATGAACTTGCGGCTGACCTGATGCTGTTGGGCGAGTTGGGAGATGGGGGTGGGGCCGGTGAGTGCGTCGAGAGCGAGTCGCTGACGTTGGGGAGAGGTCAGATCCTTGGCGGGGCAGTGAGCCGGAGTGTCGAGGGGTTGGGAACCGTCGGGGCGTGTATGATGGACGAGCACGTCTGTTTCCTCCTGAGACTGGGGGTCCGTTGACGCCACCAGTGTAGGGAGGAAACAGACGGATTAATCGCCTGGATTGGCTGCGATGGTCAAGAAGATTGTTACCCAGGGTTGAACCAGGCCGAAAAGAGGAGCCCAAGGGCAAGACCAACTCCTTCCCTTGCTGTATTTTGGGTCTTTGGGGTCGATTTTCTCGTTCCTGCCGAAATCGGGCGATCTGCGTTGAAATACAGGGCACCGGTGCGCCAATGATGTCGCTGTCTAGTGTGTTATCCCCGGCTGGAATCGAGGCCCCTCGATGGAACACTGCGTCTCGTAGATCGTCGATCTTGTTGCCTGAAATCCGTGCGATCGCCGCTCAAATCGTCAGCTTGGGTACAACCTGGGACGTCTAAGTGAATTGACCGACCTGGGGCGAGAACCCTTTTGGGATCGCTGGAAAGAGCCCGTCGCGGTGTGGGATCAGGAGGAGTTGAAACGTTTGGCGCGAGAGTTGCCATACTTCATCTTCGAGTGGTCCAGGCCCGAATGACTCGAAGAACTCCTCGCACTTCCGGCTGACCCGGACAGTTGCGTGCACAGACTCTTTGACATGTTGGTGGATATCGGCATCCTGTCTTCCTGAACACTCACCCAATCTTTCCTCGCGGGTTTATTTTCAACGACCCGACACAGGGCTAGAAACCCGACGAAAATCGAGATGCCGTATGTTGTTGACAGGCCTACACTTACGTAAAATCTGTCAGCGCAAGTCCTTTCCTGGAAACAACTTGCAGCATCTTCAAAAAACCTCGGCATTCTAGCCGTTTGTCGGGCCGTTGTTTATTTTCCCGATCGCTTTATCTGAGCTTTGAACAGTTACGTATCTGATTCCGCAAGCTTTTGAATTGGGTGTAACTACTGGTTTCCGAGAGGATTCAGAACCATCGGCGGATTGTCGTATCTCACGGTATACCAAGGACCTCCGTGCTCTGCCTCGACGGTCTTGGGGGCGTCGATCAAGGTGAGTGAGGACCGGGATTTCACCGACTATTCCGACTAGACTTTCGGACTTTTACAAGCGTCGAACACCTTCCTCGTCGACAGAGGCTTTGTTTCTAGATTCGGCAGCGTTTGCCTGTCACGCGCCGAAATTGCAAGGTGTACACTAACAATTATGCGACTGTGGCTTCGTACCGGGATGCTCGAAAAACAAGGCAACCGTGACCTGCCGCTTCCATCAGCACGACGTGCCTCAAAAAAAGTCCGAAAGTCTAGTCCGAGGATCGCTTCGAGAACATGCCTCTGGTCCTCGAGACCATTCCTCTGATCCGAGCGATGGTCCGCGTTTTTGCGGAGATTCTTGGCCGCGAGACACGAGATCGATAATCCTAAATCGTTGAGCAGCAATTACCTTTGACCTGAACATCCGCTGGAAGCGAGTAGTTACACCCTTTTGAATTCTCAGGGGATTGCGGCTAGTAACCACACCGGCCTCATTGATTCGAGTGATTTGAAAAAATCTTGATATTCAGCGGAACCGACGACTTAGTTCCTGACCTGTGAGGCCACCGATCAGCGAACCCTAGTGAATCTCACCTTTTTTGACGACCCTTTTCTTTACCTCGGTTATTATAAAACATGTTAGACAATAGTTCGATATCCTGCCGGGACTTGGCGTCTGCCAGTAATATGCGGACTTTGAGCAAAGAAAATATTTCCGAGGGATGTAGAATCCGACGGTGCGATCTCGGAAATTCACGCGAGATTACCCCGGATTTCGCTTGCGTCGTGAGTGAGAAGGAATAACAATTAGGACTGTCCGTTCTCAGGAGTGCCGTCGGGCTCTGACTCTCAGAACAGACAGGCCCTGCGCCGTCCTCAATCTTCCCTGCCTACTTGAGCACAACATCAGGAGAGGGACTTATGTTGTTTAGTCTATCCGATGCCGGTCTGACGCTGACTCAGCAAGTTGAGTCGCGCGTCCGAGAATCGACGCATGGTCGGATTCGTGACCTGTCGGTGGAGGAAGTTCACGGTCGGGTGGTGGTCCGCGGTCATGTTCCCTCGCATCACACGAAACAACTGGCGCTTCAAGGGCGCTGGAGCTGCTTTCGGGAGACCGTTTCTGTGCCAATATCACTGTCGGCGACCGGACGGCCAATTAGCCCAATGACTTTCTTTCGGGTTTCCCCTCCTTGGCTGACAGTCTGCAGTTCGCTTCCTCGCACGCCAATCCGATTTTTCGAGACATCCCCGACTCAGGAGTCCTCCCGGGACTCTTGAGGAGAGGGGGGTAGGCGACGGCCCCCGCCGCGTATGTCTGTCTCCTCATCCCCCGCCGGGTGCGACGGCCCTTCGATGGTGATCTTTTCCCTGCGCGATTCGAGTCGGAGTTAGGCAGTTGGGGGGTCTCGTGGCCTCGTGAGGTGTTGCAATGAGAACAGGAGGGGAAAAATAGGCAACGAGATGGGGTTTGACCCAACGTTGCTAGACGTCCCATCTTTCCAGATGCCTGGGCCGCCCAACGGTCAATTGCTTCACCCCTCATTGAGATTTCAAGTCCGTTCTGGGAGAGGGCGGGTCGTTCGCGCCCGGCAGGCTTGAACTTGAGAGCAGCGGGATTTCGTTCATAATATAGTAGGAACACGGCCGTTCTCAGACGCGAAGGCGTCCGGAGGGGGACCGCGCCGGAGGCGAGTCGGCCGTCGGAGCCGAGAATCCTGGGATGACGGTCGGTCGACTCGCCCGAAGGAGCGGCGCCTTCTCCTCTTTCCGAAAGGGCTTGTTTTGATGAGACGGACGCGACACGGTGTGGGCCTCGGCCCTCTCGTCCTGGGCGTCGTCCTCCCGCTGGCCGTGGTCGCCTCGGCCTTGGCGCAAGAGTCGTGGGACGCAGTTTACATGGCCGGTGCCAAGGTCGGACACATCCATACCTACGTCCAGCCGGTCAAGGACCGGGGCCGCGACTTGCTCCGGGTCCGCGTCGATATGGTGCTGAGCTTCAAGCGGCTCGAGGACCGGGTTCGGATCGAGATGCGCTACGGGACGATCGAGACTCTCGAGGGGAGCGTGCTCCGGCTCGATACCCGAACGCTGGCCAGCGAGCAGGAGATGCGGACCTTCGGCGACGTGATCGACGGCCGGATGACGCTGACGCTCGAAGGCTCGGGGCAACGGCAGCGGGTGACGATCCCGTGGGGCCCCGATGTCCGCGGCCCCTACGCTGCCGAGCAGAGCCTCTCACGCCATCCGATGAAGCCCGGCGAGTCGCGCGCGCTCCAGATGTTCGTCCCCGACCTGAGCAAGATCTGCGACGTCACGCTCGCGGCCAAGGGATTCGAGGAGGTGCGGCTCGGAGGCGACGTCAAGCGGCCGTTGCTCCGCATCGAGGAGACCGCCGTGCTCGACGGCAAGCCCCGGCCCGAGTACAACGCGATCCTCTGGATCGACTCAGGAGGGCAGGTGCTCAAGAGCGAGAGCGACATCTTCGGGGGGATGATCACCTACCGGACCACCCGCGAGGCGGCCACCGCGGCCGACGGCGAGTTCAAGCTGAACCTGATCCTGGCCTCGATCATCAAGGTGACCCACAAGATCCCCAGAGCCGAGACAACCCGCGACATCACTTATCGCGTGACCCTCAAGAGCGACGACCCCGCGCAGATCATCCCGACCGACCGTCGTCAGTCGCTCCGGCCAGGGTCCAACCAGAACACGTCGATCCTCGAGGTCAAGACCGCCGGGCCCTCCGACGGGGAGGCCGGGCCCGAGCAGGTCGATGAGCAGTTCCGCCGTCCTAACAGCTTGATCACCAGCGAAGACCCGCTCGTCGCGTCGCTCGCCGCCAAGGCAGTCGGCGACACCGTCGAGCCCTGGGACAAGACCCTCAAGATCGAGCACTGGGTCGCCCAGCGCATCAGGGACAAGAACTTCAAGACTGCCTTCGCCCCTGCCAGCGAGGTGGCGCGGAACCTCTCGGGCGATTGCACCGAGCACGGTGTCCTGGTCGCCGCGATGTGCCGCGCCGTCGGTGTCCCGGCGCGGGTAGCCATCGGCCTGGTCTACGCCGATCACCTGGGGGGCTTCGGCTTCCACCTCTGGAACGAGGTCTACGTCAACCGCCGCTGGGTCGCGATCGACGCGGCGTTCGACGAGACGGCGGTTGACGCGGTGCACATCAAGCTCGGCGATACCAGCCTCGACGGGGTCTCGCCTTATGAAGCGTTCTTGCCGGTCGTTCGCGTCCTGGGCAAGATGACACTGGAGCCGCTGGAGATCCGGTGAGGTCGGTGTGATGGCGGGGCGCGCGCCGGGGATTCCGCATGGCCCTTCCTGTGTTTTGGGGTCCTATGCCGTCACGTTTTGCCTTAAGTCGCTAATGTGCAAAAACTTGCAGCAGAGAGGGCGAGCGGCCCCGCTCCCCAGCCTAAGCCCTTCAATCTCAGAGAGTTATGGCGGACTCGGAGTGATCAGCTTCCCGAATCACAGGAATCGCCTTCAGGTCCTTCGCTTGTCAAGCCGCGCTGGGACTCGTAGTCTGCCAGTAGGGGGCGACCCACGAAGGTTCGGGGAGCCCCCGTCCTGGAGGTCATCGCACCATGTCGCGGCACCGGACAGCGGCACTCGTCTTGTCGATCGGGGGCGTCGCGTGGCTCGGCCTGGGGCTGGTTACTCTCGCCCAGGGTCCTACGGCCCAGGCCCCCGGGGCGGGCGCGGTGGCAAATTCGTCCCGCGCCGAGTTGACGGTCTTGAAGGCACTGATGTCCAACCCGAGCACCGCACCGTATCGGATCGTGACCTCGATGCGCGGCGGACGGGTGGTCCTCTCGGGGCGGGTCGGCACGAAGCAGGCCCATGACGCGGCGGTCCAGTTGGGAATCGCCACCGGCTACCCGATCCAGGACGACCTGGTCATCGACACCGTCGAGGCGCACCGCGTCGCCGCACTGGCGAGTTATCCGGGGTTTGGTGCGGCCGGGTCCCTGGCTCTCCCGTCGCTGGGTGCTGGCACAGTCCCCTATGTCTACCCACCGCCCTTGTTCGGCCGGCTCGACGACCCCTTTTTCGGATTCGAGCCGGCGCTGGTCACGTATCCCCCGTGGTATCGCGCGGTGGCTGCCCGCACCGCTTCCCTGCTGGCTCCGGCCAATCCGGGACTCGTGCTCGGCCCGGAAGTACTCCCGTTGGTCGGGGCCAACGGGACGACGCCGATCGAGGTCCCGGTCGGTCCGAATCCCCACGATGGCGTCATCGAGATGACGCTCGACCAGTGGGGCGTCGCCGTCCTCCGGGGGACGGTCCCGAGCTTCGCCAACCGCGTGGCCGTAGGCCAGCAGATCGCCCAGACGCCGAGCATCAGCGAGGTGATCAACCTCCTGACCATCGGTCATCCGGCGCCAGCGCCGTTCCCGCCGGCCCCACCCGCCGCCCCCGGGCCGAAGCCCCCGCCCACCCCCTTCCCCTCGGCCGAGGGATTACCGCAGCAGGCTGCGATGGCGGTCGATGACGGAGGTCTGGTCCAGCGCGTGGGCCAGGCCCTTGCGCGGCGGCCCACGCTGGCCGACCAGCCGATCAAGGTCTCGGCCCGCGACAGCGTGGTCACACTCTCGGGACGCGTCCCGACGATCTACGAGGCGATGCTCGCCTTCCGGGCAGCCCAGCAGACCCCCGGCGTCCGTGTCGTCGACGATCGCCTCGAATTCCTCGTCCCCGACGACGAGCGGGCCAACCCGCTGTGCCAGAAGGGACGTCCGCAGGACATCGAGCCCTATCTCGCCGCGCAGCTCCGCCTCCAGGTCGGCGATCTGGCCCACGTCGATCAAGTCCGCCTCCTCGGTGAGACCCTGGAAATCCGGGGTACCCTGCTCCGCGAGGATGATCGGTCTCGGCTCGAGGCCATCCTCCGCTCGATGCCCGTGCTTCGCGGATTCCGGCTCGAACCGACCTTCGTCCCGGAATAAAACGCCTCGCTGAAAGAAAAGGCCCGCCGGGGTGGCTGGCTCAGAGCCTGGGGCACGGCCGAGGACGGCCGTGCTCGACCTCTCTCCTCCGGAATCACCGACCGAGGAGTGGCTGTCAGTCCAGCCCTCCGAGATATTGGAAAAAATGGGAAAGAAAACCGGCCCAACCTTTCAAAAAAAGGAAAAAGTTGCAAGAGTCGCACGCGGTTTGACCTTGATCAAGGATCCTTCCGGCGCGTAGGATGGCCGCCGCGTGGCCGAAAACAGCGGACGGTGACGACCGCGCGAGTCTTAGGCCAAGACAATCCCCAGTTTCCCACCCTCGGAGAGGGGTCTGGATCGCATGATCGCCAACAAGGATGGTGGCGTTTCGGCGCGGGTTTCGGGACAGGCCGCGCGACGCAGAGCGTCTCACTCGACTACCCCCTCTTCCGACTCACCTGACCGAGGCGCTGGACGCCACGAGCCAATGGCTGCTCGAGCGCGCAAGACCCTGCGGGTTACTGGGTCGGCGAGCTCGAAGGCGACACGATCCTCGAATCGGAATACGTCCTGCTGATGGCGTTCCTGGGCCGCGGGGACGATCCCGCTCTGCGTCAAGCTGTGCCGCTACATGCGCGATCACCAGCTCCCCGAGGGCGGCTGGGCGATCTACCCGGGCGGCCCGGCCGAGGTGAGCGCCTCGGTCAAGGCGTACTTCGCGCTGAAGCTGGTGGGGCTGCTCGGCGAGCGATCCGGCGATGGTCCGGCGCGGCGAGGCGATCCTCGACGGCCGGCGGTGCGCAGGCGTGCAACAGCTTCACGCGGTTCTACCTGGCGCTGCTGGGCCAGATCGGCTACGACGAGTGCCCGAGCGTGCCGCCCGAGCTGGTGCTGATCCCGTCGCGGCTGGGGTTCAGCCTGAGCGCGATGTCGGCCTGGACGCGGACGATCGTCGTGCCGCTGTCGATCATGTCGGCGTTCAAGCCGGTCCGCCGACTCGGCGCCGGAGCGGGGATCGCCGAGCTGTTCCGCGAGGACTTGCCGCGCCGCCCGCGCGGCGGACCCGGCGGCTCGTCGACCTGGACCAACTTCTTCCTGGGCCTCGACCGCCTGCTCAAGTGGGCCGACCGCTGGCTGCCCCGGTCCTGGCGCGAGCCGGGCATCCGGGCGGCGCATCGCTGGATGCTCGAGCACTTCGAGAACTCCGACGGCCTGGGCGCGATCTTCCCGCCGATGATCTACACGGTCATCGCGCTGCGAGTGCCTGGGCTACGAGCCCGACTCGCCACCGGTGCAGTGGGCCTGGCGGCAGCTCGACGACCTGCTGATCGAGGAGGACGATACGGTCCGGGTGCAGCCTTGCGTCTCGCCGGTCTGGGACACGGCCATCGCCACGATCGCGCTGGCCGACGCCCGGCTGCCCGAGCACCACCCGGCGCTGCTCCGCGCGGTCCGCTGGCTGCTGAGCAAGGAGGTCCGTCGGCCCGGCGACTGGCAGGTCCGCCGGCCCGGGGTCGAGCCAGCGGCTGGCACTTCCAGTACCACAACGAGCTCTATCCCGACATCGACGACACGGCCATGGTCCTGCTGGCCCTGCAGCGGACTGCGCTGGCCGAGTCGCCCGAGGCGAAGGCCGCCACCGAGCGTGGCGTCAACTGGCTGCTGGCGATGCAGAACCGCGACGGCGGCTGGGCGGCCTTCGACGTCGACATCGACAACCAGGTCCTGACCAAGGTCCCGTTCGCCGACCACAACGCGATGCTCGACCCGAGCTGCGCCGACATCACGGCGCGGGTGCTCGAGATGCTGGGCACGCTCGGCTACCGCGGCCGATCACCCGGCGGTCGCGCGGGGCCTGGACTATCTCTGGAGGACGCAGGAGCCGGAGGGCTGCTGGTACGGCCGCTGGGGCGTCAACTACATCTACGGCACCTGGCAGGTCTTGCAGGGGCTCAAGGCGATCGACTTCCCGATGGACCACCCGGCACTCCAGATGGCGGCCGACTGGCTCGAATCGGTCCAGCAGGCCGACGGCGGCTGGGGCGAGACGTGCCGGAGCTACGACGACCCGCAGCTGATGGGCCGGGCGAGCCGACCGCCTCGCAGACCGCCTGGGCCGTCCTGGGCCTGATCGCCGCCGGCCGGGCCCACGGCGACGGCCGTCCGCCGCGGCATCGAATACCTGCTGGCGACGCAGCGGCCCGACGGCTCCTGGGACGAGGCTCCGTTCACCGGCACCGGCTTCCCCCGCGTCTTCTACCTGAAGTACCACCTGTACCGCGTCTACTTCCCGCTGATGGCCCTGGCGCGCTACCAGGCTGCGGTCGGCACGTTGCCGGTGGAGAGGCCCGGCGCTCGCCTGCCGGATCCCCGCCCTGCCCCGGCCGTTCGACTCTGATCCGTGCGGGCGGATTGCCGTCCGATGGCTCACTGAAGCTCGCTGGGCTATTGAGCACGGGACGCGGAAATCCGCAGGCGTCCGAGATCGGCTCGACAGGGAGCCGCACGAGGACGCACAGGCCGACACTCTCCTGGGGATGACGACGGGCGGACCTGGAAGCCGCCCCGATCTCCTCCCCGACCACCCCCACAGGAGGCAGCACGTCATGCGATTCCCGCTCGACGATGACCACCCGCATCGCCGGCTACGTCGCCAAGAAGAAGCTGACGCGGACCAAGCGGTTTCCCATGGTCCTGATGCTCGAACCGCTGCACGCCTGCAACCTGACCTGCACCGGCTGCGGCCGGATCCGCGAGTACGAATCGACGATCAAGCAGAAGCTCTCGATCGAGGAGTGCCTCGACTCCGTCGACGAGTGCGGCGCCCCGGTCGTCTCGATCTGCGGCGGCGAGCCGATGATCTACCCCGGCATCGGCGAGCTGGTCGGCCAAGATCCTGGAGCGGAAGAAGGTCGTCTACCTCTGCACCAACGGCATGTTCATCCGCAAGAAGCTCGGCGAGTTCAAGCCCTCGCGACGCTTCTTCTTCAACGTCCACCTCGACGGGATGAAGGCAGACCCACGACATCGCCGTCGAGCGCGAGGGGGTCTTCGACGCGGCCATCGACGGCATCAAGGCGGCCAAGGAGGCCGGCTTCCTGGTCTGCACCAACACCACGGTCTTCAAGGAAACCGACATGGCCGAGCTCGACGGCTGTTCGGCTACCTGACGACGCTCGACGTCGACGGCTTCATGATCTCGCCCGGCTACAGCTACGCGGCGGTGGATACCAAGGAGATCTTCATGACCCGCGACGACATCCGGGCCAAGTTCCGCGCGGCCGAGGCGATGTTCCGCAAGTACAAGTTCAACACCTCGCCGGTCTACCTGGAGTTCCTCCAGGGCAAGCGCGAGATGCAGCTGCACCGCCTGGGCCAACCCGACCCGGAACATCAAGGGCTGGAAGGGCCCGTGCTACCTGATCACCGACATCCACCACAAGACCTTCGACGACCTCTTGAACAAGACGCCGTGGGAGAAGTACGGTTACGGCAAGGACCCCCGGTGCGAGAACTGCATGGTGCACTCCGGCTACGAGGCGACGGCGGCCCTGGGCGTCAACGGCCGGCTCGGCGACACGCTGAAGATGATCAAGTGGCAGTTCACGTGATCGGGATCGCATGAACGACGAGGACGCCTCCGGCCTGGGGGCCACGATTCGAGGCCCCCGCCGCCCGTCCCGGCGGACGTCGGGATCGTCGCCGCCTTGCCGATCGAGGTCGGCTACCTGATCGACCGGCTGGCGAACCTCCGCAACTACACGGGGCCGCGCCAGACCGTCATCGAGGGGGAGTGCGGGGGCAAAGTCGTCGCGCTGGTCGTGACAGGCATGGGCGCGCACCGCCGCGCGGAGCAGGGCGCAGGTGCTGCTCGACGGCCACCGGCCTCGCTGGGTCCTCTCCGCCGGGTTCGGCGGCGCTCTGAATCCCGCGCTGAGCCCGCAACGACATCATGCTGGCCGACGAGGTCCTTGACCCGGAGGGTCATCGGTTCGCCATCGACGTGGTCGTCCCGTCTCAGGTGCGCAGGCCCCGGATCAGACCGGGCCGGCTCCTGACGGTCGATCGGATCATCCGGACCTCCGTCGAGAAGGCCGAGCTGCATCGACGGTTCGAGGCGGACGTGGTCGACATGGAGACGTCCGCCGTCGCCGCGCTCTGCAGCGAGCGCGCCGTCCGGTTCCTCGCGGTCCGCGTCATCAGCGACGAGGCCCGGGTCGATCTGCCCCCCGAGATCGCCGCGCTGCTGACCCGATCGGGAAGCTACAGGGTCGGGGCTGCCCTGCGGGCCCTCTGGCACCGGCCCTCCAGCCTCAAGGACTTCTGGACGCTCCACGAGCACGCCCAGGAGGCCGCCGACCGCCTCGCCGCCTTCACCGCCGGCGCGATCGAGCGGCTGGACTGACCCAAGACGGCGGCCCGATGCTTGATCCGCCTCGGCCTTCGCTCGATAATCCGGCGCAGGCGACGAATTCCCCCCGGGGAGGTGGAGCATGCGCCAGGGTCGGATTGGAGCGGGGCTCGGGCTCTTCGGAGGGACGTTGCTGAGCCTGGCGACGATCGGCTGTGGCGCCGAAGAGTCGGCCAGGCAGTCCGTCGCTCCGCCTCGGGCTACCGTTGCCGCGCGGCCTCCGGCCGAAGCTGCGCCTCCGAGTGCCGACGTGGTCGGAGCGAAGGGCGAAGCGGTCCCCCCGGCCATGCCTCGCAAGATCATTTACAACGCGCAGGTCGATCTGGTCGTGGAGAGCGTCACGGTCATCGAGCGGGAGCTGGCCCGGCTCGTCAAGGAGACCGGGGGATACATCTCCGAGACCGACATCTCCAGCCAGTCGCATGTCGAGCGGCGGGGGACGTGGAAGGTCCGCATCCCCGTCGATCAGTTCGACATGTTCGTGGCGAAGGTCGGCCAGCTCGGCGAGTTGCAGCGAAGCCACGTCGATTCCCAGGACGTCACGATGGAGTACTACGACCTGGAGGCGCGGATCGCGAACAAGCAGGTGGAGGAGAAGCGGCTCCTGAAGCACCTGGACGAATCGACGGGCAATCTCAAGGACATCCTCGACGTCGAGCGCGAGCTGAGCCGGGTTCGCGGAGAGGTTGAGCAGATGCAGGGCCGGAGCCGCTACCTGGCGCATCAGACGGCCCTGAGCACCGTCACCCTCACGGCGACCGAGGTGAAGACCTACACGTCGCCGGAGAGCCCGACGTTCGCCACTCAGGTCGTCCGGACGTTCCGTCGGTCGGTCGACGCGCTCGCCGACTTCGGCAAGGCGGTGGTCCTGTTCCTCGTCGCGGTCGCGCCCTGGCTACCCGTCGTGGCGCTGGTCGTGTTGCCGCTCGCATGGCTCCTGCAGCGCCGCAGGGCGAGCCGGTAGGCCCGGGCCGTCGCGAAGCGGCGCTGCATGGTCCCCGACTTCGGTTCACTCGAACTGCGTCGAGACGTCCCAGACCTCGGTCAGCGGGGTCGCCTCGGCGGCTCTCTCGTCGAGGGGGTGCCAGCCGACGATCGTCTTGTGCGGCGGATGCAGCTCGTGGGAGGCGCTCGAGATGGTCACCGCGGGGTAGATGTGATCTTGCTTGGCCAGGTCCCAGAAGCTGGGCCAGGCATCGGGGTCGGTCCGCTCCGCCGCGTTGATCACCATCTCCGCTTCGGCGGCCCGTTGCGGCTCCACCGAAAGGGCGATCCGGGGGATCCCGTCGGTGTGCGTCTCGATATGACAGGGGTCGAACCCGAGCTGGACTAACCACCTCCGGGCGAGCTCCAGCGTTTCGGGATGGGCGAAATGATGGGTGACGTATCGCATCTCTTCAAACCCTCACGGCGAGCGAATGGACGTGCTTCGGAGGATCGACGAGCGAAGCTCGCCTGCCTCCTGACCCGATTTCTCTGAACGACTTCTTCCATTTCAGGGGCGCTTGGACGCATTCGCAAGCAATTTTTTTCGCGCCCTCTGGCGCGGACATCGGAGAAGCGGGCCGCGCTCGCGCGTTTCACTTCCTGTTCGCCGGGGGGGCTCCTTTCGGCACGGCCATCGGGCCGATCGGCTGGCGCACGGCCTCGGACGTGCTCAGTGACCCGAGTGGCGACAGTGTGGACCTCGGCGTCGTCAGGCTCTGGACCCCCATCGTCGCCAAGCCCGAGACTACGAGCATCGTGAGCGTCCCGAGCACCGCCCCGTGCAACGGCTGGAACCGGAAGATCAGGATGAAGACGCCCGACCAGACGATCGCCTGCAAGACCGTCCAGGGGAGGTCCAACGTGAACATTGTGTCGAACGACGGCCGCAGCCAGGTCAACAACGCCGCCAGCACGAACGACCCGCCGGCGACCTTGAGCGCGCTCCTCGGGGTCACCTCGTCATAGAGCTGGTTCTGCCCGACTTCGAGCACGGTGTCGCAGGCGACGAACATCGTCACCCAGTAGATCAGGAACGGCCAGAGGATTGCGCCCATATCAGGGTGACTCGCGAGCTTGAGGAGCGAAGTCGCACGGCGAACCGACGACGAGGATCGATCCGCTGCGCCGTTCCAGGCTTCGATTCCCGTGTCTGTCGGGCTATTGATGAGATCTCCGTTCGGCACGAAGGGCGATGAATTGTATCGTATCGCGTGCCGGATCGATTGGCCATCGGACGCTGGCGGTTTTCGATCGGGCTGTTACGATTGGGGGACGATCCAGGACCATGCGCCACGCCCGAGGCATGGAAACTTGCACCATGATCCGCATCAGCGCTTTCGCCGACGAGATCTCCAGGGACCCGCACGAGCAACTCGACGTGCTGGACGCGCACGGCATCCATTACATCGAGTTCCGCTCGATTCACGGCACCAACGTACTCGACCTCTGCGACGCGCAGCACGAGGAGTTCCGCACGCTGCTCCGCTCCAGGGGGTTCGGCCTCAGCGCGATCGGCTCGCCGGTCGGCAAGATCAAGATCAACGAGCCGTACGACTTCCACGTGCAACGGTTCCGGCGGGCGCTGGACCTAGCCGACTTCTACGAGACCCCGCGGATCCGGGTCTTCAGCTACTACATGCCCCCCGGCGACGACCCGGCCATCCATCGCGAGGAGACGATCCGCCGGATGATCGACCTGGCCCGCCGCGCCGAGGAGCGAGGCGTGTCCCTCCTGCTCGAGAACGAGAAGGGGATCTACGGCGACACCGCCGCGCGGGTGCTCGACCTCCTTGAGACGGTCAATCTGCCCAGCCTGTCGCACGCCTTCGACCCGGCCAACTACGTCGAGGTCGGCCAGTCGATCGACGAGGCCTGGGAACTGCTCCACCCTCGGGTCACCCACTTCCACGTGAAGGACTACGATTCCCGGACGCACCAGAACGTCCCCGCCGGCCAGGGCGACGGCCAGATCCCCCGGCTGATCGCCGACGCCGTCGCCCACGGCTACGACGGGTTCTGCGTCCTCGAGCCCCACCTGGTCATCGCCAACCTGTCCTTCGGTTTCACCGGCCCCGAACGCTTCGGCGATGCCGCCCGCGCCCTCAAGCGCATCCTGGCGGAGCACAAGATCGGCTCCGCCTGAGCAGCGGCCTCGGAATCACGCCAGCGCGTCGCTGAAGGACGTGACGACCGTCACCTTCATTCCGCGGGACACTGCCGCGCAGCCAGCGTTGCGCTCGGAGTCCGCCCCCAGCCCGATCGCGGGACACTGCCGCGCAGCCAGCGTTGCGCTCGGAGTCCGCCCCCAGCCCGATCTTCGCCGGCAGAGGCACGTCGGATTCAAAGTGTTCGAAAAATGGGTAAAAAGAGCAATTTGGGTAAAACATAGTGCATGATTCGAGAGAGCTTGAGAAAACTCTTGTTTCCAAGGTATTTCGGGCGACGCTCCGAGAATGGGAAGGGCCAATGTCTCGCGCCGGGTCGAGTTGGTCGTGTTCGGGACTGGAGGTGCTGGAAGGCCGGAGCTTGATGTCAGGCGGGCTCGGCGGGGTCCGGGAGATCCCGAACATCGTCTACACCGACATCGGGGGGCCACAGCATCTCGATCTGTATGTGCCGAACAGGCCGGCGCCCGCGGGGGGCGTCCGGCGATCCTGGCACTGCCGGGAGGCGGCTGGCGCTGGGTTGATCGGAAGTCCCTCGGCGTCACGGTGAGCATGCTGGCGCGATACGGCTACGTGGTGGCGGTCGCCGATTACGCCTACGCGAGCTCGACGATCGGGTCGCCGGGGGTCTGGCCCACGGATTTCGAGGACGTCCGCCAGGCGGTGCGCTGGCTCCGCCAGAGCGCCGGTCGGTACGGGATCGACCCGAACCGAATCGCGGCTTGGGGCGAGTCGGCGGGCGGGCATCTGGCGACGCTGCTGGGGACCTATCCCGACGGGGCGGTCAACCCCGAAGGGCTGCCGCCCGATCCCGTGGGCCCTCCGGAGGGTGTCTCAGCCCGCGTCGACGCTGTTATCGACTTCTACGGCCCGACCGACCTGACGGCCCTCTATAACGAAAACCCGCGCGACCGTCCGTTCCTCGAAACCTTCCTGGGGGGTGCGCCCGACCGCGTCCTCGGCCGCTATCAGGCCGCGTCTCCCGCGCTCAACGTCACCCCTGATGATCCGCCAACCTTCGTGATCCAGGGGACGGCCGACCGCGCGAACCTCTTCAATCAATCCACGCGCCTGGTCGCCGCGCTCACGGCGGCGGGCGTCCCCTGCCGCTTCGACATCGTCCCAAACGCCCCGCACGGCTTCCGACTGAAGCTCGGGAGAAACGCCAACTTGCTGCCCGAAGTCCTCGGCTTCCTCGACGCGGCGCTGAACAACCACGGCGCGGGGATCGCGCCGGGGGGCGTCGTCACACCCAACCTCTGAGCGGAATGACCCACCGGGTGGGACGCTGGCCAGCGGGGCCGCGTGCGGTCTGGGGCTCCGCCCGACCAGTCCTTCTCGGCTTCACCGACCCCGAACGCTTCGGCGACGCCGCCCGCGCCTTCCGAGGCCATCCTGGAGGAGCACAAGATCGGCTCCGCCTGAGCGGAGGTGTCCGGGGCCGGTCATGGGTGCTTCCCGTCGTGACCCGAGTCCCCGCGAGCGCCTGGCCGAATGGTTGACCCGCTGATCGGGCACGCCTAAACTGCGCTCCTCGCGTCGCGAACGACCGACATTCTCTCGCTCGGGAGCAAATCCCCGAGCCCGAGCGACCGACCGCACCAGGAGGACCGATCCGATGGCTCCGCGGGAGATCGATCGAAGGACTTTCTTGAGAGGGACGTTGGTCGGCGGAGTCGCGCTCAGCATGGGGCGCCGCCCAACCTGGGCCGCCGAGGTGACGGGCAATCCGCGCGCCGGCATGATCGGCGACTTCAAAATTTCGCTCGCCGAGTGGTCGCTGCACCGGGCACTCTTCGCCAAGAATGCCGAGATCACCAACCTCGACTTTCCCAGGGTCGTGCGCGAGCAGTTCGGCATCGAAGGCGTCGAGTTCGTCAATCAGTTCTTCAAGGACAAGCCGCACGACTCGACCTATCTCATGGACCTCAAGACCCGCGCCAACGACCACGGCGTGACCTGCGTGCTGATCATGATCGACGGCGAGGGAGACCTCAGCGCCGAGGACAAGGCACAGCGGGACACGGCGGTCGAGAACCACAAGAAGTGGGTCGATGCCGCCGCGGCGCTGGGATGCCACTCGATCCGGGTGAACACGGGCAGCAACTACAACCTCACTCACACCGAAGCCGCCGCCGAGGGTTGCGGGGCGCTGACCGAGTATGGCGAGAAGCACAAGATCAACATCATCTGCGAGAACCACGGCGGGCCGTCGAGCAACCCCGACGCATTGCTGGCATTGATCAAGGCAGTCGGCAAGGATCAGTTCGGGACGCTCCCCGACTTCGGCAACTTCCCCATGGATCGCCACAACAAGTACCAGACCGACATCTACGACGCGATTGCGCGGATGATGCCCTACGCCAAAGGGGTTTCGGCCAAGAGCTACAACTTCGGCGCCGACGGGCGGGAGACGACCCTCGACTACGCCCGGATCCTGAAGATCGTCACCGACAGCGGCTATCATGGTTACGTCGGGATCGAATACGAGGGGAGCCGCCTGTCCGAGCCCAAGGGCATCAAGGCCACGAAGCGCCTGCTCGAATCGCTCCGGGGCTCGGTGTACTCGCCCTCAAAGAATGTACGAAACGTTAGTTCGGCCCTATAATCCCCTGGCTGCCCTGAAAATAGGGATGAGGGTGCGGCGCATAACTCCCCCAGACTCTTGGGGGCAGCGTGGGATCGATGCCTCTTCAATGCCGCACCCTCCCAAGCGTTCGATCACCGCGGCGCTGGAGGACAGGCGAGGTCATGAGCCAGCTGCCCTCCGTGCTCCCCGGGACCGAGGGCGACAGGTTTGGGTTCGCCGAACGTCCGGGCCAGACTCTTCCGCGGGCTCGAAGCACCAGAGGCCAAACGGCCTCAATCCAGCACACCGGCGCTTCTCGAGGAGAAGCGATCCCGACTCCATTTTCATGGGTTTGGGTGCCGCGTAGCGGCATGAGGACTCTTCCTGTGTTTCGGGGACCCATGTCATCACATTTTGCCTTAAGTCACCAATATGCAAGGACTTGCGTCAGAGAGGGTAAGCAGCCCCACTCCCCGGATTAAGTCCTTTAGTATCAGAGAGTTATGGCGGACTTGGAGTGATCAGGTCCCCGAAACACAGGAAGAGCCATTGTCAATTCTCCCGCAACCCGGCAACTCCATTTCCCGCTGAACCAGTACACCGGAGAACGATCGGCTCATTTCCTCGTGATGGATCACGCGGTTGCGTCCCCGCCGCTTGGCCTGGTAGAGAGCTTGATTGGCCTCTTCCAAGAGCCAGGACACGTCCTTGGCCGTTACCATGGCTGTGGCAACCCCCAGGCTCGCGGTGATACGGCGCAGCCTCCAAGGATTCTCCGCGAGAGCGGCCCGGAGCCGCTCAGCGATTCCCCGCGCGTTGGGGGCGTCAGTCCTCGGCAGGAGGATGATGAACTCCTCGCCTCCGTACCGCGCCACCTCATCCTGATTCCGAACGTTGTTCCGCAGGATGGTGGCGATCCGAGCGAGCACCTCATCTCCCGCCCGATGCCCGAAAGTGTCGTTGTAGCGCTTGAACCGATCCACATCCAGCATCACGATGGACAGCGGTTTACCCTGCCGAGCCGCCAGCGACGCATTCGCCTCCAGAGCCTCCAGGAAATGGCGGCGATTCTTCAGCCCGGTCAGCGAATCCGTCATGGCAAGCTCGACCAACCGCTCGTTTCGATGGAACAGTTCGGCTTGCATTTGCTCGAGCTGTACCGAACGATCCAGGATCTCCTCCTGCATATTGAGGACGCGCCCGGCAATTTCCACCCTGGAGGCCAACTCACGGGGATCGAGCGGTTTGGTCATGAAATCATCGGCGCCGGCCTGGAACCCTTCCAGACGATTTTCAGTCCTGCCCTTGCCGATCATGAGAATGATGTAGGTGTAGAGACGACCGGACAGACTCCGGATGCGGCGGCAGAGTTCCAGGCCGTCGATCCCCGGCATCTTCCAGTCGGAGATGACCAACCGCTCGCGCCCCTGTTGAACGATGGCCCACGCCTCGTCGCCGTTGTTGGTGATGAGGACCTTGTGGCCCATCGCCTCCAGCCTCAATTTCAGCCCGAGGGCAGAGGGGGCATGGTCCTCGGCGATCAGGATCGACAGGCCTCGGCAAACCGAGAGGGGAGGCCTTCGATTTACAAGCGAAACCTCATTTTCCATGCGTGGATGAGAAAGACACGGACTCTCCGCGGAGCGACGAACCAGCCCTTGAGTTCCAGATCCGGACGCCGAAGTGTCCAGTCCCACCCGAGCGAACCCGTCGCCACCGTTCCTCACATTCACGACCTCGCCCGGTTCGGAAGTGGAATCCGCCTTCCTGACCGAGTCTCCCTCGAAGCGATCGAGGAAAGCCTCCACCACCTGGGGGTCCAGGTGGGTGCCCGCCAACGAACGGAGGTGCTCTCGCACCCTCTCCTGGGGCAAGGCCTTACGATAGGGCCGATCGTGGCTCAGCGCATCCCAGATGTCCGCCGCCGCGAAGATCCGCGCCGACAGCGGAATCTGCTCCCCAGCCAGCCCACACGGATACCCGGTCCCATCCCAACGCTCATGGTGATAGTGCGGGATATCCAACGCTGGGCTGAGGAACTCAATCGGTCCGAGGATCTCGATGGCGTGACTCGGGTGACGGCGCATCACGGCCCACTCCTGCTCCGTGAGCGGGCCGGGCTTGTGCAGGATCGCGTCGGGGATGCCCAGCTTACCGAGGTCGTGCAAGAGCGCCCGCGCCGGAGATGGACCAGCTCGGCCTCGCCCACCCCGATGGCGCGAGCCAGGTCCAGGGTCATCTCGGTGACCCGCCGGCTATGCCCCTCCGTCTCATGGTCCCGCAAGTCCATGGCCCGCGAGAGAGCCTCGATCGTCGTGTCGTAGGCCAGTGCCAACCGGGCATTGGAGGCCCGCAGCCCCCCTTGCAATGCGGCGCTTCCGATGGCGATGGCCGCCTGCCCGGCCAGCATCCCGGCAAATCCGAGCCACTCCAGGTCAGGCTCCACCGGGGTACGATGGAAGCACTCGAGGACACCCTTGACCCGACCCTCGGCCACCAGCGGGATGCCGTGATAGGCCACGAATCCCTCTTCCAGGAGTCGGTGGACGCGGGCATCGGGCACAGGGTCATGGGCCAGCTCTGGGACGTGCAGCGGACAGCCGCCCTGGGCGACCCGACGGGCCAGATCGCCCGAGCCCGCCCCGGCGCTGTCGATGAGGTGCCGAGAGAGGCCCTGGCCGAAGGCGAACTCCAGCATCCCGGTCGCTTCGCCGAAGAGTAGCACATCGGCCGCGTCCACGCCGAGGGGGCCGATCACCTGCTGGATGATGACCGCAAGAGTCTGCCGGAGGTCGCGGCCGGAACTGATGGTCGCGTCGATCTGGCGCAGGGCCTCCAACCGCCACACGCGGCGCTCCAGGTGCACGTTGAGGCGGCGGATCTCTGCCGCGGCCCGCACCCGCTCGGTGATGATGTGCCCCTCGGGGATCAGTAACACCACCTCTCCTGCCGCACCGAAGACCGGCTTGAGCGAGAACTCGACGGTGGCGACCCGATCCCCAGCCCCTCGAACGTCCACCTCGTACCGGACGATCCGCCCCTGTGCCGCCTCCGCGATGGCCGACCGCAGTTGCCGCCGGGCCTCTTCCGAGATCGACCACCACCGCGTCTCCCAGAAGGGCCGACCGATGACCTCCGCGCGGTCGATCTGGGCGAACACCAGCGCGGTTTGGTTGACTTCCAGCACGGTGCCGTCGGGGGTGAGCAGCCCGGCGAACTGGAACGTCTGATCGAAAATGGCCCGGAACCGTCGCTCACTTTCTCGCAACGCCTCTTCGGCCTGCATTCTTTCGGTCACGTCGCGCGAGGTGCAAAGAATCTCCAGGACCTCTCCGGTCTCCGGGTCGCGGAGAGCACGGCTGGCCGTCTCGCACCGGATGCAACCGCCGTCTTTGCGGAGGACGCGAAAGATGGCCCGCCCCGGCTCGGACGATTGCAAGAGGGTCGCGTGCGCCTGGCGGACCGTCATCTGGTCGTCGGCGTGGATGGTGGCGTAGACCGAGCCACCAACCAATTCCTCGGGCGTGTAGCCCAGCAAGCTGAGGCTGGCAGGCGAGGCGTAGAGGCAGCGACCCTCCGGGTCGTGCCGCGAGATCAGATCGGTGGTGTTCTCCGCCAGCAGCCGATACTTTGCTTCGCTCCGGCGCAGCAATCCCTCCGCCCGTTTGTGTTGCAGCACCACCGCCGCTTGATTTGCACCGACTCCAAGCAAGAGCCGATCCGTCTGGTCGGGAAAGTCCGGCTGGGGAGAGGCGGCGACCAGAAATCCGCAGCTCCCCTCATACCCGATGGGAATGACGGCAAGCCGTAAGGTCCCGCTCCCAACGGGGTTGGCAATGGTCGGGGGCGGGTTGGAGCCGCCGCACTTGAGCAGGGGTTCGAGCGCTGTGCCGATGTCCTGCGTTCGGGAGGCCGGTTCCAGACCTTGATCGGTGCAAACCACCTCATGAGCCACCCCTTCATCCAGACCGTTCACACGAACATAGATGAAATCCGCATGAAGGGTACGCAGGAGGATCTCGGTGAGGCTTTCGGCAATGCCCTGCGGCTCGGTTCGGCCCCAGGCAGCGGAGAGCATCGAGAGGGCAACCACATCCCGGACACAACGGCGAAGGGTTCGAGCCTCGTCAGTAAGAGGGCTGATCGGTTCCATCTCTCGAACCTCCGAGGCGACGTTGTCTGGCAAGCGTCTGCTGTCAGGTCGTAGCCCTATGTCGCTTGCGCTCTCTCTGTTCTTGGAGAAACTCGTCAGGCGGGACATAGTACGGATTTTCATGCAAGATGCCGCCGATGATAACCATCGGGTGCGTGCGGAGGATGTCGATCACGATGCCGGCGCTGAACCTGGCGAGGTCATAGGTACAGCACACCGGATCGTCATACTTTGGCAGGACGTAGTTGAGGCGGGACTCATACTCCACGATGTCCGTCACGCCCTGTCGGTCTTCCAGTGCCCACTCCATATTGGCCACCAGCCGGGTCAGGGGATAACCCTGCTTCTTGCCACTGGTCAGCACGTCTTCGATGAGGGCAAGCATCCGGTTTTGATCGAATCGGCCGTCCCTCAGGTAGGCATCTTCCCAGCGCCAGACCTCCAGTTGGCCCTTGCGTTCTGCGTCGTCCACGTCGATGCCCGCATCCTTGAGACACTGCCGATGCTCCGAGCGGTGCCGCGGAGCAACGATGTGGAACGCTCGGTCTCCCTGCTCGAATCCCTCTTTGATGAAGGGGAGAAGGGTCCGATACTCCTCCTCCTTGCTGTTGAAGAAAGCGCAGATGTGCCGGGTGCCGCCGAGTTCCGCCCCGGCCAGTTTCACAGGTCCTTTCGTTCGAGTCATGAGCATCTCCTTTGTCAGCCGTGGTCGGGCGAGCGACGGCCTCTTGTCAGCAAAGGCACTCGAGCGCCAGACCACCACGCAGAACAATAGGAGCATTATTCCGGAACGGATGCTTGTCAAAAGCAACGAAATATTTTTCCAGCGATTGGTCCTATCGAGAGGAGTGTGGGTGCCCAAGAGGTGGTGTTGGAGGTTGGAGGTCAATCGTTTCCCCGGAGAGCCGTGTCAAGTCAGCGGCCGGTGTCACCAGGAGGGGCGGGATCACCTCTCTCCTTTGAAACCGCCGACCCGGCGGTTGCGGATCGTTCCGGAGGGAACCTGATCAGCGCCTCATCGCCGTGACCCGGGTCACGGCGACAGCATCGAGCTTGGTTTCCAACTCATCGTGCATCAAGAAGACACGGCAGGACGCCATGCCGGCCTTGGTGGCCTTGACCTTGATGCCCAGGACCAGGTCCTTGCCGGGCCCGAGGCGGTCGATCTGCGGAAATTTCAGCTCGCGCTCGGTCGGGTTGTACCTGCGCCTGCTCGCGCTGATCACTGCCATTGTCGGTCTCGATCGCGTCGATGTTTTCCGAGAGCTTGGCGCTGATGAGGAGGCGGGTGGCCTCCTTCGAGCCGAAGTTCTTGATCTTGATCTGGAAGGTGGTCGTTTCGCCGATGTCGATCGAGCGTCGGCGCTCGCTGATGTCGAACGCGACGTCAGCCAGTCCGGTGACGTCGGTATTGAAGGTCTTCTTGTCGAACAGTTGGTCCTCGCCCCGGGCCATGACGGCGATCTGGTAGAGCTCGATACCCCCGAGGTGGACCCGGAAGGGGAGCATGACCTTTTCCTTCTCGCCGGGTTCGAGCTGGGCGAGCGTCCAGGAAAGGCCCCCCTTCCCGTCCCACCGGGCGCCGCTGGGGACCTCGACCGGTCGGCCGCTGACGGGCAAGGTGACCAGCACCTTGACGTTGCGGGCCGTGGCCGTGCCGGGGTTCTTGACGGTGATCACGTACGAGGCGATCGTGTCGGCATACCGCCTCTCCGGCCCGGAGATGGTCATTTCCAGCTTGGGCTCGACGACCTCGATGTCTTGGACCTTCTCCGCGTCGGCGAGGTCCGTCGTGATGTCGGGGCTCGCCGAGGTCACCCGGCAGAACTGCGGGCCACCCAGGACGGTGTCGGCGATTAGCGGGTCGAGAACCACGCGCTGGCCGGCCTCAAGGATGTTGAGCGTCTGCTCGAAGAGGTTCTGGTCGTTCGGCTCGCCCGACTCGTGGCGGAGCCCGTCGCTGAGCTTGGCCCGGATGGTCACGTCGTGGACTGGGCCGTCGCCGGGGTTCGAGATGGTGATCCGGAATTCCACCGGCTTCCCCTTGCGCACCTTGGTTGAGCTGACGGACTGCTCGATCTTGAGCTTGGGCTCTCGGACCAGCGTCCGCGACTTGCACCCGGCCCGCATCGTGACGGTCGCCGCATGGTCGAACGACCCGACCCGGTTCGGCTTGACGCGCAGGGTGATGACCCGTTCGGAACTGGCCGGGACGGTGCCCAGGTTCCAGAACAAAAGCGCGTCGGCGTGCTGCTCGGTCGGCTGGCTGCTGAGGAACTCCAGGCTGTCAGGAAGCTCGTCGCGGACCACGACGCCGACGGCGTCGGCCGTCCCGGCGTTCTTGACGACGATCTTGAGCGTGGCCTCCTTGTGGATGTTGAGCGTCGGGGGCGCTTGGACCTCGATGGTGAGACCGAGGGCCTGCCGACCCAGAGGAAGGCGTCCGCCGGGAGCACGAACGGATCAGCCTCGCGCGCTGCGCCCGAAGGCGGCGACCGGCCAGGCACCTCGCTGGCAGGCGGCAGGGGGTTACTGTCGGTGACGGTCACGGGGGCGGGGACGGGAGTTGTTGGCGCCGGCTTGGCCCCCTTGGGCAAGGTGACTTGCGACCGCCTCACGGGCGGGTCGAGCGGCGCGGTGCGTGGCTCGGGCGGCGCCGGAAGCAGGCCGGGCGACGACGCCTCGGCAGGCGCGGGCGGCAGGCGGGACGCTCGGATCTCGGCAGGCGCGGGTGGCGGGCCGGACGGCAAAGCCTCGGCAGGAGCCAGCGGCGATGCCTCGTCGGGTGCAGAGGGCGATGCCTCCTCGGATCCAGGCATGGCCGGCGGGGGCTCGGCGGCCCCGGGCAGGCCCGGGATCGAGGGCGGCAGTTCCAGCACGTTTTTCCCCTCCGAGGACGCCGAGGGCTGCGCGGCCGGGGATGCGACCGGCACCGAAGAATCTGACTGCGCCAGCGTCAGCCGGACGACGGACCCGACGGCCAGCGCCATTCCGACGAGAATCATAAGTCGCCGGCCCATGAATTCGGCCCCCTCCTTGGGAACGGCCCCAATCGTCGCCCGTCGCGGACTCTCCTCCAGAAACCCGCTCTCAAACGCTGTGGGGGGAATGTCGTGCGCTCTCGAGTCATTTCAAATTTGATTTGAGATCTCAAAAATGAAAATCTCAGATTTGAGATCTCAAATCTGAGATTTCGAAATCCCGCTCCCCAGCGCAAGCGCACGACCTTTCCGCGAAGCGTCATTAAATGCCGGGGAACCGGTCTTCCTCCGTATCCACCGGCACGTGCGAAGGCGGTCAATCGACCGGGATGGCGCGGTTTGATAACAGATCTTGGCGGATCGAGGAAGGTCAATTTAAGGCGCGCGCAGTCGGCCAGTCGCTCGGCGGTGACGTCGGGGGGCTCGTCCCCTGAGAGCGGCCAGGGCCGGACCTCGTCCAGGCCGCGAAACCAGGTCGCCTGACGCTTGGCAAACTGCCGGGTCCGCGCCTGGACGCGGGCGACCGTCTCGTCGAACGTCAGCCGGCCGGCGAGCCGGTCAAGCACCTCGCGGTAACCTACTCCCTGGACGGCCACGGGTCCGAGTGGCCTCGCTCCGCCTTGCAGAGCGCGGACCTCGTCCTCGAAGCCATCGGCGAACATCTGGACGACCCGCCGGTCGATCCGGTCGTGGAGCGCGCCGCGCGGCCGTTCCAGCGCGACGACCTTGACCCCCTCGGGCGCGGGGCGATCGTGCTCGGTCTGCAACGTGCTTAGTGGCCGTCCGGTCGCCGCGATCACCTCCAGGGCACGGACCACCCGCCTCCGATCGTTGGGGTGGAGCCGTCGCGCGGTTGCCGGGTCGAGTGCGGCCAGCCGCGCGTGCAAGGCCGCGGCGCCGAGCCGATCGGCCTCCTCCTCCAGCTCCCGGCGCAATTCCGGGTCGGCCTCCGGGCCCTCGAACAGCCCGCGGAGCAGCGCCTTCAAGATACAGCGCGGTCCCGCCGACGAACAGCACTTGACGGCCTCGCGCCTCGATCTCGGCGACCTTCGTCAGCGCCCATGCGCGGTATTCCGCGACGCTGGCCGACTCCCACGGGTCGAGCACGTCGATCAAGTGATGCGGTACCCCACCCCGCTCGGCCAAACGGGGCTTGGCCGTGCCGATATCCATTCCGCGGTACAGCGTCATCGAGTCGAGCGCGACGACTTCGGCGTTCAGCCGACGCGCCAGCGCCACGCCGACGGCCGTCTTGCCCACCGCCGTCGGGCCGGTCAGATAGAGCGTGCGATGCAAGGGGTTCTCGAACACGTCGCTGGTGGGGATGCCCACCGAAGGACGCCCCACACCCTGGAGCAAGGGGGCCGAATTTCACTCGGATCGGCATCCGCTTTCCCGAAGATCGTGACCTATCGTTAAAGTGTCCGGAGAATTGTTCAGGCAAGTCCCGGAGAAGGCAATGCGGGCGGTCGCCGAAAAAATGTGTCAGGGCCTCGAGGAATCCATCGTACCGGCCGCCCTGAAAACCGATAACATTGTTGGCCCTCTTCAAGGTTGACGGTCCCCGCTGAGTGTGCTACCAACTCCCTCCACCTGACTCCCCGTTACACCTCCTCCGGTTGAAACGAGGCTGGGGATTCGACCGACCTTGTCCGAGGATTTCGTGAGAACGTCCTGTCTGGTCCGACACTTGCTAATCTTCCCTGAGTCGATCCTCTCCGTCGAACCTGCTCGCCTCGTCTGATAGCCCTGGGACATGGTGTCCCGAGGCGCTCTTCCCTGTCCGATGCTGATTGACTGAAGACCCCATGCAACTCACGCCCTATCCCGAAATTGACGAAGCCGCCCTAAAAGCCGTCCGCCAGTTCCTCACCTCCGTCCGCGACGAGGAGCACAAGGCGCGGGCCCCGCGCATCGTCCAGGATGCCAAGGGTATGGTCACTTTGCGGCTTGGAATCGCCCGCGCGCGGCAGCGCTCCGGCGCCAAGGCCCCGAGCTAATCCGCCATCACTTCGAGGATGGCCGATGACAGATCACAGATGCTTGATGATAGACAAAAAACGATAAATCTTAAATGTCAGGCGGAGGATGATCTCGTCTGCCTTTTGTCATTCATCAGGCAACTGTACTCTCTCATCGGGTCTTTGTCTCCCAACGACATCCGCAAGGATGGCCGGTGGAGGCTTGCGAACGAGAGACGACAAGTGTCGGATGTCGGACCAGGGACGATTTGACTTTTTGTCATCTGTCATCATGTCCTGGTCATTCGGCCGCCACCACCGTGACGCACGCGATGCCCTGCGTCCCGCCCCTCCGGAAATCGGCAACAGACTTGCGGTCCTCTCTGACTTGTGTTGGACTGGAATGAGGTCAGGGTAAGCACGGTCCCAATGACCTCTCTCCAAAAGGTCGCCGCCGGCGAGGATAGGATGCAAGCGAGGCCGCCGCGGCCGTGCTGCCCACCGATTTGAGGGCAATCATGTCATCCGCGCTCTCTGTGGACGCGACATACCCCGTGCACGACGGGGCCGCGTCGTCAATACCCTCGGTCAATGATCTGGCGATCCGGGTCGGGACCGTCAACGGCTCGGGGAGCCAGTCAGCGAATCTGGTTCTGCTCCGCGCCTGTACGGCATGGGCATCCCGTGCAGCGGCAAGAACGTCTTCCCCTCGAACATCGAGGGGCTGCCGACCTGGTTCTACATCCGGGCCAGCGCCAAGGGCTACTTCGGCCACCGGCTCGACACGCCGATCCTGGTTTGCATGAACGCGCAGACGGTCGCCGACGACGTCCGGCAGCTCAAACCGGGCTCGATCGTCATTTACCGCGACGATTTCAACGTCAACCTCGAGAGCATCCGCAACGACGTCCAGTTCTTTCCCGTCCCCTTCCAGCGGCTCGTGGAGGAGGCCTACACGCCCGACCCGAAGGACAAGTTGTATCGCGACACGCTCCGCAAGGTGATCAACATGGTCTACGTCGGGGTGGTCGCGCACGTCATCGGGATCGAGATGGAGGAAGTCGAGGCCGCCATCCGCCGCGAGTTCCCGGGCCGCAAGGCGAAGGCTGCCGAGATCAACATCAGCGCCGCGCGGACGGGCCACGCCTGGGCCAAGCAGCACCTGCCAGGGCCGGACGAGCTCCCCTGTCGCGTCGAGCGGATCGACGGCCTTCATCACAAGATCCTGATCGAGGGCAACAAAGCCGCGGCGCTGGGCGCCATCTTCGGCGGGGCGAGTGTCCTGACCTGGTATCCGATCACCCCTTCGAGCAGCCTGGCCGAGTACGCCGAGGAGTTCCTCAAGCGGTATCGGACCGGCCCCGACGGCAAGCGGACCTTCGCCGTGGTCCAGGCCGAGGACGAGCTGGCGGCCATCGGCATGGCCATCGGCGCCGGCTGGGCCGGCGCGCGCGCGTTGACGGCCACCTCCGGCCCCGGCATCTCGCTGATGACCGAGTTCGTCGGCCTGGCCTACTTCGCCGAGATCCCCGTCGTCCTCGTCGACGTGCAGCGCATGGGGCCGAGCACCGGCCTACCGACCCGGACCAGCCAGGGCGATATCCTCAAGCTCCACCTGCTCGGCCACGGCGACTGCCGCCACATCGTCCTGATCCCCGGATCGGTCGGTGAGTGCTACACGATGACACTCGAGGCGCTCGACCTGGCGCAGCAGTTCCAGACCCCGGTCTTCATCGCCAGCGACCTCGATCTGGGAATGAACCTCTGGCTGACCGATCCGTTCGCGTACCCCGACAAGCCGCTCCAGCGCGGCAAGCTGCTCGACGCCGAGGACCTCGAGCGGCTCGGCGCTTCGAGCGCTACAAAGATGTGGACAGTGACGGCATCTGCTACCGGACGATCCCCGGCACCGCGCACCCGCTGGCCGCCTACTTCACCCGGGGCACGGGCCACAATGAGAAGTCGGGCTACAGCGAGCGCCCCGAGGACTGGAAGAAGAACCTCGACCGCCTGGCGCTGAAGCTGGAGACAGCGCGAGGTCAACTGCCCAAGCCCGTCTTCGAGGGAAAAGTCGGCAGCCGGGTCGGCCTGATCGCCTATGGCTCGACGCACGTGGCGATGGCCGAGGCCCGTGACCTGCTCCAGGCGCAGGGCATCGCGACCGAATCCTGCCGCCTCCGCGCGCTGCCCGTCCCCGACGAGGTCGCCAGCTTCGTCGAGCGACATGAGCGGGTCTACGTTATCGAGCAGAACCGCGACGGCCAAGTCGCCGCTCTGCTCCGGGCGCGGCTCCGGGGAACGCTCGCCGACCGCCTGGCCTCGGTCGTCCACTACAACGGCACACCGATCGCCGTCGAGAACATCATCCGGCCGATCCTCGGCTGGGAGAAGAACCCCTCCGGCCCCGGCTGGCCCGCTGGCAGCGACGACCCCGACGCGCCCAAGAGCCCCCGCGCCCCTGAGGTCTCGCCCGAGTGAAGGGGATCATCTTCCGACCGCTACCCTCCGGGAGCAGGGAGCAAGGAAACAACACCCGTATCCAGACCTTCTGATTCCTCCGCAAGAGGCGATCGACCCATGGCCAGCGAAGCGACGATCCTCATCGAGACCGACAGCCAGTCCTTCTCCCTGCCGGCCCTGGCCTTCCAGGGCCACCCCTCGACGCTCTGCAAGGGATGCGGCCACAACAGCATCACGAGCTACCTGATCGACGCCTGCAAGTCGGTCGGGGTGAATCCCTACACGACCGTCAAATTCAGTGGGATCGGCTGTTCGAGCAAGACCCCGGCCTATTTTCTTCAGTACAGCCACGGCTTCAACGCGCTGCACGGCCGGATGCCGTCGGTGGCGACCGGGGCTGTCCTGGCCAATCGCCGCTTGCTGGGCATCGGGATTAGCGGCGACGGCGACACGGCCAACATTGGCATGGGCCAGTTCAAGCACGCCTGCCGGCGCAACCTGCCGCTGATCTATCTTATCGAGAACAACGGCTGCTACGGCCTGACCAAGGGCCAGTTCTCGGCGACTGCCGACCTGCACGCCCACCTCCGCCGCGAGACGGGCGAGGAGAACACGGTGCCGCCGTTCGACCTCTGTCTTGAGGCGATCGGCGCCGGCGCCACGTTCGTGGCGCGGTCGTTCGCGGGCGACAAGAAGCAGCTCGTCCCCCTGCTCAAGGCGGCACTGCGGCACCAGGGCCTCGCGGTGCTCGACATTATCAGCCCGTGCGTCACGTTCAACGACTACGCCGGCTCGACCAAGGGATGGGACTGGTCGCGCGAGCATGAGGAACCGCTCCAGGAAATCGGCTTCGTTCGCCGCCTGCCCGAGATCGAGGTCGAGCAGAAGGCGGGCGAGGCCACCCGCGTTCAGTTGCACGACGGCTCGTGGATCGTGCTCCGTGCCCTCCGGCACGAGGAGCACAAGGTGCTCGATCGCGCCTCGGCGCTACGCCTGCTCATCGAGAGTCAGCAGCAGCACGAGTTCCTCACCGGCCTGATCTACGTCGCCCCCGACCGCCCCGATTTTGTCACCGAGCAAGGGATGACCGACACGCCCCTGGCCCTCCTGCCCGACGAGGCGCTGCGGCCCTCACGCGAGGCACTCGAAGCCATCATGATGACGATTTGAGCCTTGCAGATCGTGTCTGCGCCACGCCATCCGGATGGCGTGGCGCAGACGCCCTATCCCTCCTCACCGAGAACTCCAGAACGCTCTCCGTTCGGGTTGCGCACAAACTGACGGCATGGAGCCGAAAAAGGCCACGTTCCGGTGATGTTGAGGGTGGGAGAGCCTCTCGTGAAAGGGCGCGCATGCTGGAGATCCGGGAGCAGGCAGGCCAATTCGTTCATATTTCCCAGACCCGCCGACCACCCAGGAACATTGTCAGGAAGCCATCCTCGCTCACCTTGAGCACCGGCCCGTGATACGAGGCGGCGAGGGCGGCGAGGGTCCGCGCACCTTCGACGGCGCGGGCGAACTTCAGCGCCTCGGGGTTGATCCGAAGGATGGCGCCGAAGGTCAGGAGCCGGCCTTCATGGTCGGTGACCACGGCGCCGTCGATCCCGGCCAGGGCTTCGATGACCGTGAGTTCGAGGTCGAGCAGGTTCTGACCCCGGGCGATGTGGTGGAGCGACCGCTTGGCCAGGCGGGGCGAGAGATTGTCGGGGTCCTCGGGGTCGTCAGTCGCCACCTCCTCGATCATCCGGTCGGCGGGGGCGATCAGTTGTGGGATCGACACAGCGGGGTCGCGCAGGACGACGAGCAGGGCGCCCTTGCGGTCTTCGCTCAGGTTCAAGGCGACCTGGAAGACCCGCAGAGCGAGGTCACTCCCGCACGCCGTGCCGACGGCCTTGCACCAGGTGGCGAACTTGGTCGGGATGTCGAGCAGCCGCCAGCGCGCATCGCTGAAGGCGAACGCCAGCGCCCCCCCCACGAAGACCTTGATCTCCTGCGAAGGGGTCAGGACCAGGCAGACGTGCCCGCCCGATTGCGTCGCCTTGGCATGGCTGACGTAGGTGCGGGGGCACGGGATCGGCAGGGAGCCCGGCCCTTGCACCTGCTCAGCCCAGCGCTCGATGTCCACGGCACGCATCAGGTCCCCCTGGCGATCGACCAGGAAGACAGTCCGCACGCCGTCGCAGAGCCGGTGGAACCCCTTGATCGCCGTCAGTCGCGTGTTGAACCGGGGCGCCCTCCGGATTCACCCGGCCGGGCGCGGCGGGGTCGTGCAGCGAGGCCAGCAGCAACGCCCCCAGCGAGACGCGGCGGTTCTCGTAAGTGGACAGCGCCGCGACCCGCAACGTCTCCAGCGCCGCCGGGATCCGAAACGGGTCGTTCGGGTCCACGTAATCCGAGACGATCAGGTCTTCCAGGACGTAGTGGAACCGCTCCAGCCGATGCGCGACGTCGAGGTCAAAGAGACCCCGGAACCGCAGGTCGAGCGTCTTCAGAAGGATCGCGATCAGCCGCCGCTGTGCGGGCAGGAACGGCGTCGGGCTACCCGGCTGGAACACGTACCGCGAGCCGAACCAATCGATCACCACCCCGAGGCCGTCGGGATCGTCGGTCATCTGGTGGTGCTCCTCGTTCAACGACCCGTCCCAGTTGAGCAGGCTCCGATCCCCCTCCACTATCAGAGACGCATCGGGGAAAAAGTGCTCCAGGCTGCGCCTCAAGAATGTCTGATACAGGCCGACGACCTTCGAGATCGGGCCCATCGCGGTCGGGTGCTCCGCCAACACGACCGACTGATTCTCCATCGAACCCGACCCCCGGCATTAAAAGTCCATCCCGGCAGGATGCGTGAAACGCACCAGTCTCATGTCTTGGCAAGGAGTCCAGCGCAGATCCTGAGACTTCCAAACCCGCGAAGTTGAGAGAGGGACCAAGGGTCGCGACCACCAGAGAGATCGGGGCGTGAAACGCACGCAACGGCTCGAAGGCGACGAGCCCGGGCTCCTCGACCAGGAACACACTTCCCATTCTAGCGATAATGCCCCTGACGGCGACCCGCCCGTCCCGATCTTTAGCGACGCTCCTCGGCGCCCCAGCCCGAGGCGACCCGCCGGTCTACTGGGCGGGGCAGGCGGAGGTTGTCAAAGGGGAACGACTGCGTCTGTCGGACGCAATGGAACAGCCGAACCTTGCGGACGGGGGTCCCGGCTCGGACCACATCAAAGGCGCCGATCGGCTCGATCCGGGTGAACCAGTCGTCGAAGCAATGGGGTTCGGTCGAGCGATCGTTCAGGGCGACGAGGATTCCATCCCGGCCGACCCAGTCGTTCGGCCGGCTCCAGAACACGAAATTCCGAGAGTCCCAGGCGTTGTAGCAGAGCACCGGCGTCCGGTCGTGCCGGGTGGCGAAGGCGAGCTGGGCGCTGGTAAACCAGTAGCTCGTGAACAGGAACGTCCCGGGCCGGTCGAGCAGGCCCCGACGGTCCAGCTCGCGGGCGACCTGATCCCAGCCAAAAAGATCGACGGTCGGGTCGCGCGACACCTTGACCAGCCCGATCCCGCCGGGCCTCCCCTTCTGGAACAGGCCGGTCTCGGCCCAGACGAGCACGATCGCCCCGATCAACACCGGCAACGCCGCGCAGAGGGCCAGCTTCCGAATCCCGCGGGCGGGATGGGCCACCAAGCCCTCCTCCCACGTCCGGCCGAGCATCGGGAACAGCGACAGGAACCCCACCAGTGTCCAGTGCGGCAAGATGGAGCGCGTGCAGGCCACCGCCGTGAACGCTGTCAGTGACAAGATCGACTGGCAGAGCAGGAACCGCTCAGCCGCGGAGATCGCTCCCCGCAGCCGACCGCCTCGCCGGACCAGGATCGCCACGAGCGGGGCCCAGATCCAGGGGAACAAGTAGGCGACCTGCCCAACGATCGCCCCCACCAGCGCGTCGGGCCGGAACCGCAGCTCCCCCAGCGCGCGACCTCCCTGGAACGCGAACGAAATCCATCCATGCGTGGCATTCCACCAGAGCACCGGAGAGAACGCGACGAGGCCGACCGCGACGGCCAGATATGGTCCGGGCCGCCGTAGCCAGGGTCGCGCCGAGGGCTCGAGCAGGGCGTAGAGCAACGTGCCGGCGGGCAGGAAGACCGCGTGATATTTGCTCAAGAGTGCCCCGCCCCAGGCCAGGCCGACTACCACCCAGGGCCACGAGCCTTCAGGCGCGTCGAGGGCCACTGTCAGGCGATCGAGAGTCAGAAGCCAGAAGAACAGGAGCGGCCCATCGGGCAGCACGAACGTGCCCGCCGCGGCGGTGTAATAGGCGGTTACGTTCAGCGCCAGGGCCGCGAGGAACCCGGCGCGTGGGCCGTAGAATCGTGACGTCAGCCGGGCCATCAGCCAGGTCGAGCCGGCGAAGAGCGCGACGAAGCCGAGCCGGAGCCGGAACGCCGAGACCTCGCCCCCCGCCAGCGTCGGGCCGATGCTCCCGATGGCCGCGAGCATCGGCGGGTGGTCGTAATAACTCCAATCCCTATGTGTCGTGAACAGATAATAGTACGCCTCGTCGTTGCCCAGCCCTAGGCTGGCGGCCCAACCCAGGCGGAGTAACCCCGAGATCACGATCAGGCCCCACAGAGCGCTTCGCCACCTCATCCCTGACCTCGCGTTCCAGACTGTGATACGCGTCCCTGAAAGGTCGTGCCCATCGCGAGGGCGATATCCTCTTGGGGGAGGCCCGCCGCCCTCGGCGGGCACAAACGTCCCGGGAAGCGAATGACACCGATGTCCGGGTGGAATCGGGGGCGATCTTAACCGATCTCCGGCATCTGGCGACGGCAAAAGCACGCGAGTTTTTCCGCTTTGGCTGAAGTCATCCCCTCGACCTGGCCGACACCAGCGAGAGCGTCCTCACGTCCTCCCTCACGGGAGGGGCTTGCGATGTCGTTTTCCCGTGGGGGTTCATCCCCTCGGGGGTATTCCTGACGGTGTGGGGGAATTCAACGTTGTCGCGGAGGCCCCTCTTCAGGCCGTGCCGGCTCGTTCCCGCTCGATCTGCTCGTTCAACGCTGGGGCGATCGGGTCCAGCCGCGTCCCTCCCAGCGTTTTCACCTCCGCCGGCTTGTGCCGTGCCAGCGTCGTAGCCAGCGCCAGATGCACCAACATCCCCATGGCCACCATCGCGTGGCACGCCGCGCCCCCACCATGTTCCCATCATCAGCACCCCAATACAGCTTCAAACGACCATTGACCCGCTCCACCGCCGTCCGCCCCTTGTATCACCGCTCGAATTGCTGGGTCGCCCGGGGGATCGGCGGGAACCGCCGCAGATCCAACTCGCTCTTGATCCGCACCACCATCCCGTAGCGACTCTCCCCCTTGCACCGCGCGTCGCTGGGACAGGGCCAGCCCTCCTGACGCGCCGGGCAGCGATACTTCACAAGGGTGAGGGATCTGGGCCTCGGCCTCGACGCCGAGCTGGCGGCTCAGCGAGGGATTGCGGCGGAGTTCGACCAGACAGGCCTCGTAAGAGGGATGACGAAGCAAGGGAGTCAGGACAGCGAAGCCCCAGAGGACGGAGACCGGGTAATCGTCGCGGCCCCGACCGCGTGGGTTGCGGAGTGCATGGAGGAGGGCCGCGTCGGGGATGGCCTCGAGTACAGCGCCGGATCGTGCCCAGGGAAGGGCAATCATCGAGGGAGGCCTAGGCGAAGAGGGACTGAGCGGCCATGATTCTCATACTCCCGGACCTCCCATCGGTCGCCGGGGCCAGCTTACAGTGTGAGCGATACCCCGTACAAGAGGGTGTAAAAATCCGAGATTTCGGGGCTTTGTCGTGTAAAGTAGCGGTGAATCCAAGGAGTCGTTGGGGTAAGACGAAATCGACGCCCTCAGGAGCCCGCCCTTATGATTGTCGGGGGAAAACGACATCGCAAGCGGCTCCCCTCACGGCGAGCGGCCTTGCCGGGTTCCGGCGCCCCTGCTACGATCCGCCCTCCCCTGGAGGGGGAGATGGAGCCGTCTCCCGCGCGTCTCCCCGGCTCATGGATCGGAGCGTTGACCTCATGACCAGCCGACGCAAGTGGTTCCGTCGAGGGATGTTGGCGACCCTGGGGATCTTCGCGGGCGAACAAGCATGGCGGCATGGCCGCGACTACGTGTTCGCCGACCAGTTCGCGGTGGTCGAGCCGGGCAAGATTTATCGCGGTGCCTGGCAGCAGCCCTGGCCGATGCGCTGGGTGGTGCATCGGTACAAGATCAAGACCGTCCTGGCGCTGGCGCATCCCTCCGACCACCCGCTCGCCCTCCGCGAGAGGGCCATGGCCCGCGAGTTGGGCTATCGCTGGATCCACATCCCGATCGTCGATGAGCGCGGCTTGGGCGATCACCAGGTGATCTCCGACCACCTCGATCAGGCCGCCGCCGTCCTGGCCGATCCCCGAAATTATCCGATCTATTTCCACTGCCATCACGGGATCAACCGCGCCTCGATGGTCCAGATTGCCTATCGGACCAAGTACTGCGGCTGGACGCTGCAGCAGGCGACCGACGAGATCGCCCGGAACTTCGGGCTGGTGGAGGTGTCGCACGGCCCCGACTATCGTCACATGGAGTCGTTTTACATCGAGCGCGTCCTGCCGTTTCGCCGACCGAAGACCCCACCCACCACCGCGTCCCACGCGGGCCCGACGTCCCCCTCGCGTTTCTAATTCGGTGATCGCGTCAGAAGGTCGGCAAGAGGCGGTCGCGTGCGGCCTGGCAGCATCCCCCCACAATAACCCATGTTGATCCCCTCTGGTCCAATATTGCCACCGCAGGGCCTCGGGATCTTGCGGGCGTGCAGCGAGTATGGCCTGGTAGCATCCGGCATGATGAATCATTCCTTGAGATGACAGCCTGATCCAAGAGGAATCGAGCCGTTCGCCTGGGATCAGGGGGACCGACCCATGGTGTGAGAACCGTCGCTGCCCGATCCAAGAGAAGACATCCCAGCCGATCGTCCACTGGACTGGGGTGAGGGCGCGGCGGGGTGTGGTGAGGGTCAATGTGTCGGAGCCTTCAACCCATCGGTTCCTTGATCGAGCGGACGAAGTGGTTGCCCTTGCCCTTGGCCTTCAGGTCGGCGGCCATGGTCTCGGCGGCGGCCTTGCGGGGATACTCGAAGGTCGCGATCGTCTGGCCGCCCGGGTCGCAGACCGCCCAGACGACCCGCATCCGCGCCTGGGCGTGGGCTTGGGCCGTCGCTCGGCCGGCTCGGACCGGGGTTTCTGTTCCGGGGGAGTGTTCAGGCCCAGCGCCTCGGCAGCCTCCGCGGCGGCCCGAAGCTCAAAGCGGTTCAGGGTTCGACGTGCCATGACGGGTCATATCTCGGGTCGAGTTGAGAGATCTGGAAGTACGGGCGCCCGCCCCGCGGCGATGACGGCAGGGACGGCCGCCCTCGGGATCTTTTACCATGCGGGTATTTTGACCGGCAAGACAAGTGGTCGGGGTTGTCCGGCCCCTTCGGCTCGCCCCGGGGAGGGGGGAGCGATCTCGGCCCCATGCGACCCGTCTTAATAACTGTATTCCAGAAGTTCGGGATTCAAGAGGAGTTGGAACCAGCTCGGTTTCTTCCTCCGGATGTTGACGCGTGCCACAGCGGCGATCGTGATCTGCAAGCGGCTCAACGCGTCGCTGAGCCGATCGTGATCACCGATCGCTTCCATCAGCACGGTGATCCAGTCGCGGAGGACCGCCGCGGCTTGCATCAGGCTGCGGCGAAGGTCCAGCCAGGTCGTCGTAAGGAGCAGGCAGTGTTGCACCACCACCCCGATCAGTTTCGCCCGCCTGCCAGCGACTGCGATACAGGACCACCCCCTCCTTCCACGTCCGTTGGTCCGCCGTGCAGTTGGTCACGAAGAGCGTCCAATCGCACCACTCCAGGTGTTCACGGCTGGGCGTGCGGCCGCTCTTCTGGGCCTTCTCATACACCTTCTGGCGGTGGCGAGCCGCCACCTCCCGCGGCGCGCAGGCCGATCAGCCGGCAGGGGACACGCTCCTGGCTGCCCAGCAGGACTGCGAGGTCGAGCGGCCCGTCCCAGGGGTGCTGCCGCAACCGCTGCCGCAGATCGAGCGGTTGCCCATCCGGGTCGAGGACCTCCGTGCCCGGTTGCCAGCGCGCGATCCAGAACGCGCCGGCGGCGGCCCACTGCCGGAACCGCTGGAGGCAGAAGTAGCCCAGGTCCCAGAGCGACAGCGACCCGGCAGGCGGCGTGTCCTCGACGGCGGCACTCTTGGCGTCGCTGTGGCGGCCGGGCGCGATCAGCAACCGCTTCAACTGCCCGTTGCACAGGTCCCAGACGACCTGGATCTTCAGGGCCGCCCGGCCCGAGTCCGACTTGCCGCCGCAGCCGGGGAATTCGGCGGCGCAGGCGTCGGGCAGCGTCACCGTCGTGCTGTCACCGAGCGGACGCTGGTGAACTTCGCCAACAGCGGGGTCGCCACCGGCGTGGCGGCCACCGCTTGCAGAAGCACGTGCTCGAGCAGGCCGCGGAGGAAGATCCCGAGCTTGGGCGTAAAGCGCTTCTCGACCGCGCAGTTCGGTGAGGGACAGGCCGAGTTGAGCGGCGGAGGCGGCGTAGTCCTTGGTCTTGGGCGTGGGGGTCTTCAGCAGGGTGAAGACGAGCATCTTGAGCAAGATCTCGGCGGAGAACTTTCGGAGGCGTGGGATGACCCCCGACTGACGACCGATCGGCTCGAGATCCAGCCCCAAAACCGTTTGCAGGGTCGTGGCCCTCTGGGGTATGCTGCTCATCGGGAGGCTCTTGGTTCCGGGACGGCGTTGCGTGAGACACAACACGTCATGGAATAAGGGTTTCCCGCATCTATTGCCAGGCCAATTCCGTAAAGTCCGTGCGTATGGGGTTTCGAAGTTGTCACCGCTCAGGGGGTTCTGCCGGGAATCCGATCACTCGGTTTGGTCGCCGGTGTTTGGTTCGCTCTTGGTGCCGACTGACGTCCAGATCGAGGATCCGTTGCACCGTCAGCTCCTCGGCCTCTTGGCGGCGGTAGCAGACCCCCTCCCGGCTGCTGTACACCCACTCCACCTCCACCGGGTCGAGCGTCTCGTACACGTCCCGGCCAGCGAGGGCCTTGCCGACATACCGGCTCCGGTTGTACAGCGAGATCGTCCCGCCGCTGTCCACCCGGCGGACGAGGACGTCGCCGGCCAGATGCTCCAGCACTCGGTCCAACTTCCACGGCCACGCCTCCTCCTCGGGCAGGTAGGACCGGCCCGAGTGCCGCAGTCCGGGGAACGCCTCCAGGCGACTGTGCCCGGCGATGCTCGGGTCGAGTTCGCGCTGAAGGCGATCCTGCTCGTCGACCCGGCGCTGCAACTCGGCCGCGTCGGCGCAGGTCACGGGCTCGGCCCACCGCTTGCCCGTACCCTGGGAGTGCTCCACGACCCCGTTGGCCCGAGGGCAGCGTGGCGGATTCCAGGTCATTCTCGACCCCCAGCCCGATCAGCCACAGCGCCAGGTCGGTCGGCAGCTCCCCGGTCGAGCCCCACGGCGCACCGTTGTCGACCCGCAGGCGGCGTGGTCGCCCCCACGGCGCGAACGCCCGGCGCAGGTCGGCCTGAGTCGCGGCGGCCGGCACCGCCTCTCAGCGGCCGAGGGGGGCAAACCGCGGTCCGGAGCACCGCGCCGCTGCACTCATCGACGACCCGCAACCAGCAGGCCCGGGTGCCGTCGCCCAGCGAGATCGGCTCGGCGGCATCGACCTGCCAGGTCTCGTGGGGCTCGGTGGCGCGCCGGGCCGCGCCTTCCGGCCGCCGCCCCGGGGGCGCCGGGGCGAGTCCGGCCTGGCGGAACCAGCGCCGCAGGGTGGACTCGCCGGGCGGGGGCCGTAGGCCACGCTCGGCGAGGTAGACCCGGATCACAGGCCCGCCCCCCAGGCGGGGTGGTCGCGGCGCCGCTGCACGGCCGCCTCGAAAGCCGGAGGGGCGGACGCCGGGGGCAGATCGCGACGGCGGGTGTAATCCGGAGCCAAGGCGGCCTCGCCGCAGTCGCGCCACCGGCGGAGCAGGCCCCGCACGGTCCGCACGGGGAGACCGAACGCCTGGCTCAACTCGGTGGCCGTCGCCCCTCGCTTCCAGCGCCGCCACAGAGCCTGCCGAATGGGGAGAGGCACAGGGGCCGGCATGGGTGATCCTCCTGGGTGCCGGGGTGATTCAGGCGAACCGCATGTGATTATCCCTGCCACACCGCGGCGGCGAAAGTAGGTGGTCGGATTCCCGGCAGAACCCCCTGAGCGGTGACAAAGTCGAGACCCCAGCCACCCAAGACAGCCTGAATCGTCAATTGATTTCCTGACAGTCCCCTCAGAGTTCGGGCTCGTGGTCGGGAGTCCCCGACCGCTCGCCCTTGCGCCTGCGGATCATCATGTAGAGCAGGTACGCCACCACGACGCCCGCCACGCCGAAGAAGATCCATGGGTCGTTTACCTGTCTCATTCCTCATTCCTCGAACGGAGTCTTTCGCGAAAGTTGAGAAGAGTTATCGAGAATATTTATTATTGAATTATCAATTGTTGTTTTGCCTTTCTTCGCGCCTTCGCGAGGAACTCCGATTCTTTATTTCACGAGCCCCCGCTCACGCAAATAGTTCAAGATTAATTTGTCGAACGGGTTCTGGTTCGTGGTGAAGATGTAGGTGATCCCGCGCTTGGTGCACCAGTCCTTCAGGCCGCCTACGAAGGCATTCAGGTGATTCTTGTAGCGTTTCAGCAAGGGGGCGCTGACGCTGATCTCGGCGACGTCCTCGTCCTCGGCGTCGACGAGGCGGAGGTCGCCGACGAGTTCGGGCTCGACTTCCTCCCGGCTCAGGACGTGGACGATGTAGATATCCAGGTTGCGGGCCAAGAAGGTAGCGGAGCGCAGTCCTCGTAGCCGCGTTTGTCAAGGAAGTCGGAGATGACGACGACGATCCCCTTGCCCGGGTGCGTGACGGCGAACGCCTTGGCGGCGGCGGTCAGGTTGCTCGCGCCGGAGGCCTGCAGACTGGTCGAGATATTGCACAACGCGCCACATCTGCGACCGGCCCCGGATGCTCGGTATGCCCGGTTCGAGCGTCGTGCTGAAGGTGTCGAGCACGACGCGGTCGTGGTTCACCAGCCCGACGAACGCCAGCGCCGCCGCGACCTGCTTGCCGTAGTGCAGCTTGGTCGGATCGCCGAAGTCCATCGACAGGCTCGTGTCGAGCAGCGTGTAGAAGTGCAGGTCTTCCTCTTCGAGGAAGAGCTTCAGGAACAGCTTGTCGAGCCGGCCGTAGACGTTCCAGTCGATGTGCCGGAGGTCGTCGCCGATGGAGTAGTTGCGGTGGTCGGCGAACTCGACCGACGAGCCCGCGCCGCTTGCTCTTGCGCTCCCCCTTCATCCGGCCGACAAAGATCTTGCGGCTCACCAGCTCGAGCTGTTCGAGCTTGTGGAGGAACTCGGGGTCGAGCAGGGGTGGCGCTTCGTGTCGGGCATCGGCGAGCCTTGTTGGCAACCTCAAGTCGAGTCGCGGGATCGGATCAGCGTGTCCGACTCGATCGTTCATCCCAGCCTGTCCGAGATGAGGAACAGCCCGAGCATCAACGCTGCCGCGATGCCCAGGCCGATCAGCCAGGGGACCAGCGCGGCCAGGAAGATCGTCCAGCGCGCCCGCAGGCCGAGCGGCTCGCCGACGGTGCAGGAACCCCAGCGCCGTGAACCAGCTTTCCAGGATCACAAGCGACCCCGCCAGCGCCGTCATCGAGCGCCATGGTCGGCTCGGTCCTCCAGAACGCCAGCGACGCGGCGAAGAGCAGGGCGCAGAGGACGACCAGGCAAACGAGGTCGCCTGTCGTGAAGACCAGGCGGCTCGGCCTTCGGAGGGTTCCAGGCCACGGGGCGGGGGGCGGATCGTAGATGTCGTGCATGTGCGGCTTCCGGTGTCGGAATCTCGGGAACATCATCAATCACAGAGGCCAGAAGACGGATGGCGGAGACGGAGGGCCGATCAGCCGGCCCTGGCGACCGGCGCTTCTCCTCGGCCTTCTCGGGGACGGCGTCGAGGACCTTGAGCAGGACGTCGTCGGCTTCGACCCCCTCGGCCTGCGCCTCGAAGTTCAGGAGGACGCGGTGCCGGAGGCTCGGCAGGTAGACTCGGCGGAGGTCTTCGAAGCTCACGTTGTAGCGCCCGTCGAGCAGGGCGCGGACCTTGGCGGCGAGCACCAGGGTCTGCACGCCGCGCGGGCTGCTGCCCCAGCGGATGTACTGGTTCGTCACGTCGGCGGCGAACGGGCCCTCGGGGTGCGTCGCCAGGGCCAGCCGGATCGCGTAGTCCTGGACGTGGGGCGCGACGATCACCTCGCGGACCAGGCCCTGCATCCGGACCAGCGTCTCGCCGTCGATGACCTTCTCGGCCTGGGGCTGCTCGCCGCGGGTCGTCCGGTCGAGGATCAGGGCCAGCTCCTCGCGTGTCGAGTAGCCGACGACGAGCTTGAACAGGAACCGGTCGAGCTGCGCCTCGGGGAGCGGGTAGGTCCCCTCCTGCTCGATCGGGTTCTGCGTGGCCATGACGAAGAACGGCTCCTTGAGCCGGTGGATCTGGCCGCCGACGGTGACCGAGTGCTCCTGCATCGCCTCGAGCAGCGCCGACTGCGTCTTGGGCGTGGCGCGGTTGATCTCGTCGGCCAGGACGATCTGCGAGAAGATCGGCCCGCGCTGGAACTCGAAGACCCGGCTGGCCGTCGGGCGCCTCCATCACGATGTTCGTGCCGATGATGTCGGCCGGCATCAGGTCGGGGGTGAACTGGATCCGGTTGAAGTCGAGCGATAGCGCAGTCGGCCAGCGTCCGGACCAGCAGCGTCTTGCCCAGCCCCGGCACGCCTTCGAGCAGCGCGTGGCCGCCGACGAACAGGCACGTCAGGACGCCGTGGACGATCTCGTCGTGGCCGACGATCACCTTGCCGATCTCGGCCTTGACCCGGTCGTAGGCCGAGCGGAACTCCTCGGCACGGGCTTCCATCGTCGCGGGATCGGCGGTGGCCATTCGGGGCGATCCTCAATGGTTACTGGGGGCGTGCGAAACGCCCTGGAGCGGTTCTCGTTCGGTCGTTGCGAAGATCCGGAGGGTTCGCAGTGCGGACCGGGGTTTCCTTTCCGCCGATCGGTCCGCACAGCGGACCCTCCGAGGAAGCACTCGAGTGATCGGGTGGTACGCCCCGGGTGCAGCGAAGGGCGTGAGGGCTCGGTTTTCCCTGGCCATCGCATCAGGAATGATCCTTTCCTTTCTCCTTCTCCCGCTCCTCCCAGACCTTCTGCTTGGCCTTGAGGAGGCGGTTGGTGTAGCTCTCGGGCTCGGGCGTCTTCCGCTCGGAGGCGAGGCTTGGCCCGCTCGGGCTTCGCCCGGGCGGCGCGGGTCGCGTCGGCGGCCGCCTCGCCCTTCCAGGAGCGGCTCGTCGAGGCGGCGAAGTCGCGGCCGGGCGGCGGAGCCTCGAACCGGGTGGCGGCGCAGCGAGCGGTCGAGCTGCTCGCCGACCTCGGCCTTGCGGCTCTTGAGCTTCTCCATGTATTCGCGGCGGGCGCGACCTCCTGGCCGCGGAGCTTCTTCCACTGAGCGACGACCGCCTGGCTGCATCCGGTCGACGTCGGGCGCGATCCGGCGGACCGCCACGTCGCCGAGGAACAGGCACCGCCGCCAGCCAGAGCAGGCTCGGCCAGAGCGGCGGTATACGCGCGGGGTTGACCAGCTTCGCGTCGCGGCGGAAGTGGTCGACCGCGTCCACCGTTCGTTGCGGGTCGATCGTCCGTCGGGCCGGCACTTCCAGGTCACCACCTCGCCGTCGGTCAGGCTCGCGAGCGTCTCGAGCGTCGCCGGGTTCGACCGCAGCTCGCGGTACTCGTCGGAGTAGGGGACCGAGACGCCCGAAGAGATCACCCCCTGGACCCCGTCGGGACCGCGGTAGCCGAGGTTGACGAAGTAGTTGCCGCTGGCCTCGGCGTCCTCGATCGTCGCCTCGTACTTGCCGGGCGCCGTCTGCGACAGCTCGACCGTCGAGCGCTTCAGGTCGGGGTCGACGACGTTGCCCTGGATCTGGAGGAAGTTGAGGAACTGGTTGTCCTTGTCGAGCGCGTCGACGACGACCTTGATCCGCCCCTCGTCGCGGCGGACGCTGAGCGTCAGGTTGCCGCGGTCGACCGGCCGCATCGACCAGCGGACGACCTGCGACCAGAACGCGGCATAGCTCTCCCAGTCGGGCCAGGTCTTCGCCCAGCGCCGGCCCGCGTCGGAGGTGAACGCGACCGACCGGCCCAGGCCGTACGTCCAGTGTGCCAGCAGCGGGTTCGTCTGGCCGGTCGGCAGCGGCGAGGTGAGCGGGACCTCGACCAGCTCGTTCTCCTTGACGCTCGACAGGACCAGCCCCGTGATCGGCGGCACGGTCGTGGGGAGGCCGATGATCGGCTCGCTCGCGATAGTTGAGCTTGGGCGCCCAGGGGGTCTCCTGCTCGAAGATCAGCGGACGCGAGATCGTGCGCGCCTCCTTCTGGTAGATCCGGGGCAGTGCCTTGGGGTTGGTGACGTTGTAGAACCGGCCCTTGGTCTTGTTGGCCAGGTTCCGCATCACGCGATAGGCGCCCAGGTCGTTGCCGTGCGCGGCGGTCAGCACGGTGGTCACGGTGATCTTGCTGGCGATGAGCTGGTTGAGGACCGACGACGTCGGCGGGGTCGGGTCGCCGTCGCTGATGATCGACGATGTGCTTGGTCATCGCGTCGCGTTGAGCCCATTCAGGCCTCTCATCGCCATCTGGAGCGAGGGGTCGAAGTCGGGCATGTCGCCGGGGGTCATCCGGTCGATGGCGCGGAGCATCGTCGCCCCGGCCGTCGCCGATCGGCCGGAGGGTGAACAGCCAGGCCTCCTGGCCTTCCCAGTGGAGCATCCCGGCGTAGTCGTAGCTCGACAGCGCGTTGAGCGCGGCCTTGGCGACGACCTTCTGCCAGTAGTTCCCCTCGGCGATCTCGCTGGCGTGCATGATCATGACCATGGCGCCGAGGCCCTGGACCTTCAGCGCCTTGATCTGCATGTCGACGGGCAGCGCCTTCTCGACCGGGGTGTTCATCCAGCCGCCGGCGCCGAAGCTGTCGCGGCCGCCGAGCATGATCAGCCCGGCCCCCATGTCGTGCACGTTCGACTCGAGGAGCTGGTGCTGCGCCTCGGTGAAGGCGTCCTTGGGGACGTTGGCCAGGATCACCGTGTCGTACGGCTGAAGCTGCGCCAGGTCGGTCGGAAGCGGGTCGCCGCCGACGGCGCCCGAGCCGTCGATCTTCGGCGCGACCAAGGTCGTGACCTCGAGCTTCTTCTCCCGGAGGGCCCGGACCAGCTCGGCGTGCTCGCCGGGCGTCCCCTCGATCAGGAGGACCTGCGCCGTGCCGCGCACGTGGGTGAACCCCTCGGCGACGTTGTTGATCGCGCGGCGGTCGCCGCTGTCCTTGTCGGGGACGAACTCGGCGGTGAACGTGTAGAAGTTGGGCTCGGTGATCAGTTGCTTGAGGTTGAAGACGTTGATCCCGCGCTGGAGCTCGATCGGCTGCGGCTGCTCGTTGCCGGTGCGGGGGCCCGGTAGTTGTCGGCCTTCTGGAAGATCTGGAGCGTGCCTCCGGTCGGCTCGCTGGCGCGGATCACGACGTTGATGTTGACCGTCTCGCCCTTCTTGACGTCGGGGGGATCGACACCTTCTCGACCAGCACCTCGCGGTCGTAGTGGTAGTCGATCGGCAGGACGTCGATCTGGACGTCGAGGTCCTTGGCGGCGAGGGCCTGCTCCAGCGCGTTGCCGCGGTTCTCGTTGCCGTCGGAGAGGATCACGATCCGCCGCGCGGTGTCCTCGGGGAAGGTCGCCAGGGCCAGCTTGATGGCGGCGCCGAGGTCGGTGTACTCGGGGTCGATCGTGCTCTCGATCCCCAGCAGGTTGATCTCGGTCGGCGCCGGCGGTGACTCGACCCTCGGCTCCTTGCCGAAGACGATCACCCCGGCCAGGTCGTCCTGGCGACGCTTCTGCGAGGCCTCGCTGACGTACTGCAACGCCGGCCCTTGCAGCTCGCGGGGCACGCTCTGCGAGGCGTCGACCAGGAACATCGTCGTCAGCCGGTCGTTGCGGCGGACCGTCTGGACCTCGGCCAGCGCCAGCACGATCAGGGTGATGACCGCCGTCCGCAGCAGCGATCGCCAGCACCCGGCGGACCGGCCCCAGGCCCGACAAGGCTCCGGACGCTGACCAGGATCAGAGGCGGGAGGACCAGCGGCAAGAGGAGCAGCCACCAGGGCTGTCCCACCGTGAGCGAGAGGTTCCCGAGCATCGTCGCGTTGGTCTCCGTTAAGACGTTACCACGGAAAGCCCGGAAAAGTGGGGACGGAGATCAGTGGATGAAATTGTATTTTAAATTGATACGTCTTAAATTTCAAATTTCCGACATCTTGCATGCCGCGTCGCCGTGCTCTCCGTCCCTTCGGAGTGAATCCTTTAGAGTCGGAATCGCTGCACGCGGTGGTTGTTCGAGTCGATGACCGAGACCGCGCCCTGGTGATCGACGGCCAGGGCCCAGGGGTTGTACAGCTGGCCCGGCTCGCGTCCCGCGCTCCCCCAGACCCCGAGCGGCTTGCCGTCGAGCGTGAACTTCTGGACGCGGTGGTTGCCGTACTCGCAGACATAGAGCATGCGGTCGGGGCCGATCGCCAGGTCGTAGGGATAGGACATCTGGCCCGGGGCCGAGCCGCGCGCTGCCCCAGAGGTTCAGCAGCTTGCCCTGCGTGTCGAAGACCTGGATGCGGTGGTTGCAACTGTCGGCGACGTAGATCCGGTCCTGGTCGTCGATCGCCAGGGCGCGGGGCTTGAGGAACTCGCCGGGGGCGTAGCCGTGGCCGCCCCACTGGCGGAGCCACTTTTCCCCTCGGGCGAGAAGACCTGGATGCGGTCGTTCTCGCCGTACTCGGCGACGTAGAAGTTCCCCGCGCGGTCGATCACGACGTCGGTCGGATAGCCGAACCGGCCCGGTGTCGTCCCCTGCACGCCGTCGCCGATCTGGAAGAGCAGCTCGCCTTCGGTCGAGTAGACGAGCACCCGGTAGAAGTGGGTGTCGGCGACGAGCAGCCGGCCGTAGCGGTCGACCGTCAGGCCGCTCGGCCCGTCGACGTTGAAGTCGGGCGTCCGCCAGCCGCGGAGATAGTTGCCGTCGCGGTCGAAGACCTGGATGCGGTCGGTCAGGTCGGCGATGTAGAGGTGGTCGTGGGCGTCGAAGGCCGCCACCCGCGGCTTGTGCAGCCAGCCGGGCTGGGTGCCGTGGATCCCCCAGACCCGGTCGGGCCGCGACTGGCGCGACACGTCGCAGCCGCCCATCGTCGCGACGGCGGCGCAAATCCAGGCGAGGGTGACGCGGGACCGACGCATGCACACAATCCTTAGCCGCGACGGCCCTTGGGACTCGGCCGACAATACCTGTAAACTTTACAAGGAGGGACGCCTGGGACGCAAGTCCTAGAACTTTCGTTTCGAGGGTGGCTCGCCTCCAGGATGCGAGTATGTTGCCATGGGCAAGTTCGTGGCGGTCTGCCGGGTCAAGCAGGTGGCCGAGGGCCGGGGGCTCCCGGTCGAGGTGGAGGGTCTCCGGATCGCAGTCTTCCGCGATCGGGGCCAGTTCTACGCGCTCTCGGGCCGTTGCCCGCACGCCAACGGCCCGATGGGCCTGGGATGGGTCGAGGAGGGGGAGGCGGTCTGCCCGCTCCACCGCTGGAGGTTCAGGCTCGCCACCGGACGGTGCACGAGCGTCCGAGGGCACGCGCTGCAGCGCTTCCGGTGCGAGGTCCGTGAGGGGCAGGTCTGGGTCGAAGTTTGACTCAGACCGAGTTCTCTGACGACCGCAGTCAGAAATCCAGGTCTCGTCGTAAGTCCTTGTATTTCAAGTGCCCCCGTAGGACTCGAACCGATAACTAGCTGATTAAGAATTCGCTTCTCTATCAAATGAACATTCTCTGAATTTAACCACCAATTCCGCGCCGGCCTTGCCGATCTCGTTCGTGATCCGATCCTTTGTCCGCCAGGTCGCACGTTGCATTCGGACACGAGGCAAGGCGGGATTCCTGTCCGCCAAGGGTGGGGTTAAGATTGGCCTGATGCCAGGCGGTATCAAGGCTTCTTGAGCTCGTTGACGGCCCAGGGCAAGTTGGTCGCGAACCCGAGTCCGGATGCCCCGAAATCGACCGCCAGGGGAGGATGGAGGCGCGACCCTGCCTCGCAATAGTCTTTCCTGTTCGAGGTGCAGAACACTCGCTTTCAGGGGAACCCGGCCACTTGCAGCCGCCGGCTTACCTCGAGGCACTCTTCGATGATCGTCGAGTCCTTCACCTCTCCTCCCTTCCGCGACGGCGGGGTGTAGCTGGACGCCCGCCCGTGGGCCCGGATGATGCATATCGTTTCCGGGTCCAGGCGCAAAGGCGCCGTCCAACAGCCGAGGGGAGAGGTCAAAGAGCCTCTCCGCCAGGAAGAGCAGCCTGTATTCCGGTTTCGGGAAAGGCGGAGTGATCCCCGCGAGGCCACAGAACTTGTGCAAACGGGAGGCCTCCTCATCGATTTTTGCGAGATGTGTCCTGAGGCTGTCCGCTTCAAGACCGGCGTGCGTGAGCCATTCGCTCGGCACCAACGAGGCGACGACCAGGGTGCATTGGACGGGAGGGGTGCTGACGAGGTGGAGCAACTCCGATGCTGCCTCGACGCACCCGGGCAATTCGCCGGGCCGGAGTGGGGCCCGGATCACGTCCAGGAGGCTACCAATGTCGGCGAAAAGGACGGGGAGGCCCGCCGCTTGAATCTGCACGACGGCGCCGGCGATGTTCGGCATGGCGGTCCGGCGCCTCGGCGGTGTTCTTCGGCGAAGGTGAGGAGTTCCCAGCTTTACTCTTAGGAGTCTCGCCAGAAGAACCATCCAATTTAGACGTCACCGACAGAACTCAGCTCGTGCGGTGTTCCTGAATTCGTTCAAGCCGCCAGCAGGCGCTCGGAACGTTGGTCCGGCGGCACGACGCGGCAGAAAACGCGGACTGGTCGGCCCACAAGGCGTCCCCAACGATGAAAAAAGCCTCCGGGTCCTCCACAAGCGCCTCTCCCGAGGGTTTCCGCCACTCGGGAGGCCACCCAGCTCTTCAGCTTCTGCGACGCCGACGCCCGCAGCACGTTCCAACCCGCCAGCTTGTGCAGAACCACCCGCGACACACCCTTCAGACCGCGCACACTCAGACGCCCCAGGTCCAGGCGGTTCTTCAGCCCACTATTGGTCGACTCGATCCCCGATCGCGGCGCGTACCGCTCCGCGAACACGTCGGTCTCCTCTTCCACACGCCGCCCCGCCAGCCGGCGCTCCTTGTCCGTGAATTCCAAAACGAACTTGCCATCACGTGTTTGCTTGATCGGACATTGCCGCCGGAACGGGCACTCCGCGCACGCCGACTCAGGCATCTCGACCCGCGTCGTCGCCGTCGCCGTGTCGTGCGCACACGACGTCGGCCGGTGGCCCGCGGGGCAGGCGTCGATTGTGCCAGTCCGCTCGTCGAGGGCGAAGTCGTCGACCGTCAGCGTCGCGGGGTCGGCCGCCGGCGCGCGGCCGGGGACCGGACCGACCAGATCGACGCCCCGCGCGGCGGCGGCCTGAACGTTCTCATCGCCGGTGTAGAGCGTGTCGGCCAGGAGTTCGTCGGGAAGCCTCCCGGCGTTCTCCAATTGGTCGAGCATGGGCGTGACCGCCTGGGCGTCGGACGCGCAGGCGGTTTGCGGCAGCGCCGCGGTGAGCAGTTGCACGTCATTGTCCGGCACGCAGGTCGCGGCGATCTGCACCTGAGAGCCGGGACCTTTCTTCCCGTCGTAGGTGGCGTCGGGGTCGGACGGATTCTGGACGCAGTCGCCGCCGGTCTGCGCCTTGACGACGATCTTGCCGCCGCTCAGCTCGCACTGCTGATCGAAGATCGTGATCAGAGCTTTAGAGGTCGAACGGTTGGCGAGGTCGCCGCGCGCGGCGAAGCGGTCGATGACGAAGCAGAGGTCCTCGGCGGCCTGCTGGCGGCAGCGGGCGCGGGCTTCGGTGTCCTTGGCGTCGGCGAAGAGCCGCGACTGCGCCGGCTCGTCAGCGCCGGCGGAGGTCCTCGGGCAGTGCGGCGTAAGCGTCGGGGTCGTGCCGCTTGAGCTGGGTCAAGAACCGCTTGATCGCCACGGCCATGAGTTTGGTGCGTCCGAAGCTGGCCATGTGGCTGAAGACATGGGTCGAGTCGAGCCGCTGTCGGGAGACATCGAGATCGAGCGCTTTGATGAGGCGGGTAGTGACCTCCTCGAAGACGCGCGCGGCGAGGTCGTCCTCTCGGAACAGCTTCTGGTAGCGTTCGACGGTGCGCGCGGAGACCGCGGCGCCGGGCTCGAGGTTCAAGGCGTACTGGACATCGGTGCGAAAGATGTAGGCTTCGGCGGCCTCTTGGGCGGTCCAGCCGAAGAAGTCGGCGAGGAAGACGAGCGCGGCCAGGGAGTAGAGCTCCTTGGTGGGGGCACCAGGGAGTCGCTGAAGTGTTGGGCGAGCTCGGCGACGGGCATGAGTTCGAGGAGGACGTGGCGAAAGACGCCCTGCCAGCCGTCGGCGATGATCCGCCGCCCGACGGGGGGGATGACCCCGTCGAAGGGGTCGAAGAGGCGGTTTTGTCGGGGATCGACGGAATAGATCATGGCGAGCGCAACTCCTTATCCAAGCTCTAGTTAAGTATAGAATCGCGCCCAGGGTTGTCAAGGAAAAAGCGACCGTAAGGTCAGGAATTTCAAAGAGTTACGCCAAAAACTAGGGCCGGCAGACTTCTGTCGGAGACGTCAATTTACTGTCTCGGGAGGATCGAGTAATTCCACTCGCCGTGGAACTTGTCCCGCTTGATGGACAATCCCTCCATCTGCTCGTCACTGACCGTTCGACCCGTTGGGTAATTGCCCTCGTCCAACTCCGATCGGATCGCCAATCCGGTCTGCGTCGTCGTATGCCCGATCAGATTCACCACCACCTCCCGACTCACAAGGGGGCGACCCCGCCAGTTCTCGGTGATGTAGCAGAACATCCGATGCTCGATCTTGTTCCACTTGCTCGTGCCGGGAGGGAAGTGGCACACCGAGATCCGCAGGCCGGTCTCATCGGCGAACTCCTGCAATTGCACCTTCCACAGCCGGCAGCGCCTCCCGTTGGAGCCGCCCCCATCGGCCGTGATCAACAGCCGCTTCGCCCGTGGATAGATCCGGCGGCCCATGTTCCGCCACCAGCGCCGCAACGTCTCCACGGCGAACTGGGCAGTGTCGTGATCGACTCCCACGCTGACCCAGCCGGTGTCGGTCGTCTGGTCGTAGATGCCATAGGGGATCGCCTTCCCCAGGTCCCGCTTGGCGAAGTCGTAGACCTCCACCTCCTCGGGCTGCCCCTGGGGTTGCCATTCCCGGCCGCCGTTGCGGAACTGGCCCACCAGTTCCTTCTTCTTGGCATCGACCGACAGCACGGGCTGCCCCTGCCTCTGGAACGCCTGGACTCGCCGGTTGATGTACTGGAATTGGGCATCTCGATCCGGGTGACCTTTGCCCTCGATCGTCTTGCGATTGGATTGGAGGCTGTAGTCCAAGTCGTGGAGGAGACGGTTGACCGAGCGCTCGCTGACGGCATGCCCTCGAGCCTGGAGTTCGGTCGCCAACTTGGCCGCGTCTTGCACGTCCAGCGCAGCGGCGACATCGGATCGCCACGGGTCACGGGATCGACCAAGGTCTCCAAGTCACGCAGGAGGTTGGGATCATGATCGACCAGGGGCTTTCGTCCACCACCCGGTCGGCGTAACCGCTGACGGGCCACCTTCCGATCAGCGGGAGTGATCGGGAGGTCGAGTTCGCTCAAACCGGTTTTGATGGTGATCCGAGAGAGTCGGGTGGCCTCGGCGACGTGAGTGATTCCACCCCAGCCGATGGCTCGGGCTTCGGCGGCAGCCCAGAGGCGGCGCCCCCGCTCATCGAGCACGGGCTCCAGGCTGGTGTACTTCGTTTTGATGGTCTGGACTGTATTCCGATGCACATTTATCAGCGAAAATTATAGTTATTCTCGAGACTCTATCGGGGCCCTAACTTTTTCCCTCGGGGGGCGCCCCCTTGCTGTCTTAACACTTTTCTCCTATTTCAGCAATTCCCGGCCACTTGAGTGCGTCTCATCCTGGTCTCCCCATTTTGACAGTGATTCCATGATTCGTCACCCTCCGCAGGCCGAGAGGGAGATGAGCGGGGGCTTGCCAGAGCACAAACGAGCCCCCAATCGGCGCTCGGCGACTGCCTTGGGGTGTTGGCCGCGCACCGCGAACGCGACGCTGGTTCAGCGCCTTTAAGAACGACACACGTTCGTCCTCTCGTGGCGCCGTCGGCCTACGACGAATTCTCAAACACCGGCTTCTGCGGTGCGATGCCACGGATCAGAGCCATCAACAATTCTGCCATCGTATCAAACAGCAGAGTGCGAAAATGATGGCGGATCTCTTCCCAGAGGTGGCACTTGGTTTTCATCTTGCTCCAGGCGGCCTGGAACAAGGGACAACACAGTTGTTGAACTTGATCCACCAAGAAGGCCAACATCATCAGCAGGGCCAGCACAACCGACAGGTTCTCCTCGCCATGTCCATAGTTGTGTTCCAGGTGATATCCCTGGTTTTTCAAGGTGTTAAAGGTCTCGTTCTCGATCTTCCAGCGGGCGCGTCCGCCCCGCATCATGTCCCAGACGGTGTCGGCATTGAGAGCCAGGTCCGTGATCCAACTGAAATGCTGGACTTTGGCTTTGGCTTTTTGGTCAGGCTGGATTTCCCAGTAGAGCAGAACGTTCACCAATTCGTCAGGGTTCGACTCGTTGAGCGGCGCGCCCTGGCAGAAGCGAAAATGATGCAGCACCTTGGTCGCCGGATCGACCAAGGTGAGGGTCTGCATCTGGCCGGCCTCGTCAAGGGACTGCAAGTGCGCGAACAGAAAGGTATGGTCGCCGGGCTTGACTCCAATGATGTAGTGGGCATCGGCCTCGCGGAGGTCACGCAGGTGAGGAGCATTCGAACTGAGGCCGTCTTCGACGACGATCACGGGCAGATGGGGATGCTCTTGGCGAAAGAGTTTCAGCCAGCGGCGCGTGGCATTCCGCTCACAGTCATTCTTGGTCTGGCCGTCCTGCTGGATGATCGGCTCGGGCGCCAGCGGGATGACTTCCTTGAGGTCGGGATGGACCAGAGTGGCACCCAGCAATTGATGGGAATAGGTGATGCCGCCGCCGCGATGGTGCTTCTCCAAACAGGAGGGACAATGGATCTTGGTGGAGGAGAAATAGGTCGTGCCGTCCAGCGACACCAGGTAGTGGCCGTCGAGAAAGACGAAGCGTTTGAGCTCCTTGCAGCGTTGTAGGCGACGGAAGATCTCGCGGAACGGGGGCCGCAGGCCCGCGGGATCGACCGGATCGAGGACAGCCCGCATCTGGGAGTCGGAGGGGATGTGGCTGATCCCATAAATGGAGCGAAAGTTGTCGTTGGGGTCGCGGCGGCGGTGGTCGAAGGCGAGCAAGGACGGGTCTTTGAGCGCGAACATCGCGAAGGCCGACATCAAGGCGTCGACCAAGGAGATTTCCACCTCACCGGACCGCGGGTCAGGAAGAGAACCGAAATGGGAGCGGAGCGCTCGGAAGAGGGTGTCGGCACAGAGATCCTTGCGCACTTCACCGGGAGCCAGAGCCATGGTGAGCCACTCCCTCGACCCAAGTGGTAAAATGGGAGGTTCAGGAGAGCATTATGCGGGATAGATTCGCGAAATGGGAGATCGAAAACAGCGTCTTTTCAAGGGGAAAACCCCGGGTCGGGAATTGCTGGTAAAAGCTCGAAAACCCCCGGAGTTTATGGAATAATTGAGGGAGGAACACGTCCTCACTATTCCAAACTGCGGAGACTTTCGAGTGACTGCTACTCTCCCCGAGAAGACCCGAAAACGCCACCGCAAGAAGACGCGAGAACGCAACCGCAGGATCCTCCGCGACCGCAAGCGGAGGATCCTCAAACGAATCCTCAATCGGCCCGGACCGGAACGCGATCAGCCCATGATGACCGCCACCAACATCCACTCTGAGCTGGCCGATCGCCTCCAGGGCCTCTCCGCAGGCGGCATCGGCGCCATGCTCCTCCTGGCGCAGGATCGGCTTGATCCACGACATCGACCACAACCTCCATCTCTTCAAACGCCATCTGCCCTCTCACGAATCCGACCATGTCCTGAACATTGCCTTCAACATCCTCGCGGGCGGCAAACGGATCGAACACCTCGAACTGCGGCGCAACGACGAGGTCTATCCCAACTTGCGCAGTTATCAGTGAAGAAGAAGCGAAACCCGCTTATTTTCCAATGACTGCGTTCAGAAGTTGGCACTACAAATCAGCGACTCCTTTTGGGATTCGGAGGCGTTGTGGAAGTTCCAGGCCCAAGTGGTGCAGCAGAATCGTCTGCGCCTTGTCGGGACGCACCACACAGCGCAGCCGCACAGTGCGGCCGTCGCTGGTCGGCAAGACAACGTCGGTGCTCTGGATCCGCGCGAACTCCTCCAAGAGCGTGGGTATGCTCCGGCCCAAGCCGGCACGTTGCGACCAGCCTTCCAGCGTCTTGCGGAGCACGTACGCCAGAAAGCACACCAGAATGTGGGCCTGGACTCGCTCCGCCGTCTGAGGGGTCACTCCTCGGAACGGAAAAAATTGCACGCTAAGGGTTGGGCTCGTCCGGGCTGATGGGTAGGCGAAGCTGACGCAGAGGGCGTTTCTTCGTTCCCGGTTCCAGGCTTCCAGACGTAATCCCCGGTCAGGTTGATGTGCTCCCAGCCGAGCGGCGACAGGTGAGCGAGCAAGTCGTCGGAGATCACCTGTCCCCGCTCGCGCAACGCCTTGACGGCGCGTTCCAGGTAGACCGTGTTCCAGAGCACGATCGCCGCGACGACGAGGTTCAGCCCGCTGGCGCGATAACGCTGGTTCTCATACGTCCGGTCGCGGAGTTCGCCCAGGCGGTTGAAGAACACGGCCCGCGCCAGGGCGTTTCGGGCCTCGCCCTTGTTCAGGCCGACGTGGATCCGCCGTCGAAGCTCGACGTCCTTCAGGTATTGCAGGGTGAAGAGCGAGCGTTCGAGCCGGCCCAATTCCCGCAACGCCAGCGCCAGGCCGTTCTGGCGGGGATAGGCCCCGAGCTTGCGAAGCATGAGGGACGCCGTGACGGTGCCCTGCTGGATCGAGGTCGCGAGGCGAAGGATCTCGTCCCAGTGGGTCGTGATCTGCTTGGTGTTGAGCGCGGTCCCTATCAAGCCCTCCAACGCCGGGTAGCAGGTCGGTTTCTCGATGGCGGCGAGCCGCTTGTCGGCCAGGTCGCGGATGCGCGGCGCGAACCGGTAGCCCAGGAGATGGCACAGCGCGAAGACATGGTCGGTGAAGCCGGCGGTGTCGGTGTAATGCTCCTCGATGCGGAGGTCGGACTCGTGGTAGAGCAGGCCGTCGAGCACGTGCGTGGCGTCACGGATCGTGGCGTTGATGACCTTGGTATGGAACGGGGAGTACTGGTCGGAGACGTGCGTGTAGAAGGTCGCGCCCGGATCGTTTCCGTACCGGGCGTTCACCTCGCCCCTGGCCTCGCCGACGCCGCCGGCTCGGAACCTCTGGCCGTCCGATGACGACGTCGTGCCCTCGCCCCAGTGGCCGGCGAACGGCTGTTGGCGGTGGTAGTTGACGATCTCGGCCAGCCCCTTGCTGTAGGTCTCGTCGCGGACGTGCCAGTCGGCGATCCAGCTCAGCCGCGACAGGGACGTGCCGGGGCAGGCGTCCGCCATCCGGTCCAGCCCGAGGTTGATCGCGTCGGCGAGGATGGCGGTCAGCAGGAGGGTCCGGTCGGTCGCCGCGTCGCCGTTGCGGAGGTGCACGAAGTGCCGGGTGAACCCCGTCCAGACGTCGACTTCCACCAAGAGGTCGGTGATCTTGATGCGCGGCAGCATCGCGGAGACTTGTCGCGCCAGGGCGTCGGCTTCCGGCGGCACCGCGTTGGTCAGCGGCGTGATCTTCAACACGCCGTCGGCCAACGAGGCGTCGGGCAACTCGCCGCGTTCGGCCAGGCCGTTGACCGCGGTGAGCGTCTCGTGGAGTTCGGTCCCGCGCTGATCCAGGTAATCCCGGCAGCCGGTGTCGATCGCCAGGGGCAGACCGTTCGGCTTCATCGCCGCGAAGGTCTCCGCCGGTAGCAGATACTCCTCGAAGTCTCGGAACTGGCGGCTGCCCACGACCCAGAGGTCGCCCGAACGCAGCGCGTTCCGCAACTCGGACAGGACGCACAGTTCATAGAAGCGGCGGTCGATCTCCTCGCCCTCGAAGACGTGTGGCTTCCAGCGGCGGCGGACGAAGCCGGTCGGCGCGTCCTTGGGTACGTTCCTGGCGTTCTTGGCGTTCAGATCCCGGAGCACTTGAATCGCCTTGAGCAACTCCTCGCTGGCCGGCGCGGCCCGGAACTCGAAGGCGTCGAGGAACTCCGGCGCGTACCGCCGGATGTACGAGTAACCGTTGCCGACCAGGGCCAGGTGATCGAAATCCTCGGGGCCCGCGAGCTTCGCCGCTTCCTCCACGCTGGCGAGGAACGCTTCCCACGTCATCAGCTTCTCGATCTCGGGGAACGGGTCGACCGCCTTGGTCTTGGCCTCGATCAACGCCTTGCCGACGGCCGCGTAGAGCCGCACCTTTTCATTGATCGCCTTGCCGCTCTCCTGGAAGGCGTCGAGGTGCCTGCGCTCCGCCTTCTTGAACTCCCGGCCGATCGTCCGCTCGTGCATCTCCAGCGTCTCATCGGTGAGCGTCGCCATCGTGTCCAGGACCACCGCCACCAACGTCGCGTGCCGCCGTTCGTCGCCGAAATCCCGGAGATGCGCGGCGTCCGTGTTGGCCCCTTCGCGGGCCGTTTGCGCGAGCCGGTTCTGGTGGACCCGCAGCGCCCAGTCGCCGGGGATGCCGAGATTGCGAAGGACGGTGAGCCGCCCGATGCCCTTGAGGATGTTGGCGGGATTGGGCGCCCCGCCGGCCTGGCGCAACCAGCCGAGGTGCGTCAGCCTGGAGTCGGGATACGGGGTCAGCAGTTCATCCAGCCGGACGCGCTGCTCGGGACTGAGGTCGACGGTCAACGCCCGGTACGCCTCGCGGCGGGCCCGATGGCGCACGGCCGAAGCCAGACGGTCGAGCACGGAGAGGGCCGGGGCCAGGATGCGTCGCTGCCGAAGTTCCTCCAGAAGCGCCCTGACCAGCGCGAGGCCGCGATCCGTGCCACGCGCCAGCGTGAGCAGCCAGGCGGACACCTCCCGGTGTTCCCGTAGCCCGAACGTCCTCCAACCGAACGTGGCCACCAACTCGGCCAAATGCTCCCTTCGGGTTTGATCGCGCGAGGCGTAGCCTGGCGAGGTCGTCCGGTGTGACGCCGAGCTGACCGGCGATGTAGCGCAGCATGGGCTCGGGCACCGATTCCTCGGGCGTCCAGGCGCGGCCGGGGTAGCGAAGGAAGCCGAGCTGGACCGCGAAGCCCAAACGGTTCTGGTCGCCGCGACATTGGGCGATCAGATCCAGGTCCGCCGGGGAGAACGTGTAGCACTCGGCGATCTGCCGGGCGTCGGCCGGCAGCATCAAGAGTTGAGCGTGTTGGCCGGGCGAGAGGATTTCTTGTCGGGGCATGGGTGTTCTTGCGGGATCGGCGATTGTACAGTATGGCTATAAACTATAGTTTTCCGCCATACCGCAACCGCATGCCCAAATCCACGCAAAAACAGGGGGTTCCGAAGGGCCGTCGCCGGGGGGTTTTTGGCCAGGGGGGTCCCGGCCGCGCGTCGGCCTCTATGCCCGCGTCTCCACCCACGACCAGCAGACGCTGCCCTTGCAGCTCTCGGCCATGCGCGAGCACGCCGAGCATCGCGGATGGACCGTCGTCATGAAGGTGGAGGATGTCGGCTCAGGCGTCCGCGAGCGCCCCAAGCGGGAGGACCTGATCCGGGCGGCGCGACGGCGCGAACTCGACCTGATCCTGGTCTGGCGGTTGGATCGCTGGGGGCGTTCCCTGGTCGATCTGGTCACGACGCTCCAGGAATTGACCGCACTCCAGGTCGGCTTCGTCTCGCTCAGCGAGGCACTCGACCTGACCACGCCGAGCGGCCGGGCCTTGGCCGGCATGCTCGCGGTCTTCGCCGAGTTCGAGCGGGACATCCTCCGCGATCGCGTGAAGGCCGGGATCGCCCAGGCCCGCAAGGAAGGCCGCCCTCACGGCCGGCCGCGGACGATCGCCAGACACGCCGCCGAGGTCAAAAGGCTCTTCCAACAGGGTGTCAGCAAGCGGGAGATCGCCAAGAGGCTCGGGATCAGCAGGGCTTCCGTCCGGCGATTCCTCGATGAGCGGCCGCCTGCCGAATCCTTAGCGTGCAATTTTGTCCGTTCCGAGGCGTGACCCCTCTGATGCCATACCGGTCGCAGGCGCAACTCGTCTTTCTGGATCCGGAACGCAGCCTCCGCTTCCGTCAATTGCATGGAGGCCTTCCAAAGATCCTCGGCCGTCCAGTCCGAGACATTGCTTCGCAGGAGATAGCAGCCCTCACGACGCTTCGCCGACTCCAGCGCCGACGGTTTCCGCTGACCGTCACGGATTTTGTAGGGGGGCGGTACCCTGCTGACATAACGAGACAAAACGGCCCTGATCCACGTAGATCTCGAAAGGAGGTGGTTCATGGCCGGAAGTCGCGCGACGCGGTCGTCGCGGGGGCATCGTACCCTCTGTGTGCCCCTCCCGGAAGAGACCTATCAGCAGATCATCGACGATCCCCGCGCGTTCCGACGCACGCTCGATGACTCGTTCCAACGAATGCCGGCACTGTTCCCCCGGAACTTCCCGGGATACCAACTGATGGGCCACCGCGTCTCGGCCAAGCAGAACGTCAAGGTCCGCCGCGTCCGCCTCAAGGACGGGACCACCTACAGCATCCGGCCCTCGTTCCTCAGGCCCTACAGGACCGCGCCACGCACTGGGGACGTCGAAGGACCCCTGTTCCTGCGCCCGTTCGGCGTCCCGTTCTGGGCCTTGGCCCGCGTCTTCGGCCGCGATCCGATGTCCTGGTATCGTCTGGAATGCACCCTGGGCCGCTTCAGCGTCGTGGGGACCACCGTCCGCCGGGTGGAGTTGCCCGCACACCTGTTGGCCGACGAGCATCATCAATCCCTCGACAGCCGAAAGCTCTACATCGCCACGACCGTCGGCGGCGGATGCATCCTGGGTGCGGAGCCGGCGGATGCGCCGGGGACCGACGACCTGGAGGCCGCCTATGGGGTCTTCAAGGACGAGGCCCGCGACATCGCCCCCGCGTACGCCCCCGAGACCGTCAGCACCGACGGTTGGAAGGGGACGCAAGCCGTGTGGAAGGCGCTGTTCCCGAAGGTGGTCATCCTGCTCTGCTTCTTGCACGCGTGGCTCAAGATCCGCGACCGGGCCAAGCACTTGAAGGAGGTGCTCGCAGAGGTCTCACGCCGGGTCTGGGAGGCGGATCACGCGTCCGACCGCCGCAGCTTCGCGCCACGGCTCCGATCGCTGCGGCGATGGGCGATCCGAGAGCTTTCCGGAGTCGTTTTGGAGAAGGTCCTGGACCTGTGCGACAAGCGCGCCGAGGGTCGATCGCGTAGCTCCATCCCGACGGCCACCGCACGAGCAATATGTGGGATCGCCTGCTGCGGGGGATGAACCGCTCCTTCGATCACGGCCAACACCTTCACGGCTCGCGGGCGGCGTGCCGGTGGCACGGCCGCGCGTGGGCGTGGTTGTGGATCTTCTCGCCCTGGCACCCAGCGACGACGCGGAAGAACGAGGATTGGCGTTGCCCTGCCGAACGTCTCAACCAACACCGCTATCACGCTTGTTGGCTGCAAAACCTCTTGATCTCCGCGTCCCTCGGTGGATATAAATGTCCACTCCTACAAAATCCGTGACGGTCAGGAATGACCCGGAAATATTTTGGCTACAATTGGGAGTCAGAATCGCGGTGAAGTCTTTATCACAAGGGAAGTTGTGCGAAAAACGGGTCCGGAACTTCGGTCTAGACGTCGGGCGGGGCGTTGCGTTCGACCGCCGCCAAGAACCGGTCCGTGTCGGCGTGCGACAGGCCGACCTGGAGGAGGGCCCGGACAACAGCGTGGACGGCATCCCCCCGATGCGGTACCCGAGGTTGGCGCGGTAGAAGGCGGCCATGGTGGCGGTCGGGAGGCCGGCGTCGACGGTCGCCAGGGCGAAGCCACGGCGCAAGATCGTCGTCTCCACAAGCCGGTCGTCCCTGTCGGGGAGGTGAGAACAGCGGTCACAGAGG
>CAWDND010000010.1:0-5369 GCA_963803395.1 uncultured Planctomycetaceae bacterium
GTGCGTGACGCACCCGTCCTCGAGGACACCTGCATTGAGCCATTTGCCGATCAATCGAAGCAGCACACCGTCAGGCACCCGTCGCTTGAGGAAGGCACGAAGATGACCATGGTCGATCGTATCGAAAAATTTTCGCATGTCGACCTCGACGATCCAACCGCCCCCCGTCTTCCTCGTCCGTTGCCACAGGGCCTCCAGGGCTTGGTGCGCCGATCGCCCGGGCCGGAAGCCGTACGAGCAGTCCAGGAAGTCCTGCTCGTAGATCGTCTCCAGGACCATGGCGACCGCCCTTTGAAGCACTTTGTCTTCGCAGGTCGGAATCCCGAGGGCACGGGTCTCGGTGACCGCGCCGGCCTTGGGGATGTGGACCCGACGCACCGGAGGGGCGACGTACGTGCCGGACTTGGCTCGGTCCAGGAGCGCTGGGAGGTTGCCCTCCCAGTTCGCCTCATAGTCCTTGCCGGTCTGTCCGTCCACGCCGACGGCCCCAGCTTTGCGGGTGCGGTTGTCGGCCTCGTGGAGCCAGAGGATGTCGATGAGGCGCTTCTGTGCCGAGATCCTCGGCTGGTCTCGGGAAGGTTGTCGGCCTCGTGGAGCCAGAGGATGTCGATGAGGTGGGCCAGGGACGTGAAGCCCATCTCCGGCTTCTCTCGAGCGAGTTCCGCTCTCCGTTGTTGTAGCGTTGACACGTACACGGGTTTCTGGGCACCCGACAGGTTTCCCTCCAACGGTTCCTTGAAACGGCGCCCCCTTCCCTCCGCGGGGTGCCTCGGTCCGGTTCCCCCGCTTCCTCGGTCCTCTGAGGCGCTCAGACCCCCGGCCGTCCGTCTCGCCGCGCTTCGTTGCCTTCGCTTGGCGATACCACCCTTGCGCCTGGTTTGCGCCCAGCGGCCGAGCCGCACGGCCCTGGGCTCCGGGGAGTTGCTGTTCCGGTTCCCGAGCCGGAATTGTCGGTGGAAACGACAGGGTCTCTCAGGTTCCTGGGTCACCCTTGTGTCCCACCCCTTTGAAGGTGGCTGCCCGTCTACGAGGTGCAAATAAATCGCTGTCATTGCGGTAATCTGGGGCATTTACTAGCGCCGAGATAAAGTCGCTGGAGCGAGAATTCGTTCCGAATCGGCCTTGACGGCCCGAACTCGGGACAGCGAATAAATTAGATTCTGATTTGTACCAGATTCGTATCTCTATCAGAAATCTCGCAACATTTTAAGCTACAAGACGTTGCGAGATTGTTGAACCACCTTCAAAGGGGTGCCCTTGTGTCCCTATGCCCTGCTCTTGGACCCCGCTAGGACCGAGGACGCCAGGCCCTTACGGCGTCTCGACATGGCCCCCGCTGGTGTCAACAACGAAGGCTCCCGCGAAGAGAAGATTTCGGGGCTCGATCACACGGCCTTGGGACTGGCGGTCTACGCTTCGTCCTGGCGGTCACCCGACACGACGCAAGACTCGCGTCCGGCTGCTTGGCCCAGCTTGGCCGGGCGGGATTATGCTACCCGCAGGGTTGCGACGAAAGGTTTCCGAGTTGGAGTCTCTTCCCCCTTTCCCAGGCTTATCCTGACGCTATGACCCCCATCCTTCGCAACCAAGAGGTTTTCGAGTGAAGCTCAGTCTCGCCCGTCAGTTCCGCAAACGCAAGCGGTCCCTCCAGCGGCGTCTCCGACCCCGACCCGGTGTCGAGCGGATTCAGCCCATGATGACCGCCTCCAACATCCATTACGAGATCGCCGACCGCGTCCGCGCCATCGCCGCAGGAGGCCTCGGCGCCAGCCACACCTTGGCTCGCAAGGTCGGCCTGGTCCGTGACATCGACCGGGATCTCCACCTGCTCAAACGGCACTTGTCCTACCACGAGAGCGACCACGTTCTGAACATTGCCTCCAACCTCCTGGCAGGAGGGAAACGCCTGGAGCACCTCGAACTGCGCCGCCAGGACGAGGTCTACCTCGATGCGCTGGGGGCCGAACGGCTGCCCGACCCGACCACTGCGGGTGACTTCTGCCGTCGTTTTACCGAAGCCGACGTCCTTACGCCCCCAACAATGTTGCAAAAAACCTTGCTGGGGGCGGTCCTCAAAAGGGGATGGGCTGACCCGGTATACGATCCGGACCTCCTGCTCGTCCACCTCCACCCTCTTGACCAACGCCCGAATGATCTCACGTCGCGTCAGCCAGTCCGAGCCTTCCAAGCCCTCGGACAATCGCTTCGCGAACTCCTCCAACTGACCGATTACCAACCTCAATTCCGCCTCCGTGTTCTCCTCGTCGGCCCTCTGTTGGTGCTCCTCCTCCAGTTTCGAGGGCCAGTGAGTTCAGGGTCTTTGAGCGGCTACAGGTGGCCGAATCTTTTGCTTATGTGCTTGTTTGATAGCTCGGTAGGTCGACGTATGGTTGCCACGCACGTGCGTCTTTACCTTCTGGTGCCCGCCACGCCCGGAACTCGGCGCCTTCCACCAGCGATCACTCCATACGCCGCGCAAGACTTCCCGCAGGGTCAGTTCCCAAAAAGTGGTGGCTCGTCACTGCCCACAACTCCCTTGTTTTTCAGGCCAGAACGCTGATGATAGGGAGAACTCTCCACTGATTTTGGAACTGATAGAATAATTGTAATTCAGTAAAATTTTGATTTCAGTTGTGCAATACCCAGTTTTCTCGAGACTGTAGCTTTTCTTCTACAGTTGCGCCTCGGTTTTTGACGTAACTCCTTTGCTGACGGGCCGGGAATCGCATCGGTGCCACAATCCTAGTGCCACACTACACGGCGTTTTCCCCTTGTAATCCTGCATTTCTGCCCTATGATCATGGTGTCTCAACCACGCGGGCGCCATGTCCTTCCGCACCAAGACCTCCGGAACCCGCTCCTACCTCCAGATCGTCGAGAACCGCTGGGAGGATGGACGACCACGGCAACGGGTCATCGCCACTCTGGGACGCCTCGAGCAACTCCAGCAGTCCGGCCAACTCGACGCCCTGCTGGTCTCAGGCGCCCGCCTGGCCCAGTCCGTCCTCCTGCTCTCCGCTCACGCCCAGGGTCAACTCCCAGCCCTTTGAAGGTGGTCGTATGCGTCTGTTAAGCTGTCGCCAGGCACGGAGTTACCGTTTCTCCAGGGAGGCGACGGCTATGATCCTCGGCGACATCTTCGAGCGGTTTGCCCAAGATTCCCCGCTGTCGGTGATGGCGCAAGCTGTCATGGAGAACGCTCTCAGTCCGACGGTGATCGACCAACTGTTCGAAGACGTCGCCGAACGACAGTACACCAGGAAACTCCTCTTCTCCTCGATCGTGGACTTGATGAGCGTGGTCGTCTGCCGCATCCGGCCTTCCATTCACGCCGCCTATCAGGCCCATGGCGAGATCATCGATGCCTCGATCAAGGCCGTCTACGACAAACTCGACCACACCGAACCGGTGCTCTCGGCGGCGCTGGTCCACTCGACCGCCGAACGCTTGGGGCCGGTCATCGACGCGAGGAACGGCGCCCAATCCCCCTTGCTGCCGGGCTACCGCGTCAGGATCCTCGATGGCAACCACCTCGCCGGGACCGAGCACCGGATCAAGGAACTGCGGACGATCGGCGCCGGGGCTTTGCCGGGGCAGGCCCTGGTCGTGCTCGACCCCCGGCTGATGCTGGCCACCGACGTGGTCCTGTGCGAAGACGGCCATGCCCAAGAGCGATCGCTGCTGGACCAGGTCTTGGAACTCGTCCGCGCCGGCGATCTCTGGATCGATGACCGCAACTTCTGCACGACGAACTTTCTCTTCGGGATCGCCGGTCGCGAGGCGTTCTTCGTCGTCCGGCAGCACGCCTCGACACTGCATTGGGAGTTCGCGGGGAAGCGGCGGGCGTGCGGCCGGATCGACACCGGCCAGGTGTTTCAGCAGACGATCCGGGCCACGAACGACGCTGGCGAGATCCTCATCCTGCGCCGGATCACGGTGGTCCTGGACAAGCCGACGCGGGACGGAGACAAGGAGATCCACCTGTTGACCAACGTGCCGGCCAAGGACGCCCGCGCCCGAGTGATCGCCGAGTTGTACCGCAAGCGGTGGCTGATCGAGACCGCATTCCAAGAATTAGAGGCGACGCTCAACGGCGAGATCAACACGCTGGGCTATCCCAAGGCGGCGCTGTTGGCCTTCTGTGTGGCGTTGGTGGCGTACAACGTGCTGAGCACGCTCAAGGCGGCATTGCGTTCGGTCCATGGTGAGGAGGTGGTGGCGAAGGAGGTCTCGGGCTATTACGTGGCGGATGAGATCAAGATGACGCACCGCGGGATGATGATCGCGATCCCGGAAGACGAATGGGTGGTGTTTCACGACTTGACCTCGCCGGAGTTGGCCGGCGTGTTGGTGCGGTTGGCGGAGGGAGTTCGCCTCCCGAAGTACAAGAAACACCCCCGCGGCCCGAAGAAGCCGAGACCGAAGAGGCAGAGCGGAGCCAAGATCAAACATGTCGCCACCGCAAAGATTTTGGCAAATCGACAAAAGTGTACGACTTAACACCTTCAAGGGGCTGGGTCAACTCCCCACCATCAGCACCCGACGCATCGGACCGGCCCTGATCTTCCCGCGGCGCTGGAAAGAGACGGGGTGCCCACGGGTCATCGAGCGACTTCGGGACGGACGCCGCTTCAAGTTCGATGTCGAGCGGGCCATCTTCCTCACCGTCCTCCATCGCCTCTTCGACCCTGGCAGCGACCGGGCTGCCGACAGGGGGAGGACCGACTCCCGGATCGCGGGGTGCGCTGCGATCCAACTGCACCCCCTCTACCGGGCGATGGCTTGGCTTGGCTCGGCGAGGAACTGCCCCACGACCAGCAGGCGGGCAAGACGCCGTTCGCACCCCGCGGCACCAAGGACCGGGTCGAGGAGGAGTTGTTCGCCCCTCGGCGTGACCTCTTCACTGACCTTCAACGCCGATTTCCGCGGCCGGAAATTCACCCACACCGAGACAGATACTAGATCATTTTTACATACAAGATAACGACGCTATAATAGCGTGCAACCCCGGAAGAAACAGCGTTCTCGATCCGTCCCGTCTCCATGGGAGGCCAGCAGCTGGCGGGTTGGTGTGACCATGGGGGTGGGTGAATTTCTCCCTCAAGGCCCTGGCCAGATCGCATTTATTTTGGTTGATCATTACCGGACCGAGCAGGGGGTTAATGCGGTCAACAGCGGAAAATAGGCCGTGGCGATGCGAAATCCCCAAACATTTCCAAGAATGTACTCTCTTTATAACGGGCGCCGCTGGGCGGCCGATCAGCGGAAATTCACCCACGCCCTGACAACTGTAGACGGCGGATTTTTGGGAGGATCAGGAGAAGATGCTCTCGAGATTGTGGGGGATTTTCCGACCGCGGAAATCGGCG
>CAWDND010000011.1:0-58882 GCA_963803395.1 uncultured Planctomycetaceae bacterium
GGGTGGGCAAAAGCGAGCTGAGGACGTAGGCGAAAACTCGGGTCGGTCCGAAGATCGTTTGCGAGGCCCGCAGGACGCCGGCCGAGGCGGCGTCGACGAGGAACCCGCAAAGGAAGAAATAGGCCTCGTTCGAGAGCCAGTTCCCCACGAGGTGGACCCCCACGAGCCACTTCCCGAACGCCCAGTTCTCGCGGATCAACGACCAGTCGACCCGGCCGCGAGGCTCCCGCGGAGCTGCCAGGCGCCGAACGCGGCGGCCAGGGCCGAGGTGACCGCCAGCACGACCAGGGCCCGCGAGGCGCTCAGGGTGCCGGTGGCCCAGAGGACCGCGATCCCCGCCGTCTGCCCGCCGTAGCTGATCAGGTCGTTGCCGAGGGCGGCCGCCAGCCGACGCTCGGTGTAGAGGACGCGCACGGCTGAACTCCTGCAACTGCCAGGCGAGGATCGACGGTGCGAGCAACGCCAGCAAGAGCGCCTCTCGCGGCCCACGCCCGCGCCCCACGCGACGAGCGCGGCCGCGGCCGTCAAGAGCGCGGCCGCGATCGCGACGCCGAGCTGCGCAAGCGCCGTCGACGTCGTGTAGTCGAGGTAATCACGCCCCCGACGCGTCGCCCCCAGGACGTTGTGCGCCGTCGTGATCGGCCCGGCCTGCAAGCTGTTCGCCAGCAGCAAGCCCGTATAGACCAGCGCGAAATCGCCGAACTCACGCCGGGAGAGGTGGCGGGCCAGCAGGATCATCGTGAAGAAGTTCGTCGCCGAGATCAGCGCCTGGTCGGCGAACGCCCACGGGGCCCTGCCGACTTTCCGGAGCCAGCCCGGCAATCCCGCGGTCGATGTCGATGCTCTCGGTAGCGCCGCGGCGCCTGTGTGCATGGCCTCGGTCTCTCTCCGGGACGGGCGAGACGATGAATCCAGATTGTTTTTAATTGTGTTTTTATCTTTATATAATTTTATTTATAGCGATATATAGATGTTTTTTTTCAACACTATTGAATCCCTAAGAAAATGACGCAATAATTCCATGACAGCCATCCGCTGCGCGGGATCATCCCGCCCCGCCGCGATCCTCTCTTCCCCTGGCCTGGATCGCAGGAACAATCGATCGCGCCAGGGTCTTGAGAACGGCGCCCTCTGGTCTTCGGCACCGGAAGAGAGTCATCAGAACCATGTCCATCATCCCTCGCTGCAATGTCCTGGGCGTCGGCGTCAGCGCCATCAATCCCGCGGTCGCGCTCGAGACGATCGGCGGCTGGATCGCCGAACGGCGGTCGCATTATGTGTGCATCACGGGCGTCCACGGCGTGATGGAGAGCCTGCGCGACCCGGATCTCCGGCGGATTCACAACGAGGCGGGGCTGGTCACGCCCGACGGCATGCCGCTGGTCTGGCTGAGCCGGCTCCGCGGGTTCGCCGGGGTCGATCGCGTCTACGGCCCCGACCTGATGCTGGCCCTCTGCGCGTCGTCGCCGGAGAAGGGCTATCGCCATTTCCTCTACGGGGGGCGTGAGGGGGTGGCCCAGCGGCTCGCCGCGTCGCTCCAGGGACGATGGCCCGGGCTTGAGGTGGTCGGCACGTCCTGTCCCCCGTTCCGGCCGCTGACCGAGGAGGAGGACGCCCGGGTCGTCGACCAGATCAACCGTTCGGGGGCCGACGTCGTCTGGGTCGGTCTGAGCACGCCGAAGCAGGAGCGCTGGATGGCGGCCCACCTGGGCAGGATCGACGCACCGGTCATGATCGGGGTCGGGGCGGCGTTCGACTTCCACGCCGGCCTGGTGGCCCAGGCGCCGCGCTGGATCCAGCATTCCGGGCTGGAATGGCTGTTCCGGCTCATGGTCGAGCCCCGGCGGCTCTGGCGGCGCTACCTGTTCAACAACCCCGGCTTCCTGGCGATGCTGTTCCTCCAGTCGGTCGGGCTGAGGCGGTTTCAGCTCGACACGGAGGGGCGCCCTGAGGGCGCCGCGGGACGCCGGGACGCCGGGAGGGCCATGTCGGTCGTCCCGGCGTGTGTCTTGCGGCGTGGGGCGATTGTCCCAGGCACGGGCGGACGCATGCGCGACTCCTCAACGTGCCAGGGCGGGCTCGGGCGTTTGCGGCCCGGAGGGCTTGATCGGGTCGGCGGTCCCGGGGGGCAGGATCTCCAGCGCGCCCGCAGACCGGCGCGGAGCTGGCCTTGGGGGTCGTCAACCTCGGCGACGATCTTGCAGGTCTGTGACTTGGGATCGACGAGCCGGTCGATGAAGACGACGCGCCCCGGGAAGGCCTGCGACTCGATCTCCATGGCGACCCCGCCGATCTCGAGCGTGGCCCGGACCGGTTGGCCCGTCTGGACGCGCCAGATGTCTCCCACGTCGAGCGCTCCCGTGACCAGGAGCAGGCGCGGATCGACGACGTGGAAGAGGGGCTCGTCGAAGGCGACCGATTCGCCGCGTCGCTTGTGGACCGCGAGGACGGTCCCCGGATGTGGCGCGACGATCTCCCGCGACAGGACGGAGGCCTGGGCCTTCCGGGCCTCGAGCTCGGCCATCCGGCGGCGGAGCCGGGCCTCCTCGACCGCCAGCTCGGCGATGCTGGCCTCGAGCCGCTGAGTGCTCATCTCGAGCGGGCTGAGGAGGCTTTTGTTATAGAGCAATTCAGCCGACTTGAGCTTCGCGAGCGCGTGCGCGTGCTTGGCCTCGGCGAGGCGAAGATCGATGTCGTTCTTGGCCTGCGCCTGGCGCATTCGAGCTCGGCGCGGGCTTCCTTGTCCTGCAAACGCCCGAGGAGCTGATTGGCCTCGACCTGGTCTCCCGGCCGGACGAGACACTCCTGGAGGATGCCCCGTCCGGGGGCCCCGAGGATCGACGACCGTTCGTATTCCAGGAGACAGCGGCGGAGGACGATGGACTCGGGCGGCGGGGCAGGCTCATCTCCGCGCGTCTCGGGGAACCCCGCGGTCAGGAGCGTGGAGAGAAGGAGGGTGCAAATCATGGGCGGCCCCTCTTGGTTCTTGCTTCGTTCTCGGCGGCGGTGTCGAGGGGGAGGGAGGTCAATGTGCCGTGGCCGTTGACCGGCAGGGGTAGGGTGTGGGTCGTGTCGTCCTCGGCCGTGCGGTCGGCCGATTTGTATGCGTAGGGATACCGGGCGGTCTGTCGCCACCAGTTGTCGAAGCCGTTGACGAGGACCCCGAGGACCGACACGCGCACCCTGGAGCATCTCGGCGGCCCTGGCCGCCTCGCGGACCCGGATCCGTGTGCCGTCGACGACCAGGATGACGCCGTCGGCGAGGGCGGCGATGATCAAGGGGTCGGTGACGAGCAGCAGCGGGGAGGAGTCGATGACGATGACATCGTAGTTCCGGCGCGTCTCCTCGAGGAACGACGCCAGGCGTGGCGACGCGAGCAGCTCGGCGGGGTTGGAGACGTCGAGGCCGGCGGCGAGGAGCTCGAGGTTTTCGACCGGCGTCGGCTGCACGACGCGATCGAAGGGAAGGACGTCCTTGAGGACCTGGGTGAAGCCGGGGCTGAGGCGGAGATCATAACCGGCGTGCTGCGAGGGGCAGCGGAAGTCGGCGTCGATCAGGAGGACCTTGCGCCCGGCATGGGCCAGGCTGATCGACAGGTTGCTGGCGGTGGAGCTCTTCCCCTCGCGGGCCGTCGGGCTCGTCACCAGGATCACCTGCACTTGCCGGTCGCGGCGGAGGAACTCGAGCTTCGTCCGGAACGCCTTGTAGTCCTCCGCCGGCAGCGATTGCGGCAGGTGATGGCAGAGCAGCCCCGACCCGCGCCGGCGAGGAGCTGGTCCCGGGTGAGGCGTGGGATCGTGCCGAGGACGTCGAATCCGGTGATCTCGCGGAGCTCGCCGAGCGAGCGCACCCGGTCGTCGAACCCGTCGGCGGCCAGGGCCGACCCGACCCCCAGCGCCACGCCCGCCAGCAGTGCCAGGGTGAGGGTGAGGCCGGCGAGGGGCGAGACCGGCGTCGACGAGGAAGACGCTGGCTCGATGATCTGGGCGCGGACGCCGCCAGAGCCTTCGCCGAGCTCCGCCCGCTTCAACTGATCGACGACGCTGGCCAAGAGCGCCTTCTGCCGCTCCAGGCTGCTGCGCAGCTCGCGCCCGCGAGCGACGTTGGCGAGGAGCTTCTTGGACCGTTCCATTTCCTCCTGGTACTGGCGGCCGATCTCGGCGCGCAGTTCCTCGACCGCCGCCAGGCTGAGCTCGATCGAGGCGAGCAGCTGGCGGACCTTGCCGCGGTCGAGGTGGACCGCCGAGTCGTTGGCGCACTGCTCGGCCTCGTTGATCAGATCCTGGAGCTCGCGGACCTTCGAGAAGCCCGCCCCGTGCCGCGCCACGAGCTCCTGCTGTTCCTTGATGAGCTGGCGGACATAGTCCGAGGAGGAGGCCGGCGCAGCCCCCGGCGAGGGGGCGACCGGCGCCGCGCCGGGGTCGCCCCCCAGCTGCGCGATCGCGAAAGCGATCGACCAGAGCTCGGGCCCCTGCTCCGCGAGCTTGCGGCCGAGGTCGAGCTGCGACTTGAGCTTCAGGGCCTTGAGCGCCGACTCGTTGGCCGCCCGCTCGAGCTCCTGGAGGCGGCTGCCCAAGATCGGATGCCCGGCCCCGTCGTTGACCAGCTCGAGCAGGTGCGGGTGGGACTGCTGGAACTCCAGGTACTTCGCCTCGAGCTGCCCGAGCTGGCGGCCCAGCTCGTCGCGCACCTTGGAGACCAGCGCGATGACCTGGTGATTGCCGTCCTTGGACTTCTCCTCGAGGAATTGCTCGTAGGAACGGATGATCTCATCGACGAACCGGATCGCTTCCTCGGGCGTGCCGGCGCGAAAGCTGATCGCCACGGTCAGCGCGGCCTTGTCGGGCCGGCTGACCTTGAGGTAGTCCTTGATGGCCTTGCGTGTCAGGGCCGGGATCGCGCGAACCTCCCCCCGAGCGAGAGAGTCGGGAGCCCCTCGGGGCCGAGCGACGCGATCGCACGGCCCACGACGCTCTGGCTCTGAAGGATGGCGATCTGGGTGGGGATGAAATTCTCCGGCGCCTCGGGATGGTGCGCGGCCTCATCCCCGGCCGCGCCCAGCGGCCGGGCGTCGTGCGGTACGACCAGGAGCCGCGCCGTGGCCTCGTACAGGCGTGCCGAACACGCCAGGTAGACCCCGGCCATCATGCAGCAGACCGCGACCGAGGAGACGACCAGCCGCCATCGCCGCCGGATCACGCCGAGATAATGCCAGACGACCGTGGCCAGGTCCGGCGGTTCGAGAGGAATGCGATCGGGCATGGTGGTCAACGAATCAATGAAATATTACTGAGCGTTGCATAAAAACTAAACTTAGGAGTTACACAGTTGGTTGTCAGATGGACAGTTGAAGGTGCGTCAGACAGGCCGTCTTCTGGCTACTCATGTTGCTTAGATTACCCATCAATTTATGCACCTAGTGGACAAAGGCCATCAACTGCGTAACTCCTACCAAGAAGTTTAGGTTATTTTTTGCACGCTCCGTAAAAGAAATTAGTACGCGCCGCGCTGCGACAGCACGACGGCCACGGTCTGCATGATCAGGCGCAGGTCCCAGAGGAGGTTCCAGTGGTCGACATACTCGAGATCGAGATCGAGCAGGCGGGTCGATTCCAGGTCGCTGCGGCCGGTGACCTGCCAGAGACCGGTGAGGCCGGGGAGGACCGTCAGGCGTTTCTCGAACCGCTCCGCGTCGAGCTTGCGGAACCGCTCGCAGTCCCTCAGCGGGAGGGGGCGAGGGCCTACCAGGCTCATCCGCCCCTGGAGGACGTTGAAGAGCTGGGGCAGCTCGTCGAGGCTGGTCCGGCGGAGGAAGCGCCCCACCCACGTGACCCGGGGGTCGTGACGGACCTTGAACAGCGCCCCGCCGGAGGACTCGTTGACCGTCTCCAAGGCGGCGAGCCGGATCTCGGCGTCCTCGACCATCGTCCGGAACTTCCACATCAGGAATTCCTTGCCGTCGAGGCCGAGGCGCCTCTGGCGGAACAGGATCGGCCCCTTCGAGTCGAGCCGGATCGCCAGCGCGACGATCAGCATCAGAGGGCTGAGCGCGAGCAACCCGAGCCCGGCGGCAACGACGTCGACGATGCGTTTGCCAACGTGCTGGAACCGGGAGCGCCGCCGCGGCAGGACCGCGTCATGCGTCGACACCCCTCGCTCACGCGGGGAGTGAGGCAGGGGCAGCACTTGCGCGTCGGCGCCCTCGAGGTCGGGATGAGGTTGGAGATGACTTCCAACATTGAGATCGTCCTAATTAAAATATATTAGTATATAATTTGTTCATCAAAGCGCACGGAGCGGTCGCCCCGCGTCGGAGGACGGCCGAGAAGCAAGCAACGTACGCTGAGGATCAGGCTTGGCGTACGTTCCCGCGCTCAAAGGAAGACCCGTAAGGGTCTAGTGGCGGAAGCTTTCGCTTCCCTCCCCTCGACAATGTTGATCACCGGCGTCGCGGACGAGTCCGTTTCGTGGTGTCCCCACCCCGTGTCTGCAACTCGTCCTTCGAGAGGTTCCGGACGGAGGAAGCCTCCGGACGTCGGTCTTGGACCTATGATCGACGTTGCCAAGTATATTTATATTACTTTGTATTGTAAGCACGAGCTTCCCCGTTGCCGAGAAAGCCCCCAGCTTTAGCGGGGGGACTCCTATTCGGGCTGAGGCGCCACAGGAGGAGCCGTCCCGGAGAGGCGAGCCCCATCGGGAGAGAGGAAGGGGGCTCGAGAGCGAGGAGTGGTGGGGGCCCGGTCGATCGCGTCGATCAGACCTTCATCCAGGCGGGGGTCGTCTCGTCAAGCCGACAAATTCTCCGTTCGGGCAGAGACGAGCTCAAGATTCTTGCGCAGTTGCGACTCGATCCAGAGATAGGTGCGTCGCAGCCCGTTTTCGAGGGAGATCTCGGCTTCCCAGCCAAGGACCTCGCGGAGCCGTGTGTTGTCCGAATTCCGGCCGCGGACCCCCTGCGGTCCCGGCACATGCTTCTTCCGGATCGTCACCCCGGCGAGCTCGGCGACCATGTCGGCGAGCTCGTTGATCGAGACCAGCCGGTCCTGCCCCAGGTTGAGCGGCGCGGCGTAGTCCGACCGCATCAGCGCGAAGATCCCCCGGACGCAATCGTCGATGTAGCAGAACGAGCGGGTCTGCTCACCGTCGCCCCAGATCTCGATCTCGGGGTTCCCGGTGAGCTTCGCCAGGGCGACCTTGCGGCAGAGCGCCGCGGGGACCTTCTCGCGGCCGCCGTCCCACGTCCCCCTGGGCCCGAAGATGTTGTGGAACCGGACGATCCGCGTCTCGATCCCGTGGTCTCCGCGGTAGTACTCGCAAAGCCGCTCGGTCACGAGCTTCTCCCACCCGTAGGCGTCCTGGGGCGCCGCGGGGTAGGCGTCCTCTTCCTTCAGGGGGGTCACCGCCGCATCGAGCTGCAGGTGCTCCGGGTAGACGCAGGCCGAGGACGTGTAGAGATATCTCTTCACGCCATTGATCCGCGCCGCCTCCATCGTGTAGAGATTGATGAGGCTGTTGTTGTAGAGGATCTGGGAGTGGTTTGCCGCGATGAAGCCCATCCCCCCCATGTCGGCAGCCAGGGCGTAGACCTCATCCACGCCGTCTGTCGCCCGCACGCAGTTGTGCAGCTGCCTCAGGTCCATGACCTCGAATTCATCCGCGGCCGTCGGCTCGTACTCGGGATACTTGAGATCGACGCCACGCACCCAGTATCCCTGTTTTTTCAGATGCGTCGCGAGATGATGCCCGATAAATCCGCCGGCTCCCGTCACAAGGACCTTCGTCTTTTTCACCGTCGATTTCCTCAAGTTGTTTCTCATACCATCAAGTGGCCATTTCAGAGCATGGCCAATCAGAGCATGGCTGATAAATTAGCTTATGCCGTGGGGACGGTCAATCCGGACTCGCACCGCGTGTGGCGGGATCGCCTCATCCCGTGGCGTTGGGGCATCACCTACCACATCGTCTGCCTCAACGAGGATGAGGCGCGCAAGGAGGCCGCCGATCGGGAGGCGATCGTGGCGGCACTCCGGGAGCAACTCCGCCACGGGGACAAGTCGCTGGTCGGCCACAAGGGCTACCGCCGTTACCTGAGCACGAACGGGTCCCAGCACTTTCCGATCGACGAAGCGAAGATCGCCGCGGAGGCCCGCTCCGACGGCAAGTGGGTGCTGCGCACCCACACCGATCTCGACTCCGCCGAGGTGGCATTACAGCACAAGCAACTCTGGATGGTGGAGCGCTGGTTCCGCTCGTGCACTGTCGTTGTTGCGGACCCGCCCGATCGACCACCGGTGTGACGAGACGATCCGGGGGGCCGGTTCCGTGCGGTCGCCCCCCTTGGGGGCGGTCACGTGGGGAAGGCCCCCCTGGGGCCGACGTGGTTACTCGAAGTCGAACTCTCCTTGACGACGCTCCAACTCCTCCTGCTCGCGGATGTACTGACGCACCCGGGCCTCGTCCAGGCCCACCGTGCTGACGCAGTATCCCGCCGCCCAGAAGTGCAACCCGGTCAACCGACGCTCCTGCAGCAACTCCCGATGAATACGGACGGCGCTCTTGCCCTTCAGGAAGCCGATCGTGTGCGCCACGCTGTACTTGGGCGGGATGCTCAGGCACAGGTGGACGTGGTCGGGCATCGCATGCCCCTCCACCAACTCGATCCCTCGCTGACGGCACAACTCTCGCAAGATCACCCCGACCTGACGCCGAAGCCTCCCGTAGAAGACCTTGCGGCGGTATTTCGGTATGATCACGACGTGGTACTTGCAGTCCCACCGCACATGGGACAGGTTCTGCCACTCGTGCAGAGGCTCCCCCTCCTGCCCGAAGGGGCCTTCCCGGAGGGAGAACCTATGCCGTCTGACGAGGCGATGCACGCCGGATCGCTCGAAGCTCTTCGGGTCACACGGCCAGAGGCCGTGGCTTCATAACATAGTGACTTCCCCATTGACTTTCGCAGATCGTCGAAAACCATTCTCTCGGCCATGCACCCCGATCCTGAGGAGTTCATGCGATGGATTTCCCCATCAATGATCTAATGGATGAAAATGCTTGTTATCAATTCCTCATCGACATCTTTCATCCCCAGGGCTTGCACTGTCCCCGCTGTCAGACCCAAGAAGGACTTCAAATTCAAAACTATTATCGTGACCCAATACTCAATTATCGATGTACTCAATGCCGCCGGGTCTTCAATGCCTGGACGGGCACCCTCTTCCAGGGGACCCACTGGCGGCCCACGCAGATGGTCCTCATCCTGCGCGGTTTTACTCCGGGGGTGTCCACCGCCCAGTTGGCCCGGGAACTCTCATGTAGCCGAAGGCATCTCTTGGATCTTAGACACAAATTCCAAGCACAAGCACAATCCAATTTGGATCGAAAACCCTTGGAGGACGATCATGTCGAAGCCGACGAAATGTATCAAAACGCCGGAGAAAAAGGGGTCCCACACGAGGACCCGGAGGATCCGCCCCGGTGTCGGGCCAACAAGATCAAGGGGCACGGGACGATGGAAAACGACCGTCCTCCCGTGGTCGGGATCGTCGGCCGAGAGTCTGGGACGGTGCGGCTGGAGGTCGTGGCGCATTCGGATCAGGAGACATTGGAAGCATTTGTAGATAAGACAACAAAATCGCAGGCCATGGTATACACGGATGAATGGAGTGGTTACGACCACGTTCCGGAACTCGGTCGCGGCCACGCCACGGTGTGTCACACTCCGGGGAAACGGGAGTGGGCGCGTGATGACGATGGTGACGGGGTACGCGAGGTTCATAACAATACGACCGAGGGATTGTGGACTGGGGCACGGAACTTTTTGCGGAGCTTCCGTGGAGTCAGTAAGTGGTTCCTGGGCCAGTACATGGCCATGTTCGAATGGTCATATAACATGAAGGAGGCGACCAAAGCCGTTCTGCGGGCGATCCTGAGAATCAAGGTCGCTACTGATTTGGGCCCATGAGCCACAATTTCTTGGCTCGCGGCGAGATCGTGTAGTTCCAATCGCCATGGAACTCGTGCCGTTGCAGTCGCAGTCCCGCGAGTTCCTCGTCGCTGACCTTGATCTCGGTCTCGTAAGGATTGGTGTCCAGGGCCGCCTTCACGATCAGCCCCGTGCTCGTCGTGGTACTGGCGATCAGGCTGACGATCGCCTGGAGGCTGACCAGCGGCCGACCACGCCAGTTCTGCGTGATGAAGCTGAACAGCCGATGTGCGATCTTGTTCCACTTGCTCGTGCCCGGCGGGAAATGGCTGACGGAGAGCGTCAGGCCGAGGTCATCGGCCCGCGCCTGCAGCGACACCTTCCAACGCCGCGTGCGATGGCCATTGCTCCCCCCGCCGTCGGCCGTGATGAGCAATTCGCTGGCCTTGGGGAAGCGACACTGGCCCATCTCATCCCACCAGCGGCGGATGCTGGCGGTCGCGAACTGGGCGGTGTCGTGAGCGAGGCCCACGCTGACCCAGCCCTGGTTGTTGATCATGTCGTAGACACCGTAGGGGATGGCCTTGCCCAGGGTCTTGTCGAGGAAGTCGTGGACGCGCACCTCTTCCGGTTCGCCTTGCGCATGCCATTCCCGCCCGCCGTTCTTGAAATCGCCGACCAGTTCCTTCTTCTTCGTATCGACCGAGACCGCGGGTTGGCCCCGGAGCAGGAAGCGTCCGACACTGGCGTTGATGAACTCGAATTGGGCGTTGCGGTCGGGATGCGAAGAGCCTTCGCGCGTCTTGCGGTTGGCCTGCAGGCTGTATCCCGCCTCGTGCAGCCACGCCGCCACGGTGCGTGACCCCACGGCATGCTTCATCCGCGTCAGTTCCTCGGCCAAGCGGCGGGTGCTCTTGCAGGTCCAGCGGAGTGGGGACATGGGGTCGCCGCGCGTCGAGGGTTCCAACAGCGACTCCAAGGCCGCCAGCAATCCCGGGTCGGTCTTCGTCAACGGAGGCCGACCGCCACCACGACGCCGGATGCGTGCCGCCTCGGCCGCGCAGCTCCGCGATCGGTCGATCGAGTTCGCGCAAGCCGGTGGTGATCGTGGGGCGAGACAGTCCTGGGGCTTGGGCCACGAGCGAGACGCCGCCCCAGCCCAGGTCACGCGCCTCGGCCGCCGCCCATTGCCTGCGGCGTCGCTCGTCCATCTCGGGGACCAGGAGTTGATACTTCCGCCGGATTCGTGCGATCGTGTAGGTGTCTTGCATCCCCTTGTGATCGCAGATCCTGGCGTAACGACCAAGAACAAATTGTAAAGGTTATTTCTGCGCAAGCCCTAAGGAGGTGATCTGCCTCTGGCATGTGCTGGGCCACGAGGTGCCGGTCAAGGCGGTCGTGGCCGAGGTCGAGGGGTACCGCAAGCGGTTCACCCTGGTCAGTTCGGCCGTGGAGTTGACCGGGCTGCAGATCGTCGAGCTGTTTTGCGCGGTTCCGCCAAGAGGATGGCTTCCGCGATCTGAAGCAGCGGCTGGGTTGGGAGGAGTGCCGGGCGTGGACGCGGCTGCCGGTGTGGCGGACGACGCTGATGCTGTTCGTGGTCCTGGCGGCGATGCGTCGGCTGGAGTGGGCGTGAGACGAGCGGCGCGGGGACGACTGGTGGCTGCACCCGCCCTGGGATCCGCACAAGGACCGACCGAGTGTGCGGGACGTGGAGCGGTTCCTGCGCGGGCACCGCGGGGAAATTCAGCGACATCTCTCGGCCTGGCTGGATGAGGGCGAAAAAGGTGGGGACGTGCCGGCGCGGAGGGTGGCTATGTGAGGGTGAGCCCAGCCCCTGTTGGGCAGAGATGAGTGGTCAGCGGCGGGCTCGAGCCCGGCCGTTCGGGACCGCTGCGCCAATAGAATTTAAATTATGTATGCGTTGGTTTGATCGCCGGGATTTTGGGGAAAGTACTGGATAGTTTCTTACGTCAAAAACCGAGGCGCAACTGTAGAAGAAAAGTCAAGGCCGCCAGACCGCCCCCCTGCCCTTCCCCGTGAATTTCGGAGAGGATCCTCCACAAAAGAAACTTCAGCGCCGACGGAAAACACCCAAAAACGCGCAGACTCTTGGTTGTGAAAGGAGGCGGACTCGTATTAAGGAATTTAGGTGGCCGGATAAATGAGAGGTTGCCGGTGTCAATGGGCGCCGGAGGCAGGGCCCTGAGGGCCCTGGCCGCAGGGGCGTGCGAGGTCGTTGCCGGGATGGGAGCGTCCGGTCCGAGGGGACGCGGAGCGGTGACCGGATGTAAGTGAGAAGCGTCAGGCATTCCGCCGCCGCTCCTCGCCCGGTGCACGATCGTTTCGGGACAGGATCGGCCGAAGGGATGGGAGCAGGTTCCGGATTTTTGGTTGTGAAAGGAGGCGGACTTGTATTAATAATCAGGTGCCGCGATGAATCGGGGCGAGTTCGGGAAGGCCCTCGGAGAGCGAAAGAGAACTAGATAAGATACAATGATGTTTAAATTATACCACATAAGATTCTGTCTATTGTCATCGTATTAAAGAGAGCAAAGGCAAACGGGAAGGGGTTCGAGGGTGCTTGCCCGATGCGGGCCCCTGTCCTGAATCCTCCGAAGCAAGCGGGCATACAGGGTGCCCCCTGCACGCCCGCCGGATGAGGGTGCGCGCCGGGGTCCACCCGCAGGGAAGACCCCGGCAACCCACCGGCTCAAGGAACGCGCCGGAAAGCCGGTGCTTTGTTTAAATTATTTATATTTATAATATATATAATGATACAAGATTGTTCTGTATATAATAATTATGATGGTAGGCACGAGCCCGGTCCGAGGTTCCCTCGCCGGTTCGGGAACGACCACCCGTGCGAGGAGGGCGAAGCGCCGCACAGGGACCGGCGGAAGCCGAGGATCTGCCAACTCCTGGACGGGGCCGCCGTGGCCGAGGCGGGAACGCTGCCGACCCTGCTGGCGTGCCAGTTCCGAGCGGATTATCATTTCCTATTCGTCTGCCTCGGCGATCCCGGGTTCCCGAGGGCGGCCATGCACCCCGAGGAGCTCCCCATCCACGTCATCGGCCGGCGGCCGGGCCTGGATTGGAACTGCTCCCGGCGGTTGGAGCGCGTGCTCCAGCGCGAGAAGATCGACCTGATCCATGCGCATCAATCCGACGCGTTCCTCCATGGGCTGATCGCCCGCCTCTGCTACCGGAATCCGCCGATCCTGCTCACCATGCACGAGCGGGGGCCTCGCGACAACTTTTCTCCCAAGCGGGTGGTCGTAAACCGCATGTTCCTGGAGAGCCGCGACCGGATCGTGGCGGCCAGCCACGCGGTTCGGCAGGCGCTGATCATGAACGAAGGTCTGCCGCCCGAGCAGGTCGATGTGATCTATAACGGCATGGTCCCGCCACCCGTGACCGACACCGTCCGTGACGGCCACTCCGTGCGCCAAGAGATCGGCGTGGAGGCCGACGCCCTCCTGATCCTCCAGCTTGCGCGGTTCGACCCCTGGCAGAACCACACCCTCGCGCTCTCGACCATGGAGCAGGTGGTGCCCAGCTTCCCCCACGCCCGACTGGTCATGGTCGGAGAGGGGCCGGAACAGCGGCTGATCCGGGAGCTGGTCCGCCAGCGGGGCCTGGGGGCGCACGTGCTCTTCCCGGGCCCTCGGACCGACCACGCGCGGCTCCTGGCGGCCGCCGACCTGGTCCTCCTGACGGCCAGTGGCGCGGGCGTCCCGCCGGTCCTGATCCAGGCCCTCGCCGCGGCTCGGCCGGTGGTGGCCACGCGGGTCGGCGGGGTGGCGGAGGTCGTGGAGGACCGCATCTGCGGCCTGATCGCCAGCCCCGGGGATTATGGCGCCCTGGCCGAGGGCATCCGCCGCCTGGGGGCGAGTCCGGAGTTGCGCGAGCAGTTCGGGCGCCGGGGCCGGGAGCGATTCGAAACGAGGTTCACGGGAGCGAACACGTCGCTCGGTTACTCCCAGATGTACCGCAGCATGCTCTCGCGTTGAGGGCTTCCCGCGCGGAGAAGAGATTTCCACGATGCCCATCCTCCCCGCAGAGCCGGCAATGTATCCCAGCACGTTCTGGCAAGAGGACCGTCCCGGGGCCGACCGCCACCGTCGCTGGTGGTGTCTCCACACCAAGCCCCGCCAGGAGAAGACGGTCGCCCGTGCCCTGCAGCAGCGGCAGATCCCCCATTATCTGCCCCAGGTCGTCCACGAGAGCCGGACGCCGGGCGGACGCAAGATCCGGTCGACGCTCCCCCTCTTCCCCGGCTACCTGTTCCTCCACGGCGACGACTATCAGCGCATCGAGGCCCTGCAGGGGAATCATCTGGCGAACATCCTCGAGGTGCCGAATCAAGCGGCCTTGGAGCAGGACCTGCGCCAGCTCTATCAATTGCTCTCCTCGGGCCTGCCGGTCTCCCCCGAACCGACCTATGTCGTGGGGACCATGATCCGGATCGTCGTCGGTCCCTTGAAGGGGATCACCGGCACGGTCGTCCGGCGCGGTGGCCGGGACCGCTTCGTGGCCCTCGTCCGCTTCCTGGGGAGGGGGGCGACGGTCGATCTCCAGGACTGGCAGGTCGAGCCCGTCCCCGACCAGCCAGCGGCCGCGACCGACCGCCCCGCGCAGTCCTGCACAAATAAATTGATTTTTACATAAACACTATCGTAAAATGATAAACCATTCCCCGCGGGGATCGAGCGATTCCGAGGAGTTTCCCATGCGTCTCTGCCTCGTCGAAGATCCAGGCGCCTCCGACCTGGAGCCGCTGAGCTTGACTCGCCCCGTCTTCGATCTCCTGCTGGGTTCCAGCTCCCTCGGCCGCAAGATCACGCACGCCTTCCGGCTGGGACCCGAATCGCCCCGCCTCGGCGTGGTGGTCCGGCCGCACCTGGAGGACGTGTGGCGCCTGCGGGCGCCGCGCCTCGCGATCAACGATCGCGGCTGGCTGGCCCGGGGCCCAGTGCTCGTGGTCAATGGCCGCTGGGTTCCCCCCGCCGACTTCGAGCCGCCGACGGGTCGGGGTCCGTGGCTCGGTCGCTGCGAGGGCCAGCCCGCCTGCGCGCTGGTCGGGCCGGAGCAGGCCGTCGCGCTGGAGCCCAACGGCGTCGGGGTCTGGTTCGACGAGCTGGCCGTCAAGCTCCGCGGCCGGGAGCTCGGCGGCGAGTGGATCCGCCGCCCGTGGGACCTCGTCGCCAAGAATGCCGACCACCTGGTCCGCGACTTCGCGGCCGAGGTCGAGGTCGGCCTGAGCCATCGCCACCCCACGACCGTCGCGCTGGTCGGCCCGGCCGACCGGCTCTTCATCGATGAGACGGCGCGAATCGATCCGTACACGGTCTTCGACACGACCAACGGGCCGATCACGGTGGCCGCCGGCGCGGTCGTGCAGCCGTTCACGCGGGTCGAGGGGCCGAGCTACATCGGCCGCGAGACGCACCTGTTCCGCGCCAACCTCCGCGGCGGCGTGACGCTGGGCCCCCATTGCCGGATCGGCGGCGAGATCGAGCAGAGCATCGTGCACGGCTATTCGAACAAGTATCACGAGGGCTTCCTAGGCCATGCCTATGTTGGCGAGTGGGTCAACCTCGGGGCGATCACGTCCAACAGCGACCTCCGCAACGACTACGGCGAGGTGTCCGTCCCCCTGGGAGGAGACCCCGTGGCCACCGGCCTGACGAAGGTCGGCTGCTTCCTCGGCGACCACACGCGGACGGGCATGGGATGCATGCTCAATACGGGGACCGCGGTGGGGGTGATGTGCAACCTCCTGCCGGCGGGCCCGCTCCTGCCCAAGCACGTCCCGTCGTTTGCGGTGGTGCGGTACGGCCGCGTCGCGCCCAACATCCCGCTCGAGCAACTCTTCGTCACGGCCCGGATCGTCGCGGGGCGCCGGGGCCACACCTTCTCGGCGGTCGAGGAACGGCTCTTCGCGGACCTGTATGAACAAACCCGCCTCGAACGGGAGCGCGCCTTCCTCCAGGCCGACGAAGGCCGCGCCGATCATCAGCCCATCCTGGTCGCCTCGGCCAGTTGCTGATGAGCCTCGGACGCCGAGCCAAAGAGATCGGCGTCGGACCTCCTTCGTCAATTGATGGGATCAGGCCGGCGGCTCCCGCCCCCCAGGGGCGGGCATCGACCGTCGCGAGAGACGCCCCCGAGGGGGGGCGATCAGCAGGAGATCTGTCATGTGTGGGATCATCGGCTACACGGGGGGACGCCACGCGTGCCCGATCCTGCTGGCGGGCCTCCGTCGGCTGGAGTACAGGGGCTACGATAGCGCGGGGCTGGCCATCCTGAATCACGAGCGACTCTTCCTCTGCAAGCGAGCCGGCCAGGTCCGGTCCCTGGAGGAGGCGCTCGTCCAGGAGTCGGTCCCGGGGGCCTGCGGGATCGGCCACACCCGCTGGGCCACCCACGGCCCGGCCAACACCCAGAACGCCCACCCGCACATCGGCGGCCGGGGCCGGGTCGCGGTTGTGCACAACGGTGTGATCGAGAACCATACTCCCCTGCGCCGCGAGCTGGAGGCCGAGGGAGTCTGCTTTTCCAGCCAGACCGATACCGAGGTCATCGCCCATCTGGTGGCCCGTGAGCTGGGCGATCAGGACGACCTCTTCGGAGCCGTGCAACGCGTCCTGCCCCGCCTGGAGGGGACCTACGGCCTGGCGGTGATCAGCCCGAGGTGTCCCGGCCAGGTGATCGGGGCCCGGCTGGGCAGCCCGCTGGTGGTCGGCCTGGAGGACGGCGGGCACTTCCTGGCCAGTGATCCGGTCGCCATCGCGCCTCACACCGCACGCGTGGCCTATCTGCGCGATGGCGAGGTCGTGCGGCTGACCCCCCGCGAATTCGAGATCCGGCATCGCGAACGGGGCTCGATCCAGCCTCGGATCGACCACCTCGATTGGGGGTCGGACGCGGCCGAGCTGGGATCTTACGCTCACTACATGCAAAAAGAGATCCATGAGCAGCCCGACACGATCCGCGATGCGTGCCGGGGCCGGATCCGACGCGCCGAGGCGACCGCGCAGTTCGGCGGCCTGAATCTGACGACGCGCCAACTGCGCCGGGTCCGCCGCATCGTTCTGGCCGCCTGCGGCACGAGCTGGCACGCGGCCTTGCTGGGCGAATACCTGATCGAGCGGCTGGCGCACCTGCCGGTCGAGGTCGAGTACGCCAGCGAGTTCCGCTACCGCAACGCCCCGCTCGACGACCGCACGCTCGTCTTCGTCCTGAGCCAGTCGGGCGAGACGGCCGACACCTTGGGCGCCTTGCGCGAGGCGAAGCGACACGGGCACCCGACGCTGGCGCTCGTCAACGCCGTCGGCAGCACGATCGCCCGCGAGGCCGACGGCGGGATCTACCTGCATTGCGGCCCCGAGGTCGGTGTCGCCAGCACGAAGGCCTTCACCGCGCAGGTCGCCGTGCTGACCTTGCTGGCGCTGTACCTGGGCCGCATCCGCCACATGTCCTTCTCCGACGGCCTGGCCGTGGTGGAGGCCCTTGACGCGATCCCCGAAGCGATCGAGCAAGTCCTCGCGCTCGATCCGGCGCTCGCCGAGGCGGCCGAGCGCGTCGCCCCGGCGCAAAGCGTGCTGTACCTGGGCCGCGATCTGCACTTCCCCGTGGCCCTGGAAGGGGCCTTGAAGCTCAAAGAGATCAGCTACATCCACGCCGAGGGCTATCCCACCGCCGAGATGAAGCACGGACCCATCGCCCTGGTCGATCCCGACACCCCGAGTCTCTTCGTGGCACCTCGGGGGCCGCTGCACGCCAAGACGCTGGGCAACGTCGAGGAAGTGCGGGCGCGCAGCGGTCCGATCATCGTCATCGGCACTCGGGGAGACGAGGAGCTCGCCGCGCTGTCCGACGTCTTCCTCCCGATCCCCGATGTCCCCGAGATCGTGCAGCCGCTGGTGGCGGTCATCCCCGCGCAGTTGCTGGCCTACCACGTCGCCCGCCTGCGCGGGTGTAATATCGACAAGCCCCGGAACTTGGCCAAGAGCGTCACGGTGGAGTGAGCCGGGTCGCAACAGGCATGCCGGTGGGTCTCCGACAGGATCGGCCATCGGGTGGTTCCGCCCTCTCGACGGCACGGGCGGAACCGGATCAGAGCCGCCCTGTGCCCTCCCGCCTGTCAGGAAAGAATAGCGATGCCTCTGCACGAGAGCGATGGGCCGAAGCCTGACGACGATCGGGAGCCTTCGCTGCACGATTCAACGCCGGTCCGCGCGGCCGCCATGGTCATGGGGGCGAGCCTCGCCGAGGGTGCCGAGGGCCGGAAGTCATCCCGCCCCCCGGCCCTCGACGCGGCCCCGAATCCGATCACGCTCCTCAGGGCGCTGCAGCGTCGCTGGATCCTGGCGCTCAGCGTCGGGATCCTCGGCGCGGCGGCGGCGGGGATCGCCGCCTATTGCGTGGTCCCGCCACCGAAGCTCACCGCTTGTTCAAGATTGAACATATGTGCATACTTACCAAGAATAATTTTCGAGACAGGTGAACAGAGGGCCGTCTACACCACCTACCAGAAGACGCAGGTGGCGTTGATTAAAAGTCGCCGCGCCCTTCAGGCCGCCCTCGGCAAGGCCGAGGTCGCCGGGCTCGCCACCGTCAAAGAGCACGCCGACGCAGTCGAGTGGCTCGAGGAGGAGCTGAAGGTCTCGCTGCCCGGAGGGGCGGAGATCCTGGAGATTAGCCTGAGCGGCAAGAGGGCGGAGGATCTGGCGATCCTGGTGAACGCGGTGACCGACTCGTACTTGAAGATGATCGAGAAAGTGGAACACGCGGAGCGGACCGAGCGGCTCGAGAAGCTCAAGAAACTTTACGAGAAGTATCAGGCCGAGCTGGAGGCCAAGCGAAAGAAGCTCCGTCTGCTCGCGGAGACCGTGGGTTCGAACGACAAGGGGACCATGGCGTTGAAGCAGCAGTACGCGCTGGAACAACTCGCCCTCGCCAAGAAGGACTTGATGCAGTTGCGCTCGGAGTTGAGGAGGGCCCAGATGGAGACCGCGGTGTCCGAGGTCAAGGGCCAGGCGACGCTCGGTCCGCAGGTCACGGACGCCGAGGTCGAGGCGCGCGTCGAGGTCGACCCTGGCGTCGAGCAGTATCGGGCCCGGATGGTCGACATCAAGGCGCGGATGGCCGACACCCAGAAACGGATCCGGAACGCCAATGATCCCGCCCTCCAGGCCATGCGCAGGCAGTACGAGACGGTCCAGATGAATTGCGCCGCCTACCTCGCCCGGCTCCGCCGCGTGGTCGCCGACGAGTTCCGCGCCCAAGGCCAAGGTAAGCACGAGGGCGAGATCGCCGATTCCAGGGTGCACGCCAAGGTTCTCCAGCAGATGTATGATTCGATGGCCGAGGAGATCGAGCGCCTCAACGTGGAGACGCGCTCGTTCAACCACGACACGTTGGACCTCCAATCACAACAAGATGAAATACTCTTGGTCAGTGAGACGGCGAAAAAGGTCGGGGCCGAGGTGGAGGCCATGGAAGTGGAGATCCAGGCGCGGTCGCGCATCACGCTGCTCGACCGAGCCGTGGTCCCCAACAAGAAGGACGTGTTCCGGAAGGCCAAGGCCGGCGGCGCCGCCGCGGCCGGCACATTCACGTTCGTCCTGTTCGGGATCTCGTACTGGGAGTTCCGCGCCCGGCGCATCAACTCGGTCGACGAGGTGGTCCATGGCCTGGGCCTGCGGCTCGTCGGCGCCCTGCCCACCCTGCCAAACGACCCGCAACGGCGTGCCGGCGCGGAGGGGCGGCGGTTGCAGGGCCTGATGGTCGAGTCGATCGATGCCGCCCGCACCTTGATCCTGCACGCGTCCCGCGTCGAGGCGATCCGCATGGTGATGATCGTCAGCGCCGTCAAGGGGGAGGGAAAGACCTCGCTGGCCTGCCACCTGGCCACCAGCCTCGCCCGCGCCGGCCGCCGGACGCTGCTCATTGATGGCGACCTGCGGAGCCCCGCCGCCCATCGGCTGTTCGACCTGCCCCCAAATCCGGGTCTGAGCGAGGTCTTGCGGGGCGAGGTCGACGCCGCCGCCGTCATCCGGCCGACGCCCGCCCGCGGGCTGCACCTGCTCCCCGCCGGCCGGTGCGATGCCCTCGCCATCCAGGCCCTCGCCCAGGACCGCACCCGGGCCCTTTTCGAGGAGCTGAAGGGCCAGTATGACTTCATCATCGTCGACTCCGCCCCGGTGCTGCTCGTGGCCGACTCGCTCCTGATCAGCCATCTCGTCGATGCCGTGATCTTCTCGATCCTCCGTGATGTGAGCCGGGTCCCGCTGGTCTACGCCGCTTACGAGCGGCTCGCGGGGCTCGGTGCCCGCACGCTGGGCGCCGTCGTCAGCGGGACCTCCGGCGAAATCTATGGCCGCGCGTATCAGTACGCCGCGCAAGCCGAGGGCTGAGCCCCGACATCTCGGGCACGAGCGCGCACGGACGGCGAGTTCGTGCGTCAACCGACCTCCGGGTTCCGGAGGGGGGCTCCTCCTCGAAACTTCGAGCCGGGCATCCGGCCCGGGCCCGAGAGGCGTCACTGCCGCAATTCCCGGCACATCGTTAGTGCGTTGCTCTTCGATGGAGTCTCCATATGATCCCTGCTGAAAGCGATCACTTCACCTCCTCCAAGAACGCGGGAGATCAGACGGCTGATGTGGTCAGCAGGCCGGCGGATTTTTCCTGGTATATCTCATGCAAGGCGGTCGGGGATCGCATCGCGGCCCTCGTGTTGCTTGTTCTCACGGCGCTGCCGATGGTCCTGTTAATGATCCTCGTGAAGCTGACGTCGCGCGGGCCGGTCATCTACTCGCAGACGCGACTCGGTCGGTATGGCCGCCCGTTCACTATCTATAAGTTCCGCACGATGCTCCCCGATAGCGAGGCGACGACGGGCCCCCGGTGGTCCACCGCGGACGATCCGCGCATCACGCCGGTCGGTCAGTTCCTCCGCCGCATGCACCTCGATGAACTGCCCCAGCTCTGGAACGTTCTGCGCGGGGAGATGAGCTTGGTCGGACCGCGACCGGAACGCCCGGAGTTCGTCACGCAATTGGAACGGGTGATCCCCCGCTATCGGGAGCGGCTCGCGGTCCGCCCAGGAGTGACGGGCCTGGCGCAGGTGCAACTCCCACCGGATAGCGACCTGAATAGTGTCCGGCACAAACTGGTGTGCGATCTTTACTATGTCGAACGGCTGAACATCTGGTTGGATCTGCGGATCGTGGTGTGTACAGCGTTCGGTCTCCTGGGCATCCCCCACGCCGCTTCCCGCAAGATCTTCCGAGTGCCGACCTTGACGGGGTCGGTCGAGGTCGTGACCCAGATCCAGCCCGCCTGAGGCGCCCCCCGGAAGAATACCCAGACCATCTGAGAGGCTCATGACCTATCTCGCTCAACTGATCGACGTCGTCCGGTCGAGGCCCACATCCTCGCGCGCCGCCGCGCCCCCGGCGCCGGCCGCCCTCCCTCTGACGATCATCCAAGCGCGCTCCGGCTGGCAGGCCCTCGACCTCAAGGAGCTGTGGGGGTACCGCGAACTGCTCTATTTCCTGACGTGGCGGGACGTGAAGGTCCGGTACAAGCAAACGGCCCTCGGCGCCGCCTGGGCCGTCCTGCAGCCCCTGATGACCATGATCGTCTTCAGCCTCTTTTTCGGGCGGCTGGCGCACGTGCCGTCGGGCAGCCTCCCCTACCCGATCTTCGTGTTCGCCGGGCTGCTGCCCTGGACCTTCTTCGCCAACGCGATCGGCGGCGCCGGCCAGAGCGTCGTGGGCAGCGAGCGCCTGATCACCAAGGTCTACTTCCCCAGGATCATGATCCCGCTCGCGGTGGTCGCGGCCGGCCTGCTCGACTTCGCCATCGCCAGCGGCATGCTCGCGGTGCTGATGCTCTATTACGGGATCCCCCCCCAGGCCGGGATCCTCTTGTCGCCCCTGCTCGTCGGGGGCCTGGCCCTCGCGGCCATAGGCGTGGGGACGTTCCTGTCGGCCCTGACCGTGGCGTACCGCGACTTCCGCTACGTGGTCCCGTTCATGGTCCAGCTTTGGATGTTTGCCACGCCGTCGGTCTACATGCACTCCGAGAAGGTGATCCGGGCCCCCTGGAAGGCCATCCTGCCCCTGAACCCAGCCTATGGGCTGATCGCGAATTTCCGCGCCGCCGTCCTGGGGGGGCCGATCGATCCGTACTCGCTGAGCCTGTCTCTCGCCGTGGCCGCGGTCCTGTTCATCACCGGCTCGCTCTATTTCCGCCGCGTCGAGCGGGGATTCGCCGACATCATCTAACCGATCCATCGGGCCGACGTTCAAGCCACCAGCCACCGGGATGAGACCCCAGGAGACATGTATGGACAAGCTCAGAATCGGGATCGTCGGTGCGGGCTACTGGGGTCCGAACCTCATCAGGAATTTCTCCGCGTGCCCGCTGACCGAGGTCGCGGTCGTCTGCGACACCAGCCGCGCGCGGCTCGAGGCGATCGGGCGGACGTACGGCCATCTCCATCTGGTCGACTCGCTGGATCGGCTGCTGGAACTCTCTCTCGATGCGGTGGCCATCGCCACGCCGGTGTCGACGCATTATTCCCTGGCCAGCCGCTGCCTGGAAGCGGGCCTGCACGTGCTCGTCGAGAAGCCGCTGACGGCCGCCGTCTGGGAGGCCGAGGCGCTGATCGACCTGGCCGAGCGCCACGACCGGGTCCTGATGGTGGACCATACCTACCTGTACAACAACGCCGTCCGCCGGATCAAGGAGCTGGTGGAATCCGGGGAGCTCGGGGTCCTTTACTACATCGACAGCATCCGGATCAACCTGGGTCTTTTCCAGAACGACATCAACGTGGTCTGGGATCTGGCGCCCCACGACCTCTCGATCGTCGATTATGTGCTCGGCTGCGAGGCCCGGAGCATCTCGGCCTGGGGCTGTGCCCATGCCGATCGCAATGTCGAGGACATCGCGTACGTCAACGTGGACTTCGGCGAGCGGATGCTGGCGAACTTCCATGTCAACTGGCTGTCGCCGGTGAAGGTCCGCCAGATGATCTTCGCCGGCTCGCGGAAGAGCCTGATCTTCAACGAGCTCAACGCCACCGAACCGATCAAGGTCTACGACCGGGGCATCGACCTGGGTCAGGGTGCCGAGGACCGGCGCAAGATCATGGTCAGCTACCGCACCGGCGATGTCTGGAGCCCCCACATCGAGGCCGGGGAGGCGCTGCAGGGCGTGGTCGCCCACTTCGCCGAGTGCATCCGCGAGCGGAAGACGCCGCTCAGCGATGGGCACCTGGGCCTGCGCGTCGTCCGCCTCCTGGAGGCGGCGACCCGGAGCATCCGGCGCAGGGGGGCCGGATCGTCCTCTCCCATGGAGTCTATGCCAATGGCCTCGCCGTCGCACGAGCGAATGGATCCGGCCAACTTCATCCGAGTCTCGCCTGACGTCCGCCTCGGAAGAAATGTGATCATGCACTGCTTCGTGAACCTCTACGGTTGCCGGGTGGGCGACGAGAGCCGGATCGGGAGCTTCGTCGAGGTTCAGAAGGGCGCCGCGATCGGCGCCCGCTGCAAGATCTCCAGTCACACCTTCATCTGCGAGGGGGTCACGATCGAGGACGAGGTTTTCGTCGGACACGGGGTCGTCTTCATCAACGACCCCGACCCGCGGGCGACGGCCGACGGCCGGCCCATGACGGCTGCGGACTGGCGAGTCGTACCCACCCGGGTCTGTCGGGGGGCCTCGATCGGCAGCGGAGCGGTGATCCTGAGCGGCGTGACGATCGGCCCCGGTGCCCTGGTCGGGGCGGGAGCCGTCGTGACCCGAGATGTGGCCCCGGGCGCGGTGGTGGCCGGCGTCCCGGCCCGAATGCTTCGGAGACGTGAGCAGCGAGGAGATCGATGATGATCGCGATGAATGGTGTGCGCTCCCGGCCGGCGGCCTCCCCCGAGGAGCCGCCCGTCCCCTTCCTCGACATGAAGGCCCAGTACGCCGGGATCCGCGACGAGATCCTCCAGGCCCTGCGGGAGGTCGCCGACAGCACGACCTACGTCCTCGGCCCCCGGGTGGCCGAGTTCGAGGAGGCCTTCGCTTCCCACGTCGGCGCCAGGCACTGCATCGGCGTCAACAGCGGGACCTCGGCCCTCCACTTGGCCCTGATCTGCGCGGGGGTCCGCGCGGGGGATGAGGTCATCACCGTCCCGATGACCTTCGTCGCCACCTCCTGGGCGATCAGCTACATCGGGGCGACCCCGGTGTTCGTGGACGTGGACCCGGTCAGCGACACGATGGACGTCCGGCAGGTCGAGCGGCGGATCACCCGCCGGACCCGGGCGATCCTGCCGGTCCACTTGTACGGGCAGCCGGCGGACATGGGGCCACTGCTGGAGATCGGCCGACGGCGCGGCATCCCGGTCATCGAGGATGCCGCGCAGGCGCACGGCGCCCGCTATCAGTCCCGGGGGGCTGGTACGCTGGGACTCTGTGGTTGCTTCAGCTTCTACCCCGGCAAGAACCTCGGCGCCTCCGGCGAGGCGGGGGCGGTCGTCACCGACGACGACCACATCGCCGCCCGGCTGCGGGCCCTGAGAGACCATGCCCAGAGGCGACGGTACCACCACGGCGAGCTCGGGTTCAACTACCGCATGGATGCCTTCCAGGGCGCGATCCTGGGCGTCAAGCTGAAATACCTGGAGGCCTGGACCGAGGCGCACCGCCGGCTGGCCGCAGGTTACCTCACGGAACTCGAGGGCCTGCCGCTCGAGCTCCCGACCGAGGCCCCCGACCGGCGTCATGTCTGGCACCTGTTCGTTGCTCTGCACCCCCAACGGGACCGCATCCGCGCCGCACTGGAAGCCCGGGGCATCATGACCGGCCTCCATTACCCGGTGCCCGTCCATCTCCAGGAGGCGTACGAGCCCCTGGGCTACCGGGAGGGTGACTTCCCCGTCTCCGAGCGCATCGCCCGGGAATGCTTCACGCTGCCGCTCTTCCCGGAGATGACGGACCGGCAGCAGGACCGGGTGGTTGAGGCCCTATATGATATTTTTCGCGAGGTGGACCACGCGTCAACGACCCCATCCCTAAAGGGAGGGGCTTGAAGCTGCAAGGTTTCAAGCCGTGTTGACCAGGCTCAGGCTGAGATTCGGGTACTCGCCCGTTAAGCCTACGTTGGATCGGTCACGACAGACGGGATGCGTTGCCAGTCTCCGCCACTGTCGTCCGCGGTTAAAAGATCGAGGGTCTAGATCGGTGTCGCGGACACGAACAAGCCGACCAACATTGCCGAGGCAAACGTTACCCTAGCGATAGGAGATTGTCCCTTGCGGGACTAATATATATGAAAGTGTTCGTTATCGACAACAATCGGAAGCCGCTCGATCCGTGCTGCCACGCACGGGCCCGGATCTTGCTGAAGCGGGGCCGGGCGGTTGTCTTCCGCCGCTACCCCTTCACGATCATCCTCAAGAACCGGACGATCGAGGAACCGGTCGTCCACGAGCACCGGATCAAGATCGATCCCGGATCGAAGGTCACGGGCGTTGCGATCGTGCAGGAAGAGACAGGCCAGGTCGTCGCCGCGGCCGAGATCGAGCACCGGGGCCAGGCGGTCAAGGCATCGCTCCTGGACCGCAAGGTCCTCCGCCGCAACCGTCGCGCCCGCAAGACGCGATACCGGCGGCCGCGGAGCAAGGCCGAGGCCGCGAATCAGGAACAGCAGAAAAAAGCAAAAGGGTGGCTCCCGCCATCGTTGGAGAGCCGCCTTGCCAACGTCCTGACCTGGGTCGGCCGGTTCCTTCGGATCTGCCCGATCACGGCCGCGTCGCAGGAGCTGGTCCGGTTCGACCTCCAGAAAGAGCAGAATCCCGAGATCTCCGGCATCGAGTACCAGCAAGGCACGCTCGCCGGGTACGAGGTGCGAGAGTACCTGCTGGAGAAGCATCATCGCACGTGCGCCTCCTGCGACAAGACCGATGGGCCGCTCCAGGTCGAGCACATCGTCCCGCGCAGCCGGGGCGGGACCGATCGCGTCTCGAATCTCACCTTGGCGTGCGAGACGTGCAACACGCGCAAGGGCAACCGCCCCGTCGCGGACTTCCTGAAGCGGGACCCGGACCGGCTGGCGAAGGTCAAGCGCGACGCCAAGAGGCCGCTCAAGGACGCCACGGCGGTCAATGCGACCCGATGGGAGTTGTTCCGACGGCTCCAGGCAACCGGCCTGCCGGTCGAGACCGGCTCGGGCGGGCGGACCAAGTGGAACCGCAGGACGCGCGGCCTGCCCAAGACGCACTGGCTGGATGCGGCATGCATCGGGGCGAGCACTCCGGAGCACCTCGTCGCCGTGGGGACCCGGCCGCTCCAGATCAAGGCATGCGGCCACGGCAAGCGGAACCGCTGCTGGACGGACACGCATGGGTTCCCGATCCGGCACGCTCCGCGGAAGAAGATCGAGAAGGGCTTCCGGACCGGCGACATCGTCCGGGTGGTCATCCCGAAGGGGAAGCACCAGGGTGTGCACGCCGGCCGAGTTGCGATCCGGTTTGGCCAGAACTTCCAGATCGGGAAGGTGTCGGTTCATCCTCGGCACTGCTCGCCGATTCATCGTGCCGACGGATACGCATATTCCTTCGGCGAAACCTTCGTTGTGTAGGTCCCGTACCGTGCGGATTTGCTCCTCCCCACGGCTTAAGCCGGGGGTATCCGCAAATCCTGGAGTTACTTTTTGATGAGCCAGTCGCTTGAGGGGGCCACGGTCCTCGTTACGGGAGGGGCGGGGTTGATCGGCTCGCACATCGTCGATCGCCTGATCGATGCAGGTGCGGGAGAGATCCGCGTCCTCGATAACCTCGTCCGCGGCCGCCACGCCAATCTGGCGACGGCGCGAGCCCGCCGGCCGATCACTTTTATCGAGGGGGACGTCCGCGACCGCGGGACGGTCGCGCGAGCGGTCGCCGGCTGCAACTTCGTCTTCCACCAGGCGGCCATCCGGATCACGCTCTGCGCCGAACGGCCCCGCGAATGCATGGACGTCCTGGTCATGGGGACCTTCAACGTCTTCGAGGCCGCGGTCACCTCGGGCGTGAAGAAGGTCGTCTATGCCTCGTCGGCCTCGGTCTACGGGGCGGCGGACTCCTTTCCCACCGACGAGCGGCACCACCCGTACAACAACCGGACCCTCTACGGCGCCGCCAAGCTGATGGACGAGGGGATCGCCCGCAGCTTCCACGAGATGTACGGCCTGGCGAGCGTGGGGTTGCGCTATTTCAACGTCTACGGCCCCCGCATGGACGTCACGGGAGCCTACACCGAGGTCTTCATCCGCTGGCTCGACTGCATCGACCAGGGCCGGGCGCCGCAGCTCCACGGCGACGGCTCCGCCTCGATGGACTTCGTCTATGCCGAGGACATCGCGCGGGCCAACATCCTGGCGATGCGGTCGAACCGGGTCGACGACGTCTACAACGTCGCCGGCGGGACCGAGACGACGCTCCTGGGCCTGTGGCGGGCGATGCAGGACGTGACGGGGGCCCACCACCTGGCGCCGGAGTTCCACCCGGCGCGGAAGGTCAACCCGGTGCCCAGGCGGCTGGCCGACACGACGAGGGCCCGCCGGGAGCTGGGCTTCATCGCCGAGGTCCCGCTGGAGGAAGGCCTGCGCCGCCTGGTGACGTGGCGGCACGAGATGGTCTCGGGGCGAGAGGCGGTGGCCCGATGAGCACGTGCCTTCGGAAGATCCCGATCGCCCGCCCGAGCCTGGGCGAAGAGGAGGCCGCGGCGGCCCGCCGGGCGATCCTCTCGGGCTGGATCACGCAGGGGCCGGAGGTCGCGGCCTTCGAGGAGGAGTTCGCCGCGTACGTCGGCGCGCCGCACGCCTGCGCCGTCTCGAGCTGCACGACGGCGCTGCACCTGGCCTTGCACGCCCTCGGCGTGGGGCCCGGCGCCGAGGTCGTCACGGTCAGCCACTCGTTCATCGCCACCGCCAACGCCGTCCGCTACTGCGGGGCCCGCCCCGTGTTCGTGGACATCGACCCGCGGACCTACAACATCGACCCCGCCCTGATCGAGCGGGCGATCACCCCGCGCACCCGGGCGATCCTGCCCGTGCACCAGGTCGGCCTGCCGTGCGACCTCGCGGCCATCCTCGACGTCGCCGGGCGGCACGGCCTGCCGGTGGTGGAGGACGCGGCCTGCGCCATCGGGAGCGAGTGGCTCGCGGGGCGGGCCTGGGAGCGGATCGGCCGGCCGCACGGGACCGTGGCCTGCTTCTCCTTCCACCCCCGCAAGGTGCTCACCACCGGCGACGGGGGCATGCTGACCACCCGCGACCCCGAGCTGGACCGCCGGTTCCGGCTGCTCCGGCAGCACGGGATGAGCATCTCGGACACCGCCCGGCACGCGGCCCAGACGGTCGTCTTCGAGGACTACCCGGTCCTGGGCTTCAACTACCGGATGACCGACATCCAGGCGGCGGTCGGGCGCGTGCAGCTCCGGCGCCTGCCGGAGATGCTGGCCCGGCGCATCGTCCTGGCCGCGGAGTATACGCGGGCCTTGCGCGAGATCCCGGGCCTGGGGCCACCCCACATCCCGTCCTCCGTCCGGCCCAACTACCAGTCCTACGCGGTCCGGGTGACGGCCGAGTTCCCGCTCGGCCGGGACGAGCTGATGCAGTTGCTCCTGGAGCAAGGGATCAGCACCCGCCGCGGCATCATGAACGCGCACCAGGAGGGGGCCTACGCGGAAGAGCGATACCGGCCCCTGCCTCACTCGGAGGCAGCCAGGGACGAGGTGGTGCTGCTGCCGCTCTACGACTCCATGACGGAGGACGACCAGGCGTACGTGATCGAGGCCCTGCGCGAGGTCGCCGCGGCGGCCGAGCTTCGACGGGAGGCCCGATGAGCCGGCCGCTCGTGATCCTGGGGACCGGGGGCAACGCCTATGACGTCCTCGACGTCGTCGCGGCAATCAACGCTGTCGCGCCGACCTGGGACGTGGCCGGGTTCCTCGACGATGCCCGGCCGCCCGGGACCCGGCACCTGGGCCTGGAGGTCCTGGGCCCGTTGCGCAGGCGGCGCGGTTCCGGGACCACGCCTTCGTCAACGCGATCGGCAGCGACAAGAGCTTCCGGCGCCTCCCCGAGATCCTGGCCTCGACCGGTCTGGCGGCGGACCAGTTCACGACACTCGTGCACCCGGCCGCATCGGTCTCCGCCCGCGCCCGCTTGGGAAGGGACGTCACGGTCAATTACGGCGCCTGCGTGGGGGGCGGGGCCCGGATCGGTGACCACGCCACCCTCTGCCCGGGATGCATCGTGGGCCACGACGTGACGATCGAGGGTTATTCGGTCGTGGCGCCGGGCGCCGTCATCAGCGGGTTCGTCCACGTCCGGCGGAGTTGCTACATCGGATCGAGGTCGGTTATTCGGGGGCACATCCGGATCGGCGAGGGATCGTTGGTCGGGATGGGCGCCGTCGTCGTCCGCGAACTCGCCGCCGGGGCGGTCGTCGTCGGCAATCCCGCGCGGCCGCTGCGGACCCCACCCCCCGCCTCACCGATCGAGGTCGGCTCGGCCGGGGCCCCGGCCCTGACGTTAGATCCTCCCCCCGAAGGAACACCATGAATCCGATCATCTCCGTCCAAGGCCTGTCGAAGGTCTACAGCATCGGCTCCCGCCTGAGCGGCCATGACCGCTACCGGACCCTCCGGGAGTCGCTCACGGACGTCGCTGTCGCGGCCTGGCGCAAGCTCAAGCGGCGCCCTTGGTCTCTGGCTGACGGCTTCGGCGGCGGCCGCATGTCGGCTGCGCACCCGGCGCCCCCCGACGAGTTCTGGGCGCTGGACGACGTCACCTTCGAGGTCCAGCCGGGCGAGGTGGTCGGAATTGTCGGCCGCAACGGCGCCGGGAAATCGACCCTCTTGAAGATCCTCAGTCAGATCACCGAGCCGACCCGGGGCCGCGTCGAGATGCACGGCCGCGTCGGCAGCCTGCTGGAGGTCGGCACCGGGTTCCACCCCGAACTCACCGGGCGCGAGAACATCTATCTCAACGGCGCGATCCTCGGCATGTCCCGCAGAGAGATCGCCCGCAAATTCGACGAGATCGTCGCCTTCGCCGAGATCGAGAAATTCCTCGACATGCCCGTGAAACGCTACTCCAGCGGGATGTATGTCCGATTCGCCTTCGCCGTCGCATCCCACCTGGAGCCGGAGATCCTCGTCATCGACGAGGTCCTGGCGGTCGGCGACTCGACGTTCCAGAAGAAATGTCTGGGCAAGATGGACCAGGTCAGTCGGGATGGCCGCACGGTCCTGTTCGTTAGCCACAACATGACCGCCGTCAAGTCCCTCTGCTGTCGGGCGTTGCTGCTCGAGAAGGGGCGGGTCGCACTCGACGGGACCGTCGATGAGGTGGTCAACGGGTATCTCACGGAGGGCATGGAAGGCCCCCGATCCGGAGCCATTCCCGAGGCTGCAGATCGCCTGAGCGACGTGGACGACGAGGCGAGATTCCGTTCCGTCAGGCTCACCGACGTGGAGGGCAAGCCGGTCTCCCGTCTCTACTTCGGGCAACCCTTCCGCGTCGAGTTCACCTGCGACGTGCTCAAGGATATCGATGATGGCCATTTCGAGGTCAGCATCAGCACCTTGGACGGGATCCAGGTGACCTACACGACCACCCTCGATGGGGGCCACGGTCCACGATTTTTAGCCCAGGGTCGGCACGAGGTCCGTGCCGACTTCGACGTCGTACTTTTGCCTCGGGAATACACCATCGACCTCGGCGTCCACCACCATGGGGGCACGACGGCCGACTTCGTCCAACGCACGTACGACTTCACCGTCCTGAAGATTGCCGAGAACGGCGACGACCACTACCGCTGGAACCGAGTAAGGGGCCTCGTGCGAGCCCCCGCCCGCTGGCACATGGAGGCGCCGGGCTGGGCGCCGTCGTCCTCGTGCGGAGTCGTCGAAAGTGCGGCGAAGCCGAGCCACAATGGGCATGGTCAATCCATCGCGCCGGTGCTGGAGATGGATCAAAAGCGAAAGGGCTTGTTATCTGCGAACTGAGGGATGCCATGCCCCCGCGGGGGGGCGGGTCGAGCACGTACCGGATACCAGAGAGGGGATCGCGATGAGCCGCGTCGGTGTGATCGTGCCGTGTTACAAGTACGCCCACTTCTTGCGGGAGTGCGTGGAAAGCGCCCTCGCCCAGCCGGTCGACGTGCGCGTCCTGATCATCGACGATGCCTCGCCGGACAACACGGCGGAGGTCGCTGCGGGGCTGGCCGCTCAGGACGAGCGTGTGGAATTCCGGCGGCATACGGTCAACCAGGGCCATATCGCGACGTACAACGAGGGTCTGGATTGGGGGACCGGAGATTACATGCTCCTGCTGTCCGCAGACGACCTGCTCACTCCGGGCGCGCTCAGCCGTGCGGTCCGCTTGATGGATGCGCACCCCGAGGTCGGATTCACCTATGGCCGGGCGATTACGACGTCCAGGCCGGACCCCGATCCAATTCGTGGTGCCTCAGGATTATCGGTGGCGGATCCTTCCTAGCGCCGAGTTCTGGGAATTGAGCTGCAACGAAGCCGGCAACATCGTCTCGACCCCGACGGCCGTCGTGCGCACACGGCTGCAGCAGGCGATCGGCGGGTACCGGAAGGAGTTGCCCCACACCGGCGACCTGGAGATGTGGCTCCGCTTCGCCGTGCATGCCCCGGTGGGCATACTGGATTGCGACCAGGCGTTCTACCGGGTCCACGGCAACAATATGCACAAGGAGATGTTCCCGTCGGCCATGACGGTGGTCCAGCAGCACCGGGAGGCCTTCGAAACGCTGTTCCGCGAGTACGGCGACTGGATCCCGGACGTCGAGCGGATGAAGCATCTTGCGCTGCGGGGCACGGCGTTCAATGCGCTGAGAAGGGCGACCAGGATGTTCGAGCGGGGGGACAGGGACTCGTGCAACAAGCTCCTGGATGTCGCCCTGCAGATCTTCCCGCAATTGCGGAGCCAGCGCGAATGGTCTCGCCTCCGCCTGAAGCAGGCCCTGGGACCCCAACTGTGGCGGGCCTTGCGTCCCCTGCTGGACCGCCTCCGTGGCCGCACCGTCCTGGCCCGTGATCCCTTTGTCCGGAGCGGTGTCTTCCCGGGGCTCTGACTCCCATTGATCGAGACTGTAGCCAGGCTACTGGGTCTGTCTGCGTCGTTGCTCAGCAGTCAGCGCGGGATGCGGCCTCAGCTGTCCCAACGATGCTTCAGTCTCTTCCCCCCAAATCGGCGGGACGCGTCGCCGCCCCAGACCGGTGATATTTGAGGGGGGAGCGGGGGGCGTGGGCCCGTCGCGGCGGTCGTCGGGACCGATTCGGTCTCTCCTCCTGGTCCAGGGGCAACGCGCGGTCCTCCCTCTATTGACTATCGGGGCAAAAGGGGAATCCATCCTGCGGATCGGTGGGCCGAGGCGGGCGGACCGCCCCTCGATGCGGGGGTACAGGGCCGTTTCTGGGCCTCGTGCAGGCATTGGGATATAAAATGCGGTCTTTTCCTTAATATAGTTAAAATTAACTATAGAATCACATTATCCAGTTATATTGAAAATAAGAATTTTCTTAATTAATAATATTGACTTTAGAGAATAATCCCTCTATAGTGATCTTTGGTGGAGCGAGGACCAAGCCCTGCCGAGATCCATCTGCCGCGTTAAATTTTGGCTCTTCCTGTGTTCCGGGGACCTGATCACTCCAAGTCCGCCATAACTCTCTGATACTGAAGGACTTAAGCCGGGGAGCTGGGCCGTTCGCCCTCTCTGCCGCAAGTCCTTGCATATTGGTGACTTAAGGCAAAATGCGCTGGCATAGGGCCCCGAAACACAGGAAGAGTCTAAATTTTTAAGAAATGAGAGAATCTATGGACAATTCTGTGGTTGGTCGGAAGGTCAAGACCGGAAGAAGTCGTCATTCTTTCCGGCCGCGCCTTGAGGTGTTGGAGGGTCGTCCTCTGCTGGCGCCGCTCACCATCGTCCAGGAGAATCAACTTTCCGGCACTCCCGAGAGCGTCTGGCGGGTCGAGGACAACGGCGATCCCACGATTCAGGGATTCTCCACGGATATGAGCGTCAATGCCGGTCAGACCGTCTCGTTCAAAATCAACGATACGGCGAGAGCTCCGTATCACATTGATATTTATCGAATTGGATACTATGGCGGGAACGGTGCCCACCTTGTCACAACGATCCCTTCGTCGCAGACGCTTGTCCAGGTCCAGCCGAACCCGCTCACCGACCCCACCACCGGGCTGGTTGACTGTGGCAACTGGGCGGTCTCGGCCTCGTGGTCGGTGCCGACGGACGCCACTTCGGGTGTCTACTACGCCCGTGTCACTCGCAACGACACCGGGGGTGCGAGCCAGATCGTCTTCGTCGTCCGCAACGACGCCAGTCACTCCGACATGCTCTTTACGACCGCCGACTCCACCTGGCAAGCGTACAACACTTATGGTGGGAACAGTCTCTACACCGGCACCGCTCCAGCCGGTGCCGCGTATGCAGTGAGTTATAATAGGCCATTAAATAATTATGGAAATGTTTCTACTGATAATTTGCATGACGAGTTCTTCTACGCCGAATATCCTATGGTCCGATGGCTCGAGAAAAACGGCTACGACGTCAGCTACTTCACCAGCGTTGATGCCGACCGATACGGCTCCTTGATCCGGAACCATAAGGTCGACCTGTCGGTCGGACACGACGAATACTGGTCGGGCGGGGAATTCAACAATGTCATGGCCGCGCGCGACGCCGGCGTCAACCTCGCCTTCTTCAGCGGCAACGAGGCTTTCTGGAAGACGCGCTGGGAGAACAGCATCGATGGATCGAACACTTCCTACCGCACGCTGGTCTGTTACAAAGAGTCGCATTTCAACGCGATGATCGACCCGACCGACCCACCGACCTGGACCGGAACATGGGCCGACCCGACGTTCAGCCCACCGGCCGACGGCGGCCGCCCTCAGAACCAGCTAACCGGCACGTTCTTCACGGTCAACAGTGGCGCCGATGCGATTGGCACTCCCATCACGGTGCCCGGGACCTATGCCAATCTCCGTTTCTGGCGCAATACGGCCGTCGCTCAACTCACGCCCAACCAGTCGAAGACTATCGGAGGTCAGGTGCTGGGCTACGAGTGGGACGAGGACGTCGACAACGGGTTCCGACCTGCCGGTCTGATCGACCTGTCGTCCACCACCCAGAATGTCACGCAAAAGTTCGTCGACTGGGCTAATCATGTCCAGCCAAGCACGGCAACCCACAGCTTGACCCTCTACCGGGCCAGCAGCGGCGCCCTGGTCTTCGGCGCCGGCACGGTGCAGTGGTCCTGGGGCCTGGATTCGGACCATGATGGCACGGACGCCTCTCCCGATCCCGACCCCAACATGCAACAGGCGACGGTCAACCTGTTCGCCGACATGGGAGTCCAGCCGGCCACGCTCCAGAATGGACTCGTGCCAGCCACCGCTTCGACCGACCATACTCCCCCAACCTCGGTGATCACCTCGCCGACAGCCGGCAGGTCCTTGACGGCCGGGACCCCGGTCACGATCACCGGCACGGCCACCGATGCCGGCGGCGGTGTCGTAGCGGGCGTCGAGGTTTCGGTCGATGGCGGGCAGACATGGCATCCGGCCCAAGGCCGTGCCACCTGGAGCTACACCTGGACTCCGACGCTGACCGGGTCAATCACGATCAAGAGTCGGGCAGTCGACGACAGCAGCAACCTCGAGACCCCTTCCGCGGGTGTTACCGTCTCGGTCGCACAACCGATGTCGGGTTCGCTGACCATCTGGAGCCCTGCCGCGACGCCTGCGCTCGCATCGGCCGACGACTTCAGCGGAGGGATCGAGCTGGGGGTCAAGCTCTCCTCCGACGTCGCCGGCTACATCACCGGCATCCGGTTTTATAAAGGGCTCCTCAACACCGGCACCCACGTTGCCCATCTCTGGACCAGCACCGGCACGCTGCTGGCCACCGCGACCTTCACCGCAGAGTCACCCAGCGGCTGGCAGCAGGTCAACTTCGCCACTCCTGTAGCTCATCTCCGCCAACACCGTTTATGTGGCCTCGTACTACGCGCCCCTGGGTGGTTATGCCGTTAACAGCGGCTACTTCAACTCGCAATATAACAACGGCCCGCTCCACGTGCCGGCCAGCGGCGGGGTCTATGCTTACGGCACCGACGGCGTATTTCCGGCCAACACCGTCAATGCGACCAATTACTGGGTCGATGCCGTCCTTTCGACCAACACGCCGCCGTCGGTGACGGCTCAGACGCCGACACCAGGGTCTACGGCCTCCACGGCCACGACCGTCACGGTCACCTTCAACGAACCGGTCCAGGCGAACACCATCTCCTTCGCCCTCAAGAACGCGTCGGGCAACCCCGTCAATGGGTCGCTGAGCTACAACGCGACGAACTACACGGCTACATTCACCCCGAACGCCGCTCTTGCCCCCTTGACCCAATACACGGCGACGGTCAGCGGCGCCACGGACTTCTCCAACAAGGTCATGGCGGCTCCGGTGAGTTGGTCCTTCACTACTGCTGGACCGCCGCAAGTGACGAGCGAGACCCCGGCGCCAGGGGCCACGAGCATCTCGACGGCGACGGCAGTGATGGCGACGTTCAACGAGGCGGTCCAGCCGGGCACGATCAGCTTCGTCCTCAAGGACGCCTCGGGCGCCGTCGTCCCGGCGACGGTCGCGTACGACGGCAACACCAATACGGCCACGCTGACGCCGAACGCGACGCTGGCCACGTCGACGACCTACACGGCGACCGTCAGCGGCGCCCAGGACCTCTACAACGACGTCATGGCGGCCCCGGCCATCTGGTCCTTCACCACCGCTTCCACGGCCACCGTGACGATCTGGAGCAACGCGACGACGCCGGCGATCGCCTCGGCCAACGACTCGAATGCGACCGAACTGGGGGTGAAGTTCCGCTCGGACCTCCCCGGCACGATCACCGGCCTGCGGTTCTACAAGGGCGCGTCGAACACCGGCACCCACGTCGGGCACCTCTGGACCTGCTCCGGGACGCTGCTGGCCACGGCGACCTTCAGCGGCGAGACGGCCACCGGCTGGCAGCAGGTCAGCTTCGCCTCCCCGGTGGCGATCAACCCCAATACCACCTACGTGGTTTCGTACTACGCCCCATCAGGCCATTACGCCGCCAACAGCGGCTACTTCTCCACCTCCGGGTATGACAGCGGGCCGCTGCACGCGCTGGCCGACGGGGTGAACGGGCCTGACGGCGTCTACCTCTACGGCACCGGCGGCGGCTTCCCGATCAACGCCTCTGGCGCGACCAACTACTGGGTCGATGTCGTATTCACCCCCTCCTCCTCCACAACGCCTCCGGCGGTGACGGGGCAGACCCCGGCGTCGGGCGCCACGGGCACCTCGACGGCGACGGCAGTGATGGCGATGTTCAGCGAGGCGGTCCAGCCGGGCACGATCAGCTTCGTCCTCAAGGACGCCTCGAGCGCCGTCGTCCCGGCGACGGTCGCGTACGACGGCAACACCAACACGGCTACGCTGACGCCGAATGCGACGCTGGCCACGTCGACGACCTACACGGCGACCGTCAGCGGCGCCAAGGACTTCTACAACAACGTCATGGCGGCCCCGGCCATCTGGTCCTTCACCACCTCCTCCACGGCCACCGTGACGATCTGGAGCAACGCGACGACGCCGGCGGTCGCCTCGGCCAACGACTCGAATGCGGTCGAACTGGGGGTGAAGTTCCGCTCCGACCTCGCCGGCACGATCACCGGCCTGCGGTTCTACAAGGGCGCGTCGAACACCGGCACCCACGTCGGCCACCTCTGGACCTCCTCCGGGACGCTGCTGGCGACCGCGACCTTCAGCGGCGAGACGGCCACCGGCTGGCAGCAGGTCAGCTTCGCCTCCCCGGTGACGATTTCCGCCAACACCACCTACGTCGCCTCCTACTTCGCGCCGGCGGGCGGGTACGCCGTCAACAGCGCCTACTTCGCCACCTCCGGGTATGACAGCGGGCCGCTGCACGCGCTGGCCGACGGGGTGAACGGTGGGGACGGGGTGTACGCGTACGGGCCGAACGGGACGTTCCCGACCGGGTCGTACAACGCGACCAACTACTGGGTCGACGTCGTCTTCACCCCGAGCGGGGTGGCCACGACGCCGACGGTAACGGGCGAGACGCCGGCGCCGAACGCCACGAACATGTCCGTGACCACGGCGGTGACGGCGGCCTTCAGCGAGGCGGTGACGCCCTCGACCATCGCGTTCGTGCTCAGGGACCAGGCCGGCAACACCGTGGCGACTTACCCCGTCAGCTACGACACGGCGACCAACACCGCGACCCTGACGCCTACCGCCCCGCTCGCGGCCGCGATGACCTACACGGCGACGGTCAGCGGAGCGACGGACGCCTCCGGCTACGTCATGGCCGCACCCTTCTCCTGGTCCTTCTCCACTGCGCCCGCGGGCAGTAGTCAGCTCACCCTCTGGAGCAATTCCGTCACGCCGGCGAACCCCTCGTCCTCCGACTCCGGCGCCATCGAGGTGGGGGTGAAGTTCACCTCCGACGTCGCCGGCTACATCACCGGCCTCCGCTTCTACAAGGGGGCCGGCAACAGCGGCACCCACGTCGGGCACCTCTGGACCAGCACCGGGACACTGCTGGCCACGGCGACCTTCAGCGGCGAGACGGCCACTGGCTGGCAGCAGGTCAGCTTCGCCTCCCCGGTGCTGATCAGCCCCGACACCACCTACGTCGCCTCCTACTACGCCCCGCAGGGCCACTACGCCTACAACCCGGCGTACTTCGCGACCTCGGGCGTCACCAGCGGGCCGCTGCACGCGCTGGCCGACGGGGTGAACGGTGGGGACGGGGTGTACGTGTACGGGTCGGGTGGGACGTTCCCGACCGGGTCGTACAACGCGACCAACTTCTGGGTCGACGTCGTCTTCACCACGGGGCCGGTAGTGACGGGTGAGACGCCGGCGCCGAACGCCACGAACGTGTCCGCGACCACGGCGGTGACGGCGGCATTCAACGAGCCGGTGACGCCTTCGACCATCGCGTTCGTGCTCAGGGACCAGGCCGGCAACACCATGGCAGCCAACGTCAGCTACGACACGGCGACCAACACCGCGACCCTGACGCCCACCGCCCCGCTCGCGGCCGCGACGACCTACACGGCGACGGTCAGCGGGGCGACGGACGCCTCCGGCAATGTCATGACCCCCTTCTCCTGGTCCTTCTCCACTGCGCTCGCGGGCAGTGGACCGTTCACCATCTGGAGCAATTCCGCCACGCCGGCGAATCCCTCGTCCTCCGACACCGGCGCCGTCGAGGTGGGGGTGAAGTTCACCTCCGACGTCGCCGGCACGATCACCGGCCTCCGCTTCTACAAGGGGGCCGGCAACGGCGGCACCCACGTCGGCCACCTCTGGACCAGCACCGGGACGCTGCTGGCCACCGCGACCTTCAGCGGCGAGACGGCCACCGGCTGGCAGCAGGTCAACTTCGCCTCCCCGGTGACGATCAGCCCCAACACCACCTACGTCGCCTCCTACTACGCCCGCCAGGGCCACTACGCCTACGACCCGGCGTACTTCGCGACCTCGGGCGTCGACCAGCGGGCCGCTGCACGCGCTGGCCAACGGGGCCGACGGGGTGAACGGTGGGGATGGGGTGTACGCGTACGGGCCGAGCGGGACGTTCCCGACCGGGTCGTACAACGCGACCAACTACTGGGTCGACGTCGTCTTCACCGCCACCGCCCCATCGGGCACCGCGATGACGATGACGGTCGCCGCGCCGACGATGACGGTCGCTGCGCCAGTAACGGCGGTTGCTACGCCCGCGATGTCGAGCTTGAGCGGAGTGGCGCCCTCGCCAAGCAAGATCCCTCGCCGACCGTGCAGATCGTCCAGGTCTCGAGTTCGTCGGGCGCGGTCACCGCGGGCAGGCCGTTCATGTCGCCGGTCTTCGAAGCGGGCCAGGCTGCGACCTGGGGGACGGTCTCCTGGAAAGCCGGCCTGCCGCCTGGCGCGACGCTGGTCGTCGAGGTCAGGCAGCGGCAATACGCCGAAGCCCGACAGGACTTGGTCGGCGTGGTCGGCGGTCGGCAACGGCGGTACGGTCACCAGCCCGAGCGGGAAGTACCTACAATACCGCGTGTCGCTGAAGTCGGCGAGACCATTATTGATGCCGGTCCCGTTCGATCTCTCGATCACGTCGAGCGCGAGCGGAGCGGCGCCCCCGCCGGTCCAGCATCCCTCGTCGACCGACCGGGTCTCAAGTTTGCCGGGCTCGATCCTCGCAGGCGGGCCGTTCACGTCGCCGGTCCTCGACGTGGGCCAGGCCGCGACCTGGGGAACGGTCTCCTGGAAGGCCGGCCTGCCGCCTGGCGCGACGCTGGTCGTCGAGGTCAGCAGCGGCAATACGCCGAAGCCCAACAGGACTTGGTCGGCGTGGTCGGCGATCGGCAACGGCGAGGCGGTCTCGAGGCCGGACGCACGCTATCTGCAATACCGCGTGAAGCTGTTGACGGCGGACTCGTTATTGATGCCGATCCCATTCAATATCTCGATCACGTCGTGCGCGAGCAACAACCAGGGCAACAACAGGGGGGGCAACAACAACCAGGGCAACAACAGGGGAATCATCGATATCTCGATGAGGTCGCGCACGAGCAACAACCAGGGCAGCAACAGGGGAGGCAACAACAACCAGGACAACAGCAGGGGAGGCAAAAACAACTAGGGCAACAACGGGGAAGAGTGGCGGCCTCGTCGAACCCGCAACCCTCGCCGGCCGTCCAGATCTCGAGCACGTCGGGCTCGCTCGCCGCGGGCAAGCTGTTCACGTCGCCGGTTTTCGACGCAGGCCAAGCCGCGACCTGGGGGACGGTCTCCTGGACAGCCGACTTGCCGCCTGACGCGACGCTAGTCCTCGAGGTCAGCAACGGCAACACGCCGACTCCAGACTCCACTTGGTCCCCCTGGGCTGTAGTGAGCAACGGCGGGTCGGTGGCCAGCCCGACGGCGCGCTACCTGCGCTATCGCGTGCGGCTGGTGACGACCGACCTCACCGATTTCCGGGCTTCAGCCCGCGGAAGCCACGCCACTTCAGTGGCAGTGGAGGAAGCGATTTTCTGGGGTTTTAACCCGTTCCCTCTTGTACAGTGAGCAGTCTTGTCTATAAATGGTGTCATGAAGCTGACTTTGCAGACACAACTGCTGCCCGACGACGGTGAAGCCGCCAAGCTCAAGGCCACAGTCGAGCGGTTCAACGAGGCCGCCAACTTCGCGGCAGGGGTGGCGTTCGAGAGGAAACTCTCGAATAAGGTCGAGCTGCAAAAGATCGTCTATCGGGACCTCCGCAACCGCTTCGGCCTTTCCTCCCAGATGGCCGTGCGGTGCATCGCACAAGTCTGCGAGGCGTACAAGCGGGACAAGTCGATCCGGCCCGTGTTCCGCCCCAACGCGGCCATGCCGCACGACCAACGGACGATGAGCTTCAAGGGACCGGACCGCGTGAGCCTGCTGACGCTCGAAGGTCGCGTGCTCGTCCCGGTCGTCATGGGGAAGTACCAAGTCGAGCGGTTTCCCAACGCCAAGGGCCAAGCCGACCTTGTCCTCCGGGCTGACGGCAAGTGGTTCCTGCTCGTGACCGTCGATGTCCCGGACGCCGCCCCGGTGCCCGTGACTGACTTCATCGGGGTTGACCTCGGCCTCGCCAACATCGCGACCACGAGCGACGGAGAGCGGCACAGAGGCAAAGACGTCGAGAACGTACGTCACAAGAACAACCTCCAGCGGAAGCACCTCCAGCGGAAGGGCACCAAAGGGGCCAAGAAGCAACTGCGGCGAGTCTCCCAGACGGAGGCCCGGTTCCGCCGTCACGAAAACCACTGTATATCCAAACAGATCGTTGAGACCGCCAAGCGCACCGGTCGCGGAATCGCCTGCGAAGACCTCAAGGGCATCCGCGCACGGGTTACGGCTCGAGGCGGGGACGCACGGAATCGGCTCTCTGGCTGGTCGTTCCACCAGCTTTACTCGTTCCTGGCGTACAAGGCGCAGATCGCAGGTGTCCCCGTGGTCCAGGTGGACCCGGCATACACCTCGCAGACCTGTCCCGAGTGCGGCCACTGCGAACGCTCCAACCGGAAGAGCCAAGCGGAATTCCGATGCCAGGCATGCGGCTTTGAGCAACATGCCGATGTCGTCGGGGCTCGAAACATCCGAAACGCCGCTTTGTCGCAAGGCAAGGCTCCGGTAGCCCGTAACGCTCACCGTAGAACTGGACGGCCCTCAACGCCGAGCCGGAAAGCCACGCCACTTTAGTGGCGGTGGAAGTTTACCAGGAATTGATGACGGTCGGGTTACCAGGAATTGATGACGGTCGGGTTACGCTCCGCCGCATGCGGCGTCAGGGCCGGGGCGGGGACTGGCCCTTGTCCCCGGCGGCCCGGCCGAATCGGCCGGCCGCCGAGCCTCGTGTCGAGGGACGGCCTCGCCAGGAGATCGACGGCTGCGTTTCGGGCCGCCTGGGGTGGAGGCCGCAGAGGGCAGGCATGGGCTTCTTCCTATTTCTCCTGGTCAATGCAACGCTCTTCATCAGGCCGGCGGAGATCGTCCCGGCCTTGCTGGACCTTCCGATTTACGAGGTCCTCATCCTGGGATGCCTGCTGGTGTCGCTGCCGACCGTGATGGGGCAACTGTCCATCCGCTCTCTTGTTGAGCGACCCGCGTCCGCCTGCGTCGTGGGTGTCCTGGTGTCGGTGGTGCTCTCGCACCTGTCGCATTTCGCGATCGACGGCGCCGTCAGTTCGGGCATCCAGTTCGTCAAGGTGCTCTTGTACTACTGGCTGCTGGTGGGTCTGGTGAACTCCATCAGCCGCTTGCGATTCTTCCTGGTGTGGTTGCTCGGCCTCATCGTCGTGCTCACCACCCTGGCGCTGCTCCAGTATCATAGCGTCATCGACGTCCCGGCGCTGGCCTCCCTAGCCGAGAGGCAGGGCGTAGATTGACGAGGAGACGGGTGAGGTAGCCGTCCTCGTCAGGCTGTGCGGCGCGGGGATCTACGGCAACCCCAACGACCTCTCCCGCATCCTTGCGGTCGGGATGACACTCGGCCTCTACTTGCTGGGCGACCGCAGCTTCGGCCCACTCCGCTTCCTCTGGGCTGCGCCGATCGTACTCTGCGGCTATGCGCTCAACCTCACGCACTCGCGAGGTGGCCTGCTAGCCTTCCTGGGGGGCCTGGCGGCCCTCTTCGTCGAGCGCTACGGCCGTCGGAAGGCCATCCTGATCGGCATGCTCGCCTTGCCGGCCATCATGCTCTTATTCGGGGGACGCCAGACCAAGATCTCCGCCAGCGAGGGGACTGGCCAGCAACGCATCCAACTCTGGGAAGAGGGCTTCGCCCTCTTCCGCAGAACCCCATCTTCGGCATCGGCATGGACAACTACATCGAAGAGTTGGGTCTGGCGGCCCACAATTCCTTCATCCACTGTTATACGGAGCTCGGCTTCATCGGGGGGACGTTGTTCCTCGGTGCTTTCTACCTCCCTCTGCGGGTCCTCCACGGGCTCGGCAAGCCCGGGCGCAGGTCTCGGATCCCGAGACGCAACGTCTGCGACCCTACCTCACCGCGATTACCGCGGGCACCATCGTTGGTATGCTGACCTCAACGAGGAGCTATTCCCTGCCGACCTACATGATCGTCGGCCTGAATGCAGCCTATCTCCGGATCGTGGGGGAGCACTCGACGTTGCCGATCGGGCGATTCGACTCGCGGCTCGCCAAACGCCTGGCCGCCGTCAGCACGGTCGTCCTGTCCGTCTTCTACGTGTACGTCCGCCTCAAGGTACGCCACGGCCATGGATTCGGTCACTAGATATTAATTTATATTACAATATGTATATCTCAATAGTCATACCCACGTACAACAGCGGTCGCCTGCTTGTCCAGGCCATCGACAGCGTGCTGGCACAGACCGTCGCCCCCGCCGAGATCATCGTCGTGGACGACGGCTCTACGGATGACACTCGGGAACGGTTGCGCCCCTACTCCGGGGTGGTCCGCCACGTCTTCCAGGAGAACCAGGGGGTTTCAGCCGCGGAACCGTGGGGTCCGCGCGGCGAGTGGCGAGTTGGTCGCGTTCCTCGACGCAGACGATGTCTGGCACCCCCGGAAGCTGGAACTCCAGGCCCGGATATTCGCGGAAGACCCCAGCCTGGGCCTGCTGGGGACCGGCGCCTTCGACTGGCCGATGGCGGCGTTCCCGGAGGTAGGCCCCGACCAATCCGGCCCGGTCGTCCCCGTGACCTGGTGCCAACTCGCGGTGAAGAACTATCTCACGACGTCCTCGGTCGTGGCCCGCCACGAGATCCTGGACGAGGCGGGGCCGTTCGACACGAGGATGCAGGGGCCCGAGGACCGGGATCTCTGGCTGAGAGTCGCAGAGATCTCGCGAATCGCCAACCTCGACAAGCCGTTGACGGGCTATCGGAAGGTCCCCGGGAGCGTCAGCCGGCAATCCGCGATCTGCCAGGAGGGTATGCTCCGCATCTTAAGCAAGCTCGACGATCAGAATGCCTGGAGGGGGGATCATCTTCTTAGAAGAAGAGCATATGCTTACGTTCACCATAGTTGCTCATATAATTACTCTGTCGAAGGAGAGTACTCGATTGCCTTGCTGAATCTGATGAAGTCGTTCGCCTGGTACCCGTTCCCCTTCCGGCAGAGCGAGGTGCGGACTCGCCTGGAGCGCCCGAAGCGACTGGTCAACATTGCATTGAGGATGCTTCGGCTGAGGGGCCAGGAGCCTACGCCCCGGTATCTCCTCGAAGCGGGCGAGCTCGATGCCCTCGAGGCGGCAAAGTTCACCATGGAGAGCCTCATCCCCTCCCACGGGCAAACTCCGAGAGATTGAGCATAATGAAACGAGGAATGCTGGAATCCTCCCGCGGATGCGCGCCTGAGTCGGGCGTCAAGTGGTCGCCGACCCCCCTGAAGGTTACCCACGTCGTTTTGGCGCTGGACGTCGGGGGCTCCGAGCGCAATGTCATCAACCAGGTACGTGAGGGGCATGCACTGGGGCAGTGCGTGTCGGTCGTGTGTGTCGAGCGGCCCGGCGTGCTGGCGCCGCAGGTCGAAGCATTGGGCGGGCAGTTGATCTGCCTCCATAAGCATCCAGGGATCCAAGCTGGGCTGTTCGGCCGAATGCGGGCCGCCCTGCGCGATCTCCGCCCGGACATCGTACACACGCATCATATCGGTACGTTGTTCTACGCCGGGCCGGCCGCGCTTGGAATCGGTCGCGCCCGCGTGGTCCATACCGAGCATGGCCGATATCCCTACGCGGACCAGATGCGGACGCGGTGGCTGGGGCGCCTGGCCGGGATCCACGTCGATCGGTTCTTCTGCCTGACGGAGGCCATGGCCTCCGAGGTCGTGGCGAATCGGATCGTCCCGCGGCGCAAGGTCCGCGTGATCATGAACGGTATCGACACGGCCCAGTATCGCGAGCGTGGCGACGCGGCCGGGCTACGCCGGTCGCTGGGGATACCGGACGGCGCTCCCGTGATCGGTACCGTGGGCCGCCTGGTCGAGATAAAATGTCAGGACCTCCTCATCCGGGCGTTCGCCCGAGTCAAGCAATGCGTGCCCGATGCCCACCTGCTCCTGGTCGGCGACGGCCCCCTGATGCGCGACCTGGACGACCTCGCCATCGGGCTCGGGTTGGCCCCGTCGGTCCACTTCGTAGGCTACCAGCCATATACTTGGAATTATTTCCATGTTATGAATTACTTCGCGCTGACGAGCCGCTCCGAGGGGATGCCCCAGGCGGTCCTGGAGGCCTCGGTCGCAGGCCTCCCTGTAGTCGCCTCGCGGGTTGGAGGGCTGCCTGAAGTCATCGATGACGGCCGGACAGGCATTCTGTTCGCGCCCGGTGATGAGTCCGCCTTGGTGGGGACGCTGCTCCGGCTCATCGGCGACAACCGCCTGGCTCGCGGCTTGGGTGAGGCGGGGAGATGCCGGGTCGAGTCCATGTTCCATATTAGCCGAATGGCCAGCGACTATCACAATCATTTCCTGGAACTGCTGGGAATTCCCTAGATTTTCCTGAATAAGATAATTTTGATGCGTTTTTGGGAAGACCGAGCCCCTCCCCCCAACATCTACTACCCATGAGACTCTCACTCGCCGCGTCCGCCCGCCGGGTCCTCCTGCAACGCGAGTCGACCTCGCCCGATGAGCAGGAGGCGCTCGAGAAGTCCTTCTTCAAGGGCCTCTGCCTGTCGAACGGGACTCACAAGACCACGTCACCGTGCCGGCTGGTGGATGTCGACGCCCGGTTGTGCCGACTGCTGCCCCCGCGGGGGACCGTACACCTGCTCGACGTCGGGATCTCATCGGGCGTGACGACTCTCGAGCTGCTTGATCGACTCGAGGGCCTCGGCCACCGGGTCACGGGCGTCGGCGTGGACATCAGGATCGATGCGTACCTGAGATGTTGGCTTGGGATCGACATGCTCTATGATAGGGATGGGCACGTTCTGCAGGTCGCCGTCCCGTTCTTCGCCAAGGGGCGGCCCGATCATCCGCCGTCCTCCACGAGGGCCAAACTGCTCCATGGTGTCCTGACCGTGGCCGAGCGGCTGCTCGTGCGACGCTGGTTGGGGCTCCCTGGATCGTCCCGACCCGTCATGCTCGTAAGCCCTCGGCTGCTGGACCGGGCCGGTTTCCGCGTCATCGAGCACGATGTTTCGAACCCCATGCCGGGGTGGGCGGACTCGTTTGACCTCATCAGGGCGGCCAATGTCCTGAATCTCTCCTATTTCGGACCGAGGCCCCTCGTGAGGATGGTCGAGCATTTGACCACATGGCTGAAGGATGGGAGCCTCCTCGTGATCTGCCGCACCGATGGGACAGACGGGAGTAATCACGGGACGATTTTCCGTAAGCAGGGTACCCCGCCCGTGTTACACCCGGTCCAGCGAATCGGACGCGGCTCCGAGCTCGAACCCTTACTCCAGGAGAAAGCGATTGCGTGTAGCGCACCGATGACACCATACTGGGATCGTTAGGAAGTTATGAGCCATGAGATTGCTATTCATCGCCAATGATTTTCCAAACCCCTATGAACCTACTAAGGGAATCTTCAACTATTATCTGGTCCGGGCTTTGGCCCGAGAGCACGCGATCCATGTCGTCTCACCCATCTCCTGGGTCGACGAATTGCGGGCAAGACGGCGAGCGACTCGAGCATTCGATGAGCATCGGTCCCTGGACCTGGATGGCGTCGCCGTCTACCATCCCCGATACTACTACCCTCCCAAGATCTTGCGGAGCCGCTACGGGTGGTTCTACTGGCGATCGCTGTGCCAGACCGTGCGGCATCTCGTCGACATGGGCCCACTGGACGCCGTTATCGGGTACTGGGCGCACCCCGACGGCGAGGCGGCGGTTCGGATTGCCCGGCAGGCGGGGGTACCGGCAGGGGTGATCGTCGGCGGGTCCGACGTCTTGTTATTCACCAGGGATCGCGGGCGGCGTCGGTGTATCCTGAACGTGCTCCGGGCATCCGACTCGGTGGTGACGGTCAGCTCCAATCTGAGGGAGAAGATCATCGGTCTCGGGATCCCTTGTGAGAAAGTCCACCTCTGGCAGCGGGGGATCGACGCCGATCTGTTCGCCCCTGGGGACCGGATTGCATCGCGGCGCCGCCTCGGGATCCCGACGGCAGGCTGGATCCTCGTCTGGGTCGGTCGCATGGTCCCCGTCAAGGGGCTCGACGTCCTGCTCGAAGCCTGCACGATCCTCCGCCAACGCGGGGTCGACTTCCGCCTCTACTTGGTGGGCGACGGCCACCTGAGGGGCTCCCTGGAGGCGGAGAGCGCGGCGCGGGGGCTATCCGAGATCGTTTCCTTCGTCGGACCTCGGCTCCACGACCAGCTTCCCGATTGGTATCGGGCTGCCGACTTGACCGTCCTGCCGAGTCGATCGGAGGGGTTACCGAACGTCCTGCGGGAGTCGCTGGCCTGCGGAACCCCGTTCGTGGCCAGCCGCGTCGGGGGGATCGCCGAGATCGTCGACGAGGGGGCGGGCCGACTCGTCGAACCTGAAGACCCGGCGGCCCTCGCCGGGGCGATCGCCCAGGAGTTTTTGGGGCACGGACCGGTCCCGCAGCCGCGGTTCCGGACGACGAGCTGGGACGAGTCGGCAGAGGCGCTGCTCCGCATCATCCGGCCACTCGCATCGACCTTGCCAAGCAAGAGGGCAACTCATGCCGTCGCGGCACAAGCCTGAAAATATGTCAGTCCCGAGCCCCTGGTGCCAGTTCCTGCGGAAGGGCCTCGCGGCAACCTTGCCGCGGCGGCTCTTCATGACGGAGGGGCCTTCGGATGATGGATCCGTCTGCCTGACCTTCGATGACGGTCCTCATCCGGAATACACCCCGCGGCTGCTCGACGTGCTGAGGGATCGGGATGTCCGCGCGACCTTCTTCCTCATCGGGCGGGAGGCGGAGCGATACCCCGACATCGTCCGTCGTGCGGTCGATGAAGGCCACGCTGTCGGGAACCACACGTTCTCCCACAGCGATCCGGGGTCGACCTCGGCGCGGCGGCTGATCGAGGAGGTCCACCGCACGAACGTCCTCCTCGCCGAGCTCTCGGGCCGGGCGCCGAAGCTCTTCCGCCCGCCCCACGGGAAGGTGACCGCCTCGAAGCTCTGGCGGCTTTGGCGGGAGGGACAGACGGTCGTGCTCTGGAACGTGGATCCCAAGGATTATTCCAGGGGGGCTCCCGACAAGGTCCTCGCCTGGTTCCGGGAACGCTCCGTGCGCGGCGGCGATCTGGTGTTGATGCACGATCACGTGCCGCATGCGATCGACGTGCTGCCCTCCCTGATCGACGAGGCACGAGGCCGTGGCCTCACCTTCACGACGCCGTCGCACTGGATCGATTGATCGCCCCGACAGAGCAAGGACCTGGCCTTGAACGAGAGACGAGAAGCCCCCGATATCCTCTACTTCGGCAACGACTGGTTCGCCGAGAACCGCACGTCCAGCCATCACATCGCGCGCTGGTTGGCCAAAGGCCATCGCGTCTATTACATCGAATGCCCGGGGCTCAGGGCTCCGAAGGGCACCGGCCACGACCTCAAGAAGATCTGGTCCAAGCTGGGCCGATTCGCCCGGGGGGCCAAGCCCGTCGAGGGGGGGCTCAAGGTCCGTACACTCCTGCAGGTGCCGCTCCATCGCTTCGCCCTGGTGCGGCGGCTCAACCGCTCCCTGATCCTGGTCACCCTCCGGTGGCTGATGTGGCGCGAGGGGATACGTCGACCGATCACCTGGTTCATGATCCCCCACCTCTCGTCCGTCGTCGGCGAACTGGGAGAGCGGTTCTCGGTCTACTACTGCATCGATGACTATTCGGCCTTACCCGATGTGAACCCGGACGTGGTCCGGGCGATGGACGAGGAGTTGACGCGTAAGGCCGACCTTGTCTTCGTCGCCTCCGACACTCTGCTGGATCGGAAGTGCGCGCTCAATCCCCGCACCCGCGTCAGCCCCCACGGGGTCGACTTCGAGCACTTCGCCCGCGCCCAGGACGATCGGCTGCCCGTCCCGACCGACGTGGCTAGCCTGCCCCAACCCGTCATCGGGTTCTTCGGGCTGATCGAGCGCTGGATCGACCTGGACCTGGTCGATTTCCTGGCCGAGAGACGGCCCGAATGGACATTCGTCCTGATCGGTCGGGTGGCCGTCCCCGAGGACCAGTTACCGCGGAGGTCCAACATCCATTTCTTGGGGAAGAGATCCTACTCCGACCTGCCGGCTTACGGCAAGATGTTCGATGCCGCGATCATCCCCTATCGGTTGACCCGCCAGGTCCTGCACGCCAACCCGATCAAACTCCGGGAATACCTGGCGATGGGCAAGCCCATCGTCTCGGTCAGCACCCCGGAGATCGACAAGTACGCCGACGTGGTCGAGATCGCGCACTCGCGCGAGGAATACCTTGCGAAGCTCGATGCGGTCCTCGCCCGTCCTCCGGCGCCGGAGGAGATCCGCAGGCGGATGGATCGCGTGGCCTCGGAGAGTTGGGACGCCCGTCTCCAGGAAGTGCTCGAGGTCGTCAACGAACACCTGGCGGGATCGGCCCGGATCGAGCCGACCGCCAGACCTGAAACTTCGATCTTCCGAAGGTGCAGCTCATGAGTAGTACGGTCTTCCTCCGTCGGGCCGACCGAGACGACCCGCTCCCCCGCGTCCGCGATCTGCTGGAGGGCTGCGGCTGGAGGGATCTGATCGGGGCCGGGGCTTCCGTCGTGATCAAGCCCAACCTCTGCACCGAGCGGCCCGAGCAGATCCACACGGCCAACACCTCGCTCGGCGTCCTGCGTGCCGTCTGCGAGGTGCTGCTCGAGCGAACCCGGAACATCACGATCGTCGAGTCCGACGGCGCCCGCTACCCGGCCGAGGCCGCCTTCGAGAACAACGGCGTCTCCCAACTCGCCTCCGAGATGGGCCTGAGGGTCCTTAATCTCTCGAAGGACGACCTGGTGGAGATCCCAGACGCGCGCCTCAAGGGCTTCGCGATGTCGCGGACCTGGCTCGAGGCCGACAGCTTCGTGACCCTCCCGGTCTTGAAGACGCACGCCACGACGGTCTTCACAGGGACCCTGAAGAATCAGTGGGGATGCATCCCGCGGTACGATCGGATCCTCCTGCACAAGTATTTGCACCAACTGATCGGCGACGTCAACAAGCTCCGCCCGGTCACCCTGGCCCTGATGGACGGCCTGGTCGGCATGCAGGGCCGGGGGCCGATCAACGGTTACCCGATCGACCTGAACGTGCTGCTGGCCAGTCGCGACCCGGTGGCCCTCGACGCGACGGCCATGCGGCTGATCGGCCTGGATCCGCGGAGATCCAAGCACGTCGTCCATGCCAACCGCATCGGCCTCGGCGCTCTGGCCGAGGGGGAGATCGCCATCAACGGCCCATTCGCCGAACTGCGGACGACCGTCCAGCCGGCCGTCGAGGACTGGGCGATCAAGCTCATGAACCTCGTCGCGAAGTCGCCGTTCCTGACCAAGGGCCTGCTGCTCAACGACGGTGTCTTCTATCCCGTCCGCCGCCTGGTGATGGTCCTGCGGCGGCTGCTCGGCCGGAAGCCTCGGTATGAGACCGAGGTTGGCTGAACGGCCCGGCACACGACCCCCTCGCCACCATCTCAAGCCGGCATCCGGCGGGGTCGGCGCACCATACCGATCCAACTCATGATCCTTGTCACCGCACCCCCGATGGATCCCACCCAGATGACCGTCGCCGCCCTGTTCTGGCTCTGCGCGGGGCTCGTCTTCTACACTTATGCGGGCTATCCGCTCGTAGTCTGGCTCCTGTCCCGCTGGCTCGGCCGACGGGTCGAGATCCCGGTTGGCGACGATGCCGACCTGCCGTCGGCGTCGTTGCTGATTGCGGCGTACAACGAGGAGGCGGTCATCGAGGAGCGGGTCCGGAATGCTCTGGCGATGGATTACCCCCCCACGAAGTTCGAGATCGCCGTCGGCTCCGACGGCAGCTCGGACGGCACGGCGTCAATCGTCCGGCGCTCTTGCCGACCGCGGGATCCGGTTGCTCGACTACGCTCAGCGGCGGGGCAAAGCCTCCGTCCTCAACTCGGCCTTCGCAGAGTTGAAGGGCGAGATCATCCTGCTCTCCGACGCCAACACGTACATCGACCCGACGGCGGCCCGGAAGCTCGTCCGCTGGTTCCAGGATCCCGGCGTCGGCGCGGTCTGCGGTCGGCTCGTCCTGACGGACCCACAGACGGGCCGCAATGTCGACAGCCTCTACTGGAAATATGAGACCTTCCTGAAGCGCTGTGAGGGCCGCCTGGGGGCCCTGCTCGGCGCCAACGGCGCGATCTACGCGATCCGCCGGGATCTCTTCGCGCCGATTCCGCCCGAGACGATCGTTGACGACTTCGTCATCCCGCTCCTGGCCAAGCTGCGGACCGGCTGCGCGATCGTCTACGACGGCGAGGCAATCGCCCACGAGGAGACGCCCCCGGACGTCGGCTCCGAGTTCCACCGCCGCTCCCGGATCGGGGCCGGGGGATTCCAGAGTATCGGGATGCTCTGGCGGCTCCTGGACCCGCGCCGTGGCTGGGTCGCATTCACCTTCCTCTCGCACAAGGTCCTCCGCTGGACCTGCCCGTTCTTCCTGGTGGGCATGCTGGTGAGCAACCTCCTGCTCGTGGGCCGGCCGTTCTACCGGAATTTCTTGTTCTGCCAGCTCGCTTTCTACCTGGTCTCCCTGGTGGGGGCATTCGTCTCGGGCAAGTTCAAGGCCTTGAAGCTCGTGCGGCTCGCCACCATGTTCACGAGCATGAACGTCGCCCTCCTGTTCGGTTTCTGGCGCTGGCTGCGGGGCAGCCAGAAGGGCGCGTGGAGGCGGACCGCCCGAGCGATGGACGTGGGGGGAATGGCCCGATGACTCCGGTGATGATTATATTGACCGTCGTCGCGGCCCTGATCGCCTCGGTGGGCGTGGGGCTGGCTGCCCGGCTGGCGCGGCGACACGGCTTGAGCCGCTGGCTGATCCCGTACTGCGCTCCAGTCCCAGAAGCGGCGAGGGCCGCGCCGTGGGGACGAGGTGCACGTCTTACTCTGCATCGCCGACCACTACGAGCCCCACAACGGCGGCGTCTCGGACGCGATGGCCCGCGCACGGGTCGAGCAGTGGATCGAGGAGTATCCCCGACTCTTCGGTGGTTTCCGTGACAGCGACGGCCGGCCGCCGCGGCACACGTTCTTCTATCCCGATCGAGCAGTACGATCGGTGGACACTCGACGCCTTGGCCGAGTTATGCCGCGCCGGGTTACGGCGAGGTCGAGGTGCACCTGCATCACGACGGCGACACCGCCGACGGCCTGCGCGAGCACTGCTCGGCCTTCAAGGCGGTGCTCGTCGAGCCGGCACGGCCTGCTGCCGCGCGACACGGGGCACGGGCGAACTGGTCTATGGCTTCGTCCACGGCAACTGGGCCCTCGACAACTCCCGGCCCGACGGGCGCTGGTGCGGCGTCAACAACGAACTCGACGTCCTCCGCGAGACCGGCTGCTACGCCGACTTCACGCTGCCCTCGGCCCCCAGCCCGACGCAGACGCGCAAGATCAACAGCATCTATTACGCGATCGACGACCCGAGGCGGCCCAAGTCGCACGACAGGGGGATCGACGTCGGCACCGGGCCCGCCCCTGCCAGAAGCCCTGATGCTGATCCAGGGGCCGCTGGTCCTCAACTGGGGGCGGCGCAAATGGGGGCGTATTCCTCGCATCGAGAACGGGTGCCTCCAGGCCAACCAGCCCCCGACCGTCGAGCGGCTGGATCTGTGGCTCAAGGCACGGGTGCAGGTCCCGACCCGGCCGGACTGGTTCTTCGTCAAGCTCCACACCCACGGTGCGCCGGAGGCCAACCAGCGGGTGCTGCTCGGCGAGCCGATGGTGCAGTTCCACCGGGCGCTGGCCCGCCGCGCCGAGGAGGATCCGGACTTCCATTTCCACTACGTGACCGCGCGCGAGATGTACAACCTGGTGCGGGCCGCCGAGGCGGGCTGGCAAGGATCGATCGTTGAAGCACGTGACTTTCAACTCGTCTGGGAGGGGCAGGGCCTGGTGGTCCCGACTCCGACTAAGACGACTCAGGGGTGGACATAGGCCGATGGGTCAACGGGAAGAGGTCGGCCGCCGCGGTTTCTGCAAGGCTGCCGTGACTTTGGTGCGCGGCGGCACTGGCGGGCGTGCCGGCGCGAGGGCGGCGGGCATGGGAGCCCAGCAGGTGGGCCTAGGGCCCAGTGCCAGCCTGGGCGGCAAGCGGGTCTTCCCCGCCGATAACCCGTGGAACCAGGATATCTCCGAGCTCCCGGCGGACCCGAACTCCGATGTCCTCATCCGGAGCATCGGCCTGGACAAGCACTTGCATCCCGATTTCGGCACGGTCTATCAGGGCGCGCCGGTCGGCATCCCCTATGTCGTCGTGCCGGGCACACAACCCAAGGTTCCCGTCCGCTTCCAGTACGCCGACGAGAGCAACCCCGGCCCGTATCCGATCCCGCTCGATGCGCCCATTGAGGGGGGCCCGAAGAGTGAGGGCGACCGCCATGTTCTGGTCATCGACCGCAATCACTGGAAGCTCTACGAGTTGTTCGCCGCCTACCCCGAGGGCAAAGGCTGGCGTGCGGCAGGGGGGGCGATCTTCGACCTGAACTCCAACGCGCTCCGCCCTGCGGGCTGGTCGTCGGCCGACGCGGCAGGGTTGCCCGTCTTTCCCGGCCTGGTGCGCTACGACGAAGTCATCGAGCAGGGGGCCATCCGACATGCGCTCCGCTTCACGTGCCGCCGCACGCGTCGCGCCTACGTGCACCCCGCCCGGCACTTTGCCAGCCGGCTCACCGACCCGGACTTGCCGCCGATGGGGATGCGTGTCCGGCTGAAGGCGTCCTACGACATCTCCAAATTTCCGCCCACGGCGCGAATGATTCTGATGGCACTGAAGCGATACGGGATGTTCCTGGCCGACAACGGCAGCGACTGGTTCCTGAGCGGAGCGCCCGACCGGCACTGGGACGACGAGGAACTGGCAACGCTCAAGCGGGTCAAGGGGCGGGACCTTGAGGTCGTACGCATGGGCCGGGTCGTGACGCGCCGAGGCAACCCGGATGGTGCGCCGCGGGTCGCCCTCCACCGCCGGCTCCTCCATTGACGGCTGCTCGGCTTTCGCGACAGCGACGCAGCCGAGGTAGCCGTTCACGCAGTAAAGTGATATCATGTTTAGTATAAAGTGGCTGCGTCAAGGCGACTTGGAATCCTCGCTCGATCTCTCAACGCGGATCTGATCTCTCAACGCGGATCTTCGGGTTGCCGGTTGGGTTGACGGCTTGTGCCGTTGATGCCGTGTCATGGAGGACCGCCAAGGGCGCACTTTTTTTCCCTCGGAGCATGGTGTGATTGTTACCCCGGGAGAGTGAAGTCGAAGAGCCACGGAACACCGGCGAAGACCACCCATTCTGCACACTGACATAGCGGAACACAAGTTCCGCCCAAGTGCGAAAAACGGGCTACGGCACAAATGCCTTGATCCGATAACCAGGTATCTCGAGAAGCAAAGGGCCCTGGCAGGCCATGATCGTGAGATCATGGCCTGCCAGGGCCCTTGTTTCTGGATGAGCCAGCGTAGCCGATGCCGGCCGGCCGCCGGTCAATTCCATGCGAGGGCAGTGCTCACCGCCCCCAGACGGGGCCGTTATCGGTCACCGTCATATTCTCAACGCCACTCGCAAGCGGCACGAGTTGTGGGGTCCCCGAGGCCGAGAAGCCGAAGGAGCCTCCCAGCGAAGTGATCCCCTTATTCAGGACGATGGTCGCGGTTCCTTTCGAGGAACTAAGACTGATGGTCCAGGAATTGGCGTCCTCACTCTTCAGGCTAGCGTTCACGGCTTCTCCGCCTGTCGGGCCGGCTTGGATCGCGTGCATCAGGAAGCTATCCAGCGAGCCGGAGATATTATCCTGGATGCGAGAGATGCCACCCCCCTCGTTCACGATCTGGAAGTTGTGGCTTGGTGTGAGACTTGAGGAGAGGGTCGTGAGCCGCAGCATCTGATCCCCGTTCATCATGCTCACGTGATTGGCATCGATGATCTGAGGAGCCTGCGGGGTGTGGAGCAGGAACGACTTGGTGACGCCAGCCGACGTCGACTCGAGCCGGTCCAGGACGAACAGCGTGTCCAGGGGTTTGATGAAGATGAACTCCCGGATCGTGCGACTCTCATAGGGATTGTCGTAGCTCACATCAGACCTGCTAGTCCGATAGAAGGGGGTGAGATCGACCGCCGCATAGGAATAGGTTGCCGTGCTCTCCAACCGCACCACTTTCGGATCGCCTATATTCCACGCCCTGGGCTCTCCCACGCCATTATACGTGATGCCGTTGTGCCCTGCGTGCTCGCCGAGTCGGTCCCGTCGGCGAACGTCTCGGCGTACCCGGTATGCTCGACTGCGAGTTGCTGATCGCTGCGATAGATCTGGAAGGTGCCCGCATCCTGGTCGCGTGCTGGTCCCCCCGCCCCAGTTGGAACATCACCTGCCGGCGTCCGGGGACCAGGAGTTCTTCGTGTACAGATAACCGATCCCGGCGCATAATAATCCAGGGGGAGGTCACTGAACACCTTGGCCTGCCCTCCGCCATCCGTGGCCTGGACGTAGGGGGAGACGTTCGGATGTACCATGTTGATCCACTGCCGCGAGTACTGGCCGAGGGGGAGGCCCGCCCACTCGTCGGCGACCATTGTCATGAAATCGCCGTTATACGTGCGGCCGTTGATGCCAGCGGCCAGCGGCTGGCCGCCGCTATTTTCGTCATCCCCGAAGGGGAACTGGAGGTAGGCGGACCCTGATCCGGTGCTGATCGGGCCGGTCGAGGTCCAATAAATCATGTTGAAGAGGGCCTCCTTGTACCAATTCGTCTCGGCGAGGGGGTCCCTCCCCAGGCAGCCCGGCCGTGGTGAAGGGTACCACGGGGTAAGACAGCATGACCGGCCCGTACGCCGACCCCTCGGGGGGCACGCCGCCCTTGTCCGGGCCGGCGAAGTAGGGCAGGACGCCGTTCTGCCAGCGAGTCACGAGTGCGTCGTTGAGGAACGTCTGGGCCATCGAGTTTTCGTAGTAGGTGGCGATGCCCCAGTTCAGCTCGTTCCGGAGGTACCCCCAGTAGTAGTTACTGCTCTCCATGCCCGGGCCGCCCCAACCCTTTGTCATCATGGTACTGGCATAATGAATCATACCTGGCCATGAACGTACTTCGCTGATCCGACGTCATCAGGTCGTGGCACCAATCGTAGACCACCGGAACCCAGTCGTTCCAGCGATAGGTATTGCTCGCCACACCGGACAGCTCCGAGCTGGAGATGGTGAAATTCATCAGCAAATTCACCGCCGCCTGGCCATACGCGGCATTCCCCGTCATGACATACGCAAAGGCATTCCCCCAAGGATCACTCGATGAGGGCACGAATGAATGCGTCACCCACCACGCCTTCGCCTGCTGGAGCCGTTGCGGCGTCCACCAGATCCTTGGGTAAGTGGTGGGGATGGCGAGCTGTCCGGGATTCGCCAGTGTCGTAAACGTGTAATCTGGCGATGTCGCCAGATTCCCCGCCGCATCCGTGGATTTCACGTGATAGTGATAGAGCATGTTCGGACTGAGCCCGCTCAGGCCGATACTGTGGCTCGTCACGAGCGCCGGGTTCAAGGTTGTTGAGTTTCCGTATGACGATGTCGTGCCGTATTCAACTTGCGAGGAGCTTGCCACATCCGTCGTCCAGGTGATCGTCGCTCCGCTGGACGTGGTCCCGGACGCGGCGACGGCGGAAATGTGTGGTAATGTCGTACTCGCGGCAGCGGTGGTGAAGGACCAGGAGACGGGGGCCGTCATCACGTTGCCAGCCACATCCTTGGCCCCGCTGATGGTGGCCGTGTAGGTGCTCGCGGCCGCCAGCGCCGCGGGCGTCAGCGTCACCGTGTGCGTCGTGTCGGTGTAGCTCATCGTCGCCGCCATGGCGTGGCCGCCAGCGTCCTTCAGCACGCACGCGAGGGTCGCGGGCTGCACCGACTCGCTGAAGGTGGCGGTCACGACCGTGTTGGTGGGCACGCTCGTCGCACCCGACGCGGGTGTCTTGCCGGTGACCGTCGGCGGCGTGGTGTCCGCCGCAGCGGTGGTGAACGACCAGGTCACTGGGCTCATCGCATTGCCCGCCAGGTCCTTCGCCCCGCTCACGGTCGCGGTGTAGGTGGTCGAGTTCGCCAGAGGGGCGCTCGGGGCGAACGTGGCGGAGTGAGTGGTGTCAGTGTAGGTGACACTGCCCGGGACCGCCGGGGTGCCGGGGCCGGTGTTCAGCACACACGCGAGGGTCGCGGGCTGCACCGACTCGCTGAAGGTGGCGGTCACGGCCGTGTTGGTGGGCACGCTCGTCGTCCCCAACGCGGGCGTCTTGCCGGTGACCGTCGGCGGCGTGGTATCGGTGACGCTGGTGGAGATGACGACGTCGACCCAGTAGTTGCTTGCCTGCCAGACACTCTTGGGGAAGGTGCTCGTGGCGCCGTACGCGTACACGCCGCCATTGGCCGGCACGTGCAGCGGGCTGTTGCTGTACCCCGACGCAAAGTACCCGGTGTCGTCGGCGTAGTGCCCGACGGGGGCGTAGTATGACGCCACGTAGGTGGTGCCGGGGGTGATCGCTACGGGGGTGGCGAAGTTGACCTGCTGCCAGCCCGAGGCGGTCTCGCTGGTAAAGGTGGCGCTGGCCAGCAGCGTCCCGGAGGAGGTCCAGAGGTGGCCGACGTGCGTGCCGGTGTTGCCGCTGCCCTTGTAGAAGCGGAGGCCGGTGATGGAGCCGGCGACGTCGGAGCGGAACTGGACCCCGAGCTCGGTGGCGTTGGTGTCGGGGTCAACCGGGTTCTGAGGTGACGCCGAGTTGCTCCAGAGGCTGTAGGTCGCCGAGGCCGGGGCGGTGGCGGTCACGGCCGTGATGGTGGGCACGCTCGTCGCCCCCGACGCGGGTGTCTTGCCGGTGACCGTCGGCGGCGTGGTCGTCGCGAATTGATACTCATAGACCCCGATATCATAGCCCTTGCCGCTGGGCCGCGGATGGCTATCCAGGTCCTTGACCGGCGCATTGGTCGCCATCCCTACGTCGATCGCCGGGCTCGTCGCCGGCAGGTGGTAGTCGTTGCCCGCCGCATTGACGAACAGGGCGGTAGGCGTCGACACGAACGAGTGCCGGTCCTGGCCGGTAGAAGACTGCCACTGCGCCAGCGTCTGCGTCGTGTTCCCGCCATTGGACGAGAATCGGTTCACCACGACGTTGTAGTCGCTCCTGAACTTCGGCAGGCTGTCGCTCGAGATGGTGATGCTGCCGCGGGCCGAGTTGGCGTTGTACAGGATGTTGTTGGAGACGGTGTTACCGGTGCTGGCGTTCCCGATATTCAGCGCCCAGCGGGCATTTGACGCCATGACGAGCGTGTTGTTCACCACCACGTTGTTCGACGATCCGGCGGCGCCATCGATGTCGTAGAGAGAGATGCCGCTGGCGTGGTTGTTGTACAGTAGGTTGTTCCGGAACGTTGAGCTCTGCACCCCATCGCAGTTGATCCCCGAGGCGCCGCCGGCGCCGTTGTCGTGGATCACGTTGCCCTCGACCAGCGCCCCGGTGATCAGCCCGGTGCCCCCCATGCTGGCGTCGCCGTTCATGTGGATACCGGCTAGGTAGTTGCCCCAGATGGTGTTGCCGCGGATCACTGGGTTGACGCAACTGTTGGACACGTAAATGCCGTGCTGCTGTACGGTGCGTGAGGCGGTGTTGCCCTCGATGTCCAGGTTATTGCTGAAACCGGTGAAAATGCCGAAGACAGTATTCTGGTCGACGATATTGTTGCGGATGGTCACGTTGGTGTTGGTGACCGAACGGATGCCGGCGTGGGGCATGCCAACGATCTTGAAGCCCTGGACGACGACGTAGCTGGCACCCTCGAGGTTGATGCCGTCGGAGGTGACCGGGTTGTGGGTGTTGATGACGACACCAGGGTCGGCCTGGAAGGTGATAGGGGCGGCGGTGGTGCCGCTGGTGGTCAGGTCGAAGCCGGCGTAATTGCCGGCGCGGACATCGACCGTATCGCCGGGGGCGATGGAGTCGGCAGCGTGCTGCAGGGTCTTCCAGGGAGCCGTTGCAAACCCGCCGGCCGTGTCACTCCCGGTTGGGGATACATAGTAGTTGCTCAACACCACGCGCGACTCGAGTTGCTCGAGCGCGAAGCGACGACCGGACT
>CAWDND010000012.1:0-69246 GCA_963803395.1 uncultured Planctomycetaceae bacterium
ACTCCGAGAAGGTGATCCGGGCCCCCTGGAAGGCCATCCTGCCCCTGAACCCGGCCTATGGGCTGATCGCGAATTTCCGCGCCGCCGTCCTGGGGGGGCCGATCGATCCGTACTCGCTGAGCCTGTCTCTCGCCGTGGCCGCGGTCCTGTTCATCACCGGCTCGCTCTATTTCCGCCGCGTCGAGCGGGGATTCGCCGACATCATCTAACCGATCCATCGGGCCGACGTTCAAGCCACCAGCCACCGGGATGAGACCCCAGGAGACATGTATGGACAAGCTCAGAATCGGGATCGTCGGTGCGGGCTACTGGGGTCCGAACCTCATCAGGAATTTCTCCGCGTGCCCGCTGACCGAGGTCGCGGTCGTCTGCGACACCAGCCGCGCGCGGCTCGAGGCGATCGGGCGGACGTACGGCCATCTCCATCTGGTCGACTCGCTGGATCGGCTGCTGGAACTCTCTCTCGATGCGGTGGCCATCGCCACGCCGGTATCGACGCATTATTCCCTGGCCAGCCGCTGCCTGGAAGCGGGCCTGCACGTGCTCGTCGAGAAGCCGCTGACGGCCGCCGTCTGGGAGGCCGAGGCGCTGATCGACCTGGCCGAGCGCCACGACCGGGTCCTGATGGTGGACCATACCTACCTGTACAACAACGCCGTCCGCCGGATCAAGGAGCTGGTGGAATCCGGGGAGCTCGGGGTCCTTTACTACATCGACAGCATCCGGATCAACCTGGGTCTTTTCCAGAACGACATCAACGTGGTCTGGGATCTGGCGCCCCACGACCTCTCGATCGTCGATTATGTGCTCGGCTGCGAGGCCCGGAGCATCTCGGCCTGGGGCTGTGCCCATGCCGATCGCAATGTCGAGGACATCGCGTACGTCAACGTGGACTTCGGCGAGCGGATGCTGGCGAACTTCCATGTCAACTGGCTGTCGCCGGTGAAGGTCCGCCAGATGATCTTCGCCGGCTCGCGGAAGAGCCTGATCTTCAACGAGCTCAACGCCACCGAACCGATCAAGGTCTACGACCGGGGCATCGACCTGGGTCAGGGTGCCGAGGACCGGCGCAAGATCATGGTCAGCTACCGCACCGGCGATGTCTGGAGCCCCCACATCGAGGCCGGGGAGGCGCTGCAGGGCGTGGTCGCCCACTTCGCCGAGTGCATCCGCGAGCGGAAGACGCCGCTCAGCGATGGGCACCTGGGCCTGCGCGTCGTCCGCCTCCTGGAGGCGGCGACCCGGAGCATCCGGGCGCAGGGGGGCCGGATCGTCCTCTCCCATGGAGTCTATGCCAATGGCCTCGCCGTCGCACGAGCGAATGGATCCGGCCAACTTCATCCGAGTCTCGCCTGACGTCCGCCTCGGAAGAAATGTGATCATGCACTGCTTCGTGAACCTCTACGGTTGCCGGGTGGGCGACGAGAGCCGGATCGGGAGCTTCGTCGAGGTTCAGAAGGGCGCCGCGATCGGCGCCCGCTGCAAGATCTCCAGTCACACCTTCATCTGCGAGGGGGTCACGATCGAGGACGAGGTTTTCGTCGGACACGGGGTCGTCTTCATCAACGACCCCGACCCGCGGGCGACGGCCGACGGCCGGCCCATGACGGCTGCGGACTGGCGAGTCGTACCCACCCGGGTCTGTCGGGGGGCCTCGATCGGCAGCGGAGCGGTGATCCTGAGCGGCGTGACGATCGGCCCCGGTGCCCTGGTCGGGGCGGGAGCCGTCGTGACCCGAGATGTGGCCCCGGGCGCGGTGGTGGCCGGCGTCCCGGCCCGAATGCTTCGGAGACGTGAGCAGCGAGGAGATCGATGATGATCGCGATGAATGGTGTGCGCTCCCGGCCGGCGGCCTCCCCCGAGGAGCCGCCCGTCCCCTTCCTCGACATGAAGGCCCAGTACGCCGGGATCCGCGACGAGATCCTCCAGGCCCTGCGGGAGGTCGCCGACAGCACGACCTACGTCCTCGGCCCCCGGGTGGCCGAGTTCGAGGAGGCCTTCGCTTCCCACGTCGGCGCCAGGCACTGCATCGGCGTCAACAGCGGGACCTCGGCCCTCCACTTGGCCCTGATCTGCGCGGGGGTCCGCGCGGGGGATGAGGTCATCACCGTCCCGATGACCTTCGTCGCCACCTCCTGGGCGATCAGCTACATCGGGGCGACCCCGGTGTTCGTGGACGTGGACCCGGTCAGCGACACGATGGACGTCCGGCAGGTCGAGCGGCGGATCACCCGCCGGACCCGGGCGATCCTGCCGGTCCACTTGTACGGGCAGCCGGCGGACATGGGGCCACTGCTGGAGATCGGCCGACGGCGCGGCATCCCGGTCATCGAGGATGCCGCGCAGGCGCACGGCGCCCGCTATCAGTCCCGGGGGGCTGGTACGCTGGGACTCTGTGGTTGCTTCAGCTTCTACCCCGGCAAGAACCTCGGCGCCTCCGGCGAGGCGGGGGCGGTCGTCACCGACGACGACCACATCGCCGCCCGGCTGCGGGCCCTGAGGGACCATGCCCAGAGGCGACGGTACCACCACGACGAGCTCGGATTCAACTACCGCATGGACGCCTTCCAGGGCGCGATCCTGGGCGTCAAGCTGAAATACCTGGAGGCCTGGACCGAGGCGCGCCGCCGGCTGGCCGCAGGTTACCTCACGGAACTCGAGGGCCTGCCGCTCGAGCTCCCGACCGAGGCTCCCGACCGGCGTCATGTCTGGCACCTGTTCGTCGCTCTGCACCCCCAACGGGACCGCATCCGCGCCGCGCTGGAAGCCCGGAACATCATGACCGGCCTCCATTACCCGGTGCCCGTCCATCTCCAGGAGGCGTACGAGCCCCTGGGCTACCGGGAGGGTGACTTCCCCGTCTCCGAGCGCATCGCCCGGGAATGCTTCACGCTGCCGCTCTTCCCGGAGATGACGGACCGGCAGCAGGACCGGGTGGTTGAGGCCCTATATGATATTTTTCGCGAGGTGGACCACGCGTCAACGACCCCATCCCTAAAGGGAGGGGCTTGAAGCTGCAAGGTTTCAAGCCGTGTTGACCAGGCTCAGGCTGAGATTCGGGTACTCGCCCGTTAAGCCTACGTTGGATCGGTCACGACAGACGGGATGCGTTGCCAGTCTCCGCCACTGTCGTCCGCGGTTAAAAGATCGAGGGTCTAGATCGGTGTCGCGGACACGAACAAGCCGACCAACATTGCCGAGGCAAACGTTACCCTAGCGATAGGAGATTGTCCCTTGCGGGACTAATATATATGAAAGTGTTCGTTATCGACAACAATCGGAAGCCGCTCGATCCGTGCTGCCACGCACGGGCCCGGATCTTGCTGAAGCGGGGCCGGGCGGTTGTCTTCCGCCGCTACCCCTTCACGATCATCCTCAAGAACCGGACGATCGAGGAACCGGTCGTCCACGAGCACCGGATCAAGATCGATCCCGGATCGAAGGTCACGGGCGTTGCGATCGTGCAGGAAGAGACAGGCCAGGTCGTCGCCGCGGCCGAGATCGAGCACCGGGGCCAGGCGGTCAAGGCATCGCTCCTGGACCGCAAGGTCCTCCGCCGCAACCGTCGCGCCCGCAAGACGCGATACCGGCGGCCGCGGAGCAAGGCCGAGGCCGCGAATCAGGAACAGCAGAAAAAAGCAAAAGGGTGGCTCCCGCCATCGTTGGAGAGCCGCCTTGCCAACGTCCTGACCTGGGTCGGCCGGTTCCTTCGGATCTGCCCGATCACGGCCGCGTCGCAGGAGCTGGTCCGGTTCGACCTCCAGAAAGAGCAGAATCCCGAGATCTCCGGCATCGAGTACCAGCAAGGCACGCTCGCCGGGTACGAGGTGCGAGAGTACCTGCTGGAGAAGCATCATCGCACGTGCGCCTCCTGCGACAAGACCGATGGGCCGCTCCAGGTCGAGCACATCGTCCCGCGCAGCCGGGGCGGGACCGATCGCGTCTCGAATCTCACCTTGGCGTGCGAGACGTGCAACACGCGCAAGGGCAACCGCCCCGTCGCGGACTTCCTGAAGCGGGACCCGGACCGGCTGGCGAAGGTCAAGCGCGACGCCAAGAGGCCGCTCAAGGACGCCACGGCGGTCAATGCGACCCGATGGGAGTTGTTCCGACGGCTCCAGGCAACCGGCCTGCCGGTCGAGACCGGCTCGGGCGGGCGCACCAAGTGGAACCGCAGGACGCGCGGCCTGCCCAAGACGCACTGGCTGGATGCGGCATGCATCGGGGCGAGCACCCCGGAGCACCTCGTCGCCGTGGGGACCCGGCCGCTCCAGATCAAGGCATGCGGCCACGGCAAGCGGAACCGCTGCTGGACGGACACGCATGGGTTCCCGATCCGGCACGCTCCGCGGAAGAAGATCGAGAAGGGCTTCCGGACCGGCGACATCGTCCGGGTGGTCATCCCGAAGGGGAAGCACCAGGGTGTGCACGCCGGCCGAGTTGCGATCCGGTTTGGCCAGAACTTCCAGATCGGGAAGGTGTCGGTTCATCCTCGGCACTGCTCGCCGATTCATCGTGCCGACGGATACGCATATTCCTTCGGCGAAACCTTCGTTGTGTAGGTCCCGTACCGTGCGGATTTGCTCCTCCCCCGGCTTAAGCCGGGGGTATCCGCAAATCCTGGAGTTACTTTTTGATGAGCCAGTCGCTTGAGGGGGCCACGGTCCTCGTTACGGGAGGGGCGGGGTTGATCGGCTCGCACATCGTCGATCGCCTGATCGATGCAGGGTGCGGGAGAGATCCGCGTCCTCGACAACCTGGTCCGCGGCCGCCACGCCAATCTGGCGGCGGCGCGGGCCCGCCGGCCGATCACCTTCATCGAGGGGGACGTCCGCGACCGCGGGACGGTCGCGCGAGCGGTCGCCGGCTGCGACTTCGTCTTCCACCAGGCGGCCATCCGGATCACGCTCTGCGCCGAACGGCCCCGCGAGTGCATGGACGTCCTGGTCATGGGGACCTTCAACGTCTTCGAGGCCGCGGTCACCTCGGGCGTGAAGAAGGTCGTCTATGCCTCGTCGGCCTCGGTCTACGGGGCGGCGGACTCCTTTCCCACCGACGAGCGGCACCACCCGTACAACAACCGGACCCTCTACGGCGCCGCCAAGCTGATGGACGAGGGGATCGCCCGCAGCTTCCACGAGATGTACGGCCTGGCGAGCGTGGGGTTGCGCTATTTCAACGTCTACGGCCCCCGCATGGACGTCACGGGAGCCTACACCGAGGTCTTCATCCGCTGGCTCGACTGCATCGACCAAGGCCGAGCGCCGCAGCTCCACGGCGACGGCTCCGCCTCGATGGACTTCGTCTATGCCGAGGACATCGCGCGGGCCAACATCCTGGCGATGCGGTCGAACCGGGTCGACGACGTCTACAACGTCGCCGGCGGGACCGAGACGACGCTCCTGGGCCTGTGGCGAGCGATGCAGGACGTGACGGGGGCCCACCACCTGGCGCCGGAGTTCCATCCGGCGCGGAAGGTCAACCCGGTGCCCAGGCGGCTGGCCGACACGACGAGGGCCCGCCGGGAGCTGGGCTTCGTCGCCGAGGTCCCGCTGGAGGAAGGCCTGCGCCGCCTGGTGACGTGGCGGCACGAGATGGTCTCGGGGCGAGAGGCGGTGGCCCGATGAGCACGTGCCTTCGGAAGATCCCGATCGCCCGCCCGAGCCTGGGCGAAGAGGAGGCCGCGGCGGCCCGCCGGGCGATCCTCTCGGGCTGGATCACGCAGGGGCCGGAGGTCGCGGCCTTCGAGGAGGAGTTCGCCGCGTACGTCGGCGCGCGGCACGCCTGCGCCGTCTCGAGCTGCACGACGGCGCTGCATCTGGCCTTGCACGCCCTCGGCGTGGGGCCCGGCGCCGAGGTCGTCACGGTCAGCCACTCGTTCATCGCCACCGCCAACGCCGTCCGCTACTGCGGGGCCCGCCCCGTGTTCGTGGACATCGACCCGCGGACCTACAACATCGACCCCGCCCTGATCGAGCGGGCGATCACCCCGCGCACCCGGGCGATCCTGCCCGTGCACCAGGTCGGCCTGCCGTGCGACCTCGCGGCCATCCTCGACGTCGCCGGGCGGCACGGCCTGCCGGTGGTGGAGGACGCGGCCTGCGCCATCGGGAGCGAATGGCTCGCGGGGCGGGCCTGGGAGCGGATCGGCCGGCCGCACGGCACCGTGGCCTGCTTCTCCTTCCACCCCCGCAAGGTGCTCACCACCGGCGACGGGGGCATGCTGACCACCCGCGACCCCGAGCTGGACCGCCGGTTCCGGCTGCTCCGGCAGCACGGGATGAGCATCTCGGACACCGCCCGGCACGCGGCCCAGACGGTCGTCTTCGAGGACTACCCGGTCCTGGGCTTCAACTACCGGATGACCGACATCCAGGCTGCGGTCGGGCGCGTGCAGCTCCGGCGCCTGCCGGAGATGCTAGCCCGGCGCATCGCCCTGGCCGCGGAGTATACGCGGGCCTTGCGTGAGATCCCGGGCCTGGAGCCACCCCACATCCCGCCCTCCGTCCGGCCCAACTACCAGTCCTACGCGGTTCGGGTGACGGCCGAGTACCCGCTCGGCCGGGACGAGTTGATGCAGTCGCTCCTGGAGCAAGGGATCAGCACCCGTCGCGGGATCATGAACGCCCATCAGGAGGCCGCCTACGCCGAGTGTCTGTCGCAGAGGCTGTCGCATTCCGAGGCCTCTCGCGACTCGGTAATCTTGCTCCCTCTATTCGCCGGGATGACCATCGAGGATTCCGCGCGTGTCATCGATGTCCTCAGACACGCCTCACGATGAGAGGAGGACGGGTGCAACACGCCGATCGCTACGTCTTCATCGGAGGGAGGGACCGCGGGCTCCATTGGCTGCACCGCGCCCTGGAGCGGGGGCGACTCCCCGTGGCTGTCTATTGCCTCCAGGAAGATGAGCACGAGATTGAGAAACACAGTCCGGAGATCATCCGCTTCTGCGAACAGCATGCCATCCCGTGCCAGCCACGGCGGCGGCTGCAGAAGGAGGACGAGTCCGATATCGTCACATTGGCGCCAGACCTGGTGGTGGTCATGGGCTGGCGCACCCTGGTCGGCGACCGAGTCCTGTCAGCCTCGCGTGACGGCGCCGTCGGGCTGCACGAGTCCCTGCTTCCGGCCTACCGCGGCTTCGCCCCGGTGAACTGGGCGGTCATCAACGGCGAGGCGGAAACCGGCGTGAGCCTCTTCTACCTGACATCCACGGGCGTGGACAACGGGGATATCGTCGGCCAGATCGCCATCCCGATTGCGGAGGACGAGACGGCCTACGACGTCTACCGCCGTACGTCCCGGGCGAGCGTCGAGTTGCTCAACGCCCACCTCGACGCGCTGCTCAAGGGTGTCGCCCCCCGCACCCCCCAGGACGAGCGGGCGGCCACCTATACATGCGCCCGCACCCCCGAGGACGGGCTCATCGACTGGAGCCGGGGGACACGAGCCATCCACAATCTCGTCCGGGGACTGGCGCATCCCTACCCCGGGGCGCTGAGCTACTACGCCGGTAAGCCGTACCGGATCTGGAGTGGGGGGCCGGTGCAGCCGACACGAGTCTACGTCGGGCGCATCCCGGGGCGGATCGTTGCCTCTTCCCCGGGGCGCGGGGTCGATGTCCTGACGGGGGACGGGACCTACCGGGTGCTCACGGCGGGCGAGGATGGCCATTCGCCCGTGCCCGCCGAGACCCTGTTCCGTTCTGTACGGATGAGCCTGGGGGACCAGCGCCCCGCTTAGCTTGGCGTCCCTTGGCTCCGCCCTCCTCCGCGCGGGCGCCATAACCGTCGCTGGAAAAGGAGACATGGTTTACATGACAATGATCGATGTTATATCACCATGTTATAATTATGCAAGGTTCCTGGCGATTGCGTCCTGAGTGTGCTGGGGCAGCAGGGAGTCAGCGTGCGGGTGCTCATCATCGACGATGCCTCGTCGGATGCGACCCCAGAGGTGGGCATGGAACTGGCCGGCCGGGACAAACGGGTCGAGTATCGACGGCACGCCATCAATCGCGGGCACGTGGCGACCTACAACGAAGGCCTGCAGTGGGCTGCGGGTGACTACACAATCTTGCTCTCGGCCGATGACCTCCTGACCCCTGGGGCCCTATCCCGCGCCGTCAAGTTGCTGCATGCCCACCCCGAGGTCGGGTTGGTGTACGGGCGGGGGATCGTCTTCCGGTCGGACCAGCCGCCGTCATGGGCTCGGCCAGTCTCGGAGGAGTGCGGGTGGAAGGTCCTCACGGGGTCCGAATTCCTGGAATCCTGCTGTGCCGAGGGTAGCAATCTTATCTGCACCCCGACGGCGATCGTACGCACCCGGTTGCAGAAGGAATTGGGGGGGTACCGTGACGAGCTTCCTCATACTTGCGACATGGAGATGTGGATGCGATTTGCGGTGCACGCCCATGTCGGCGTGCTGGATGCAGATCAAGCCTATTATCGCATTCACTCACGAAATATGAGCCTAGAATGGTTCGATACCGTTCTCCCAGACCTGAAGCAGCGGAAGGCGGCTTTCGATGCACTGTTCCGCGATTATGGTCACCGCCTCCCGGGAGTCGAGAAACTCCACCGACTCGCTGCCAATGCGGTCGCGACCGATGCGCTTGATGAGGCATATAGTGCCTTCTATAAGCGTGATGTGGAAAGTTGCCGCAAGCTGGTCGACCTGGCTGTCAGTGCATGTCCAGATGCCCGTTCCTGGCGTCTATGTCGGCGCTTGATCTGGATGCTGCGCACGGGCCCCAAGACTTGGTCTTTTTTACGCCGACTAGCGTCGAGGATAGCCCTGGCAAATTTAACCCAGAGCTGCGCAATCGGCCGGAATACGCACGCCTGCGCTGGAAACGGCGAGTAGGCCTCAGGGTTTGGTCTGCGCTGCGCCCATCATCGATTAAATGCGCGGACGGCCAGTCCGGTGCTCGAAGGGCCTTTGTTGATCGGCGACACGGGCAATTCGGGCAACCCTTCGTCCTCCCGAGACCAGGAGAGGTTGATCCACCGATCCCGGAGGCTAAATCCTGAGTTTCCCCTATGACTTTTGTATACTAGGGCCGACGTAAGCTGCGCACCAGAGATACCTTCGGATGGAGCCCACCGATGACTGGCCTCACTGACACTATCGCTTCATTCGGCACTCTTCACTTCGGTGAGGCCCAACTGGGCGACGGTCGACGCACCCGACGGCTGGTCCAGGTCGCCGATGCCATCGTCCAGCACCCAGGAGGCACCTTGCCCCAGAAGATCCACGATCCGACCCCGCTCGATGCCCTCTACCGCTTGGCCAACCGCAAGGAGGTCACCCACGATGCGGTCCTCGAGCCCCATCGCCAGCGAACCCTCCCGCGATGGCGAGGCCGCCGGCCCCGTCCTCCTGATCCATGACACCACCGAGTTGGACTACACCTCGCTGAGTTCACTGACCGGGCTGGGGCAGATCGGCAACGGCAACGGCCGTGGCTACGAGTGCCACAACACGCTGGCCGTCCATGCCTCCACCCGCACCGTGCTCGGGCTGGCCAACCAGATCCTCGCTCGCCGCGACACCGTCGGCAAGGGCGAGTCCCGCCAGGCCCGGCGCGAACGCGAGACCCGCGAGAGCCGGCTCTGGAAGCGGGGTGGCGAGGCGGTCGGCCCGGCCCCCGAGGGCGCCTGTGGGTCGACATCTGCGATCGAGGTGCTGATGTCTTTGAATATATCGCATACAAACACAAATCTTCGGGTCACTCTATCGTGCGGTCCAAGCACGACCGCCTCTGCACGGTGCTGAGCGACGGCGTCCCCTGCCGCCGCAAGCTGCACGGGCACGCACGTCACTGGGAGCCGCTGGGGGGCCGATATGTGCCGGTCGCGGCACGCGACGGGCAGCCGGCGCGGCGGGCCAAGGTGCTGATCGCCGCCGGGTCGGTCGAGCTGGTGGCCCCGAAGCAGCCGCGAGGTGATCACGGCCCCGAACCGCTGCCGCTGTCCGTGGTGGTCGTGCGTGCGGTCGAGGCGCCGAGGGGGCTGAGCCGCTGGAGTGGATCCTCCTGAGCGACCAACCGGCGGGCGACCTCGCGGAGGCGTGCGTGGTGGTCCACTGGTACGGGCATCGGCCGATCGTGGAGGAGTTACAGAAGGGGATGAAGACAGGATGTGGCGTGGAGAAGCTGCAGTTCACGACCGAGGCAGCGATCCAGCCGATGATCGCGCTGTTGTCGGTGGTGGCGGTGTTCCTGCTGGAGTTGCGCGACGCCGCAGGCGATCCGGCGACGGCCGCTCGGCCGGCGACGCAGTACGTCCCGGTGATCTATACCGATGTGCTTTGCGGCTGGCGGCACGGCGAGGTACGCCCGGGATGGACGGTCGGGGAGTTCGATTACGCGCTGGCTCGTTTGGGGGGCCATCAGAACCGCAAGAACGGCCCGCTACCGGGCTGGCTGGTGCTGAGTCGGGGCTGGACGCGCTTGCAGGCGATGGTTGACGGAGTCGAGGCCATCGGGCGGTCCCGGGCGCAAACGGCTGCGCCCGGAGAACGACCCCGCGCGGGGCCACCCCCTGAAGCTGGTAGGGATGCCGGGGTTACGTGAGCTGTACTGTACATATGTCATAGGGAAAACTCAGGGCTAAATCCTGGCGACTCTATCGCCGCCTTCAATGGATGTTGCATGCTGGTCCGGGGCTCTGGCTCCTGTTCCGACGTCTGGCATTGTGGCGCCGTGCGGGGCAACCGGCTTGACCCGTGCGGGTCGACGAACCTCCGCGCGCGTCTCTCAATCCGTCCACCATCGAAGGGGACGCATTTCCGATGAGCGACAAGCCGAGATCCTCTCTTTCGCCTCGACCCGAGGTGAGCGTCGTCATCGCGACGCATAATTATGGTCGCCTCCTGCCCGAAGCGATCCGGAGCGTACAGGCGCAGAGTCACACGGATTGGGAATGCATCATCGTCGACGACGCCTCAAGCGATGATACGGGAGACGTCGTGGCCGACTTTATGAGGGATGATCCCCGCATCCGCTACACCTGCAATGCTCGAAACCTAAGGGAAGCGGGCAGCCGGAACGTGGGGAACACGATGGCGAGAGGGGAGTACATCGCGGTCCTCGACGCGGATGACTGGTGGCATCCTGACAAGCTCCGAATCCAGCTCGAGTCGATCCGTCGCGTGCCTGGAGCCGTCCTATGCTTCACGGCCCAAGTGGTGATCTTCGACGACCATCAGAAGACCAGCCGCTGCGAGCAGCCGTTGCTTAGGGATATGAGTCGGGGGTTGAGGATGGAGAATTTCATCCCTCACAGTTCCGTGCTCGTCTCCCGGGAGGCATTGGCATCCGTCGGCGGCTACGATGAGGGACTCCCCTCGGCACCGGACTGGGACATCTGGCTACGACTGATGCATCGCTTCGGCGCCGGCGCATTCGTCTACGTCGATCAACCACTCACCAATTACAGGATCCATGGATCTAACATTTCAGGTGACCTTGATACCATGTTTGCGCGGAGTGGATTGTCCTACGGAGGATCTTGATGAGGGGTGGATGGGGGCTTCGACATCCACTGGGGTTTCGGGATGCCATCGACGAACAGCTACGCCGGGAGATCCGCAGGCTTGTTCGAAGGAGCGAACTGCGGCGAGCGACCAGGAGGGCTTGCGTTCTGGTGGCCCTGGCGCCCTGGAGGCGGTGGCGCTGGCAGGAGTGGTATTCGAAGCACGTGGCTTGGGTGAACGGTACCACGTGATCTCCTCACACATGCGATGTCAGACCTACTCGGCGAAGGTGATACCGTCGCGGGGAAGGGCACCAAGTCCACCTTGGTCTGGAATCTTGGGTCCGGTCGAATCGTCGCCGATTGACCGGATCTTCGCCACGCCGTCGGACCTGGAAGGGTCGGAGATCACATCCACCGGATCGGTCCGCTTCAGGTTTGTCTAATCTTAATTTTACATTAGAATGTTGAAACATGGAAATTGCAATACGCATTGAGAACATATCGAAGTACTACCGCTTGGGATTCCGCCAGGCGGGGAGGAGCAACTCTCTGCGTGAGTCGATCATGGACGCGGTGACCGCCTCCTGGCTTCGCCTGCACCGCCTCGTCCGGCCCTCCATCGCCGCCCCCTCCAGCCAGCTCGAACACCTCTGGGCGCTCCAGGACGTCTCCTTCGAGGTCCGGCCGGGCGAGGCGATCGGGATCATCGGTCGCAATGGCGCCGGCAAATCGACGCTGCTGAAAATCCTCAGCCGGATCACGGCGCCAACCAACGGAACCGTCAAGATCTATGGCCGCGTCGGCAGTCTCCTGGAAGTCGGCACTGGCTTTCATCCCGAACTGACCGGTCGCGAGAACGTCTTCCTCAACGGTGCCATTATCGGCATGGGCCGCCGGGAGATCGCCCGCAAGTTCGACGCGATCGTCGATTTCGCCGAAATTGACCGGTTCATCGACACTCCTGTGAAGCGCTATTCCAGCGGCATGTATGTGCGCCTGGCGTTCGCCGTCGCCGCCCACATGGAGCCCGACATCCTCCTGATCGATGAGGTGCTGTCGGTGGGGGACCTGGCCTTCCAAAGGAAGTGTATGAATCATGCGAAGCGCCTGCTGGAGCGGGACGCAACGCTGCTGTTCGTCTCCCACAACATGTTCGCCATCAAGGCCATGTGCAGCCGGTCCATCTACCTCTCAAAGGGTCGGGTCGCGCTTAACGGGACGACCGAGGAGGTCACGCGGCTGTACGACCAGGAAGGCCGCCTGGACATGGCATCGTGGGCGACGGGGATGGTCGGCTCCGACCCGACGAAGTGCCCGATCTACATCAAGGATTTCGAACTCCTAGGCGAGGACGGACAGCCGCGCACCATCTTCGAGCATGGCGAGAGGATGCGGATCCGTCTGCACTTCGAGGCGCAGGAGGTCCTGTACAGCCCGAACTTCAGCATCGGGATCACCCGCTCCGACGACGTCGCCTGTTGCAACTACAACACAGCGATGGACGGATTCCCCACCGCGTTGGTCTCCGGCAGCGGCGTCATCGAGCTGCTCACGCCGCCGATTAAGCTGGTCGCCGACCTCTATTCCATCCAGGTCCTGGTGTGGGACCCGAAATTCCATCGACTCTATTGCGCCAGGCCGGCAAGAATTTCCATGTAAGCCACCCCGTCTTGAGCACCGAGTTCGGCGTCTATCACGAGGCGGCGCAATGGTGCTGGGGGGGGTGCGCCTCCTGCGGTACCGAGGGCTTGCGACGTCCGCTGCCCGGCCGCGCCGTGGACACCCCGACCCCCGGAGGGGATGAGAGGGTCTGACTGATGATTCCGGTCTCTATTGCCATCGCCACATACAACCGGTCGTGCGACCTCGAACGCACGCTCCGAAGCCTCAATGAAGTAAAATTTATTTCATATGAAAATATTGAAATATTGATAATAGATAATAATTCAACGGATGAGACGAGGGCCGTAGCCGAGAGATTCGCGGGCCGGTTCCCGGGGCGATTCCGCTACGTCCGCGAGGAGCGGCAGGGCCTGAGCCACGCCCGGAACCGGGCGGTCGCGGAGGCCCGCCACGACATCGTCGCTTTCCTCGACGACGACGTCGAGGTGGACGCCGACTGGTTGTGCAACCTGGCATCCGCCTACGAGGGCGGCGATTATGCCGCCGTGGGCGGCAGGGCCCACCTCATCTATCCCGGCCCCCGGCCCCGATGGCTTGGCGAGCGGGACGAAGGCTATCTCACCAAGGTCGACTACGGCCCCGACCGTCGGCCGGCGGGGCCGGATGAGCTGTTCGGGCTGAACCTCAGCCTCAAGAGGGAGTGGGTCAAGCGCGTTGGGGGGTTCCGGGCCGACCTGGGCCGTATGGGGGCTTGCCTGCTCGGGAGCGAGGAGGTGGAGTTGCTCGAGCGCATCGCCCTGGCGGGCGGGGTGCTGCTCTACGAACCGACGGCGGTCGTCGGGCATCGGGTGGCTCCGGAACGGCTGCGGCGCCGCTGGTTTTGGGCACGCAGCTACTGGGGTCAACGGGGCGAGAGTCGGAGGCTCCCGGAGCAACAAATTTCCCTGTACGAGCTCGCGCGGAGGACCTGGCATGTCGTCCTGGCCGGCTGGGGCCTGGTCCGTGCCTTGATCTCCTATAGCCCGCGGGGCGAGGAGTTTTTCCATCAGGCTCGGATTCTGGCGGCGCGACTCGGGTCCTGGGTCGGCCTCGCGGGGCGCCTGGCCACGCGTCGCTGCCCGGGCGCAGGCGCGCCCCAGGGGCCGATGGCACCGGCCCGCTCCGAGCCGAGCTCTCCTCGACTCCCCTACTGTCCTCGCGGGTAGCCCTGACGTGTGCATTCAGGAAGCGAAATTATGATGGGTAAGTGTGATCATCTCTACCTATCTGGCCGCCAAGATGATTGGACGCGCCTTTTTCAGGGCTCACACAGCGACGGCGATGGATTTTATAAGCTCGATGATTGATAAATTTAACATGCAATAAATAACTAGAATATCAATCTAGTAGATTTTTTTCAACTCCCTTGAATCTGGGCCGGAGACCATCATAATGATTCTATCTTCGACATCGGCCCGACGCGGGGTACTTGGATAGGATCGCGATCCCTCTTGGGCTCGTAGTCCCTCTCACACCCGTCCGGTTGACCTTCCTCCTCCACCACCGGGCTGGCCGACCATCGGGAGCCTAGCTCACACCGGCATTGATCCTACCTCGGAGAGTTCTCAGGATGATCGGTCCCTTCCGTCGGCATCATCGGATCGGGGGTGGAGCGCGGAGAAAGCAGGCCCGCCCTCGCCTGGAAATTCCTGGACGACAGGATCCTTCTCGCGGTCAACCCGATTGTCGCCGAGAATCAACTGCCTGGTACTCCCTCCAGCGTGTGGAGCGTCGCCGGGGCCGGCGACTCGACGATCCAGGGATTCGCCACCAACATCAGCGTCGACCACGGGCAGACGGTCAGCTTCAAGATCAACGACTCCGCCAGGGCGCCGTACCATATCGACATCTATCGGATGGGCTATTACCAGGGGAATGGGGCGCGATTGGTGACGACGATCTCGTCGTCGCAGACCCTGGATCAAGTCCAGCCCGCGCCCCTGACCAATACCACGACCGGTCTGATTGACGCCGGCAACTGGGCGGTGTCCGCATCGTGGGTGGTCCCGGCCAGCGCGACCTCGGGCATCTATTTCGCGCGGGTGGCGCGCGACGACACGGGGGGAGCGAGCCAGATCTTTTTCATCGTCCGTGACGACGAGGGCTCGTCGGATATCCTGTTCCAGACCTCCGATACCACCTGGCAGGCCTACAATACCTGGGGCGGAATCAGCCTTTACCAAGGGACGTCCAATACTTCCGGCGGCGGCTTCAAAGTCAGCTACAACCGGCCGCTCATCATCGACCAGTCGTCCGACGGCTATAACGACTACAACTCGCCCTGGCACGCCGAATACCCGATGGTGCGCTGGCTGGAGGCCAACGGCTACAACGTCAGCTACTTCACCGACGTCGATAGTGATCGGAACGGCAGCCTGATCCTGAATCACAAGATCTTCATGTCGGTCGGCCACGACGAGTACTGGTCGGGTCAGCAGCGTGCCAACGTTGTGGCCGCCCGCGACGCAGGCGTCAACCTCGCCTTCTTCAGCGGGAACGAGGGCTACTGGAAGACCCGCTGGGAGAACAGCATCGACGGCTCGGGTACGCCGTACCGCACGCTCGTGACCTACAAGGAGTCGAAGAATGGGGCGATTGACCCGCTGGACAGTGCGCCCACCTGGACTTGGACCGGTACGTGGCGGGATCCTAATGGCAGCCTCCCGCGCGACGGCAGCCTCCCCGAGAACGCGATGACCGGCACGATCTACATGGACGATCGCACCACGACCGACCTCGGCATCAGCATGACCGTGCCCGCCGCCGCCGCCAATCTACGGTTCTGGCGCAACACGAGCGTTGCGAACCTGGCATCGGGGCAGGTCGCCACGCTGGGCCAGTTCGTGGTCGGCTACGAGGTCGACGAGGACCTGGACAACGGGTTCCGGCCCGCGGGCCTGATCGACATGTCCTCCACCACGTTCAGCACCACAGAGCCATGTGCTGGACCCATCGGGAACACAGGTCGGTCCGGGCACCTCGACTCACAGCATCACGCTCTATCGCGCTCCAGCGGGGCGCTGGTCTTCGGGGCCGGGACGGTCCAGTGGTCCTGGGGGCTCGACGGGAACCACAATGATACGACCACCACGCCCGACCTGGCCATGCAGCAGGCGACGGTCAACCTGCTGGCCGACATGAACGTGCAGCCCGCCACGCTGCAGTCGGGGCTGGTGTGGGCCACCGCCTCGACGGACGTGACTCTCCCCACGTCGACGATCACCTCGCCCTCAGCCGGCGCGAGCTTCACGGCGGGGACCTCGGTGACGATCACCGGCACCGCGACCGACGCAGGCGGCGGCGTCGTGGCCGGCGTGGAGGTCTCGACCGACGGCGGGCAGACGTGGCACCCGGCCACGGGCCGCGCGAGCTGGAGCTACACCTGGACGCCGGCCGTCACCGGCCCGGTCGTCATCAGGAGCCGGGCCACCGACGACAGCGGCAACATCGAGACCCCCTCGGCGGGCGTCTCCGGCACCGTCTCCCTCGCGCCCACCAGCACGACCGGGCTCGTCGCCGCCTACAACTTCGACGCGGGCAGCGGCACGACGGTGACCGACCTGTCCGGCAATGGCAACACCGGGACCATCTCCAACGCGACCTGGACCTCCCAGGGCCACTCTGGCTCGGCGCTCTCCTTCAACGGGACGAATAGTTGGGTCACCATCAACGACTCCACCTCGCTGCACCTGAGCAGCGGGATGACGCTGGAGGCCTGGGTCGATCCCGCCACGGTGACCAACTCGAGCCCGGTGATCTTCAAGCAGGGGTCCGGGAACTGCGCCGTACTCCCTGTACAGCTCCGATACGACCGTCCCCGTCACCTACATCAATGCGGGTGCCCGGGCACTGTCCACTGCGTCGGCCAGCAAGGCCCTGACGCCGAATACCTGGAGCTACCTCGCCGCCACCTACGACGGATCGACCCTGACGCTCTACGTCAACGGCGTGGCGGTGAGTAGCGTGGGCGTGTCCAGCAGTATGATCTCCTCCACCGGCCCGCTGCGGATTGGCGGAGACTCTGTCTTCGCCAACGAGTTTTTCCAGGGCCTCATCGACGACGTCCGCATCTACAACCGTCCCCTGACTGTGTCGCAGATCCAGGCCGACATGAGCACGCCGGTGGGCGGCACGCTGGAGCGGACCCCTCCTACGGTCACCATGACGGCCCCGGCGAACAACGCGACCGTCTCCGGCACCACCACCACCGTCACGGCGAACGCCTCGGACAACATCGCCGTCGCCGGGGTCCAGTTCCTGCTCAACGGGGCGCCCCTGGGAGCGGAGGACCTCGCCGCGCCCTACTCGCTCGCCTGGGACACGACGAAGGTCTCGAACGGCACCTACGTCCTCTCGGCGCGGGCCCGGGACATGGCGGGGAACAGCTCAACCTCGAGCGGCGTGACGGTCACGGTGAATAATCCACCGGACACCACTTCTCCGACGGTCCGCGTCACGAATCCTTCGAGTAGCTCCACGATCGGCGGCAAGCTCGTCCTCTCGGCATTCGCCTCGGATAATATCGGGGTCGCCGGCGTGCAGTTCCGGGTCGATAGCACCAACGTCGGGGCCGAGGCCACCACGGCCCCTTATCGAATCGTCTGGGATACCTCGACGGTCGCGAGTGGGACCCATACCCTCACCGCCGTGGCGCGGGATGCCGCGGGGAACCGGACCACGTCGAGCCCCATCACGGTGACGGTCGACTCGACGCCGCCGACGGTGACCGGCCAGACGCCGGTCTCCGGCGCCACGAACGTCTCCACGGCCACGACCGTCAAGGCCACCTTCAGCAAGCCGGTCCAGCCCAACTCGGTCAGCATCACGGTCACCGGCCCGAGTGGCACCGCGCCCGGCACGATCAGCTACGATAACACGACGAACACCGCCACCTTTGCGCATGCCACCAGCCTCGCCGTATCGACCACCTACACGGTGACGGTCAGCGGGGCTACAGACTTGGTCGGCAACGTCATGGCCCCCGTCTCCTGGTCCTTCACCACCTCCAATGCGATCACCGCCTCCCTCTGGGGCGCCACGGTGACGCCCTCGGTTGCCTCGGCCAACGACCCGAGTGCGATCGAGTTGGGCGTGAAGTTCCGCTCCGACATCGCCGGCTACATCACCGGCATCAGCTTCTACAAGGGCGGCGGCAACACCGGCACGCACGTCGGCCACCTCTGGACCTCCTCCGGGACGCTCCTGGCCACGGCCACCTTCAGCGGCGAGACGGCCACCGGCTGGCAGCAGGTCAGCTTCGCCTCCCCGGTGGCGATCAGCGCCAACACCACTTACGTCGCCTCCTACTTCGCGCCGGCGGGCGGCTACGCGATCGACGCCGGGTACTTCGCCACCTCCGGGTATGACAACGCACCGCTGCACGCGTGGCTAATGGGGTGAACGGGGGGGACGGGGTGTTCGCGTACGGGCCGAGCGGGACGTTCCCGAACGGATCGTTCCAGTCGACCAACTACTGGGTCGACGTCGTCTTCACCACCACCACCCCGGCGGACACGACGCCGCCGACGGTGACGGGCGAGACGCCCGCCCCCGGCGCCACGAACGTGTCCACGACCACGACGGTGACGGCGACCTTCAGCGAGGCGGTCCAGAGCTCGTCCATCGGCTTCACCCTCACGGGCCCCTCCGGCGCCGTCCCGGCGACGGTCGCCTACAACACGACGACCAGCACCGCGACCCTGACGCCCACCGCGCGCGCTGGCCGCCAACACGGCCTACACGGCGACCGTCAGCGGGGCCAAGGACACCGCCGGCAACACCATGGCCGCACCCTTCTCCTGGTCCTTCACCACCGGCGACTCGCGGACACGACGCCGCCGACGGTGACGGGCGAAGCGCCCGCCCCCGGCGCCACGAACGTGCCCGCGACCACGACGGTGACGGCGACCTTCAGCGAAGCGGTCCAGAGCTCGTCCATCGGCTTCACCCTCACGGGACCCTACCGGCGCCGTCCCGGCGACGGTCGCCTACAACACGACGACCAGCACCGCGACCCTGACGCCCACCGCGGCGCTGGCCGCCAACACGGCCTACACGGCGACCGTCAGCGGGGTCAAGGACACCGCCGGCAACACCATGGCCGCACCCTTCTCCTGGTCCTTCACCACGGCGCCCGCGGGCAGCAGCACCGATCACCCTCTGGAGCAATTCCGTCACGCCACGAACCCCTCAACCTCCGATACCAACTCCGTCGAGGTGGGCGTGAAGATCCGCTCCGACGTCGCGGGTTACATCACCGGCCTCCGCTTCTACAAGGGGTCCGGCAACACCGGCACGCACGTCGGCCACCTGTGGGACGGCCGCCGGCAACCTGCTGGCCACGGCCACCTTCACCGGCGAGACGGCCACCGGCTGGCAGCAGGTCAGCTTCGCCTCCCCGGTGGCGATCAGCCGCCAACACCACCTACGTCGCCTCGTACTATCGCGCCAGCGGGCGGCTACGCAGGCGACACGGGTACTTCGCGACCTCGGGCGTCACCAGCGGGCCGCTGCACGCACTGGCTGACGGGGTGGACGGGGGAGACGGGGTGTACGTGTACGGGAAGCGGGCAACGTTCCCGAACGCGTCGTACCAGTCGACCAACTACTGGGTCGACGTCGTCTTCACCACCACCGCCCCGGCGGACACGACGCCGCCGACGGTGACGGGCGAGACGCCCGCCCCCGAACGCCACGAACGTGCCCGCGACCACGACGGTGACGGCGACCTTCAGCGAGGCGGTCCAGAGCTCGTCCATCGGCTTCACCCTCACGGGACCCTCCGGCGCCGTCCCGGCGACGGTCGCCTACAACACGACGACCAGCACCGCGACCCTGACGCCCACCGCGGCGCTGGCCGCCAACACGACCTACACGGCGACCGTCAGCGGGGTCAAGGACGCCGCTGGCAACACCATGGCCGCGCCCTTCTCCTGGTCCTTCACCACGGCGACCGCGGCAAGCGGCCGATCACCCTCTGGAGCAATTCCGTCACGCCAGCGAACCCCTCGGCCTCCGACAACTGTGCCGTCGAGGTGGGCGTGAAGATCCGCTCCGACGTCACAGGCTACATCACCGGCGTCCGCTTCTACAAGGGGTCCGGCAACACCGGCACGCACGTCGGCCACCTCTGGGACCGCGCCGGCAACCTGCTGGCCACGGCCACCTTCAGCGGCGAGACGGCCACCGGCTGGCAGCAGGTCAGCTTCGCCACCCCGGTGGCGATCAGCGCCAACACCACCTACGTCGCCTCGTACTACGCCCCCGGCGGGCCACTACGCCTACGACTCGGCTACTTCGCCACCTCGGGCGTCACCAGCGGGCCGCTGCACGCGCTGGCCAACGGGGTGGACGGGGGGGACGGGGTGTACGTGTACGGGACGGGCGATAAGTTCCCGAACGCGTCGTTCAATTCGACCAACTACTGGGTCGACGTCGTCTTCACCACCACCGCCCCGTCGGGCACCGCGCCCGCGACGATGCTCGCCGCGCCCGCGACGACGCTCGTCGCGCCAACGACGACGAACCCGAGCGGAGCGGCGTCCACATCGAGCCAGAAACCCTCGAAGACCGTGCAGACCGTCCAGGTTTCGAGTTCGTCGGGGTCGGTCCTCGCAGGCAAGCAACCGTTCATGTCGCCGGTCCTCGACGCGGGCCGGGCCGCGATCTGGGGGACGGTCTACTGGAAGGCCGACCTGCCGCCCGGCGCGAAGCTGGTCGTCGAGATCAGAAGCGGCAATACGCCGACGCCCAACAAGTCTTGGTCGGCGTGGTCGGCGGTCGGCAACGGCGGGGCGGTCCCGAGCCCGCTCGCACGCTACCTCCAATACCGCGTGAGTCTGAAGTCGGGGAGCCCGCCATTGATGCCGATTCCGTTCGACATCGAGATTACATCGGTGGCGAATGCGCCGGTCCATCAACCCTCGCCGACCGACCGGGTCTCGAGTTCGTCGGCCTCGGTCCTCGCGGGCAAGCCATTCCTGTCGCCGGTCCTCGACGCGGGCCGAAGCGCAACCTGGAATGGGGCCTCCTGGACGGCTGACCTGCCGCCCGGCGCGACGCTGGTCGTCGAGGTCAGCAGCGGCGATACGCTGACGCCCAACAGGTCTTGGTCGACGTGGTCGGCGGTCGGCAACGGCGGGACGATCACGAGCAATCGTGGCAACCTCCCGAGTGGGAGATACCTACGATACCGCGTGCGGCTGTTGACGGTGGACTCGTTATTGATGCCGGTCCCGGTCAAGGTCTCGTTGACGTCGGGAGCAGCGGCCTCGTCGATCCAGCAACCGGCTCCGCCCCAAGATAACCTCGCCCCATGATGGGCGAACTCAACACCATACAGCGGTGCGTCCAGCGGCACCTCCGCAAAACGCCGGGGGACCTCAAGTTAGACCTGAAACAAGCGTGATGCGAGGCTTCTTGAAACGTCACCCCTATGTTTAAAGGCTTTCGACACAGGCGGTTGCGATGGGGCCATCGTTTTCGAGTGAACGCCTCTCCGAATTCCATCGACTCGGTACATGCCTTGTTTCGTAGGGTCTGGGCTACTGTCAGCCCTATGTCAATCTTCGGATCACGCTTGTTTCAGGGTTAGACCACACTTGGTGGTTTTCGGTCACTCCTGTATTTGTCAGGCGCGGTTTGGCCCATTCGGGACGGAGCCTCAGCGACCCTCGCCGACCGACCAGGTCTCGAGTTCGTCGGGCTCGGTCACCGCGGGCGTGCCGCTCATGTTGGATGCTCTAAACGTTCGTCGGCGCACCGCGAACGCTGTGGCTTCCGCGTCCTGGGATGTCGGAGCGGAGCTTCATCGAAGTGACGTCGGCATGATCTCTGGATCGGTCGGCCCCGAGGAGAACGAGCGATGCCCTCGCCCCCCCTTAAGGAATCGCCCTATCACCCCTTCGTGCGGGCGGGCTGGGTTATGGGGATACCTGTCCTGGAGATGTTCGAAGCAAGGACTACAAGGGTAAATATCCTTCGCCTCCTGCTAGACATTATCCGGATTAGCCGCCCACAGCACTGGGTCAAGAACGTCTTCGTCTTGTCCCCACTCCTCTTCGGTGGGCTGCCCACCTACCTGTCCGTGTCGAGGGCAGCGATGGCCTTTGGCTGTTTCTGCCTCCTGTCGAGCGGGATCTACTGCCTCAATGACGTTATTGATATCGAGGCCGATCGCCAACATCCCCGGAAGCGGGACCGCCCGATCGCTTCCGGGCGGCTCTCAGTGCCCTCAGCCCTCGCCCTGTCGGCCTGCTTGATCGGCTCCGCCTTGATCGCGAGCTCTGCCTTGCCCCCGCTATTCGTGCTATTCGGCGTGCTCTATGTCGCTAATAGCTTGATTTACTGCACTTTCCTCAAGCACCACGTAATCGTAGATGTCCTGCTAATTGCCATCGGCTTCGTTATTCGGATCATGGCTGGCTGCACAGCCATGGAGCTTCGGCCGACGTCGTGGATCATCGTCTGCGGGTTCTCGCTCGCCATGCTCTTGGGGTTCGGCAAGCGACGGCTCGAGATCGCAGGGATTGGTCAGAACACCCGGTGTCGCTCAACGCTCGGGTCGTACAGCGAGGCGAAGCTCAACCTAATGCTCAGCATCACCTCCTCGATCTGTTTGTTGTCGTACATGCTCTATACCGTGTCGCCCCGAACGATCCAGCGACACAGGACCGAGAATCTCATCTACACAGTGCCGCTGGTCGCTTACGGTATCTTCCGATACCTGTTTAAGGTACAGGAGGGACGGCACGACGGCCCAGTTGAGGTTCTGCTGGGGGACCCGGTCTTTGCCCTAAATGGACTGATCTGGATCCTGACAGTTGCCACGATCCTCTACATCCCATGGATCCACTGATGTCGGCGACCACAGGACAGGTGAGTGGCGGCCCGAGTGAGATCTTGGCTGTCTTCGACCTCGACGGCACGCTCATCGCGGGCGACACGTTTCTCCCCTTCCTGATCAGCTATGCGATTGGTCGGAGCAAGCTCTGGCCTCTGGTGGTCCTGCCGTTCCATCTCACCCTCTATGTCTGTCGTCTCCAATCGGCTCGGGCGACCAAGGAGCGGCTGATGATCACGCTGTTCCGCGGCGTGCCCATGACCTCGATCGCCGGGCACGCCGACTGGTTCTACGATCGCTGGGTTCGGCAACGGCTGAGGCCCGACATCGTCCGGTTGCTCCGAGATCATCGGGACGCCGGCCACCGAGTCATCCTGCTGTCTGCCAGCCCCGACTTCTATGTCCGGACCGTCGCCCGCCGGTTGGGCATCGAGCACGTTGTCTGTACGCAGGTTGCCATGAGCGACGGCCTCTGCGATGGGCGCATTATCGGCCCGAACTGCAAGGGCAAGGCCAAGGTCGCGATGCTCAAGGAGGCCTTAGGAAGCGAGCACCCACCGGCCGGCTCCTACGCTTACGGTGATTCGCGCAGCGACCTGCCGATCCTGCGGTGGGTTGAGCACGGGTACCTAGTCGAGGCCGTCCGTCGAATCGCGCCGAGGTGAAGAGGAAGCTCAGATCGGGAAAAACTCGGGCTTATAAGGTGATCTTGGTAGTAGGTGATCTTGACTTTCGCACAAAGTTTATGGCTGATTCAAGAGGAGAGCCACCCGTTTTGAGGAGCTCACACCGGCCACTTGTCGTGGGTGTTGTGTTGCGAGTCTCTCTGTGTTATCTAACTAATATGCAAATATATTAATTTTATACATGAAATGAAATGGTTTTTATTCATCCTTCTCAACGCTGCTCTTTTCATTCGACCATCGGAACTCTTTCCATCTCTTGATATACAAATATATTTTTATTTAATTATTTTATGCATACTCATGTCGTTTACAAGACTGGCAGGGCTCCTCACGCTCCAGTCGCTGAACCGCTCTCCGATCACCGGATGCGTCTTGGGCATCCTAGCAGCCTGCGTGCTCTCGCACTTATCCCACTTCGGCATTGAAACCGCGATCACGTGCGGTTCTAAGTTTGCAAAAATATTTGCATATTATCTCATTTTAGTGCTGCTGGTTGATACTCCTGCACGCCTCAGATCATTCCTCCATTGGCTGGCCAGGCTCACGTTGTTGATGACAATACTCGCCCTGCTCCATTACCATAAGATCATTAACATTGCTGCCTTGGAAGCAATTCAGCAGGTGGACATCGACGAGAAAACCGGAGAAGTCTATGTGATCCCTCGGTTGTGCAGCACCGGAGTGTTCAACGATCCTAACGATCTATCTATGGTGCTAGTTTTAGGTATTATTATTTCGATATATCAAATAGAAACGCGACGGGGGTTTCTCCGATTGCTCTCGATCGCTCCGTTGTGCCTTTTTCCTTACGCTCTAAAGTTGACTTTCTCGCGAGGCGGATTGATCAATCTCGCTGTCAGTCTCTTCGTTCTGTTTCGGGCCAAGTTCGGTTGGAAGAGGGCGATGGTCATCTTCATCGTCGCCGTCCCTCCAATGCTCGCTCTCTTCGGCGGCAGGCAGACCAGAGTCGACCTCACGGATTCAGAGGATACATCTCAAGGCCGCATCCAGCTCTGGGCAGAGGGTTTCGCCCTTCTCCGCGCGTCACCTATCTTCGGAATCGGGATGGACGAGTACGTTGAGCATATAGGTTTCGTCGCCCACAATAGCTTCGTTCATACGTATGTGGAATTGGGATTCTTCGGTGGAATGCTGTTCACGGGTGCCTTCTACACCGCCCTTAGAGACATCAGCCGTCTTGGCAATCAATATACAGGTGCTCACAATATAGATATAGAAAAATTACGACCATATATTTTAACAATCATCAGCTCTCTCTGCATCGGTATGCTCTCGATTTCCCGCCCATACCAAGTTCCGACTTACATGGTGCTCGGCATCGCCATGGCATACATCCAGATTGCGGAAACTCGCTCCTCGATAACCGCCCTGAAACTCGATTCCCGCTTTATCACGCATTTGTTTGCAGTCGGTGTTGTCTGGCTGATCATCCTTAACATCTTTGTCAGACTGATGGTCCGATGGGGCTGATGGTCCGATGGCATAGCCCAAAATCGCGAGCAATAGAAGAGAATAGATTTATGATACGATTTTGTGTTGTTGCTTTGTATTTTACTGCCCTCACACTCTTTGGCGTGGTGGCACGCCTTCCGCTGGGCGGGGCAGCGGCAACCATCATCTCCTTCATGGCGATGGCATTTGCGGGCATTGCATGCCTCAGGCGTCTCTTGCCGGCCCTCGACTCATCAATTTGTGTGATTATCTTTGGATCGATACTTGGGTTGGCAGGCGGCCGCATCTGTCTGGTACTCACAGGACTTTGCTTTGGCCCCTCTTCTTTCGCCGCGGCTTTGGCCCTTGGGCTTTTGCTTTGCGCGGCTCTCTTGTCTTTTTGGCCTCGTCCGCCTGCCCTACCTCGATGGAACGGGGAGGATTGGCATGAGTTGCTCTGGATCCTCGGCCTGAATTCGGCCATCCTCTTGGCGATGACCCTCCCCTACTGGGGAGCGGGGCACCTCACCTCGAAGGGTTACGCCTTCGTGCCTCATTTCGATGAAGACTATCTCAATCACATCTCCGTCACCGCGGAACTGGCGCATAGTCTCCCTCCCCAGAATCCATACTTCGCGGGTCAGACGCTACACTACTACTGGTTTTATCACCTCTGGCCGGCTGCTGTCGTCAACCTCTCCGGCGCCACGGCCAGGGATGCGTTGGTCCTAACCCTTCCATGGGCGGTTTTACTTTTCGTTGGAGCTTTGACGTGCCTCGTTCGACTTTTTATGCCGAGGTCCTCGCCGCGTCATCTCGCGGTTGGTCTCGGATTTTTGTCACCTAGCTTTATAGGATTAGTCTATTTGGCAAGCATACATACTTAATTTTGAAAATCTTAACAGTTTTATTAATTATAAACATCATTACTCATACTTATCACATTCTTGGTTTCGAGACTGTCTCTACGAGCCCCATGCAGTGACAGCGATCACATTCCTCCTGTTCTTGTTCTATCTTCGCCACATCACGACGAACCGGTCTGCCTTGGGACCAAACCTGTTATCAGGTTTTGTTCTATCAGTTATCGCTGTAACTGATCTGTTTGTATGTATTATTGCAATTATGTGGTTTGCTGCTGTGAATGTTCGACCTTTCCTCCGAGGAAATGAAGAGCGCACCCACATCGTTCTCTCGTCTCTCATTACGATCGTGGTCATCCTCGGTGCCTTTGGGCTGCAGGTTTTTCCTGCGCGAGGTGGTGCGTTGCGCCTGGGAATTCATCCGATGGCTAAGGTCGCGCCTGTTTACCTGCTCGTCGAACTCGGTCCGCTCTTCGTGTTCGGCGCGATAGGCCTCTATCTTTCTCTGCGGCAAGGCCGCATCCCCTTTTTCCGTTCGATGTTGCTTCTCCTTGCCATCGCCCTATTCCTTGCATTTACTCTTGTAATGCCTCTGGAACCCAACATAGTCATTCGAAAGGCGCTCAAAATCGTCCAGGTTCCTCTCGTTGTCCTCGCTTCTGTCGCCTGCTCTGCCTACCTGGACTTGCCATCTCTCCACCGGTTTCGTCTCGCCGGTTTTTCTGTCATCCTTGCCGGCTTCCTGACGCTTTGCACTGATGTATTTCAATACGTCGACCTTGAAGCGGAAAGGCGTCCTGCGACAACTTACATCAGCCCGGATAAAATGCAGGCCCTGGAATGGATCAGGAAACATACTGCTCCCGACTCAGTCGTTCAGCTCTTGGACGAGGTTCGTCCTGAACGAGAGTTCTCAGATGGTCTTGATCTATCCATCCCCGCTCTCGGAGAGCGGCGGACGCTCTTTGGAGACTACATACTCCCGTATCTTCTCCACGTGGGTAAGGCGGAGCTCAACGAACGCAAAGCAGTTCTCGAGGAAATATTTGAATCAAAATCTAGAAATCTATTAAAAAAATACCTAGAGCGATTGCCTCCACACTATCTCTTGGTCGATGCAAGTTCTCCCGGTCCCCTCGATGCCGTACACCAGCTCAAAAAATTAGGATATCTAGATGAAGTCTTTCGATCTGGAGAGATCGTGGTGCTGGTTAGGAAGCACGATTGATTCTGACTAATTTGAGAAATATATATCATCTGAGCTTGAGGTACCGCGTCATTCGCAGCTTCGGACGGCTGCTGGAGTGTGGGATATGAATGGCCTGCTGGTGAGCGTAATTATTCCGGCCTATCGCGCGGCGCGGACGGTCGGTCGGGCCGTGGACAGCCTCTTGGCTCAGTCGCGCCCACCGGATGAGATCTTGGTCATCGACGACGGGAGCCCGGATGACCTGGGTGCCGCCCTGAAGGGTTACGGTGACCGTATCACGCTGGCTCGCAAGCCGAACGGCGGGGCAGCCAGTGCGCGGAACCTGGGGATCGAGCGATCCCAAGGCGAGCTGATCGCCTTCCTCGACGCCGACGACTACTGGGAGTCGACCGAACTCGAGCGGCAACTGGCCATTTTCCGCGATCACCCGGAAGTCGGGCTGGTGGCGAGCCGCTTCTTCGAGCAGCCTCCCGGTTGGCCGCGCGTTGGACCGACCGCCGAGGCCGGTCCCCTCTTCGATCAGGTGCTCGTCGCCTCGGGCGCGGAGGCACTCCAGGTCGCGATGCGGGTCTGGACCTCTACGGTCATTGTCCGACGGGCGGTACTGGGGAGCTATCGGTTCGTCTCGGGGCTCGAGCCCGCCGAGGACCGTGACCTGTGGGTCCGGGTGATCACGTCGAGCCCCGTGTACTTGATCTCGGAGTCCCTGGCCACTGCCGTGCTCGAGCCGGGTTCGCTCTCCCGATCGAGCGTCGATACCGATTGCGCGAATATGCTCCGCGTCGTACGTCGCCATGGTGACCTTCTGGGGCGGAGCGGGCTGAGAACCTGGGAGGCGGATGTCTTCCGCCGCTGGGCCGGCGTCCACCTGGGATCCGGTCGGCCGCTCACTGCGTTAGGTCCGGCATGGCGTCGTCTCGTGCGTCAGCCGCTCGAATCCCAAGCGTGGTGGATCCTGCTCAAGTGCTGCACACTGGCCTGTGCCCCCACGCACCTCAAGATCTGGGAGTCGGCTCGCAGACCGGCTCTGCGGAGCGGGACTCAAGAATGACCTGTCCACGGAATGAACCGATGGCTCACCCGCTTGCCGTGGCACACGCCGTCTTGTCGCTGGACTTCGGCGGATTGGAGCAGGTTCGTACTCGATCTTGTGCGCGAGGGACAAGCGCTTGGGCAGCGCGTTTCCGTCCTCTGCCCGCCTGAAGGCGAGGGATTTTAGATCCCGAAGCTAACATACTTATGAACATATATTTTACATCATACTCACCTGGGTGCGAACTCGCTGGCCAGGAGGCCGACCGGCCTCGGAGCGGCCGGGTGACCGGCGGCGATGCGCATTGGACGGTGGGGGCCGGAGGGCGAACGCTCCGCGTCGTCCACGTGGTGCTGCAACTCGACACGGGGGGCATGGAGAAGCTGCTAGTCGAGTTTGCGCGTCACGCCGATCGCGGCGGATTCGAGCTGCGATTCGTCTCGCTAGGATCACGGGGTTGCCTGGCCGACGACATCGAGGCGTGTGGCTGGCCGGTGATGGCCCTGGAGGAACCGCCCGGCCTGAGGCCGGGCCTGGTGCTCCGCCTGGCTCGCCTCTTCCGGCGGTGGGGGGCCGACGTCGTGCATACGCACAACACCAAGCCGCTGATCTACGCGGGGCCCGCGGCCCGGCTGGCGGGCGCCCGGCGGGTCGTCCACACGCGCCACGGCCAGCGCTTCGGCGCCAGCCGCCGCGCGACCACCCTGTTCCGGTTCGCCGCCCGGATGGCCGACCGGGTCGTCTGCGTCTCGGACGACAGCGTCCGGGTCTCCGCCGGGGAGGGCCTCGTCCTGAGCAAGCTGACCCGGATCTGGAACGGCATCGACGTGCGCTTCGCCTATGCCGGGCCCCGGGCAGGCGGCCCGGTCGTCATGGTCGGCCGCATGAGTCCGGAGAAGGATGTTGCGACCCTTCTCCGCGCCGCCGCGATCGCCGCCCGCGAGCACTCGGCATTCCGGCTAGAGATCGCCGGTGGTGGGGTCTGCCTGCCGGACCTGAGGCGCCTGGTGTCCGACTTGGGCCTGGGCGAGCACGTGACCTTCCTGGGCGAGGTCCAGGATATTCCGTCCCTGCTGCGCCGCGCTGGCCTGTTCGTCCTGTCCTCCCTGACGGAGGGGATCTCGATGACCCTGCTGGAGGCCATGGCGGTGGGCTTGCCGGTGGTTGCCACGCGGGTCGGCGGAAACCCCGAGGTCGTGGTCGACGGTCAGACAGGGTTGCTCGTCCCCCCCGAATCGCCAGCCGAGTTGGCCAGCGCGATGCTGCGGCTTCTGCACGACCCCGAGGGGGGGCACCGGATGGGCCGGGCGGGTCGGCTTTGGGTGGAGCAGCACTTCGACATCCGCCGGATGGTTGCCGACTACGAGGCTCTCTATCTCCGACATCCGGGCCACGAAGACCGGGGGGCGGTCCGCCGAGGTGCGGACCCAGAGGTAGCCCTCGCCGAACTCCCCACAACATCGATATCCCGACGTGAGATCTCCTGATGACTCGATTACTCTACCAGCGCAGTCCTCATCCCGGCATTCGAGAGTGGCCTGAAGCGGCGGAAGACCTTCCGCTACTGGAGGGAGCTCGAGCACAGCCAGTGGCTCTCGCGGGCCGAGCTGCGCAGGTCCAATTCGATGCTCTGTGCCGCCTGCTGATGCACGCCTACACCAATTGCCCTTACTACCGGGAGGAATGGCGGCGGCGCGGGCTCGATCCCGCGAAGTTGCAGTCCCCCGAGGATTTCCGGACCTGGCCTCTCATCGATCGGGAGGTCACCCGCGAGCATCGGGCGCGGATGCGGGCCGAGGCGCCGCAGATGCGGCTCATCTCCAAGGCGACCGGGGGTTCCACCGGGGTGCCCCTCCAATTTGACCTGGACGAGGGCGCCTACGCCTGGACCTGGGCGGCTACATTCCGCGGCTATAGCTGGGCCGGCGCGGCCCCCGGCGTCAAGCTACTCTACCTGTGGAGCGTCCCGCTGACCGGGCGGACCCGGCTGTCCGCCCTCAAGGATAAATTATACCACGGACTGTACCGCAGACGCATCCTGAACTTGTTCGACCTCAGCGACGAGAGCGTGCCGCTGTTCTTCGAGCAGTTCCGGCGGTACCGACCAGATTGCATCGTCGCCTACACCAATCCCCTCTATACCTTCGCCCGCGCCCTGGAGGAGCGGGGCCTGAGGCCGCCGTCGCCGAAGTCGATCATCACTGGCGCCGAGAAGTTGTATCAACATCAGCGCGAGTACATCGAGCAGGTCTTCGGGGCCCCGGTCTTCGAGACCTACGGATCACGGGAGTTCATGCTGATGGGGGCCGAATGCGACCGGCACCTGGGCATGCATCGGACGACCGAGAACCAGTTCCTGGAGGTGCTCGACGACGACGGGAGGCCCACTCCCGACGGCCGGGAGGGGAGTGTCGTCGTGACGGACCTGCACAACTACGGAATGCCATTCATCCGCTACGTCAACGGTGACCGCGCCGTGGCGGGCCAGGGGACCTGCACCTGTGGCCGCGGGCTGCCACTGCTGGGGGAGATCACGGGGCGCCGGGCCGACATACTCCACACGCCCGACGGCCGTCACATCTCGGGTATATTCTTCCCCCATCTCATGAAGGACTTCCCCTCGGTCCGGGCCTTTCAGATCGTCCAGGACGAGCCGGACCACATCCGGATCGACGCCGTCCTCGATCCCTCTTGGTCCGCCGCAGACCAGGAGATCCTGGACCGCGAGATCGGCAAAGTCCTGGGGCTTTCGGTGCGCTGGGACTTCCGCCCGGTGAAGTGGATTCCGCTGACCGCCCAAGGCAATCGCCAGGTCGTCGTCAATCTCTGCGGTCCGACGACGTCGACCCACCGGGCCGTCTCGAGGAACGGGGGCCGCGCCTGATCTGATTGGCATCGCATCGTCCGCGTCGTGCCGCCTCCAGGCTTCGGCGATCCCAGGCCCGTAGGGCTTTAGCATCAGTAGATCGACCTGGCGCGGCAGGCGGCTACGCGGTTCGACTTGCCTGGGGTGGTTCGACGACTTGGGCCGCCTGCTGGAGACCGCCCGGCCGGACATGCTGCACGTGACGACCCCGCCCCACACGCACGAGACGCCTCGCCTGGGCGAAGTGCCGTCGTCTGGTACGCCTCGGTGCGCCGGGCCGTCCATCTTGACGTGCGAATTTCATAATAATAGCATATTTTCATGTAATGTGGTCCGGTTTCGAGGCTCATCTGCTGCTCGTCGGTGATGGAGGGATGAGCTCGTTCACCTCGCCGAGGGCCTCGGCATCGATGGGCGCACGCATTTCGCCGGCTACCAGCCGGAGCCCGAGCGCTTCCTCGAAGCCATGGACATCTTCGCGTTGACTACCTTGAGTTGCTGGCAAGGGGCGGGCGATCGCCCGCCCCTTGCGGCCCGTCCGCCCATCGCCCCGACAGGCCATGATAACGACCCTCTGACCGCTCCGTGCGGGTCGAGCGGCGGGAAATCGACTGATCTCCTCTTCAGGACTTCCGATGCGGTTCCTCCTCATCACCACCATCTTCCCCAACCCATATCAGCCGACCAAAGGCGTCTTTAACCTGGCCATGGCCCGGGCGCTGGCCCGAGAGCATGAGGTCCGTGTCGTTTCGCCGGTCCCCTGGGTGGACGAGTTACGAGCCAGGTGCCATGGGGCGCGCGGTCACCATCAGTGCGCGACCATCGATGGGATCGAGGTCCATTACCCTCGGTATTATTACCCGCCCAAGATCTTGCGACGGCACTACGGGTGGTTCCTCGGGCGGTCGGTGGGCAGCATGGTGCGACAGCTCTTGAGATCACACCGGCCGGATGTGGTCCTCGGTTATTGGGTCCATCCCGATGGGGAAGTGGCGGTCCGCACGGCTCGGTCGGCCAGCATGCCTGCGGTCGTGATGGTAGGCGGCTCGGATGTGCTGGTGCTGGCCCAGGAGCCCAGCCGGCGCCGCTGCATCTTGGATGTGCTCCACGGGGCTGACGCGGTGGTTGCGGTGAGCCAGGACCTCAGGGCCAAGCTCGTCGGGTACGGGATCCCGCCGGAGAAGGTGCACGTCGTGAGCCGGGGGGTGGATGGGGATCGGTTCTCGCCCGGAGATCGGGCGGAGGCGAGGTGCCGGCTCGGGATCCCGGCTGAAGGACGGGTGCTCCTCTGGGTCGGTCGCATGGTGCCCGTCAAGGGACTCGATGTGCTGCTCGAGGCCTGCTCCGATCTGCTGGACCGTCGGGTCGACTTTCACCTCTACTTGGTAGGCGGCGGGGCCTCGCGAAATACGCTGGAGGCGGAAGCTCGGTCGCGAGGGCTATCCGAGAGGGTCTCCTTCGTCGGGCCCCAACTTAACGAGCGGCTGCCAGATTGGTACCGTGCGGCTGACTTGACCGTCTTGCCAAGTCGGTCGGAGGGATCGCCCAACGTGCTACGGGAGTCGTTGGCCTGCGGCACGCCGTTCGTGGCCAGCCGCGTGGGCGGGATCCCGGAGATCGCCGAGGAAGGATCGAGTCGCCTCGTCGCGCCGGGCGATCCAACGGCTCTCGCCGAGACGATCGCCCACGCATTGGCCGAATGGGATCCATCCTCGCGGCCGCGATCCCGGTCGACGGGATGGGCCGAGTCGGCGGAGACGCTACTCCGCATCCTCCGGCCTCTCGCATCAACCTCGGCAAACATGGGGGCACATCATGCCGTCGCGGCACAAGCCTGAAGAGATATCTGCCCCGAATCCTTGGCATCAGATCCTGCGAAAGGGCCTGGCGGCAACCCTGCCGCGGCGGCTCCTCATGACGAAAGGGCCTTCGCATGGTGGATCCGTCTGCCTGACCTTCGATGACGGTCCCCACCCGGAATACACCCCGCGGCTGCTCGACGTGCTGAAGGATCGAGACGTTCGCGCGACCTTCTTCCTCATCGGGCAGAAGGCGGAGCGGTACCCCAACATTGTCCGTCGCGCGGTCGATGAAGGCCACGTCGTGGGGAACCACACGTTTTCTCACGTCGATCTGAGGTCGATCTCGGCGCGGCGACTGATCGAGGAGGTCCGCTGCACAAGCGCCCTCCTCGCCGAGCTCTCGGGCCGGGCGCCGAGACTCTTCCGCCCACCCCACGGGAAGGCGAACGCCTTGAATCTCTGGCGGCTGTGGCGGGAGGGACAGACGGTTGTGCTCTGGAACGCAGATCCCAAGGATTATACCAGGGGGGCTCCCGGGGAGGTCCGCGCCTGGTTCCGCGAGCACCCCTTGCGCGGCGGTGATATGGTGCTGATGCACGATAAAGTGTCGCACGCGATCGACGTGCTGCCCTCCCTGATCGACGAGGCACGAGGCCGTGGCCTCACCTTCACGACGCCGTCGCACTGGATCGATTGATCGCCCCGACAGAGCAAGGACCTGGCCTTGAACGAGAGACGAGAAGCCCCCGCCATCCTTTACTTCGGCAACGACTGGTTCGCCGAGAACCGCACCTCCAGCCACCACATCGCGCGCTGGCTGGCCAAAGGCCATCGCGTCTATTACATCGAGTGCCCGGGGCTCAGGGCCCCGAAGGGCTCCGGCCGCGACGTCTGGAAGATCTGGTCCAAGCTGGGCCGATTCGCCCGGGGAGCCAAACCCGTCGAGGGGGGGCTCAAGGTCCGTACACTCCTGCAGGTGCCGCTCCATCGCTTCGCCCTGGTGCGGCGGCTCAACCGCTCCCTGATCCTGGCCACCCTCCGGTGGCTGATGTGGCGCGAGGGGATACGTCGACCGATCACCTGGTTCATGATCCCCCACCTCTCGTCCGTCGTCGGCGAACTGGGAGAGCGGCTCTCGGTCTACTACTGCATCGATGACTATTCGGCCTTACCCGATGTGAACCCGGACGTGGTCCGGGCGATGGACGAGGAGTTGACGCGTAAGGCCGACCTTGTCTTCGTCGCCTCCGACACCCTGCTGGATCGGAAGTGCGCGCTCAATCCCCGCACCCGCGTCAGCCCCCACGGGGTCGACTTCGAGCACTTCGCCCGCGCCCAGGACGATCGGCTACCCGTCCCGACCGACGTGGCTGGCCTGCCCCAACCCGTCGTCGGGTTCTTCGGGCTGATCGAGCGCTGGATCGACCTGGACCTGGTCGGTTTCCTGGCCGAGAGACGGCCCGAATGGACCTTTGTCCTGATCGGTCGGGTGGCCGTCCCCGAGGACCAGTTACCGCGGAGGTCCAACATCCATTTCTTGGGGAAGAGATCCTACGCCGACCTGCCGGCTTACGGCAAGATGTTCGATGCCGCGATCATCCCCTATCAGTTGACCCGCCAGGTCCTGCACGCCAACCCGATCAAACTCCGGGAATACCTGGCGATGGGCAAGCCCATCGTCTCGGTCAGCACCCCGGAGATCGACAAGTACGCCGACGTGGTCGAGATCGCGCACTCGCGCGAGGAATACCTTGCGAAGCTCGATGCGGTCCTCGCCCGTCCTCCGGCGTCGGATGAGATCCGCGGGCGGATGAATCGCGTGGCCTCGGAGAGTTGGGACGCCCGTCTCCAGCAAGTGCTCGAGGTCGTCAACGAACACCTGGCGGGATCGGCCCGGATCGAGCTGGCCGCCAGACCTGAAACTTCGATCTTCCGAGGGTGCAGCTCATGAGTAGCACGGTCTTCCTCCGTCGGGCCGACCGAGACGACCCGCTCCCCCGCGTCCGCGAGCTGCTGGAGGGCTGCGGCTGGAGGGATCTGATCGGGGCCGGGGCTTCTGTCGTGATCAAGCCCAACCTCTGCACCGAGCGGCCCGAGCAGATCCACACGGCCAACACCTCGCTCGGCGTCCTGCGCGCCGTCTGCGAGGTGCTGCTCGAGCGGACCCGGGACATCACGATCGTCGAGTCCGACGGCGCCCGCTACCCGGCCGAGGCGGCCTTCGAGAACAACGGCGTCTCCCGACTCGCCTCCGAGATGGGCCTGAGGGTCCTCAATCTCTCGAAGGACGACCTGGTGGAGATCCCAGACGCGCGCCTCAAGGGCTTCGCGATGTCGCGGACCTGGCTCGAGGCCGACAGCTTCGTGACCCTCCCGGCCCTGAAGACGCACGCCACGACGGTCTTTACAGGGACCCTGAAGAATCAGTGGGGCTGCATCCCGCGGTACGATCGGATCCTCCTGCACAAGTATTTGCACCAACTGATCGGCGACGTCAACAAGCTCCGCCCGGTCACCCTGGCCCTGATGGACGGCCTGGTCGGCATGCAGGGCCGGGGGCCGATCAACGGTTACCCGATCGACCTGAACGTGCTGCTGGCCAGCCGCGACCCGGTGGCCCTCGACGCGACGGCCATGCGGCTGATCGGCCTGGATCCGCGGAGGTCCAAGCACGTGGTCCATGCCAACCGCATCGGCCTCGGCGCTCTGGCCGAGGAGGAGATCGCCATCAATGGCCCGTTCGCCGAACTGCGGACGACCGTCCAGCCGGCCGTCGAGGACTGGGCGATCAAGCTCATGAACCTCGTCGCGAAGTCGCCGTTCCTGACCAAGGGCCTGCTGCTCAACGACGGTGTCTTCTATCCCGTCCGCCGCCTGGTGATGGTCCTGCGGCGGCTGCTCGGCCGGAAGCCTCGGTATGAGACCGAGGTTGGCTGAACGGCCCGGCATACGACCTCCTCGCCACCATCTCAAGCCGGCATCCGGCGGGGTCGGCGCACCATACCGATCCAACTCATGATCCTTGTCACCGCACCCCCGATGGATCCCACCCAGATGACCGTCGCCGCCCTGTTCTGGCTCTCTGCGGGACTCGTCTTCTACACTTATGCGGGCTATCCGCTCGTGGTCTGGCTCTTGTCCCGCTGGCTCGGCCGACGGGTCGAGGTTCCGGTCGGCAACGATGCCGACCTGCCGTCGGCGTCGCTGCTAATCGCGGCGTACAATGAGGAGGCGGTCATCGAGGAGCGGGTCCGGAATGCTCTGGCGATGGATTACCCCCCCGCGAAGTTCGAGATCGCCGTCGGCTCCGACGGCAGCTCGGACGGCACGGCGCCGATCGTCCGGCGATCTGCCGACCGCGGGGTCCGGTTGCTCGACTACGCCCAGCGGCGGGGCAAGGCCTCCGTCCTCAACTCGGCCTTCGCAGAGCTGAAGGGCAAGATCATCCTGCTCTCCGACGCCAACACGCACATCGACCCGGCGGCGGCCCGGAAGCTCGTCCGCTGGTTCCAGGATCCCGGCGTTGGCGCGGTCTGCGGTCGGCTCGTCCTGACGGACCCGCAGACGGGCCGCAATGTCGACAGCCTCTACTGGAAATATGAGACCTTCCTGAAGCGCTGTGAGGGCCGCCTGGGGGCCCTGCTCGGCGCCAACGGCGCGATCTACGCGATCCGCCGGGATCTCTTCGCGCCGATCCCGCCCGAGACGATCGTTGACGACTTCGTCATCCCGCTCCTGGCCAAACTGCGGACCGGCTGCGCGATCGTCTACGACGGCGAGGCAATCGCCCACGAGGAGACGCCCCCGGACGTCGGCTCCGAGTTCCACCGCCGCTCCCGGATCGGGGCCGGGGGATTCCAGAGTATCGGGATGCTCTGGCGGCTCCTGGACCCGCGCCGTGGCTGGGTCGCATTTACCTTCCTCTCGCACAAGGTCCTCCGCTGGACCTGCCCGTTCTTCCTGATGGGCATGCTAGTGAGCAACCTCCTGCTCGTGGGCCGGCCGTTCTACCGGAATTTCTTGTTCTGCCAGCTCACTTTCTACCTGGTTTCCCTGGTGGGGGCATTCGTCTCGGGCAAGTTCAAGGCCTTGAAGCTCGTGCGGCTCGCCACCATGTTCACGAGCATGAACGTCGCCCTCCTGTTCGGTTTCTGGCGCTGGCTGCGGGGCAGCAGAAGGGCGCGTGGAGGCGGACCGCCCGAGCATGGACGTGGGGGGAATGGCCCGATGACTCCGGTGATGATCGTATTGACCGTCGTCGCGGCCCTGATCGCCTCGGTGGGCGTGGGGCTGGCCGCCCGGCTGGCGCGGCGACACGGCTTGAGCCGCTGGCTGATCCCGTACGCGCTTCAGTCCCAGAAGCGGCGAGGGCCGCGCCGTGGGGACGAGGTGCACGTCTTACTCTGCATCGCCGACCACTACGAGCCCCACAACGGCGGCGTCTCGGACGCGACGGCCCGCGAACGGGTCGGGCGGTGGGTCGAGGAGTACCCCGGTCTCTTCGGGGGCTTCCGCGACAGCGACGGCCGGCCGCCGCGGCACACCTTCTTCTATCCCGATCGACGAGTACGAGTCCGAAGACGTCGACGCCCTGGCCGAGTTGTGCCGCGCGGGGCTACGGCGAGGTGGAGATCCACCTGCATCACGACGGCGATACCGCCGAAGGCCTGCGCGGCGACTGCTGGCCTTCAAGGAGCTTCTCGCCGAGCGGCACGGCCTGCTGCCGCGCGACAAGCGGACGGGCGAATTGGTCTACGGCTTCATCCACGGCAACTGGGCCCTGGACAACTCCCGCCCGGACGGGCGCTGGTGCGGCGTCAACAACGAGCTGGACGTCCTCCGCGAAACCGGCTGCTACGCCGACTTCACGCTGCCGTCGGCCCCCAGCCCGACGCAGACGCGCAAGATCAACAGCATCTATTATGCGGTCGACGACCCGAGCCGACCCAAATCGCACGACAGGGGGATCGACGTCGGCACCGGCGCCCCCCCTCCAGAAGCCTTGATGCTGATCCAGGGCCCACTGGTCCTGAATTGGGGACGGCGCAAATGGGGCGTAGTCCCTCGCATCGAGAACGGGTGCCTCCAGGCCAACCAGCCCCCACGCGTCGAGCGGCTGGATCTGTGGCTCAAGGCACGGGTGCAGGTCCCGTCCCGGCCGGACTGGTTTTTCGTCAAGCTGCACACTCACGGCGCTCCGGAGGCCAACCAGCGGGTCCTGCTCGGCGAGCCAATGGTCCAGTTCCATCGGCGCTGGCTCGCCGCGCCGACGGATGATCCGAAATTCCACTTCCACTACGTGACCGCTCGCGAGATGTACAATCTGGTGCGGGCTGCCGAGGCGGGCTGGCGAGGATCGATCGTTGAAGCACGTGACTTTCAACTCGTCTGGGAGGGGCAGGGCCTGGTGGTCCCGACTCCGACTAAGACGACTCAGGGGTGGACATAGGCCGATGGGTCAACGGGAAGAGGTCGGCCGCCGCGGTTTCTGCAAGGCTGCCGTGACTTTGGTCGGCGCGGCGGCACTGGCGGGCGCTGCCGGCGCGAGGGCGGCGGGCATGGGAGCCCAGCAGGTGGGCCTAGGGCCCAGTGCCAGCCTGGGCGGCAAGCGGGTCTTCCCCGCCGATAACCCGTGGAACCAGGATATCTCCGAGCTCCCGGCGGACCCGAACTCCGATGTCCTCATCCGGAGCATCGGCCTGGACAAGCACTTGCATCCCGATTTCGGCACGGTCTATCAGGGCGCGCCGGTCGGCATCCCCTATGTCGTCGTGCCGGGCACACAACCCAAGGTTCCCGTCCGCTTCCAGTACGCCGACGAGAGCAACCCCGGCCCGTATCCGATCCCGCTCGACGCGCCCATTGAGGGGGGCCCGAAGAGTGAGGGCGACCGCCATGTTCTGGTCATCGACCGCAATCACTGGAAGCTCTACGAGTTGTTCGCCGCCTACCCCGAGGGCAAAGGCTGGCGTGCGGCAGGGGGGGCGATCTTCGACCTGAACTCCAACGCGCTCCGCCCTGCGGGCTGGTCGTCGGCCGACGCGGCAGGGTTGCCCGTCTTTCCCGGCCTGGTGCCCTACGACGAAGTCATCGAGCAGGGGGCCATCCGACACGCTCCGCTTCACGTGCCGCCGCACGCGTCGCGCCTACGTGCACCCCGCCCGGCACTTTGCCAGCCGGCTCACCGACCCGGACTTGCCGCCGATGGGGATGCGTGTCCGGCTGAAGGCGTCCTACGACATCTCCAAATTTCCGCCCACGGCGCGAATGATTCTGATGGCACTGAAGCGATACGGGATGTTCCTGGCCGACAACGGCAGCGACTGGTTCCTGAGCGGAGCGCCCGACCGGCACTGGGACGACGAGGAACTGGCAACGCTCAAGCGGGTCAAGGGGCGGGACCTTGAGGTCGTACGCATGGGCCGGGTCGTGACGCGCCGAGGCAACCCGGATGGTGCGCCGCGGGTCGCCCTCCACCGCCGGCTCCTCCATTGACGGCTGCTCGGCTTTCGCGACAGCGACGCAGCCGAGGTAGCCGTTCACGCAGTAAAGTGATATCATGTTTAGTATAAAGTGGCTGCGTCAAGGCGACTTGGAATCCTCGCTCGATCTCTCAACGCGGATCTGATTCTCAACGCGGATCTTCGGGTTGCCGGTTGGGTTGACGGCTTGTGCCGTTGATGCCGTGTCATGGAGGACCGCCGAGGGCGCACTCTTTTTCCCTCGGAGCATGGTGTGATTGTTACCCCGGGAGAGTGAAGTCGAAGAGCCACGGAACACCGGCGAAGACCACCCATTCTGCACACTGTACATAGCGGAACACAAGTTCCGCCCAAGTGCGAAAAACGGGCTACGGCACAAATGCCTTGATCCGATAACCAGGTATCTCGAGAAGCAAAGGGCCCTGGCAGGCCATGATCGTGAGATCATGGCCTGCCAGGGCCCTTGTTTCTGGATGAGCCAGCGTAGCCGATGCCGGCCGGCCGCCGGTCAATTCCATGCGAGGGCAGTGCTCACCGCCCCCAGACGGGGCCGTTATCGGTCACCGTCATATTCTCAACGCCACTCGCAAGCGGCACGAGTTGTGGGGTCCCCGAGGCCGAGAAGCCGAAGGAGCCTCCCAGCGAAGTGATCCCCTTATTCAGGACGATGGTCGCGGTTCCTTTCGAGGAACTAAGACTGATGGTCCAGGAATTGGCGTCCTCACTCTTCAGGCTAGCGTTCACGGCTTCTCCGCCTGTCGGGCCGGCTTGGATCGCGTGCATCAGGAAGCTATCCAGCGAGCCGGAGATATTATCCTGGATGCGAGAGATGCCACCCCCCTCGTTCACGATCTGGAAGTTGTGGCTTGGTGTGAGACTTGAGGAGAGGGTCGTGAGCCGCAGCATCTGATCCCCGTTCATCATGCTCACGTGATTGGCATCGATGATCTGAGGAGCCTGCGGGGTGTGGAGCAGGAACGACTTGGTGACGCCAGCCGACGTCGACTCGAGCCGGTCCAGGACGAACAGCGTGTCCAGGGGTTTGATGAAGATGAACTCCCGGATCGTGCGACTCTCATAGGGATTGTCGTAGCTCACATCAGACCTGCTAGTCCGATAGAAGGGGGTGAGATCGACCGCCGCATAGGAATAGGTTGCCGTGCTCTCCAACCGCACCACTTTCGGATCGCCTATATTCCACGCCCTGGGCTCTCCCACGCCATTATACGTGATGCCGTTGTGCGCCTGCGTGCTCGCCGAGTCGGTCCCGTCGGCGAACGTCTCGGCGTACCCGGTATGCTCGACTGCGAGTTGCTGATCGCTGCGATAGATCTGGAAGGTGCCCGCATCCTGGTGCGCGTGCTGGTCCCCCCGCCCCAGTTGGAGCATCACCTGCGCGGCGTCCGGGGACCAGGAGTTCTTCGTGTACAGATAACCGATCCCGGGTGCGTAATAATCCAGGGGGAGGTCACTGAACACCTTGGCCTGCCCTCCGCCATCCGTGGCCTGGACGTAGGGGGAGACGTTCGGATGTACCATGTTGATCCACTGCCGCGCGTACTGGCCGAGGGGAGGCCCGCCCACTCGTCGGCGACCATTGTCATGAAATCGCCGTTATACGTGCGGCCGTTGATGCCAGCGGCCAGCGGCTGGCCGCCGCTATTTTCGTCATCCCCGAAGGGGAACTGGAGGTAGGCGGACCCTGATCCGGTGCTGATCGGGCCGGTCGAGGTCCAATAAATCATGTTGAAGAGGGCCTCCTTGTACCAATTCGTCTCGGCGAGGGGGTCCCTCCCCAGGAGCCCGGCCGTGGTGAAGGGTACCACGGGGTAAGACAGCATGACCGGCCCGTACGCCGACCCCTCGGGGGGCACGCCGCCCTTGTCCGGGCCGGCGAAGTAGGGCAGGACGCCGTTCTGCCAGCGAGTCACGAGCGCGTCGTTGAGGAACGTCTGGGCCATCGAGTTTTCGTAGTAGGTGGCGATGCCCCAGTTCAGCTCGTTCCGGAGGTACCCCCAGTAGTAGTTACTGCTCTCCATGCCCGGGCCGCCCCAACCCTTTGTCATCATGGTACTGGCATATGAATTATACCTGGCCATGAACGTACTTCGCTGATCCGACGTCATCAGGTCGTGGCACCAATCGTAGACCACCGGAACCCAGTCGTTCCAGCGATAGGTATCGCTCGCCACACCGGACAGCTCCGAGCTGGAGATGGTGAAATTCATCAGCAAATTCACCGCCGCCTGGCCATACGCGGCATTCCCCGTCATGACATACGCAAAGGCATTCCCCCAAGGATCACTCGATGAGGGCACGAATGAATGCGTCACCCACCACGCCTTCGCCTGCTGGAGCCGTTGCGGCGTCCACCAGATCCTTGGGTAAGTGGTGGGGATGGCGAGCTGTCCGGGATTCGCCAGTGTCGTAAACGTGTAATCTGGCGATGTCGCCAGATTCCCCGCCGCATCCGTGGATTTCACGTGATAGTGATAGAGCATGTTCGGACTGAGCCCGCTCAGGCCGATACTGTGGCTCGTCACGAGCGCCGGGTTCAAGGTTGTTGAGTTTCCGTATGACGATGTCGTGCCGTATTCAACTTGCGAGGAGCTTGCCACATCCGTCGTCCAGGTGATCGTCGCTCCGCTGGACGTGGTCCCGGACGCGGCGACGGCGGAAATGTGTGGTAATGTCGTACTCGCGGCAGCGGTGGTGAAGGACCAGGAGACGGGGGCCGTCATCACGTTGCCAGCCACATCCTTGGCCCCGCTGATGGTGGCCGTGTAGGTGCTCGCGGCCGCCAGCGCCGCGGGCGTCAGCGTCACCGTGTGCGTCGTGTCGGTGTAGCTCATCGTCGCCGCCATGGCGTGGCCGCCAGCGTCCTTCAGCACGCACGCGAGGGTCGCGGGCTGCACCGACTCGCTGAAGGTGGCGGTCACGACCGTGTTGGTGGGCACGCTCGTCGCACCCGACGCGGGTGTCTTGCCGGTGACCGTCGGCGGCGTGGTGTCCGCCGCAGCGGTGGTGAACGACCAGGTCACTGGGCTCATCGCATTGCCCGCCAGGTCCTTCGCCCCGCTCACGGTCGCGGTGTAGGTGGTCGAGTTCGCCAGAGGGGCGCTCGGGGCGAACGTGGCGGAGTGAGTGGTGTCAGTGTAGGTGACACTGCCCGGGACCGCCGGGGTGCCGGGGCCGGTGTTCAGCACACACGCGAGGGTCGCGGGCTGCACCGACTCGCTGAAGGTGGCGGTCACGGCCGTGTTGGTGGGCACGCTCGTCGTCCCCAACGCGGGCGTCTTGCCGGTGACCGTCGGCGGCGTGGTATCGGTGACGCTGGTGGAGATGACGACGTCGACCCAGTAGTTGCTTGCCTGCCAGACACTCTTGGGGAAGGTGCTCGTGGCGCCGTACGCGTACACGCCGCCATTGGCCGGCACGTGCAGCGGGCTGTTGCTGTACCCCGACGCAAAGTACCCGGTGTCGTCGGCGTAGTGCCCGACGGGGGCGTAGTATGACGCCACGTAGGTGGTGCCGGGGGTGATCGCTACGGGGGTGGCGAAGTTGACCTGCTGCCAGCCCGAGGCGGTCTCGCTGGTAAAGGTGGCGCTGGCCAGCAGCGTCCCGGAGGAGGTCCAGAGGTGGCCGACGTGCGTGCCGGTGTTGCCGCTGCCCTTGTAGAAGCGGAGGCCGGTGATGGAGCCGGCGACGTCGGAGCGGAACTGGACCCCGAGCTCGGTGGCGTTGGTGTCGGGGTCAACCGGGTTCTGAGGTGACGCCGAGTTGCTCCAGAGGCTGTAGGTCGCCGAGGCCGGGGCGGTGGCGGTCACGGCCGTGATGGTGGGCACGCTCGTCGCCCCCGACGCGGGTGTCTTGCCGGTGACCGTCGGCGGCGTGGTCGTCGCGAATTGATACTCATAGACCCCGATATCATAGCCCTTGCCGCTGGGCCGCGGATGGCTATCCAGGTCCTTGACCGGCGCATTGGTCGCCATCCCTACGTCGATCGCCGGGCTCGTCGCCGGCAGGTGGTAGTCGTTGCCCGCCGCATTGACGAACAGGGCGGTAGGCGTCGACACGAACGAGTGCCGGTCCTGGCCGGTAGAAGACTGCCACTGCGCCAGCGTCTGCGTCGTGTTCCCGCCATTGGACGAGAATCGGTTCACCACGACGTTGTAGTCGCTCCTGAACTTCGGCAGGCTGTCGCTCGAGATGGTGATGCTGCCGCGGGCCGAGTTGGCGTTGTACAGGATGTTGTTGGAGACGGTGTTACCGGTGCTGGCGTTCCCGATATTCAGCGCCCAGCGGGCATTTGACGCCATGACGAGCGTGTTGTTCACCACCACGTTGTTCGACGATCCGGCGGCGCCATCGATGTCGTAGAGAGAGATGCCGCTGGCGTGGTTGTTGTACAGTAGGTTGTTCCGGAACGTTGAGCTCTGCACCCCATCGCAGTTGATCCCCGAGGCGCCGCCGGCGCCGTTGTCGTGGATCACGTTGCCCTCGACCAGCGCCCCGGTGATCAGCCCGGTGCCCCCCATGCTGGCGTCGCCGTTCATGTGGATACCGGCTAGGTAGTTGCCCCAGATGGTGTTGCCGCGGATCACTGGGTTGACGCAACTGTTGGACACGTAAATGCCGTGCTGCTGTACGGTGCGTGAGGCGGTGTTGCCCTCGATGTCCAGGTTATTGCTGAAACCGGTGAAAATGCCGAAGACAGTATTCTGGTCGACGATATTGTTGCGGATGGTCACGTTGGTGTTGGTGACCGAACGGATGCCGGCGTGGGGCATGCCAACGATCTTGAAGCCCTGGACGACGACGTAGCTGGCACCCTCGAGGTTGATGCCGTCGGAGGTGACCGGGTTGTGGGTGTTGATGACGACACCAGGGTCGGCCTGGAAGGTGATAGGGGCGGCGGTGGTGCCGCTGGTGGTCAGGTCGAAGCCGGCGTAATTGCCGGCGCGGACATCGACCGTATCGCCGGGGGCGATGGAGTCGGCAGCGTGCTGCAGGGTCTTCCAGGGAGCCGTTGCAAACCCGCCGGCCGTGTCACTCCCGGTTGGGGATACATAGTAGTTGCTCAACACCACGCGCGACTCGAGTTGCTCGAGCGCGAAGCGACGACCGGACTTGGTGCGTGATCTCCCGCCGGAATTTTTGACGTAGGGGGACCATTTGTTTGATAGAATAGACATCGGTCCTGTCTCTGAGTTCGGGGACTGGGCTGACGGGGCCGGGGGTAGGTGCGAGCCATCCCGGCCACCACACACGGACGTTATTGACGCGGCGCAACGGCCCCCCTTGGGAGCTGATCGTCGCGGCCGCGAAGGGTGGGGGTGGGTGCGAGCCACCCCCATCCCGGTAAACGGACATACATGGGCGCACAAGCCGATCTCGCTCTCGCGTCGGCTGTGCTTCAACTCTTATTTTTATAGCACAGGCTCTAATACGACTCTGTGAGATTCGTGAAAACCGCTATTTTCGCCCCTCTCGGCTGATCGGAGATACGTGTCCTTCGGGATTGGTGCACCGTCGCGCGGACCCGTTCCATCGCCGTTGGCCCTGAATCCCAGGACCGCCCGCGTGGCCAGCCCGATGATGATCACGACGAGCTCCGCCATCGGCTCCTTGTGGCAATTCGGATCGCGGTGAACCTTGTCCCCGAGCCGAGGCGCGACCTCGGGGACCGAGGAGCGCCGCCCTGAACGAACTCGGGGCCTGGATGACCCATCGAGGGTCGAGGCGAACGGAACAACGGTGCGCCGAGCGAACCCAAGCTCGCTCTCTGAACGAACCCAGGACCGCGCCGAGCGAACCCAAGCTCGCTCCCCGAACGATTCGCTCGGCCACAGTCGTAGGAGTCTCTGAATAGGATTTGGGGCCTTTTCCCGGATTTGCCGCACATCCAATACACGAATTTTCAAAATCTTATTTATAATTTTTAGAACATGAAATGTAACTCTATAGAGTATTTGCGGTTGCGTAGGGAAATTTCGTCGAGATGTGCGGAAAAATAGGTTTCCCCCCCAACAAGAGACCGTAGCAAGGAGCGCGGGTTGTCTTGACCTGAGCGCGCTCAGGTCAAGACAACCCGCGCTCCTTGCTACGGTCTCTTTTCGCCCCTTCTGCCGCATTTTCCAGGGGACCTGGTGGGTTAACGGCCGGAACGCATCCACAAGAACCTTCATTTCCTCGGAGCCTTTCAAAAAGTTTTAACGAAATAGTACTGTACTAAATAAAATCATAGTGATCGCGTGCGCGCGTCTGGCAGCGCCACAATCCCTCGCTTGCCATCAACCCCGCCGGGAGACTCGGCGCGCGGCGCAGACCTCGGCCGGATGGCCTTGGACGGTCGCCATGCGTCCACTTCGGGCTGGGGATACAGGCTTGTAAGGATGGACGTCAGGTGCTGATCGATTGATCCGGACCCGGTGTGAGTTGGCGTCCGGACAAACGTTCAGCTCGATATCTGATGAGAAGGATACTGCCGCAAAGCTTCTTCCGCTGCTTTTCAGTGCGAGACTACGGGTTTTTCCTCGAGTTCTCGTATTATCGACAGCGGAGGGGAGTACAAGCCAATAGCATGAGCGTAATAGCGGAGCTTCGCAAATCTTAGGCCGTTTCGAGCGAGCGGACGTCCTGCATCAGGGAATAATAGCCCAATGTGCGGGGCCACTCATCAGACGAAAGCTACGCCAGCCAAATTTGGCTGGCTCGCATCATTTGGAGCACAGCCACCCCGGCTGTGCGCAAGCCATTTTCTTGCGCCGCATAGCAAGGACCTAGCTTAAGATATCGTACTCGTCAAGTGAATCGAGTCAGAGCGCCTCACGAACGGGTTGCACACGCGCCCAAGCGAGAGCCTTGATTTCCACCCTGTTTCGTACTCAACCCAATCGTGAACCATTCTGGTTCTCCTGTCTCAAGGGGCACGACGCGAATCAACTTAACGTCGCAGGGGTGTCGGCGTCAACAGGGTTCTCTTGGCCGGGTGCAGTCGCGTTCTTGTAGGTCAGGATTCAGGGCGGAGCCTGCCCGTGCCGACGGCCTGTGCGAACGGCCGCGGGCGTGACCAGTAGCAGTCGGCCCGCCCGTCTTCGCTGATGTAGGCCGCCCTGATCTGCAAGATCGCTTCCGCCCCCCCTTCCAGCCAGAACTTCTCCGTCCCTTTCATGCGCTGGTTCACCTGCTTCCTCACGCTCTCCACCGCTGCGCTGCTGATGGGCAGTCCCAGTTGCCTGTACCTCGGGTAAGCCATCCGGGTTCGGTTATTTGTCACGTAACCCAGCGCCTCCGCGGCCACCTTCCTGGGGTCTTCCTCCGGGCAGCCCTCCGGCGGCACGCCCAGTTGGTCGCAGCCCTGACGCAATCCCGCCAGCACCTCCTTCACCCGGCCTGACCACGCCAGCCGCATCCAGCCCTCATACCGCTTCCAGGCCGCAGCCGAGCCCTTGCCCTCCACGGCCTGCGCGACGCCATAGAGATACACCAGCAGATGCACAAAGTCCAAAATGCCGATGAATCCCTGCGGCTCCAGGTCAGGGCCAGCGCGAACTTTGAGCAAGTCTGGTAATCTCAGTAGTCAGTAGTTTCCCCGAAAAACTTCACTCCAACTGAACTCCCGTCTCCTATTGAGCGGAGCATCTCCCGAGCGGAACCTGTCGGGTGGTTAGGACCCCATCTGGCACCGCATCAGGAGATGCCCCATGCCGCAGGTTACGCTCCTCTGGTTTCTCTGGCTACGGTTGCTGCAGCCCTTCGCCGGGGCTTTCACATGCCCCGGGCACCGACGGTTCGTCGAGTGGATCACCGCCCTGGCCCTGAACGTCGAGGAGCACACCGTCACCCAGTCGGTCACCGCCATCGAGCGGATGGCCGACTGGAGGGCGATGGAGCGGTTCGCCGAGTACGGGCGGTGGGATGCCGCCGCCGTCACCCGCAACCTCGCCCGCTTGATCGAGCAGGCCCCCGGCCGCCTCTGGTATGGCTACCCCGTCTCGGCCGTCGATGACACCAAGGTGCACCGCTCGGGCGAGCACGTCTGGGGCACCTGCACCTTCCACGAGTACACGGCCCGATGCCCGAACCGGGCCGCCACCGTCCGGGCCCACAACTGGGTGGTCCTCGGGGCCTTGCTTCACAACCCCGATCAGCCCGCCTGGTTCCTGCCGGTCTCCGGGCGGCTCTACTTCCGGAGATCGCAGTTGCCCACCCGGTCCGGGGCCGCCGGGCCGAGGGAGGCGTTCCAGACCAAGTGCGAGTTGGCGGTTGAACTGCTCAGGGAGCAGGCCCGGGTCCTCGGCGGGCTCCACCTGGGCGTCTTCGACGGGGGCTATGCCCTGCGGAGCGTGGTCCGGCCGCTGGTCGCCCCCGAGGACGGCCAGCCCCGGGTCGAGTTCCTGACGAGGCTGCGACACGACGCCCGGTTGCATGCCCTGCCGCCGACGGAGCGTCGCCCGGGGCAGCGGGGGCCGCTGCCGAAGTGGGGCCAGAAGCTGCCGCCGCCCCGCCAGGGCGGGCGCTGGACCCGGTGGTGGCAGGAAGGGCACGCCTCCATCTCCGGCCGGAGGCGGAAGGTGCTCTGGAAGGAGGTGGTCTGCCTCTGGCGGCTGTCGGGGCACAAGGTGCCGGTCAAGGCGGTGGTCGCCAAGGTCGAGGGGTACAAGAAACGATTCACGCGGGTCAGTTCGGCTGTGGGACTGACCGGGTTGCAGATGGTCGAACTGTTCGCGGCCCGGTTCCGTCAGGAGGATGGGTTCCGGGACTTGAAACAACGGTTGGGATGGGAGGAGTGCCGGGCGTGGACCCGGAATCCGATCGAGCGGACGACCCAGGCCCAGTGGGTGACGATGAGCACCCTGCGGCTGCTGCAATTCCACTTGGATGCCGAGGGGTGCCCGGATTGGTGGTCCCCGCCGCCCTGGGACAAGAAGAAGGAGCGGCCGAGCGTTCTGGACGTGGAGCGGTTGCTGCGGCGACATCGCCCGGAAATCCTGCGTCTCCTGTCGGAGTGGCTGGGAGATGAGGAGAAAGCGGCATGAGGCGGCAGTGAGCGGCGGGATCATTTGGTGATCCGGCCGATATATTGCAACTACAGCGAGGATTCCCAGGCCTCGGGTACCGGCTGACGGCATCGGGGGCACGGAGACGCTACGCACAAGCGGGGATGTTGTGGAGTTTTTAGGGGAAACTACTGTTTAGGAGTGGCTCGTGCAGAACGACAGCCGGCTCGTAGTTCTTCTCCAGACCCAGGCACCACGCACCCAGGGAGTTTATCCGTATGTACATCAATCCATCGTACCGGCTCAAGCAAGAAAGCTCGTCAGTGCCCCAACTACTGCTGTAGTCGTTGCGGACTCCCTCCGGAGAAAGGTACGCGACATCCAACAGGCCTAGCGTTGCCGCGTACTCGAATAGGAACGCCAGCGCAAAACGGCCTTGGAGCATCTCCCACGAATAGGCGCTGTCGTAGCCAAGACTTCCGTACCTCTGCTCGCTGATGTACAGCTTCCAGGCGTCGTGCGTAACTTCGAAATCGCGGGCCAATGCTTTGAGCAGCCGGAACAGCTCGTCCGCCGTGATCCACTTCTGCGCGGGACACTCGCGAAGCACCGCGAGGATCGCTTTTCGGCGAGGCGCCACGGCGGTCAAGCCACGGCCCTTGGCTTGCTGCCTCTTGATGGCATTGATCCGGCTAAATTCATCCACCAGTGTTGTTTTCTGTCACTTTTCCCAGATCTGGCGGATCAATTCATGGGCCGGCTTGGTCGTCGCCTTGCGACCTGCCGCCGTCAATTGCAGGCGCATGCCGGCCGCCTCCGCCAGGCCCGCGGCCTGTACGAGCATCGGCCAGGCGAACGACTGGATGCGCAGGTCGGATGCGGGTTCCCTGTCGTCTTTGCTCTGGTCCGCCTCCGCGTAGAAATCGCCGTCGACCAACACGCCGGTGATGACCTTCATCGCGGCCAGCGAAGGCCGTCGCGTCTTCTCGCTGACCCGCACCTCGCCCATGTCGATCAGGCGGAGGATTGCCTTGATGTCTTGCAAGGCCGCACTGGCCGTCTGTCGCTCACGGAGTTCGACTTCCTCGTTTTGCTCCTTACGAGAATACCGGCCCAGTCCGAAGTGCGGCCGACCCACCTTGGCGGGAAGGTCATCAAGGGCCTGAACCGTCGGCGGCGGCGGGTTCGGGAACGAAACCACGGAGGATCAACTGTAGATCGCGGGGCAAGACATTCCTACGCGGGAAGAAGAGGCGGAGTACCGTGGGTTTCTCCTTACGATATCCAGAGCGACTGCCGCTGCCGCCGAAATCGGGGGTGCGGCCGTACTTGGCCTTAAACGTGAAGAGGTCCAGAGCACCCTCTGGATCGTACGTGGCCTCCTGGAGAACCTTCTTCCCCACGTCGTCGCGACCGTCGTACAAGCTCCGAACCTTCTCCCGGTCTTCCAGAGCCTTGGCCAGCAGATCGACGAGATCCCCCTTCCTCATCGCCGTCGCACCCACCAACGACGCCAAAGGTTTCAATTCGTCGACCGTCAACTCGGAGAAGGCCTCACGGATCGTCCGTGGTTGTGTTTCATCGACATAAGGCATCGCTTGTTCCTTCCCGTCCTCCTTCCACCCAGGCGACCGATTCGCATTATATCATCTCCCACCGGCCAGGTCGTACGTGTGGAGCCGGTAGCCCATGTTTGGGGTGAAACCGCCTGAGCCGGCGGCCGCCGCGCGTGAAAATGCCTTGTTTTCTAGGCTCTGGGCCTCAGGCAACCCCCGCCAGCCTGAAAAACGTAGTGACAATACTACTCCGCGTTCTCCGACTAGACTTTCGGACTTTTTTTGAGGCACGTCGTGCTGATGGAAGCGGCAGGTCACGGTTGCCTTGTTTTTCGAGCATCCCGGTACGAAGCCACAGTCGCATAATTGTTAGTGTACTAACACCTGTGGCCGAAATTTCGGCGCCGCGCTGACAGGCAAACGCTGCCGAATCTAGAAACAAAGCCTCTGTCGACGAGGAAGGTGTTCGACGCTTGTAAAAGTCCGAAAGTCTAGTCCGAGAATCTCTCAATAACTCCCTTTCCGCACATCTCGGTCTGAATAACTCCGATTTTCCTTCTCAACTCGGTTGACGCTAGCCAACGGCCGGTAGCCCTCCTTCACGCGGGCGTCCCGCAGGCAGATCATCGCTGCCGGGTGCCCCACGAGTTGGCATGATGGCGATGCCGCATTCTTCTCCTTGTCCCACCACCAGTCAATGTCCCGGCCGCGGGCCGGATCTTTTCCCCTCCGGGTTACAGGACGGCCACGAGACGTAAGTCACGCCGGACTCGATTTACGTCAAGGCATATTCAGCTAACTATTTCGTCTAGATCCTTCACCTCTTGACGATTCCTCACTTCGGACAATGATGTCGGCGGGAATCGAGGCACGCTGACCGCTGATCACGCGGCGGTCCAGGGCGGCCGATTGACTCGTCGGTAACCCCGCAAACTCGTCCGGAGCGACATCGGTGAAGACCCCGGAAGATTCCATGCCCGTCACCCAGGTGGGCCAGCACGCCGAAGCGGTCGGCCACGACCTCCACTCCTACCGCGTCGGCCTGCTGCCGATCGTCAATCGCATTCTCGAACGGTTGCGACTCGAGGAGTTCTTCCGCGCGTATCTACCACCGCAAGACCGCCGCTGCCGCATCGATCCGGCCACCGGGCTCCTGGTCCTGCTCAAGAACCTGCTCCTGTCCCGCGAGCCCCTCTACGGCGTCGGCGAGTGGGCGGCGCGGTACGCCCCCGACTTGCTCGGGCTCTCCGATCGGCAAATCGCCTCGCTCAATGACGATCGCGTGGGACGGTGTCTCGACCGCCTGTTCCAGAACGACTGCGGTTCCCTCGCCCTGACGGTCGCGACTCACGCCATCTCGGGATTCGGCGTGGGACTCGACCAGTTGCACAACGACTCCACCACCATCACGTTCCACGGCGACTACCCCGACGCGACCCACGAGGAGAAGCGCAAGGAGCAGATGCGGCTGGCGATCACCTGGGGGCACAACAAGGACCACCGGCCCGACCTGAAGCAACTGCTGTTCATCCTCACCGTCTCCCGGGACGGCGGTGTCCCGGTCTATTTCCAGGCCAAAAGCGGCAACACCGTCGATGACCAGACCCACCGCGCCACCTGGGACCTGCTCTGCACGCTGGCGGCGCACCGCGACTTCCTCTACGTGGCCGACTGCAAGTTGGCGACCGCCGAGAACATGGCGCACGTGCACCAGCACGGCGGCCGGTTCCTCACCCTGATCCCTCGCACCCGGAACGAGGACCGGGTGTTCCGCGAATCGTTGTCGCGGGGCCAAGTCCGGTGGCGGCCGATCTATGACAAGCGCGACGAGGACGGGGAGATCATCGATCAGTTCAGCGTCAGTGAAGAGCCGGCACTGGCGCGGAGGGGTATCGCCTGGTGTGGTATCACAGCACGCGAAAGGCGGAGAACGACGCGTCTCAGCGGGCACGGCAAGTGGATCGTGCCTTGCGGGAACTCGCCGAGTTGCAACAGAAGCTCGGCGCACCGCGGAGCCGCTTTCAGGATCGGGCCAAAGTCGCCACGGCGGTCGAGGCGATCCTGGAGTCGCGGGGTGCCAGCGGCTGGATCACGACCACGATCGAAGAGCGGGTCGTAGAGAAGTATCACCAGGAGGGTCGCGGGCGTCCGAGCGAGAGGACGCGATATATCAAAGAGGAGATCACGCGGTTCGAGTTGAAGTGCGAGGTCAACCACGCGGCCTTGGCGGCGGAACATCTCAGCGACGGGGTGTTCCCCTTGATCACGAACGACCGGACCCTCTCGGAGCAGGAGTTGTTGCTGGCGTACAAGGGGCAGCCGGTGATCGAGAAGCGGTTCGCGCAGCTCAAGACGGATTTCGCCGTGGCCCCCGTATATCTGAAGGAGGTGAGCCGGATTCAGGCGTTGCTGTGCATGTATTTCTTCGTGCTGCTGGTGGAGTCGCTCTTGGAGCGGGAGTTCCGTCAAGCGATGATCCGTACCAAGATGGAGAGCCTGCGGCTGTATCCCGAGGGTCGCGCCTGCCGCTATCCGACGGTTCGGCGGTTAATCGAAGTCTTTGAGGACGTCCAGCGTCACCGGTTGGAGGTGGGGTCCGAGCCGGCGGTCATGTTCACGACCAAGCTGAGCCAGTTGCAGAAAAAAGTCCTCCGCTTGCTGGACCTCCCCCAGTCGGTCTATGACGCCTGAGCGGACCAGGGGCCGGAAATTCGGAGATATTCAGACCGAGATGTGCGGAAAGGGAGTCAATAATCTCCTTGCCAAATCCTAATTGCATCGTGATCATGGTTCTCATGTACCCCAGAACCGTAAAGGTCCGCTCCTCCAGCGGCACCGTCCACGAATACGTCCGCGTCGTCGCAGCCTACCGCGAAGCCGGCAAGGTCAAACCACGCGTCGTCGCCGATCTGGGACGCACAGATCTCCGCGTCGACATCCGCCCCAAACTCAAGCGACTTCTCGGTGGCGCCGGCCGTCCGCAAGACGCCACTCCCGCCGATCCCGAGGTCGTCGAGGCCTCGACTTGGGGGCCTATCCTCGCCGTCCGCGCTGTGTTCAACCCACTCGGCCTCTGGGCCATCCTCGACCAACACTGCGGCCACGCCAAAGGCGTCCCGTTCGCCGACCGCGCCTTCGTGCTCGTCGCCCACCGGCTCATCGCCCCGGCCAGCGAGCACGGACTCGCCGGCTGGCTGGAGACCGACTTCGTCTGCGACCGCAAGGGCCGACGCTTCATCCCCCACTGGCACCAGCGCCGCCGGGTCCGCGTCCACCCCCGTCAGCTCGACGCCTGGTACCGCACCCGCGACCAGCTCCACGCAGCCAAAGAACGCATCGAAGTCGCGCTTTTCCACCGGCTCCGCGACCTCTTCAGCCTCAAGCCCGAGTTGGTCCTCTACGACATCACCAGCACCTCCTTCGAGGGTGCCGGCCCGCACGACTTCGCCCAGCACGGCTCCAGCCGTGACGGCACGTCGCAGAACGTCCCGATGATCGTCGGCGTGCTGATGGTCGCGGGCTGGCCGATTGCACACCACGTCTGGGCGGGCAATCGCATCGACCATTCCACAGTTCAAGAAGTTATCAATGATCTGCGAAAACGTTTCGAGTTCGGCCGGCTCGTCTTTGTGGGCGATCGGGGTATGCTCACCGATGAGAACATAGAGAAGATCACAAAAGATGAGCATGGATTCCTGGTCGGGATCAAGCGGCGGCGCAACACCAAGCTCAGTAGTTCCAAAAACAGTCCGACGGTTGGCTACAGCGCAAGTTCATATTGCACATCTCTTTCGGTATAGGTGACGTCCGCGACCCCGAATGCTTCCTCGACCACATGGAGCAACCAGAGCAACAGCGTCTCCCACCGGAGCCGCTCCAGCAAGATGACCCGACCGCCGCGCCGCGGCCTCGAGAGGATCGCGTAATGGAGCCACACCCACAGGTTCCGAAGCACCAGCGCGATCCCCACGTACAGCAGGCGCACCTGCGGGCGGCGCGTCGTCGTCCGGATCCGCCCCTCGTGCAGCTGGCGATAGCTCGACTCGATCCCGAACCGCAGCCGGTAGGTCGTGAACACCGACTCCGGCGAGGGCGGCTGGTAGCCCCAGTAGGCGTAGATCAATGCCTGACGCCCGTGACGCTTCCTCTCCCCGCGGGAGTTGCGACACTTCACGCAGATCGACACCGTCGCAGTGCGCTTCTTGGCGTCGGCCAGCGTGTAGGTGGACCAACCGCTCGTCCTCCAGGTCCGGAAGACGTAGCTGCCGCTGGGGCCCTTCGGATGCTTCGGCGCACGGCCGTGACAGACCACCGGCATCAGGAACGGGTGGCGCGCCTGCTGGAGGTAGCGGACCACCGCCACGCTGTAGAAGCCGCGATCGAGCAGCAGCAGCCGGGGCCGGACGCCGACGCGGGCCGCCTGCCGGAGCAGGCGCTGGACGACGTCCTTGAGCGCCTCGCCTTTCTTCACGCCGGTCAGGGCCACGGTGGAGCGCTGGCCGTGGCGGACGACGTAGGCGGTGGCGTAGGCGTGGAAGTGGCTGGTGCCGTCCTTGGCCTGGGCGCGGTAGATCTCGTTGAGGTCGCGGAACGGCTGGCCGTGGTAGGGGATCAACGTCAGGTCGATGGCCAGCCGCTGGAGGCGCTGGCGCAGGGCCTTGGGCAGGTGCCCGGCCAGGGCGGCGTTGAGCTGTTGATGCAGGGTGGCGTAGTCGGGCAGGGTGGCCAGAAGCGCCTTGCGCGCCGTCTCGTCGGAGGGGGCGTCGCGGAGGCGCTGGCCGGCGTCGGACAGCGAGGTGATCCGCGCGGCGGCGGCCAGCAACAGAGACCAGAGGACCTGGGCCGAGGTCTTGCGCTTGTAGTCCTTGAACTTCAGGTGCGCTTGCAGGTGCTCGGCGGCGAGGCGATGGACTTGGTTGCGGTTGAGGATACGACGGGGTGGGCGCATGGCTCCCTCCGGTGATGACTCGGTGATCCAAAGTCATTCTTCGGAAGTGGCTTGCGTCCATCCAGCTCAACCCTTCGGGGGCCGACCAATTTTGGAACTACTGAGCTCGATGCCTGGCTCGATGCCATCGACGAAACCCACTGGATCGACTGCCCTGGCGGCATCAATACCCGAGAACGAAAGACCGATCCGCCCCGCACGCGTGCCCAGGAAGTCCCGTCCGGAGATTCCGACCTGCGCGTGATCGTCATCGCCTCCGACGAACACCGCGGCTATGAACCGGCGAAGCGCCAACAGGCGATGGAGCGAGCACGTCAGACTGGACTTTCGGACGTTTTACAGGAGTCGTAGATGGTAGAAAGAGAGCGGACCATCCCGCGCGGAGTCGGTATCCTGGGGGTGTTCAGAGGCCCCAGGTCCCCTCACCGCACGGAGGTCCGCCCCATGGATCAGCTTATTCCTTCGCTCGCCATCCTGGTAGAGTCCTTCCGCGATTGCTTCCACCCCAGTGTCTTCCCCACCTTCCAGGCGTTGCTCGCCGGTTGGATCGTCTGCCTCGGCCCGCGCACCATCAGCGAGGTCTGGCAGGCTACTGGCTGGGCCGCCCAGCGGCATCACGATCCGGCTTATGCCGTCTTCCGGTCCGCCGCCTGGGAGTGGGACGACCTGGGCCTCGTCCTGGCCACACTGATCCTGAGTCATCTCATCCCCGGCGGTGTGGTCTGGATCGTCGTTGATGACACGCTCTGCCACAAGCGCGGTGCCAAGGTCGCCTTCGGCGGCATCGTCCTCGACGCCGTGCTCTCGACCAAGCGGCACAAGACGCTGCGATTTGGCGTCAACTGGGTCGTCCTGGGGATCGCGGTCCCGATCCCCTTGCGCCCGATCGGTCAGAGCCGGCCCCGGGCCGCAGCCGCGATGGCGCGGCTCTTGGCCGAGGCCAATCCCGATCGGACGTTCTGGTTGGTCGGCGATTCGGCCTACGTCAACACCGCGACGCTGCAAGGGCGGCCCAAGAACCTCCAGGTGATCGGCCCGTGGCACTGGAAAGCCGCCCTCTACGAACGGCCCGAGCCACCGGCTGAGGGGCAGCGGGGACGCCCTCGCAAGAAGGGGAAGCGGTGGCCGACCCCCAAGGCCATGATCGAGGACGTGGCGACCTATCCCGCCGAGATCCAGACCGTCGTCTTCCCGCAGACGACGCGGGAACTGCGGTTTCAAGTGATCCGGGACGTGCTCTGGTACCGGGGGTGCAAGACCGAGCCGGTGGTGGTGCTGCTGGTGCGCGATCCGTTGGGCCAATGGCGGGATGAGGCCTTGGTCGCCACCGATCCGACCGTTTCGGCCGAATTCATCCTCCAGGGTGATTGCCGCCGCTGGAGTGTGGAACTGGCCTTCTTCGACAGCAAGCAGTACCTCGGCCTTCACGATCCGCGGGTCTGGAGCGAGCGGAGCGTGGAGCGAGCGCACCCGATGGCGTGGTTCGTCGGGACGTTGACGATCCTGTGGTACGCCCTCGACGGTCATGCCGGGGCGCACGGGCATCGGGATCGGGACTGGGACCCTCACAAAGTGACTCCTACGTTCACGGACATGTTGGGCGCGTTACGGTTGCAGATGTGGCAGTACGAGATTTATGGCTCATCTGGAACGGAAGCGCCCTCGCCAGAAGTCATCGAAACCCTGCTCCACAAGATGGCCGCAGTGGCGTAGGCGTCCGAAAGTCTAGTCAGAAGCTGGAGAAGCTCAAGGAGCGTGTGGCCTCGGGCGACTTGAAGCCGCCGGAGAAGCTCGGAGCGGCCGTCGAGCGGATCATGCAGAAATATCATGGCTATCGTTATTTCGATTGGAAGCTGATCGGAGGTGTGTTCGCGTCTTCCGAGAGCGAGACCCGGCTGGGGCGTGAGAAGAAGATCGAGGGAAAATAGGTGATTTCGACCAGCGAGAAGGATCTGAGCATCCTCGAGGCGGTGGCGCAGTCCAAGGAGTTGATGGAGCTTGAGAGTGGGTTCCGGCAACTCAAGGACGTGCTGGCGCTGCGGCCGAGCTCTCACCAGGTCGAGCCGCGGGTCAAGGCCCACATCTTCGTGGCGGCGTTGGCGCTGTTGGTCCCACGCTGGCTGGGCCGACGGCTCGAGGACTCGGGGTTGGAGTTGTCGCCTGAGCGGGCGCTTCAAGCCCTGTCGACGGTCCGGCTGGTGCGCTTCCGCTGGGAGGGCCAAGGAGACCGCCGCGGGGTCTCTGGAGGCTGTCCCGATGCGCGGTTGGTCCTGAAGGCCCTGAAACGCGTCGACCAGCGACCGCTGGTTCCCCCCGAAGGGGAGGAGACCGTGATGTAGCGCGCTCATCGAAAACTCGGTTTTGGCTCTACGCAGGATCACGTCGCACCACCTCAGAGCTGTGTTGGCGGGAGGCTCGAGAGCTGGGACGATGGGTGCGGAAAGTCCTGTGAGCCGGGTCGATGCATCCATCCATTCTTTCGAGGGGGACGGTAGTGTAGTGACTAATCGAAAATTCGGTGTCTACGCCGCAAGGGGTTACGTCGACTGACCCGAATGGCACGAGGATAACGCAAGGCTCTGCTGTTGAATAGCTTGCGGCGACACTGATTCGCAATCGATCCTATGCTTTATTATAAGGTATTATACCCCGCTTGATCAACCGCTTCGCTCTCTTCCGCGGCATCCGCAGCAGCGGGTGCGGCTTCGGCCGGCGCTTCACCGCGCGCGGCTCGTACCGGTCCGGGCGAGCGTCCACGCGTTTCTTCGCGATCAACTCCAACAGCCGCGGAAGATCCGCCTTGATCTGAACCGGATCCTACAGATGACTCTCCTCGAATGCGCACACCGTATGCAACGACCCCGTGAAGCTTAGGGCTTGCGCAGAAATAACCTTTACAATTTCGGCTCATGGGCCTAAATCGGTGCCATCCCGCCTGACAGGTCGCTTAAATGGTTTGGCTGTAAGTGGTTGGGCCAGCACCAGGTCCGGTCGGTCATCGATTTGGGCCCATGAGCCAAAAAAAATTTGGAAACCGTTAAAAATTTGGGTGTAACTACTGGTTTCCGAGAGGATTCAGAACCATCGGCGGATTGTCGTATCTCACGGTATACCAAGGACCTCCGTGCTCTGCCTCGACGGTCTTGGGGGCGTCGATCAAGGTGAGTGAGGACCGGGATTTCACCGACTATTCCGAGGATCGCTTCGAGAACATGCCTCTGGTCCTCGAGACCATTCCTCTGATCCGAGCGATGGTCCGCGTTTTTGCGGAGATTCTTGGCCGCGAGACACGAGATCGATAATCCTAAATCGTTGAGCAGCAATTACCTTTGACCTGAACATCCGCTGGAAGCGAGTAGTTACACCCTAAAAATTTGGCAACCAGGGGAGTGTTCGGGCGGGACGGCCGGCTGCCGGCGTGCACGCCGTGACCGGCGCGCGCACGGAGTGAGCGCCCGCGCCGGTTCAGAAGTTGGCTCATGGGCCTAAATCGGTGCCATCCCGCCTGACAGGTCGCTTAAATGGTTTGGCTGTAAGTGGTTGGGCCAGCACCAGGTCCGGTCGGTCATCGATTTGGGCCCATGAGCCTGTACGCGAGTCGGACTTCTTCTTGCCCAGCGATCAGTCTTTCGTGACGGCGACGAGCGACGCTCGTCCTTGAGGATTACCGTCCCGCTGTAAATTTTGACGATCAATGTCCTCTTCCGCGGGCCCGGCTGACCCATAAGACCCGGCCCACCCTGCGGGGTCGATGAGTTTGAGGATGCGGTAGGCGACCCCGATGCGCCGCGGCGCCGTAGCCCGGCGCTTCAGGATGCTTTGGGCCAGGTGCCGGGCCTCCGCTTGGTCGCGAACGACAAAGCTCCGCGAGCGGCCGACGGTGCCGATGCGGCCGTAGCTGATCTCCACCACCCAGACGCCGAAGAGATCGGTGCCGGCCTCCACGCGGTAGTGTTGCAAGCAGCCGCGGGCGGGATTTCGAGCCTCCAAGGTGATGCGGAAGTCGAGCACGGCCAGTAGATGGCTTGCTTCACCGAGAAAGGCAAGAGGAAAGGAGGCCGGACACCGCGCCCGATTGGGGCCGAACGGTGTTTCATCTCTCAATTTGAGCCTCACGGCCGCAAGATACGCCCCCTCGCCCTTGCCCGCCCAGAACGATTGCTTGCATGGCCTCAGGAAGCGTTGGCTCCCGCGGGCAATCCGAGGTACCATGGAACCTTATGGAACCAACCGCAACCCAGCCACAGGACTCCCCACCGGGGATGGGTATGCTCCCTGTCATCCGCGAGTACATCGTCTCTACGCCCGACACCTGCGGCGGTAAGCCACGGATCGCGGGCAGCCGCATTCAGGTCAAGCACGTAGCCATCATGCACGAGCGCCAAGGAATGAAGCCGGAGGAAATCGTTTCTGAGTTTCCGCACCTGACACTGGCCGGCATTTACGCGGCCTTGGCCTACTATCACGACCATCGCGAAGAGATGAATGCCGAGATCGCCGCGGATCGGACGTGGTACGAGGAGCAGCGCGAGCAGCAGCCTTCGCGGCTCAAGGAGGTTCTCAAGGCACGGATGGCCAATGCCAAAGACGATCCGTTTCCACCTGGATGAGAACTCCTCCAAGGCCATTGCCGGTGGACTTCGTCATCACGGCATCGAGATCACCACAACCCCCGAGGTGGGGCTCATCGGTGCCACCGACGAGGAGCAGGTGGCCCACGCCCGGCTTGAGAGCCGGGTTATCTTCACCCAGGATCGGGACTTCCTCCGTATTCATGCCGCCAGTGTCCCGCATGCCGGCATCGCCTACTGCGAGAAGGGCACGCACACGATCGGCGAAGTTATCGCTGCCCTGATCCTCCTCTGGGAAGTCTATGAGCCCGAAGAAGTGCGCAAGCGTATCGAGTATATTTAGGTGGATACGGCTGATCAAGCGGCGCAAGCCAAAGCGCGAGGACGGACTACAACCACGTCGGGTCGCGTGAGATTGCGGTGGTGTTCAGTGAGAAGTCTCAGCGTTTCCCTTGAAAACAACGGTGTCGCATCAACGAGATAAGAAGCTGTCTTGACAATCCGCTGAACCCATAGAGAGTCTCGCATTTGGCCGATGCGACCCCTTGTGTTTCAGCGATTTTCCCACGGAAACGCTCCGACTGCCTGATCCTGAGCGGAAGATGCGACCCGCCACCGGGCAGCCTTGGCGAGAGTTGCGCGTGGATCCGGCGACGCTGGCTAGCCCATGTTTGGGGTCAGTCGAGAATGGCACGAGGATAACGCAAAGCCTTGCCATTTAAACGTTTGCGACGATTATAATTCTTACTGATCGCTGCGCAAAGAAGGTCAAGTTTTTGCAGAGTGAGGGTTTCGCCAATACCCTTCACCGACCGATCAGAAGCACCTCTATTTCCCAAGGGAACCAAGCCGTTCCACGTGTCAGGGCCTCACTCGAAGTCGCCTGGGAACGTTTGACCTTCTTTGCGCAGCGATCAGTAAATTATAAGATCACTTATTGTAAAAATTCGGGGACCGAGGCGGCGGGGCACCTCAGTTTCCCTGCGGGTCGCACTTGAGAGCCGCGGCTCCGGGGTCAGGAACGCGAGCTCCTGGGATGGTAGCTTGGTGGTTGAATCGGACTTCCACCCGTCCCCACACCCAGGAGGTCACCATGGCTCAGTTTCACGTTCCCTCCACTCGCGACCCAATCGATTCCCTGCGCGACCAACTCAAACAGAAACCAGGGCTCCCCTTCCTCGAACTCCTCTCGCGGTCGCTCGTCGAGGCCGCCTGCCGCCATTGCAACCATCAGTGGCGGAAACGCCTCTACACCCCCTGGATCACCTTGGGCCTGTTCCTCTCCCAGATCCTCTCCGATGACCAATCCTGCGATGACGCCGTCGATCGCTTCCAGAAGTTCCTCTACGACCAGGGGCTTCCCGCGGTGGCGACGGAGACGACCAGCTACGGTGAAGCCCGGCAACGCCTCCCCGAGGCGCTTCCCTGGGAGTTGGTCCGCCGCACCGGGCATGTGATCCCGCAACAAGCGTGCGATTGCTGGCTCTGTCACGGCCGCGCGGTCAAGATCCTCGACGGCTCGACCGTGCGCATGCCCGATACCCCGGAGAACCAGGCGGCGTATCCGCAACCGTCGTCTCAGCGCCGGGGTTGGGATTCCCGATCGCCCGCATCCTCGTGATCTTCAGCCTGGCCGTGGGGACGGTCCTCGATGCGGCGATCGGGCCGTACCAGGGCAAGCAAACGAGCGAGCTGGCCCTGCTCCGACAGATCATCGCCGAGTTTCAGCCCGGTGACATCGCCCTGGCCGACCGCTGCTTCTGCTCGTACTGGGTGATCGCGGCCCTGCTGGCGCGCGGCAGCGATGTGGGGGTGCGTCTGCACCAGTGCCGCAAGGCCGACTTCCGCCGGGGCCGCCGACTGGGTCGCGAGGATCATCTCATCACCTGGCCGGAACCCAAGGAGATCCCCGACTGGAGGAGTCGCGCCGAGTACGACGCGATGCCCGCGGAACTGACGTTGCGCGAGTTCCGCGTCCGGGTCAAAGACCCGACCAAGCGGGTCCGCACTCTGGTGGTTGTGACGACACTGGTGGAGGCGAAGACGTATCGATCCGAAGAGCTGGGGAATTTGTTCCGTCAGCGGTGGGATGCGGAATTGGATCGGCGTTCCTTGAAGCCTCAGATGAAGATGGAGATGTTGCGGACGAAGAGCCCGGCGATGGTGCGCAAGGAGGTGGCGGTGCATCTGCTGGCGTACAACTGGATCCGGGGTCTGATGGTGGAGGCGGCGCGGGCCGGGGCAGTGCAGCCGCGGCGGCTAAGGGCTTGCGCAGAAATAACCTTTACAATTTGTTCTTGGTCGTTACGCCAGGATCTGCGATCACGAGGGGATGCAAGACACCTACACGATCGCACGAATCCGGCGGAAGTATCAACTCCTGGTCCCCGAGATGGACGAGCGACGCCGCAGGCAATGGGCGGCGGCCGAGGTGCGTGACCTGGGCTGGGGCGGCGTCTCGCTCGTGGCCCAAGCCCCAGGACTGTCTCGCCCCACGATCACCACCGGCTTGCGCGAACTCGATCGACCGATCGCGGAGCGCGCGGCCGAGGCGGCACGCATCCGGCGTCGTGGTGGCGGTCGGCCTCCGTTGACGAAGACCGACCCGGGATTGCTGGCGGCCTTGGAGTCGCTGTTGGAACCCTCGACGCGCGGCGACCCCATGTCCCCACTCCGCTGGACCTGCAAGAGCACCCGCCGCTTGGCCGAGGAACTGACGCGGATGAAGCATGCCGTGGGGTCACGCACCGTGGCGGCGTGGCTGCACGAGGCGGGATACAGCCTGCAGGCCAACCGCAAGACGCGCGAAGGCTCTTCGCATCCCGACCGCAACGCCCAATTCGAGTTCATCAACGCCAGTGCCGGACGCTTCCTGCTCCGGGGCCAACCCGCGGTCTCGGTCGATACGAAGAAGAAGGAACTGGTCGGCGATTTCAAGAACGGCGGGCGGGAATGGCATGCGCAAGGCGAACCGGAAGAGGTGCGCGTCCACGACTTCCTCGACAAGACCCTGGGCAAGGCCATCCCCTACGGTGTCTACGACATGATCAACAACCAGGGCTGGGTCAGCGTGGGCCTCGCTCACGACACCGCCCAGTTCGCGACCGCCAGCATCCGCCGCTGGTGGGATGAGATGGGCCAGTGTCGCTTCCCCAAGGCCAGCGAATTGCTCATCACGGCCGACGGCGGGGGGAGCAATGGCCATCGCACGCGGCGTTGGAAGGTGTCGCTGCAGGCGCGGGCCGATGACCTCGGCCTGACGCTCTCCGTCAGCCATTTCCCGCCGGGCACGAGCAAGTGGAACAAGATCGCACATCGGCTGTTCAGCTTCATCACGCAGAACTGGCGTGGTCGGCCGCTGGTCAGCCTCCAGGCGATCGTCAGCCTGATCGCCAGTACCACGACGAGCACGGGGCTGATCGTGAAGGCGGCCCTGGACACCAATCCTTACGAGACCGAGATCAAGGTCAGCGACGAGGAACTCGCGGGACTGCGACTGCAACGGCACGAGTTCCATGGCGATTGGAACTACACGATCTCGCCGCGAGCCAAGAAATTGTGGCTCATGGGCCCAAATCGATGACCGACCGGACCTGGTGCTGGCCCAACCACTTACAGCCAAACCATTTAAGCGACCTGTCAGGCGGGATGGCACCGATTTAGGCCCATGAGCCAACTTCTGGATCGTGCCCTTGTGAATCCGATCATAGATCCAGTGCCTCGAGACCTGAAGCCTCTCGGCGAGCTGAGGTACGGTGAGGTGGCCCGGGATGCACCGCGGGTGGGATTGACTCCTCTTGATGAGGATGCGATGGCGAAGGCGAATGATCCGGACCGTGCTGGTCAGCACGATGGGACCTTTCGGAGAGCGGTGGCCCTGCCGGGTCAACTGCTCGGCGATTTTCTCATCCGTCTTCCCCTGCCGGGCCAAGCTCAGGATCGTTTCCTCCATCTCCTGGGATGACGACAGGCGGGCCAGGGCGTTGACCGTCACGGGGATCGCCGCAGTGGTCGTGTCGCCGCCCCTCCAGACGATCCGTGCCTCGACCGAGTCGGGGGCGAGGCGGCGGATCACGACCTTGTCGATCAGGCTCCGGAGCAGCGCCTTCTTCTGCGCCTGGGCGAGGTGACCCTCGTCCCAGAGTCGCGGGAGGTCCCGTCCGACCTGCTCGAAGGCGCGGCGCAACTCGGGCGGGATCGCCGGGGATGGGGCTTGTTCTTGAATCGCGCGTTGATATGAGGATTCAGCCTGGTGAAGTTCCCGCAGGGCAGCCTCCCAGCGTCGCTCCAGCTCGGCGGCCACGAGTCGGTTCTCGGGATCGGCCCGGGTGAATTGCCGCTCGGCCAGGCGCGCCTGGTAGCGGAGTCGATCGATCTGCTCCCGACGGGCGCGATCGACCGCTGCGGCTTGGTGCTGGATCGCGGCCGCGGCCTCGTCATAGAGGTCCAGCTCGGCCGGGGAGAGTGCCGCGAAGAACGCCCGCACCACGAAGTCGTCGATCGGATCGGCCGGGAGGTACTGGCAGACGGGGACCCGGTACTGTTGCCGGAGGTAGTTGCAAATATAGTAAGTCTTTGGTTTGTGCTGCACGACCATCTGGTGCCCGCACTCGCCGCAGTGGACGATGCCGTGGAGCAGCGCCTTGCCCGGCCGGGGGACCCCGCGGGTCTTGTTGCGGTCGTATTCGCTGCAGTTGTCCCGGAGCATGGCCTGGATCGCCTCGAAGGTCGCCCAGTCGACGTAGGCGGGGTAGATGTCGTTGATCCGGATCTTCCATTCTCCCATGGGGAGCCTCACCTGGGTACGCTCGTGCGTCGAGCCCGGTTTGAGCACGGAGCGCGGCCGCCCATAGACGAAGGCCCCGGCATAGGCCGGATTCTCCAAGGCGGAGCAGACCGCGGGGACCGTCGGCCGGCGCCAGACGATGTCGCCGAGGTCATCCTTGCGGGGGATCAGGAGGCCGTCGTCGTTGAAGGATGCACGACCTGGGTGGCCGACCTGACCCGGAGGAAGGTGGCGAAGATCAGGGCGATCCGGCCCTGGACCTCGACGTCGGGGTGCTTGACGACCCGCTTCAGGGGATCGCGGATCAGGCCGACGGGCAGGGTCAAGGCGAGCTCACCACGTTGGGCCTTGTTGAGGAGGCCGGCGGTCAGGCGGCCCCGGATCGTATGCAGCTCCAGCTCCGAGATCTGGCCCTTGAGGCCCAGGAGCATGCGTCCGTCGATCGTGGACGGGTCATGGATCCCATCGCGGTCGGCGATCAGGCAGTGGTGATAGCTGCAGATGTCGAGCAACGGATACCAGTCGGAGCAGTTGCGCGAGATCCGCGTGACCTCGGTGGAGAAAATAATCCCCACCTGTTCGAGTGTTAGCAGGTTCACAAGTTCCTTAAACCCGTGACGTCCCTCGGCGGTGCTGGCGGTCCGGCCCTGATCGGCGTCGATGATCCGGATCTGGTCCTCACGCCAGCCGAGTTCGAGGGCGCGTTGCTTGAGGGCGTACTGGAGTCTGGTGCTCTCCTGGTTGTTCAGGGCCTGGTGAGGGCTGGACTGGCGGATGTAGATGACCGCCAGGCGGCCGAGGTGGAGCGGTGTGATCAGATCCAATGTATTCATGAAGAATCTCCTGAATAATAGCAGTGATGTCCTGTCGGATCTGCTGCCTCATGCCTTGGGGGAGCCTATTCCAAATGTCTCCGGGCGGGGTGGGCATGGATCTTGGCACCTCTCGACGAGTGAAAGGAGATCCTGGATCGCTTCCACCGTAAGTTTGGTGCGGGCCGGCGTGTCGGGACAGGGTGCGGCGAGTTGGGTGGCCGGCACGGGGATCCTGAGCGTCATGAAGTCTCGGTAAGAGACATAAACATAGCCGTGGCTATGTGGCTGGCTGCTGATGTGACGCACAGGGAATCGGCGCCCGAAGAGAGGGTGGGAGGGGTCGGTTACCTCGATCTCGTCGAGATCCGGATGAGTCGGGTTGTTGAGGAGGGCATCCTGTTGGCGTCTCGTTCAGCTTGATCTCCTCGAGGCTCCTCCGCCTCCCCGTGATCTCTGTCAATTGCTTTCAGTCATGCCTCCTTGCTTGGGCTCTTGGATTCCGGTGCGCTCTGACGCGATTTCTCGAGTCTATAGCCCATGTTTGGGGGTGGCCTGACGTAACCCCTTGCGGCGCAAGGGTCGGATTTTCAATGAGTCACTACATTACGGTTTCCTCCCCCTCAGGTGGCGCCGGCGGTCGCGGGTCGACGATCTTCAGCGCCTTCAGGACCAGCCCTGCGTCCGGACCGCCGCTGGCCATCCCTCGGCGTTCCGCTTGACCCTCCAGTCGGAAGGTCACCAGTCGTACGGTGGACAACGCTTGCCCCGCCCGCGCCGGCGACAGATCCACCCCCGCCTCTTCCAGCCGTCGGCCGAGGAGTCGTTGCACCAGCAGGGCCAGCGCCGCGACGAAGATGTGCGCCTTGACCCGCGGCTCGACCTGGTGAGAGATCGGCCGCAGCGTCATCACATCCTTGAGTTGCCGGAACCCGCCCTCGACGTCGGTCAGTCCCTTGGACATCGCCACCGCGTCGAGGACCCCCAGTCCCTTCTCGCTGGTCGCGATCACCTATTTTCCTTCGCTCGTCTTCTGCCGCGCGAGCTGCGTCTCGCTCGCGGAGGACCCGAGGACCCCGCCCCTGAGCTTCCAGGCGAAAGAGCGAGAACCGTGATATTTCTGCAGAATCCGCTCGACGGCGGCCCCGCTCTTCTCGGGCCGCTTCAAGTCGCCGGAGGCGACACGCTCCTGGAGCTTCTCCAGCTGCTGGCGTGCCCGCTCCATCGCCTGTTCGCGCTTCGCCTGCTCGTAGCCCCGGCGTTCGTCGGAATCGAGGACGATCCCGCGCAGCTCGGGATCTCCGGAGGGGACTTCCTGGACGCGCGTGCGCGGCGGATTGGTCTTCCGTTCCCGGGGATTAATGCCGCCGGGACACTCGACCCACTTCGTGTCGTCGACGGCGTCGAGCCAGGCGTCGAGCTTGGCGTTGCGACGCCGCTTGATCCCCACGAGAAATCCCTGCTTATCTTTTGTGATTGACTCGATGTTCTTGTCGGTGACCATCCCCCGATCGCCGACGAAGACGAGTCGACCGAACTCGAACCGTTTGCGCAAATCATTGATGACTTCTTGAACCGTGGAATGGTCGATGCGGTGGCCCGCCCAGACGTGGTGCGCGACGGGCCAGCCCGCGACCATCACCAGACCGACGATCACCTGCACGTTCTGCGACTTGCCGTCGCGGCTGGAGCCGTGCCTGGCGAAGTCGTGCGGGCCCCCGCCCTCGCAATACGTGCTGGTGATGTCGTAGAGCACCAGGTCGGGCTTGAGCCGGAAGTGGTCGCGGAGGCGGCGGTAGAGCGCCACTTCGATCCGCTCTTTGGCCGTGTGGAGTTGGTCGCGGGTGCGGTACCAGGCGTCGAGCTGGCGGGGATGGACGCGGACCCGCCGGGGCTGGTGCCAGTGCGGGATGAAGCGTCGGCCCTTGCGGTCGCAGACGAAGTCGGTCTCCAGCCAGCCGGCGAGCCCAGGCTCACTGGCCGGCGCGATGAGCCGGTTGGCGACGAGGACGAAGGCGCGGTCTGTGCACGGGACCCCTTTGGCGTGGCCGAGGTTCTGGTCGAGGATCTCCCAGAGGCCCAACTGGTCGAACAGGGCCCGGACAGCGAGGATCGGTCCCCAGTTCGAGGCCTCGCCGATTTGGGGTTCGGCGAGATCAGCGGCCTCGATGCCGACCTCTCCGGTGAGGAGTCGTCGGAGCTTGGGCAGGATCTCGACGAGGAGGTCCTTGCGTCCCAGATCGGCGACGACACGTTGCTTGACCTTGCCGGCTTCGCGGGAGGCTGCGACGACGCGGACGTATTCGTGGACGGTGCCGCTGGTGGAGCGGATTTTGACGGTCCTCGGGTCCATGAGGACCATGATCACGACGAAGCATGGGGTATTCAAGGGGTAATTCGGGAGATTCGGGATCGATTCTGAATCAAATTGTCACGACACTTTTCGGACCGGCAGGGGGCCACTCCGCGCAGGGCCTGGAAAACAAGGCGTTTTCGCGCGGGAGCCGCCGACCCGGGTGAATTCACCCCAAACATGGGCTACCAGGCGGAGGCGATTGACCTCAACGAACTCAAGCAGCGTCGCGAACAAATTCGCGTGCGCAGGCATGTACTCGCGACTCAACACGAGCAGGAGCAGCGGCTCCGCTCCGATCGCCAGACGGCGAAGGAAGTCTGGGCCGACCTGGCGGCGTTCTGCCAGCGGGTGCGGTCGCGGCTCGATGAGGCGACCTTGGCCGAGCGGCAACGGATCTTGCAGTTGCTGATCGACCGGGTCAGAGTCGGTCCAGATTCGCTGGAGATCCGCCACGTCATCCCGCTGAGCGGGCTGAGGGCCGAGTCAGCGAGTCCGAGTCCGGCCGACCCCCAGGGGTCAGGAGGTGGAGAGGGGAGCGAACCGGAGGGGGGAACGGTCGATCCTGGTGGCGCGATTGCGTTCGGATGGTGTGGAACTCGCAGATCTGATGCGGGACATCGGGGAACGCCGCCTCCAGCGGAACGGGATAGAAGTCCGAGCCATCCGTGGTGATGCCCACGACCTTCAGGTTGCGGGCGTCCAGATGGGCCTTGAAATCGCCCACGAAGGCGCGGATGTCGTTCTGGTTGGGGTCGTGCTCCAGGACGCGGTACGTCAGGCGGGTGAAGGAGCGGTTGTCCACCAGAGAGAGGACGCAGAAGGGACCGTCGTACAGTTCATCGAGGGCGATAGAGCCGCTGAAGTCCTTCAGGGCGCGGGCGAGGTAACTGGTCTCCATGCGGGCCAGGTTCTTTTCCCCGGCGGCCTCGACCCAGTTCTGAATCGTGGCCCAGGGGACGAAGACCCGGTGGTCGCGCCACAGGTGCCAGCTGGCCGCTCGATACGGCAAGCCGTCTTCGACGACCACGCGTACGGCCGTCTGCTGCACGCGGTGGGTATAGTGGCACTTGGGCAGGGCCAGGTCGGACATGTCGGCGTTGAAGGCGCGTTGGCAGCGGGGGCACCGGTATTTGGCGTAGGTAACCACGACATCGATCGAGCGGCCGGTGCGGGCGTTGCCGAGCTCATGGAGGGTCCGGGAAGCCACGTCACAGCGTGACGCCGAGCCTCCGCAGCGCGGACAGGCGCGACGTCGACAGTTACGACGGCGGTGCTCGATATGCGGGGGAGGCAAGTCCTCCACCCGCGTGATCCCTTCGGTGGCATCCGGGACAGAGTCGCCTGGCCGATCCATAACGCGCTCCTCTTGATGAAACCACCCCTTTGAAGGTGGTTCAACAATCTCGCAACGTCTTGTAGCTTAAAATGTTGCGAGATTTCTGATAGAGATACGAATCTGGTACAAATCAGAATCTAATTTATTCGCTGTCCCGAGTTCGGGCCGTCAAGGCCGATTCGGAACGAATTCTCGCTCCAGCGACTTTATCTCGGCGCTAGTAAATGCCCCAGATTACCGCAATGACAGCGATTTATTTGCACCTCGTAGACGGGCAGCCACCTTCAAAGGGGTGTCTTGATGAAACCTACATCATAGGAGCGGTGGCTCATGGGCCCAAATTAGTAGCGACCTTGATTTCAGGATCGCCCGTAGAACGGCTTTGGTCGCCTCCTTCATGTTATATGATCATTCGAACATGGCCATGTACCGGCCCAGGAACCACTTACTGACTCCACGGAAGCTCCGCAAAAAGTTCCGTGCCCCAGTCCACAATCCC
>CAWDND010000013.1:0-92871 GCA_963803395.1 uncultured Planctomycetaceae bacterium
CGGCTTCGAGGCCAAGGCCAATCTCGCCGCCCCGGAAGACGGCCCAACGCGAGGCACTCGAGCGGGAGGCCGCAGCCCGGCAGGCGCAGGCCCGCGGCGAGGGAGGCCGAGGAGCGGATCCAGGCGTACTGGGAGTCGTTCAGCCCGGAACAGCGGGCCGCGTTCGACGCCGAGGCATCGCCCAGGCCAGCCCGGAGGCCCGCGGGTACGAGACGGCCACATCGTCGCAGGTCAGGCGGATGCACCTGACGGTCCTCCGCGAGGCCCTCGTCCGCCACCGGCTCGGCCTGCCCGCCACGGATTGACCGGGAAGGCCTCTAGCGGCCCCGGCACGACGTCTACGCGAGTGGGGACGGGATCCCCCTCGTCCGACCGCCTGGAGGCCGCCAGGGACGATCCTGGAAGTTTCCAGGACAATCCTGGCGACGGGCTCGATAGTCAAAGGCATCATGGTCCTCCCGAATCGCCACCGAGCCAAGCAGAGGAGTCCTGCCCCATGCCGTTCACCGCTCCCCCGACCGAGCCCAGCCCCCGCTGCTCGATGTCCACCAGGTCGCGCGTCTCTTGGGGATCAGCCCTCGAAGCGTGTCGCGCTTCGCCCAGAGCGGGAAAATGCCGGCGCCCGTGTCGCTCGGGCGGGCACAACGCTGGCGCTCTGAGGAACTGCGCGACTGGATCGCTCACGGCTGCCCTCCCGGACGTGCCGGTGGCTAGGTCCGAATCGCGTGGGACCCGCCAGGGTCAATTCTGTCCATTCTGGCGCCAGGCCAGTGTTCACCTTGGGATTCGGAGACGGCCGGGGTGCGCGCCGCTCGCGCCCTCCTGTGGTCGTTCGTCCTCAACCCCGCGACGCGGAAGGGGATGCGTAAGATGGTCCCCCTTCAAGAAAGGCGGGTCCCTCACGCCGACGTGAGCCCCGGGCCGTACGACGCCTGGGTCTTCGCCAAGGCCCGGGCCGGACACCCCATCAACGGTGAGGCTCGGCGGGTCTCGGGGCGCACCGTGAGCTCGCGCGGCGGCTGGCCGAGGCCGACGTCGAGGACCGCGACCGGGCGTGGGACGCTCATCTGTGCACCCTGCCCGAGGCCGAGGCGGGCGCTGGATCGAGGCCGTCGCCGCCGTGAACCCGGACGGCCCGGCCCCCGAAGACGACGGCTGGGGACAGCCCCTCGCGTTCAAACTGCCGCCGGTCGAGCCGTTCCCGCTGGATGTGGCCTTCCCGTAGCAAACGGACAAAAAACAACGGTAAGACAGCACGGTCACCCTTCGCTGGCCCAGAACCAGCGGTGTTTCTCGTGTCGTGGCGATACTGTTCGAGATCGACCCCTCATCCCGAAATTCGAGACTTCCGCGGAGATTCGGGACCTTGATATCGGGACGAATAACGGGACGGTTTTGCAGGCTGTTTCAGGGGATTCAGGCCATATCCAAGGGGACTCCCGAAAACGTACCGAATCGGGACGGACAGCCTTAGCGTTGTTTTTTGTCCGTTTGCTACGGGAAGGCCGTCTACAACGACCCGCGAGCCAACCCGAACGGCAAGCTCTGGGACGACGTCTGGGGAATCAACCCCAAGATCTCCCGCCTGGTGGGCAACGCGGCCGAACGGCTCCCGGGCTTCCCGACCCAACTCCCCTTGGACCTCCTGCAGCCCCTCATCGGCTGTGCGTCCGACCCGGGAGACCTGGTCCTCGACCCCTTCAGCGGCTCCGCGACGACCGGTGTGGCGGCCCTGATCCAGGCCCGCCGCTTCCTCGGGATCGAACGCTCGGAACAGTTCGGAGCCCTCTCCCGCCAACGTCTCTTCTCAATCCAAACGTGAACATATCTCACTCCAAAGTTCCAGGGCGCCAAAAAATCCAGCGGGGGAAGGTAACCTCTCGAGCCGCCCCCTTGGGGGGGCCTCCCGGGGCCGGGTGGCGGCCCCCAGTCCTCGCGGCGAGGTGTCCTCGCACCGCGGGCTCGCTCAACCTGGTGAGGCACCCGCAGGACGCGTGAGGACTCAGGACTCCTGCGGCTCGCTCGCTCCGCGAGCACCCCCGCAGGTTCCGCCGCCCGCGCCCCGCCGGACCGGGCTGGTCCGGTGCGGAGCGCTTGCGAGCCGGATGCCCGGGAAGGGCCCTGAACGGCCCGCCACGGCCTCGACCCGGTTCCCCTGGCCCCAGGGGGGGGCTCGACCCGCTCCAGGGCCGCCACGAGGCGTATACGGCCCGCCACGGCCTCGACCCGCCCCGCCTGGCGGAAACAAAACGGCTCGCCCCGCTCCAGGGCCGCCACGGGCCGTCTAGGCCCCGCCACGGGCCTGTCGGCTCCGGGCCCGCCCTTCCCCAACTCGACCCGCCACAGCCCCGCCCCGGGCCGTGCTGGATTTTTTGCCCCAGAACTTGTCTAGCATATTTATTGGAGTGGAATGATGTCGTCCGGGGCTCGTCGGTGACGACCATCCGCGGTGACACCCGCCCCTCAGGGAGTGACGCTCATGCCCACGCCCGCGACGACCGTACGGGAGGCTGCCCGGTTGCGACGCAGGCACGCCTCTCCGGAGGGACGGAGCGAGCGCCACGTCTGGTCGGGAAGCGGACAAGCCGCGCTATCATGCCTTCGACGCCTTGCGCGGCCTGGCGATGTTCCTGGTCGTCGGCCTGCACGCGGCTTTAGGCTATGTCCAACACGACATCCCGGGGGTCCTCTGGTGCGTCCGGGATGCGCCGACCCTGCCGGCCTTCGACTGGTTCTGCTGGTGGTCCATGGGCGTTTCAAACCCTTTGTATTTCACGATCGCCGGGTTCTTCGCCGTCCTCCTGTACGATTCCCGCGGCTTCCCGGGATTCCTGGCGGACCGCGCCAGACGGGTCGCCATCCCGTTCTTGGTCGGCGTCTTGACGGTCCTTCCGGCTTGCCTGTGCGCCTGGGTCTTCGGCTGGCTGGTCTCGGGCCGGTGTACCTGGCACCAGGCCATCCGTCTGCGGTTCCGTGACCCTGTGATCCAGTCCCAGCGGTTCGGCACGGCCCACCTGTGGTTCCTGGAATATCTGATCGTGATGCTGCTGGCGTACAGCGTGGCCCGGTGGTGGCTCTCGCGCCGCGGTGTGGACCGGATCCCGTACCACCGCCTGGCGAACCTCCTGCTCGGGTCGCCATGGGGCCCGGTCCTGCTTGCGTTGCCGACAACGGCTTTGCTGTGGATCAGCCGACAGAGGGGGGGGATCGATGCGTCGCTGGACCGCCACAATTCCTTCCTAATCGACCCCGTGAAGCTGCTCCACTACGCGAGCTTCTTCCTCGTCGGTCTGGGGTTGTACCAGGTCCGTCATGAGCTCGAACGGCTCGCGCGGCCGGCGCCCTGGTACCTGGCCCTCTCCGTCCCCGTGTTCGTGGGCCGAGCGTGGTTGCTGGGCCGGGATTGGGCCTCGCCTCTGCACGGGGCGGAGGCGTTGGCGCTGGCCACTCTCGGGGCGTTGTTCTCCTGGCTGATGGTCTTCGGAGCCATCGGGGCGGCCTTGCGGTTGTTCCGGCGTTCGAGCCCCGTCCTGAGCTACCTCGCCGACAGCTCTTACTGGATCTACCTGGTCCACATGCCCATCCTGGGGCTCATCCAGGGCGACCTCTTCCTCGTCCGCGGCCACGCCCTGTGGAAAGCCCCGCTCGTCCTGGTCGGCACCCTGGCCATCGGCTTCGCCTCGTACCAATACCTGGTGCGCCATACGGCGATCGGCGTCGGACCTCACGGCCGGAGGGTGCGTTCCGGGCCTCCGGTAGTCTGACCGAACGGGGCATAGTACTGCCCGGCCGGGTGGGTGCGGCGTTCATCACCCGTCGCCGGGAAATCGAACCCTGCTGAGACGACCAGGCGCGCTTCGCACGCCCACCGAGGACGGGCCGTCGGGCGGTCAACGGGATGTCGTCCCTCGCGCACCGCGGGCCAGGCGTGCCGGGGACGTGACCGAGCCGGGGACAACGTGCTCGGGATACACGTCGCGGGCCCAGCCCCGGAGTCGACCGGCGGTGTGCGTCCAGTGATGAGAGTCCAGCCAGTCTCGGTATTCGAGTAGGACTCTCCCCAGGGCGGAATGCTCGGCCCCGCTGAACTGACCGTACTTCAGGTCGAACTGACGCAGCGCCTCCGCCGGGGTCGAGCCGTCCAGCAGCCGGACGACCCCGGCGGCAAACGCGATCTGATCGGTGCCTCGGTAGCCCTGGACGAGCACCGGGCGGGGGGACTGCTCGAGGAGGTCCATCAGCCGGAGCAATGCCGTCCGCGTGGGGGCCACTCCCCCGTGCAAGGGGACGGCGTGGAGTTCGACGCGACGTTCCGCGCAGACACGTTTCTGGCCCATGAACCAGGGGTGACGGTCTCCCCTGCCGGTGAAGACGATGACGGACTTGAGACCCTCGCGGCCGATCAGGTCGTCCAGTTCCCCGGGCTGGAGGCGGCGCTGCGGTAGAGCCGACCGGGCACTTCCGCGTAAAGGTTGCGGCCGAAGAAGAAAACGCGCGCCGACCAGGCGGCCCCGGCGGAGAGGAGCAGCACGATGCCGGCGACCGTCACCCAGCCGAATTCCGGGCCGAAACGTGCGGATTGCGGGGCGCGCTTCCGCGCCCCATTGATGATCGCCCCGATCAGGCTGTGCCGGACGCACGGGCCGTAGCTCGCGAGGCTCAACCCGAGGCCGAGCGCCGAGACGATCGTGAATTTGATGGGGACCGGCCACACCGTCGGAAGTAGCGCGAGCTGGATCAGGGCGACGATCGGCACGTGGATGAGGTAGACCCAGAACGCCGACTCGGTAAGGGACCGCATGAGGGGCCCCTTCGCCGGATTGATCTGTAGCAGGACGCCCAACCCGCCGAAGACAGTCAGCCACGGGAAAATCGCGGCCAAGGCGCAGAAGACGACCCGGCTCCCACCCCCCAAGGGGGCTGCCGCGTGGCGGAGCAGCAAGGGCACCATTAGCGCAAACACGACGAAGGAGAGCCCGAGGAAGTGGGGGCCGGATCGGGCGAACTGCCGACGGGGCTCGCGCACCTTGGAGATCCAACCGCCGACTTCGAAGAAGAGCCAGTAGTGCAGCAGGCGGGCGACATCGGGGACGATCACGTTGTCGACGCGCAACATCGTGTCCGAGTCGATCAGGAAGACCACGGCCGTGGGGATGGCGAGCAGCAGCGGACCCCAAGGCGAGGCGAGCCACTGCGTCGGCCACCGGCCCCGGTCGCCGGACCCCGCCACCCGGCCGAAGGCGCGAGTTTGCAGCCACCAGGTGGCGCACCACAGGGTGCAGACGACGAACAGGTACTCGAGAAACCAGAGGTGCCCGAGCCCATAAAGGTTGTAGCGGACGTCCGGGCCGAACTTCCAGCTCAGGATGCTGTCCAGGTCGCAACGCCCGGTCACCATCAGACCGTATCCCCAGAGGAGGTAGAAGGCCGGCAGGATCGTCAGTCCACCGAACAGAAGCGGTCGGAGCAGCCGCTTGGCTCGATGCACCAGGAAGACCTGGGGGCCGCGGGACTCGCACGCCGCCGGGGCCGAGACGCCGGCCACCAGGAAGAAGACGGGCATCGCGAACCCGTTCACCCAGGAGACGAAGGCGTCGAACGCGACCTGACCAGACGGCTCGAAGGCGACCCAGAGCGTTAGGCGCAGGGGGGTCGCTACATAGGCGAGGGCCGCGTGATACAGGACCACCAGCAGCGTCGCGGCGACCCGCAATGCTTCCAACGCATTCCTCAGCTCGGCCGGGCCACCTGCCGTCGGGGTGACGCCCTCCCCGTCGCGATGGGGAGTTCGCGCCGAGCGGACCTCTCGCACGTTCGATCCATCCCGCATTCGCCGCCCCCCAGGAGGGCCGTATTCCTCGCCTCAAGCCTTGAGAAAGTGAGGGCCGAGCCGCCGTGCCGGGCTCGTACGGCTTCCTGGGCGGCGGTGAGTCGGCAGCGTATCACCTTCCAGTGTCGTCGCCAGGGGCCCCACCTCATGAAAGAAACCAGGCTTACGCCCCCCGGCTCCAGTGTCGTCGCCAGGGGCCCCACCTCATGAAAGAAACCAGGCTTACGCCCCCCGGCGCAAGTGGCGACCCCGACGACCGACCTGGTCGGAACTGAGCGAACCGGCACGCGCTGTGAGTTGTCCCATTTATGAGAGGAAGCACCCCGGGAGTCGAACCCAGGCCGCCCCCCAGTGCCTACCTAAGTACGGACGTCCTGACCGCCTGTTCCTCCGCGTTGGACGCCATTGGCGCGGCGTTGGTGGCGGTCACGGCCGAGCGGGGGCAACGGGAGGGAAGCTGCGATCAGGGGCCAGGTGCCACCACATCCCGATCAGTTGAAAGACGAGACGGTGGCAAGTGCCACCACATCCCGATCAGTCATCAGATGGATATGTACTACCATCACTTTATGTTCAATCGATCATGTCATTCCGTTCACTCTGAAAACTTTCTCTTCTTGATATGATGGTGCAACTCCCTCAAAAGCGGCTGGTCCTGCGGCTCCCTCCTACGGAGCCGGTGGATGCGGATCTTGTCCCCATCGAGGTCCACCTCCACCTCCACGCGCACCAACCGATTCAGCCAGTGCTGGTCCACCTCGAAACTCCGGCCCAATACCTCCACCGCCCCCACCACGCTGGTCCGCCGCACGTAGATGATCTGGCCTCGGGGTCGAGACTGGAGGTCCAATCGCCATCGCTTCGGGAAGGCACGCCGCCGGGGGGCCGACTCGATCCGATCGGCGCGGTGGCGACGCAGGGCGGTCACGTAACGCTGCGATCGCCCTTGCAAGTCCGGCAGCGAGCCGTGCTCGAAGCGGGCCCAGACCTTCGCCTGCCAGGTGCCGTTGGAGTTCTCGATCGCCGACTGGAAGCCGAACTCGTGGGGCACGACGAATACCGGGATTACCCCCAGGCCCAGGCACAGCCGACTCACCCGCCCGATCACGTCCGGGTGGGTGTGCGGCCCCTGGAAGATCGTGTCGTTGTCGAACTGCGCGGAGCCGGGCCGGCCGAATGCCCGCCAGTGCTCGACCAGCGACGCGACCACGACCTTGGCCGTCACGCTCGCTTCCACCGGCCACGAGGCGGCCAAGCCGCCGTGCAGGGAGATGCCGTTGAGCACCTCGACCTGGGGCCGCCCTTGATTACCAGCCCCTCGACCACATCGAAGCTGTCGAGTTCCCGCCGCTTCGAGGCGACCTCGGGCCGATGCCAACCCGGTGGCGGAGCGGGGCGACGGATGCGCCTCTGGCCGTCCAGGGCCCCCCGTCGTTCGAGGATGCGGTGGATGGTCCGCACCGAGGGGAGCGGCTCGACCTTGCGGGCCTTGAGGGCCTCGTGGATCGCCTTGGCCCCATGGAAGCCCAGGTCGCTGCACTGTCCCAGCTCCGTTCGCACGGTCAGGACCAGGCCCTCGATGGCGGCTTGGGTTCGAGTGGTTGTGCGTGGTGTGCAGGAGCGATCGTGCCCGTCCACTCGGTCGAGGCGCTGGCCTTGGGCACGACGGACCCATGCATGAACGGTGGATTGACTGACGCCGAATTCGTGGGCGACCTCGTGCTGCGAGCGACCGCTCCGGACGGCGGCAACGATGGCTCGACGGCGAGTGGCTTCCCGATCACTTTGTTCATGACGGCCTCCAGAGAGGGACGCGGTTTTCAGTCCAGGTTATACCGGACTGATCGGGATGTGGTGGCACAAAAGTGATCGGGATGTGGTGGCACTTGGCCGATCAGGCGCAAGAGAACTTGCCAGAAGAAGGGGTCCGACAATCATCGGACCAGAAAGTCGGGTTAAGCTTCTGGGGGTCCCAGCCCCATCCGTGCAGAAACCTACGGTAAGGATTCCCTTCGGTCGTCACTTTGGGAAGGCCGGGAACTCAAGAGGGCCGGAATCGCCGGGGCACCGTGACACATTGCGCAATAATAATGGCGCCCATGTCGCAGTGGGCGACAATGTTCGGCGACGAGCCGACGTATTTTGCGCAATGAAATGACCTCCGATCTCGGGAGGGTGTTAGCCCGATTGCTGCGATTTTACACGCTAAGCACTGGCTCTTTGGCTTGCTACAAGTTCTCTTGCCACAGCACCTTGCGACTGTCCCATCAAACGAACGTTTGATGACACAGAGTTCCGGGCCTCGTCGAAGGGCTGCTGTCTCACCAAAGCGCACCTCAAGAACCCATCCTAAAAATCAAAGTCCCGAGAACTCGTCTCCATTGGGCGTAGATGGGGCGCCTTAGCGTGTATTTTCGCAGCGATCGGGCTAATACCCTTCGGGGGGCGACATTGCGCCAAATACCGCGTCCAGGGGCTATCGAGGGGGTGAAACGGGCCTCTCCGTTCACGCGGGCCGGACCCTCGATATTGCGCCCAACACGCTACCGTAGGTTTTCACACCGATGGGGCTGCTACCCCGGATGGGCGGGATGGGGCTGGGCTGGAGCGACATGGGAGCACCTCAGGGCCGGCGGTGGTGGGGCGTAAGGCCCTTCATATAGTCGCTTGCCGCCCTTCGGTGAATTCGCCAACAGTATCCGTCCGTTTGGTGAGACGAAACGTTGCGTGTTGGTCCACGGCGGGCCGGGTCCGCTGCAACCGTGGGTTAGGCACGGCCGCGAGCGACGAACCCGTACACGAACAGCACCAGTAAGGCTCCACCGACTGCGATCGCGATGCTGCGTAAATCGAACCCTGAAATGTCGCCGAAGCCGAGCACGTACGTGCCCAGGAAGCCCCCGACGAGAGCACCGACGATACCGAGCACGATGGTGAGGAGAATTCCGCCATCCTGTTGGCCCGGCATGATGAACTTCGCCAGCGCCCGCGACCAGACCGAGGACGATCCATGCCAGAATGCCCATAGCCAGAGACCTCCGAGAAAGAGTGCCCGAACGGATCGGAGAGGTCCCGGCCTGGGCTATGGCGGTTGCCACGCCAGTTGGTCGCCCCTTCACTCGGAGCTGGCCGAATCCTTCCACCTTGGGAAGGCTCGGCCGACCTCCTCCGACGTCGGTTCGTTGAGTCGTGCGCCTTCTGCGCCGTAAGCGCGATGTGGGACCGACGCCCACCACCCACTCCTGTCCGTACAGCCTGACCGGAGGGCCGGGTCGCCACCGGAGTGACGCCCGGCCGCACCGGTCGACGTGCGAATCTCCTCACCGGCCGCGGCGCCCATCAACCGGCCGCCGCCGACACCGCCCCGAGTCAGCCCGTAGGTCCAGGCCGGCAGCACCCCGCAGGGTGAACGGAGAACCTGTGGACAGTCAGCGCCCCGGGCCGAAGCCGCCGACGCCCAGGCCGGGCCGCACCCCCAGCCCGGACCGCGGCCCGCCGAGGCCGCCCGGGTTGTAGCCGGGCCGGCCGAAGTCGTACCCGCCGGGATAGCCGGCCGTGCCGCCAGCATACCCGCCGCCGTAGTAGCCCGTGGGGCCCGCGTAGGTGGACCCCGCGTCACTGTACGCAGCCGGAAGCCCCTTGCCCGGACCCTGCGGCTGCGGGAGGACCTTTGAAGGTGCCTGGCCCATCGCCAGGGCCTTGCCGGGGGCTTGGAGGGTCTGGGCGTTGCCCGCCGACGAAAGGATGAACAGAGTACCAGCGGCGAACCCCATCAAGCGAATGTTCGGCATGGATTCTTCTCTAGTATGTTGGGGAATCTGCACCCACTTCCGATGTGCTTGGAAACCGGCCTCATGCTGGTTCTACGGCCGAATTGTTCCATTATGCAGCCTGAATCGCTGACGTGTCGTCAATCGTCGGAAAGCCTCATGTTTCAACCCGCCCCGCGCCTCGTCAGCGCGGGGAACGGCCGGGGTGTGGCAGGGGTCGGTGCCGAGCAAGGGGCGTGAGTAGCAAATGGATACTGCTGGCGAATTCGTCTGAGGCGTCTGGGGTCGCGGTTTTCCCTTCCCAGCAGGCTCCATCTTGCCCAAGTTCCGGCCAGTCAGCCGCCTACGGGAATTCGCCAGCAGTATCCGGCCCTTAGACTGATCTTCTACAGTTGCGCCCCGGTTTTTGACGTAAGTCCTTTGCTGATGGGCCAGGAATCGGATCGGAGTGACAAACATAGTGCCACGCAACACCGTATTATTCCCTTGAAATCTCGATCAGAGACCGTATAATCATGGTGTCCCAGATACGAGGGCGCCATGTTCTTCCGCACCAAGACCTCCGGACCACGCTCCTCCCTCCAGATCGTTGAGAACCGCTGGGAGGATGGCCGGCCCCGACAACGGGTCCTCGCCACCCTGGGGCGGCTCGACCAACTGCAACAGAGTGGCCAACTCGACGCCCGGCTGGTCTCGGGCGCACGGTTGGCCCAGTCGGTCCTCCTCCTCTCGGCTCACGCCCAGGGCCAACTCCCGACCCTCACGACCCGCCGCATCGGCCCCGCCCTCATCTTCGAGCGACTCTGGCGAGAGACGGGGTGCCCACGGGTCATCGAGCAACTCCTCGACGGCCGCCGCTTCGAGTGCGACGTCGAGCGAGCGGTCTTCCTGACCGTCCTGCACCGCCGGTTCGCACCCGGCAGCGACCGGGCCGCCGACAAGTGGCGGGCGGATTACCAGATCGATGGGTGTGAATTACTGCCACTGTACCACCTCTACCGGGCCATGGCCTGGCTCGGCGAGGAGTTACCTGACGGCCAGCAGAAGGACCAGACGCCGTTCGCACCCCGCTGCGTCAAGGACCGGATCGAAGAGGCGTTGTTCGCCCACCGCCGTGACCTCTGCACCGACCTCCAACTGGTCTTCTTCGACACCACCTCCATCTCCTTCGAGGGCAACGGCGGCGAGGACATCGGCCAGCGGGGGTTCAGTAAGGCTCATCGGCCCGACCTGTACCAGATGGTCGTCGGGGCGGTGCTCGATGGTCAGGGGAGGCCGCTCTGCTGCGAACTCTGGCCGGGCAACACCACGGACGTGACGACACTGATCCCCGTGGTGGATCGCTTGCGGAGTCGCTTCGGCGTGCGTCGGGTCGGCCTCGTGGCCGACCGGGGCATGATCAGCCAGGAGACGATCGCCGCGCTGGAGCAGGACGAACGGGGCTGGCCGTACATCCTGGGTGCCCGGATGCGGTCGCAGAACGAGGTGAAGGACGAGGTGCTGTCCCGGGCGGGTCGTTACCGGGTCGTGCACCCCAAGCGGGTCCAGAGTGACGACCCCTCGCCCTTGAAGGTCAAGGAGGTGTGGGTGGGCGATCACCGGTACGTCGTCGGCCTCAACGAGGACGAGGCGCGCAAGGACGCCGCCGACCGGGAGGCGATCGGGGCGGCCCTGCGGAAGCAACTCCCCAGTGGGGCCAAGTCGCGGGTCGGCAACAAGGGCTACCGGCGTTACCTGGGGGGTGGTGGCCCGGATCACTTCCGGAGCGATGAGGCGAAGGTGGCCGAGGACGCCCGCTACGACGGCAAGTGGGTGCGCCGCACGAACACCGAGTTGGACTCGGCCGACGTGGCGTTACAGGACAAGCAACTCTGGATGGTGGAGCAGTGGTTCCGGTCGTGCAAGTCGCGGTTGCAGACCCGGCCGATCTCCCACAAACGTGACGAGACGATCCGGGGACACGTGTTCTGCTCGTTCCTGGCGTTGGTGCTCCGCCAGGAGTTGCAGTCCCGACTGGAGGAGCGGGGCCACGACCTGGAGTGGGCCGATGTGATCGGTGATCTGGACCGGTTGCAGATGGTCGAGGTGGAGCAGGACGGGAAGCGGTTCCTGCTCCGGAGCGAGGTCCAAGGGAGGTGTGGCCAGGTGTTCCAGACGGCCGGAGTGGCCCTCCCTCCGACCGTTCAACAAGCCCCGCCGACCAGCCCGGGGCAAGACGCTGCGCATAGTGCCACGCCGTCGGGTTGATGCGTCAAGTCCTTGCCACTACTGGAGATGCTAAATTGTGGTGTTGAAGATGAGTTAGACGAGACCCGTCGGGCGGCGACGCGACGGCTGCCCCGGCAGGCCGATTCGCGTCTCGGTAACTCGTCTCCATTTCAAAGTCTCACCACTGGCCCGCTCGCCGGGAATTTGTGAGACGGCCTCACGACCCCTCCTTAGCGTGCAATCTTATCCGTTCCGGGGAGTGACCCCTGAAGGCGGCCGAAACTGTCAAGGAAATGTATCAGCCCCGAAAACCGGGTTTCCGCCACGAGGAATAACGACTTACGTCGCCAAAAATCCGTAACGCGAAATCTATAAGATTCTTTTTACGGCCCGACCGGGCGGGATCGCTTCGACCTCATCGGCGTTGCGGGAACGCCCGGGGTGAACCCGCCGGCGGACTCATTCCGCCGCGGCCTCATCCCAGGACTCCGGTCGGACGAGTCCTTCGGGCAACTCGGTCTCCCCGTCGCCTCGTGCCCATTCGAGCTGTCCTTGAGCCAAACCTCGTGCCCCGCGGAGGTCGGCCCCGCGGAGGTCGGCATCGGCGAGGACGGCCCCGCGGAGGTTGGCAGTGCCGAGGTTGGTCTTGATGAGGTTGGCCCTGATGAGGTTGGCCCTGATGAGGTTGGCCCTGATGAGGTTGGCCCCGCGGAGGTCGGCCTCGACGAGGTCGGCCTCGATGAGAATGGCCCCGCGGAGGTTGGCCCCGCGGAGGTTGGCCCCGCAGAGGTTGGCCATGGCGAGGTTGGCCTTGAAGAGGCTGGCCATGGCGAGGTTGGCCTTGAGGAGGCTGGCCATGGCGAGGTTGGCCTTGAGGAGGCTGGCCATGGCGAGGTTGGCCATGGCGAGGTTGACTTCGATGAGGTCGGCATCGACGAGGTCAGGGATCCCCTCGCCCGTCTCCCGACGCCGATTCCATTCCGCGACCCCTTCCTTTCCTGTCCTGAGCGCCGAGTTTCGCGGCTGCGTAATTTGCCTATTCGGCACTCAATTCTCTCCGGCGAGCCTTTCGATTTCCCCGGATTTTAGCGGATCTCGAGGTCCGCCGCGCGAGTCCCATTCGAGCCAGCACATCGCGATTTCCGTCCCCTCCGCAACTCCTTTCCTCACCCATCGTCACCTCGGCATCTTCGCCAAAATCCCTTCTTTCTTCGCCAAAATCCCTTCTTTCTTGCTTCTCTTCCCATCAGACGTTCCCATCGTCCAGCAGGGTTTTAGCCCCGCACCGTTGCATCCTTTGGCCGATCACAACCTGCTTATTCGGGACTCAACTGCGAGGGCCCGATCCCCTGAACTCGCGCGCCTCTTCCAGCAACCCAACGCGCCGACCCAGCGCCGCTACGAGATCTGCCGCGCCTCCTTCCTGGAGGACGCGACCGCCCAACAACTCGCACAGCAGAATCAGCTCCATGTCGGTACCGTCCGGGCCATCCTCCGCGACTTCGCGAGTGATCCCGACATCAGCACCTTCTTCCTCACCGAGCAGCTAGGACGAAAGTCCGCGCCCCAGCACGCCGCGATCCAGGAGCGAGCCTGTGAACTCCGTCGCCAAGACGCCACCCTCGCCGACATCCACGCCACTCTCCGATGCGAGGGCTTCGAGGTCAGCGAGTCGTATCTCTTCGGCGTCCTCCACCGAGCGGGCTTGACCACGGTTCGCAATCGCCGCCCCACGCCGCAACCGGGAGAGATCGCCTGCGATGGCTCGGTGGTTCCCGACATTGCCGACGTCCGCACGCGGTCGCTCGAGGCCGGGCGACGATTCTCGAGCAAGGTCGCCGGCCTCTTCCTTTTCCTCCCCATGCTCCTGGAACTCGACCTGCCCGCCGCTGTCACCGCCGCGGGCCTCCCCGGCTCCGAGCAGATCCCGCCGCTGCAGCCGCTGCTGGCGATCTTGACCCCCAAACTCCTCGGCAAACGCCGCGTCAGTCACATCAGCGATCTGTGCTGTGACGAGGGCGCGGGGCTGTTCGCCGGCCTCAATGTCCTGCCCAAGACCACCTTCGCGACCGACTACTCGTACAAGACCGAGCGCACCATGACCGAGCGGCTGGTCGCCGCCCTGATCGGAAAGACCCCCTTGGGAGACCCGCCCCTGAGCTTTAACCTCGACTTCCACGCGATCCCGTTCCGCGGCGCCGAGCCCGACCTGGAGCATCACTGGGTCCCCATGCGACACCACGCACTCCCTTCGGTCATGGCGTTTGTGGCCCAAGTGGCCGGCCGGCGGGTGAGCTGCTACGCGACCGCCAAGCTCGTGCGGGACGAGGCCGACGCGATGGTCCCGAAGTTCGCCGACTCCTGGCGGGAGCAGACCGGGCACTCTCCGGCCCGGCTGCTCTTCGACTCGCGCGCGACCCCTTACGCCGGCCTTCACGAACTGAACCGACGCAAGATCGGAGTCCTCACCATCCGCCGTCGCGGTTCTGGGATGCGGGCGCGCGTGGAACGCCTGCCCGCGGAGACCTGGCAGCACTGCCAGGTCACCCAAGCCAAGGGGAAGCGCCGCCAGATCCACTACGTCGACGAGCGCGTCCGGCTCGAGGGCTACGACGGCGACCTGCGGCAACGGATTGTGACCGGTCTGGGACAGGAGTCGCCGACCTTCCTCTTGGCCAACGACCTCCCGAAACCGCGGACGGCCCGCGAAACCATCCAGACCGACGCCAGTAGGAATCACGTGGAGAATCAACTCGGTGAACAGATCACGTTCTTCCACCTCGATTGCCTGTGCAGTGACGTCCGCTTGAACGTGGACTTCGACCTGACCCTGACCGTGGTCGCAGACCTCCTGTACCGGAGCTTGGCGGAACGCCTGAAAGGCTTTGCACGTGTTGGCCCTGCGTGTCTGTTCCGGAAGTTCGTCGACACGCCGGGCGACATCGAGATCACAACGGACGGTGTGATCGTCCGCCTGAGCACACGCGCGCACAACCCGCTTTTGAAAGAGGCCGGTCTGACGAAGCCGACGCCCCCGGTCCCGTGGCTGGGCAATCGTTCGGTGCACCTGGCCTGCCCGTGACAGCCCCGGGTCATATCCCGACCCCCGCGCGTCAGGGGTATGCCTGCCGCACGACATCACGAAAGTTGAGTATCGATTAGGCAAGTTAATCCCCCCGCGAAAATCGGCGCTGAGCAGTCTCAGCGCCTCGTCACTGTCCATGGCAATGATCTCCCGCACGACCGTCGCTCGCCTGGATTATCGCGGCGCCGTGGCTTGGCGACAAGGCTCCAGACCACGACCACGCCCGCGGCGTCGGGGCCGCGCGATCCCCCCGCCAGGCCAAGCCCCTCGGCAGGCCCTGAGTGTGCAGCACGGCGACGCCACGTGTCGCTTCGCGGCATCGTGCCCCCTCGCGACCGAGGACCGGGCTACGGTGGCGTGAAACCCTCGATGTGGAGGCCACGCCGATGATGCTGCTCGCCGCGCTCGCTTGTGTCGCCCTGCCCCTCGTGGTAATCCCGGCCGTCCCGCACCCGAAGGCCCGGCGCCTGGCGCGGCTCCGCGCGGCCCAAGAGGTGTGGGCCGAGCTGATTTTCGCCATCGAGTCCTCCGCCTTCAGGTCGCGCGGCAGGCGGGCGAAGGCGCGGCGGTCTAGTGGAGACGGTCCAGGGGTGATAAACTGCGGGGATGGGGCGGGCATGAGCCCAGACCCCGGGCAGGAGTGCGAGGCCCGGAACCGAGGGGTGATGCCATGGAGTCAGTGACCTGCTACCTCGCCGAAGCGGTCTTCAATGCCGCGAAGCTCGATCACGAGAGGTACTACATCGCCGCGGGGGACGAGCCGGCGGTGCGGGACGCCTTCGTCCACTTTCGGACCGTCCAGGAGGAGTTGAATCGCAAGGAGGACGCGATCCCCTCGGTCCTCCTGGGTCGCCTGCGGATCTCCCGCGTCACCCTGGGAGGACTCGATCCTGCGCGGGGGGTCCTCGCGCTGACGATCGACCACCTCCTCTACGACAGCGACGACGTGGAGTCCTCGCTCGTGAAGGAGCTGCCCGAGTTCCTCACTCACGGGTTCTGAGCTTTTTGATCTGGGGGAAGGCCCCCGCGCCGCCTGCGCCTCCTTGACCTGGCTTGTATCCCGCCTGGGATCCGCCGGACGTCGTCAGGATCGCCGGGAAGCCCGCCAGGACCTGCGCCTCGACCTCGACCCAGAGACCCACCCGGTCCCACGCGATCCGGCCGGCAGCCAGGCCAAGCCCGCCGACGCAAGCCCTCAGCGCCGCCCGGTTCGCGCGACTCCACCCCACCCGCTCCGCGCCGCCCGCGAACCGGGCTATGCATGGGCGTTCAAGCCTGCCCCCGAGGTCGGGCTCGTGAGATCATGTTCGAGCGGGATGCATCGAAACCGAGGAGGGGAACGACGGTGGCTACGAATGACATCCGAGAGCGGTTAGCCCGGTTGCCGCACCACGCCGTCGTCGCCTTCGCCGCCCGGTGTGCGCGACGGGTGCAACCGCTGACACACGTCCTTCCTCAGCAGGACCGGGACACAATCGACCGGGCGATCACGAACGCCGAGGCGTTTGCGAAAGGCGCCGCCGAGGCCAGGGCCGCCGAGGCCAGGGCTGCCGACGCCAGGGCCGACGCCACCAGGGCCGCCGCCGCCTGGACCGCCGCCAGGGCTGCCGACGCCGCTAGGGCCGACGCCGCCGCCTGGGCCGCCGCCAGGGCCGCCGCTTTGAGCGACCTCGATCGGCTCATCGCTTTGAATCCAGGCGAGCTCGACCCCCTGGGGGCGCCGATCGACTCGTCCGAGGCCGGTCCGCTCGGACCGATCTGGCCCCATGGGGTGCCGGAGTGCACCCCTTCCAAATTAGCGGTTATGTCGATTTTTCTGATCCAAGAGGCGGGCGGTGGCGACATGATGATTCCTCTTGCCGCTGGTTTGTTTGGGACGCGGCTTCTTCGGCCCGCGATGGCTCAGCGGATCCTTCGCCAGCCACGCCAACTCCGCCGCCGCCTGCAGGAACTCCGCGAACTCCACCGCACCGACCTCTTGAAAGATCGCCCACTCCCGCGGCGGCAGAGCGATCATCATCCCCTCGTAGACCCGCGCGATCTCTCCGACCACGTGGTACGTCGAGACGTTCTCCTCCACCAACTCGGCTCCGTGCGCCGCCCGCAACGCCGCCCGCACGACTGCCACTGCATTGTACGCCACCAACGCCGTGCAGAACCCGAACAACGCCGCCTTGGGGTAGGCCAACGTGTCGATCTCGCACTGCAACGCTTCGGTCAGCGTCTGAAACACGTTTTCCACCGTCCACCGCCGGCGGTAGATCATCGCCAGCAGCCGGCCCTCGGCCTGTGCCGCCGGCACATCGCTCAGCAGGAAGAGCTCCGTCTCGCCGTCCTCGGTCGGCTGGTCCAACACCACGCGGATGCGACGGAGCGTCACCGTCTGGGCGTGCCCCTGCTCATCCCGCACGACGTCGTCTCGCTCGTCGATGTCCGTCACACGAATCGTCTGCTCGAAGACCACGCCGGTGGCGATCCGCCCCAAGTCGGTCCACGCGCTGATCGGCTCCCAGCGCAAAGTCGCCTTGTGCTGGCGGACGAGGAAGCGACCGCGACGCGCGACCATACCGAAGACGAACCGGCTGCAGCAGAAGTTCCGATCGGCGATCCAGAAGTCGCCCTCGGCGACGCGTTCGAGCACCGCATCGATCAGGGCGCGCTCCTGAGTATAGGCGTCCTCGCAGGGGACGACATCGCAGACCAGCATCGTCGCCGGGTCGAGCACGACCAGCGCCTGGCCGGGCAGCGGCGCGGCGCGGGTGGTGCGGGTCGGCGCCGGGCGATGCTCGGTGCCGGCGAGGTGGTTGCCGTCGAGGATTCGCGCCCGGTAGCCGGGCAGGGGCTGGGGGAGGATGCCGCCGTCGAGGCGGCGGAGGATCGGCTCGAGGCGGTCATGAGCGTAGACGACGAAGCCACGGCAGACCTCCGGCTCGATCCCCTGGAGCTTGGCGTAGACGGCCGACAGCGAGGTCATCAGCTCGTCGAGCGAGTCGAGATAAGCCGAGCGAACGGAGGGATGGACCTTGGAGACGACGGCGAACATGAGCTTGACCATTGCGGAGAAGAGCAGTTCGCGGGTGCGTTGGGTCTGGGCGGTGTCGTGGAAGAGCTGATCGAGTTGGTGGGGATCGAGGGCGCGTTCGAGCAGGGCGCGGTACATGACGGGAATGGGACTGGCTTGAAGGAATTGCTCGAAGAGGGTACCCAACTGCACGGTGCCAACCTCGTTTGTATCGGGGAATGATCTAAACTCAAAAACAGTTCTAGGTTAGAAAACAATTCCTTAACTTGGAAGGGGTGGGTGCCGGAGTGGTACACGGGGGCCGCGACCGGGACCGTCACTCCCCACGAGGAACCATCCGGCGACGCCGACTGATCCCCTGCCCTACCCCGCCTGGAAGCCCCCCTGATCACGTCGAGGGGCCACACGACCGGCGGGACCGGCGTGGCCGGAACGAGGGTGGCGACCAGATTGCTGCTGAAATATCCTTGTAAGACCGGCTTCAGCCGACTCTGGCGATCCACAAGTGCCTGATTAGAATCGGGCTCGCTCCAAGGGGTGGACGAAAACTTTAGTTTTTGGTCACCCTCGCGAATCGCTGACTGGTGGCTCTCGAAAGTCCAAAACCAAGCTCAGAATACGACTTCAGGCCCGGGTCCAGGGCTTAGCGTGCAATTTTTCCCGTTCCGAGGCGTGACCCCAGGTCCCCCTTTCCCTCCCTCCGGGAACGGCAGAGGGACCTTCCTCCGGTTCCCGGCTTCCTTGCGACTCGGAGGCTTACTTCCCCGTGTCGACGAGTTCCAGCCTGGCGCGGACCAAACGATCGGACTCTGCGTAATCGGTGTGGAAGCCGAGCTTCTCGCAGATGCGCAGCATGCCCTGGTTGTGCGGCAAGACCACGGCGCTGATGCACCCCATCTGCTCGTCGGTACCTAGTCCGCACCGCTGGAACGCGTCGCGGACCTCGAGGGAGAACTCGGCCTCGTCTTTGCCATATAGTCGGCTCAACCGCCCCATGGCGATGATCTCGTGGTCCCCGGTCTCGGGGTCCTTAAAGTCGGCCACCAGCGCCATCTCGCGGTTGTAATCGAGGAAGCAGACCCGGGTCAGCCGCTCGTGGGCGATCCGCCGGCTCAGCTTCAAGGACTGGAAGAAGCGGAGGTAGACGGAGTCCTCGGGTAGACGGAGTCCTCGGACAGCTTCTCGTGGAGCCGCACCACCAGCGGCTCGTCCTCGGGCCGGATCGGGCGGAGCGTGACGGTCAGGCCCTCCTTGCATGCTGCGCATCTGCAAGTCGTCCACTGGGTGACGTACTGGGTAGGATAGGGGCGGATGGCGGGGCGGGGCAGTCGGTCCGCATCGACGTCCGCCCCGTGCAGGACCACCCGGGCGTCCAGCGCGATCAAGCGATCGGGCGTGGCGAGCAGCGGGTTGATGTCGATCTCCTTGATCCGCGGCTGTTCGACCACCAGCCCGCTGAACCGGACCAACAGCCGCTCCAACGCGCCCAGATCGGCGGGACGGCGACCGCGGATCCCCTGCAAGGCATGGAAGATCCGAGTGTGCTCCATCATCCGCCGCGCCAGCGTCGTGTTCAGGGGCGGCAGGGCCAGCGAACGGTCGAGCAGTTCGGGCAGTGGTCCGCCCGCGCCGAACAGGAGCATCGGGCCGAACTGCGGATCGGGGCTGCAACCGAGGATGAGCTCGTAGCCGTCGAGCTTGATCATCGGCTGGACGGTCACGCCCAGGAAGTGCTCGGCGCCGACGCACTGGCGTACGGACTGCTCGATCGTGCGATAGGCGTGGCGCACCGCCTCGGCATTGGACAGGTTGAGCTCCACCCCGCCGACGTCGGTCTTGTGCGTGATCGTCTGGGAGTAGAGCTTCAGGACCATGGGGTAGCCGAGTTCCGCCGCGAGGGCCACGGCCTGTTCCTCCGTGGTGGCGACCCGGGTGGGCACGGTGGAGATGCGGTACAACTCGAGCAACTGCTTCGATTCGGCCTCGGTCAAGAGAGTTCGCCCCGAGGCCAGGACGGCGGCGATCAGGTCCTCGGCCCCGGCGCGATCGGCGCCGCCGTCCTCGCCGCCGGCCAGCGCCGGCGTCTCGTACAGGCTGCGGAGACTTTTGCTGTAGCGCCACATGTTGTTGAAGGCGCGGGCGGCGGTATCGGGGTAGGGGAACGCCGGGATGCCGGCGCGGTTCAGGATCGACTCACCGACCGCGACCTCGTCCCCCCCCATCCAACTGGCTAGCACCGGCTTGCCGGCGGTTGTGCTCTGGGCCTTCAACTCGTCGGCGGTCCGGGTCGGGTCGGTCATCGCCTGGGGCGTCAGGATCACCAGCACACCGTCGGTGTTCGGGTCCTTGGCGACGACCTCCAGCGCTTTACCATAGCGGTCGGGGCTGGCGTCGCCGAGCAGGTCGATGGGGTTGCGGTGAGTCCAGGGCGGCGGGAGAATGCGGTTGAGCGATGCGATGCTCTCGGGGGCCAGGTGGGCCAGTTGGCCACCGCCGGCGATCAGGGCATCGGTGGCGAGCACGCCGGGGCCGCCCGCGTTGGTCAGGATCGTTAGGCGGGGGCCCTTCAGCCGCGGCTGGGTGTTGAGGATCTCGGTCATGCTGAACAGTTCGGAGATCCGGTCCACGCGCAACACGCCGCAGCGGCGGAAGGCGGCATCGAGCACGTCGTCGCTGCCGGTCAGGGACCCGGTGTGCGCCACCGCCGCCTGGGATGCTTCCTCGGTGCGGCCGGGCTTGATGACGATGATGGGCTTGGTCAGCGCCACCTCGCGCACCGCCGACAGGAAGGACCGCGCGTCGCCGATCGACTCCATGTAGAGGAGGATGCTCTGGGTCTGCAGGTCGTTGCCGAGGTAGTCGATCAGGTCGCCCCAGCCGACATCGAGCATCTCCCCGACCGAGACGAAGGCGCTGAAGCCGACGTTGGCCCGCAAGCTCCAGTCGAGGACCGCGGTGCCGAGGGCCCCGCTCTGACTGAGGAAGGCGATCTTGCCCGGCCGGGCCATGGCGCTGGCGACCGTGGCGTTCAGGCCGGTCATCGGGCTCATCACCCCGAGACTGTTCGGGCCGATGACTCGCATCCGGCCGCGCCCCGCTTGGTCCACAATCCGCCGCTCGCGCACCGCGCCTTCGGCCCCGAGTTCCTTAAATCCTGCCGAGATAACGACGGCCGCCCGGACCTCGGCCTCGACACACTCGCCGATCAGGTCCGGCACCGTCGGCGCGGGCGTGGCCACGATGGCCAGGTCGATCGGGTCGAGCATGTCCCCGATGCGCGGGTGGGCCTTGATCCCCAGCACGCGCCGCCGCTTCGGGTTGATCGGGAAGACGGTCCCGCCGAACGGGCTGCCGAGCAGGTTCCGGACGATCGTCCGGCCGATGCTGCCGGGTTTCTCGGTCGCCCCGATGACGGCGATGTTCTGGGGCGTGAAGAACGCCTGCAGGCCGCCTCCTGCCTTGGTACCGAACACGTTGGAGGCGAGCTCCTCTGTGGACAGGCCGCTCGCGGTGCTCATACCCACCTCCTCAGGCCGAGATCGAAGGCGAGACGCGACCGTTCATGAAACGGTTGATGATGTCTGCGGTACGAGATGCCCATCTCAAGAGCATCCTCAACGTGCCCGTGATCGGCTCGGGACAGACACGCCGCCGCCCGCGCGGCCGGATCCGAGTCTCCCGTGGTAGGGGCGTGAGTAGCATTGGACCAGAAAACTGGAATAGGGCGAAAACTACTGCAAAAATAGCGATTTAAGTCGCTATCTATTGTTATTATCATCATGTAACAACTAAGTGTATAATCTAGCATATACGTCCGGTTTCGGTAAGAACCGGGGCAAATCGGCTCGATTTCGGCCTCGTAGCCCCGGGAAAACTCGGCGTATAAGGCTTATTCCAGTTTTCTGGTCCAATGCTACTCACGCCCCGGTTAGGCGCGGCCGCGAGCGACGAGCCCGTACAGGAACAGCACCAGTAAGGCTCCACCGACCGCAATCGCGATGCTGCGTAAATCGAACCCTGAAATGTCCCCGAAGCCGAACACGTACGTGCCCAGGTAGCCCCCGACGAGAGCACCAACGACACCGAGCACGATGGTGAGGATAATTCCACCCCCTTGTTGGCCCGGCATGATGAACTTCGCCAGCGCGCCCGCGACCAGACCGAGGACAATCCACGCCAGAATGCCCATAGCCAGAGACCTCCGAGAAAGAGTGCCCGAACAGCTCAACGCCGCCTAACCAGTATATCGTGAGACATGACGGCTCTCCTGAGAGGCGACATGGAAGCGGCCTGAATCCGTCACAACATCTCAACAACCCGTCTCGCCATCAAAGTCTCAGAGATTGTCCGCACGCCGGCACCGCCACCGGCGTACCCTGTCCCCCCGGCCAGGGTACCATCCCGTCCTGGAGGGACCTCGGCGTGAACAGCGACGCCGCAACCAGGGCCGAGATCGAACGCCGATCGCCTGCGGGCAACTCGGTCTGGACCGCCAAACGCGCGTGCCAAGCAGTGGCACCTGTAACGTTCATCGGGCCGCACGGCCCGAGCGATGTTACGCCCGGGGGGGGGCGCCGCACGAACGGCACGGAAACCGGCCCTTTCCCGAAAAATATTTAAACAAATCTAAAATATGAATATAAATAAAGGCAATGTCGAATCGCTGGCCGCGGCCCTGGCGACGAGGCCCCACACCACACCCCCGCCGTCGGGGCCGCGCGATCCCCCCGCCAGGCCAAGCCCCTCGACCGGCCCTGGGTGGGTATCGCGGCGACGCCACGTGTCGATTCGCGGCATCGTGCCCCCTCGCGGCCGAGAACCAGGTTACGGTGGCGTGAACCCCTCGATGCGGAGGCAACGCCAATGATGCTGTTCGCCGCGCTCGCTTGCGCCGCCTTGACTGTCGTCACGTTCCTGACCGTCCCTCGCGCGGTCGAGACCCGCCGCCTGGCGCGGCTCCGCGCGGCCCAGGAGCGATGGGCGGAGCGGATGGACCGCCGCGGGTGACTCGTCAGCTCCACCCCCTGGCGTGCCTGTTGGGTGACACCCCGCCCGTCGAGGATGCCGCCTGTGGCCTGTCAGTTGACACTCCACCCGCGAAGGAGCGTTGTGGCCAACCCGTCCGGCGCGCACAGCCCTGCGCTGCCCCCTTCGATTTCGTCCTGGAGGGCCGCGGTCCGCTCGGCGATTTCTCGCTCGGTCGCACAGACGTGTCCGCTCGGATCCGCCAGGCTGAGCAAGGCCAGATACACGAGCTTCGCGTCCGCGCTGAGCCGTGCCTCGGACAGCACATGGGGAATGTCCGGCGCCAGCGGATGACCGAGCGCGCGGCGCAGGTAACAAGGCTCCGACCTTCTCATCGCTCTGGGCCCTCTGCGGCGGCGGCGGGAGCCGTGGGTCACGCCCCTGGCGTGCCCCCAACGGCCCGCACTTTGCAACAGGGGGCTGTCCCGCGCGCCACGTTCTCACTCTACCTGGGGCCCGGCGAGTTTGAAAATCGGCCCGAGAGGGCCGGCGGAGGAACCAAGTCTCGCGGGCGAGAGGACCGCCCGTTTTCAAGCTCAAGGCCGAAACCGCGCCGACCGCGACCGGCAGACCACCCCCCTGCCCTGCTCCGCCTTGAAGCCCCCCCCCGATCACGTCGAGGGGCCGCACGAGCGTCACGACCAGCGCGGCCGCCACGTTAAGGTCAACCGAGGCGGAATGGCTTCAATCACCGGCTGGGTCCGGGCCGATTTCACTGACCGTCAAGGTCGCCTCGAATCGCCGGCGGGGCATCTCATAACGCTTTAAACTATCCTGGATGAGTTGTTCCACGAGGCGCGAACGGTCCCCGCCGTCCATGGCAACGTGGATATCGAGCTTCCGGACCGCCGACTCGGACAAATACACAGAGACCTTCTTCGCCGATTTCCGCGGCCGGAAATTCACCCACACCGAGACAGATGCTAGATCATTTTTACATACAAGATAACGACGCTATAATAGCGTGCAACCCCGGAAGAAACAGCGTTCTCGATCCGTCCCGTCTCCATGGGAGGCCAGCAGCTGGCGGGTTGGTGTGACCATGGGGGTGGGTGAATTTCTCCCTCAAGGCCCTGGCCAGATCGCATTTATTTTGGTTGATCATTACCGGACCGAGCAGGGGGTTAATGCGGTCAACAGCGGAAAATAGGCCGTGGCGATGCGCAATCCCCAAACATTTCCAAGAATGTACTCTCTTTATAACGGGCGCCGCTGGGCGGCCGATCAGCGGAAATTCACCCACGCCCTGACAACTGTAGACGGCGGATTTTTGGGAGGATCAGGAGAAGATGCTCTCGAGATTGTGGGGGATTTTCCGACCGCGGAAATCGGCGTTCTTGGGACGCGAGTCGCACAAGCGACTTGTCACCTTCGGTGCCCTGGAACGCTTGCGCGGGAGGGCGCTGGCGACATCAGGAGACACGACGGTTGCGGTTGCAACGGACATGAGGAGACCTCGGGCTGGGGTTAGAGACCGGGGATTCGTCGCGGACCCGCCACGGGGCCAACCGTGCGGGTCCGCCCTTGTTTTCGGACCGGCTCCCACCCTGCCTTGATGCCATCCGGTGACTTGTCATCCGCCGTCTTGACGCCCATGCCGCACCATCGCCCCGCGCGTCAATCTCGACGCTAGCGACTCGGCAACCAACAATCGCCTGCTCGATACGGACGGTCAGTCGCCTGGATCCCAAATCCCGCTGACGCGGTCTCAGAGAACCGCAGGGCAGGGCGGCGCCACGGGAACGGCGTGCCGCCCTCCAGACGCGCGGCGCCACTCGGCATCGCCGGCGGCTCGCACGCGAAGCCACTCCCGCTCTCAACCCCGAGGGGTCCCGGGCCGAGGGACCTCATCCGCCACGTCGACGCCAACCCCAGCCCGGTCAGGCCGTACGGGACCGTGTTGACCTCCGCGAGGTTGATCAGGGCAAGCAGTCCCGCCTGGGACACATCCCAACCCGACAGAGATCCGGGCCGACCTCCGCGAAAGCCGTCGGGCGTTGAGCGGATAGCACCGCGATTTGCACCACAATTACACATGATTGCACCGTGAATTGCACTCGATCGGACCGAGTCGAGCAGGTCGGCCTCGGTCTGCGGGTCGTGCAAATCGAGCCGCATAAGTTGGGGTCCCTGGCGGGCGACGTTGCCGAGGATCTAGCGGGATCCACAAAGGCCGCTGACGCGGTCGGACAGCGTTGGCCGACGGTGCCGCGCCCCTCGGTTCGCCGACGGCCCTCAAAGATGGGCCACCATCCCCGAGCTGAGGCCGCCCGCCCCGGGCCGGCCGGCGGGACCACCTGGAGCAAAGCGAGGGACCCAGTCGGCCGGCCCGCGTCATGCGGCCTGCGGGGGGCTTGTTCGCGCCCACGGGCCATCCAGGCCCGGATGAGTCGGGCGTCGTGCCCTCCGCGCGGCGGCCTCCGCCCCCATGAGCATGTGGGGGGGCTCGGCCGCCGCGGCAGACGCAGAGAAGACATATGGCCGCGGCTGCGCCGCTCTTTCGTGCTCGTTCGCACCCCCCCCCGCCCCCTCACTGGGAGGGGTTTATTGGGCTTGGTGTCGATGGTTGTCCTTGACTTGTTTTCGACACCACCAAGTAGCATCTCCAGGTGGGCCAAGAGGTTAACCCATCAATCGGGCGGCGTGGCACTATGCGCAGCATCGCCACCCGGAGCGGTCGACGAGGCTTGTTGAACCGTGGGCGGGATGGCCACTCCCACCGTCTGGAACACCTTGCCACACGTCCCCTGCACGTCGCTCCGCAACAGGAACCGCTTCCCCTCCTGCTCCACCTCCACCATCTGCAAACGGTCCAGGTCCGCGATCACGTCCGCCCACTCGAACGCGTGACCCCGCTCCTCCAACCGCGACTGGAGTTCCTGTCGCAGGACCAGCGCCAGGAACGAGCAGAACACATGACCCCGGATCGTCTCGTCACACCGGTGGTAGATCGGTCGGGTCTGTAACAACGTCTTGCACGACCGGAACCACTGCTCCACCATCGAGAGTTGCTTGTACTGCAAGGCCACCTCGGCGGAGTCCAGATCGGTGTTCGTCCGCAGCACCCACTTGCCGTCGTATCGCGCGTCCTCGGCGATCTTCGCCTCATCGATCCGGAAGTGGTCGGGGCCGCCACCGCCCAGGTAGCGACGGTATCCCTTGTTGCCCACCAGCGACTTGTCCCCCGAGCGGAGTTGCTCCCGCAGCGCCGCCACGATCGCCTCCCGGTCCGCAGCATCCTTCCGCGCCTCGTCCTCGTTGAGGCAGACGATGTACCGGCGGTCGTCCACCCACACCTCCTTGACCTTCAAGGGTGAAGGATCGTCACTCTGGACCCGTGGCGGGTGCACGACCCGGTAGCGACCGGCGCGGGCCAGCACCTCGTCCTTCACCTCGTTCTGCCTCCGCATTCGGGCGCCGAGGATGTACTGCCAGCCCCGCTCGTCCTGCTCCAGCGCTTCGATCGTCTCCTGGCTGATCATGCCCCGGTCGGCCACGAGGCACACGCGCCGCACGCCGAAGCGACTCCGCAAGCGATCCACGAGGGGGATCAGCGTAGTCACGTCGGTGGTGTTGCCGGGCCACAGTTCGCAGCAGATCGGCCGCCCTTGCCCGTCGATCACGGCTCCCACGATCATCTGGTACAGGTCGGGTCGATGGTCCTTGCTGAAGCCGCGCTGGCCGATGTCCTGGCCGCCCTCGCCCTCGAAGAAGATCGAGGTGGTGTCGAAGAACACCAGTTGGAGGTCGGTGAACAGGTCGCGGCGGTGGGCGAACAGGTCCTCCTCGATGCGGTCCTTGGTGCAGCGGGGAGCGAAGGTCGTCTTGCCGGCCTGCTGGTCTTGGGGCAACTCCGCGCCGAGCCAGGCCATGGCTCGGTACAGGTGGTGGAGTTGCAGGGCGTCGCCGCCTTCGATCGGGTAGTCGGCCTTCCACTTGTCGGCGGCGCGGTCACTGCCGGGGTGGACGAGGCGATGCAGGACGGTGAGGAAGATGGCCCGTTCGACGTCGCACTCGAAGCGGCGTCCCTCCAGCAGTTGCTGGATGACCCGTTGGCACCCGGTCTGTTGCCAGAGCCGCTCGAAGACGAGGACCGGCCCGACGTGCCGGGTGGTGACGGTGGTGAGTTGTCCTTTGGCGTGCGCCGACAGGAGAAGGACGTTGCGGCTCAGCCGTGCGCCCGAGACCAAGAGGCCGTCGAGATGCCCGGACTGCTGGAGCTGATCGAGTCGCCCCAGGGTGGCGATGACGCGCTGTCGGGGTCGCCCGTCTTCCCAGCGGTTCTCGACGATCTGGAGATAGGAGCGTGGTCCGGAGGTCTTGGTGCGGAAGAACATGGTGCCCTCGTGGTTGGGACACCATGATCATAAGGGAAAAAAGCGGCAATTCAAGGGCAATAATCGGAATGACGTGGCACTATGCAAGTGACTCGGAGTCGAAACTCGGCCCATCGCCAAAGGACTTACGTCAAAAACCGGCGCGCAACTGTCGAAAACCAGCTTGAGATATCTCGATTTCGGCTCGGAGTTCCAGCCACGGTTCCGGTCTCCAATGAGGTCTTGGTAACGCATGACTCAGGATCAGAGCAGCGACCAACGCCGAGATCCCTTGGCGGAACACGCTGACCAGCCGCTCCTTCGTCCCCGAGGCGCGGAGCCGAGGCGCCCTCGGCTCGGGCTCGCGACGCCGCTCTGGGCCGCGCCGACGCGCCGCCCGGGGCTCGCCCGAGGGCTTGGTCCCGGCCGGACCCCCCGTCGCGCCGGCGGGGGCCAGCTCGGGGATCGTCTCCACGGGGACCTCCTGACTGGCCTCGAAGTCCCCGCCCACGGCCAGCACGTACCGCGTCGCCACCGCCAGCACCAGCCCGAGCCGCTCGGCACGGTCGCAGTCGGTCATCCGCGTCTGGTCCCAATGCCAGCCGGCGCTCTTGAGCAGCTTGTATCCGTGCTCGATCCAGGCCCGCATCCCATCCCACAGGCCCTCGGCCTGCTCCGGCGCCAGGTCCGTCACCACAAACCACGGTTCGTCGTAACCCTCTTCCCAGCAGGCCAGGAGCGTGCATTCCAGCCGCTTCTCGGGCTTCTTCGGGAACGCCATCCCGCGGCCCTGCCACCGGCGACCCGGCTTGGGGACGAACCGGCTGACCGGGACGCCGACCTTGCCCCCCTGCCTGCGGAACTTGCCGCACTGGGTGATCCGCATCAGAGGATGCCAACCCAGGGCGACGAGCGCACGGGAGAGCCAGCGTGCGTACAGCCGGCGATCGGTCCTCACGACGACGGTCCAGCCCGGGGACACCCGCTGAGAGAATGCCGCGAGCAAGGCGAGCCACTCGGGCTTCCAGGCGTGGGTCACATGGGCGGGGAGGATCTTCCAGGCCACGGGGAGGGCGCAGCCGCGGGACACGACGCTGATCGACCACACGGTGAAGACGGCGCCCAGGCTGGTGGCATCCAGGGCCAAGGCCAACCGCTTCGACGGCCAGCCTTTGAGCACCCAGGCCAGCAAAGGGGCGAAGCAGGTGGTGACATCGAGCTCCTGACGTCGGGTCCCCGATTGGGCCGCGGCGGGCTGGGAGAACTCCTGGAGCCGCCAGCGGAGGGTGTGGAATCCGACGGCCACGAAGGGGAGCAAGGCGGTGACGACACAGTGGAGGCCGCACCGCTGGGCGAGGATCATGCCGAAGCTGTACAAGGCCAGGACGGTGGCCTGGGGCCGACTGAGGTTGGGGAAGGCGTCGCTGACTTGCTCGGTCCAGGCATCGAGTGGAGTGCGGCGTGGCATGGGAGGACCTCCGGTGAACACGGTGGTGCCGATGACTTCGTGTCCCAGAGGTGAAAATCTGATGCCTCGCCAACTGCTTACCTCGTATCGGGTTAGAAAAACCCCTCCCAGTGAGCCGGTCCCCGGGGGGTGCGGGGGGTGGCTGCGGGCCTGGGGCACGCGCGGCGGTCGCCCGCCCCGGGCCGTGCCGGTCCCCGCGTCCGGAAGGCCCGCCGGCGGCCCCGCTCGCTTCCGGGCCGGGCGCGGCCCGGTCCCGCCGGCGGCGCCCCCCCCGGCCCGGGCGGCCGCCCGGCCCTCCTGGCCGGTCGGGCCGCGGCCTTCATCGGGCCGCCTCCATGCGGCCCGTCTGTTTAATCATTCATATTTGCACCATGCCGGAAATCCCTTATTTTACAGGGCTTTCCGCTAGGCAAGCCCACTGAAACTTGGTACAGTAAAGCCTGCTCCACTAGTTGCTCAGTGGGGCCGCGAGTGGTCGGTCATCACCCGACCACTCGCGCTTACGGCACCTCCAGTTCCGAGGTACACCCCATGTCCACAGTAGCGCCCCCGTGCGCCCTGCCAAGGCCCGCTCCCCCCGGCACGGCACCTGCAAACTTCGCGTGTTCATCAACTCTGATGAATATTCTCTCAAGCGCCAGCCCGCCCCCCAGCCCTCGGTCCGCGTCTGGGCCCTGCGGAAGCGCACCGGCGCCGGGCCGGCGCGGTCTATCGGGTCGTCCGCGCGGCCGGGCGCAGCACCTGCTCGTGCCCCGATTTCGCGAATAACAAATTCGCATGCAAGCACGTCAAAGCCCTCGTCGCGCTCGGCCTCCTCTCGGGCCGCAAGCGCCCCGCCCCCGCGGCGCGGGCCATCGAGGTGCCCCGCTCCCCGGCCGCCCGCGCCACCGCGGCCGCCATCATCGCCCGTGCCGCGCAGCTCGGCACCGCCCGCCAGGAAGGGGGTGCGCGATGAGCGGCTCCACGTTCGGCCACTACGCCCACGAGGAAGACCAGCCGGAACCCCTCTGCCCGTACTGTGGCGAATACCACCCGCCGGGTCCGTGCCCTGGCGAGGAACCCGAGGATTGGCCGCTCCCCGCCGAGCCCGAATGGGTGGCCGACCCGGGCGCGGCCGCCCTGCCGCTCTGGGTCTATGAACAAATGTCGTTGCGTCCCTCAGGCAACTGAGCCGGCCCCGCAAGCACCGGGGTGGTCACCGCCGCCCCGGCGCGTCCGAGGATGCCTGCGGCGAAGGGCCCCACCCGGTCTGGCTCACAACGGAGCGGCGGCCATGCCCGTGCCGTCAGACCGAACCACTCGCGCCGCTCCGTCGCGAGCTGCTCCACCCCACCCGCCACGCGCCGGACGATCTCCTTGAGCGGACGGTTCCCGGAGTACAGAATCGGGCGGTTTCGGTCCCTCTACCCGGCACTTTCGGGCGACGACCTGCACGGGCGGGACGCGAGCCGATTGCAGCGAATTTGCGGGCGCCGCCGATAAGGAGACAGGCCGCGTAGTTTGAGTCCCTGGCGCGCGTAGTTTGAGTCCCTGGCGCGCGTAGTTTGAGTCCCTGGCGCGCGTAGTTTGAGTCCCTGGCGCGCGTAGTTTGAGTCCCTGACGCGCGTAGTTTGAGTCCCTGGTGCGCGTAGTTTGAGTCCCTGGTGCGCGTAGTTTGAGTCCCTGGATCGGGGGCTTCTCTCGACATAAGTTGTTTTCTAGAAACAACTTGCGCCGTGGGGCCCCGCCCCTAGACTTCAATTAGACTAAGAGAGACAAAGAAACAACAACACTAGGGGAAAAGTGGTGGTTGTGCTTTTTTGTCTACTAGTGTAAGGAATACCACTATGAAAACCGAACTGGTGGCCACGCGCGACGTGCTCCGGACCGAGACTGTTCTCTCGCGATTCCCTATCCACCGGCTGGCCAAGAAGGGGCGCATTGCCATCGAGTTGCGGGAGGGAGACGGGCAAGGTGACGCGACGCTCATCTGGCGCGTCAGCCACAACAGCGAGTACGGCCAGCCGGGACCGACGAGTTACAAGCTCGACACCGTCGTGGTGAACCGCAAGCTCGACGAGGCGGGAAGGCCGACCCCCCACATCCTCCGACTCGGGAGCCTCAGGGACATCTGCCGGGAACTAGGCTTGGGTGAGAGCGGCCCGAATATAGCCGTGGTCAAACGGGCCCTTCTCCAGAACGCCGGCGCCTTCATCACCGCCAAGATCAAATACAAGGCCATCGATGGGACCAAGAAGTCTCTCGATTTCGGCGGCACGCGGTACACCCTCGTGATGACCGGCGAGACGTTGCCCGATGGCCGACGGGCCGATGCCGTCTACATCCTCCTGCACGACCTCTACCGGGAGATCCTCGACTCCGCCCCGGTCAGGCCGCTCAACTATGAATACATCAGCATCCTGCCGCCGGTCGCCCAGCGCTGGTACGAGCTGGCGTCCTATCACGTCTTCGCGGCCCTTAAGAACGGCCAGCCCCAAACCCGGATGCGCTATTCCGAATTCTGCCGCCACGCCCCCCAGACGCGATACTCGGGGTTCGGGCCGATGCGAAAACAGATGACGAAGATCCATGCCCCCCACTTGAAGTCAGGCTACCTCGTCAGGGTCGAGTTCGAGCCCTCGGCCGACCAGGAGGACAGATCCGACTGGACGCTGATCTACACGCCCGGCCCAAAGGCCAAGGCCGAGCACCTGGCGTTCACCAAGCGGGGCGGGCCGGTTGTGCTTGCGATCGAGCCGCCACCGACCAAGCCCGAGCCGGACCCCGAGCCGACCGGCCTGGAGCGGGAGTTGGTCGAGCGGGGCATCACGCGGAGCGTCGCCGTCGCGCTGGTGCGGGAGTTCCCCGAGGACCGGATCAAAGCGCAGATCGAGCAGGCCGATTGGCTCCGAGAGAAAAAGCCCCGGAAGATAAAAGACCCTGGCGCCTATCTCGTCGAGGCGATCCGGCAAGATTACGCGGCCCCCGCCGGGTTCGAGAGTAAGGCCGAGCGCGCCACCAAAGAGACCGCCCGGTGCGCGGCGAGTGAGCAGGAGGCCGCGGCCCGCCAGGCGAAAGCCCGGGAACGGCAGGAACAAGACCAGATCCAGGCGTACTGGGAGTCGTTCAGCCCGGAACAGCGGGCCGCGTTCGACGCCGAGGCGCTGGCCCAGGCCAGTCCGGAGGCCCGCGCGGGGTACGAGACGGCCACGGCGCCGCAGGTCAGGCGGATGCACTTGACGGTCCTCCGCGAGGCCCTCGTCCGCCACCGGCTCGGCCTGCCTGCCACGGATTGACCGGGAAGGCCTCTCGCAGCCCCGCCACGACGTTCCCACTGCGTGGACGTGGAATCCCCTCGTCCGACCGCCTGGAGGCCGCCAGGGACGATCCTGGAAGTTTCCAGGACAATCCTGGCGACGGGCTCGATAGTCAAAAGCATCGTGGTCATCCCGAAGCGTCGCCGAGCCGAGCAGAGGAGTCCCGCACCATGCCGTTCACCGCTCCCCCGACCGAGCCCAGTGCCCCGCTGCTCGATGTCCACCAGGTCGCGCGTCTCTTGGGGATCAGCCCTCGCAGCGTGTGGCGCTTCGCCCAGAGCGGGAAAATGCCGGCGTCCGTGTCGCTCGGGCGGGCGCAACGCTGGTGCTCCAAGGAACTGGGCGACTGGATCGCTCACGGCTGCCCTCCCAGACGTGCCGGCGGATAGGCCCGAATCGCGTGGGACCCGCCAGGGCCAATTCTGTGATGTTTCGGGAACAACCCCGCGACGCGGAAGGGGGTGCGTAAGATGGTCCCCCTTCAAGAAAGGCGTGACCCCAACGCCGATGTGAGCCCAGCGCCGTACGACGCCTGGGTCTTCGCTAAGAGCCTCGCTGGCCATCATGTGAACGGTGAGGTCCAGCGGGTCTCGGGGGCGCACCGGGAGCTCGCGCGGCGGCTGGCCGAGGCCGACGTCGAGGACCGCGACCGGGCGTGGGACGCTCATCTGTGCACCCTGCCCGAGGCCGAGGCGGGCGCCTGGATCGAGGCCGTCGCCGCCGTGAACCCGGACGGCCCAGCCCCCGAAGACGACGGCTGGGGACAGCCCCTCGCGTTCAAACTGCCGCCGGTCGAGCCGTTCCCGTCGGATGTCTACCCCCTGCCGGTGGCCCGCCTGATCCGTCAAGGCGCGCAGGCCATCGGCTGTCCGGCGGACTACTTCGGGATGACGGTTCTCGCGGTCGCCGGGGCCGCCATCGGCCGATCGGTCCGCCTGTCCATCAAGGACAATTACTTCGCTTCGCCCGCCTTCTACGTCGTGAACGTCGGCAAGCCGGGCGATGGGAAAAGCCCCGCCTTGAGCGCGACGGTCAAGCCCCTCTGGCGGATCGACGAGGCGGCCCACCAGACGTACACCGAGGCAAGAGCGGAGTACGAGCGCTCCCGCGAGGCGTACGAGGAGGCGAAGAAGAACGCCCAGCGCTCGAACCGCCCGCCGAAACCTCGGCGTCGCCGATCGAAGGACGAGGACGAGCTTGACGACGACGATTGCTTGGAAGGGGCCGCCCTCGTCCCCACGCCGGTTCCGCCGATCCGTCCCATCCTGCGGCGGAGCATCGTCGAGGATGCCACCACCGAAGCCCTGGCCCCCATCCTGTCGGACAACCCCCGTGGCCTGCTCGTCTCGCGTGACGAGTTTACCGCCCTCATAGGCTCCCTGAATCAGTACAAGTCGGGCAAGGGGGCGGACCGCCAGTTCTTCCTCTCGGCGTGGTCGGGCGAGCCCATCGCCGTCGATCGCAAGGGGAACGTCGCCCGGGTGCCGATCCGGGTGCCCCATCCCTTCCTCTGCATCGTCGGCGGGACGCCGCCCGACATGCTGGGCGAGATCGCCGAAAGCAAAGGCCGAGAGGATGGATTCCTCGATCGGATCCTGTTCACTTACCCCGACCGGGCACCCCAGCGGAGCTGGACCGACGAGGGGATTCCCCAGGACACCTCGACGGCTTGGGCCGAGATCGTCAACCGGCTCTGGCAACGGCCGTTGAGCCTCAACGAGGGCCGCGAGTGTCCCGCCGTCGTCAAGTTCACTCCCGAGGCCAAGGCGCTCTGGCGGGACTGGTACAACGCCCACCACGCCGAGCTGAACGCCGACGACTTCCCCCAATCGCTCGCAGGTCCATGGGCCAAGCTCGAACAGTACGCGGCCCGGATCGCCCTGACGCTCCACATGCTCTGGTGGGCCGCCGATCCGCTGCGTTCCGAGGTCGTCCTCCCCGAAGTTGGTCCCGAGCGGATGCGGGACATCGTCCGGCTGCTGATCTACCTCAAGAGTCACACCCGGCGCGTCCGCGAAGCGATGAAAGCCAGGGTGCGCGGAGCGGAGGGGAATGACGATGTTCAATCGATTCTCAGGTGGCTCCTCCGACATCGGCCCGAATCCTTCCCGCTCCGCGACCTGACCCGTGACCTCGGGAAGACGTTCGCGAAACGGCCGCGCGCCCTGGAAGAGGCCCTGGTCTGGCTGGTCAATCAGAACTGCCTCCGCCGTCAGGAGGCCGAGCGACCGCAGGGGAGCCGCGGGCGGACCCGGTCTTCGGTCTACCTCGTCAATCCGGACCTGATCGCGCCGCAAAATTGCCAGAATCGCCCAAATGCGCTCCCCGAGGACGATCCGGGGGATCTTGGGGATTTTGCGACGCACCCCGAAGGGCGCGAGGAGGTGGGCGATGACGACCTCCCGTTCTGACTCCAGGAGGGCAGCGTCACCCAGTCCTACGGCCCCGTGCGAATCCCGCCGCAATCCCCCCGGGACCGCGCCGCAAAATTGCCAGAATCGCCGAAATTCGATTCCCGGCACGCCTTCTGGCAATTTTGTCAATTCTGCGGCGCCTCCAGGGGCGCGTCCGCGAGGCCAGGAAGACCCCGGCGCGCCTTTTGGCAATTTTGTCAATTCTGCGGCGCCTCCAAGACGTCTCGACGCCGAGGAGGGGTCCGATGATTCTCCTCCCTTCTGATCCCATCGAAGTCGTGATCGCTCGGACCTACGGACCCCCGCGGCCGCGCCACGGGGACCGAACACGCCGGCTCTGGTGGGCCTGCCCCTTTCACGACGACCGCAACCCTAGCCTCTGTGTGGTCCCCGGCAAGGAGCGATACCACTGCTTCGGCTGCGGTGCCGGCGGCGACGCGATCGACTTCGTCAGGCGACGGAATCCCGGGATGTCATTCCCCGAGGCGGTCCGGGCGATCGGGGGCGATCTTCCCCGATTGCCCGATCGCCCGTCGCGACCGCCCGCGCCCGTCATTCCTCGGAAAACAAACCAGCCGGAGGGCTGGCAGGCTTTCGCCCGAGCGATCGTGTCCCGGGCCGAGGCGCTGCTCTGGTCCGACCAGGGCGCTGAGGCTCAAAGTTACCTGAGGGGCGAACGCGGGTTGAGTGAAGAGACGATCCGGGAAGCCCGGCTCGGCTCCTGGCCCGAGGACGACTCCGTAGGAGGGGTCTGGGTTCCGCGCGGCCTCGTCATCCCGTGGTTCGCTGGCCCCGCCGTGGCGGGCCAGCCGCTCGCGCAGAGGGCGGACGTGACGCTCATCAACATTCGACGCCCGGAGGGCCAACCCAAGTACCTCGCCGTCAAGGGGAGCCATCGAGGCGGGATCTCTCCCGGTTGGTCGAGAATCGTCCGGGGAAAGCCCCTCGTGATCGCGGAGGGAGAATTCGATGCCTTGCTCCTGGGTCAAGAGCTTCGCGGCCTCTGCTCCGTGGTGACGCTCGGCAGCGCGAGCGACCGGCCGAACCCGCGCATCCTGAATGCGCTGCTCAAGGCGTCCCCCTGGATCATCGCCGGCGATGCCGATGATGCCGGGAAGCGGTCGGCGGCGAACTGGCTCTCCCGGTCGGATCGCTGCGTGAGAGTGGCGCCCCCGCGGGAGAGGGGCAAGGATTGGACGGCAGCCTGTCAAAACGGCCTCGATCTCCGGGTCTGGTGGCAAGAGACGCTCGCCCGCCAGGCGCGGCTGGGAGTGCCCGGCAGCCCTCCGCCGCCGGCGAGCCCCCTCGCGGTCGTCAAAGAGCGCCTCGTGCCGGACCCACCGTCTGGCCTTCCGGTTTTTCTGCCGCCGTCGGGGACCAACCCCGGTGATGCCCCCTGGCAGGCCGAGCGAGAGTCCTGGTCCGAGGAGCTGCAGGAGGCATGGGACGAACGCTCCGGCCTGCTGGAATGCGACGGTGCACTCGCCCGCGCCACCGCCGAGCGGCGTGCCTTCGAGATGATCGCGGGCCGACCCGCGCTTGACCCTTGGGATCACGAGAGGCGGACAGCCCTGCGGCGGGCGGGGTTCCCTGAGGTCGCTCCGACCGAACTCGACGCCCTCGTGCCGGCGATCGACGAGGTGGGCGTCGCCCAACCCTGGACGTGCCAGGACCCCTTTTGCCTCCAGAAGGGGCGGTGGTGGCTCTCGGCCCACGGCGTCGTCAACTGCTGGAACTGCGTCCCGCCGACCTTCCCCCGGCTGGTCGTCGCCGCCGGCGGCGCCGAGGAGGCTCCCTTCGTCGAGCCCGACCGCCCCCACCAGGCCGTCGCCCCGCATCGGAGCCTGAGACCCATCCTGACGCACCCGTGACCCGAAACCGAGTCGGCCGCGCCCGTCGAGCCGAGCTCATTCCCCTGTTGAGGAGGCCGACGTTGACCGCACGTGGCACCTGGAAAAAATGCGAACAGCGAGCCGCCGCAGTGTTCGGTGCCCGCCGCCAGCCGATGTCGGGGTCCTCCGGCCGGGAGGACGTGACCCGCTCCGATTCCACCCATCCTCGCCTCTTTATCGAATCGAAGTTGCGGGCGAGCCACGCGGCGCGGACGTTGCATGATGCGACCAAGGAGTTGGCCCGCCGCGAGTCCAAGATCCCGATCCTCTGCCTCTTCGACAAGAGTAGACCGGGATTCCTGGTCTGCATTCACTCCGAGGACCTGCCCGCCGTCGCCAACGAATTGCTGGCAGCCGAAAAGTTGTAAGATGGCTTGTAAAAATAGCATGTACATCTAACAGATTATATTCGATATTGATATTACGGACTCGCCCCGGCCGGCAAGCTCGGGAGGCTTCGGCACTCCGCCTGCCGGCTTCGATTTTCCAGAAACTCGGGAAGGCGAAGGTTTAGTTGGGGAGGCACGGCGTTGGGGGCCCAACCCGGGGTGGGTCCTTGGAGTCCGGGCCACAGACCGGCCGCCACTCTGCCCCGCCGCCAACGACGTGCCACGCCTACCGCCATCGTCCGCACGCCCCCGTCCCGCCGACTGTCGCGTCGTGCCGCAGACCGAAGTCAACCGTCGCCCACCGTCACCGGCGGACCCTGGGAAACAAGGCGTTCGCGCCGGGCCTCAGGCATGACGATTGGGGTAGACCCTAATCGTCAGTGCCTTCAGGCCTTAAAAACCGCGGTGACTGGCCGAGGAACGCGCCGAAGGGGGCTATCAGGGTAGCGACCAGATTGCTGCGTTTTTTATGCTCTAACTTGTTTTCGACACCACCAAGTAGCATCTCCAGGTGGGCCAAGAGGTTAACCCATCAATCGGGCGGCGTGGCACTATGCGCAGCATCGCCACCCGGAGCGGTCGACGAGGCTTGTTGAACCGTGGGCGGGATGGCCACTCCCACCGTCTGGAACACCTTGCCACACGTCCCCTGCACGTCGCTCCGCAACAGGAACCGCTTCCCCTCCTGCTCCACCTCCACCATCTGCAAACGGTCCAGGTCCGCGATCACGTCCGCCCACTCGAACGCGTGACCCCGCTCCTCCAACCGCGACTGGAGTTCCTGTCGCAGGACCAGCGCCAGGAACGAGCAGAACACATGACCCCGGATCGTCTCGTCACACCGGTGGTAGATCGGTCGGGTCTGTAACAACGTCTTGCACGACCGGAACCACTGCTCCACCATCGAGAGTTGCTTGTACTGCAAGGCCACCTCGGCGGAGTCCAGATCGGTGTTCGTCCGCAGCACCCACTTGCCGTCGTATCGCGCGTCCTCGGCGATCTTCGCCTCATCGATCCGGAAGTGGTCGGGGCCGCCACCGCCCAGGTAGCGACGGTATCCCTTGTTGCCCACCAGCGACTTGTCCCCCGAGCGGAGTTGCTCCCGCAGCGCCGCCACGATCGCCTCCCGGTCCGCAGCATCCTTCCGCGCCTCGTCCTCGTTGAGGCAGACGATGTACCGGCGGTCGTCCACCCACACCTCCTTGACCTTCAAGGGTGAAGGATCGTCACTCTGGACCCGTGGCGGGTGCACGACCCGGTAGCGACCGGCGCGGGCCAGCACCTCGTCCTTCACCTCGTTCTGCCTCCGCATTCGGGCGCCGAGGATGTACTGCCAGCCCCGCTCGTCCTGCTCCAGCGCTTCGATCGTCTCCTGGCTGATCATGCCCCGGTCGGCCACGAGGCACACGCGCCGCACGCCGAAGCGACTCCGCAAGCGATCCACGAGGGGGATCAGCGTAGTCACGTCGGTGGTGTTGCCGGGCCACAGTTCGCAGCAGATCGGCCGCCCTTGCCCGTCGATCACGGCTCCCACGATCATCTGGTACAGGTCGGGTCGATGGTCCTTGCTGAAGCCGCGCTGGCCGATGTCCTGGCCGCCCTCGCCCTCGAAGAAGATCGAGGTGGTGTCGAAGAACACCAGTTGGAGGTCGGTGAACAGGTCGCGGCGGTGGGCGAACAGGTCCTCCTCGATGCGGTCCTTGGTGCAGCGGGGAGCGAAGGTCGTCTTGCCGGCCTGCTGGTCTTGGGGCAACTCCGCGCCGAGCCAGGCCATGGCTCGGTACAGGTGGTGGAGTTGCAGGGCGTCGCCGCCTTCGATCGGGTAGTCGGCCTTCCACTTGTCGGCGGCGCGGTCACTGCCGGGGTGGACGAGGCGATGCAGGACGGTGAGGAAGATGGCCCGTTCGACGTCGCACTCGAAGCGGCGTCCCTCCAGCAGTTGCTGGATGACCCGTTGGCACCCGGTCTGTTGCCAGAGCCGCTCGAAGACGAGGACCGGCCCGACGTGCCGGGTGGTGACGGTGGTGAGTTGTCCTTTGGCGTGCGCCGACAGGAGAAGGACGTTGCGGCTCAGCCGTGCGCCCGAGACCAAGAGGCCGTCGAGATGCCCGGACTGCTGGAGCTGATCGAGTCGCCCCAGGGTGGCGATGACGCGCTGTCGGGGTCGCCCGTCTTCCCAGCGGTTCTCGACGATCTGGAGATAGGAGCGTGGTCCGGAGGTCTTGGTGCGGAAGAACATGGTGCCCTCGTGGTTGGGACACCATGATCATAAGGGAAAAAAGCGGCAATTCAAGGGCAATAATCGGAATGACGTGGCACTATGCAAGTGACTCGGAGTCGAAACTCGGCCCATCGCCAAAGGACTTACGTCAAAAACCGGCGCGCAACTGTCGAAAACCAGTCTAAGGAAATTGGCATCTGGTCTCGACCATCGAGGCGTACCAATCTCATTCCCAACTCGATTCGGGGCTTTAGAACAAGACAAAACGTCGAGGAATGGCAGGCGCGCTAAGAAAAGGTCATTTGGGACGTCTCCGACAGAAGTCTGCCGGCCCTAGTTTTTGGCGTAACTCTTTGAAATTCCTGACCTTACGGTCGCTTTTTCCTTGACAACCCTGGGCGCGATTCTATACTTAACTAGAGCTTGGATAAGGAGTTGCGCTCGCCATGATCTATTCCGTCGATCCCCGACAAAACCGCCTCTTCGACCCCTTCGACGGGGTCATCCCCCCCGTCGGGCGGCGGATCATCGCCGACGGCTGGCAGGGCGTCTTTCGCCACGTCCTCCTCGAACTCATGCCCGTCGCCGAGCTCGCCCAACACTTCAGCGACTCCCTGGGCGCCCCACCAAGGAGCTCTACTCCCTGGCCGCGCTCGTCTTCCTCGCCGACTTCTTCGGCTGGACCGCCCAAGAGGCCGCCGAAGCCTACATCTTTCGCACCGATGTCCAGTACGCCTTGAACCTCGAGCCCGGCGCCACGGTCTCCGCGCGCACCGTCGAACGCTACCAGAAGCTGTTCCGAGAGGACGACCTCGCCGCGCGCGTCTTCGAGGAGGTCACTACCCGCCTCATCAAAGCGCTCGATCTCGATGTCTCCCGACAGCGGCTCGACTCGACCCATGTCTTCAGCCACATGGCCAGCTTCGGACGCACCAAACTCATGGCCGTGGCGATCAAGCGGTTCTTGACCCAGCTCAAGCGGCACGACCTCGACGCTTACGCCGCACTGCCCGAGGACCTCCGCCGGCGCGACGAGCCGGCGCAGGCGCGGCTCTTCGCCGACGCCAAGGACACCGAAGCCCGCGCCCGCTGCCGCCAGCAGGCCGCCGAGGACCTCTGCTTCGTCATCGACCGCTTCGCCGCGCGCGGCGACCTCGCCAACCGTTCGACCTCTAAAGCTCTGATCACGATCTTCGATCAGCAGTGCGAGCTGAGCGGCGGCAAGATCGTCGTCAAGGCGCAGACCGGCGGCGACTGCGTCCAGAATCCGTCCGACCCCGACGCCACCTACGACGGGAAGAAAGGTCCCGGCTATCAGGTGCAGATCGCCGAGACCTGCGTGCCGGACAATGACGTGCAACTGCTCACCGCGGCGCTGCCGCAAACCGCCTGCGCGTCCGACGCCCAGGCGGTCACGCCCATGCTCGACCAATTGGAGAACGCCGGGAGGCTTCCCGACGAACTCCTGGCCGACACGCTCTACACCGGCGATGAGAACGTTCAGGCCGCCGCCGCGCGGGGCGTCGATCTGGTCGGTCCGGTCCCCGGCCTGTGCGCCGGCGGCCGACCCCGCGACGCTGACGGTCGACGACTTCGCCCTCGACGAGCGGACTGGCACAATCGACGCCTGCCCCGCGGGCCACCGGCCGACGTCGTGTGCGCACGACACGGCGACGGCGACGACGCGGGTCGAGATGCCTGAGTCGGCGTGCGCGGAGTGCCCGTTCCGGCGGCAATGTCCGATCAAGCAAACACGTGATGGCAAGTTCGTTTTGGAATTCACGGACAAGGAGCGCCGGCTGGCGGGGCGGCGTGTGGAAGAGGAGACCGACGTGTTCGCGGAGCGGTACGCGCCGCGATCGGGGATCGAGTCGACCAATAGTGGGCTGAAGAACCGCCTGGACCTGGGGCGTCTGAGTGTGCGCGGTCTGAAGGGTGTGTCGCGGGTGGTTCTGCACAAGCTGGCGGGTTGGAACGTGCTGCGGGCGTCGGCGTCGCAGAAGCTGAAGAGCTGGGTGGCCTCCCGAGTGGCGGAAACCCTCGGGAGAGGCGCTTGTGGAGGACCCGGAGGCTTTTTTCATCGTTGGGGACGCCTTGTGGGCCGACCAGTCCGCGTTTTCTGCCGCGTCGTGCCGCCGGACCAACGTTCCGAGCGCCTGCTGGCGGCTTGAACGAATTCAGGGACACCGCACGAGCTGAGTTCTGTCGGTGACGTCATTTGGAGTTTTTTCGTGCAGATACGGACCAAGAAAGTCAGAGCTGGAGTTTTGCAAACAGTGTTTCGACCGCGTCAAAATAGGTAAAATCGGCGCATTCCGACCCGAATTTCCTCGGGCGCTGTTGGAGCGCGGAGTATCTGATCATGCCAGGGATTGTCGAATTCCCCACCGTGGTCCGCGACGCCGTGGCCCGATACGGCGACTTCTTCGCCAACGACTGCCAGCGCCGCCCTTTCGCCGAGTATCTCACCGGCCTCTTCGTCGCCCAGCGCAAGACCGTCCTCGGCATCCATGAGGCGTTCGCCCACACCACCGACCAGTCCTGCCTCAACCGCTTCCTCACCGAGGTCGCCTGGAACGCCGAGAGCCTCAATGAGCGACGACTGGAGCTGCTCCAGGAGGATCCCACGACCCGCTACAGCGACCAGGGCGTCATCCCCATCGACAACACCCTCATCGACCGCGACGGGTTCTTGATCCCCGACGCCGGCTGGTACTGGGACCACGCCGAGGAGCGGAACAAGATCGCCCAGGACTACCTCTTCGTCAACTACGTCTGCACCAGCGGCCAGCACTACCCCCTGGAGTTCCGACTCTTCCGCAAGCAGGAGATCGGCGCGGCGATGAAGGAGCCGTTCCGCAACCATACCAAGTTGTGCTGCGACCTGATCGACTGGGTGTGTCAGCGACGGATCCCCGGCGACTTCACCATGGACAGCTATTTCACCAACGCCGAGATCCTCAACCACATCCACGGCAAGACCGATCACTTCGGCCAGCCCCGGGCCTAGGTCGGTGACCTCAAGAGCAATCGCAAGGTGCAATGGCAAGGCCGGATCCTCAAGGTGGATCACCTGGCCGCCTCGATCCCGGCGGCGGACCGGAAGGAGTTGCGGATCGGCGATCGGCGGCAGTGGTATTTTACGGTGACGTTGGAGATCCCCGACGTGAAGCACAAGGTCCGGATCATGGTCCTGTGGCGGTATCGCCACGACCCCGAACCGGTCAAGATCCTGGTCACCAACCGGACCACCTGGGAGGTGGGCCGAGGCGTCCGGGTGTCTCGGCATCGTGGGACGGGCACGGAGACGTTTCCTCGGGACGGCAAGCAGCAACTGGGATTGGGTGATTGTCAGCTGCGTGACTTCCAGGGCCACACCCGGCACATGTACCTGGTCATGCTGGCGTACAGTCTGCTCATGAGCGAGTTGCAGCAGGGCCGTGCGAAGGAAGGGGCGTTCCAGAGGCTGATGACCATCGGCGAGGCCTGTCGGGCGATGGAGAAGGAGACCCTGCGGACGACGCTCTCGTGGGCGATCGAGCAGGTGACCACTTGGGGGCGTCCCTATGACCCTGTGGTCGCCCAGTTGGGGCTGTCGTGAGATCGTCAGCCCTGGTGCGCAGCCACGCGGGATCGATTGCGCGGTGTGAATTCGATAATTCCTGGCATGATCAGATACTCCGCACTCCAACAGCGCCATCGCGGATGAGGGTCAACTACGCCCATTTTGCCTGCTTCCAGGCTGTGAGGTCACTGTTTGCAAAACTCCAGTCAGAGCATTTCCTAGTCAACTCATGCGCCAAAAGCTGGCCGAGGACGCGGGGGAGGATCATGCATACGACGTTGCACCAGGGCGCCTCGGGCCCCGAGGTCGTCCGGCTTCAGCAGCTCTTAAATCGACTGCTCAACCCGAGCCCGAACCTCGTGACCGACGGTCGGTTCGGACAGAAGACGCTCCAGGCGATCATCCGCTTCCAGGGGCAGCACCAGCTGAAACCGGACGGCGTGGCCGGCCCGAAGACCTGGCAGGCGCTGGAGGGGCAGCAGCAGAAGCACAAGGCGCAGACCAAGCGCGACGGCCCGCCGGTCGTCGAGAAGCCGCTGCCGGCCGACGGCGGGGCCCCTTGGATGAAGATCGCCGACCAGGAGCGGGTCTCGGGCGTCCACGAGATCGCCGGCCCGCAGGCCAACGCCCGGATCGTCGAATATCTCCGGAGCACGACGCTCGGCAGCGCCATGGCCGGCTCCGACGAGACCCCCTGGTGCGCGGCGTTCGTCAACTGGGTCCTCAAGCAGGCGGGGATCGCCACACTCAACTCGGCCAGCGCCGCCGCGTGGGCCAACTGGGGCATCGGCCTGACCCAGCCCCGCTACGGTGCCGTCACCGTCATCCACTCGGCCCCGAAAAAGTCGATCAGCGGGATGACCCACTCGGGCAACCACGTCGGCTTCCTCGTGAGCGAGACGGCCACCCATTACGAACTGCTCGGCGGCAACCAGAGTGATTCGGTCAAGATCTCGCAGTTCAACAAGGGGCACTGGTCACTCAAGGGCATGCGCTGGCCGCGTTGAGCGGCCGGCGGGCTGGGCGTCGCTCTGGGCTTCGGGCTGTCCGCCGGAGGCCAAGCGTTCCTCCGTCTCTTGCTCGTCCGCAACGGCTCGGCTCCTTGGGATTACGTGAGATTCTTGGACTACGCCGCCGAGCGCATCCTGCTCCGCAAAGTCGGCGGTTTCTATACATTCATCCACCGAATGCTGCTGGAGTACTTCGCCGCTCGATACGACGAGTCCTCGGTCGAAGCCACACCGAACGCCGAGCCCTCCCAGAGCGCAATTGGAATGTGAGCCGCGTGTCCGCCGCGGGCGGCGGGACAGCGGCAGCTAGATTGTCTGACAGACTAGGGTATACGCTACTTGACACTGAACAGGCCGTCGGCTGATGTTCCGCAAGGCGACTTGGCCTGTCGGCCTGGGGGAAACCTGACGCGTCAACAATGTCCCGAAAACGTCCGTTAAATGAGGAAAGATTGCGCCATCAACGGCGGGCCAGGTCCGCTACAGCGCGAGATTAGGCGCGGCCGCGAGCGACGAGCCCGTACAGGAACAGCACCAGTAAGGCTCCACCGACCGCGATCGCGATGCTGCGTAAATCGAACCCTGAAATGTCCCCGAAGCCGAACACGTACGTGCCCAGGTAGCCCCCGACGAGAGCACCAACGACACCGAGCACGATGGTGAGGATAATTCCACCCCCTTGTTGGCCCGGCATGATGAACTTCGCCAGCGCGCCCGCGACCAGACCGAGGACGATCCACGCCAGAATGCCCATAGCCAGAGGCCTCCGAGAAAGAGTGCCCGAACAGCTCAACACCGCCTAACCAGTATATCGTGAGACATGACGGCCCTCCTGAGAGGCTACGTGGAAGCGACCTGAATCTGTCTCGACAACCCGTCTCGCCATCAAAGTTTCAGAGATTGCCCGCACGCCGGCAATGAGTTGAGACCGCCTCCCGACCCCTCCTTAGCGTGCAATCTTTTCCGGTCCGAGGAGTGACCCCTACTACACGGTTACGGGCTCGGACCTGAAGGTGACCCTGCAAGGCTTCAGCGGCCAAGTGCCACCACATCCCGATCACTTTTGTGCCACCACATCCCGATCAGTCCGGTATAACCTGGACTGAAAACCGCGTCCCTCTCTGGAGGCCGTCATGAACAAAGTGATCGGGAAGCCACTCGCCGTCGAGCCATCGTTGCCGCCGTCCGGAGCGGTCGCTCGCAGCACGAGGTCGCCCACGAATTCGGCGTCAGTCAATCCACCGTTCATGCATGGGTCCGTCGTGCCCAAGGCCAGCGCCTCGACCGAGTGGACGGGCACGATCGCTCCTGCACACCACGCACAACCACTCGAACCCAAGCCGCCATCGAGGGCCTGGTCCTGACCGTGCGAACGGAGCTGGGACAGTGCAGCGACCTGGGCTTCCATGGGGCCAAGGCGATCCACGAGGCCCTCAAGGCCCGCAAGGTCGAGCCGCTCCCCTCGGTGCGGACCATCCACCGCATCCTCGAACGACGGGGGGCCCTGGACGGCCAGAGGCGCATCCGTCGCCCCGCTCCGCCACCGGGTTGGCATCGGCCCGAGGTCGCCTCGAAGCGGCGGGAACTCGACAGCTTCGATGTGGTCGAGGGGCTGGTAATCAAGGGCGGCCCCAGGTCGAGGTGCTCAACGGCATCTCCCTGCACGGCGGCTTGGCCGCCTCGTGGCCGGTGGAAGCGAGCGTGACGGCCAAGGTCGTGGTCGCGTCGCTGGTCGAGCACTGGCGGGCATTCGGCCGGCCCGGCTCCGCGCAGTTCGACAACGACACGATCTTCCAGGGGCCGCACACCCACCCGGACGTGATCGGGCGGGTGAGTCGGCTGTGCCTGGGCCTGGGGGTAATCCCGGTATTCGTCGTGCCCCACGAGTTCGGCTTCCAGTCGGCGATCGAGAACTCCAACGGCACCTGGCAGGCGAAGGTCTGGGCCCGCTTCGAGCACGGCTCGCTGCCGGACTTGCAAGGGCGATCGCAGCGTTACGTGACCGCCCTGCGTCGCCACCGCGCCGATCGGATCGAGTCGGCCCCCCGGCGGCGTGCCTTCCCGAAGCGATGGCGATTGGACCTCCAGTCTCGACCCCGAGGCCAGATCATCTACGTGCGGCGGACCAGCGTGGTGGGGGCGGTGGAGGTATTGGGCCGGAGTTTCGAGGTGGACCAGCACTGGCTGAATCGGTTGGTGCGCGTGGAGGTGGAGGTGGACCTCGATGGGGACAAGATCCGCATCCACCGGCTCCGTAGGAGGGAGCCGCAGGACCAGCCGCTTTTGAGGGAGTTGCACCATCATATCAAGAAGAGAAAGTTTTCAGAGTGAACGGAATGACATGATCGATTGAACATAAAGTGATGGTAGTACATATCCATCTGATGACTGATCGGGATGTGGTGGCACTTGCCACCGTCTCGTCTTTCAACTGATCGGGATGTGGTGGCACCTGGCCCTTCAGCGGCAATGGCGCGTGGGACGCCGAGGCCATCCGCATTGAGAAGATCAGTTGAAGCAGGCCCGCGGTCGTGCACAGGTTGGCATGATAATGAGAATACGATCATGCAAATATTTGTTAAAATGTATCGTGTCGGGTGGAGCCCATCCCCCTCGGCGTAATCGTCAGGGGGATGGAATCCACCCGACACACCGCGCGTCGTAGGACGCAACCTCCCGAGTCCCGTCACGATCCGGGGGGGCCCAAGCCCGCCCCCGCCGCACCACCGGGAGCACCCTCCCGACCGGCCGCGCGGGTCGCGCCGGTCGTGCGGCCATGGTCGTCCCCCGGGCGGATTGCCGGGCCGGCGGGGCCGGCCGCCCCGATGATACCAGGGGAGGGAGTGGCAGGAATGGCACGAAAAGCGTCCGATCGTATTAAATAAATTGAATATAAACAAAGACAAGATCGAATCCCTGGCGAAGGCGCTGGCCGCGGGCGACTCGGCGGCCACCTGGGCCGAGGCGCACGCCGTCCCCCGCCGGACGGCGTACCGCTGGGCGACTGAGGCAAGCGTGAAATCGCAGGTGCGCAGCCTGCGGCAGGGCCTGGTGACGGATGCGGTGGGCAAACTTGCCGGGGCGGCGACGGCGGCGGTGGACACGCTGCGGGGCCTGCTGGCCGAGGGCCAGCCGGCGACGGTCCGCCTCGGGGCGGCGCGTGCGATCTTGTCCGCGTTGATCGACGTGCAGACGCACGCGGAGCTGGCGGACCGGGTCACGCACCTGGAGGAGTTGGCCGATGCCCGGCATCCAGACGAGGCTTGAGCGGCTCGAGCGGGCGACGGCCGAGGTGCGCTGCGTCTGGCTGTACGTGGGCTGGAGCGGCCGTCCGGGCGTCGAGGGGGCCGATGACGGGGTGTATCGCGTGTTCGTCCCAACCCTACCACCAGCCCTGCCGCCGGGCCTGATGGTGGTCCTGCGGCACCCGGATCGGGGCGGGGCGGAGGTGAGCGCGGCGGCGGCCCACTGGGCGCTGAAGCAACTCGCGCTGAGCCCCCGCCAGCGGGCCCTGAGCGCCACGGCGCGGAGCCTCGTCCTCGTCACCGCCAGAGACTCCGAATCCCCGCCCACGGCCGCGGCCGCCGGCGCGGGGCCGTTGACATCCGCTGTCGAGGGACCGCCCCCGCCCGCGGCAGCATCCCCACCCCCGGTGCCGCCGCAGTGGCCGGAGTGGCTCCCCCGATGAGATTCACCGTGGACGTGGGCGAGCTGGCAGTCGTCCTGGAGCTCGACACGGAGCCGGCCGGGGTGGACCTGACGCGCAACGGTCTGGGGGACCGCTACTTTGCGGCTCATGACATGAATGTTGGGTTTAGGCCAGGTGTACAGGCCGCCGTGCCGCTCGTGCCGACTATTCAAACAGATCGGCATGCGTTCCCGTGCGGGTCAGGTGGACGGCATCGCCGTCGAGCCGATAGATCAACACCCAATCGGGGGCGATGTGACAGTCGCGGAACCCGTGCCAGTCGCCCGACAGCGGGTGGTCCCGATACCGAGGCTCGAGGTCTTGTCCCAGGCGCAGGGCCTCGACGACGCGCCGGAGCCGGCCCATGTCGCTCCCCCGCTTGCGGAGTCGCTTGACGTCCCGCGCGAATGCCCGGGTCGTCACGACGGCGCGCGGCCGGGATTGCGACATAATATCATAATCCCAGTTTATCGAACATCTCTTGAGTATCTTGATACTTCGTGAGCCCGCGGCCGCGTTCCACGTCGCGGATTGCTCGCCGGGTCTCCGCATTGGGGACCGCCACGGCAAAGGGTAGCCCCTGTCGCAGGATGACCTGCGTGTAAAACAGTCGGATGGCGTCGCTGGACGACAACCCCAGCTCGCTCAGTACGGCCTCGGCCTCGGCCTTGAGCTGCGCATCCACCCGCGCCCGGATCGTTTCCGTCTTTGGCATCGTGTTGCTCCTTGGTCGAAATGTAGCCCAATTGGGGAACAAAGTCAACCTGGGCACGACCGGCCGCGGCACGCCAGGGAGGGCCGATCGCACGGCGGGCCTATCCCCCAGCCGGGGTAGAGTAGGAGCCCACCCGGTCCGGTCGGCGACCACGCCCCACCCGACGGCGGGCGCCACCCCCGCCGACCCGCCCCGGGCCGCTCCACCCCACCCGCCAAGGATCGAGCCCCTTGGCCGACGGCGGTCCCTTGGTGGGCATTACGGCCACGCGGCGTGTCGATTGCCAGCACCGTGACCACCCGACCCCATCGCCCCCTATCCCCCGGCTGAAGTCGTTAATGCCTTTGATAGACCTGGAGTTTTGCAAACAGTGACCTCACAGCCTGGAAGCAGGCAAAATGGGCGTAGTTGACCCTCATCCGCGATGGCGCTGTTGGAGTGCGGAGTATCTGATCATGCCAGGAATTATCGAATTCACACCGCGCAATCGATCCCGCGTGGCTGCGCACCAGGGCTGACGATCTCACGACAGCCCCAACTGGGCGACCACAGGGTCATAGGGACGCCCCCAAGTGGTCACCTGCTCGATCGCCCACGAGAGCGTCGTCCGCAGGGTCTCCTTCTCCATCGCCCGACAGGCCTCGCCGATGGTCATCAGCCTCTGGAACGCCCCTTCCTTCGCACGGCCCTGCTGCAACTCGCTCATGAGCAGACTGTACGCCAGCATGACCAGGTACATGTGCCGGGTGTGGCCCTGGAAGTCACGCAGCTGACAATCACCCAATCCCAGTTGCTGCTTGCCGTCCCGAGGAAACGTCTCCGTGCCCGTCCCACGATGCCGAGACACCCGGACGCCTCGGCCCACCTCCCAGGTGGTCCGGTTGGTGACCAGGATCTTGACCGGTTCGGGGTCGTGGCGATACCGCCACAGGACCATGATCCGGACCTTGTGCTTCACGTCGGGGATCTCCAACGTCACCGTAAAACGCCGATTTCCGCGGCCGGAAAATCCCCCACAATCTCGAGAGCATCTTCTCCTGATCCTCCCAAAAATCCGCCGTCTACAGTTGTCAGGGCGTGGGTGAATTTCCGCTGATCGGCCGCCCAGCGGCGCCCGTTATAAAGAGAGTACATTCTTGGAAATGTTTGGGGATTGCGCATCGCCACGGCCTATTTTCCGCTGTTGACCGCATTAACCCCCTGCTCGGTCCGGTAATGATCAACCAAAATAAATGCGATCTGGCCAGGGCCTTGAGGGAGAAATTCACCCACCCCCATGGTCACACCAACCCGCCAGCTGCTGGCCTCCCGTGGAGACGGGACGGATCGAGAACGCTGTTTCTTCCGGGGTTGCACGCTATTATAGCGTCGTTATCTTGTATGTAAAAATGATCTAGTATCTGTCTCGGTGTGGGTGAATTTCCGGCCGCGGAAATCGGCGTAAAATACCACTGCCGCCGATCGCCGATCCGCAACTCCTTCCGGTCCGCCGCCGGGATCGAGGCGGCCAGGTGATCCACCTTGAGGATCCGGCCTTGCCATTGCACCTTGCGATTGCTCTTGAGGTCACCGACCTAGGCCCGGGGCTGGCCGAAGTGATCGGTCTTGCCGTGGATGTGGTTGAGGATCTCGGCGTTGGTGAAATAGCTGTCCATGGTGAAGTCGCCGGGGATCCGTCGCTGACACACCCAGTCGATCAGGTCGCAGCACAACTTGGTATGGTTGCGGAACGGCTCCTTCATCGCCGCGCCGATCTCCTGCTTGCGGAAGAGTCGGAACTCCAGGGGGTAGTGCTGGCCGCTGGTGCAGACGTAGTTGACGAAGAGGTAGTCCTGGGCGATCTTGTTCCGCTCCTCGGCGTGGTCCCAGTACCAGCCGGCGTCGGGGATCAAGAACCCGTCGCGGTCGATGAGGGTGTTGTCGATGGGGATGACGCCCTGGTCGCTGTAGCGGGTCGTGGGATCCTCCTGGAGCAGCTCCAGTCGTCGCTCATTGAGGCTCTCGGCGTTCCAGGCGACCTCGGTGAGGAAGCGGTTGAGGCAGGACTGGTCGGTGGTGTGGGCGAACGCCTCATGGATGCCGAGGACGGTCTTGCGCTGGGCGACGAAGAGGCCGGTGAGATACTCGGCGAAAGGGCGGCGCTGGCAGTCGTTGGCGAAGAAGTCGCCGTATCGGGCCACGGCGTCGCGGACCACGGTGGGGAATTCGACAATCCCTGGCATGATCAGATACTCCGCGCTCCAACAGCGCCCGAGGAAATTCGGGTCGGAATGCGCCGATTTTACCTATTTTGACGCGGTCGAAACACTGTTTGCAAAACTCCAGCTATAACTATCCTTGCGGTCGAATTGTTGGCGGGGACGATGGAAGACCATGCGAAAGATGCCGGGGGTGGAGAGCGTGATTTCCTCCTTGCCCTCGACGATCTTGTTGCTGTGCCACACCTCGACCACGCCCGCACCGTCGGGGCCGCACGATCCCACCGCGCGGACGGGTCTACCACGTCGGCCGGACCGGGGCCTGACCGACTCGCAGAGACGGCTACTTCGCCGTCGAGCCCGCCGCCTTGAGGTCGTTGAGCAAGCGGTCGAAGGACTTCTCGAAGGTCCCAGGAAGCATCCACTCCGCGAAGTCCGGGATAAAGTATTCGCGGATCTCTACCCAGAGATCTTTGCCGCTGTCCGCGTCGAAGCACTCCCAGTCCCGGATCGTCTCGAAATCCACCAGCCGGATCGGGAATAGCTTCCGCTTGCCCTCCTTGATCTCGGCCTTCCTCGCCTTGCGAATCTCGGTCCTGACCCACTCGCTGTTCATGCTGTTCGGGGAGAGGACCAGCAGGAGCTTCTCGTAGACCCGGATCGCCTCGTCGATCTGCTCGTGGAGTTTCTTGCCCCCTTGGATGTCCTCGGGCGCGAACCAGACCCGGAGACCCTCGTCACGCATCCGCAAGTAGAGCCGCTTGGCAAACGCCTCGTCCTTCGTGCTGTAACTGATGAAACACGAGTAGAACTGGATCGGGCTCATCGCGCCGATCAAGGACGGCAGGTAGGCGATCAAGGCGTCCGGCACACCGCACCCACGCAGGAACACCTCGGGGATCTTGCCCTGCGAGCGGACGAGCGTATCGATTCCAACCGTGCTCGGCCCCTCATGTCTGATCTTATCGAGTCCTTTGACCTCTGAGAGATCGACGTCGGCGAAGATTGTCGCCCGACAAACGGCTTCTTCGAGGTCGGCCCTGTTGAGGTCGGCCCTGTTGAAGTTTGCCCCGTGGAGGTTTGCCCCGTGGAGGTTTGCCCCGCGGATGTCGGCCCCGCGGATGTCGGCCCTGCGGAGGATGGCCCCGAAGAGGTCGGCCCCCTCGAGGAAGGCCCCGGAGAGGTTGGCCCCGTGGAGGTCGGCCACAGAGAGGTCGGCCCCCTCGAGGAAGGCCCCGGAGAGGTTGGCCCCGTGGAGGTCGGCCCTGGTGAGGTTGACCCCCTCGAGGTCGGCCCTGGTGAGGTTGGCCCTGGTGAGGTTGGCCCTGGTGAGGTTGGCCCTGGTGAGGTTGGCCCCCTCGAGGTCGGCCACGCGGAGATCAGGAATCTCCTCGCCCGCTTCTCGCCGTTGATTCCATTCCGCGACCCCGTCCGACCCTCCCTTGAGCAGCCTCAGCGCCTCGTCGCGGTCCATGACTTCGACCTCCCCGCTGCGACGTTCCCGTCAGCCGTCGTCATTATGCCCGAGCCGGACGAGCGGGAGCGAGGCCCCACACCTCGACCACCCGACCCGATCGGCCCTATCCCCCGGCTGGGGTAGAATCGTCGGCCCAGGGCGAGGGGGAAGACATGAGCATCAGCGACGCGATCAAGGCCGAGGTGCTCGGGTGACTCAGCACGCTGGACGACTGACCGCTGGCTGAGGACTTCGACCGCAGTAGGACCCCACCCGGTCAGGCCCGAAGCGGTCGGCGGCCACGTCCGGCCCAACGATGAAGGCCATCACCGCCGCCCGCCCCGGGCCGCTCCACCCCACCCGCCACGCAACCGCCGCCGGGGCGGACACTTCGGCCGGCCGTCGATGTGCATCGCGGCGACACCGCGCGTCGATTCCCCGCATCGAGCCCACGCGCCGCCGAGGCCGAGGGCTACGGTGGGGTGGAGGATCCGCCGATGCTGCTGTACGCCGCGCTCGTTTGTGCCGCCTTGACTGTCGTCATGTCCCTGGCCGTCCCACGCCGAGAGAGTCGCCTGGCCCGCCTCTTCCGGCGCAGCAGGAGTGGGCCGAGCTGATGGACCGCCGCGGGTGACTCGTCGGCTCCGCCCCCTGGCGTGCCCCGGGCCGCGCCGCGACGATGGGACGAGGGATGAAGCCGTTGGGGTCGTCGAGCGTGCCGCGGAGGGCATCCTGGCCATGCTGGAGCGGATCGTGAGCGGTGGATTTAGTTGACACTCCACCCGGGCGGGAACGGTGCGCGCAGCCCCGCATTGCCCCCTTCGATTTCGTCCTGGAGGGCTGCGGTTCGCTCGGCGATTTCTCGCTCGGTCGCACAGACATGTCCGCTCGGATCCGACAGGCTGAGCAAGGCCAGATACACGAGCTTCGCGTCCGCGCTGAGTTGCGCGTCGGACAGGACCTGGGGAATGTCCGGCGCCAGCGGATGACCGAGCGCGCGGCGCAGGTAACGGTGCTCCGACCTTCTCATCGCTCTCGGCCCTCCTCGGTGCCCGCGGGAGCCGTGGGTAACGCCCCCTGGCGTGCCCCTGGACAGCCCTCCCTTTTCAACAAAGGCAGTCCCACTCGCCGTGTTCTCACTCTACCTGTGGGCCGGCGAGTTTGAAAATCGGCCCGAGATGGCCGGCGGAGGAACCAAGTCTCGCGGGCGAGAGGACCGCCCGTTTTCAAGCTCAAGGCCGAAACCGCGCCGACCGCGACCGCGACCGCGACCGCGACCGCGACCGCGACCACCCCCCTGCCCTGCTCGACGGGAAGCCTCCCGAACATGTCGAGGGACCGCGCGAGCGGCACAACCGGCGAGTCCGCCAGGGCCGGCGCGCGGCAGGGTCCGCCCTGGCGGAAAGGTCTCAATCGCCGGTCAGGTCGTGGTCGATTTCACTAACCGGCAAGGCTTCGGCAGCCGGCCGGGTCACCTTCGGCTTCTCGAAGGCGACCACCTGCGAGAGCGCGGCGGTCAAGATCCGGTTCGCCACGTCGCTCTGGTCAACCTGGCGGAGGATCGACGCGACGGCGAGTTTCCTGGCCACCTCGGCGTCGAGATAGACGCTCACCTTGGTCTTGCCGGCGTCCCGGGACTTGGGCGCCGGGTCGGGCGCGGGACCGGCCGCCGGGTCTTTCCCCCGCCGCGGCGCGCACGACCTTCGGGGCCTGGGAGCTTCGGCGACGGGGCTTGACGGCTCAACGCATGTGTTCATGGTATTCCCTTTCATTTTGACGCCCCGGGCGGGTGCCTCCGCCCGAGGCGCTCTCTTCATCGTCCCGCCGTCCCCGCTCCCTCCAGTCCACTCGCCTGGGAGACTCGGCGCGCGCACGCCCCGGTCCGGGCGCGCCGCCTGCGCCGCCTGGCGAACTGCGACCGGTCCCGTCGAGGTTGCCGACAGATCCTCCAGACGCTGCCGCGGTCCCAGAGCACAGCAGAGCAGGGCGGCGCCACCGGGTCGGCGTGCCGCCCTCCCGAGACGCGCGGCGCCGTTCGGCATCGTCGGCGGCTCGCACGCGGAGCCACCCCCGCTTCCGAGCCTCGCGCGATTCCGGGCCGAGCGTCGCTCGTTCGCCACGGCGTCCCCACTCCCGGCCCGGCAGGATGTCCCAGATGGGAGAGCGGTCATCGCGTTCCCGATCACCGTCGCCGGGGTCACCGAGCAGGGGTTCCGCCAGCAGCGGGGCAAAATCCCACGCTCTGCAGTCCAGTGAACTGGACGATGGGACGTCGCGACGGGTCGCCAGGCAGTCTCACCAATTCCCGGCGTGCGGACCAGTGGTGAGACGTTGATTTCGCGACGAGTTCGCGAGACGCGAGTCACCCCTCCAGAGATGGGCCACCATCCCCGAGCTAGGCCGCCCGCCACGGTCCGGCCGGCGCACGCCCTTGGAGTAGGCGGGAGTCTCGGTCGGCCGGCCCGCGTCCTGCGGCCTGCGGGGGGCTTGCTCGCGCCCACGGGCCATCCCGGCCCGCAGCGGTCGGGCGTCGTGCCCTCCGCGCGGCGGCCTCCGCCCCCAGCAGTTCGTGGGGGGGCTCGGCCGCCGCGAAAAGTGAGTCTCTGGGGGAGAAAAGGGGAGAGAAGGGTCTCGCCGGCTGGCGGTGGCCCTCGGCACGCGCGGCGGTCATTGGCCCCGCGCCGCGCCGGTCCCCGCGTCCGCCGAAGGCCCCGCCGCGGCCTCGGGGGGTTCCGGCCCGGTCCGCGCGTGCTCCGCCGGCGGCGCCACCCCCCGGGCCGGTCGTCGGCCATCGTCCATGAATTCGGCTTATTATTTCACGTGTGCACGATGCCGAAAATCCCTTATATTACAGGGTTTTTCGCTCGGCAAGCCCTGTGAAATTTGGTACAGTGGAGCCTGCTCCACTGGCCTCCAGTGGGGCCACGAGTGGTCGTGTATCAGACGACCACCCGCGCTTACGGCACCTCCTGTTACGAGGTACACCCCATGGCCACCGTAGCGCCCTCCGTGCGCCGCGCCAAGTCCTCTTCCCCGCGGCACGGCGTCTGCAAACTCCGCGTGTTCATCAATTCGGATGAATACTCACTCAAGCGTCAGCCCGCCCCCGAACCGGGCGCACGATGCTGGTCGCTCGCGAAGCGTACAGGTGATCGGTCCGGGTCGGTCTCCCACGTCACCCGCGCCGCCGGGTTTCTGTCCTGCTCGTGCCCCGATCACCAAAACAACAAGTTTAGTTGCAAGCACATCAAAGCCCTCGTCGCGCTCGGCCTCCTGTCCGGCCGCAAACGCCCCGCCCCCGCGATCGAGGCGCCCCGCTCCCCGGCCGCCCGCACCGCCGCGGCCGCCATCGTCGCCCGCGCCGCCCAGCTCGGCACCGCCCCTGCCCGCCGGGAAGGGGGTGCGCGATGAGCGGGTCCACGTTCGGCCACTACGCCAACGAAGACGACCAGCCCCCGCCGCTCTGCCCTTCTTGCGGCGGTTATCACTTCCCCACCGACCATTGCCCGGAAGACGGCCCCACGCACGTCCCGGGCGAAGAGCCCGAGGATTGGCCCCTCCCCGCCGAGCCCGAATGGGTGGCCGACCCGGGCGCATCCGGTTATCCGTTCTGGGTCTATGAACAAATGTCGTTGCATCCCTCCGGCAACTGAGCCGGCCCGCCAGCGCCGGGGTGGCCCGCGTCGCCCCGGCGCGTCCGAGGAGGGACCGCCCCATGACCCGCGCCGCAGCCGCGCGCCTCGGCGGGATCGCCCGCGCGGTCAAGCTCACCCTCGCCCGCCGGCGCGAGAGCGCCCAACGCGGTTTTCAAGCCCTCGTCGCGAAGCGATTCGGAGGAGACCGCCGGTGCGCCATCGACTGGCTGACCCGCAAGGGCCTGGCCGCGCTCGACGCCGACTTCCCGCCGCCCCTGCGGAAGTTCTTCGACCCCGGACCGATGCCACCGGCCGAACCCGCCGACCTGGCCGACCCGGAGTGACCGTCCCGATCCACCGAACCGGACCCGGGCCGGGTGGGCGGACGCCCCCCCCGGCTCGGTGGTCGGCTCAAAGACCCTGGCGACGCCACCGGCGACGCGGCCCCGCCGATGAGATCGCCGGCGCCGGTCACGCCGAGAAAACAGGATGGCCGACTCCTGGCAATTGCGGGGCGAGAGACACCGTTTCTGCCGATCTGTGCAGTACCGCCCTTCGAGGTATGGTTTGAGCCCGACTACCGGCTTTCGAGGTATGGTTTTACCGGCTTTCGAGGTATGGTTTGGAGCCCGACTACCGGCTTTCGAGGTATGGTTTACCGGCTTTCGAGGTATGGTTTGGAGCCGCAAGTCGGACTCTGATTGGACTTACGGCTTCCTTACTCTTAGGAACTAAATGAGAGAAAGAACCAACACCACCAGGCCGGTTGGTGGTGCTTCTCAATTTTCTCGACCGGGGAAAAAACCATGGGCAACGAGCGCGAGAACCTGCGCCGGGTCGGAAGAGACGAGATGAACCTGGCCGAGTTCCCCGTCGCGTTGCTTAGCGAGCGGGTACCGCAAGGGCTCAAGACGATCACCTTCAAAGACCGGCACGGCACGTTGACCGTTACCGGCTCCGACGACTACGGCCTGCCGGCCGCGAGTGACTCCGACGTCATCGTCGCCCTGCTCTCTCTGACCAAGTGCCGCAACGACTTCGCCACCCCCACAGTGCCGTTCACCAGGTATGAGACCCTGAAGCTGCTGGATTGGGAGGATAAGGGTGGAAACTACCGCCGGCTCGATGAGTCGCTCCGGCGCTGGGTAGGCGTGACGTTACGCTACGACGGAAATTGGTGGGATAATAACATTAAGTGCCGGATCGACGCAAACTTTCATATCCTGGATGATGTGACCCTGTTTGACCGGGAGGTCCGCCGGACGCTCAAGGCAAGGCGGCAACCTTTGCCGTTATCGACGTTCACCTGGAGCAAGAGATTCTTCGAGAGTTGCCGAGCCGGTAATCTCAGGTCACTCGACGTGACGATCTACTTCGGGCTGCGGAGTGCCGTGAGCAAGCAGATGTACCGCTTCCTCGGCAAACGGTTTTATCACCGGCCCGAGTGGATCTTCGACCTCCGCGAACTGGCCTTCGAGCATCTCGGGATGAGCCGGAACTATACCGCCGCGCTGCTCAAGGCGAAGTTGCAACCGGCCCTCGAGGAACTGGAAGAGATTGACTTCCTGGAGCCGCTGTCGGCCGCCGACCGCTACACGAAGGTGGCCCGCGGTGACTGGACGATTCGCTTCGTGCACAAGCGGCCGCCGCCGGCCGAAGCGAAGCCGGCCGAGGTCGAGTCCCAGCCCGAGCCGACCGGCCTGGAGCGGGAGCTGGTGGAACGCGGCGTGACGCGGGGCGTGGCCGCCGAGCTGGTGGCGACCTACCCGGAGGAGCGCCTCCGGGCGCAGATCGAGCGGTTGGACTGGCTCCGGGAGACGAAGCCGAAGCGGGTCAAGGACCTCGGTGCCTATCTCGTCGGGGCCATCCGGGAGGATTACGCGGCCCCCGCCGGCTTCGAGGGCAAGGCCGAGCGCGCCGCCCGGGAGACGGCCGCCCGTGCGGCGCATGAGCGGGAGGTCGCGGCCCGCCAGGCGACGGCCCGCGCAGGCGGAGCGGGACCAGGTCCAGGCGTACTGGGAGGCCTTGCCCGCGGAGCGGCGGGCCGCGCTCGACGCCGCGGCGCTGGACCAGGCCGACCCCGCCGACCGCGCGGCGTACGAGGCGGCGGCACCACCGGTCCGGCGGCTGCTCCAGGCCGGCCTGCGCGATGCCCACCTCCAACGCCTGCTGGGCCTGCCCGCGGTGGGCTGACCCGCGCGGCCGTCCCGGAAGGGCCCTGGTTGCCCCTCCACGGCGTCCCCGGGACCGGGACGAGAATTTCCCCGGCGCGGCCCCGGCGGGCCGCCGGGGGGCCCCAGAGACGCCCGGAGCAGGGGGCCGGCACGACCGGCAGCTCCGGACCATCGCCATCCGGGCCGCGCGTCTACACGTCGGGAGGGGAGTTGCGTTCGACCGCCGCCAAGAACCGGTCCGTGTCGGCGTGCGACAGGCCGACCTGGAGGAGGGCCCGGACGACGGCGTGGACGGCATCCCCCCCGGTGCGGTGCCCGAGGTAGGCGCGGTAGAAGGCGGCCATGGTGGCGGTCGGGAGGCCGGCGTCGACGGTCGCCAGGGCAAAGCCCCGACGCAAGAACGTCGTCTCCACAAGCCGGTCGTCCCTGTCGGGGAGGTGGAAACAGCGGTCGCAGAGGAGGAAGTCGCAGACGGCCGGCTGGCCGCCGTGGGCGCCGAGGTAGGGCGCGAGCGGCGCGGGCGGGTGACACGTCGCGTGATAGCGGGACGGCTGCTGGCCGCAGAGGGAGCAGACGGTGGTGGGAGGGTTGAGTTCCTCCAGGATCAGCGCCGCCTGGAACTCCTGGTCTGCCGGCCGCAGGCGGTCATGTTTTTGGCGCATGAGATGGTCTCGGACCGGATGAGGTTCCGGTGAAGCGGGCCTTCCTTCACGGGGGCCACGCCCGCGTGGGCGGCAGAGTTCCTCGGCCTTCTCGCCACGGAACCATGACCCTGTTTGCCAATCAGGACGACCCCCGAGCTGTCGGGGCGTTCGCGTGGGTCGATGATCCCGTCCCCCCCCCCGCCGGCGGGGCCGCCAGGGGCCGGGCAGGGGCCGTCCTCGGGCCGTTGCGGGGGGCTCAGAACGTCTGGAGCGGCGGCGGGCGAACCGGCCGCCGGTCGACCGGCCCCAGCGCGGCGGCGAGCTGGTCCCGCGCCGACCGGAGCCGCGCCAGGACCTCGTCCCGGCTCGCGGGGCGGCGGCCGGCCAGGGCAGGGGCCAGGCCGCCGGCCGTCTCGATCTCCTCGAGGGCCAGGAACAGCCGGTCGGCGTAGAGCAGGGCCCGCTGCAGGTGGGCCTCGAGTTCGCTTGCATTCGGGTCCGTCATCAACCCTCCTGGCCGGCCAGCCGGTCGTAGGGGCCGAGGCGCAGCCTGCGCCTCGGCCTTTCGCTTTTGGCGACCAACGTGGCCTTGCGTATACTACGGCGTTGGATCCCGAAATTACCCACATGCTTAATGATATCGACGGTATCGACGTGTCGAGGGGAGATATTTGCGGTGGACGAGGGCGGCACCCGTGACGTGTCGTCGCGCACCTCGGCGGCGGCGCGACGGCTCGGCTGTCCCGCGAGGGTCCTCCGCCGGCTCACGGATGCGGGACCTTTGACGATTCACCCGCCACGCCCGGGAGACGACCACCGCGCCCGGCGGATGATATGGGAGGCCGGCCCGCGCGCCGCAGGTCGTCGTGGGCCGCAACAAACCCACCCGGAGGAGGACTCCGGGTGGGTGCTTGGACTGCCGCCTGGCTGCCGGTCCCAAACGTCGAGGGGCACTCATCTCTCGCGGTGTTGGGGACAGCTCCTCCCGGAGGATGACATATCTATCAATTGTACCAAGGGTCCGCGAAAGTGCAAGGGTGACGCTGCCCACCTGGTCACCGAAGACGAGGTCCGCGGGATCTTCTCCGCGAACGAGGTGGAAGCGATCCTCGCCCACCGTCGTCATGACGAATCCCCGGACGGGACGCGGTTCTGGCTCACGACGGATTTCGCCGATCTCTCCGGCCTCGTCTCGCCGACCGAAGGGGCGTCGTGATGAGCACCCCTTTGTTCGAGTTCGACCTGCGTCGGGCCGTGGCCTTCGACGTCGAGGCCTACCCCGGCCGCTGGCTGGTCGGGTTCTACGGTCGGGATCGCCACGGAGAAACGAGGGTGAGCCGCGTCGTCGATGGGGACCGCGCGGCTCTCGGGCGGACGCTCACGCAGCTCGCCCAACGTCACAAGATCCTCGTCGGCTATAATTCGTCGGCCTACGACGTGCCGATGCTCCGGGCGATCCTGGGCGGGCGCGACGCCTACGCGACGTCGCGTGAGATCATCGAGGCCGAGCGCCGTCCCCGCGGCGAGCGCCGCCGGATCGACCTGCGGGGTTGCCCGCGACTGCCCTGCGACCATGTCGACCTGGCCGGTCGGTTGCGGAAAAACGGCCGGTTCCCGTCGCTCAAAGCGGTCGCCGCCAATCTCGCCCGGCCCGAGCTCCGGGAGCTGCCCTACCCTCCCGACGCCGACCTGGGCGAGGCCGAGTGGGCGGAGATCCGGACGTACAACCGGGTCGACCTGGAGCACACGTGGGCGGTGCTCGAGGTCTTCGCCCCCGAGATCGAGGCCCTGGCCCTGCTCTCGGCCGAACACGGCATCGACCTCCGTTCGACCCGCAAGCCCGGGGTCGTCGAGACGATCTTCCTGGGCGCGTACAAGGCCGCGCACGGGGGCCACGAGCCGCCGCAAGCGGACGTTCCCCTCGAGGTCGTCTACAGGCCCCCGGCGGGGGTCCGGAGGCCCCGGACGGCCGCGGCGGCCGCGTGGTTCGACGCGCTCGCCGGGCGGCCCCTCCACGTCACGTGGGGCGACGGCAAGCCGGAGGTCGCGGTCCCCGCCGCGGCCTTCGCGATCGGCGCCCTGCGGGTGAGCGTCGGGAAGGGCGGGATCCACTCCGTCGACCCCAAGGCGCTCTACCGGGCGACGGACGAGTGGGACCTGCTGGCCGCCGACGTGGCGTCCTACTATCCCGCGCTGATCGATCGCAAGGGGATCTTCCCCCGGACCTACGGGGCCCTCGGCGCCGGCCTCTACCGCGCCCTCCTGGATCGCCGGCTCGCCCTGAAGGCCGCGGCGAAGGTCGCGCCGACCGGGGCCGAGCGGCACCGGCTCGAGATCGCCCAGTACGGCTTGAAGATCATCCTCAACAGCACCTTCGGCAAGTTCGGCAGTCGCTACTCGACCCTCTTCGATCTCGACGCGATGCTGGCGGTGACGCTGAGCGGCCAGTTGCTGCTCATCGACCTGCTCGAGCGGCTCGAGGAGGCCGCCGCGGAGGTCCTCAGCGCGAACACCGACGGCCTGCTCTTCCGCTCACGGCGGGGCGACGATCGGTGGCGACAGGTCCTGGAGGACTGGCAACGCGACACCGAGATGGTCCTGGAGGTCGACGCCCTCGACCGCGTGCTCCTGCTCGGGGCGAACTGCTACGCCACCCGGGACACGGCGGGCCAGATCAAGCGCAAGGGGGCGGCCCTCAAGGGGGACCCCGACCCCGCGAAGGCGTCGAACGCCCCGGTCGTCGCGGACGCGGTGGCGGCGGCGCTGCTCGCCGACGTGCCGCCCGAGGTGACCATCGCCGCGGAGCGGCGGTGGGTGCGGTTCTGCTCCGTGACTCGGACGTCGGCGCAGGTCCGGGAGGCCGTCGTCGTCGACGCCGCGGCCGGCACCGAGACGCCGCTGCCGAAGGTCGCGCGCTGGTACAAGGCCACCGGCTCGACGCTCCGGCTCCTCCATCGGCTCGTCTCGGGCAAGGACACGACGCCCGCGAAGGCCACCGGCGTTCGCCTGGCGCTCGCCCTCGGCGACGGCAGGATCCCGCGCGACCTCGACACGGCCCATTACGTCGCCGCGGCCCGCCAGGTCCTCAACTCCGTCGCCGGGCCGCACCGCCTCGATCCCGCCCTGCTCCCGGCCCGCGGCCTGGCCAGGGAGGCCTTCGAGCGGGGCCTGGTCCCCTTCCCCAAGCACCTGAAGGCCCTCCCCCGGGGCGCGTCCGTGGCGGCCCCCACCTGGCTCTGGGACTGGTCGCGGTATCCGACCCTCGGCACCCTCACCGGGCCGCGGTCCGGGATCCTCGTCCTCGACGTCGACGAGGCGATCAAGTGGAAAAAGGCCGTGGACCAGAACAACTCGCCGCTGCTGGCGGACCGCTGGGACGATCTCGCCAACGGCATGGTCTCCTGCCGTGGCGAGGCGACGCCCGAGCGGGTGCGCCTGGGGAAGGCCCGGGGCAAGCTGATCTTCCGGGTCGCGGCCGGGCCGGATCATTGGCTGGCCACGCTCAAGCAAGGCCGCTGGAAAGCGAAGTACGGTGTCGAGGTCTTCTACGGCCACGGCATCCCCTCGATCCTGGGAGACGGGCCGGACGGCACGACGTACCGGCTCGACGGGACCCTCGGGCCGCCGCCGGCGTGGTTGCTCGAGCTCCTTCGGCCCCCGCCGCCACGCCCACGATCGCCCAGGATCGCCCAGGATGCCCTCCGGAGCGCTCCCGTCGCGGCGGACGGGGGGATTCCCGCCTCGACGACTCCGCGAGGGCACCAGGGGGCGGCCAGGAGGCTCTCGGCGAATCCTTGGGATCGCTCCGGGAGTGGCTCGCCGAGGCCGACCCCCTCCTGAACGGCCCGGTCGGCTGGAGGCGGAAGGACCTGGCGGACGACCGCTCGATCCTGGTGGGGACCTGCCCCTACCACACGGGTGGCTCCGCCGACCTCCACGCGGGGTGGCACACCGACGGTGTGCCGTACGTCGCCTGCAAACACGAGTCGTGCGCGGGCGTGCCGGAGGCGAGCCGTCGGCTGGGCGAGTTGTTTCGACGGCGCGTCGGTCAGGCGCAGGTCGAGAGTGTCCGGGCGGCGGCCCCGCCGCTCGTGCTGACGCCGATCGCCCGGTCCTACGACGCGGCCCTCGCCCGGGGGGCGCGGGGCGTCCTCAGCGCCGCCACGGGGGCGGGCAAGACCTACGCCATGGCGCTGGCGGCCGTCGCGCGGTTCCGCCGCGGGGAGGCCACCTGCATCGCGTTGCCGACCAACAAGCTCTGCGACGAAGTGCTCAAGGACCTCACCGAGCTGGCCCCCGACGCGGTGCACGCCGACGCCATCGCCCGCGTCTACGATCGCGCCGCGGGCGGGGGCCAATCCCGGGGCCCGCGGGATCGCGACGCGGACCCCGACGCGACCGGCCGCTATCCGATCTTCGAGCACACCCGGATCGTCGTCACGACCCACGCGAACCTCCTGCGGAAAGGCGCCTCGCGGTTCGTCCCCGGCTTCTGGGCCGCGCTCGAACCCGGCACGGCCGCGGCGGGCCCCCGGCCGCCGATGGGGCTGCTCATCGACGAGCTGGGCCTCTTGATCGCGCACGGCCGCTTCCACCTCCCCCTGGAGCATCGGGTCCGGCACCGGCGCCGCCCCGACGGGCGGGGCGGCCGCCTCGAGCCGGTGGCCGCCTGCCCGATGCGCCAGGCCCTCAATGGGAGCTGCGTGGACTGCACGCTCCATCGGCCCTTCGGACGCGGCTTCGGGCGGGTCCTCGGCTACAACGGCCATAACGTCAAGGAATTCCAGCGGGTCCCCAACTTCACGACCAACGCCGCGGGGTCGCCCGTAATCACCGAGGTCGTCGACCCCCTGGTGCTCGACCTGGGGGATTTCGCCTTCGCCCATCCCGAGCCCCGGCGGGTCGCGCACACCGTCTTCGCCAACTCCATCGTCGCGTACCAAGGGAGGCCGATCGACTCCCGCACGCGCCGCGGCACCCCCGTCTTCACGTTCCATGCGGAATCCGCCGGGGGCGAGCCGGCCGAGGCCCCCGAGGCGATCTTCGGCCATCTGATGGAGTTCGGGTTCGAGGTGACGCTGATCGTCGAGCAGCCGATCGGGCCGGCGGGCGGGGTCGTGACCCCCGAAGAGATCCTCGCCGACCGCGAACAGAACCCGCGGGCCTGGCGCGACCACTTCGTGTGGCCCCGCAACCCCTGCCAGGTCCCCTTCGTCGTGGGCGTCGACCTCTACGGGCTCGAGCAGATCCGCCGGTACGCCGAGCGCCACGGGCGGGGGGTCGTGTTCGCCGACGGCACGCCGACCGAGAGTGTCCTCAAGCCGGTGCGGGAAGTCTTCGCCGCCCTCGAGACGATCGACTTCCCCGACCAGGCCCGCAAGGTCGAGCAGGTCGCCCTCGTGGCGCTCGAGGGTTATCACTCGCTCGAGGCGCTGGTCACCCCCGACCGCAAGCTGGTCTTCGACCCCCTCCATGAGGTCGGCAAGGGACTCCTCTTCACGGCGCTCGAGGACCGGGCCCGGCGGCTCTTCAAGATGCTCCGGAATCGTCCCGGCGGCGCGGCGCTGCGGCTGGCGACGGACGGGGACCTCGAGGGCGACTGGGCGTCGAGCATCACTCCCGCCGCCGCGGGGACGATCCTCGCGTCGTCGCACGGCTACCTCGGCCGCGGCGCCAACCTGCTCGACCTGCGGTACCTCGTCGTCGACGCCAACCTCTACCACTACGCCGCGGGGTTCAACACGGCGACGATCACGCCGGAGGAGTTCGCCCGGCTCCGCGCCGAGGACCGCCTGGTCACCCTCCGGCAGAACCTCGGCCGCGCCCTGCGGGGCGAGCCGGGCAAGCACGTCGTGGTGTTCGTCCTCGACGCCGACGCGGACCTCATCGCGTACCTCCGGACCCTCCCGGCGCTCCTCGCCGGGTCCGAACGCCCGCCCCTCGTCGTCCGGCACAACGACCTCGGCCCCGCGGTCGCCGAGGCCAAGATCTGGCTGACGAACCCGGGCGGCGACTGGCCCACGCTGCCGGCCCCCGAGGCCCCCCGGAAGGGCCGGGGACGCCCCCCGTTCGGCCCCGCTCAGAAGGCCGAAACCAAGGCCAAAATTTGGGCCGCGGCCCGCCAGGAATGCCAGGAGGGGAAAACGTGGCGCGAGTTCGCCCGCCGGTACTGCCACGGTCGCTCAAATTTGTTCCAACAACAAGAGCTGGAAGAGCTTAAGGCTATCTTCAAGGGCCGGAACCCATAAGCGACCACGTGTCGGGTGAAAACCTCCTATTAGGAGGTTTTCACCCGACACGTGGAATCGACATGCGTTGGGACTTCGGCAAGGTTTTCACCCGACACATGGAATCGGCAAACGTTTCTCATCAGGCAAGGTTTTCACCCGACACGTGGCATCAGCATACGATTACGGGACTTCCCGGCCCTTCAGGAGAGATCGTCGTGGGCAAGCAGAGACGTCGCGAGCGAGCACCCCGCGGGACCCCCGAATCCGTCCGGTCCCGCCCGCACCTGGCGTGCGACTTCCCCTCCCGGTCGGTCACCCCCCGAGGACGCTGACGATGGCCACGAACCCACGGACCTGGAAGCGAGCCGAGGGTCGGGTCGCCGCCCTCTTCGGGGCGCGTCGCCAGCCGCTGTCCGGCGGCTCGGGCCGCGCGGACCTGACCCGGAGCGACTCGACGCACCCGCGCCTCTTCGTCGAGTGCAAGTACCGCGAGCGGCACGCGGCGCGGACGCTGTACGACGCGACGAAGGCGCTCGCCCGGCAGGAAGGCAAGGTCCCCGTGCTGGCGTTGATCGACAAGGGCCGCCCGGGGTTCTTGCTCTGCATCCACAGCGACGACCTGCCCGCCGTCGCCGCCGCGGTGGTGGCGTCGCTCGACTCGGCCCCTCGAGGCCCGACCTCGCCAGCCGTCCCGCGGGAGCCACACCCCTGAAGTGGCGGTGGTTGACCGCCTTCAGGCGAGCAACGTGCCAAATAGGCTCTCAGCGACATTGCAGATTCGGGACAGGGAATTTATAGGCAATAACACGCATCCTAACCATGCCAAGTGAGGTAGACTCCAATTATCACAGGATACCACCCACCCACCCACAATCTCAGAGATTCCCTCCGGGATCTTGGGATCATTCAGTCGCAGGACCTTATAAACCTGTCTCCCGGCTGGAGGCGGTGTGGCGGCTGGAGCAGGATGCCCTCTTGAGGAGACCGATCACTCTACATAACCTCTGTCGCCAGTGGCTCCTGAAGTCGGGACCGGGCGGCTGAGCCGACCGGCTCCGAAAATACGAGAGGCCAGCCACGTATGGCGGCTGGCCTCCCTACGGCTCTGGCTGATGCGGTTATAGGCCGGAGCTGTTGAATCACTCACTTCTTGCCGGTCCCACCCTCACGAACATCCACTTTCCCCTCGCGTTCGACGCGGGCATCCTCCTTGCGAACCTCGCCGCCGACCCGCTCGGTATCCTGTACGACCCGCTTGCCCACCGTGATCTCTTCCTTGACGACCGGCTTCTTCTCCACGGTGACCTGCTCCTCCATCACCGGGACGCGGACCTCCTCGCCCGGCTTGATGTCGGACGTGGCCCCCTGGCCGGTGGGGGCGTGCCGCTCGATGACGACCTCCTCCCGTTGGGTCGGGACCTCCATCGTCTTCTGCTCGGTATGGACCTCCTTGCGGACGTTGACCGCGCCCGTCTCTACCGGCTGCTTGCGAGCCTGAAGCTCTTCTTCCTTGACCTGGACTGTCTGGCCGCCCTCGACCGTGCGGGAGGCCGTAGCTGTACCGGCAGTCTTGCTCCTCGCCGTCGTGGCCGCAGTCGCGGTGGTGCCCGAAGTCCGCGAAGTCGCGGTTTGCATGTCATAGGCCCCGTGACGGCGAAGGATGGCCACCGCCTCGTCATACCGGCCATCCGCAGTGACGGTCACGAGGGTCCGGCCCGCCTCGAACTCGCCCTGATAGTAGCGTGCCTCCTCTTCGGGGATGCCGGCCCCCGTCAGGGCACCGAGGAGACCGCCGATCGCCGCCCCGCCCGCCGCATTGGCCAGGATCACGGCGAGCGTCCCGCCCGCGATCACCGGCCCGATCACGGGGATCACGCCGGCCATGATGCCGAGGCCCACGAGCCCGCCGAGGCCCGCCCCGGCAAGGGCCCCGGTGATGGCCCCGGTCTCCCATTTGGTGCCCTGCTCGCCTGTCGTGGTCGTCGCCGCCTCGCCCTCGGCCTGGCGACTGGCGACCCCGATCTGGTCCTCCCGGAACCCGGCCTTGCGAAGCTCGCTGATGGCAGCATCCGCCTGGTGGCGGTCTTCAAAGACGCCAATCACGGTGGAACGTCGCCCGGTTGTCGTGGCCATGAGTCGTCTCCTGGTGTTTGTGCCTTCTTCCCAACCCATGTGCAAAGTCCGCACATCGGTCGCTTCGACCGAGGAGAGTGGTCGTGCAAAGCCGGTGCCGATAGGGGCGTTATGCAGATGTCAAGGGGGCAGGGATACTAGACCCTAAACAGAGACTGTAGCATCAAAGGTGCAGTTCGATAGTAGCCCGGGGCCTGTTTCCTCGGAAAACCCCGGGCGTTTCATGGGCCTGCCTCTTGGGCCGATCTCGTCGTCGGTCAGCGGTCAAAAGCCTGGGCTCTCTGCCTCAGAATTCAGGCCACGCAGGGCCACGACCCTGCAAGAACCCGCACCTTTGATGCTACAGTCTCCCTAAACAAGCGTTACGAAGATTAACATAGGGCTGTCAGCGGCTCAAAACCTATGGAACAAGGCAATAGCCGAAACGATGAAATTCGGAGTAGCGCTCACTGAAATCGACAGGCCACTCGGAAACCCCGTGTCCGAAAGCCTGAAATTACAGGGGTGATGTTCCAGGGCACCGTCCCAATACGCTTGTTTCAGGACTAGAAACCCAACGGCCCACACATCCAGCTTGGGGGGGAAAGCTGAACGGAGGGGCCGCTGGGTGGAACAGGTTCCCCGCCACACGAGCGGGGCCGGAACAGAGCCCGGCTTTCATACCCGCCGGAGCGGGGCCTCAAGGGCGGGCCGGGCAGAGAAGAGGTCGTTGGGGCGTTGTGTGCAGAACCAATGCCGGCAGGGATCGTGGCCTCTACCACGTGCGAGTCAGCTCATCGAGTTCCCGTTCCGCCCGGTCCCGCTCGTAGCCGTAGCGCCGCTGGAGGGTCCCGAGGAGCTGATCCCGTCGGCCGGCCGCTTGCTCCAGGTCGTCGTCGGTCAACTGCCCCCACTTCTCTTTGATCTTGCCCTTCAACTCCTTCCAGTTCCCCTCGATCCGATCCCAATTCATGTCCTGTCTCCTGTTGGGTCCATGCGGTATCCGGAGCCCGTCCGCCCAACGGAGTTGCAAAGGCGGGGCCAAAATTCGGCCCGCCGTGCGCTAGCCCGACCCCGCAGTCAACCCGGAGTGCCTTCGGAGCCGATGAAGACGTCGATGCCCTGGGGCTGCTCGGTAACAGCCCCGGGGCATCGCGTGTCACCACCACGATCTTCCGCCGCTGCCGCTGTGCCGCCAAGCGACCCGACATTGGCTCCACCATCCGCTCTCAAGGACTTGGCCCGATCCCTGTGAGAGTTTTCGTCCCCTTTGTGGGAAACCCCCCATCGTGGGGCAATCCCTCGCTCTCCCGGAAACGAGTATACTGCTCGCGGCCGAGAGCTGAGGCGTTGTGGTGCGGGCCTCCGGCCTGCACCGCAAGAGACCCGCAAATCCCGGACGCGAGTCGTGGACGACGCATGATCGATTACGATCCTCACGACTGGCGATCGCACCTGCTGGACATCAAGGGGTCGATGATCCGTGAGATCCTCTCCCGCGTCCTGACCTGCGTCGGCTGGTCGGCCGCGGTGGTGGTCTTCTTCAAGTTCGTCAGCCCCCGGATCGCCGTCCCCTCGACGGTTCATAACCTGGTCGGCCCGGCCCTGGGACTCCTGCTGGTCTTTCGCACCAACGCTTCCTATGACCGGTTTTGGGAAGGCCGACGGGCATGGGGCAGCATCATCAATGACTCGCGCGACCTGGCCCGCGGGGCGTGCGTGTACCTGAAGGACGATCCGGGCCGACGCGACGCGATCCTCGCCTGGACGATCGCCTTCGCTCACGCCGTGAGGAACAGCCTCCGGGGTACGGCCGGCCTTGGGACGATCGCCGAGCGCCTGCCGCCGGACCAGGTGCGGGCCGTGCTAGAGGGGCCGAATGTCCCCCTGAAGATCACCGTGCGTCTCAGCGCGCTCCTGGCCGAGGCGCGGGCCGAGGGCCGGCTCTCCGACCACCTGCTGGTGGCGTTGGACCAGAACGTCCACCTCCTGACCGATCACCTCGGCGCCTGCGAGCGGATTCACAAGACGCCGCTGCCCTTCGCCTACATGGTCCATCTGCGCCGGGCGTTGATCCTGTTCTGCTTCACGCTCCCGTTCGCCCTGGTCCGGGATTTCGGCTGGGGAACGATCCTCGACACGCTGCTGGTGGCCTACATCTTCTTCGGCATCGAGGAGATCGGTGTCGAGATCGAGAACCCCTTCGGCCTGGACGACAATGACCTGCCTCTGGAGCGTCTGTGCGCGACGATCGAGCGCGACCTGCTGGCGCTGATCGCTCCCGCCGGGCGCGGACCGACCGGGGTCCCTCCGGGGTCGGCCTTCCCGTAGCGGAGGGACAAGAAACGTCGCTAGGCCTCTGGCGGCGGAGTTGACGGGCCCAGGCCGGTTTCGCTTTGGTGGTCTCACCGGGGAATACGGTCGCGTTTCCACTCCACGACCGTATCGATCTCGCCGTCGAAGATCGCTCGCTTCATGCGGTCGAAGGCGGGTCACTCCATCAAGATGATGATCGCGCCGAGCCCCGATCCCAACGGCGGATCGGAGCATTGCTTCCAACCTTCGGCGGCTCTCCCAGGGGTAGGAGGCTCGTGCTGTTAGGCCCCTCAGGCCGAGGCCGCAAGTTGCCGCTCGGCTTCGAGCCAGTCGTCCCAGTCGGTGCCGACGGGCTGGCCCCGCGCCAGCCAGAGGTGGTAGGCGTGGAGCGCGATCTGCTCGGCGAAGGGACTCCGGTCCTCTCTCCTCGGGTGGAAGGACACCGGAACGCCAGTCGCCTCGACCCGCTGCGGTTCGGTTTCGCGTGCCGTCGGGGCCGGCGGCGGTTCGCTCTTCCTGGTCGGAGGAGAGGCTCGGGTGGCTCGCTTCCTGCCAGAAGAGCTCTTGGGCTCGATCCCCAGTGGCTCGGTTTCGCGTGCCGCTGGGGCCGGCGGCGGTTCGCTCTTGCCGGTCGGGGGAGAGGCTGGGGTGGCTCGCTTCCTGCCGGAGGGGCTCTTGGACATGTTCGATCCCTCGCTACTGGGCGACCCGAGCGGACACTCGGCTCCGGGAGCGGCTTATATGGGTGCCCGGCCTCCCGCTCTCTCCGGACGGGGGCTGGTTCGCCTGGAAGCCGCTGACCCGTTCCGATCCCCACCCTGGCAAGGGCCCTGGCGGGTCCGATCCCTTGATCGGGACGGCCGCTGCCGCCGCGGAGCCAGCGGGCGGGGGATTATAGGGCGTACTCCAACGGTGATCGACCGTGAACCGCCCGGCGGTTGAGGCCAATTGCTGCCGCAGCTCCGAGCGGGCGGCGCGTTGGCGGACTCGCCTGCCAATTAATGTATACCCCACTTGACAGTGTACAGACGGCGGGCGATCCTGGCGGGTAGGAGGAACCTCCTATGCCAAAGAAGACCGCCGTCCAGCCGAAGCCCGTGGCCTGTTACGTGCGCGTGAGCACCAAAGATCAAAAGACCGAGAGCCAGCGCGCGGAGGTCCGCCGTTGGCTGGAAGGGAACGGGCTCGCCCTGGACCAGGTCGAGTGGTACGTCGACATTGAGAGCGGCCGGAAGATGGCGCGGCCTGAGTTCGATCGGCTGCAACGGGACATCTTCGCCGGGACCGTCCGCACCGTGGTCGTCTTCAAGGTCGACCGGATTGCCCGCCGGCTCCGCGAGGGGCTCAACCTGCTCTGCGACTGGTGCGAGCGGGGCGTGCGGGTCGTCAGCGTCACGCAGCAGGTGGACGTCTCGGGCACCCTGGGCCGGATGGTGGCGGCGCTGATGCTCGGGCTGGCCGAGATCGAATGGGAGTACCGTCGCGACCGCCAAGCCGCCGGGATTCGCGTCGCCCGGCGGCACGGCGTTTACCGCGGTCGGACCAAAGGGACCACCAAACAGAAGCCCGCTCGGGCCCAGGAACTCCAGGCCAAGGGGATGAGCGCGCCGGAGATCGGCCGGGCGCTGGGCGTCTCGCTCCGGACGGTCTTCCGCTATCTCTCGGCCGCGCGTTAACGGCGATCCATCATATCGGCCCACCGCTCGGCCCGAGCCACGTGACGCCCGGGGGGCGGCCGCGCCCGGGCCGTCCCCGTTTCTCATCATCGGGACGCGGCGGCGCCCCGATGATGTCAGAAAGAGGGGATGCCGCACGAACGGCACGGAAACCGGCCCTTTTCCAGGAACATATTTAGATCATTTTTAAAAGTGAACATAAATAAAGACAAAGTCGAATCGCTGGCCGCGGCCCTGGCCGCCGGCGGCTCGGCGGCGTGCTGGGCCGAGGCGCAGGGCGTGCCCCGCCGCACCGCCTACCGCTGGGCGGCCGAGGACGGGGTGCAGAGCCGGGTCCGGAGCCTGCGGCAGGGCCTGGTGGGCGACGCCGTGGGCCAGCTGGCGGCCGCCGCCGGCAGCGCGGCGGAGACGCTCAAGAGCCTCCTGACCGAGGACCAACCGGCGACGGTTCGTTTAGGCGCAGCCCGCGCGATCCTCGGGGCGCTCATTGACGTGCAGACGCACGCGGAGCTGGCCGACCGGCTCGCCCGCCTGGAAGGGATCGCCGATGCCCAACGTGAAGGCGCGCCTTAAGCGGCTCGAGGCCGCGGGCAGCGGTGTGGTCCGGGTCTGCTGGCTGTATGTCGGCTGGCAGCGCCCGCGCGGATCCTCACGAGCGGCGACGGGGTCTATCGCCTCTTCCTGCCCCACCCAGGGGCCTCCCACCGGGCTGTCTGGCCCTCCTGAGACACCCGGACCCGGCCGGGGCCACGGTCAGCGCGGCGGCGGCGGCCTGGGTGCTCGGCCAGCTCCGCCCGAACCTCCGCCAAAACGCGCTGATCCAGGCCGCGCAGATCCTCGTCCTCGTCACCGCTGGACCTCCGCCCTCGACCCCGACCTCGACACTCCGCGGCCGAGCCGGAGGCGCCCCCATGAGATTCGAGGTTGACGTCGCCGAGCTGGCGGTCGTGCTGGAGCTCGAGACGGAGCCGCCCGGGGTGGACCTGCGCGGGACGGGCTGGGCGACGGCTGCCTCGACGCGGCAGTGGAGGGGATGCTGGGGAGCCACCGCGCGCAGGCGGCGCCCGACGGCACGCCGTGGGCGCCGCTGGCGGCCGCGACAATCCGACGCAAGGGCCATGCGGTGATCGGGGTCCAGTCCGGGATCCTCCTGGATCCACAACGCTGGCGGACGGCGCCGCGGGATATCGAGCCGCGGGTCGCCACCTGGTACTACCCGAGCACCGGGCGGACAGGCGACGGGTGCGACGGGCATGCGCCGCCTTCCATGCCGGCCATCCGCTCACCGGGAGCCCGGCGCGGCCGATCCTGGGCTGGACGCCGGCGGCACGGGAGACCTGCCGCCGGCTGTTGTGCGAGGCGGCCCGCGCCGCGGTGCCCGACCGCCGCTGAGGGCCGACCCCGTGGTGCTCTCGACCCCACCCGGTCCAGCCCGGTCCGGTCGGCGGCCACGCCCCACGCGACGGCGAGCGCCACCCCCGCCGCCCGCCCCGGGCCGCTCCACCCCACCCGACGCGCGACGGCCGCCAGGCCGAGCCGATGGCCGACGTGCTCCGCGCGATCGCCCGGCGATGGCAGATCCCCGCCGACGTGCTCGGGCTGGCCCGGGACACCTGCCTGTGCTGCCTCCGGCGTTACCCCTGACCGGCCCGCCCCTCTGTCCCGCCGACCGAGGACCGCAGGCGTGGCGCTTGATCCGCGTCCGGCTTCCTGGGATCATGCGCCAAGTGGGTATGCAAAAGATTCGCGTCGAAGCGAGCCGAACCATGAGCAGCGAAGACCTCCACGACCAGTTGGCCGAGCTGCCCCTCCGCGCCATCGTGGCCTTCGCCGTCCGCTGCGCACGCCGGGTCCAGCCCCTGGACCACGTCCTGACCGAGTATCGCCAAGTCGCGGTCGAGGACGCGATCGCCAGCGCTGAGGGGTTCGCGCGGGGGGCAAGGCCGTCCGGGCGGCCGGCGCCGCCGCCCGCGCCGCCAACGCCGCTCGCGCCGCCGCCCGCGCCGTCGACGCCGCCCGCGCCGCCGCGGCCAAGGCCGCCGCCGATTCCGACTGGGTCGACGCCGACGACGCCGAGGCCGCCGCCACCTGGGCCGAGGCCGCCGTCCGGGCCGCCGATGCCGCCGCCTGCGCTGCCCGCGCCGCCAACGCCGCCCGGGCCGCCGATATCGCCGCTGCCGACGCCGCCGCCGCCGAGGCCGCCGAGGACACTGCCCGGGCCGCCTGGGACACCGGCCGGGCCGCCGCGCGGGCCGCCGCGCGGGGCGATCTCCAGCGGCTCAGCGCCCTGAAGCTCGGCCGACCCGGGACGCTGGGAAAGCCGATCGACCCCGCCGAGGAAGGACCCCTCGGCCCCCTGTGGCCGGGCGGGGCGCCCGCGTGGTACACCCACCCACCGACGCCGAGCGACGAACCGACGCCGCCGCCCGCAAGCCTCGACGACTGATCGATTCGCCGCGGGCCGTGCCGCTCGATTCCACCGAAGGTGGACGAGCGACACGACGACCAGGCCCCGCGCTTCTGGCGAATAGGGTAGACCCCAATTGACGGTGTACAGGGGACCGGCGCCGGCCCGAAAGCCGGCCGAGGTGGGCGTTGCGGCGACCGCACGGGTGCGATAAAAAGAGGCCGGACGTGCGTCAACACGTCCGGCCTTTCTGTCTTTGCCTGGGCGGGAGGTACCGCGCCGGGCCATGCATGCATGAGGAGGAGACCCTCAATGCTCACCGAGCATTCTACGCGCGCCCCGTCCCCACGCAAGACCGAACCGTTCGCCGCGCTCCCGCACACCGCGTGCGTCTCCAACCTGTCCGACGCCGCCTATCGAGTTCTGGGCGCCGTGCTCTACTTCGCGCGCGAAGGTTCCTGCGACGCGACCGATCGGCAGCTCGGCCAGAGGTGTGGCAAGTCCGTCCCGGCCATCAAGCGGAGCCTCAGGGAGTTGGAGGCGAAGAAGTGGATCGAGCGGCTCTCGGGCGGCGGCCCGAGCCGGTTGATCCGGCCCTGCTCGCCGGGCGATCCGACGCCCTCGGACGTGATCCCCTACCGGCCCAGAAATGAGCCGGATACCCCCTCGGACGTGATCCCCAACCGGCTCAGAAGTGATCCGGTTACCGGCTCAGAAACGATCCCCAACCGGCTCAGAAGTGATCCGGTTACCGGCTCAGAAGTGATCCGGTTACCGGCTCAGAAACGATCCCCTCTTAGGGCGTGTGGACAACATCTGGGCAGGATGCAAAATCTGGGCTAGAGCAATAACACCATGATTGCAGCCACATGAACAAACCCCAGGAAGTTCCGAGCCGTCTTCTCATACCGTGTCGCCACCCGACGGTATTGCTTGATCCGGTTGATGAACCGCTCCGCCAGGTGGCGCTCCTTATAAAGATGCTCGTCATACTCTCGCTTGAAAATCCGATTCTTCCTCGGCGGGATCACCGCGGCCGCTCCGCTGGCCTCGATGGTCGCAACGAACTTATCCCCGTCATATCCCTTATCTGCGATCACTGCATCAGCATCGTGACCTTTGACCAATGCAGCGCCTTGATTGATGTCGGCCTCTTGTCCCCCGGTCAGGATCAACTCGACAGGGTTGCCCAACCCGTCTACAGCGATGTGCAGCTTGGTCGAGAAGCCGCCGCGCGAGCGTCCCAAGGCTTGGTCGGCGCCCCCCTTTTTTACCGCCCCGGCGGCGTGCTGGTGGGCCCGGATCACGGTGCTGTCGAGGCTCAGCCACTCCAAGTCAGGGTCCTTCAGCTCCTCGAAGACCCGGAGCCAGACGCCCTTGGCGGACCAGCGATCGAACCGCCTCCAGACCGAATTCCAATTCCCGAAGCGTTCGGGGAGGTCACGCCAGGGGGCCCCGGTCTGGGCGATCCAGAGGACGGCGTCGACGAAGAGACGGTTGTCTTTGGCGGTCACGCCTGGGTCGCCGGCTGGGCCGGGGAGGAGTGCTGCGATCCGCACCCAGTGTTCATTTGTTATCGAATGACGGTACATGGTTGAGTGCGCGATCAGCCTGGAAACGCGAGCTTTGATACCCTCCTTACGAAGTTCACCCAGGTTTTGTCCACACGCCCTAAGAAGGGAGAAGAGAAAAAATCTGAAGAACGGCGGGAGCCGCCGCCAGTCCCAGGAGAGGGACCGGCGGCTCCCGCCGGAGAAGGAGCAGAAGACGAGCGGGCCGCGCTGGAACAGCTCATCGCGGCGGGCGGGCCGGTCGCGCGGATGGCGCGGGTGCGGCTCGCCGAGCTGGGGCCGTCCTAGACCCGCCGCGCCCGCCGTCAAAACTGTCAAGACTAAGTATGAGCCCGAAAACTGGCCCCCGGCGACCGAGGATTAAGGAGTTACGTCCCGGAAAAACTGTCACGTGAATTCTATAACATTCCCTTGACAGTCCGGGCCGAGCAGCGTCGCCGCGTGTGGCTTCGTGGCATCGTGCCCCCTTCGCGGCCGAGAATCGGGCTACGGTTGGCGTGAACCCCTCGCCGTGGAGGTCACGCCGATGATGCTGTTCGCCGCGCTCGCTTGTGCGACCTTGACCGTCGTCACGTTCCTGGCCATCCCGCACCCGAAGGCCCGGCGCCTGGCGCGGCTCCACGCAGCCCAGGAGCGCTGGGCGGAGCGGATGGATCGCCACGGGTGACACCCCACCCGCCGAGGTTGCCGCCCGGGGCCTGTCAGTTGGCACTCCCTCCGAGCAGGAGCGTGGGGGCCGCCCCATCCAGCGCCCGCAACCCCACGGCGCCCCCGGCGATCTCATCCAGGATGACCGCGGTCCGCTCGGCGATTTCTGGCTCGGTCGCACGGACCCAGCCGTCCGGATCTGCCAGGCTGAGCAGGACCAAATACAGGAGCTTTGCGTCCGCGCTGAGGCGCGCCTCGGACAGCACCTGGGGAATGTCCGGCGCCAGCGGATGAGCGAGCGCGCGGCGCAGGTAACAAGGCTCCGACCTTCTCATCGCTCTGGGCCCTCCGCGGCGCCCGCGGGAGCCGTGGGTCACGCCCCCTGACGGCCCGCACTTTCAACAGGGGCAGTCCCACTCGCCGTGTTCTCACTATACCTGTGGGCCGGCGACTTTGAAATTCGGTCGAGAGCCCCGGCGGCGGAACCAAGTCTCGCGGGGCGCGAGAACCGCCTTTTTTCAAACGCGCGGCCCCAGAGGCTTGGGTGTCGCGGCTGCCAGCGGCTCAGGAATGCCGGCTGGCGGCTCAACCGCGCCGCGCCAATTTACCCGCCTCATCCTCGCTTCGGCTCCATGACGCCTCTTGTGCAGCTTCTTACAATCAATATTCTAAATTAATATTGTGCAAATATTTAATATATTTCCATGGATTCCGAATTTTATTCTGGAATCCCGCAATTGATTCCCAACCTTAGAACTCTCAAGGAGTTGCAGCAATAATCCTTTATTTGGACAGATTGACGCAAGTCCTTGCGTTCTCCAAACTTACAATTCTAGACAAACGATCTTATAAATAAAATTTAACTTGAAATCGGCTCCTGAACTCTCCTATGCTCAAGGTGTAGTCACCCACCGGCTCATGGCGGGTCGATGGGGTTGGGTTCTGGTGGCCTTCACGGTGCGACTCCTCACAGAGGTGCCTCACTGCTGAGACTATAAAAGAGGAGGACCGACGATGCTCACGCTGTTCAACCTGCCCTTCCTGCTGCCGATGTTCTGCATGCTCCAGATGATATCGCTCCCTAGAACTTCGCCCGACTCGTCCATTCCGGCTGTCCGGGACACCTTCGCGAGCGACCTGGAGTGATCCCTCGCAACGTGGCCTGTCCGGACTGGACGGAGAAATCCTTGACGATGCTGGGTTACTCCCGGCGTCGTCGCAGACGGGCCGCCGTCGTTTGAACGAGCGAGCCCCCACGCTGCTCCACCCGCCAGGCCGAGCCCCTCGGTCGGCCCCGGGTGGACATCGCGGCGACGCCACGTGTCGCTTCGCGACATCGTGCCCCCCTCGCGGCCGAGGACCGGGCTACACATGGACGTTCAAGCTTGCCCCCGAGGTCGGGCTCGTGAGATCATGATCAGGCGGGATACCTCGAAACCGAGGAGGGGAACGACGGTGGCTACGGAAGACATCCGAGAGCGGTTAACCAAGTTGCCGCACCACGCCGTCGTCGCCTTCGCCGCCCGGTGTGCACGACGGGTGCAACCGCTGACACACGTCCTTCCCCAGCAGGACCGGGACGCCATCGACCGGGCGATCACGAGCGCCGAGGTGTTCGCGAAAGGCGCCGCCGAAGCCAGGGCCGCCGAAGCCAGGGCCGCCACCAGGGCCGACGACGCCAGGGCCGCCGCCGCCAGAGCCGCCGCCGCCGCCTGGACCGCCGCCAGGGCCGCCGACGCCGCCAGGGCCGACGCCGCCAAGGCCGACGCCAGGGCTGCCGACGCTGCCGAGGCCGCCAACGCCGCCGCCGCCTGGGCCGCCACTACCACCACCGCCGCCGCCTGGGCCGCCGACGCCGCCGCTTGGGCCGACGCTAGAGCCGCTGCTTCGAGCGACCTCGATCGGCTCATCGCTTTGCATCCAGGCGAACTCGACCCCCTGGGGGCGCCGATCGACCCATCCGAGGACGGTCCGCTCGGACCGATCTGGCCCCATGGGGTGCCGGAGTGGTACACGGAGACCGCGACCGGGACCGTCACTCTCCACGAGGAACCATCCGGCGACGCCGACTGACCCCCCTCCCCTGCCCCGCCTGGAAGGCCCCCCGATCACGTCGAGGGGGCCCGCGAGTGGCACAACCGGCGCGGCCGCCACGGCCAACATGCGGCAGGGTTCGCCCCGGCGGAATCTCTTCAATCGCCGGCCGGGTCACCGCCGATAGCCAGATCCGGAAACTTCGCCCCGTCGGGAGTCTCGGCCGACTTCCGGCGGTCGATCACCACCACACCTTTCAAGGCGTCCCTGATGGCCCGGGACATCCACGCGGATTTGTCCATCCCCGCCAGTGCCGCCGCCGCGGAGACGCGGGCATGTGTGGCGACGTCGAGCCGCACCGACGCCATCACGGACTTGGGGACCTGCGGGGCGGCGGACCCACGGCCCTGGGCGGGTTCCTTTGCCACTGAGACACTCCCCTACGCGGACACGTGAGGCCGAGGCGTTCGTCGCCGCGGCCTTGCTTCATTTCGGCTCCGCGTCCCCCTCGACTTGCGGAATTGCGTGACAGCTTATCCCTCCCGCCGGGCATCGACGCAGCCGGGCATCTCCGTAGAATCACATCCATGGACATCATCGAATCTGTCGTCTATCGCCGCGCGTACGGCCTGGCTTCCGACCTGGCCGAAGCCCGCTCGCACCGCCTCGCCGGTCGGCTGCACGACGCGCCCGGGGCAGGAGGGAATACCGCCGAGGTCCTTGAAAATGTTCGCCGCCGGCTGGCCGTCGGGCCCGAGCATGACGAGCTGGTGGCCGAGGCCGTCGAGGATGCCCTGGCTGGACGACGGCCGCGGTGGTGATGCCCGTGCCGATCGGCGAACCGGCGCCGATCCCGACGAGTCTGCCGAAGCCCGATCTCACCACCTCGCAGAGGCGGTTACACGCTCATTCCCAAAGACCAAAGCCACCAGTATCCATTGGCGCGCAGGTTCTCCCAGTGAGGTTAGCCGGTGGGAAATGCTTGCTAGTCCGACAATTCGCAGTTGAGTGTCAATGAACCAAGTGGCCTTCCCTTCTTTGCTGACTTGCCCCGCTTTACGCTGCTGGCTTTGCCTTCAGCGGACGGCCGGTATACGTCCAATTGAACGGCTTGGCGAACACACGATTGAAGTCGTCAACGAAGTTCAACAGCTGGCCCTTCAAGTCCGCCACCGACCTGAACGACCCCCGCCGGATCACCCTCCGCATGATCATCCCGAAGATCGCCTCGATCTGGGGGAGCCACGAGCTGTGCTTCGGCGTGGACACGAACCGAATGCCGTGGCTCCGGTCCGACAAGAACGCCTGTCGGCTCGCCACCGCTCTCAGCACCCCACGCACCCCCTTCTTCCCTAAGGGCTGCTCGATCCGGCACGCCGGGGCCACCAACTTGACCAGGGTCTCCGAGCAATGAATGTTCAAGTTGTCCACCACGAACACCCACGAGGCTTCCGGATCCGTGCGGCTCGTTTGCTCGATGGGGCTGGCGAAGTCGGCCTCCGTCCGCGTCGGGCCGAGGGTCGGAGCGATCCACTCCCCGGTCGTCACCTGGAAGTTGCCGATCAGGGTCAACGTCCCGTGCCGCGTGGATTTCGAACTCGATCCGCTCGGAGCGCTTCGGGGCCATCGCCTGGGTGGGGGCGTTGCGCTCCAACGCCTGCAGGCCCGTCATCTCGTCGATGCAGACCGTGTGCGTCTGAGGGTCCTTCTCCCACGCGGGCACCTCAAGGTAGGTCTCACAGACCGTCTGGACCTGCTCCCGGAACCGCTCCGGATCCTTCTCGGTGGTGTTGAGCCAGGACCGGCTCTGAGGGGGCTGCAGCGCCGCCTCACGGAGATCGCGACCCACCTGGGACTCCGAGATCGACGCGACGAGGCCCCGTGTGATGACCTCATCGGCCAGCTCGTGGGCCGTCCAGGGGGTGATGGGCCGGCCGGAGTTGGCGGGGGGCTCGCAGGCCAGAGCCACGATCAGGGTGACTTGCTCCGGGGTGAACTTGCCGGGGGCGCCGGGCCGGGGCGCGTCGCTGAGGACCTCCGCGATGGCGCGTTGCAAGGCGGCGCGGGTCTCGAGGCACTCGCTCGGGAGGAGCCGGTTCCAGGCGTCGGCCCCGCGTCTTCGCCAGAGGCCGACCTGACGTCGCGACAAGCCGCCTGTCACGGCGATGTCCGGATGGCCCCTCGCCTCGAAGGCCAAGAGGAGGTTGGGGGCCCGTTGCCGGAGCTGCGACGGTGCCGTGGGGGCATTGCGGCGTGCGCGCAGGAGTCCTGTTGCCGTTCGGAGAGGATGACCTTGGCGGTCTTGCCCGGCATAGCGAGAGCCCTCCTGTTGATTGGGAATCTAGCAAAGCCGGGCAATTTTAACGTGACGGTCAACCTGTTGGTCGCTCAACTACGGGTTGTCGGACTAGCGGTCTGTGGTTGCGTGACTTTCTGCAAGCCTGCCCAGGCTTTTGGGTCAAAGCGATCATTCGCCGCATACCGAAGGAATGTGGTGAGCACCCGCCGCAATTCGTCCTCGATCTGGCCAACTTGCCAGAGGTACGTGTTGCCGGGGTCGAAGTTCAAGTCCCTTCGCCTCGCGGTCATGTGGGCTACTTGCTTGTCGCAGCTTTCCTTCGCAGCACTAAGAATTGACGAAACCGCAGGACAGTGATTTTGAGTTTTCCAATCTTTATCATAGTGTTCTGCGCCCAAGTCATCATTTCTCAAAGGCGTGAAACCATTGCAATGCGAAAAGAAGAAGCAACTGATAGCCCGACAATGGATTGCAAACGACTCGACTAGGGCATTATGCACGCTGACATCGTTGCCGTAAGTTCCGTCGCGTAGGAGTGCTGCGACCGCAAAGAACTGGCTAAACTCATACCAAAGCGTTTTCGATTCGGCCTGAAGCTCTCCAGGCTCTCGCTGCAAACTCATCAGCATCCTCCCACCAGTACCAGCAGACATAACTGCCTCAACCATGATATCGCGCTCCGGCCTGGAACGCCATGGCCACCGGCGAGGGCCCGCCCCAGCCGCACCGATCGGCGAATCGTCTCCGGTCGCGGGGACCTTTCCGCTGGCCGGTATCTTAATAATCATTCTGATCTTATGATCAATAGTTTCGTCGATCCGTCCACATTCACCCGTTACACTCAACAGCTGGCTGGGTTCACTTCGGCGTCGGGTGAGGCCCTTCCCTTACTGCTCGATATGAAACTGCTTTCGCCCATCGTTCTTTGCACCCGTGTCCAAATCCTGGAGGAGATGCTCGGAGCTTCTTCGGCCAACTTGTCGATCTTCTCGCGTAGTCCGGTCAATCTTTCTCCTGGTATTTCGCCGCCACAGGCGAGGATCTCTTCGATCTCGCGCCTCAACGCACCGTATCGTGCCGCAACTGAACGATGCTTTTCAGCACGCTCCGAGAACCTTAGGAATGTCTGGACACCCGAGAGCATTGCTGCTGCCACGCTTACCAACCCCACGAAAATCTGCAATCGCGAGTCAACCGTCCTGCCGAGGGCAGCGAAAACTGATGTCCCAACGAATGTGGATAATAGGATGGAAGGAAGGCCGAGCCAGTAATTAAAACCTTCCAACGACTTCGCCACCTCATAGTGCGAGAACTGGGATTCCCGCATTCGGCGATACCAAGCCTGCAGCAACTCCTCTTTCGATATAACCATCTGTAAAACATCGTGCCAAGAGGGCCTATCTGTAAGCAGGCGTCCTACCTAAAGGACATTCACCACCTATCGGAACTACCCCATGCTAACACGGGCGACGGTTTGAGTGCTGGAAAGTTCGGCTCATGGGCCCAAATCAGTAGCGACCTTGATTCTCAGGATCGCCCGCAGAACGGCTTTGGTCGCCTCCTTCATGTTATATGACCATTCGAACATGGCCATGTACTGGCCCAGGAACCACTTACTGACTCCACGGAAGCTCCGCAAAAAGTTCCGTGCCCCAGTCCACAATCCCTCGGTCGTATTGTTATGAACCTCGCGTACCCCGTCACCATCGTCATCACGCGCCCACTCCCGTTTCCCCGGAGTGTGACACACCGTGGCGTGGCCGCGACCGAGTTCCGGAACGTGGTCGTAACCACTCCATTCATCCGTGTATACCATGGCCTGCGATTTTGTTGTCTTATCTACAAATGCTTCCAATGTCTCCTGATCCGAATGCGCCACGACCTCCAGCCGCACCGTCCCAGACTCTCGGCCGACGATCCCGACCACGGGAGGACGGTCGTTTTCCATCGTCCCGTGCCCCTTGATCTTGTTGGCCCGACACCGGGGCGGATCCTCCGGGTCCTCGTGTGGGACCCCTTTTTCTCCGGCGTTTTGATACATTTCGTCGGCTTCGACATGATCGTCCTCCAAGGGTTTTCGATCCAAATTGGATTGTGCTTGTGCTTGGAATTTGTGTCTAAGATCCAAGAGATGCCTTCGGCTACATGAGAGTTCCCGGGCCAACTGGGCGGTGGACACCCCCGGAGTAAAACCGCGCAGGATGAGGACCATCTGCGTGGGCCGCCAGTGGGTCCCCTGGAAGAGGGTGCCCGTCCAGGCATTGAAGACCCGGCGGCATTGAGTACATCGATAATTGAGTATTGGATCACGATAATAGTTTTGAATTTGAAGTCCTTCTTGGGTCTGACAGCGGGGACAGTGCAAGCCCTGGGGATGAAAGATGTCGATGAGGAATTGATAACAAGCATTTTCATCCATTAGATCATTGATGGGGAAATCCATCGCATGAACTCCTCAGGATCGGGGTGCATGGCCGAGAGAATGGTTTTCGACGATCTGCGAAAGTCAATGGGGAAGTCACTGATTTGGGCCCATGAGCCGAAAGTTCTTCCTGCCGTCAAGAAAACCCCCGTTTCCTTGCCACTGCTGCCTTCCTGCCCCGGAGCCGGTCCCAAGTAGCTGGAAGAAAGGGGATTATCTCCCGCTGTGCCGAATCCTGGCGGGCGACGTTGCCGAGGTTCCGGTGGGATCCGCAAAGGCCGCTGCCGCGGTCGGACAGAGTCGGCCGGCGGGGCCGCGCCCCTCGGGTTGCCGACGCCCCTCCGAGATGGGCCCCCGTCCCCGAGCAAAGGCCGCCCGCCGCGGTCCGGCCGGCGACGCCCACCCCGACGGCCACCGTCCCCCCGGCCGGCCCGCGTCATGCGGCCTGCGGGGGGCCTGCTCGCGCCCACGGGCCATCCCGGCCCGCATGGGTCGGGCGTCCTGCCCTCCGCGCGGCGGCCTCCGCCCCCAGCAGTTCGTGGGGGGGCTCGGCCGCCGCGACAGACGAAGACCATTCGGCCGCGGCTGCGCCGCTCTTTCGTGCTCGTTCGCACCCCCCCCCCGCCCCCCGGTCCCCGGGGGGTGCGGGGGGGGCTGCGGGCCGGTGGCCCGCGCGGCGGGCGCCGAGGCGCGCCCCGCCGGCCCCCGCGTGCGGCAGACCCGCCGCGGCCCCGGTGGGTTCCGGGCCGGTCGGGCACCGGTCCTTCGCCGACGTCACGGGCCCGGCCCGGGCGGCCGCCCGGCCCTCCCTGGCCGGTCGGGCCGCGGCCTTCATCCGGCCGCATCCGTGCGGCCGGTCTGTTTAATCTTTCATATTTGCACCGTGCCGGAAATCCCTTATTTTACAGGGTTTTCCGCTAGGAAAGCCCGCGGAATTTTGGTACAGTTGGGCTTGCCCCGCCGGGCTTCGGCGGGGCCCCGAGTGGCCGGCGGTCACCGGCCACCCGGGCTTACGGTCCTCCCGAAACGAGGAACACCCCATGTCCACAGTAGCGCCCCCGTGCGCCTTGCCAAGGCCCGCTCCCCGCGGCACGGCACCTGCAAACTTCGAGTGTTCATCAACTCGGATGAATATTCTATCAAGCGTCAGCCCGCCCCCCGGCCCGCCGTCCGCGTGTGGGCCCTGCGGAGCGTCACGGGCAACCGGGCCGGCGCGGTCTACCAGGTCGTCCGCGCGGCCGGCCGCATCACCTGCTCATGCCCCGATTTCGCGCATAGCAAATTCGCATGCAAGCATGTTAAAGCCCTCGTCGCGCTCGGCCTCATTTCCGGCCGCAAGCGCGCTCCACCCCCGCGGCGCGGGCCCTCGACATCGAGGCGCCCCGCTCCCCGGCCGCCCGTGCCGCCGCGGCCGCCATCGTCGCCCGCGCCGCCCAGCTCGGCACCGCCCCTGCCCGCCAGGAAGGGGGTGCGCAATGAGCGGCTACATCTTCGGTCACTACGCCAACGAGGAAGACCAGCCGGAACCCCTCTGCCCGTACTGTGGCGAATACCACCCTCCGGATCCGTGCCCGGGCGAAGAGCCCGAGGATTGGCCCCTCCCCGCCGAGCCCGAATGGGTGGCCGACCCGGCGCGGCCGCCATGCCGCTCTGGGTCTATGAACAAATGTCGTTGCGTCCCTCAGGCAACTGATCCGGCCCCGCAAGCACGGGGTGGTCACCGCCGCCCCGGCGCGTCCGAGGATGCCCGCGGCGAAGGACCCCACCCGGTCTGGCTCACAACGGAGCGGCGGCCATGCCCGTGCCGCCAGACCGAACCACTCGCGCCGCTCCGTCGCGAGCTGCTCCACCCCACCCGCCACGCGCCGGACGATCTCCTTGAGCGGACGGTCCCTGGAGTACAGAATCGGGCGGTTTCGGTCCCTCTACCCGGCACTTTCGGGCGACGACCTGCACGGGCGGGACGCGAGACGGTTGCAGCGAATTTGCGGGCGCCGCCGATAAGGAGACAGGCCGCGTAGTTTCGGTCTCTGGCGCGCGTAGTTTCGGTCTCTGGCGCACGTAGTTTCGGTCTCTGGCGCCGCGTAGTTTCGGTCTCTGGCGCGCGTAGTTTCGGTCTCTGGCGGCGCGTACGTTTCGGTCTCTGGCGCGCGTAGTTTCGGTCTCTGGATCAGGGGTCTCTCTCGACCGAACTTGTTTATTATCAACATGTTACGCCGTGGGGCCCCGCCCCTAGACTTTAATGAGACTTTGAAAGAGACAACAACACCAGGGAGTGGTGATGGTGCTTTTTTATCCACTAGTGCAAGGAAGACCACTATGAAAACCGAGCTGGTACCCCTGGACGTGATCCGGGTCGAGACCGTCCTCTCGCGGTTCCCCCTCCACCGGCTCACCCGGCAGGGGACAGTACCCATCGCGATCCGGGAGACGGACGCCGACGGCGAGCTGACCCTGCACTGGGAGATCTCGCACAACTCCAAGTACGGACAGCCGGGAATGATGGGGTTTCGGGTGGATAGCCTCGTCCTCAACCGCAAGCTCGACGAGGCGGGGAGGCCGACCCCCCGCATCCTCCGACTCGGGAGCCTCAGGGACATCTGCCGGGAACTAGGCTTGGGCGAGAGCGGCCCGAACACAGCCGTGGTCAAGCGCGCCCTCCACCAGAACGCTGGCGCCTACATCACGGCCAAGATCAAATACAAGGCCATCGATGGGACCAGGAAGTCCCTCGAGTTCGGCGGCACGCGGTACACCCTCGTGATGACCGGCGAGACGTTGCCCGATGGCCGACGGGCCGATGCTGTCTACGTCCTCCTGCACGACCTCTACCGGAAGGTCCTCGACTCCGCCCCGGTCAGGCCGCTCAACTATGAATACATCAGCATCTTGCCGCCGGTTGCCCAGGCGCTGGTACGAGCTGGCGTCCTACGCCGTGTTCGGGGCCCTCAGGCACCGCAGGCCGACCGCCAGGCTCGGCTATGGCGAGTTCTGCACGTACGCCCCCCAGACCCGGTACACGGGGTTCGGGCCGATGCGACGACAGATGGCGAAGGTTCTCGCCCCCCACCTGGAGTCCGGCTACCTCGCCGGGGTCGCGTTCGAGCCCTCGACCAACCAGGGGGGCCGGCTGGACTGGACGATGGTGTACGAACCGGGGCCGAGGGCCAAAGCCGAGCACCTGGCGTTCACCAGGAGGAGCGAACCGGCCGCGCTGGCGCTCGAGCCGCCGCCGGCCGAGGCGCCGCCGCCGGCGAAGCCCGAACCGACGGGCCTGGAGCGGGAGCTGGTCGAGCACGGCGTCTCGCCGAGCGTGGCCGCCGACCTGGTCCGCGACTTCCCCGAGGACCGGATCCAGGCCCAGATCGAGCAGGTCGATTGGCTGCGGGAGCGGCAGCCGAAAAAGGTCAAGGACCTCGGTGCCTATCTCACCACTGCCGTCCGGGAGAATTACGCGGCCCCTGCCGGGTTCGAGAGCAAGCCCCAGCGATCCGCCCGGGAGACGGCCGCGCGCGCGGCGCTCGAGCGGGAGGCCGCGGCCCGGCAGGCGCAGGCCCGCGCGGGAGGCCGAGGCCCAGATCAAGGCGTACTGGGCGGCGCTGACGCCCGACGAGCGGGAGCGGCTCGATGCCGAGGCGCTGGAGCGGGCCGATCCTGCCGCCCGCGCGGGGTACGAGACGGCCACGGCGCCGCAGGTCAGGCGGATGCACTTGACGGTCCTCCGCGAGGCCCTCGTCCGCCACCGGCTCGGCCTGCCCGCCACGGATTGACCGGGAAGGCCTCTCGCAGCCCCGCCACGACGTTCCCACTGCGTGGACGTGGAATCCCCTCGTCCGACCGCCTGGAGGCCGCCAGGGACGATCCTGGACGTTTCCAGGACAATCCTGGCGACGGGCTCGATAGTCAAAAGCATCGTGGTCATCCCGAAGCGTCGCCGAGCCGAGCAGAGGAGTCCCGCACCATGCCGTTCACCGCTCCCCCGACCGAGCCCAGTGCCCCGCTGCTCGATGTCCACCAGGTCGCGCGTCTCTTGGGGATCAGCCCTCGCAGCGTGTGGCGCTTCGCCCAGAGCGGGAAAATGCCGGCGTCCGTGTCGCTCGGGCGGGCGCAACGCTGGCGCTCCAAGGACCTGGGCGACTGGATCGCTCACGGCTGCCCTCCCGGAGGTGCCGGCGGATAGGCCCGAATGGCCTGGGACCCGCCAGGGCCACTTCTGTCCATTCTGGCACCATGCCAGTGTTCACCTTGGGATTCGGAGACGGCCGGGGTGCGCACCGCTCGCGCCCTCCGTGGAGCGAGAACCCATGTCCGACGACCGCGACGATCCCACCAAACCTCCTAGAGCGAAGCCGTAACCTTCCACTCCCACTGAAGTGGGGTGGCATTCCGGCTCGAGATGCACTCGATTGTGCTGGTCTCGTCCCTGAGACCTCTCGTCCAGTTCGCGACCCAGTGACCAGGGCCGGCCCCGATCCTTTCGGACCAGGAATTCTTGAGACGCCTCGCGGCGTGTCTCAACGTTGGTGGTTTTACGCAGGTAACTGTTGAGGTCCTGCAACCGCATACCACCACTGGGTGCCAAAGAGCCGGGAGTGCGCGAAGTGGGGTTGAGCACATCGGCGCGCGCCGGCTCGGCTGTCCCGCGGGGGCACTCCGCCGGCTCGCGGATGCGGGACCTTTGACGATCCACCCGCCACGCCCGGGAGACGACCCCCGCTCCGGCGGATGATATGGGATGCCGGACCGCGCGCCGCAGGTCGTCGTGGGCCGCAACAAACCCACCCGGAGGGGGACTCCGGGTGTGAATGCGTGGTCTGTTGCCTGGCTGCCGGTCCCAAACGCCGAGGGGCGCTCATCTCTCGCGGTGTTGGGGACAGCTCCTCCCGGAGGATGACATGTCTATTAATTGTACCAAGGGCCCGCGAAAGGGCAAGGGTGACGCTGCCCACCTGGTCACCGAAGACGAGATCCGCGGGATCTTCTCCGCGAACGAGGTGGAAGCGATCCTCGCCCACCGTCGTCATGACGAATCCCCGGACGGGACGCGGTTCTGGCTCACGACGGATTTCCTCGATCTCTCCGGCCTCGTCTCGCCGACCGAAGGGGCGTCGTGATGAGCACCCCTTTGTTCGAGTTCGACCCGCGTCGGGCCGTGGCCTTCGACGTCGAGGCCTACCCCGGCCGCTGGCTGGTCGGGTTCTACGGCCGGGATCGCCACGGAGAAACGAGGGTGAGCCGCGTCGTCGATGGGGACCGCGCGGCCCTCGGGCGGACGCTCACGCAGATCGCCCAACGTCACAAGATTCTCGTCGGCTATAATTCGTCGGCCTACGACGTGCCGATGCTCTGGGCGATCCTGGGCGGCGCGACGCCTACGCGACGTCGCGTGAGATCATCGAGGCCGAGCGCCGTCCCCGCAGCGGGCGCCGCCGGATCGACCTGCGGGGTTGCCCGCGACTGCCCTGCGACCATGTCGACCTGGCCGGTCGGCTGCGGAAAAACGGCCGGTTCCCGTCGCTCAAAGCGGTCGCCGCCAATCTCGCCCGGCCCGAGCTCCGGGAGCTGCCCTACCCTCCCGACGCCGACCTGGGCGAGGCCGAGTGGGCGGAGATCCGGACGTACAACCGGGTCGACCTGGAGCACACGTGGGCGGTCCTCGAGGTCTTCGCCCCCGAGATCGAGGCCCTGGCCCTGCTCTCGGCCGAACACGGCATCGACCTCCGTTCGACCCGCAAGCCCGGGGTCGTCGAGACGATCTTCCTCGGCGCGTACAAGGCCGCGCACGGGGGCCACGAGCCGCCGCAAACGGACGTCCCCCTCGAGGTCGTCTACAGGCCCCCGGCGGGGGTCCGGAGGCCCCGGACGCCCGCGGCGGCCGCGTGGTTCGACGCGCTCGCCGGGCGGCCCCTCCACGTCACGTGGGGCGACGGCAAGCCGGAGGTCGCGGTCCCCGCCGCGGCCTTCGCGATCGGCGCCCTGCGGGTGAGCGTCGGGAAGGGCGGGATCCACTCCGTCGACCCCAAGGCGCTCTACCGGGCGACGGACGAGTGGGACCTGCTGGCCGCCGACGTGGCGTCCTACTATCCCGCGCTGATCGATCGCAAGGGGATCTTCCCCCGGACCTACGGGACCCTCGGCGCCGGCCTCTACCGCGCCCTCCTGGATCGCCGGCTCGCCCTGAAGGCCGCGGCGAAGGTCGCGCCGACCGGGGCCGAGCGGCACCGGCTCGAGATCGCCCAGTACGGCTTGAAGATCATCCTCAACAGCACCTTCGGCAAGTTCGGCAGTCGCTACTCGACCCTCTTCGATCTCGACGCGATGCTGGCGGTGACGCTGAGCGGCCAGTTGCTGCTCATCGACCTGCTCGAGCGGCTCGAGGAGGCCGCCGCGGAGGTCCTCAGCGCGAACACCGACGGCCTGCTCTTCCGCTCACGGCGGGGCGCCGATCGGTGGCGACAGGTCCTGGAGGACTGGCAACGCGACACCGAGATGGTCCTGGAGGTCGACGCCCTCGACCGCGTGCTCCTGCTCGGGGCGAACTGCTACGCCACCCGAGACACGGCGGGCCAGATCAAGCGCAAGGGGGCGGCCCTCAAGGGGGACCCCGACCCCGCGAAGGCGTCGAACGCCCCAGTCGTCGCGGACGCGGTGGCGGCGGCGCTGCTCGCCGACGTGCCGCCCGAGGTGACCATCGCCGCGGAGCGGCGGTGGGTGCGGTTCTGCTCCGTGACTCGGACGTCGGCGCAGGTCCGGGAGGCCGTCGTCGTCGACGCCGCGGCCGGCACCGAGACGCCGCTGCCGAAGGTCGCGCACTGGTACAAGGCCGCCGGCTCGACGCTCCGGCTCCTCCATCGGCTCGTCTCGGGCAAGGCTACGACGCCCGCGAAGGCCACCGGCGTCCGCTTGCGCACCGCCCTCGGCGACGGGAGGATCCCGCGCGACCTCGACACGGCCCATTACGTCGCCGCGGCCCGCAAGGTCCTCAACTCCGTCGCCCGGGGCGCACCGCCTCGACCCCGCGCTGCTCCCGGCCCGCGGCCTCGCCAGGGAGGCCTTCGAGCGGGGCCTGGTCCTAGGCTGTCCAGTCTGTGCTGTTTTTCCATGTTAGAATTCATGCCAGAATCGGTCCCGTCAAGGAGGGTGTTTCAAGTGGGGATTTAGTGATGAGCGACGACGGGGATGCTGCCCGAAAGGCAAGGAAACTCCGAGCCAGTCGTGATCGGTGGAAACAACGATCGGCCGAGAAACAACAGCAGATTCGACAGTTGCGGGTCACGAACCGTGACCTGTCTCTGAGCCGAGATCAGTGGAAAGCCCGCGTCAAAGACTTGGAGGAACAACTGCGAGCCTTGTCAGCGGCTCCTGAGAGCCCCTCCGCTGACGGTCCGCATGTCTGCGTCTTTTTTGGGGGCCAGATGCTCAATCGGTCAAGGACACTCCTGATCCCCCTCTCCTTGCTGGGCGACTGATTACACCCGAAGAGTTGTCTTGCGCCAAAGGACATGTCTACCCCCTGCTGTTGGTTCGCTTGGCTCTGACCTGGGTCTGCGAGGCTCACAGCAGTTATCGCGGAGTCGCCTTGATCTTTTCCTCCCTCCAAGGTGTTGTGGTCGCCGTTGGCCCATGTGCCGAGACCATTCGCCTGTGGCTGTTGCGTGTCGGCTTGTTTCTGCTGCGGCGGCCCTTGCCGCGTTGTTCCGATTGGGTGTTTCTTGTCGATCTGACCATCCAGTTGGGAGAGCACAAGTGTCTGGTGATCCTGGGCGTGCGCTTGTCGGTGTTACGCAGCAAAGGCTATAGCCCCGACCATCACGATGTCCAGGTGCTCTCGGTCGCTGTGTTGACGCGCTGCAACGGCGAAACCGTCGCGGCCCACCTGGGCACGCTCAGCCAACGTCTGGGCGTGCCGGTGCAGGTCGTCTCCGATCACGGCAGCGAGGTGCTGGCGGGAATTCGCTTGTTCCGGCGGAAACAGCAGGATCGTCACCAGTGCGTCGTCGAGACCTCCGACATCACCCACGGCCTGGCCATTTTGCTGAAAAACCAACTCGAGCCCGACTGCGCGTTGGGCCAGTTTTGTCACGGCGTGCCAGAGCACGCGACAGCAGTTGCAGCAGACCGCAGGCAGCTTTCTGAAGCCCCCGGCCTGGCGCAGCAAAGCGCGGTTCCTCAACCTGGAAAGTCACTTGACGTGGGCCAACGAGATGTTGGTCTTGCTCCAGGGTGCCGATGTGGCGACTTTGGCGGAGCAACTGGGCCAAGGCGTTGCCGAGGCGGGGAAATGGTTGGAAGAGAAACTGGGTTGGCTGCGCGAGTACGCGCGCGAAGTGCGCGCCTGGAGTTACTTTCAGAAGGTCGTCAAAGTTGCCGAGGAAGAGATCAAGGAAGCAGGACTGAGCCGCACGAGTTGGCGCCGAGCCAAGGACCGCCTGGAAGGAGAAAGCCAACCGGTGGGAGTCGAAAACGAATTTCGAGGACGGGTCCTGTCATTTGTGCGGAAGGAAGGAGCCAAGGTACCTGCCAGGCAGAAGTACCTGGGGAGTACCGACGTGCTGGAGTCGTTATTTGGCAAGTACAAAGACCTTGCTGCACCAGCGCCCTGCCGGGAGATCACGGCGAATGTCTTGACGATCCCGCTGTTGGTGACCTCCTTGACGGCGGACCTCCTTCGCCAGGCATTGGAGACCGTTCGAGCACAGGATGTCGAAGAGTGGCTCGATGAACACCTGGGACCTTCCCCGCAGAAGAAGAAGCGAGCGGTGTTGAATGCGGCCCGTTCCAGTAACATGAACGAGGGCCCGGAACCAGCATGAAAAAAACGGCCCGAAATCACTACAGATTGGACAGCCTAGTCCGAAGAACCACAGTTGAACGCCAATGATACGGCCAGCTTACCCTCGTTCGTTACTCTGCCCTGCTTCACGCTGCTGGCTTCGCCATCAGCGGACGACCCGTGTACGTCCATCGGAATGTATGTGCAAATACTCGATTGAAATATTCGATAAAATTCGACAGTTTATCACGCAAGTCTTTCACCGAGGTGAACGAACCACGGCGAATCACTTTCCGCATGATCACCCCGAAGACCACCTCGATCTGGTTCAGCCACGAACTGTGCTTCGGCGTGTACACGAACCGGATGCGGTGACCGGGCTCCGACAAGAACGCCTGGCGGCTCGCCACCGATCCCAGCACACCACGTACCCCCTTCTTGCCCAGCGCCGTGGTGATCTCACATGCCTTGGCCACCACCCGCACCAAGGTCTCCGAACAATGGATGTTCAAGTTATCCGTTACGAACACCCACGACGCACCCGGGTCAATGGCCCTCGTCTGCTCGATGTGGCTGGCGAAGTCGGCCTCGGTACGCGTCGGGCCGATCGTGGGAGCGATCAACTCCCCGGTCGTCACCTGGAAGTTGCCGATCAGGGTCAACGTCCCGTGCCGCTCGTACTCGAACTCGAGCCGCGCCGGCTTCCCCGCGATCATCAGCTTGGTGGCGGCGGTCCGCTCCAACGCCTGGATGCCCGTCATCTCGTCCACGCAGACGGTGTGGGTGTTCTGGGTCTGCTCCAACACTGGCGCCATGCGGTATGTGTCGCAGACCGCCTCGACCTGCTTCTGAAACCGCTCCGGGACCTTCTCGGTGGTGTTGAGCCAATACCGGCTCTTGTGGGGCTGCATGGCGGCCTCGCGAAGGTAGCGGCCCACCTGGGACGTCGAGATCGACGCGACGATGCCCCGTTTGACGACCTCATCGGCCAGTTCGTGCGCCGTCCAGTGGGTGATGGGCCGGCCGGACTTCTCGGGGGGCTCGCAGGCGACCGCGAGGATCTGGGTGACTTGCTCCGGGGTGAACTTGCCCGGTGCGCCGGGGCGCGGTCCATCAGTAAGGACCGCTTCGATGGCCCGGCGCAGAGCGGCGTGGGTCTCGCTGCATTCGAGGTCAATGAGGCGGTTCCATGCCTTGGCCCAACGTCGTCGCCAGAGTCCGACCGGGCGTTGCCCAAGGCCGACCTGCTCGGCGATCTCGTCATTGCGAAGGCCGTCGAAGGCCAGGAGGATGAGGGAGGCCCGTTGCCGGAGATGCGAGGGAGCCGTGACGGCGTCGTGGAGCGTGCGGAGGATGTCATGTTGACGTTCAGTGATGGTGATCTTAGCCGCCTTACCCGGCATGGTGAAAGCTCTCCTTGTAACTGGGAAACTAGCAAAGCCAGGTAATTTTAGCGTGACGGTCAACTTCTTGGGATCTCAACTACGGTTTGTGGGACTAGTTCCAGCCCGGTGACATTGTCCTGGCCGACCGGTTCTTCTGTTCGTACTGGGTGATTGCGGCCTTGCAGGCACGCGGCGTCGACGTGGTGGTGCGACTGCACCAGCGCCGCACGGCCGACTTCCGGCGCGGGCGTCGCCTGGGCCGAGAGGACCACATCGTCACCTGGACCAAACCGCCACAGGTCCCCGACTGGATGAGCCGCGCCGAGTACGACGCGATGCCCGCCCAGGTGACGATCCGGGAACTCCGCGTCCGGGTCCAAGACAAGACCAAGCGGGTCCGCAACCTGGTAATCGTGACGACCCTCCTGGATGCGAAGACATACCAAGCCAAGGAGTTGGGGGGGCTGTTCCGTCAGAGGTGGTACGCGGAACTGGACCTGCGCTCGTGGAAGACGGACATGCGGATGGAGTTGCTTTCGACCAAGAGCCCGGAGATGGTCCGCAAGGAGGTGGCGACCCACCTGCTGGCGTACAACCTGATCCGGGGGATCATGGCCGAGGCGGCGTGGGCCGCGGAAGTGAAGCCGCGGCGGCTCGCTTCAAGGGGTCATTGCACACAGTCCGCGCGTTTGAGGAAGTCCATCTGTACGACCCGGCGCAGATCGTAGCGGACCTGCCGCGCCTGTTATCGTTGATCGGCAAGAAGCGTGTGGGGGACCGCCCGGACCGCTCTGAGCCACGGGCCGTGAAGCGACGCCCGAAGCCTCACCCGCTGCTGCGGATGCCGCGTGCGAAGGCCAAACGCCTGATCAAACGAGGGATAATACCCTATAGTAAAGCATAGCCTCAACTACGAATGGCTATCGCCGCAAGTTGTCCAAATGACAGGCTTTAAGTTATCCTGGTGCCATTCGGCC
>CAWDND010000014.1:0-22300 GCA_963803395.1 uncultured Planctomycetaceae bacterium
CTCGGTCATCCACTGGCGCCGGACATCCCCCAGGTCCTGTCCGAGGCACGGCTCAGCGCGGACGCGAAACTCGTCTATCTGGCCTTGCTCAGCCTGGCGGATTCGGGCGGATGGGTCCATGCGACCGAGCAAGAAATCGCCGAGCGGACCGCGGCCCTCCTGGACGAGATCGCCGGAGGCGCCGTGGGACTGCACGCGCTGGAGGGGGCGGCCCCCACGCTCCTGCTCGGGTGGAGTTTCAACTCACGACGACCCGCTCGCCGGCATCACCGGCCGAACCCTCGGCCCCGCGACGTGGCGTGTCCCGGGGCACACCGAGGCCCTTAGCTCGCGGCCCGGCTCAGGACGGAGTAGACTGTCGGCCGGCTCAAACCGACGGCCCGGGCGATGACCGCGACCTTCGTGCCCTCGGCCTTCAGCCGGCGGATCGTCTCCGTCTGCTCCGGGGTCACCTTGATCCTCCGACCGGGTCCGGCGGGGCGGCCGAACCGCACCCCGCGTTCCCGCGCCACGGCCTGGCCGGCGAGGATTCGCTCGGCCCGCACCTCGGTTTCGTACTGGGCAACCGACGCCAGCACGTTCGCCATCAGCCGGCCGGCGGGCGTCGCGAGGTCGAGCCCGTCCTTGAGACTGACGAGGTTAACCTTGTGCTCGCGGAGTTCCTCGAAGAGTTCCGTCAGTCCCTTGGCCGTTCTCCCGAGGCGATCGAGCCGCCAGACGACGATGGTCGAGATTTTGCCCTCCCAGACGGCCTTCAGGAGCCGGCGAAGCCAGGACGGTCCATCGTCGTCCCCGTGAGTTTGTCGCGATACCACTTGATCGCGACGTCCTGCCCCTCGGCCCAACGCTTCAGGTCGGGCTCCTGGCTCCGCGTGTCCTGGCTGCGACTCGAAACCCGCACGTAAACCGCGATGTGCTTGCTCATGCCTCCAGCATGGACCGCCTGGTCCTAATCTGTCAAATGATTTCTATGACTTTAGGTTGACAGTCAGGGCGGTCGCTATAGTGGGTCCGCAACGATACCACCGCTGAGCGGAGCAGCATGCTCGGCCACAGCGATGAAGCCCAGGTCGCGTAAGGGGCTTGCGCGGCGGCGGGCTTGCGATGGCGGCAGCGCCGGGGGCAAACTTTCCCGCCGGGTCCGAGGTCTCCTTAGTCTTTCGCTTTCGGTTCCGTGCCTTTCTTGCCCTCAGGCGCGGTTTGCAGGAAGTTTTGCCTGAAGAACCGCTGCGTCTTGGCGGGGATGATGAACCCATCCTTGTCGGCGTCGAGCCGGTCGAACAGCGGCTCGGGGCCCGTGAACTCAGCGCGGCTGATCTTGCCGTCACCGTCCTTGTCCATCGCGCGGAGCCGAGGCGCGTTTTGCAGGAAGTTTTGCCTGAAGAACCGCTGCGTCTCGGCGGGGATGATGAACCCATCCTTGTCGGCGTCGAGCCGGTCGAACAGCGGCTCGGGGCCCGTGAACTCAGCGCGGCTGATCTTGCCGTCACCGTCCTTGTCCATCGCGCGAAGCCGAGGCGCCATGAAACCCTGGCCGCCTCCTCCGCCGGCTCCGAGCACTCAGTCTCCTCGCGGGTGATGATGCCGTCGGAGTTGGCGTCGAGCCGGTTGAAGACAGCCCCCGCGCCGGGGCCTGCGCCCTCGAGGCGCGGAACTTGGTGGCTTCCTCCCGGGTGATGACGCCGTCCTTGTCGGCGTCGAGCCGCTCGAAGAGCCTCTCGGGACCCCTGAACTCGGCCCTGGTGGGCTTGCCGTCGTTGATTTTGTCCCTCTGGGCAAAGCGCTCGATCTTGCCGTCCTTTTTCGGGTCGGCGTGCTTTAAGAGCGGCTCGAAGGCGGCGGATGACGTGGGCGCGGCGGCGGGCGGCGAGGGCGGCGCGACCGGTGCGGCGGCGACCGGGGAGCGCGGAGAAGCGCCGGGGGCGAACGCGGCCTTGAGTCCGACGATCAGGAGCAGCGCCGCGGCGATCCCCAACAGGGTGCAGACCAGCGTGTGCGAGAGCCGCGACGCGCCCTGCGGCGCCGGAGCCAGGCGTGGAGATCGTCGCCCAACAACCGGGCGTGAGAAGAGCGCTTCCCGACGATCAGGAGCAGCGCGGCGACGATCCCCAACAGGGTGCAGACCAGCGTGTGCGAGAGCCGCGACGCGCCTTGCGGGCGCCGGAGCCAGGCGTGGAGATCGTCGGCCAACAATCGGGCGTTAGAATCGCGCTGGGCGGGGTCGGAGGCCAGGGCTTTCAGGCAGATCCGATCGAGCGCGGGGGGGATGGTGTGGTCGATCGAGCGTGGGGAGGGCAGAGGGTCGCCCAGTTGCGGCTTGACCATCCAGGTGGGGGCCTCGCTCGGGAGACTGGCCTGGCGCCGGCCACAGAGCAGCTCGAAGAAGATCACACCCAAGCTGTAGACATCGCTCCGCTCGTCGGCCAGGTGGCTCCGGCCGCTGGCCTGCTCGGGGCTCATGTAGGCCGGCGTCCCCAGGATGGCGCCGTCGCGGGTCAGGTCCGACTCGAAGTCGGCCCGCCGCGCCAGGCCGAAGTCGGTCAGCCGGGGCTGCCCCTGCTCGTCGATGATCACGTTCGCCGGCTTCAGGTCGCGGTGGAACACCCCCTGGCGGTGCGCATGGTCGAGCGCCTCGGCCAGGTCGAGGAGGATCCGGACCGAGGTGGTCAGGTCGAACGGCTGCTGGTCGCGCTGCCGCAGCAGCGTCCGGCCTCGGACATATTGATAGGCGATCCAGCACTTTCCGGCGTCGTGACCCGCGTCGTAGACCGCGACGATGTTCGGGTGGTCGAGCCGGGCGGCCGCCCGCGCCTCGTGGAAGAACCGCTCCATGACCCGCTCGTCCCGAGCAGACGGCTTGAGCACCTTCAGGGCGACATCCCGGTCGAGCCGGGGGTCGTACGCCAGATAGACCTGGCCGAAGCCGCCATCCCCCAGCCGCTCGCGGAGCTGGAACCGGCCAAGCGTGCCCAGCGTCCCCTTGCTCCAGGTCTCGACCCAGGGGGTCGTCTCGCCCGGCGGTGGCTCGGGCGAGGCGTCAGTCCGGTCGCTGGTGACCGTCTCCCCGTCGTTACTCTGGCTGTCGATCGTCTCCCCGCAGAACGGACAGGCCTTCGGTAGGTACCGCGCCTCATCCTCGGACAGGTCCACGCTCTGCAAGCAATGTCTGCAGACCATCCGGAGAGGCGGTTTCATGGCACCTACTTCCCTGGTCGTCGATCGTCTCCCCGATCGTTAAGTTTGGAGATTCTCCGTTGTCCCGAAGATTCAGAACGCGTCGGCGCTGATGATCTCGCCCGCCTGGATCGAGTTGATCGCGATCCAGATCGGGGCGTTGATCGCATTCTTCACGAAGTGGACCGAGCCGTCGCCCCGGAGGGTGTTGATCCCCCCGGCGTGCCGGCTCCGTGCGCCGGCGAACCCATTGGTGTCGCTCACCCCGCCGACGCAGGGGAGCTTGTGGTTCGGGTCGTTCGTACAGAAGTTGAGCTGGTCGCCACCGACGGCAGTCCCCAGGGAGTCTTGGGTCGCGTTGGGCGTGAACCGAGTCATGAACGAGCAACCGCCGGGCATGGTCGACCAGAGCAGACCGCGGACGTCATTGGTGTCCGCCTGGAGCACCTCGGCCAGGAAGACCGTGTTGCTCAGCCCGTCGGTCACCGAGCCGAAGTGGAGCTGGCCGTTGTGCCCAAAGGCCGACTGGAGATAATTCGTCGTCCCGATCGCGGTCTGCTGCCAGTTGGTGTTCCCCCAGCTCACCGCGTAGTTCCCCTTCGTCAGGATCGGGCCGCTCAGGGCCCCGCCCCGGAACGAGGCCGGCATCTGGAACGTCCGGACGCTGTCGGCCGGACACTGGAACACGCCGATCCTGGTCCCCATCACCGTGCTGTTGGCGTGGAAGCCCGCGGCCGGAGTGGCGGGTGAGGGTCCCTCGGTGCCCAGGGAGAAGTTGAAGGCGTCGAAGAGCGCCTGCTGCTCGAGCTGGGGGAGCAGCAGCACGCACCAGGGAGTGTCGGGTGTCCCCGAGAAGGTCGTCGGGAAACTCCCGTCGGGCAACGTCTTCCAGATCCGCCCGGGGACAATCGAGTTGTGAATGCTGTGGAAGTTGTGGATCGCCAGACCGAGTTGCCTCAGGTGGTTGACGCAGTGCAACCGCCGCACCGCCCCCGCGCCGCCTGCACCGCGGGCAACAGCAGCCCGATCAACACCGCGAGGATTGCGATCACCACCAGCAGTTCGATCAGCGTGAACGCGCGGCGTCGTCCCCTCATGGTCGGGCCGCTCCTGAACGTGGGAGTGGGAAAGAAAGGCACCGGCGCCAATGGCCAACTCAGGTATAACTTAGGACGAAAATGGGCGGAGTGGGCGGTCTCAGTCGGAATCGACACCGCGTGTCGCCGCCAGGACCGTGCTGTGCAACCGTTTCGATCATCAAAACGGACGACGAATGGTAGCCGTTCACACCCCGAAAGCAGATGTATACTGAACAAGGAGTGTCGTGATTTCGCCGGATTTGCCGGTTTTTCCGACGATATCGGATCAGCTTACTGAACAGCTCATGCGAACTGACGTTGATGCCGGAGGCTAGCGATCAACGGGAAAAACCATGAAGCGTTCATTAGATTGACAGCCCGAGTGCGTTTCTCCCTACGATTTCCGTTGTATCGTCGATCGGTCTCGTATACTGAACATCCGCTTTCGGGGTGTGAACGGCTACGACGAATGAGCCTCGGCCTAGCGTGTGGCGGATGGAGTGGTCTGGTGACAATCCCCAGACCAGACGAACGGGGGCATCGGCCTGGTGGCCGGCGCGTGCGGGTGGGGTGGAGCGGCCTGGGGCGGGTCGGCGGGGGTGGCGCCCGCCGTCGCGTGGGGCGTGGCCGCCGACCGGACCGGGCCGGACCGGGTGGGGTCCTAAACTGCGGTCGAAGTCCTCAGCCGGCGGTCAGTCGTCCAGCGTGCTGAGCCACCCGGGCTCCTCGGCCTGGATCGCGTCGCTGAGGCTCATGTCTTCCCCCTCGCCCTGGGCCGGCGATTCTACCCCAGCCGGGGGAGAGGGCCGATCGGGTCGGGTGGTCGAGGTGTGGCGCGCGCACGGCGGCCTGTTCACGAGCAAATGGGGTAAACACTCATCGTCAGGGATGATGACTCCCGGCGGCTTGCCTTGGCGGGGTTCCTGGAGCCCTGGCGACAACCGGCGCGGACACCCCGGCATCCCGGTCGTCTCCCCGCGGTCGCCGGCCCGGTTCAGTAGCGTGGGTACGTGTGCGGGATCGGCGGACGCTGCGGGCGGTAGTCCCGAGGAAGGCCGCTCGCGGACCAATTCTCCCGTCTTGATACTGTCACTCATTCCATGTTAGGCACCATGATATCTGATAAACCAAAATTTCTAGTATACCAATATTTCACTTGAAATTTGATTAAGCTGATGTGATACTGCCGCGTGGTTGACCCCAGGCTTCGAAGCGACTGGGCGACCCGAGCGGCGACCCCCAGTTGCTCCTGACGCCATTCCGGCGCTCACGCAACGCAGCGTGCCTTTTCTCGGCCTCAGCCCGAGGGAGGGCTGAGCGAGCCTCTTCACAGGTCGTTCCCGCGCGACCTGGTCCTCTCCTGGAGACGCACCTCATGTGGCCTGCACCTCGGTTCCTCGAATGGCCCGACTCCCGGCGCCACGGCAACGGCCAGGCGCACCGACACCCGAATCCCCGGCGGCGGTCCGCCCTGCCCCGGCTCGAAGCCCTGGAAGACCGTACCGTGCTCAGCACGCTGACGGTCACGAGCAGCGTCGACGACGTGCCGGGGTCTCTACGTGAAGCGATCAAGAATACCAATAGTGGTGATACGATCAACTTTGCCCCCAGCCTCAACGGTCAGACGATTACCCTGAACAAGACCAGCGGGGAGCTGTTGATCACGAAGAGTCTGGACATCGAGGGCCCCGCCAAGGGTCAGCTGACCATCAGCGGCGGCGGTGTCAGCCGGGTCTTTGAGATCGGCAGCGGGGCGATCGTGACCCTCGCCCACCTGACGATCGCCAATGGCCAGACGTCCTCGACCGGCACGTCTGGCGGCGCACTCGGCGGCGGCGGGATCCTCAACGACGCCGGTGCCACCCTGAACCTCACCCGCAGTTCGCTGGTCAACAACAAGGCAATCGCCGGCGCCGACCTCGATGTCTTCGGCGGGGGCCTGCTGAATCTGGGCACCGCCAACGTCGTCTCCTCGACGTTCACGGGCAACCAGGCCCTGAAGGGCGGCGGCGGCTCCTTCTTCGGCGGCAGCGTCGGCGGCGGCATCGACAACTTCGGTGGCGGCACGCTGACCGTGACCGACAGCACCTTCGTCCGCAACCAGGCGCTCGGGACCGGCCCGGGTAACTTCGGGATCGGCGGTGCCATCGAGAACAACGCCGGCCTGGATCTGGCGCACCCCTCGAATGCGATCATCACCGGCTCCGTCTTCACCGGCAACCGGGCCGGCGGGGATACCGGTGTCAAAGGCAACGGCGGTGCCCTGGACAACGAGGGGACCTGGGCTAACATGATCATCAGCAACTCCCGTATCGTCAGCAACCAGTCCGGCGGCGAGACCAGTGCCTCCGGCATCGGCGGCGGGCTCATGAACTTTGCCGGCAGCACGATGACCATCCTGGACAGCACGCTCAGCGACAACCTGGCCACCGGGGGTGCGCAGTTCGACGCAGAACGGCGGCGGCATCGATAACCAGTCGGCGACCATGACCATCATCAACTCGACGCTCATCGGCAATCGGTCCGTCGGCGGAGCCGGGGGGGATGGCAATCAGAATTCGCCCGATTTGCTCGGCGAGGGTCTGGGCGGCGGCATCATGAACGTGAACGGTGCGACGCTCACCATCACGAAGAGCAGGCTCACCGGGAACCAGGCCATCGGGGGTGCCAATGGCACCCCCACCCCCAGCCAACCGCTCACCGGCGGCGCGCTGGGCGGCGGTATCGAGAACATCCGCAATTCCAAGCTCACCATCGTCAACAGCACGCTCACTGACAACGTGGCCAAGGGCGGCTCCAGCAACGTCGGCGGTGCCAAGGCCATCGGCGGCCAAGGCGTGGGCGGTGGCATCAACGTCGGCCTCGTCCTTATTAGCCCCATGGGCCCCCAGGACAATTCGGCCCTAACGGTCACCAACAGCACGCTCACCGGCAACCTGGCCCTCGGCGGCTTCAGCCTCTTCGGCACCGGCGGCGACGGGCTGGGCGGCGGCCTCGCCGTGCAAGCCAGGTCCAGCACCAGTCAAGTCGGGCCCAGCGCCAAGTTCACCAACAGCACGCTCACCGGCAACCTGGCCCTCGGCGGCTTCAGCCTCTTCGGCACCGGCGGCGACGGGCTGGGCGGCGGCATCTACAACCTCGGGACGATCAACATAGACCCCATGACCGTCATCAAGAAGAACCACGCCTCCACCAGCAACGACAACATCTTCCCCTGAGCCCATCCCCGGCGGTCAGGCGGCAGGGCGGCTGGGGTCCGTCTTCGGACCCCGGTCCCCTGTGGCAGGAAAGTGAACCGGGGTCCGAAGACGGACCCCAGCCACCCTGCCGGACCGGGCCGGACCGGGTGGGGTCGAGGGTGCCACGGGAAGCGACCCTCAGCGGCGGTCGGACACCGCGGCGCGGGCCGCCTCGGCCACCAGCCGGCGGCAGGTCTCCCGCGCCGCCGGCGTCCAGCCCAGGATCGGCCGCGCCGGGCTCCCGGTGAGCGGATGGCCGGCGTGGAAGGCGCGCGCATGCCCGTCGCACCCGTCGCCTGTCCGCCCGGTGCTCGGGTAGTACCAGGTGGCGACCCGCGGCTCGATATCCCGCGGCGCCGTCCGCCAGCGTTGTGGATCCAGGAGGATCCCGGACTGGACCCCGATCACCGCATGGCCCTTGCGTCGGATTGTCGCGGCCGCCAGCGACGCCCACGGCGTGCCGTCGGGCGCCGCCTGCGCGGTGGCTCCCCAGCATCCCCTCCACTGCCGCGTCGAGGCAGCCGTCGCCCAGCCCGTCCCGCGCCAGGTCCACCCCGGGCGGCTCCGTCTCGAGCTCCAGCACGACCGCCAGCTCGGCGACGTCGACCTCGAATCTCATGGGGGCGCCTCCGGCTCGGCCGCGGAGGGAGTGTCGGGGTCGAGGGCGAGGGCGCCAGCGGTGACGAGGACGAGGATTTGCGCGGCCTGGATCAGCGCGTTTTGGCGGAGGTTCGGGCGGAGCTGGCCGAGCACCCAGGCGGCCGCCGCCGCGCTGACCGTGGCCCCGGCCGGGTCCGGGTGCCTCAGGAGGACCAGACAACCCGGTGGGAGGTTGCCCTGGTGGGGCAGGAAGAGGCGATAGACCCCGACGCCGCTCGTGTGGATCCGCGCGGGGCTCCAGCCGACATACAGCCAGCAGGCCCGGACCACGCCGCTGCCCTCGGCCTCGAGCCGCTTAAGTCGCGCCTTCACGTTGGGCATCGGCGATCCCTTCCAGACGGGCGAGCCGGTCGGCCAGCTCCGCGTGTGTCTGCACGTCAATGAGCGCGCCGAGGATCGCGCGGGCTGCGCCTAAACGAACCGTCGCCGGTTGGTCCTCGGTCAGGAGGGCTTTGAGCGTCTCGGCCGCGCTGCCCGCGGCGGCCGCCAGCTGGCCCACGGCGTCGCCCACCAGGCCCTGCCGCAGGCTCTGGACCCGGCTCTTGACCCCGTCCTCGGCCGCCCAGCGGTAGGCGGTGCGGCGGGGCACGCCGTGCGCCTCGGCCCAGCACGCCGCCGAGCCGCCGGCGGCCAGGGCGGCGGCCAGCGATTCGACCTTGTCTTTATTTATATTCACTTTTAAAAATTATCTAAATATTTTCCTGGAAATGGCCGGTTTCCGTGCCGTTCGTGCGGCGTCCCCTCTTCGGACATCATCGGGGCACCGCCGCATCCCGATGATGAAAAATGGGGACGGCCCGGGCGCGGCCGCCCCCCGGGCGTCACGTTTCTCGGGCCGCTCGGCCCGAGAAACGTGACAGGTGCCACCGCGTGGCACGCGCCCCCCGCGGGTCCCAGGATGTTACAAAGTATGAAAATTATTGCATACTACCGTGTGAGCACCAAACAGCAGGGTGAGAGCGGCCTCGGCCTCGAGGGCCAGGTGGCCGCCGTCGCGGCCTACGCGGCGGGCCAGGGCGCCGCGATCGTGCGGGCCTATCGCGAGGTCGAGAGCGGCAAGCGGGCGGATCGCCCCGAGCTGGCCAAGGCGCGGCGCACGCCCGGCGGTCCCGGGCGACCCTGGTCATCGCCAAGCTGGATCGGCTTGCGAGGAATGTCCACTTTCTCAGTGGTCTCATGGAGTCGAATGTGGATTTCATCGCATATGATAATCCCTATGCGAACCGGCTGACCATCCATATCCTGGCGGCCGTCGCCGAGGACGAGGCCAAGCGGATCAGTGAGCGGACCAAGGCGGCGCTGGCCGCGTACCGGACCCGGGGCGGGCTCCTGGCGCGGCGCGGCCTGATGGTCGCCGGCTCACCCCGGAGCTCGGCGCCAAGGGCCGGGCGCGGGCCCGCGAGGTCCAGCGGGCCGCGGTCGCGGCGGCGTACGCCGACCTGGCTGGCGAGCTGGCCGGGTTGCGGGCCGAGGGGCTGTCGCTGCGCGCCATCGCCGCGCGGCTCAACGCCGACGGGCACACCACCCGCCGCGGCAAGCCCTGGAACCCCATGCAGGTCGCCCGGGTCCTCGGGCGGGCCAGCCGGTGAGGACCTTCCGAGCGCAAAGGGACAAAAATCAAGGGTCTTCCGCACTCGTCCCTTCGCGAGCGCGTCCTCTGCCCCCAAAAACGCAACTGACCATCGGTCTCATAAACACAAGAGGGGGACCCGGAGCGTGGGCACCCTGGGCGGTCCGCAGATGCTGCTGGCGGGCCTCCCGATGGAAGACGGCCTTGACGCCATTAAGCACAACGCGGACCCCTTCGTCTGTCTGTTCAGCCGCTTCCCGGCGCAGCAGCCCCTGGAGATCTGCGACGAAGTGCTGGGCTTCGTCGCGATGCAACTGAACATCGACGCGACCGGCATCGCCGATGCGCTCATCTGCGACCGGCAGAAAGTGTCCTAGGTTTACCTCAGTGGATTGCCTTTTCGCTGTTCCCGGGTACCTCTCCAAATTGTTCTCTGCCCCCCCCCCGGTGGCACTGGCGGAAGGCGGGCGAGGATCGCCCGAATCCAACAAGCAGACCGGCTAATGGTCAAGCGCACACCAGCATCAGCAACCGCGCCCGCCCAAACCGCCTGGCGCGGCAATCAGCGACCACCGGCAAAGTCGGTGGTATGAGAAAGGCTCCTTGAAAGGGTAATGAGTTGACGCGGGGGTGCGTGGAACGTCTCTTGGTGCAGTCTCGCGGGCTGGCTGCCGTTCGCTCGGACGACCGAGGGCCTGCTCACAGTTCCGAGGGCGTTACGTCCGAAACTCGGGCATCCTCCTGACGGTTACTGGATCGGGTCGAAAACGACCCGTCTCAACCGAGAGCCAACGCAGTCATACGCCGGGAACAGCAGAGCCTGTAGGAGTCTCACCGCCAGAGGCGGTGGATTCCTTTGGATGAGGCGGGAGGGACCGCCCAGATGACCAACGAGGGAGATTGATCATGAGACGATTCAGCATGACAATGGTGGCCCTGGCTCTCATCGCGACCACCGCCTGCGTACATGCAGAGGAGCCAGGCTGCGGGCATCCCGGCTGATGTGCTAGCTCGCATCACCAAGAAGGCGGCGGAGGACTTCCCGGACGATTACGGGACCCAGAAGTTCGTGATCAAAACCCAGACCGAGGCATATCACTTCCTTAAGACCATCCAGTATCCGGACATCCTGGTTGATGTGCTAGCTCGCATCACCAGAAAGGCGGCGGAGGACTTCCCGGACGATTACGGGACCCAGAAGTTCGTGATCGAAACCCAGACCAAGGCATATCACTTCCTTAAGACCATCCAGTATCCGGACATCCCGGCTGATGTGCTAGCTCGCATCACCAGAAAGGCGGCGGAGGACTTCCCGGACGATTACGGGACCCAGAAGTTCGTGATCGAAACCCAGACCAAGGCATACCGCGAGCTCGGCAGGTAATACGCTTTTCAGAAATATTATGCGCCCCTTCGGAGATATGGAGCATTGCAGACGGTTTTGACCGTTTTTGGATCTTTGCATACGGCACACAGTCCACGGGGTAAGCCGCGCCGCCCTGATTGTCAAGCGAAAGTCATCCTTAAGCCTGGTTTCAACTTGGTTTCCTTGAAAGAAACCAGGTGATTTTGGGCTGAAACCTCGACTCATGGAACAGACTCTGGCTGCGCGTTCCGCGATTCAAGCTCTCCCGGCGGCAGGGTTGAGAACGGGGCTGTTCCCCGAGGCATCGTGGGCTTTGAGCGCCTTGGAGCCGCTGGGGCACGGGAAGCCCGGCTGTGCCTTTCCGGGCGGAAGACGAACTCGGGGACGGCCCCCCTTCGGGATGTGTCCAGTTGCGTCGAGGCAACGGCGGGTGATTCTGCGGATCTACGGGTCCGAATATGATTCCGGCGGGAACTTGAGACACGAGGTCCAAGTCGTTACTTTGAAAACAGTTGGTTCCGCACGTGGCCCCGAGCGGCTTCGTCTTCTGAGAGTTGCTATGGACTTCACCCCTGACCATCTGCGGTGGGCCAAGAATCGACAGCGATTCTACGGTCGCAGCCGAGACTACTATCTCGACATGATCACTGCTCAGAATGGGTGTTGCGCCTTCTCGGGCGTCGCGTTGCGATTCGATGCCGTCAGTGGTACGTCTATCGCCCGAGGCATCGGCTGTCATCCTCTGTATGCCGCGTTCGATCATCGCTCGCCGGGTAGCGATGCGGGCGGCCACCACATCGTTTCGTATGCGCTCAATGACCTCAAAGGGCACCTTCCGCTCGACTGCTTCCTCGAATTGTCTCAAACGCGTGCTTGGCAACGCCTCATGGAGGAATGGCGACAACAGGCTGCCGCAGATCCTAACGATCGCGAGGGATTCCGAGCCATTCTTTGTCAGCGGACCGCCTAATCTCGCGCTACCGCGGAGCAACCCTGGGTGACGTTATAGAGGAAGCGGAGCGCCTGGAGGTGGAGGTTGTAGTAGCCCCAGGAGACGTGGCACTGCTCGATCAGGTGGAGTAGGTAGGCGCGGACGTTCTCGGGGTCACTCCTCGATTGGGAAAAAATTGGGCTCATGGGCCCAAATCAGTAGCGACCTTGATTCTCAGGATCGCCCGCAGAACGGCTTTGGTCGCCTCCTTCATGTTATATGACCATTCGAACATGGCCATGTACTGGCCCAGGAACCACTTACTGACTCCACGGAAGCTCCGCAAAAAGTTCCGTGCCCCAGTCCACAATCCCTCGGTCGTATTGTTATGAACCTCGCGTACCCCGTCACCATCGTCATCACGCCGCCCACTCCCGTTTCCCCGGAGTGTGACACACCGTGGCGTGGCCGCGACCGAGTACCGGAACGTGGTCGTAACCACTCCATTCATCCGTGTATACCATGGCCTGCGATTTTGTTGTCTTATCTACAAATGCTTCCAATGTCTCCTGATCCGAATGCGCCACGACCTCCAGCCGCACCGTCCCAGACTCTCGGCCGACGATCCCGACCACGGGAGGACGGTCGTTTTCCATCGTCCCGTGCCCCTTGATCTTGTTGGCCCGACACCGGGGCGGATCCTCCGGGTCCTCGTGTGGGACCCCTTTTTCTCCGGCGTTTTGATACATTTCGTCGGCTTCGACATGATCGTCCTCCAAGGGTTTTCGATCCAAATTGGATTGTGCTTGTGCTTGGAATTTGTGTCTAAGATCCAAGAGATGCCTTCGGCTACATGAGAGTTCCCGGGCCAACTGGGCGGTGGACACCCCCGGAGTAAAACCGCGCAGGATGAGGACCATCTGCGTGGGCCGCCAGTGGGTCCCCTGGAAGAGGGTGCCCGTCCAGGCATTGAAGACCCGGCGGCATTGAGTACATCGATAATTGAGTATTGGGTCACGATAATAGTTTTGAATTTGAAGTCCTTCTTGGGTCTGACAGCGGGGACAGTGCAAGCCCTGGGGATGAAAGATGTCGATGAGGAATTGATAACAAGCATTTTCATCCATTAGATCATTGATGGGGAAATCCATCGCATGAACTCCTCAGGATCGGGGTGCATGGCCGAGAGAATGGTTTTCGACGATCTGCGAAAGTCAATGGGGAAGTCACTGATTTGGGCCCATGAGCCGAACGTGATCTGTTCACCGAGTTGATTCTCCACGTGATTCCTACTGGCGTCGGTCTGGAGGGTTTCGCGGGCCGTCCGCGGTTTCGGGAGGTCGTTGGCCAAGAGGAAGGTCGGCGACTCGTGTCCCAGACCGGTCACAATCCGTTGCCGCAGGTCGCCGTCGTAGCCCTCGAGCCGGACGCGCTCGTCGACGTAGTGGATCTGGCGGCGCTTCCCCTTGGCTTGGGTGACCTGGCCGTGCTGCCAGTTCTCCGCGGGCAGGCGTTCCCCGCGCGAGCATCCCAGAACCGCGACGGCGGAGGGTGAGGAATCCGATCTTGCGTCGGTTCAGTTCGTTAAGGCCGGCGTCAGTGGTCGCGCGCGAGTCGAAGAGCAGCCGGGCCGGATAGTGCCCGGTCTGCTCCCGCCAGGAGTCGGCGAACTTCGGGACCATCGCGTCGGCCTCGTCCCGCACGAGGTTGGCGGTCGCGTAGCAGCTCACCCGCCGGCCGGCCACTTGGGCCACAAACGCCATGACCGAAGGGAGTGCGTGGTGTCGCATGGGTACCCAGTGATTCTCCAGGTCGGGCTCGGCGCCGCGGAACGGGATCGCGTGGAAGTCGAGGTTAAAGCTCAGGGGCGGGTCTCCCAAGGGGGTCTTTCCGATCAGGGCGGCGACCAGCCGCTCGGTCATGGGGCGCTCGGTCTTGTACGAGTAGTCGGTCGCGAAGGTGGTCTTGGGCAGGACATTGAGGCCGGCGAACAGCCCCGCGCCCTCGTCACAGCACAGATCGCTGATGTGACTGACGCGGCGCTTGCCGAGGAGTTTGGGGGTCAAGATCGCCAGCAGCGTCTGCAGCGGCGGGATCTGCTCGGAGCCGGGGAGGCCCGCGGCGGTGACAGCGGCGGGCAGGTCGAGTTCCAGGAGCATGGGGAGGAAAAGGAAGAGGCCGGCGACCTTGCTCGAGAATCGTCGCCCGGCCTCGAGCGACCGCGTGCGGACGTCGGCAATGTCGGGAACCACCGAGCCATCGCAGGCGATCTCTCCCGGTTGCGGCGTGGGGCGGCGATTGCGAACCGTGGTCAAGCCCGCTCGGTGGAGGACGCCGAAGAGATACGACTCGCTGACCTCGAAGCCCTCGCATCGGAGAGTGGCGTGGATGTCGGCGAGGGTGGCGTCTTGGCGACGGAGTTCACAGGCTCGCTCCTGGATCGCGGCGTGCTTGGACGCGGACTTTCGTCCTAGCTGCTCGGTGAGGAAGAAGGTGCTGATGTCGGGATCACTCGCGAAGTCGCGGAGGATGGCCCGGACGGTACCGACATGGAGCTGATACTGCTGTGCGAGTTGTTGGGCGGTCGCGTCCTCGAGGAAGGAGGCGCGGCAGATCTCGTAGCGGCGCTGGGTCGGCGAGTTGGGTTGCTGGAAGAGGCGCACGAGTTCAGGGGATCGGGCCCTCGCAGTTGAGTCCCGAATAAGCAGGTTGTGATCGGCCAAAGGATGCAACGGTGCGGGGCTAAGGAGCCGCGAAAAAATAACTTGGTCATTTCGATCGTGGAGAGATCTTATAATTCCAATTGCCGTGAAAGTCTGCTCTTGTGATCTGAACCCCCGCTAACTCCGCATCACTGACCTTCAATCCAACCTCATAGTGGTTGGTGTCCGGCTCCGCTTCGATCCGTAATCCCGTGCGCGTGGTGGTTTGGCCAATCAGGTTTAGCATGATCTCCAAGCTCCTCAAGGGCACACCCCGCCAATTCTCCGTGATCTGGCAGAACATCCGGTGCTCGATCTTATTCCATTTGCTCGTACCCGGTGGGAAGTGGCAGACCGAAATCGTCAGGCCAAGCTGATCCGCGAGTCTCTGAACGGCAACCTTCCACAACCGTCCACGACTGCTGTTGCTCCCGCCACCATCGGCGACCACCAGCAGTTCCGTGGCTTGAGGATAGTCCTTCGCTCCCATCCTCAACCACCAACGACGTAACGTCTCGGTGGCGAAGTAGGCCGTATCATGATCGATGCCGACACTGACCCACCCTCGGTTCGTCGTCTGGTCATCAACCCCGTAAGGGATCCCCTGGCCCAGTTCTTCATCCTTGAAATCAGACACATTGACCAGTTCAGGCGATCCCTCGGGCTCCCCTTCCGCACCTGGGTTCTGGAAATTCCCGATCAACTCCTTCTTCTGGGTGTCCACCGAGACCACGGGCTGATTCCGCTTCTGGAATTGGGCCACTTGAGCGTTGATGTATTCCAATTGGGTATTGCGGTCAGGGTGCGACTGGCCCTCGCGCGTCTTTCGGTTGGCTTGCAAGCTGTAGTTGAGTTGGTGGAGCAAGTGGGCCACGGTCCGCGCCCTGATCTGATAGCCATACTGCCGAAGTTGCTCGGCCAGTTTCCTGGTGCTCTTGCAGGTCCACCGCAGGGGCGACATGGGCTCACCGCGGGCTGGTCGGGTCCACGAGCAATTCGAGTGTGATGAGCAGGGCCGGATCCTGGGTGATGAGTCGTTTCCTCCCGGCCCCCGGACGACGACTGCGTTGGATGGGGAGTGTGCTTCCGGGCGACTCACGCTGGTCCTGGATCTCTTGAATGGCGTGGCTGATGGTGGTCCGGGACATCCCGGTCGCCTCTGCCAGTGCGGCGATCCCACCATGGCCCAAGCCCATGGCTTCGGTCGCGGACCAAAGCCGTCGCACCCTCTCATTGAGGAAGGGCTGAAGGGTTTCGTACTTCGACCGGAGCGTGGGGATGACGCCTGTGTATTTCATACCCCCACTGAACCAAAACCTGTGCGAAATAACCAACTTATTTTTTCGCGGCTCCTAAAACCCTGCTGGACGATGGGAACGTCTGATGGGAAGAGAAGCAAGAAAGAAGGGATTTTGGCGAAGATGCCGAGGTGACGATGGGTGAGGAAAGGAGTTGCGGAGGGGACGGAAATCGCGATGTGCTGGCTCGAATGGGACTCGCGCGGCGGACCTCGAGATCCGCTAAAATCCGGGGAAATCGAAAGGCTCGCCGGAGAGAATTGAGTGCCGAATAGGCAAATTACGCAGCCGCGAAAATCGGCGCTGATCGCAGTGGCTCAGTTTGTCTTGGCGAGGATGGGGTCTGCGAGGGTAAGGCTGATCCGAGATGCAGCGATGTTCCGGAGCCAGCCGCGGCGTTATGCCGTGCGCGGGCGAGCCAGGAGCCGAGGTGGCTCGGATTCGGCAGGTGGGCCAGGTCAGTGCGGGTGGTTGTCCTCGGAAGAATCCTTGGAATGTCGAGGAAGTGACAGGCGGAGCCGGCGGTGTCGTGGGCCCCTGCTCTAGTCAAGAGGATGCGCGGCCGGCGGAGTCGCCGGCGATGGGACATCTATCATACCAGGGCGCGGGGGCGGACCGTGCCGATGGTCCGGACATAGTTCGGGAGCGGTCGGGCTGCTCAGGCCGCAGCCTGGTCCCCCGCGCCCAGTTCGTCGCGCAACTGGCGGGCAACTTCCTCGACCGCGGCCAGGACCGTGGGACCGTCCAGGCCACGCTTTAGCTCGACCGTGATCCTCGGCCCAGCCGATGTGCGAAAGACGCGGGACGTGATCTTCCTCGCCTTGCCGACCCCCCTGCTCTTCCGAGGCGTGCTGGTCCGCTCCTTTAGCTCGTCTCGCTTTAGCCGGCCGGCGGCGGCCTCCTTGGCGAGATCGGCTTGCTCGGTCGGATCTTCGACCTTGGACAGCTCGTAGGCGGTCCCGGGGGCGATCTGGCCCGCCTCGACGGCCTCTTGCACATCGCAGGGGAGTGTCAAGAGCGCGATGGCCTTGGCGACCGAGGCCGCGCCAATCTGGAGGCGCTCGGCGAGCTGGCGTGTCGAGAGTCTGCGGCTCGCCATCAGTGACTTGTAGGCTTTGGCTTGCTCGATCGGCTTGAGGTCCTCGCGCACGGCGTTTTCCACCAGTTGATCCTCCAAGAGGTCCTCGGCGGTCGGCTCTCCAGCGACCACCACGCAGGCGAGCGATTCGAGGCCGGCAAGTTGGGCCGCTCGCCACCGCCGTTCACCTACCACCACCACGTAGCGACTCGCGGTGTCATCCCACCGCACGCGGATTGGTTGGAGCTGGCCGCGCTCGCGGAGGCTAGTGGCCAGCCGGGCGAGGGACTCGGGGTCGAACTCCATCCGGGGTTGATTCGGGTCCGCGACGATCCGGTCGAGGCGGATCACGGCGGCAGCCTCAAGTCGCTTCCAGCCCTCGCTCCGGCGTGCGAGGCTCGACGGCGCGTCAGCGCTTCCCGGGGAAACGCCGGGGCGTTCCCTCATCGAGCTGGCGACGTTCGAGAGCATGTCGTTTTTCGTGGTGGCCATCAGGCAACCCTCCGGGAGTCGGCTGAGATCCGGGCATCGAGCCGGGCGAGGAACTCATCGGCTAGGGCGGCGATCGCCTTAGCGGGGGCCGAGCGGGGCTTGTGCTCGACGATTGGCTTCCGGTACGTCACAGCTTCCTTGTAATCCTTCGCCAGAGGGATCATGGCGGTGAAAACATCGTCGCCGTGGAGCTGGCGGAGATAGCCCTCATAGGTTACATGGACCGAGAGCGCCTTGTTATACATCGTCACGAGATAGCCGATCAGCGCAAGCCGGACGTTTGGATCGGACTGCACCCGCGCGATCGAACGACGGATCGCCTTGAGCCCCTGCGCCCCGTAATCCTCGGCCTGGAGAGGCACCACCACGCCATCGGCAGCGACCAGCGCCGACCAGGCCCAGAGCTGGATATGCGGAGGGCAGTCGATCAGGACGATATCGAACCCGCCCGCAGCATCGGACAGGGCGTTGCGAAGTGTGAATTGGGCGAGGCCGGAATCCCAGGGATCGGGCTGGTTGTAATGCTGTGCGGCCTCGGAGCCGGCGAGAAGTGCGAGGTTGGTAAAGCCGGTCGGGCGCACCAGGTCGCAGGCCTGGACCGCGCACGAGTCGTCAAAGATGGCGGCGATCGTCTCGCGTGGGTCGAGGTCCTCGGCAACGTCGGGGCCGAGCAACCCTTGGGTGAGGCTCGCTTGCGGGTCGGCGTCGACAGCCAGCACCTTGAGCCCTCGGCTAGCCAGCGTGCCGCCAAGGTGATGCACGGTCGAAGTCTTGCCAACTCCGCCTTTCTGATTCAGGAACGCGATGGTACGGGGCACGGCATCGGCCCTCCCTTGGATTTGTGCTTCCCGGGGAAACGGTCGCACTCTTCTATCGGCGCTTCCCGGGGAAGCGCTCAGCGCAAAAGCCTCGGGCCCGACGTCAGAACCGGGGCGATCGACAAGGGCGGGGCAGGGGTTCTCTATGCTGGAGGACCTGCGCCGCGCGAGGGCCGAAGTCCGCGCATGGATGACCCTCGACTGAGCGACTCCCCCAACGAAGAGGGAAATGAAGACGATAACAACAATAGTGGTGACATGGCGACCTCTTGGGGATTTCCGGTCGGGAGTGCGTCTCCCGGCCCCCAGGAGATCAACCGCAAGCCGGCGGCAAGATATTAACCGCAGCGGCCCCGAGGAGGTGATCCCCTGGGTCGCCGTCGCGCCGGTGATGGAGCCGGGCGGTCAGTACTCCTCGTCATCGGTCGTGCCGGAAACGAACCTGCCCGGCCGAGGCATCGAGCCCGGGCCGGGGCGGGGCAGGGGGTCTCCCTGCAGGACGACCGGGGCGACGGAGACCTCGTCGGCGATGCCCCCGAGCCGCGACGCGACCTTCTGACGTGGGCCCCGGTGGCCCCCCCCGCCGTCATCCGGCCCCCCGTCTCAGACTAGGGCGTGTGGACAATAGCTGGGAAAGCTGCGGTATTTGGGCTATATCAGTAGAACCATGATCGAAGCTACATGAATAAATGCAAGAAAGTTGCGTGCCGTCTTCTCATAACGGGTCGCTACACGACGGTATTGCTTGATCTTATTGATAAATCGCTCCGCTAGGTTTCGCTCTTTGTACAAATGCTTATCATAATCGCGCTTCACAGTCCGATTCTTCTTCGGTGGGATCACCGCCGCTGCTCCGCGCGCCTCGATCGCCGCCCCGAACGGATCGCTGTCGTACGCCTTGTCCGCAATCACCGCCTTCAACTTGTTCTCATCGATCAGCGCCTCGGCCCCTGGGCTGGGGCCTGGGGTGTCGCGTCCTGGGGCCGCCTCCACCTTGTTCTCATCGATCAGCGCCTCGGCCTGCGTCACGTCGGCCACCTGGCCACCGGTCAGGAGGAACACGACGGGGTTGCCCAAGCCGTCGACGGCAAAGTGCAACTTGGTGCTGAATCCACCGCGGGACCGACCCAACGCCTGGTCGGCGCCCCCTTTTACCGCCCCGGCCGCATGCGGGTGCGCCCGGATCACGGTGCTGTCGAGGATCAGCCACTCCAAGTCGGGGTCCTTCAACGCCTCGAAGACCCGATGCCAGACGCCCTTGCGGGCCCACCGATCGAACCGCTTCCACACCGAATTCCAGGGGCCGAAGCGTTCGGGGAGGTCGCGCAAGGGGCGCCGGTTTTGGCGATCCAGAGGACGGCATTGACGAACATCCGGTTGTCCTTGGCAGTCACGCCGGGGTCACCCTCTTGGCCGGGGAGGAAGCCCTTGATCCGATCCCAGTGTTCATCCGTGATCTCGTGGCGTCGCATGGTAACCCTCCCGGTAGGTCCAGAACCGTAAATCAGTTTGCCAACCTTACCCAAAATCCCTAGGATTTGTCCACACGCCCAGACTTTCGGACTTTTTTTGAGGCACGTCGTGCTGATGGAAGCGGCAGGTCACGGTTGCCTTGTTTTTCGAGCATCCCGGTACGAAGCCACAGTCGCATAATTGTTAGTGTACCTAACACCTGTGCGCCGAAATTTCGGCGCCGCGCTGACAGGCAAACGCTGCCGAATCTAGAAACAAAGCCTCTGTCGACGAGGAAGGTGTTCGACGCTTGTAAAAGTCCGAAAGTCTAGTCAGACCATCTCCTTGAGGGCCTTCAGCGGCAGCGCCCGGACGACGTTGCGGGCGGGCTTGGCCTGGATCGTCATCGGCTCGCCGGTGAACGGGTTCGTCCCCGGCCGCGCCTTGGTGGCGGGCTTGCGCACCACCTTGAGCTTCAGGAGTCCGGGGAGGACGAACTGGCCGGGGCCCTTCTTGCCCAGCTCCTTGGCGATCAGCTCGCCCAGGGCGGAGAAGACGGCGGCGACCTCCTGCTTGCCCAGCCCGGTCGTCTCGGCCAGAGCGGTGTAGACCACGGCCCTGTTGGCGGGCTTGGGTCGGGCGGCGACCGCCGTGTCGGCGGCCTTGGGTGGGGCCTTGGCGGCCGTAGCGAGGGCGGCCTTGCCCGTGGCGGCCTTGGCGGCCGGAGCGGGGGCGGCCTTGGCGGCCGGAGCGGGGGCGGCCTTGGCGGCCGGAGCGGGGGCGGCCTTGCCCTGGACGGCCTTGGGTGCGGCTTTCTTGGCCATGGTCGTTGGAACGCTCCAGCCCGGGGTGGAAGCCTCGATCGGGTCCTGCAAGCCCGGCCTCGCCGGCAGCCCGGGACAAGGCCCGGACGAGGACCGCTCAGGGGATGACTTGATTCTTTACCGGAAAATGCGCGTGGATGCAGCGCCAATCCGCCGATCTCCCTGAGATTCCGCGGGATCGGCCGCCTTTGAGGAGATCCTCGCCCTCGTCGCAGGGGATCGGGGAGCAAGGCCGTTCGAGAACGGCTTTGAGCCCTGGACCGCCCGGGGGGGGCTGCAAGCCGCCCTTGAAAAGAACGTTCTTTCCAAGGCTCGTTTGCAGCCCCCGGCGGTCTCCCACTGCCCCCCCTTGGTCGCGTGGATCGTCGCCAGCCGCCAGGCTGGCCGCGCCACAAGCTTGTGCGACGTTCTTGGGGCTCTGTCTGGCGAGGTGTTCCGCATCGGACCCTGAGCTGCCCCTCCTGCCGCTCGCCCGGCGGCCGCCCTGCGGCACCACGAACCCTTACTCAAAGAAGAAAGTTTTCTGGAAGGGTTCGTGGTGCCGGGCTGGGGCCGGCTCGGAGCGGCCGGGCACCAGCGAGCCGATCCGGCCGGGGGCAAGACCCGCGTCCCACGGCCAGGTGTCGGCGTGTCGCGGCGAGCGGGGCGGCGCCCGGCGAGGTCTGAACGGCCCGGGCGGTCGCGCCGGATAGCGCGACGGAGTTCGGACGGCGGAGGACCCGCCGGTGGTATGGGCCACGCCCGCCCGCCATAGCTGGTCGGTGGGGGCCGCCCCCAGCCGGCCCCGCTCCCCACCCCGGTCCGGTCCGGGTAGCCCACCAGCCAAGGCGTGCTCTCGGTGGCGCGGCGCCACCGGAAACGGCCGGGGACCGGCGGCCGGCAGCTTTCGCGGTCCTTGCCAGCCGGTCAGCTCGCTCTCGCGCCTCGCCGGCAAGTGCGCGTAGGGCCGCTCCTCCGCCCTCGAGGCGGGCCGGGCGCACCGCCGGGCGGGAGGCTGGCGGAACCCGGCGGGCGGGCCCGGCGCGGCCCTTCCGGCCCTCGGTGGGCCCGTCTCCCGGCCCGGGTAGGTGGCCAGCCCCCCTCGCGTCCGCGCAAGCCGGTCGCCAGTCCTTCCACGGGCCAAAATCAGGTCTCGAAGAGGAGACTACGGAGTGGTTGGATCGCCTTGCTGGAGGCCGTGTCTGCGTGCGTGGAAGCCGACAGCCCGATGGGGCCGCTGGGGCTGCGTTACCGGGAAGAGGATGGCTTCTGGGGAGTCGGGATTAATCCGACGCCCGTGGAACTGGTCGGCGGTGTTCACGACGAGACTCTGGTCGCGCGGGGTTTTCCCTCGACCTGGAACAACTCCGCTCGGCCTTCGACGCCATCGTCGCCTTTGGCTGGACTGCCCTCGGGCTGCACGATCCCGATGGCCCCCACGTCTACGTCGAGGGCGTCTACCAGGGGCGCGAGGTCTTCCCGCAGGTGCTGGCCCAGGCCCCCGAGGACGAGGAGCTGGGGATGAAGATCGACACGACCAGTGGCCGCGCCATCGGAGTCAGCCTCCGGCCAGGGGCTTGCTCACCCCATCAGCCGGGAGGAATCTTCTGGACAAATTAGCACAGCAATCTTACTTAA
>CAWDND010000015.1:0-31723 GCA_963803395.1 uncultured Planctomycetaceae bacterium
CTCCTCGGAACGGAAAAAATTGCACGCTAAGGGTTGGGCTCGTCCGTACTGATGGGTAGGCGAAGCTGACGCAGGGGGCGTTTCTTGGTTCCGACGGTTGGCTTCCAGACGTAATCCCCGGTCAAGTTGATGTGCTCCCAACCGAGCGGCGACAGGTGAGCGAGCAAATCGTCGGAGATCACTTGTCCCCGCTCGCGCAACGCCTTGACGGCGCGTTCGAGATAGACCGTGTTCCAGAGCACGATCGCCGCGACGACGAGGTTCAGCCCGCTGGCACGATAACGCTGGTTCTCATAAGTCCGGTCGCGGAGCTCGCCCAAGCGGTTGAAGAACACGGCCCGCGCAGGCGCGTTTCGGGCCTCACCCTTGTTCAGGCCGACGTGGATCCGTCGTCGAAGCTCTACGTCCCTCAGGTATTGCAAGGTGAAGAGCGATCGTTCGAGCCGGCCCAATTCCCGCAATGCCAGCGCCAGGCCGTTCTGGCGGGGATAGGCTCCGAGCTTGCGAAGCATGAGGGACGCCGTGACGGTGCCTTGCTGGATCGAGGTCGCGAGGCGAAGGATCTCGTCCCAGTGGGTCGTGATCTGCTTGGTGTTGAGCGCGGTCCCTATCAAGCCCTCCAATGCCGGGTAGCGGGTCGGTTTCTCGATGGCGGCGAGCCGCTTGTCGGCCAGGTCGCGGATGCGGGCGCGAATCGGTAGCCCAGGAGATGGCACAGCGCGAAGACATGGTCGGTGAAGCCGGCGGTGTCGGTGTAATGCTCCTCGATGCGGAGATCGGACTCGTGGTAGAGCAGACCATCGAGCACGTGCGTGGCGTCACGGACCGTGGCGTTGATGACCTTGGTATGGAACGGGGAATACTGGTCGGAGACATGCGTGTAGAAGGTCGCGCCCGGATCGTTTCCGTACCGGGCGTTCACCTCGCCCCTGGCTTCACCGACGCCGCCGGCTCGGAACCTCTGGCCGTCCGATGACGACGTCGTGCCCTCGCCCCAGTGACCCGCGAAAGGCTGTTGGCGGTGGTAGTTGACGATCTCGGCCAGGCCCTTGCTGTAGGTCTCGTCGCGGACGTGCCAGTCGGCGATCCAGCTCAGCCGCGACAGGGACGTGCCGGGACAGGCGTCCGCCATCCGGTTCAGCCCGAGGTTGATTGCGTCGGCGAGGATGGCGGTCAGCAGGATGGTCCGATCGGTCGCCGCGTCGCCGTTGCGAAGATGCACGAAGTGCCGGGAGAATCCCGTCCAGGCGTCCACTTCCGTCAAGAGGTCGGTGATCTTGATGCGCGGCAGCATCGCAGAGACTTGTCGCGCAGGATGTCGGCTTCTGGCGGCACCGTGTTGGTCAGCGGCGTGACCTTCAACACGCCATCGGCCAACGAGGCGTCGGGCAGCTCGCCACGTTCTGCCAGGCCGTTGACCGCGGTGAGCGTCTCATGGAGTTGGATCCCGCGCTGATCCAGGTAATCCCGGCAGCCGGTGTTGATCGCCAGGGGCAGACCGTTGGGCTTCATGGCCGCGAAGGTCTCCGCCGAGAGCAGATACTCCTCGAAGTCTCGGAACTGGCGGCTGCCCACGACCCAGAGGTCGCCCGAACGCAGCGCGTTTCGCAACTCGGACAGGACGCACAGTTCATAGAAGCGGCGGTCGATCTCCTCGCCCTCGAAGACGAGTGGCTTCCAGCGACGGCGGACGAAGCCGGTCGGCGCAGTCCTTGGGTACGGCCCTGGCGTTCTTGGCGTTCAGATCCCGGAGCACGTGAATCGCCTTGAGCAACTCTTCACTGGCCGGTGCGGCCCGGAACTCGAAGGCGTTGAGGAACTCCGGCGCGTACCGCCGGATGTACGAGTAACCGTTGCCGACCAGTGCCAGATGATCGAAATCCTCGGGGCCCGCGAGCTTCGCCGCTTCCTCCACGCTGGCCAGAAACGCTTCCCACGTCATCAGCTTCTCGATCTCGGGGAACGGATCGACCGCCCTGGTTTTGGCCTCGATCAATGCCCTGCCGACGGTCGCGTAGAGCCGCACCTTCTCATTGACCGCCTTGCCGCTCTGCTGGAAGGCGTCGAGGTGCCTGCGCTCGGCTTTCTTGAACTCCCGTCCGATCGTCCGCTCGTGCATCTCCAGCGTCTCATCGGTGAGCGTCGCCATCGTGTCCAGGACCACCGCCACCAACGTCGCGTGCCGCCGTTCGTCGCCGAATTCCCGGAGATGCGCGGCGTCTGTATTGGCCCCTTCGCGGGCCGTTTGCAAGAGCCGGTTCTGGTGGACCCGCAGCGTCCAGTCGCCGGGGATGCCGAGTTTGCGAAGGACAGCGAGCCGCTGGATGCCCTTGAGGATATTGGCGGGATTCGGCGCCCCGCCGGTCTGGCGCAGCCAGCCGAGATGCGTCAGCTTGGAGTCAGGATACGGGGCCAGCAGTTCATCCAGCCGAACGCGCTGCTCGGGACTGAGATCGGCGGTCAACGCCCGGTATGCCTCGCGACGAGCCCGATGGCGCACAGCCGAAGCCAGGCGGTCGAGCACGGACAGGGCCGGGGCCAGGATGCGTCGCTGCCGAAGTTCTTCCAAAAGCGCCCTGACCAACACGAAGCCGCGATCCGTGCCTCGCGCCAGCGTGAGCAACCAGGCGGACACCTCCCGGTGTTCCCGTAACCCAAATGTCCTCCAATCGAACGTGGCCACCAACTTGGCCAAGTGCTCCCTTCGGGTTTGATCTCGCAAGGCGTAGCCTGAGAGGTTGTCCGGTGTGACACCGAGCTGGCCAGCGACATAGCCCAGCATAGGCACGGGAATCGATTCCTCGGGCGTCCAGGCGCGGCCTGGGTAGCGTAGGAAGCAGAGTTGAATCGCGAATCCCATGCAGTTCTGGTCACCGCGACATTGCGCGATCAAATCCAGGTCTGCTTGGGTAAACGTGTAGCGGTCCGCGATCTGCCGGGTGTCGGCCGGCAGCATCAATAATTGAGTGTGTTGGGCGGGTGAGAGGATTTCTTGTCGGGGCATGGGTGTTCTTGCGGGATCGGCGGTTGTACAGTATGGCTATAAACTATAGTTTTTAGCCATACCGCAAGCCTATGCCCAAATCCACGCAAACCCCGGGGTTTGCCAAGGGCCGCCGCCGGGGGGTTTTTGGCCAGGGGGGTCCCGGCCGCGCGTCGGCCTCTATGCCCGCGTCTCCACCCACGACCAGCAGACGCTCCCCTTGCAGCTCTCGGCCATGCGCGAGCATGCCGAGCATCGCGGGTGGACCGTTGTCATGAGGGTGGAGGATGTCGGCTCAGGCGTTCGCGAGCGCCCCAAGCGGGAGGGCCTGCTCCGGGCGGCGCAACGGCGCGAACTGGACCTGATCCTGGTCTGGCGGTTGGATCGCTGGGGGCGTTCCCTGGTCGATCTGGTCACGACGCTCCAGGAGCTGACCGCACTCCAGGTCGGCTTCGTCTCGCTCAGCGAGGCGCTCGACCTGACCACGCCGAGCGGCCGGGCCTTGGCCGGCATGCTTGCGGTCTTCGCCGAGTTCGAGCGGGACATCCTCCGCGATCGCGTGAAGGCCGGGATCGCTCAGGCCCGCAAGGAGGGCCGCCCTCACGGTAGGCCGCCGACGATCGCCAGACACGCCGCCGAGGTCAAAACTCTCTTCCAACAGGGGATCAGCAAGCGGGAGATTGCCAAGACGCTCGGCATCAGCCGAACTTCCGTCCGACGATTCCTCGATGAGCAGCCGCCTCCGATTCCTTAGCGTGCAATTTTTTCCGTTCCGAGGAGTGACCCCAAGAGAAGAGGCCCAGCTCGTCGATGAGCAGCCCCATCGGCGGCCTGGGGTTCACCTCGGCCGTGCCGGGTTCGATCGCGGCCCAGAAGCCGGGGACGAACCGCGAGGCGCCTCTCCGCAGGAGGTTCGCGTGGGTCGTGACGACGATCCGGGTGTGCTCGAAGATCGGATAGCGGCCGGTCGCGTCGGGGTCCGCGTCGCGATCCCGCGGGCCCCGGGATCGGCCCCCGCCCGCGGCGCGATCGTAGACGCGGGCGATGGCGTCGGCGTGCCCCGCGTCGGGGGCCAGCTCGGTGAGGTCCTTGAGCACTTCGTCGCAGAGCTTGTTCGTCGGCAGCGCGATGCAGGTGGCCTCCCCCGGCGGAACCGCGCGACGGCCGCCAGCGCCATGGCGTAGGTCTTGCCCGCCCCCGTGGCGGCGCTGAGGAAGCCCCGCGCCCCCCGGGCGAGGGCCGCGTCGTAGGACCTGGCGATCGGCGTCGGCACGAGCGGCGGGGCCGACGCCCGGACACTCTCGACCTGCGCCTGACTGACTCGCCGTCGGAACAACTCGCCCAGCCGACGGCTCGCCTCTGGCACGCCCGCGCACGACTCGTGTTTGCAGGCGACGTACGGCACGCCGTCGGTGTGCCACCCCGCGTGGAGGTCGGCGGAGCCGCCCGTGTGGTAGGGGCAGGTCCCCACCAGGATCGAGCGGTCGTCCGCCAGGTCCTTCCGCCTCCAGCCGACCGGGCCGTTCAGGAGGGGGTCGGCCTCGGCGAGCCACTCCCGGAGGGATCCCAAGGATTCGCCGAGAGCCTCCTGGCCGCCCCCTGGTGCCCTCGCGGAGTCGTCGAGGCGGGAATCCCCCCGTCCGCCGCGACGGGAGCGCTCCGGAGGGCATCCTGGGCGATCCTGGGCGATCGTGGACGTGGCGGCGGGGGCCGAAGGATCTCGAGCAACCAATCCGGCGGCGGCCCGAGGGTCCCGTCGAGCCGGTACGTCGTGCCGTCCGGCCCGTCTCCCAGGATCGAGGGGATGCCGTGGCCGTAGAAAACCTCGACACCATACTTCGCTTTCCAGCGGCCTGGCTTGAGCGTGGCCAGCCAATGATCCGGCCCGGCCGCGACCCGGAAGATCAGCTTGCCCCGGGCCTTCCCCAGGCGCACTCGCTCGGGCCTCGCCTCGCCCCGGCAGGAGACCATGCCGTTGGCGAGATCGTCCCAGCGGTCCGCCAGCAGCGGCGAGTTGTTCTGGTCCACGGCCTTTTTCCACGTGATCGCCTCGTCGACGTCGAGGACGAGGATCCCGGACCGCGGCCCGGTGAGGGTGCCGAGGGTCGGATACCGCGACCAGTCCCAGAGCCAGGTGGGGGCCGCCACGGACGCGCCCCGGGGGAGGGCCTTCAGGTCCTTGGGGAAGGGGACCAGGCCCCGCTCGAAGGCCTCCCTGGCCAGGCCGCGGGCCGGGAGCAGCGCGGGGTCGAGGCGGTGCGCCCCGGCGACGGAGTTGAGGACCTGGCGGGCCGCGGCGACGTAATGGGCCGTGTCGAGGTCGCGCGGGATCCTGCCGTCGCCGAGGGCGGGCGCCAAGCGGACGCCGGTGGCCTTCGCGGGCGTCGTAGCCTTGCCCGAGACGAGCCGATGGAGGAGCCGGAGCGTCGAGCCGGCGGCCTTGTACCAGCGCGCGACCTTCGGCAGCGGCGTCTCGGTGCCGGCCGCGGCGTCGACGACGACGGCCTCCCGGACCTGCGCCGACGTCCGAGTCACGGAGCAGAACCGCACCCACCGCCGCTCCGCGGCGATGGTCACCTCGGGCGGCACGTCGGCGAGCAGCGCCGCCGCCACCGCGTCCGCGACGACTGGGGCGTTCGACGCCTTCGCGGGGTCGGGGTCCCCCTTGAGGGCCGCCCCCTTGCGCTTGATCTGGCCCGCCGTGTCTCGGGTGGCGTAGCAGTTCGCCCCGAGCAGGAGCACGCGGTCGAGGGCGTCGACCTCCAGGACCATCTCGGTGTCGCGTTGCCAGTCCTCCAGGACCTGTCGCCACCGATCGGCGCCCCGCCGTGAGCGGAAGAGCAGGCCGTCGGTGTTCGCGCTGAGGACCTCCGCGGCGGCCTCCTCGAGCCGCTCGAGCAGGTCGATGAGCAGCAACTGGCCGCTCAGCGTCACCGCCAGCATCGCGTCGAGATCGAAGAGGGTCGAGTAGCGACTGCCGAACTTGCCGAAGGTGCTGTTGAGGATGATCTTCAAGCCGTACTGGGCGATCTCGAGCCGGTGCCGCTCGGCCCCGGTCGGCGCGACCTTCGCCGCGGCCTTCAGGGCGAGCCGGCGCTCCAGGAGGGCGCGGTAGAGGCCGGCGCCGAGGGTCCCGTAGGTCCGGGGGAAGATCCCCTTGCGATCGATCAGCGCGGGATAGTAGGACGCCACGTCGGCGGCCAGCAGGTCCCACTCGTCCGTCGCCCGGTAGAGCGCCTTGGGGTCGACGGAGTGGATCCCGCCCTTCCCGACGCTCACCCGCAGGGCGCCGATCGCGAAGGCCGCGGCGGGGACCGCGACCTCCGGCTTGCCGTCGCCCCACGTGACGTGGAGGGGCCGCCCGGCGAGCGCGTCGAACCACGCGGCCGCCGCGGCCGTCCGGGGCCTCCGGACCCCCGCCGGGGGCCTGTAGACGACCTCGAGGGGGACATCCGCTTGCGGCGGCTCGTGGCCCCCGTGCGCGGCCTTGTACGCGCAGGAAGATCGTCTCGACGACCCCGGGCTTGCGGGTCGAACGGAGGTCGATGCCATGTTCGGCCGAGAGCAGGGCCAGGGCCTCGATCTCGGGGGCGAAGACCTCGAGCACCGCCCACGTGTGCTCCAGGTCGACCCGGTTGTACGTCCGGATCTCCGCCCACTCGGCCTCGCCCAGGTCGGCGTCGGGAGGGTAGCCCATGTTTGGGGTGACCCGCTGTAACTCTTTGCGGGGCAAGGGCCGGATTTTCGATTAGTCACTACATCACGGTCTCCTCCCCCTCCGCTGGCGCCGGCGGACGCTGGTCGACGAGCTTCGGCGCCTTCAGAACCAGACGCGCGTCAGGACAGCCGCCGGTGATCCCGCGGCGTTCCACTTGGCCCTCCAGGCGGAAGGTCACCAGCCGCACGGTGGACAACGCTTGCAGCGCCCGCGCCGGCGACAGATCAACCCCCGCTTCTTCGAGCCGTCGGCCCAGGAGCCGCTGGACCAAAAGTGCCAGCGCCGCGACGAAAATGTGGGCCTTCACCCGCGACTCGACTTGGTGATAGATCGGCCGCAGCGCCATCACATCCTTGAGTTGACGGAACCCATTCTCGACGTCGGTCAATTCCTTGTACAGCGCTACGGCATCGAGGACGCTCAGTCCCTTCTCGCTAGTCGCGATGACATATTTTCCCTCGAGATTCTTTTCACGCCCAAGGCGCATCTCACTCTCGGAGAACTCAAGCCTCCCGGCGCTGAGTTTCCAGTCGAAGTAGCGATAGCCGTGATATTTCTGCATAATCCGCTCGACAGCAGCTCCGATCTTCTCGGGCCGCTTCAAGTCGCCGGAGGCGATCCGCTCCTTGAGTTTCTCCAGTTTCTGGCGTGCTCGCTCCATCGCTTGCTCGCCCTTCGCCTGCTCGTAGCCCCGGCGTTCGTCGGAGTCGATGACGAAGACACGCAGGTCGGGACTTCTTGAGGGGGCTTCCTGGGCGCGCATGCGCGGCGGATCGGTCTTCCGTTCCCGGGGATTGATGCCGCCGGGACAGTCGACCCACTTCGTGTCGTCGACGGCATCGAGCCAGGCGTCGAGCTTGGCGTTGCGGCGCCGCTTGATTCCGACCAGAAATCCATGCTGATCTTTCATAAGGGATTCGATGTTCTCATCGGTGACCATGCCCCGGTCGCCGACGAAGACGACGCGACCGAACTCAAAGCGTTTCCGCAGGTCATTGATGACTTCTTGAACCGTGGAATGATCAACACGGTTGCCCTCCCAGACATGATGGGCGATCGGCCAGCCGGCCACCATCACCACGCCGACGATCACCTGCACGTTCTGGGACTTGCCGTCGCGGCTGTAGCCGTGCTTGGCGAAGTCGTGTGGGCCCGCGCCCTGGAAGTAGGTACTGGTGATGTCGTAGAGCACCAGGTCGGGCTTGAGGCTGAAGAGGTCGCGGAGGCGGTGGTAGAGCGCCACTTCGATCCGGTCCTTGGCTGCGTGGAGCTGATCGAGGGTGCGGTACCAGGCGTCGAGCTGGCGGGGATGGACGCGGACCCGGCGGCGCTGGTGCCAGTGGGGGACGAAGCGCCGGCCCTTGCGGTCGCAGACGAAGTCGGTCTCGAGCCAGCCGGCGAGCCCGTGCTCGCTGGCCGGCGCGCTGAGCCGGTTGGCGACGAGGACGAAGACGCGGTCGGCGAACGGGACGCCTTTGGCGTGGCCGAGATGTCGGTCGAGGATGGACCAGAGGCCGAGTTGGTCGAACAAGGAACGGACGGCGAGGATGGGCCCCCAGGTCGAGGCATCGACGATCTCGGGATCGGTCAGGGTGGTGTCTTCCTGACCGACGTCGCCACCGAGCAGTCGCTTGAGTTTGGGGAGGATGTCGACGAGGAGGTCTTTGCGGCCGAGGTCGGCGACGACGCGTTGCTTGACCTTGCCGTCTTCGCGGTAGGCCTCGACGACGCGGACGTATTCGTTGAGAGTGCCGCTGGAGGAGCGGACTTTCACGGTTCGCGGGTACATGAGAATCATTATCACGACTAATCCTGGGAATTCAAGGGAAATCTCAGGTAATTTTAGGGAAGTCGTGGAATAGATTGTCACTACACTTTTCAGGCTGGCGGCGGGTCGCCTGAGGCGCAGGGCCTAGAAAACAAGGCGTTTTCGCGCACGGCAGCCGCCGGCTTGGGTGGCTTCACCCCAAACATGGGGATCGATCGGGGGATAGTAGGACGCCACGTCGGCGGCCAGCAGGTCCACTCGTCGTCGCGGTAGAGGCTGGGGTCGACGGAGTGGATCCGCCTTCGACGCTCACCGCAGGGCGACGATCGCGAAGGCCGCGGCGGGGACGCGACTCCGGCTTGCGTCGCCCACGTGACGTGGAGGGGCCGCCCGGCGAGCGCGGAACCACGCGGCCGCCGCGGCCGTCCGGGGCCTCCGGACCCCGCCGGGGGCCTGTAGACGACCTCGAGGGGAACATCCGTTTGCGGCGGCTCGTGGCCCCCGTGCGCGGCCTTGTACGCGCCGAGGAAGATCGTCTCGACGACCCCGGGCTTGCGGGTCGAACGGAGGTCGATGCCGTGTTCGGCCGAGAGCAGGGCCAGGGCCTCGATCTCGGGGGCGAAGACCTCGAGGACCGCCCACGTGTGCTCCAGGTCGACCCGGTTGTACGTCCGGATCTCCGCCCACTCGGCCTCGCCCAGGTGGCGTGGGAGGGTAGGGCAGCTCCCGGAGCTCGGGCCGGGCGAGATTGGCGGCGACCGCTTTGAGCGACGGGAACCGGCCGTTTTTCCGCAACCGACCGGCCAGGTCGACATGGTCGCAGGGCAGTCGCGGGCAACCCCGCAGGTCGATCCGGCGGCGCTCGCCGCGGGGACGGCGCTCGGCCTCGATGAGCTCACGCGACGTCGCGTAGGCGTCGCGCCCGCCCAGGATCGCCCGGAGCATCGGCACGTCGTAGGCCGACGAATTATAGCCGACGAGGATCTTGTGACGTTGGGCGAGCTGCGTGAGCGTCCGCCCGAGAGCCGCGCGGTCCCCATCGACGACGCGGCTCACCCTCGTTTCTCCGTGGCGATCCCGACCGTAGAACCCGACCAGCCAGCGGCCGGGGTAGGCCTCGACGTCGAAGGCCACGGCCCGACGCCGATCGAACTCGAACAAAGGGGTGCTCATCACGACGCCCCTTCGGTCGGCGAGACGAGGCCGGAGAGATCGGCGAAATCCGTCGTGAGCCAGAACCGCGTCCCGTCCGGGGATTCGTCATGACGACGGTGGGCGAGGATCGCTTCCACCTCGTTCGCGGAGAAGATCCCGCGGATCTCGTCTTCGGTGACCAGGTGGGCAGCGTCACCCTTGCACTTTCGCGGACCCTTGGTACAATTGATAGACATGTCATCCTCCGGGAGGAGCTGTCCCCAACACCGCGAGAGATGAGTGCCCCTCGACGTTTGGGACCGGCAGCCAGGCGGCAGTCCAAGCACCCACCCGGAGTCCTCCTCCGGGTGGGTTTGTTGCGGCCCGCGACGACCTGCGGCGCGCGGGCCGGCCTCCCATATCATCCGCCGGGCGCGGGGGTCGTCTCCCGGGCGTGGCGGGTGAATCGTCAAAGGTCCCGCATCCGTGAGCCGGCGGAGGACCCTCGCGGGACAGCCGAGCCGTCGCGCCGCCGCCGAGGTGCGCGACGACACGTCACGGGTGCCGCCCTCGTCCACCGCAAATATCTCCCCTCGACACGTCGATACCGTCGATATCATTAAGCATGTGGGTAATTTCGGGATCCAACGCCGTAGTATACGCAAGGCCACGTTGGTCGCCAAAAGCGAAAGGCCGAGGCGCGCGGCTGCGCCTCGGCCCCTACGACCGGCTGGCCGGCCAGGAGGGTTGATGACGGACCCGAATGCAAGCGAACTCGAGGCCCACCTGCAGCGGGCCCTGCTCTACGCCGACCGGCTGTTCCTGGCCCTCGAGGAGATCGAGACGGCCGGCGGCCTGGCCCCTGCCCTGGCCGGCCGCCGCCCCGCGAGCCGGGACGAGGTCCTGGCGCGGCTCCGGTCGGCGCGGGACCAGCTCGCCGCCGCGCTGGGGCCGGTCGACCGGCGGCCGGTTCGCCCGCCGCCGCTCCAGACGTTCTGAGCCCCCCGCAACGGCCCGAGGACGGCCCCTGCCCGGCCCCTGGCGGCCCCGCCGGCGGGGGGGGGGGACGGGATCATCGACCCACGCGAACGCCCCGACAGCTCGGGGGTCGTCCTGATTGGCAAACAGGGTCATGGTTCCGTGGCGAGAAGGCCGAGGAACTCTGCGCCCACGCGGGCGTGGCCCCCGTGAAGGAAGGCCCGCTTCACCGGAACCTCATCCGGTCCGAGACCATCTCATGCGCCAAAAACATGACCGCCTGCGGCCGGCAGACCAGGAGTTCCAGGCGGCGCTGATCCTGGAGGAACTCAACCCTCCCACCACCGTCTGCTCCCTCTGCGGCCAGCAGCCGTCCCGCTATCACGCGACGTGTCACCCGCCCGCGCCGCTCGCGCCCTACCTCGGCGCCCACGGCGGCCAGCCGGCCGTCTGCGACTTCCTCCTCTGCGACCGCTGTTTCCACCTCCCCGACAGGGACGACCGGCTTGTGGAGACGACGTTCTTGCGTCGGGGCTTTGCCCTGGCGACCGTCGACGCCGGCCTCCCGACCGCCACCATGGCCGCCTTCTACCGCGCCTACCTCGGGCACCGCACCGGGGGGGATGCCGTCCACGCCGTCGTCCGGGCCCTCCTCCAGGTCGGCCTGTCGCACGCCGACACGGACCGGTTCTTGGCGGCGGTCGAACGCAACTCCCCTCCCGACGTGTAGACGCGCGGCCCGGATGGCGATGGTCCGGAGCTGCCGGTCGTGCCGGCCCCCTGCTCCGGGCGTCTCTGGGGCCCCCCGGCGGCCCGCCGGGGCCGCGCCGGGGAAATTCTCGTCCCGGTCCCGGGGACGCCGTGGAGGGGCAACCAGGGCCCTTCCGGGACGGCCGCGCGGGTCAGCCCACCGCGGGCAGGCCCAGCAGGCGTTGGAGGTGGGCATCGCGCAGGCCGGCCTGGAGCAGCCGCCGGACCGGTGGTGCCGCCGCCTCGTACGCCGCGCGGTCGGCGGGGTCGGCCTGGTCCAGCGCCGCGGCGTCGAGCGCGGCCCGCCGCTCCGCGGGCAAGGCCTCCCAGTACGCCTGGACCTGGTCCCGCTCCGCCTGCGCGGGCCGTCGCCTGGCGGGCCGCGACCTCCCGCTCATGCGCCGCACGGGCGGCCGTCTCCCGGGCGGCGCGCTCGGCCTTGCCCTCGAAGCCGGCGGGGGCCGCGTAATCCTCCCGGATGGCCCCGACGAGATAGGCACCGAGGTCCTTGACCCGCTTCGGCTTCGTCTCCCGGAGCCAGTCCAACCGCTCGATCTGCGCCGGAGGCGCTCCTCCGGGTAGGTCGCCACCAGCTCGGCGGCCACGCCCCGCGTCACGCCGCGTTCCACCAGCTCCCGCTCCAGGCCGGTCGGCTCGGGCTGGGACTCGACCTCGGCCGGCTTCGCTTCGGCCGGCGGCGGCCGCTTGTGCACGAAGCGAATCGTCCAGTCACCGCGGGCCACTTTCGTGTAGCGGTCGGCGGCCGACAGCGGCTCCAGGAAGTCAATCTCTTCCAGTTCCTCGAGGGCCGGTTGCAACTTCGCCTTGAGCAGCGCGGCGGTATAGTTCCGGCTCATCCCGAGATGCTCGAAGGCCAGTTCGCGGAGGTCGAAGATCCACTCGGGCCGGTGATAAAACCGTTTGCCGAGGAAGCGGTACATCTGCTTGCTCACGGCACTCCGCAGCCCGAAGTAGATCGTCACGTCGAGTGACCTGAGATTACCGGCTCGGCAACTCTCGAAGAATCTCTTGCTCCAGGTGAACGTCGATAACGGCAAAGGTTGCCGCCTTGCCTTGAGCGTCCGGCGGACCTCCCGGTCAAACAGGGTCACATCATCCAGGATATGAAAGTTTGCGTCGATCCGGCACTTAATGTTATTATCCCACCAATTTCCGTCGTAGCGTAACGTCACGCCTACCCAGCGCCGGAGCGACTCATCGAGCCGGCGGTAGTTTCCACCCTTATCCTCCCAATCCAGCAGCTTCAGGGTCTCATACCTGGTGAACGGCACTGTGGGGGTGGCGAAGTCGTTGCGGCACTTGGTCAGAGAGAGCAGGGCGACGATGACGTCGGAGTCACTCGCGGCCGGCAGGCCGTAGTCGTCGGAGCCGGTAACGGTCAACGTGCCGTGCCGGTCTTTGAAGGTGATCGTCTTGAGCCCTTGCGGTACCCGCTCGCTAAGCAACGCGACGGGGAACTCGGCCAGGTTCATCTCGTCTCTTCCGACCCGGCGCAGGTCCTCGCGCTCGTTGCCCATGGTTTTTTCCCCGGTCGAGAAAATTGAGAAGCACCACCAACCGGCCTGGTGGTGTTGGTTCTTTCTCTCATTTAGTTCCTAAGAGTAAGGAAGCCGTAAGTCCAATCAGAGTCCGACTTGCGGCTCCAAACCATACCTCGAAAGCCGGTAAACCATACCTCGAAAGCCGGTAGTCGGGCTCCAAACCATACCTCGAAAGCCGGTAAAACCATACCTCGAAAGCCGGTAGTCGGGCTCAAACCATACCTCGAAGGGCGGTACTGCACAGATCGGCAGAAACGGTGTCTCTCGCCCCGCAATTGCCAGGAGTCGGCCATCCTGTTTTCTCGGCGTGACCGGCGCCGGCGATCTCATCGGCGGGGCCGCGTCGCCGGTGGCGTCGCCAGGGTCTTTGAGCCGACCACCGAGCCGGGGGGGGCGGACGCCCACCCGGCCCGGGTCCGGTTCGGTGGATCGGGACGGTCACTCCGGGTCGGCCAGGTCGGCGGGTTCGGCCGGTGGCATCGGTCCGGGGTCGAAGAACTTCCGCAGGGGCGGCGGGAAGTCGGCGTCGAGCGCGGCCAGGCCCTTGCGGGTCAGCCAGTCGATGGCGCACCGGCGGTCTCCTCCGAATCGCTTCGCGACGAGGGCTTGAAAACCGCGTTGGGCGCTCTTGCGCCGGCGGGCGAGGGTGAGCTTGACCGCGCGAGCGATCCCGCCGAGGCGCGCGGCTGCGGCGCGGGTCATGGGGCGGTCCCTCCTCGGACGCGCCGGGGCGACGCGGGCCACCCCGGCGCTGGCGGGCCGGCTCAGTTGCCGGAGGGACGCAACGACATTTGTTCATAGACCCAGAACGGATAACCGGATGCGCCCGGGTCGGCCACCCATTCGGGCTCGGCGGGGAGGGGCCAATCCTCGGGCTCTTCGCCCGGGACGTGCGTGGGGCCGTCTTCCGGGCAATGGTCGGTGGGGAAGTGATAACCGCCGCAAGAAGGGCAGAGCGGCGGGGGCTGGTCGTCTTCGTTGGCGTAGTGGCCGAACGTGTACCCGCTCATCGCGCACCCCCTTCCCGGAGGGCAGGGGCGGTGCCGAGCTGGGCGGCGCGGGCGACGATGGCGGCCGCGGCGGTGCGGGCGGCCGGGGAGCGGGGCGCCTCGATCGCGGGGGCGGGGCGTTTGCGGCCGGACAGGAGGCCGAGCGCGACGAGGGCTTTGATGTGCTTGCAACTAAACTTGTTGTTTTGGTGATCGGGGCACGAGCAGGACAGAAACCCGGCGGCGCGGGTGACGTGGGAGACCGACCCGGACCGATCACCTGTACGCTTCGCGAGCGACCAGCATCGTGCGCCCGGTTCGGGGGCGGGCTGACGCTTGAGTGAGTATTCATCCGAATTGATGAACACGCGGAGTTTGCAGACGCCGTGCCGCGGGGAAGAGGACTTGGCGCGGCGCACGGAGGGCGCTACGGTGGCCATGGGGTGTACCTCGTAACAGGAGGTGCCGTAAGCGCGGGTGGTCGTCTGATACACGACCACTCGTGGCCCCACTGGAGGCCAGTGGAGCAGGCTCCACTGTACCAAATTTCACAGGGCTTGCCGAGCGAAAAACCCTGTAATATAAGGGATTTTCGGCATCGTGCACACGTGAAATAATAAGCCGAATTCATGGACGATGGCCGACGACCGGCCCGGGGGGTGGCGCCGCCGGCGGAGCACGCGCGGACCGGGCCGGAACCCCCCGAGGCCGCGGCGGGGCCTTCGGCGGACGCGGGGACCGGCGCGGCGCGGGGCCAATGACCGCCGCGCGTGCCGAGGGCCACCGCCAGCCGGCGAGACCCTTCTCTCCCCTTTTCTCCCCCAGAGACTAACTTTTCGCGGCGGCCGAGCCCCCCCGTGAACTGATGGGGGCGCAGGCCGCCGCGCGGAGGGCAGGAGGCCCGACCTCTTTGGGCCGGGAGGGCCCGTGGCACTCACACCGGCCCCCCGCAGCCGGCAGGCCCGAGTCTTCGAGGGCGGGCCGGCTGCTCGGGGACGTCGGGCCATCTCGGAGGGGCGTCGGCGACCCGGCCGTGGCCTGGCATTGGGCGACGGCGCTGTGTGCCCGCGTTAGCGGTCTTTGCGGATCCCGCCTGCGTCGAGATTGCCCGGCACACTCGCCGGGACCGGCGCCGGTTCGCCGATCGGCACGGGCGTCACCATCGGGGCCTTCGACCCGCCCGCGCATCCGCGACGGCCTCGGCCGCCAGCTTCGTCATGCTCGGGTCCGACGGCCAGCCGGCGGCGGACCTCCGCGAGGACCTCGGGAACTCCTTCCCCTGCTCCGAGCGCGTTGTGCAACCGGCCTGCGAGGCGGTGCGAGTGGGCTTCGGCCAGGTCGGCGGCCAAGCCGTAGGCCATCCTATAGGCGATCGACTTGGTAGGGTCTAATGTCTCTTCTCCGATCGGGAGGGTCTACCGGACCGGCGATGATTCGCCAGGCGGTACGGGCAAGCTGTAGTGTGGTCGAGTTGTCGCCTGGGAGTGGAGGGGGGGAGGGCGAGCGGTCGAAAGAGAAAGGGGCCGACCACGTCCCACCGTGGCCAGCCCCGGAGATCCACCCCGACTACGTTACAGCCGGAGTAAACCGATGATCGCTCCGACGGAGAGTCCCGCTGTCGCCAAGCCGCGCCGTCGCCTGGTCGCCAAGTCGAGCCGACTGGCGGACGAGAAGCCGATGAAGATCGGCCTCCACCTCTCGCCCGAATCGTGGCGTCGCCTGGGCGTCACGAGCACCATGGAGAACAAGACGCAGAGTCAGATCGTCGATGATCTGATCCGGCAACATCTCCGCAAGTATGTCGTGCAGGTCAGGTCAACCCGATCGGAAGAGCTTGCCGGCGTTCCAGAGGAAGTATCGGCGGTCTAGCTTACCGACCTTGACAGAATCCGTAGCGATCGGGCAAACCGTGCGGCCACTCCTCATCGCTGGGGGAGTGGTCGTTGGCGTTTCCGGGACGGGGGACCAGCAGGGCAGGGGGGTCAGCTCTGTGCCGCGAGTCGATCCATCTCTTCGGCCCACTTCTCCTGGGCTTGGCGGAGCCGTGCCAGGCGACGGACCTTGGCCGCGCGAGGGACGGCCAGGAACGTGACGAGGGTCATCAGGGCGGCGCAGGCGGCGAGCGTAGCGAACAGCATCGGTGTCTCCTTCGCATCGAGGTCTTTCTGGCCAGCGTAGGCCCGGCCCTCGGTCGCGAAGGGGCACGATGCGGAGAATCGACGCGTGGCGGGTGGGGTGGCGTCGCGCGAGCCGGGCGGCGCCGAGGGCTTTCGTCGGCGGGCTGGGCCTTGCTGCCGGCCGGCTCGCGGGACCGGGTGGGTCTCGGGATCGAGGTCGAGGCCGGGGTCGAGGCGCAGATCAGGACAGCACAGGCGAAATCGCGGTCGCACTAGAGGGCACGCCGGACGTTGTGGCCATCCGCGGCAACTCCGCGACGGCGAGTCGCTCGGGCCCTTCGGCGTAATGGCCAAGATCCCTGATGACGTCAGGGTTCTTGGCTCTTATCCGCTCCGCCTCTTCGATCCCTTCGGGAGTCAGTTGCAGATCACGGTAGCGATTAGAACGGCTCTTGCCGCCGCGCTCGCTCCAGTGGATCAGGTTGCGTATTTCGAGTGTTACGAGCGCCTTGGACGCGGCGGCCAAGGCCGAGTTATAGCGGGCCAGGCCAATGGCCCGCCGGTCGAATTCGATCCCTCCGGCGTGGAGCCTGCGACTGTCCTTGCGGCCGAGGAGGAACGGCCGGAAACCGTAGAGATCGGCCAGGATCTCGACGAAGGAGAGGTGACAGTTCTCGCGCCCGCCACTCTTGAAAACGGCAAGGTCTCCGACGTCGAAGCCGGCTTCGCTCATCCGGCTTCTGTACTCCTGGGCCAGGGCCAATGAAGGGAACTCTTTGTAGGATCGAATGAATCGCCCATCCGGTTCGGGGGGATGGAATGCTTGATCGTCGAGGAGCTCGAGCCCGGCCGCGTCGAGCTTTTCATTGATCTCGTGGATTCGGTTATGACAAAGCCGCATGTAATCGTGCCACGTCCCGAAACACTGCCAGTCCCGGTCGATCAGCCCGCTCTCATCGATGATCGTAAGGACGCCCAAGAGGCCGAAATCTCCGGATAACCTGTCCCTGGTTTCGTAGTCTAGTTTCTTTATTTTCTCATAAATATAATTAAGCGAATCAAAGAGACCGCCGACAATGTCCCGATCGGGCTTGCTGACGAACGAGAGCGACCATTGGGCTGACTCGACACCATCGGCAATCCGATTGAAGTCGGCCATCGCCAGGATGCGCCGCTGGCTGGTACCGAGTCCGCGTCCCATGGGTGCTCCTCCGAGGATGAGCAGTCTAACGGCTAATATTCATTACCTTACTACACTTGTTAGCCATTAGCAAACCACGCCGGGCGGCTCGCCCCTCGGCACGAGCCGCGGCGGCCAGACCGGCGCCCACCGTTTCGGCCCAGCGCTCCTGATCTCGTCTCAGCGAACTTTCCCGCCAGGTTCGAGGTCTCCTTTCTCTTTCGTTTCCGTGCCTTTCTTGCCCTCAGGCGAGTTTTGCATGAAGAACCGCTGCGTCTCGGTGGGGATGATGAACCCATCCTTGTCGGCGTCGAGCCGGTCGAACAGCGGCTCGGGGCCCGGGAACTCAGCGCGGCTGATCTTGCCGTCACCGTCCTTGTCCATCGCGCGGAGCCGAGGCGCCATGAAAACCTGGCCGCCCCCTCCGCCGGCTCCGAGCACCCGAGTCTCCTCGCGGGTGATGACGCCGTCGGAGTTGGCGTCGAGCCGCTGGAAGACGGCTTCCTGGCCCGGGAACTCCTCGCGGCTGATCTTGCCGTCACCGTTCTTGTCCATCGCATTGAAGCGGTTCTGGACGACCCCCGCGCCGGGGCCGGCACCCAGCGAGGCGCGGAACTTGACGGCTTCCTCCCGGGTGATGACGCCGTCCTTGTCGGCGTCGAGCCGCTCGAAGAGCCCCTCGAGGCCCTTGAACTCGGCCCTGCTGAGCTTGCCGTCGTTGTTCTTGTCCATCCGGGCAAAGGGGTTCTGCGCCGCGGCCCCGGCGCTCTCGGCGCTTGGGGCCTGGGCCGCTTCGCGCGGGCTGACGAGCAGGTCAGGAGAGGCCTCGCGCTTGATCTTGCCGTCCTGTTTCGAGGTGGTGGAGGACGTGGACGTGGACGCGGCGGCCGGCGGCGAGGGCGGCACGACCGGGGCGGCGGCGCTCGGGGAGCGCGGAGAATCGCCGGGGGTGAACGCGACCTTGAGCCCGACGATCAGGAGCAGCGCGGCGACGATCCCCAACACGGTGCAGACCAGTGTGTGCGAGAGCCGCGTCGCGCCCTGCGGGCGCCGGAGCCAGGCGTGGAGATCGTCGCCCAACAACCGGGCGTGAGAAGAGCGCTTCCCGACGATCAGGAGCAGCGCGGCGACGATCCCCAACACGGTGCAGACCAGCGTGTGCGAGAGCCACGTCGCGCCCTGCCGGCGCCGGAGCCAGGCGTGGAGATCGTCGGCCAACAACCGGGCGTGAGAATCGCGCTGGGCGGGGTCGGAGGCCAGGGCTTTCAGGCAGATCCGATCGAGCGCGGGGGGGATGGTGTGGTCGATCGAGCGTGGGGAGGGCAGAGGGGCGCCCAGCTTCGGCTTGACTATCCAGGTGGGGGCCTCGCTCGGGAGACTGGCCTGGCGCCGGCCACAGAGCAACTCGAAGAAGATCACACCCAGGCTGTAGACGTCGCTCCGCTCGTCGGCCAGGTGGCTCCGGCCGCTGGCCTGCTCGGGGCTCATGTAGGCCGGCGTCCCCAGGATGGCGCCGTCGCGGGTCAGGTCCGACTCGAAGTCGGCCCGCCGCGCCAGGCCGAAGTCGGTCAGCCGGGGCCGCCCCTGCTCGTCGAGGAGCACGTTCGTCGGCTTTAGGTCGCGGTGGAACACCCCCTGGCGGTGCGCATGGTCGAGCGCCTCGGCCAGGTCGAGGAGGATCCGGACCGAGGTGGTCAGGTCGAACGGCTGCTGGTCGCGCTGCCGCAACAGTGTCCGGCCTCTCACATATTGATAGGCGATCCAGCACTTTCCGGCGTCGTGGCCTGCGTCGTAGACCGCGACGATGTTCGGGTGGTCGAGCCGGGCGGCCGCTCGCGCCTCGCGGAAGAACCGCTCCATGACCCGCTCGTCCAGAGCAGACGGCTTGAGCACCTTCAGGGCGACATCCCGGTCGAGCCGGGGGTCGTACGCCAGGTAGACCTGGCCGAAGCCGCCATCCCCCAGCCGCTCGCGGAGCTGGAACCGGCCGAGCGTGCCCAGCGTCCCCTTGCTCCAGGTCTCGACCCAGGGGGTCGTCTCGCCCGGCGGTGGCTCGGGCGAGGCGTCAGTCCGGTCGCTGGTGACCGTCTCCCCGTCGTTACTCTGGCTGTCGATCGTCTCCCCGCAGAACGGACAGGCCTTCGGTAGGTACCGCGCCTCATCCTCGGACAGGTCCACGCTCTGCAAGCAATGTCTGCAGACCATCCGGAGAGGCGGTTTCATGGCACCTACTTCCCTGGTCGTCGATCGTCTCCCCGATCGTTAAGTTTGGAGATTCTCCATTGTCCCGAAGATTCAGAACGCGTCGGCGCTGATGATCTCGCCCGCCTGGATCGAGTTGATCGCGATCCAGATCGGGGCGTTGATCGCATTCTTCACGGAGCGGACCGAGCCGTCACCCCGGAGGGTGTTGATCCCGCCGGCGTGCCGGCTCCGCGCCGGCGAACCCATTGGTGTCGTTCACCCCGCCGACGCAGGGGAGCTTGTGGTTCGGGTCGTTCGTACAGAAGTTGAGCTGGTCGCCACCGACGGCGGCCCCCAGGGAGTCTTGGGTCGCGTTGGGCGTGAACCGCGTCATGAAGGAGCCCCCGCCGGGCATGGTCGACCAGAGCAGACCGCGGACGTCATTGGTGTCCGCCTGGAGCACCTCGGCCAGGAAGACCGTGTTGCTTAGCCCGTCGGTCACCGAGCCGAAGTGGAGCTGGCCATTGTGCCCGAAGGCCGACTGGAGATAATTCGTCGTCCCGATCGCGGTCTGCTGCCAGTTGGTGTTCCCCCAGCTCACCGCGTAGTTCCCCTTCGTCAGGATCGGGCCGCTCAGGGCCCCGCCCCGGAACGAGGTCGGCATCTGGAACGTCCGGACGCTGTCGGCCGGACACTGGAACACGCCGATCCTGGTCCCCATGACCGTGCTGTTGGCGCGGAAGCCAGCGGCCGGAGTGGCGGGTGATGGTCCCTCGGTGCCCAGGGAGAAGTTGAAAGCGTCGAAGAGCGCCTGCTGCTCGAGCTGGGGGAGCAGCAGCACGCACCAGGGGGTGTTGGGTGTCCCTGAGAAGGTCGTCGGGAAACTCCCGTCGGGCAACGTCTTCCAGATCCGCCCGGGGACAATCGAGTTGTGAATGCCGTGGTAGTTGTGGATCGCCAGACCGAGTTGCCTCAGGTGGTTGACGCACTGCAACCGCCGCACCGCCCCGCGCGCCGACTGCACTGCGGGCAACAGCAGCCCGATCAACACCGCGAGGATTGCGATCACCACCAGCAGTTCGATCAGCGTGAACGCGCGGCGTCGTCCCCTCATGATCGGGCCGCTCCTGAACGTGGGAGTGGGAAAGAAAGGCACCGGCGCGAACTGCCAACTCAGGTATAACTTAGGACGAGAATGGGCGAAGTGGGCGGTCTCAGTCGGAATCGACACCGCGTGTCGCCGCCAGTACCGTGCCGTGCAACCGTTTCGATCATCAAAACGGACGACGAACGAGCCTCGGCCTAGCGTGTGGCGGATGGAGTGGTCTGGTGACAATCCCCAGACCAGACGAACGGGGGCATCGGCCTGGTGGCCGGCGCGTGCGGGTGGGGTGGAGCGGCCTGGGGCGGGTCGGCGGGGGTGGCGCCCGCCGTCGCGTGGGGCGTGGCCGCCGACCGGACCGGGCCGGACCGGGTGGGGTCGAGGGCGCGGCGGGGGGGTGGTCACGGGGTTCCGCTAGCAGCGGAGCAAAATCCAACGCTCTGGCGTCCAGTTTCCTGGGCAGCGGTGCGTTGTGGCTGGTCGCAAGGCAGGCCCCGGTGTGTCTCAGTTAACATCGGTATGATGAGACTCATGTGGGTCGATTCTTTCGATGGCTCGGAAGGAGTATGGGAGCAAACAGCCATGAGCACCGTACATTACCCCTCCTCGGCGCTGAGTGACCTTACTGAGCGCACAGAGTACGAGGCTTGGCTGCTCGAGGCGGTGTACGAAATCGTCAATCAGAGCCTTGCTGTGGAGGGAGGAAACGAATTCGTTTACCCACCCAACGGTGGGCCTCCCACCCTGACCATATCTTGTGCCGCCAGATTCATCCTCGGCGATTGGCGGATTGTCTTCCTGGAAGCGGGAGCCCCTCTCGTATTCGTTACATCCTTCAAGCTCCTCGATATGCTGCTTGAGTGGGTGCTCACCCAGAATGGAAAGAACTCGACGCACAGGTTCGAGCAGAAGATTAAGGAGTTAAAGGGTTCTGTCATGTTTCCCCCGTTGATAGAGACGCGAACATGGCTTCGCGAACGGCTCATCACGTTGTACGTGCAACTCGAGCCGCTGAGAGGAACGGTCATCCACAATCGCCACTTCCAGACGACGGGAGGGACGCTGGAGGTTTCCAGCTCGAAACGCGGGACAGTCGGGCCTGTCGTTACGATTGCGTCGACTGACCTACGCAATCTTGCTCTCGTTCTGGTGTCTCTGATCCGCTACTTGGAAGGCACCTGGGAGATGGACCTCTTTCGGGAGAAGCGTATTCGTCGCGCGATCGACGATCTTGCGCATCTGCACCATCTCGACCCGCTGGGTCAATTGCCCCCGGTGTTTTTTACGGTCCGCGTCTACGTGCCCGACATGGATTCAATCGAAATCGACTTAGGCAAGATTCGGAGCGACATCGCTGCGAGGCGACCGGGGCAGGACGTCCTATTTGACGTTTGTATCATAGCCGTGGCCAGTGATGGCAGCAGCGCGACTGCCCACCTTATCCGTTGTGATCAACTGCAGAATATGGGCCTGCGTCTCCGGAAGACGCGGGCCGAGCTAGCCACTTCCTCGGTCTCATTACCCACCGACATCGACTCTGCGGCCACGGCCCGTGATTTGAATCTCCTGCCCTCTGGGTCAGCCTCCGAGCCACAACCCTAAACAGCCCCCGAAACCGGCTGTTAGATGAGACCCGCCGAGCGGCGACGCGACGGCTGCCCCGGCAGGCCGATTCACGTCTCGCAAACGCGTCTCCATTTCAAAGGCTCACAACTGGCCCGCCCGCCAGGAATTTGTGAGACCGCCTCGCGACCGCTGTCCAGGAAACTGGACGCCAGAGCGTTGGATTCTGCTCCGCTGCGAGCGGAACCCCGTCACGGGCGGCGGTCGAGGTCCGCCTCGGCCACCAGCCGGCGGCAGGTCTCCTGCGCCGCCGGCGTCCACCCCAGGATCGGCCGCGCCGGGCTCCCGGTGAGCGGATGGCCGGCGTGGAAGGCGCGGGCGTGCCCGTCGCAACCGTCGCCCTCCCGGCCGGTGCTCGGGTAATACCAGATGGCGACCCGCGGCTCGATATCCCGCGGCGCCGTCTGCCAGCGTTGCGGGTCCAGGAGGATTCCGGACTGGACGCCGATCGCCGTGTGGCCCTTGCGGCGCACCGTCGCCGGCGACAGCGGCGCCCAAGCCTGACCGTCGGGCGACGCCTGCGCGCGGTGGCTCGCGAGCATCCCCTCCACCGCCGCGTCGAGGCAGCCGTCGCCCAGCCCGTCCCGCGCCAGGTCCACCCCGGGCGGCTCCGTATCGAGCTCCAGGACGACCGCCAGCTCGGCGACGTCGACCTCGAACCTCATGGGGACGCCTCCGGCGCGGCCGCGGGGGGCGCGGCGGAGTCGCGGTCGTCGTCGGGCCAGGGTTCGGCCGAGGTGCCGGCGGTGAGGAGGACGAGGATCCGCGCGGCCTGGATCAGCGCGCTTTGGCGGAGGTTCGGGCGGAGTTGGCCCAGCGCCCAGGCCGCCGCCGCCGCGCTGACGTTCGCTCCCGATAGGTCCGGGTGCCTCAGGAGGGCGAGACAACCCGGGGGGAGGTCGCCCTGGTGGGGCAGGAAGAGGCGAGAGACCCCGGCGCCGCTCGTGAGGATCCGCGCGGGGCTCTGCCCGCCGACATACAGCCAGCAGGCCCGGACCACGCCGCTGCCCTCGGCCTCGAGCCGCTTAAGGCGTGCCTTCACGCTGGGCATCGGCGATCCCTTCCAGGCGGGCGAGCCGGTCGGCCAACTCCGCGTGGGTCTGCACGTCGATCAACGCGCTGAGAATCGCGCGGGCCGCGCCCAGGCGGACCGTCGCCGGCTGGTCCGCGGCCAGGAGGCTTTTGAGCGTCTCCGCCGCGCTGCCCGCGGCGGCCGCCAGTTGGCCCACGGCGTCGCCCACCAGGCCCTGCCGCAGGCTCTGGACGCGGCTCTTCACCCCCTCCTCGGCCGCCCAGCGGTAGGCGGTGCGGCGGGGCACGCCCTGCGCCTCGGCCCACGCGGCCGCCGAGCCGCCGGCGGCCAGGGCCGCGGCCAGCGATTCAACTTTGTCCTTATTTATGTTCACTTTTATAAAAATATAAATATTTTACTGTGAAACGGCCGATTTCCGTGCCGTTCGTGCGGCGTCCCCTCTTTACTGACATCATCGGGGGGCCGCCGCGTCCCGATCATGAGAAATGGGGACGGCCCGGGCGCGGCCGTCCCCTGGGCGTCACATTGCTCGGGCCGGTCGGCCCGAGAAACGTGACAGGTGCCACCGCCTGGCACGCGCCCCCCGCGGGCCCCAGGATGTTACAAATAATGAAAATTATTGCATACTATCGTGTGAGCACCAAACAGCAGGGTGAGAGCGGCCTCGGCCTCGAGGGCCAGGTGGCCACCGTCGCGGCCTACGCGCGGGGCCAGGGCGCCGAGGTCCTCAAGACCTATCGCGAGGTCGAGAGCGGCAAGCGGGCCGACCGCCCCGAGCTGGCCAAGGCGCTGGCGCATGCCCGGCGGTCTCGGGCCACCCTGGTCATCGCCAAGCTCGATCGGCTCGCCAGGAATGTGCACTTTCTCAGTGGTCTAATGGAATCGAATGTGGATTTCATCGCATGTGATAATCCCCATGCGAACAAGCTCACGATCCACATCCTGGCGGCGGTGGCCGAGGACGAGGCCAAGCGGATCAGTGAGCGGACCCGCGCCGCGCTGGCCGCCTACAAGGCGCGCGGCGGCCGGCTCGGGGCGGCGCGGCCCGCCGGCCGCCGGCTCACCCCGGAGCTCGGCGCCAAGGGCCGGGCGCGGGCCCGCGAGGTCCAGCGGGCCGCGGTCGCGGCGGCGTACGCCGACCTGGCCGGCGAGCTGGCCGAGCTGCGGGCCGGCGGGCTGTCGCTGCGCGCCATCGCCGCGCGGCTCAACGCCGATGGACACACCACCCGCCGCGGCAAGCCCTGGAACCCCATGCAGGTCGCCCGGGTCCTCGGGCGGGCCACCCGGTGAGGACCTTGCCTTCTGCGTGGGATGACGCAGTCAGCCCTACGTCTCATAAACCTCCGTTAAACGGGACACACAAAGCCGAATTCTTTCGTAGTTCAGGTTCTTCAGAGACTCCACAGGCTACTGATCCTTCCGAGGGATTATCGGCTGCGGCGGCGATTGCCTGGCAGTGGATTGCCGAACTCCGACCCACGCGGAATTGGCCTCTGTTAGTGTTTGCTGAAGGCGCCTGTGTAGCTCGTCCAGGACATCGTCCGCAACGGCATCCTGACCGCCTGACGTAAGATAGCCGAGGTCCAACGCGAGAGAGCGGAGTTGTGTTGCCGTCGCCGTATTCACTCCCCACAACTCCTTGTACCCGTAGAACATTTCCCAGGCGTTCAGGAAGGTCGCCACAGCACCCATGACGAGGGCAGCATTTGCAAACACGTTTTGATTTTCCGCAGAGGCTCTGAATCCCAGGAGTACAGGTATTGCGGCCGTGGATAGAATTGCAACGAGTCTGATCAGGATCGCCATGTTCCGGTTCTTGTACCTACGTCGGTCTGCGTGGCCAATCTCCTCCTGGACTTGACTAACCAAGTAGTCGAGCTTGCCTTGGCTCATCATCTGCTCCTCTCGACGGCAACGCGTGCGCGAATCTTCCAGCCGGCCTAACGCTTGGAGCTAAGCTCGACTTTTGCCCTTTTTGAGCGCGCAGAACGCCTTATTTTCCAGGCTTTCCACGAAGAGCAGCCCAAGTTTTTGAAAACCCCAGGGGAATCGCGGGTGTTCAAAAAGTCGAGATTGCCGAGTTTTCTAGGTTTTTCTGGGCAATCGGGCTCCGATAAAGGGCAGAAGTCGAGCTAAGGAGCCGCGAAAAAATAACTTGGTTATTTCGCTTCTCATTCCATCAAAACGACCAACTTATTTTTTCGCGGCTCCTAATACTACTCCGTTAGGTTTTTCGGGCGTTTTGCACGCAAGGATGCCTGCCCTTCAGGAAAGCCCCTGTTTTCCAGGGTTTGCTTGGGACTCAATCCTTGCAATCATGGGCATTTTATGTTAATATGAATGCCATAAGTTCTGAAATTGCAACAGGTTGAGGAAGTTAACGGAGTAGTGCTATAATCGCCAATGGAAGCGAGGGCGAATCAGCAATGACAGTTGTACCAGCAACAGCCGATCGTCACGCCTGCACACGCGATGCAGGCCTCCTTGCCCAAGGTCAGGCAAATCTCGACGAAATCATGTGTGTGACGCTTGATGCATTTGTCGAAGTATGCACCGTGGACGCCCTCGAATTGCTTATCCCTGATTGCAACAACAAGATCAGAAAGAACTCCCCCTGGATTGATTGAATTTTCCCTGCTGTGAGAGATATTGATGGTCCATCTCGCCTCAATCACGGGGTTTTCATTCTTGATGATTGCGGCATAATAAGTGTGAGAGCCGCCCATCCTCCCCAACCCGACCCCCAAGACCGCAACCTGGTAATCTCCAATCTCCGTGTAGAAGGCCACGTTGTCCCCATCGCCAGAGGCCACGCTGCCATATAGAGGGCGGCCCTCCGGGGTAAAGACGACCCCAATCTTGAAATTATCCCCGTAGTTGGTCGTCCGGTAACCCTCCCAGGACTTTGCGAGCCTCGTTTGGTAATTTCCAATTCCTGCTGCGGCTCGCCTCGCGGAGGACGCGAAATCGGCTGCCGAAAGGAACGGGAGGAACCTTGTCCCGCCTATGGAGCCACTGCCCCTCCTCGGATGACTCCCTTCCTCAGCGTCGTCTGTCGTAGTCGTAGCTGCATTGGTCGAGGCTGCCAGTCCAATCATGCCCGCTGCACTGAGTTGAACAAGGCCCCGACGAGTCATCTTCTCCGCCATGTCTCGACTCCTTGCGAAGCTGTGGGTACTCAGGGCGAAAGGAGACCGATGGCTTTAGAGCCGGCCTTCTTACTACTACTCCGTTAAGTTTTTCGGAACTTTTGCATGCAAGGATGCCTGCCCTACAAGAAAGCCCTTGTTTTCCAGGGTTTGCTTGGGACTCAATGGTTGCAATTGCGAGCATTTGATGTTCTGGAGAATGCCATAAGCTCTGAAATTGCAACAGGTTGAGGAAGTTAACGGAGTAGTACTAACCGATCGAACGGCCTTGTTTCAGCCCCGCAGTTCATTCGCATCCTCGCGGCCGGACGGTCGGCCTCAGCGACGGGTTGGGCGGAAAGGACCGCAACAAGAAAACCGGCGCAGCCACGACTTTCTACAGCGAACGCGGAGGGGGCTGTGTCCGTCCCAACTTGTTTTTCTGCGGACCCGCATAAACCACCGAGTCGGCCGCAGAAGACGCCGACCGATGACCACGGCCGATGACGGAAATCCCCTTCATCGTAGCGACTTGCTCCGCATCGCTCAACGCGACACCCCCTTAATCCGGCCCGCCGGACCGCAAAGCACTCCCTCCATCTTCCTGCTCGTCATCGTCTCACAAACCAGCCGCTTGATGAGACCCGCCCGATACCGACGCGACTGTCATTTTCAGAAGCCGACTGCACTGGCTGATCCGAGAATCAGGCTCGATCGGGCACGGGTGCAATCGGGTTTTGACCCGGCCTCTGTTCGGAAGTGGGCTGCACTGTCCTCTATTTGGGTCAGAACCCGACTTCACCAAGAGTCTGAACGCCCCAAGCCAGTGACCGACCCCACGAGCTGCGGGACCTCCTGCGGTTCGGGCGAGTCGGGGGACTCGGTCCCGGGGACTGTCACACGAGCCGGAGCGGGGCCCTTTGCAGGACACAGAAAACGTGACGCGATAAGGGACAAAAACGGGGACGCACCCAGCGGGGTCCGGCCTTGTCACACAACCGGACGGTTACGTGACAATCGGGGAAGAGAGGAGCGTATTCATCGGATATCTCCGTGTTTCCAAGGCCGACGGCTCCCAGAGCCCTGACCCGCAACGCGACACTCCCGCCGAGGATCAAGACTCCGGCCGAAAGACGGACCGTGCCACCTCTGCCGCCTGCCTCGCCGCGTGCCGATCTCAATAACAAGTGCTCACCCTGGAAGCGCGTGTCGGCTCACGATGATTCCCAGTGCAATCCACTTCTGACCCGCTGCAGGCCACTTCTGACCCAAAATGCAATCGACTTCTGAAAATGACAGCGACAGCCAGTCTCGGCAGGCCGATTTGGGTCTCGCGAACTCGTCTTGAAATCAAAGTCTCACCACTGGCCCGCACGCCGGGAATTTGTGAGACTTCCTCATGCCGCTCATCGACCGCGCCTTCCGCCCCGGAAGGTGCAATCGCTTCCACTGGCGCCTTGCCCCGCTTCGGGCCGAGACGCCGCACTTCCAGGTCGGACAAGCCTCGGGCGAGAACGCCCGACGCATCGGCATGCCCCAGAAGACGCAACGGGTCGCCTTCTGAGACCGATCACGCACCGAGCGGGCCTTCAAGGACGTGGGTTCTTGTCCCTTGGCTCTCGGAAGGCCGGGAGACCAGCCGCCTCGGAGCCGGGCACGGAGCGGGCCGGAGGCCGCGAGCGTCGCGTCGCGACCACGAGAAGGGGACCCGGAGCGTGGGCACCCGGGGCGGCCCGCCGCTCCGGACCAGACAACCACGAACAAGGGTGGTCACACGGTGACAACCCCTAGACGGCCCCTGGCGGGCCTCCCGACGGTCGGACGAGGGATTCCCCTCCCGACCCGCGCGGACGTCTTAGATCGCGTCCTGGGCGGTCCTGGCGGGGCTCTTGGGTCAGCCCGACACGGGCAGGTCGAGCAGCCGCCGGAGGTGCTCCTGGCGGAGCGTCTGGAGGTACGTCCGCCGGAAGGAGGGAAGCCGCGCGTCCTCGTAGACCTGCCTCTGCTCCGGCGGCGCCTCCGCCAGCGCCGCGGCCTCGAGCCGTGCCTGCTCTTCGGTCGTCAGCCCCTCCCAGTAGGCTGTGATCCGCTTCTGGATCGCCTCTTCGCGGGCCTGGATCTCCCGCTCGTGGGCCTTCGCCTGGCGAGCCTGTTCCTCCTGCGCCCGTGCGATCGCCTCCCTTTGATCGCGATCTGCCTGGCTCGCGAAGCCGGCCGGCGGCGCGTAATCCTCCCGGATGGCCTCGACGAGATAGGCACCGAGGTCCTTGACCCGCTTCGGCTTCGTCTCCCGGAGCCAGTCCAACCGCTCGATCTGCGCCCGGAGGCGCTCCTCCGAGTAGGTCGCCACCAGCTCGGCGGCCACGCCCCGCGTCACGCCCCGCGAGACCAGCTCCCGCTCCAGGCCGGCGGGCTCGGGCTCGACCTTGGGCGGCTTCGCCTCGGCCGGCGGCGGCTCGATCGCAAGCATGGCCGTCCCGCCCCGCCTAGTGAACGCCTGGTGCTCGGCCTTCGCTTTCGGGCCGGGCGTGTAGCTCATCGTCCAGTCAGGCCGGCCCTCGTGGTCGGTCGTCGCCTCGAACGCGACCTCGGCGAGGTAGCCGGCCCTCAAATGGGGGGCATGGATCTTCGCCATCTGCTTTCGGGCATGCTCCCAGTCGAAGTGCCTCGTCAGGGGTGCGAGTCGGCAGAACTCGGAGTAAACCAACCTCGCCCTCGGCCGATGGTTCTTCAAGGTCGCGAACATCGCGTAGCTCACAACCTCGTAGAGCCGCTGTGACGCGGGGGGCAGTCCCTTGAGGTAATCGTAGTCGAGAGGCCGCACCAGAACGTTGTCGAGGATCTCGCGGTAGAAGTCGTGCGGGACGATGTACACGGCGTCCGCCGTCCTGCCGTCGGGGAGCTTCTCACCTGTGAACACGACCCCATAGCGGGTATCACCGACCTCGATCCGCCGCTCGGCCCCGTCGGCGGACTTGTACCGGATCTTCGCGGTGATGTAGGCGCTGGCGTTCTGGTGGATGGCCCGTTTGACCTTGTTCGTGTTCGCGCCGCTCTCGACCAAGCCAAGCTCCCGGCAGATATCGTTGAGGCTGCCTAAGCGGATGATCCGAGGGATGGGCCGCCCCGCCTCTTCGACCCTGCGGTTCACAATGAGCGTATCGACCTTGTACGCGAGCGGCCCCGGCTGGCCGTATTCGCTGTTGTGGCTCACCTTCCACCGCAGGAAGTCGCCCTCGGCGTTCTGCTCGCGGATGACGATCTCGACCACCCCGGCCTTGGCCAACCGGTGCAGGGGGAACCTCGCGATGGCGGTCTCGACGCGGATCACGTCCAGGGGCGCAAGCTCGGCTCGTCGCTCCAGGCGGTCTTTTTTCTTCATAGTCGGACCCCAAAAAAGCACCACCACCATCCGCCGTCTTGTTGTTGTTGCTTTTTCTAGTTAACAAGAGTTAAGAGTTAGGACGGACAACGTGCGGCGCAAGTTCATAAATTCAAACGAGTTATGTCGATAGACACCCCGAAATCCGCTCCCCAAAGTGCTTGATTCCGGACCCCAAAGTGCTTGGTCCCGGACCCCAAAGTGCTTGGTCCCGGACCCCAAAGTGCTTGGTCCCGGACCCCAAAGTGCTTGGTCCCGGACCCCAAAGTGCTTGGTCCCGGACCCCAAAGTGCTTGGTCCCGGACCCCAAAGTGCTTGGTCCCGGACCCCAAAGTGCTTGGTCGGTCTCCCGAAGGTGCTCACTTCGTCTCCTCAAAGTGCCCGGTGCGTCTCCCGAAAGTGCTTGGTCGTCGGCCGGCCCTCTTTATCGGCACGACCGGCGGCATCGCCCCAATCTGATTGAGCCGCATTGCCGGCGCCGTCGCCCCGACCTCCGAGCCGGGGGTGTGAGCCCGCCCGGCCCGGGTCCAGTTCGGTGGATCAGGATGGTAACTCCGGGTCGGCCTGGTCGGCGGGTTCGGCCGGTGGCATCGGTCCGGGGTCGAAGAACTTCCGCAGGGGAGGCGGGAAGTCGGCGTCGAGCGCGGCCAGCCCTTTTGGCGACCAGCCAGTCGATGGCACGCCGGCGGTCTTCTCCGAATCGCTTCGCGACCAGGGCTTGAAAACCGCGTTTGGCGATCTCGCGGCGGCGGGCGGGGGTGAGCTTGGCCGCGCGGGCGATCCCCCTGAGGCGCGCGGCTTCGGTGCGGGTCATGGGGCGGTCCCTCCTCGGGCCGAACCGCGGCGTGCCAGGGCACGCCGCGGCGCCGGGCCGGATCAGTTGCCGGAGGGACGCCATGACATCTGTTCATAGACCCAGAGCGGCATTGCGGCCGCGCCCGGGTCGGCCACCCATTCGGGTTCGGCGGGCAGGGGCCAATCCTCGGGCCCTTCGCCCGGGCACGGGCCAGGAGGATGATATTCGCCACAGTACGGGCAGAGCGGTTCCGGCTGGTCTTCCTCGTTGGCGTAGTGGCCGAAAGGAGAGTCGCTCACAGGGCACCTCCTTCCCGGCGGGCAGGGGCGGTGCCGAGTTGGGCGGCACGGGCGACGATGGTGGCCGCGGCGGCGCGGGCGGCCGGGGAACGGGGTGCTTCGATCGCGGGGGCGGGGCGCTTGCGGCCGGACAGGAGGCCGAGCGCGACGAGGGCCTTGATGTGCTTGCAACTAAACTTGTTGTTTTGGTGATCGGGGCACGAGCAGGACAGAAACCCGGCAGCGCGGGTGACGTGGTAGACCGACCCGGACCGATCACCGGTACGCTTCGCGAGCGACCAGCGGCGCGCGCGCCCGGTTCGGGGGCGGGCTTACGCTTGAGAGAGTACTCATCCGAATTGATGAACACGCGGAGTTTGCAGGTGCCGTGCCGGGGGGAAGAGGGCTTGGCGCGGCGCACGGGGGCGCTACGGTGAGCATGGGGTGCTACCTCTTGAGAAGGTGCCGTAAGCGCGAGTGGTCGTGTATCAGACGCCCACTCGCGGCCCCACTGGAGGCCAGTGGGACAGGCTATACTGTACCAAATTTCAGTGGGCTTGCCGAGCAAAAAACCCTGTAATATAAGGGATTTTCGGCAGCGTGCACACGTGAAATAATAAGCCTAATTCAGGGATGATGACCGGCCCGGGGAGGGACGCCGCGGCGGGACCGGGCCACGACCGGGCCGGAAGCCACCGAGGCCTTCGGCGGGCCTTTCCGAACGCGGGGACTGGCGCGGCGCGGGGCCGGCGACCGCCGCGCGTGCCGAGGGCCACCGCCAGCCGGCGAGACCCTTCTCTCCCCTTTTCTCCCCCAGAGACTCACTTTTCGCGGCGGCCGAACCCCCCCACGAACTGCTGGGGGCGGAGGCCGCCGCGCGGAGGGCACGACGCCCGACCGCTGCGGGCCGGGATGGCCCGTGGGCGCGAACAGGCCCCTCGCAGGCCGCATGACGCGGGACGGCCGACCAGGGACGTTGCTGGCACTACAGGCTTTCGCCGGCCGGCCCGTGGCGGGC